>JBJOMW010000015.1:0-100017 GCA_046052145.1 Pseudomonadota bacterium
CGCGACCCGAGATCGAGAACACGTCCTCGACCGGCATCAGGAACGGACGGTCCAGCGCACGCGCCGGCTGCGGGATGTAGGCGTCCACCGCCGCCATCAGCTCCAGGATCGCCTTCTCGCCGATCTCCGGCGTCTTGTCTTCCAGCGCCGCGACCGCCGAGCCCTTGATGATCGGGATCTCGTCGCCCGGGAACTTGTAGGACGACAGGAGCTCGCGCACCTCCATCTCCACCAGTTCCACCAGGTCCGGATCGGCCAGGTCCATCTTGTTCAGGAACACCACCAGCGCCGGAACGCCAACCTGGCGCGCCAGCAGGATGTGCTCCCGCGTCTGCGGCATCGGGCCGTCGGCGGCCGACACAACCAGGATCGCGCCGTCCATCTGCGCCGCGCCCGTGATCATGTTCTTCACGTAGTCGGCGTGGCCCGGGCAATCCACATGCGCGTAGTGGCGGTTCTGCGTCTCGTACTCGACATGCGCCGTCGAGATCGTGATCCCGCGCGCCTTCTCTTCCGGCGCCTTGTCGATCTGGTCATAGGCGGTGAACGTCGCACCGCCCGTCTTCGCCAACACCTTGGTGATCGCCGCCGTCAGCGACGTCTTACCATGGTCAACGTGACCGATCGTACCGATGTTGCAGTGCGGCTTGTTCCGCTCGAACTTTGCCTTGGCCATGGCCCTGTTCCCGACGCTGATGTCACGACCCGATCGTGACCCGTTCGAGTCGCGACCACCGAAACCCGCAATTGCAGGGCTGCCCACACGGCCCGCCCCGCCGACGCCTCGGCGCGCGGGATGGAGCGGGTGAGGGGAATCGAACCCCCGTAGCCAGCTTGGAAGGCTGGTGCTCTACCATTGAGCTACACCCGCACACTGCACGCGCCTGATGGTGATCGGACGCGTCGTCCTCTGGCTGGCCTGCAACGCAAGCACCCGCTGAACATGCGTGTCGCGAAGGAATGGAGGGGGTTGGATTCGAACCAACGTAGGCTGAGCCAGCGGATTTACAGTCCGCCCCCTTTAGCCACTCGGGCACCCCTCCGTGCTCCGTCGCGACCCGACGCTGCGGGCCGGCGGCACTAGCCCCAGGCAAGCGGCGCTGTCAACGTCGCCGGGTGTGACATGTGGCGCGCATCCCGCCTTCGCATCCCGCGCTGGACAGGATCGGCACAAGGGGCAGGATGGCCGGATGCGACGTCCCCCTCCCCGCCGACCCGGCCCGCCCGGTCCCCGCCCGCCCAAGGGCGCAGCCGAAGGGCCGCGCCGCGGCGGCCCGCCCCCAGGCCGCGCCGAGGGCCGCTCCCCTCGTACGGCCGACCGCGGGAGCGACTCCGCCCGCCCCCAGGATGCCGAAGCCCCGCCGCGGATTCGCGGCCGTGACCGGCGCGGCATGAACGATCCGCGGCCCGGCCGCGCCGAGCCCGCCCCCCTGCCCTCGCGCGCCGCCCTGGCCCCGCGCCCTGCCCGGCTCGCGGAGCGCGAGCCGACGCCGCCGGGCAGCCTCTGGCTGCACGGGCTGCATGCGGTGGCCGCTGCCCTGGTCAATCCGCGCCGCCGCGCGCGCCGCTTGCTGCTGACCGCCGAGGCGGAGGCCGAGCTCGCCCGCCGCGTGCCGAAGCCCTGGCGCTGCCAGGCGGAGGTGGTGGACCGCTCCCGCTTCCAGACCTTCCTGCCCGAGGATTCCGTCCACCAGGGCGCCGCGCTGCTGGCCGAGCCGCTGACGCCCACCCCGCTCGAACAGGCGATCGCGCAGTCGGACGGGCCGGTGCTGCTGCTCGACCAGGTGACGGACCCGCGCAATGTCGGCGCCATCCTGCGCTCGGCGGCGGCCTTCGGCGCGGCCTGTGTCGTGATGCAGGATCGCAATTCCCCGCCCGAAACCGGGGCGCTGGCGCGCGCCGCCTCCGGAGCGCTCGAGATCGTGCCGATCGCACGCGAGGTGAACCTCTCCCGCGCCATTGTGGCGCTGCAGCGCGCGGGCTTCTGGGTGCTGGGTATGGCGGGCGATGCGAAGCGCACCCTGGCGGAGGCAGCACCGCGCGACCGGCGCGTGGCGCTGGTGCTCGGCGCCGAGGATGCCGGGCTACGCCGCCTGCAGCGCGAGACCTGCGACGAGTTGGTGCGCCTGCCCATCGCGCCCGGGATCGAGAGCCTGAACGTCGCCGCCGCGGGGGCGGTCGCGCTGTACGAATTGGCGCGCGACCGCGCCGCGCCAGAACCCGATGCCGGGGAGGAGACGCCGACATGACAAGCCAGGCCGCCGCCGCGATCCTCGACGCCCGCCGCGCCAAGCGCATCCTGCTGCCGCTCGGCGCCGCCGCGCCGGCCGATATCGCCGCCGGCTACGCCGCGCAGCGCGAGGTCGCCGCCGCACTCGGCGCCGTGCCGCCCGCCGGCTTCAAGATCGGCGCGACGACGAAGCAGATGCAGGCCTATCTCGGCCTTGCCGGCCCTGCCGCCGGCTTCGTGCAGGCGGAGAACCTGCAGGCCGAGGCCGGCCGCTTCCGTTTCGCCGATCTGATTGCACCCGGCGTCGAATGCGAGGTGGGGCTCAGGCTCGGCGCCGACCTGCCGGCCGGCCCCTGCACGCGGGCGGCTGCCGCGGCCGCGGTCGCCGATGTCTTCGCCGCGATCGAGATCGTGGAGAAGCGCTACACCGACCTCGGCGCACTCGGCACGCCGACGCTGATCGCCGACCAGGTCTTCCACCGCGCCGGCGTGCTGGGCGCACCGGCTGCGGGCTGGCGGGAGGCCGATCTCGGCGCGATCCGCGGGCGGCTGACGGTGAATGGCGCGCTGCGTGGCGAAGGGGTGGGTGCGGACCTGCTCGGCCATCCGCTGGAGGCGCTGGCCTGGCTCGCGGGCTCGCCGGCAGCGGCGGAATTTGGGGGGCTGAAGGCGGGCCAGGTGGTCTTCCTCGGCTCCGTCACACCGCCGATCTGGCTGGATGGCCCCTGCGAGGTGACGGTGGAGTTTGACGTGCTGGGGCGCGCGACGGCCAGCTTCGCCTGACGCCTGCGCGCGGCACCGCGCAGGCGTTTACGATTTGGCAAGATTTTCGGGTCCAGGATCGGGGCGCCGCGGCCGTTGCGTGGCGTTTCGCCAAGACGGCGCCCCACATCGCCGGAGCGCCATGCGACCCGCCAGCTGGACCACCTTGCCCGAGGAGCTGCAACTCGTCCTGTCGCGAGAAGCGCTGCGCCGCGCGGCGGCGACGCTGGCCGAGCATGCCGAGCTCCTCGCCGAGGAGATGGAGCGGGGCACGCTCTCCGACCGCGGCGGTCCGGATGCTCTAAGGCTGTTCGCCGCTGTGGTGCGCGCCACCAATGAGGACGCCTTCGGCGCGGTCGGCCACGCCTGAGTCGCGCCCATCCAGCGGGCGCGCGACCAAGACGCTGGCCGCGAAGCCGCGGCGCTGATCCCGCCAGGGGCGCGCCAACTCGACCCAGCGCGGATCGGCGGCCAATGCGTCCCGCGCAGCCGAGACCTGCACCGCACCGTCGCGGTCGGTGATGCCGAGCAGCACGAGCCGCGCATAGGGCGCGGCGCGGTCGCGGAGTTGGGGGATCTCATCAAGGCGTAGGACCTGGATGGGCTGATCTCGCGCTGCCTCGGCCAGCACGGCGCCGACGATGCCGACGCCGTCATTGCCCTCCGGCACCAGCAGTAGCGCCTCCGGGCCGAGCGCCGGGGCGAGCGCGGCCAGCGCATCGCGATAGGCCTGCCGCGTCGCCGGGTGGAGCGCCATGCCCGTGCTGCCCGCGGCCTGCACGGCCAGCAGCAGCGCGAAAGCCGCGGGCGCGGCACGCGGCAGCCGCCGCGCCCAGCCGCGCGCGGCGCCCGCCAGCAGCACGGCCGCGAAGGGCGCCGCGAAGGCCAGGTAGCGCAGCTCGATCGGCATGGTGCCGAAGGCCGCGCCGAGCGCCAGCAGACCGGCCGAAGGCGCGGCGAAGCCGCCGAGCCAGAGCCAGCGCGTCGGCCCCAGCGCGCGCCAGCGCCACGCCACCGCCAGCGCCGCCCCGCCCGCCAGCCCCGCCAGGCCAGCGGCCAGCCCCTGGCGCGCCGCGCCATCGAGGTAGAGCGGCAGGCCGCCGAGCAGATTGGCCAGGTTGAACTGCGCGAGCAGCGCCAAGGCCTCGAGCGGGGCGAAGGGCTCGAACTGGCCGGGCCGCGAATCGCGCTGCGCGAGGAAGAAATGCAAATTGCCCGCCTGGACCAGCAGGAAGGGCGCGGCCGCCGCCGCGAGACAGCGCAGCCGGACCCGCCAAGGCAGGGGCGCGACCAAGGGCCAGGCGATGATCGCCGCGGCCGGAAAGGCCGCGAGGTAATTGGCGAAGGAGGCGCCCCCCGCCGCGAGCCCCGCCCAGGCCGCTGCCCCGGCGCGCTGCCGCCGCCAGGCGAGCACGATGCCAAGCGTCGCAAGCCCAAGCAGCAGATGCGCCAGCGCGAAGCCGCGCGCGACACCGCCGGTATAGGCGAAGCCATAGGCGAGCGCCGTGCCGAGCCCGACGGCGGCGGCTGGCAACCCGGCCAGATGGGCCGCCGCCATGAAAGCGGCGACGGCGCCGAGCGCGAGGATCACAGACAAGGCGCGCAGCGCCTCGACCGAGTTGCCGCCCACCGCCCGCCAGGCGCCAGCGAGCCAGAAATAGAGCGGCGGATGCACATCGGTGGCGCGCAGATTCTCGGCGATCACCGCTGGCGAAGCGGTGGCGGCCAGAAGCGGTGCGACCTGCTCGGGCGTGAAGGGCGCGGCCGGCCAGGCCGGGCGCGGCACGGGCGAGGTGACAAGGCGGGTATAGGTCTCGTCATATTCGGTCGAGCGCAGCGCCGCCCCGCCGCCCAGAGCAAGCAGCGCGACCGTCAGCGCAAACAGGATGGCCCAGCGCGGCGTGGCATCGCCGGTTGCGAGCAGGCGCTGGACCATGCGCGAAGATCCCCCGATGGCGCGGCCAAGGCGCCGGAATGCGGGGCAAGACGCGCGGCGGGGGTAAAGGCTCCCCGCGGTGCGGCACATATTCGTGCGAGGCCGCACCTTTCCGCCGACGTTCGGACCGACCGGGGCGCGGGGTTGCGCGGTCCGCCGTTGAGTGGCGCGCCGCGCCGCGCTACTGCTGCGGCGCGCCGGGTTAGCACAGCGGTAGTGCAGCGGTTTTGTAAACCCATTCCGCACATCCCGCAAAACCGCAGAACCCAGCCAATCCCATGAAAAGACCGCGCTTTTCGGAAGCGCAGGAAGCGCAACAACCGCAGAGCCGGCACACCACCCCGGCACAAAAGCCGGCACAAAAAAGCCCCGCCAGCCGAGGCTAGCGAGGCGGCAATTATCAAGCCTTGCTTGAAGGTTCGCCGGCCCCGCCCTTGAACAACCGCGCCTCTGCCGCCCGGCGCTTGACCAGCCCAGGCAGCACCACGCCCCCGGCTTTAGTCCAGCGCGTGAACTCGCCCGCCGCGCTGTCGAGCCGGCCGGCGTTGAGGTGCATCAGCAGCGTGGACCGGGCGAAAGCGCCTCGGCCGACGTTGTGGACAAAGCTAGCCAGCGCCGCCCGCTGATGGTCGGCCAGGTGCACGGTCACTAGGTCGTCAACCGCCTTCGCCGCCGTCGCTAGGTCATTGCCCAGCAGCCGCCGGGCGGTGTCCTTGGTAATCGGGCCATCGCCCTTCACGACAGGCTGGCCGTTACCCCACCGGGTCGTGCCGAAGCCGATGGTCCAGACCTTCGCCGGGCACAGATACGCCTCGGCGCGGAAGCCCTCAAAGCCCGCCACCATGTCCACCGCAGCAGCCGAAACGGAAAGAGGCGCCGTTGCCGGCGCCTCCCCGAAGGCGATGACAGGAATGGCGCCAGGGCGCTCCGGGGCCGGCGCTTTCGGCGCCTCGACCGGCCCGCGCGCGATAAGGCTGCGGAGGAAGGCCAGCATTTAGCGGCGCTGGTTCCACAGATACCAGCCGGCCGTGGCTGCGCTGGTGGCGGTGCCGGCCACCAAATCCCAGCCGGTCGGGTCCACGACGCCGCGTGCAATCAGCACGCCGCCGGCAAGCTGCAACGCATGGCGCAGCAGCCCCACAAAGAGGTCAGGCATAGGTCTATCTCCTATGATTGCCGCTTCACCCAGCGGCGCGGGATCACATCGGCAGCGGCTCGGCCGGCCCCGGATACGGCTCGCCGTCGCGGCTAGGCGTCGAGGTCTTCATCGTCGTCATCGGCCGCCGCGCCATCAGTCAGGAGGCTAAGGGCGAATGTGAGCATCCCCGCCAGCAAGACGGGCGGCGTTTCGTCTGTTGGGTAGAGGCAGACGTTGCCGCTGCCGTCTAGGACAACGAAAGCGCCATGCTTGCCCCCAGCTTCGCTGGCGCGCTCTGCGATGGCGACGAGGGGGGAGGACGCCAGCGGCTTGGCTTGTGGCTTTGCCATCACGCCCTCCCAGCTTGCACGCGAACACGCGGGCGGCCGGCCAGGGCCTCGCCGCGAAAATACGCCACGCCGTCCAGCACCTCGCACGTCTCGGGCTGAAGCAGCCGGCCATTGCGCACCGTCAGCACCCCCCACCCCTGCGTCCAGCCTGTCGGCTTGCCGCGCAGATAGGCGAAGCATGGCCAGTTTGGATCGGCCAGCATGCCGGTCTCGAAACCGTACACGCGGCCCTTGAGGTTTTCTCGCGCCGTCACGCGCAGCTTGTGCGTGTCGCCCGTCACTACCGACGAACCGCTCTTCATCGCGTTGTTGTAAGCGGCATGTTCGCCGCTATGCCAACGATGCAGCCCATAGAAGGCGCCGAAGTCGAACCGCCACGCCTGCCGCCAATCGCTGAACTTGTCGGCCAGACGCATTCCCGGCTCGTCCTCAAATGCCGCCGCGTGTCGCGCTAGATAATTGTCGTGGCGCTCGTCGTGATTACCAATTGCCCAAAAGCGTTGGGCCTTGGGCGCCAGGTCGGACAGCTCGCCCAAGTGCAGCCGAGCCGCGTCGATGGTGTCCTTCACCTTCACATGCGGCTGCCAGCCCACCGGGTCGTGGCGGCTAATTTCGCCGAAATCGAGCGCGTCGCCCGTGCAGAGGAGGAAGTCCGGCTTGATGCGCGGCACGGCACGAAGCAGCGCCTCATGCGCGACGCTGCGCTCCTGCGCCGGATGCGTCCAATGCGGGTCGCCAAAGGCGACGAATACGCCGTCTTGCACGGGCCACGGCGTCTCGGTCAGAGGCGGCGCCTCGCCCGTGTTCTGGCGCCCCTTGAGCCGCTTGTCTTCCAGGCCGAGCGTCCGCACAGCGGCCTCGTACTGGTGGCGCATGGTGGACGGTGCCACGCCCCGCTTGCGTGCGGCCGGCGCTACGCCGACCGCATTAACGTCCTCATAGACGGCCCGCAGGACGTGCGGCGGCGGAAGGGCGACCGGCATCAGCCAGCCCGCCCCTTGGCCCGGCGCTCAACCTCGCTAATCGCCAGGTCAATGATGCGCGGGCCGACGTAAGCGATGGAAATGGTCACCGCGTATTCGGGGAACCCGTCGAGGCCGGCATAGTCAGCCAGCCCTTTGCCGACGATGCCCATGCCGATGGCGACGGGCAACTCCCACAGGAGCGACCAGCCAAGCGGCCGGCGGTCCGCGCGCGCCAGATGCAGCGCGCGACCCAGCAAGCCGAGCGCACCTGCGCCGGCCGCTGAGGCAGCGTCAAAATCCGACATGGTTGGCAATCCGGCGGGCTACCCGGCCCCGTTCGGCGGCGCCCGCGCGACCGCCTGGGGCGGCGCCTTAGTTTACGGGGTCAGCCGTCCAGACGGTCACATCACCGCTAGTGCGCAGGACTGCCTTGTAACTCGTCGCCGAGTTGAGCCAGATGTCGCCGAACCGCCCGCCGCTGTCAGCAATGACCGGGTTAGCGTTAGGCTGCGTCCTGCCGGCGTCGCTGTAGGTTTCGGCCGGCGTCGTGGTGCCTGCCAAGTAGAAATAGAGTTTCGCGCCCGGCAGCGGGTCGCCGTTGTTGTCGAACGCCTGGAACCGGGGCGCAAAGAAGCGGTCAGACATAAGGATGCCTCCGAATGGAGAACTTGGCCGGCGTCATCACCTCAGCGCTCATCATCGCCGTGTGCTTTGCTGGCATTCATTCGATTGTGGATTTACGCCGCGAACAGGCGCGCCGCTTGGGCTTGCCGTACATGGACAAGCCCCGGAAGCGGACGCTTCTGGCTATCGGCGCGGGGGCTACTCTCTACTTCGGCTTCGTCGTTATCGCCGTGCAGCTTGGCTGGTGATGGCCGCTTCGTATTCCTCAATGGCGTAACGCAGCGTCGGGTTCGATGCAGCGACGCGCCCGAGGCTGCGCAGCACAGCCGGCGTCACTTGCTCCTGGGCAATGGCAGGCGCCGTCCCAGCCAGCCAGTTGACGAACTGAGGGGACGTCAGCAGACGCGCCGCGACCGCAGGGGCTACTAGCGTCAAGCCGACTGCCGACACAAAGCCGCCGGCGTCGCCTTGGGCCGCCTCACTCCCGACAGCCCCCAGCGCGCCTAGGCCCGCCACAGAGCGGCCCGTATTGCTCCAGTTGGTATAGCGCTGAGTGTCACGAATGGCGCCGGCCACACGAACCAGGCGGTCAAGTTGCCGCCCAAGTTCAGCGTCCTGGGCGCCGAACAGCACTTCGCGGGCACCCTGGCCGTTCTGCGTGAGGCGGTTCCAGTTGGTCAGGAAGGTTGCCGCCGAAAAGTCCTCGCCGGCCTGCGAACCAGGGTTAGGCGTGCCCATTCGGTCCAGCACTGTGGCCGCCAGCGCGTTCCGCTCCTGCGGCGTCAGGTTGCGCGTGATGCGCGCCAGAGACTGCGCGTCCGGGCGGCCCGAACGCGGGAAAGCCAAGTTATAGACCTGCTCATCCGTCCCCTGCCCCTGGATGCGCTCCAGAGTGGGCAGGTTGATGGTGCGATTGAAGCGCGTGTAGCGGTCCGCCAAGGCCAACGCGCGAGTGGCATCACCGCCGGCCGCCTGGGCGTGCGCAGTCATGTCGTCGGTCAGGGCGCCATAGAGTTGACGCAGGTAGCCCGCTGCTTCTGGGTCAGGCGCCGCCGCAGAGACGGAAGGCGTGCCGATGCGCTGGCCCAGGGCGGTGCGCTCGCGGCGCATCGCGCCGAACGCAAGGCCGTTCTCAGCGGCATCCCCCAGCAGAGCATCAATGCGGGCCAGCACAGGCTGCAAGCGCGGCCCGGCAGACTGCGGCGCCTCAGCAATTTCTGCCGCGATGCGGTCGCGGAGTTGCTGCACCGAAGGGAAACTGACACGCGAACCGCTACCGATAAGCTCAAACGCGTCGTCGTATAGCTGCCCCTGCCGCGCTTCAAAGCGCTGCACTGCCGCCGTCGCGCCGTCCCGCAGCGCAGCGCCCGCATTCTGCGGCGTAGTAGGCACACCAAAGCGCTCGGCCGTCTGCGTTACCGCCCGGCCAAGGTCGTCCGTCTGCCCCTCGTTAAACGTCGCCATGCGACGCGCACCCGTGGGGCTGACTGCAACGACGCCCTGGATGCTTTGAGTGCCAGGGTTGCCCGTCACGTCACCCGCAGAGGCGCGCACGCCCGCACCGGCGAAGTCTTCCGGCGTCGCTTGGCCTCGGCCGCCGAACATGCGGGTCACAGGACCCAACGCCGTCCGAACGCCCCTCATCGCTAAGTCGGCCAGCGGCACGCCGGCGGCATTGATGGCAGCCGTCTGCGTCGCGTCTACAACACGCTCGCCTGGTCCTCGCCGGTCAACGGTCGGCCCAAACAGATTGCTTCCCAGCGTGGCGAGTTCTCGGCCGGCAGCAGCACCAAGGCCTACGCCGGCGGGCACGGCAAGAACCGAAGCGCCGCCAGTTGCCGGGGCGCCGGCAGCAGCGGCAGGGACAGCCAATGCGCCGCCAATGAAGCCGCCTAGCATTTCGCCGATTTCCGGCCCGACAGAGGCGACGTCGCCAAGGTCGAAGCGCGGCGGATTGTAGAGGGTCGGCCGGCCAGAGCGGGGGTCGGTATAAAGAAAGTTGTTGTTCCCGTAGGGCTGGGCCTCTGGATAGAAGCGGCGGATCGTCGCCAGCCTATCCTGCTGCGTCTGAGCCGCACCGACCGCCGCTCGGACGTTGGCAGGCGCGCCCGTGTTGGCATCTACGGCGCCAAAGTCACGCCACGGCCCGCTCTGCTGGTAGGCTTCCCAGGGGCCGCTCATTGCGCGCGCTCCCACGAATTGCGGTCAGCAGGGTTGCCGCCCCGGAAGCGCCAGCCATCTCGCACTTCGCCCACGCGGGGCACCCCGGGCTGGTTAGCGCTCGCCGGCCGCTCTCCGCGCAGCGCTTCTTCGACGACGGGAAGCGGGCGGAAGCCCGAGCGTGGGCCGAACGCGTCATATTGGTCGCGGATGATGGCGCGGTATTCATCCGCGAAGCGGCGCAGTTTAGTCTGCACGACCTCGGGCGGGTCGCCGACCTGCGGAATAAACGGCCGCAGACGCGGGAACTCAGCCGCCGTAACAGCGGCGCCGCTGCGCTGATTGACGACAAGGCTGCCGAGGTCGGCCGCCATCGCGCGGGTTTCGACACCGCCGGGGTCTAGACGCTCAAGCGTACCGGGAAACATGTTGGCGGCGCCTTGCCAAAGGCCGAAGCTTTCGGGCCTCGTAGTCGCCAGTTCTAGCGCACGCTGCGCGCGCCGCAGACCTTCGACGTTCTCAAGCATCTGCGTGACGTTGGTGCTAGGCGCAGCCTGTGGGACGGCTGCACGACCGCCTGCCGCGCCCGGCAGCGGGTTCGGCTGCAACTCGTTAGTGGCCGGCGGCGGCGCGGCAGACATTCCCGTCGTGCCAATGGGCACGCCCTGTTGATTGCCCGGCGCAGCTTGGGGCTCAGGCGCCGCCGGGGGCGGCTGGGCTGGCGCGGCCGGCATAACGCCGGGATAGAGTTGTAGAACGTCCGGCGCGCCTGGTGCGTAAGGCGGCAGGCGAGGAACAACCCGCGTCCCGTCAGCGCCGATGCGCTCCTGCTGGTATTCCGTCACAGCGGACAGGTAGCGGCGCACCTGTTCCGGGTTGGCCGTGCCAGCCCTGACAGCAGGCGCAAGTTGCTCAATGAACGCGAGCGCTGCGCCACCGCTGCCGCTGCCGAAGGGCATGACCGGCTGGCGATAGCCTTCTGGCGCAGGCGCGGGCTGCCCAACGACTTCGCCCGGTCGCGCGTAGCGGAAGCCGGACGGGCTTTGGGGGTCAAAGATAGGAACTGGCGCCCGGTTGCCCGCCTGCAAGCCTGCCTGGAAGCGCGCGGTGCGCTCGTCGTACGCCTGCCGCTCGGCGCTCGGAGTGTCCGGCGCCTGCAAAATCTGCGGCACGCCGAGGCCGTTGACCATCGCCACGGTGCCAGGCCGCAGGCCGGCGGCGCGGGCCTCGTCCGCCGTCATCGGGCGCAGACGCTGCTGCTCCTGCTGCATTAGCGGCAGCGCAGTCTGGAAACCGGCAGGCCCAGCCGCAGCCAGCCCGGCGATGGACGCCGTGCGCTTACCGGCGTCAGGCGACAGCACGCCCTGACCATAGGTCTGCATCGCCGTCGCCAGGGCGTTGCGGTTGTCCATTTCCTGCTCTGCCGCACGCTGCTGCATGGCGGCGAGCGTGTTGCGCTGCACGGCGCCGAGGTCGAACGGCTGGACGCCCAGCGGCAGGCGAGTGTCGAGTTGAAGCACCGCGTCGGCCTCCCCCTTACTTGCGGAAATACTGGCCGTAGAGCGACAGGCCGTTGGTCAGCGCGTTGGTGATGGCGTTCGCCTGGCCGACGGTGCCGGCTGCCGAAGCGTTCGCGCCCTGGCCGTAGATGTTGGCGAGGTTCGTGCCGTAGGCGCCGGCGAGCGAATTGCCCTGGCTGGTCGCCGTCTGGCCTACGCCTGCCAGCCCGGCCATGCGGTTGTACCAAGTGCCGTAATCGTCCGCCGCGAGACCCTGGCCGAAGCGCATCAGCGCCTTGTCGCGCGCGCCGCTGTCGAGCATGCCGCGACGGGAGGCCGCGTTATCAATGGCGCGCAAGCCCTCGCGGAAGCGGAAGTCGTAACCCGGCGACTGCGTGTAGCTTTCGCCCGTCGCGGCAACTAGCGGCGCCAGCGCGTTGATGCCGACTTGGCGCCACGGCTCAAGGGCTGCTTGTTGCTGCTGAAAAATCTGAAGCTGGACGTCAGCCGCGTTGTTGGCCGCCGCAGCTTGTGTGTTCGCCGCCGAATTTGCGGCATTGCTGCCAATAATGGCGCTGCCTAGCGTAGCAGCGGCCGGCAAAATAAAGTTCCACATCAGCGTTTCTCCACCAGCACCCGCAGCGTGCCGCTTGCCAAGTCTACAGTTCCCGCACCGTTATTCGTGAACCAGACCGTCACCGTGTCGGCTGCCGTGACGGCCGCGCTCAAAGCCACGTCGGCGTTGAGCGTGACGAAGGACGCAACAGCAAAGTCGCCCGGCTGCGCACCGGGGACGGTCACCGTCGCCGAAACACGCGCGCCAGCCGCCAGAGACGGCGGGTCGGCCGCGAGCTCCGTCATGCTCTTGGCGCCGATGCGCTGCGCGATGTAGCTGAACCACACATGCCAGGGCGCCGTGACGCGGCGACCAAGCCCCACCATGTCCGCCCGGATGGGCGGCTCTTGGAAATAGGAGCGCGTCCCCATCAGTGCGCCGCCGTCGTCGCGTCCACGTTGACGGCAATCAGCGCCGTCCGCGCCGGGTCAGACAGTTGCAGCCGGAATACCCGCTCGCGGGCGCTGCCGAGCCGGCGCCACTCGACCCTGCGGAGCGTCTCGCCGACCGCGCCAAAATCGCGCCAGCGCTCAGACGACCAGTTTCGGCCGCCGTCGTCGCTCATCGTCAGCATCACCGTCCCAGACGGGGGCAGTTCGATGGGCACGCGGCCGGTGATGCGGAAGTCGCCCGCTTCGATGATGCGAACGTCGCCGTTCTCGGCCACGCGCGTCTGGTCCACGACGCCCAGCGTCCCCTGCGCCTCCAGCGTGTTGCCCGCGCCGGCCTCAAACTCGACCGACAGGCGCGTAAACACGACGCGCTTGTTCTCGCTGTGGAAGCAGTTCCCGGTCGCCGTGCGGATAATCTGCACGCCGTCCTCGTCCGCACGCGTCGGATTGATGAGGTAGACCCGCCCGTCCTCAGCGTCGCCGCCAACAGCGACAGAGCCGTAGTTGCTGGAATGGATGCAGCGCCAGATGCCGTAACCCTCGCTCTCGCGCTCATGCCAAAGCTGCGTTGACAGGTCGTAGATGAACGTCTCGCCGGCCGTCGGGAAGGACAGCACATAGAAGACGTGCCCTTCCTGCTCATAGACGGAGCCCACAGCGTCGGTGATGGCGCTGTAGCCGGCGATAGCCTGCTCAATGGCATGCGTGCTGACGCGGACGGGCTGAAACCCGTCGCTGCGATAGACCACCCGGTCCTCGCCTAGCCAGAACACCGTGCCAAGCTGCGAGGCCACGCTGTCGCGGGCGATGCAGCCGCGCTCCACGAAGGCGCCAGACACCCGCTCAAAGGGAAAGTCCGCTGCGCCGCTGTTGCCCCAAATCTCGGTCGAGCGCTCGCCGAACAGCCAGACTTGCAGCCCGACGCGAATGGCCCGGACGAGGTTGTCCGGCGACCCCTCGGCGGACGCATAGTCGAGGGCATCCCACGACGCGGCATTGTTCAGCGCCGAGATGTAGAACCGCGTGCTGTCCTTCTGGCTGATGATGTGGAAGCCGTCCATGAAGGTGACGCTGGACGCATCTGGGAAGTCGGCGTCGGTGATTTCGGCGAACGTCGTGCTGGTCGCAATCCAGCCCTTGCCATCCTCGGGCGTGACAATGACCATTTGCGTGCCGTTCTCGGCCATGGTCACGGCGGCGCCGGCGCTGATGAGGTTGCCGGCCCCGGTCAGTTCGGTCGCCACGCCCGCGCTGGTGACTTTGAACACCTGGCGCCCGCTGACGACGTAGAGGTTGCCCGCCATCTCGGCCATGCCCCGGATGGGGCCGTCGCCGACGGTGGTGAACTTCTGCAGGCCGGGCGTTGGCAGCAGCACGAGGTCGGCCTTCGCCCCCGGCGGCTGCTTTTCGCAGAACCAGTTGATGAGCCGCTGCGCCGACACCGGCAGCGAGCGGTGCCGGTAGGACATCACGGCGAAGGGGAGGCGCATCGTGCGGCTTACCCGTAGCGGATTTGGCTAAGGAGGGCGTTCGCGCTCGTCGGCGCAGGCCCGCGCATCATCCCGGCCAGCGCGTTCTGCGGCATGTCGCCACGCACCAGCGCCATCAGCGGCTCCAGCCCGTAGCGCTGGACTTGGTGCGCTGGGATGACGACCTCGCCCTCATGAACGGTGCCGGCCGGCTCGTAGGGGTTTAGGAACCCGTCGTCGCCGAAGCCGGTGAAGCCGCCGCGCATCCAGCCCTGGCCGTCGCCGCCGGCGTCACCACCCGCGCCGCCCACGCCGTCGCCGCCTCCGCTGTGGCCGCTGGTGCCATCGCCGCCAGGCGCGCCACCCGGCGCTCCACCTGGCGCGCTGCCAGGATCGCCCCAGCCGCCGCTTTCAGGCCCAAAGCCTGACGCCACGGCGTCGCTCGCCGCCTGCGCCGCCGCTTGCCCCGCAGCCGTCCCAAAGCCACCGAAGTCACCGCCGGCAGACGGCGCGGCCTGCTGGGACGAGAACGCCGACAGCGGCGCCTCAGCCAGCGCATCAAAGCCCATGATATTGCCGAACTGGTCCGTGGCGCTCTGGCCCAGCGCGCCGAAGCTCATGTTGTTCGCGAGCGCTGACCCGAACTGCACGCCAGGCTCCAGCCCCATCATGGCGAGGTCGCTGTTCAGCCCGCGCACGTCAGCAAAGGTGCCGAGCGCGCCACCGGCCAAACCAAGGCCGGGCACGCCAAAGCCAAGGCCGAGTGCCGTGCCAGCCAGAGCGCCAAGCGTGCCGTAGTTGGATTGGCCGAAGCTGTGGTCGAGGCTGCCGGGGTTCGGGCCAAGGCCGGTAACCCCACCCTGCGCCGTCGAGCCGATGCCAGGGTCGCCACCGCCGCCGCCATCCGGCATGCCGCCCTGGTAGTTGCCCGACAGCGCGCCCGTGCCGCTCGTCAGCGAAGGCGTTGCCGGCATCGCCGGGACAGGCGCGGGCGCCGGCGCAGGCTGGTACAGGTCAGCCAGCGAGTTCTGCGGCGCAAAGTCGTAGCGCCCCGTGAAAAGCTGGGGCGCGTAGCCGAGCCCCGCCGCGTAGCGAGAGGACAGCACGTCAATACTCCCCTAGCGTCTCATGCCGCCAGCGCAGCGCCGGATCAGCCGACAGCAGCCGACGGCGCGCATAGGCCGCTTGCAGGTTGCGGTAGCCCCTAGACGCCTGCTCTACGGCCAGCGCAGGCGGCTGCACGCCGAACACGGCCGCCAGACGGGCTGTCAGGTTCGACCGCAGCGCCTCCATGTGCGAGGCCGGCACCGCCAAGTCGGTGTTGAGCGTCAGCGTCGCCAAGCCGAGCGGGATGGCGTCCAGTTCCCACGCAGCCACCATGTCGTTCAGCACGTCGAGGGCTGCCGCAGCATCCTCAGACGAAGGCGTCTCGATGGCATCCACGATGCCGAGTTCGCGCAGGCTGCGCGTGATGATGTCGCGGGCGGTCGTCATGCCTTGGCCTCCCGTCGTGCCCGGCGCTTCACCGGCTCGGCCGGCGGCGGCTCAGGGCGTTCATCCTGGGGGCGCCACTCGGACGGGCTAACCCAGCCCGGCGGCACGTCCTCGGGGCGATCAAAGATTGCAGCCTCGCCGCTCGGAGAGCGTCGCCAAGCCGGCCATTCGTTGCTCATACTTGCCCCGCAAACGAAGAAGGGGCGGCGCCCATCAGAGCGCCGCCCCCGTTACTCACGAACCGCTGAGGCGGACCGCGAGGCGCGCATCAATCGCCTTGACCCCGTAGAGGATGTCGAGGCGGATACGCTCCTGGTCGTTCGTCATGTCGTAGTCCTTGATGATGCGGACCGACATGCCGTCAGCGCTCTCGGTCGCGGAGAACGCGGCGCCGTCCGGACGGATCAGCGGGCGCGTCACCAGGGCGAAGGCGTTGCGGTGGTACACCATGTTCTGGTCGGTGATGCCCGAGGCCGCACCGGCCCAGACAATCGCCGCCTCGTTCGCCGGCGCAGCGCTCACCGTCTGGTAGGGGCCAGAGGTGATGATGGCCGGGTAGATGGTCAGCGTCACGGCGCCGCCGGCCGAGGACGTCGCGTTGGAGCGCACCGCGAACTGCTTGAGGTGGCCCAGCGTCGCCTTCGTCACCGGGTTGACGTCGAACACGCCCGCGATGGTGAACACGTCACCGTCGCGGATGGTCACGGCATTGCCGGCACCCTTGACGACGAGGCTCTGGGTCATCGTGGACTTCGCGGTCGCGTAGGTCACGGCCTGACCCGCACCATCCACCAGCGGCGTGGTGTTGGTGCGCGTGCCGGCGGTGTGCGCCTGCACGTTCTGCGCCTTGAACAGTTCGACGCCGGCCACGTTGCCGAGGATGGCGCGCTCGTAGGCGGTTTCGACCAGACGGTCAGACGCCGCCAGCGAGGTCTGCGAGCCGGTCAGCGCCCAGTAGTCGGACGGCGACAGGGCCGCAAAGCGCTCGCCTTCCGGCACCGCCAGCACGTCGAGGCGCTTCGGACCCTCGGCGAACTTGGCGTAGGAGTTAACCGCCGAGCCGGGGGTGCCGACCCAGTTGTTCACTTCGTCGTACAGGCTCAGCAGATCACGATCCACCTGGTTCGCAAGCTGGATCATGGCCGGGCGGATGTAGCGCGCCGAATATTCTTCGATGGTCAGCGTCAAGTCCTTGGACGAGAAGCGCCACGCAACGTGCTTCTGCTTGTCCATGGAGACGGTCAGCGAACCTTCCTCGACGTTCTGGAGGCTGAGGGTCGCGCCGTCGGTCACGGTGAAGTCCACCGGACGGCGGACCGTGATGGTGTCGCCGACGCCGGTGTATTCGTCGGAGTAGTCCCGATACACGGTGCGGGCAGCGACGAGGTTGTTGTTAAGCTGCATCAGCGCCTCGCGGGCGATGACGGTAGGCGTAAGGAGCGCGTTGCTCATCTGTCGGGTTCCTTAAAGCGCCCGCAGGCGCTGATGGCGGAAGCCCCGGCTACTTCTTCGTCGCTTGCTTGCGACGGAGAGCGACATACTCGTCGTATGTACGGGCCGAGGCGGGGTCACGGGTCGGCGCTCCAGCCCCGCCCAGGACGGGCGGCGGCGGGGGAGCCGCAGAGACGCGACGGGGCGCAGACACACGCTGCTCCAGCCGCGCGATTTCCATGGCCTGTGCGAGCGGTGGCAGCGCCGCGATGCGGGCCGCCTCCTGCTTGTTCCGCCCGAGGTAATAGGCAACGTCGTGACCGACCCCGGATTGCATGATCGCCTCAGCCATATGCTGGCTGATGGGCGTGCTAGGGTCGGCGACTACAAGGTCGAAGTCCTCATAACGCGTGCGGGCTTCTTCCGCGCGCGTCTGAAACTGCGCGACAACCGCCGCTCGCTCGCGCTGCTCGGCCTGTCGCCGTGCCTGCTCGGCACGCTGCGCCAGTTCGCTCTGCAACCGCTGCGTCGCCTTGGTTTCCGCTTTAGCGACCAGATAGTCTTCGTACGTCGGGAAGTCTTCGGGCTTCAATTCGGCCGGCTGCGGCGCTGCGGCGGGCTGGGTCGGCGCGGGCTGCTGCATAACAGCCGCCTGTTGCCGCCAGTATTCCGCTTCACGTCGCGCGGCCTCGCGCTCACGCACAAGCTCTCCGATGCGTTTCTGGATGGGCTTGGCTTTGGGCTTGTCGCCCTCGGCCTGGCCTTCCGCGCCTGCATCGTCGGCGGGAGCAGTTAGAGCCTGCTCATGCTCTGCGGTCGGCGAGGCCGCGTAATCCAGCGCCGGCGGCGCGGCAGGCTGTTCGCCGGCCACGGTCGGATTGTCGCTCAAGGGTTGGGTCCTGTAGGTGCCGAGGGACCGCCCCGGCTCGGTCGCTGCTGCCCCCGCTATGCGGCGAGCAACAGGATTTCGATGTCTTCTTCTTCCTGCCGGTAGGCGATGGCGGCCTCTGCGGCAGCCACCGCCACCTCGGCGGCAATCAGCGCCTGTTCGGCGCGGGCCTCGGCCTCGCGGCGTGCGGCCAAGTCGGTCGCAACCCGACGGGCGGTAACGGCGGCCTCGCGCGCTGTACGCACCTCGCGCTCGGCATCCGCCAGGGCGGCAGCATCACGGGCCGCCCGCTCGCGGTCCTCGACCTCTAGGCGCTGCCGCGTGCGCTGTTCGGCGCGAACCTCGGCAATGCGGCGGAACAGGTCGCGCGTGCTGCGCTCGCTGCTGCTGCCCTTCGGCGCCGGGGCCACCTCGTCGGCGATGACGGTGACGGTGCCGACCGAACCGACGGCCGCAACGCCAGAGAGCGTGACGACGGCGGTGCCCGTGGCAGTCGCCGTGCCCGTGTCTGTGCTGGCCGCAACGCCGTCAGGGCTGGCGGTCGCTGCGGCGGTTGCGGTGACGCTGCCAAGAGCGGACGTGGCGGCCAGGCCGACCAGCGACGTCGTAGCGGTGCCCGTGGCAGTAACGCTGCCGGCGAGGCCGGACGCGGCCAAGCCCGACAGCGAGGTCGTCGCTGTGCCGCTGGCGGTGACAGTGCCGACGGCGCCTGTCGCCTGCTGGCCCGTCGGCGACGCGCTGGCGGCTGCTGTGACGGTGACGCTGCCGAGCGCAGAGGTGGCGCTGGTGCCGGTGACAGAGACGAGGACGTCAACGACGCCCTCTGTAATGCGGTCGTCAGCCGCCTGCGTGACGCGAAGGTCACCGGCCTCCGTTATGCGGCGGCCGTTCATGGGTTAGCCCTGCGGCGCCTCAACCGGCGCAGCATCCGCGATCACCAACTCACCCGCCGCCACCAGGGCCATGATCGCGGCGTAGTCGGTGTTCGCCGGGTCGCACGGCACGAAGCTGGTCACGCCGTTGATGTCGCAGCGGATGCCTGCCGGGTTGCCGGACAGGTCGGTGTAGTGTTGGGCGTTGGTGTACATGGTTAGAGTTCCGCCGAGGTTGACAAAACAAAAGCGCATGCTCCGTTTGTATTTAATGCACTAAAAGAAGCGCTGATTAAAGTTATTGACCCAGAAAAAACGTTGGCTACCGTAGGACCGCCATTCATAGCAGGAAAAGCGGTGACACTTGTAATTGATGTCGTTGGCGTCGATCGCATGGTCACTGGAAAGTAACTTGACCAAGTTACATATTGACCCGCAAAACTTTGGCCGCCCCAAATTGTGGCTGATGTTGTATTATAATACCGCTGGCACAGCGCCAGTTCCTGCCCGTACTGCCTGCGTTCAAACGGCGTGGCGACGGTGCCGACTTCGAGTTGGACGCCGGTTAGGTAGAAGGTAGCGCCAGCGTTGGCGATCCAGTTGGTCTGACTTGATGTTTGGAGGCGTTCCCCTGCCTGCCATCCGGCGGTTCCGGTAAAGCTGCTGCCCATACCAAGAGCGAACGACACACCCACACCATAGGAAGTCCCAGTGTTCCAAGTGCCTGACGTGTCGCCTGGGATGGTGATGGTTTTGTATTCCCAGGTATTAGCCGAACCAATCGTGTACTGCACGACATAAGAGCGCGTGGGGCTGCCGTCATTCCCCAAGTGTACGCAGTAAATCCCGGTTACAGAACTACGCACCCAAAACGAAAGCGTCACCGTCTGGGCGTTGGCTGTTCCCCACCCAAGATCAGCGACGTTCACACCTTCAATGAACTGGTCGATACGACATTGGTCGGTTGGCGCAGGTGTCTTGGCTGATGTGACTGTCGCAAGGTACGAGTTGACAAAACTTGGTGGGGCAACTGTGCTTCTCTGCGAACTAAAACCAAGTGATGTACCTAGGGCTACTGCGCGATACCTGTCGATAACGTAGCCAAAGCTATTAGTGAACGTCACGCTCGCCCCAGCATTCCGCTGGTCGATCCGCATGTCGCCATTGATAATCCGGTTCCGCAGGAAGCTGCTCGCCATCGCCGCAGTGCCAGCGAACGTCGCGTTGCCCGAAGCGTCGAGCCGCAGCCGCTCCGTGCCGCCAGTGCTAAACGCCAGCGTGTCGGCCGCCGGCGCAAACAGGCCGGTGTTGCTGTCGCCGGTCGGCGTCAACGACGGCGCAGAGGCCGAGCCGGCAGCAATCGCCACCGTGTCCGTCGCCGTGCCGCGCACATGCGTGGCGACCTGCGCCACCGTCAGGCGCCGCGACGTGCCGCCCTGGTTTGTCTCAAGCTGATCCGTCCCGCCCGCCGACGAGGCTGCCGGCAGGTCGCTAATCTTAACGTTCGCCATGGTCAGGCAATCCGGATGATGGCTGCGGAGGCGTTAGCCGCCGGGAAGACGATGGTGAAATCGCCGCTGGTGCTGGTCCGGTCGCTGCCGAAGTCCAGCACAGCCACCGCCGCGTTCGTGTAGGTGTGCCCCGGCGTCGTGTTGTAGATGAGCGCCCCGCGCGCCGTGATGGTCGCGCCGGCCCAAGTCACATCGGCAAAGTCGGTGAAGGCCGTCGTGCCGCTCGTCGTCGGGTTCACCGCCGTGAGCGTCGCACCGCCTGCGCTGTAGCCCGCCCCGCTCACCTCGTTCGTCGCCGAGTAGGCCGTCGTGGAAGCGTCGAGGTTGGCGGACGACGTGTAGAGCGCGACCTTGTAGGTGTCGCCGCCGGACGCACGGAAATCGTGGACCCCTTCAAGCAGTTGCTGCTTGAACGAAGTCGGCATCGCCTGACTGATTGGCATCAGAGCCTCATCACCGCAGCGGCTGCGTCAGCCATGCCGGCCTCGCGCAGCCTGTTTGCTACCGTTGTCCTGTCGCTGCGCACGGCAGCCTGCATGTAGCCCGCGCAGAGCGGCACCAGCGCCGCGCGAAACGCCCGCGCTTGGTCCCGGATGGGCGCCGGCGCCGTGTCGGCAACGGCGACGATGCGGTCCACCAGACGCTCGGCGACTTCCTCGGGCGTATGCCCCCGCCCCTGCGTCGTCTGGACGACCACGCTGGGCACGCTGAGGGTCAGCATCAGTTAACGGGCACCGGCTCGACGCCGACGGCGCGGCCTCGCTCGTCGCGCACCACGCGCTTCGGGGCAGCCATGACGCGGGCGGCGTCGGCCACCTGGGCGCCCATGGCACCAACCTGCTGCGCCGTCGCCGACATCTGCTGCGCGGCCTCTGCCACGGCGGACATCGCGGCGGACAGGTTCACGGCCATGTCCTGCATCGCCATGGAGGAGCCGACCTGCGCCTCGGCCACGGCCCGCTCCGTATCGGCGCCGAGCATAATACCGACCGCCGGCGCCTGCTTGGCCTGCGTCTCGCTCACCTTGATGGCGAACTGCGCTTCGGCCTTGGCCCGCTCCAGTTCCAGCCGCTGACGCTCGATGTCCAGCTTGGCCTGCTCAACCATGAGGTCGGCCTGCATCTGCTGCTGCTTCATCGCCAGTTCGGCCTGCTGCGTCTGCAAGTCCGCCTGCATCTTCATTTGCTCAGGGCTGGGCTGCTGCATCATCTGCATGACCTCGGGCGGGATTTCCTCGCCCTTGGCCTCTGCATCAGCCCGCTCGGCCATGCCTGGCGGCAGCATCGTCTTGAGGCGCGCCGCGATAATGCGCGAGCCCGGCCAATCCATCGCGTCCGCCAGCATGTCGCCCAGCAGCGGGGCGGCCTGCGGGAATACGCGCATGAACTCCAACATCGCCTGGGCGCTTTCCTCGCGCCGGGTGCTGAAGGACGGCCCCGTCTTCACCGTGACGTCGTAGCGGCCGACAGACAGGTCGTTCAGTCGCCGGCCGTCCGGCGTGTCAATGTTGAGCGTGGCGACCTCGGAGGCGCCGTCTTCGCCCAGGATGCGGACCACGCGCTCGGTGTCGTAGATGCGCGGGATGAGGTCCACCAGAATGCGGCCCGCGTGGGCCAGCGCTTTGGCGAGGTTGTCGATGTAGTGATAGGTGCCGACGTCGCCCTCGCGCTGACGGGCCAGGATGGCGCGGCCCGACGTCTCGTTCGACCGGGCGCCCAGCGCGGCATCGTAGATGCCCGTCGTCGCCTTCATGTCGTCGGACGAGAGCGCGCTTTCTTGTATCAGCGCGGCGGGGACAGGTGGCGGGGCCACGCGCTGCGGCGGACCGCCAGCGCCAGGGTCGGGATTGTAGAGCAGGACGGATTGATTGTCCTGATTGGCCCGCGCCCAATCCTCTTCGAAGTTCTTGACCTGCTCGGGCGTCGCCAGCCATGGCGACTTGGGCGCGAGCGCGATGGCCTCCACCGCCGCGCTGCGGTGGTAGTTGTACATCCGCTGCGGGTCCTTGGCGAAGCGCACAAGGCCATGGCGGACCACGCGGTCGCCCGTGACGATTTCAGAGCCGATGACGGGCACGATGGGGATGAACTTGCCCGGCCAGTCATACGGCCCGCCCAGCACGTCACCCGCGCTGATAAGGTAGCTGCAAATCTTGTGGCCCTTGCTCTCGCGGAAGCGAGCGCCGGCCATCTCAAGCTGCGCCAGTTCCTCGGGCGGGGCGTCGCTGACGTCGAACACCTCGCCGGTCGCCAGCGCCGCCATGCGCTTCGTGACGGGCTTGCGGACCCAATACTCAGCCAGCAGCACCGTGTCGCGGCTGGCCCAATCGCGCCATTCGGTCGGCACGGGCCGGTCCATGTCGGACAGGGCGGCGTTCGGGAAGCGGGCGCGGAACGCCTTGCGCTCGACCCGCTCCAGCACGAAGCAATAGCGGGCGTCCTCGCGCGTCAGCTTCGTCGCCTGCGGGTCCCACACGACGGCAAAGGGGTTCCGCACCGGCTCGATGCGGATGTCCTGCTCCCAGGCATCATCGGCGACGTACTGCGTCGTGACCCGGAAATGGCCCATGCCGGCGGCGACCGCATGCTCGGCAGCCTGGATATAGGCCGTGTCGGCGTCCGAGACGCTTTCGATGTTGCGGATGAGGCCGGAATAGAGCGACGCGACCTTCGTGTCGGCGCCGCCGTCCACGGGCCGAACGATGATGGCGGGCTTGTTGAGGCGGATGTCGCCGGTGACCTGGCGGATGAACTGCGGCAGGCGGTTGACGGTCAGCGTCGGGCGGCCATCCCGCACGCGCTGGCGCTTGACCGTTTCATCCCATTGCTCGCCGGCCAGGAAGCGCAGGTCGTCATAGGCGGCGTCGCGGTTGTCCTTGTCCGCGTCCAGCGCCTCACGATAGGCGTCGAGCGCGTCTTGCAGGATGTCGCGCGGGTCGTACCCCTCGCTCACGCTGCCATCCATCCGCCGCTCCTTGCCGCCCGCAGGCGCGACCGAACCGCTGCCATATCGGGTTGCTCCGCTCTGTGGCCCGTGGCGAACACCGCGAAGGCGTCCGCCGCGTGGCTTGTCCAATCGTGCCGGGGCCTGTCCCGGAAGGTTTTGAGCCGCTCGTCGTAGTCCCGGCGGTAGAGGCGCAGCGCCTCCAGCCCGACCTTGCAGCGCTCGGCGTCGAACCAGCAGCGCGGGAGCATGAGACGGACGGCGTTGATGCTGTCGTCTTTGGCCTGGGCCGGGACGACGGTTGCCTTGATGCCAAGGCGGGCCAGCGTCTCGACGCGGGAGGTGCCGGTGCCGAGTTCGCGGGCCGCAGCGTCGTGCGGCAGGTAATGCGTGCCCCAGATGTAGGGCTTGCCCTGGAGAATGCGGGCGTAGTGTTCCAGGCCCTCGCCGCTAGCCTCGTAGTAATCCACGACGTGGACCTCGCGGCCGACGTTCTGGAAAAACCAGATGGCGGTGCTGTCGCCGACCCCGAGGTCCCAGGACGTGTGAACCTGGGCGGCGGGGTCAGCCGGAACGCGGCAAAGGCGGCCAGCCTGCTGGGCCTCGTCCAGCAGCTTGCCGTAGTAGGCGCCGAGGACAGCAGCATCGAAGCTGCATTCGTATTCCTGGGCGAAGGTGTCTTCGGTCAGGCGGCGCTTGGCGTCTTCCAGTTCCTCGGGCGGCAGGATGCCCGTTTCGCTGGCCCGGAGGCTGATTGCCATCCAGTCGGGGTCGCGGGTCGCCTCGTCGTAGACCCGGAAGAACTCGTTCCGACCCTTCGGTGTGCCGATGAACAGCGCCCTGCCCTGCCGGTCGGACAGCGCCGGGCGGACAACCGGCCAGATGCCCGGCTGCATGTCGGCGAACTCGTCCAGAACCACATCGTCAAGGTAGAGGCCGCGCAGGGCGTCGTAGTTCTCGGCGCCGAACAGGCGGATTTGTGCCTGGTTCGGCAGCGTCACCCGCAACTCGCTCTCATGCGTCGCGGTGGCGATGTCGCGCGTGTAGGCTTTGAGGTAGTCCCAGGCGACCGCTTTGGCCTGGGCGTAGGTCGGGGCGATGTAGGCGCAGCGCGGGCGGGGTTTCGTGCAGGCGAGCGCCGAAATGATGAGGCGCTGAATGGCGGCGACAGTCTTGCCGGCGCGGCGATGCGCGACGGCGACGGCGTAACGCCTATCAGTCGTGACCAGGGGACGAAGCTGACGGCGGACCGGCAGGGTCAAGTCCCTCGTCGATGATGCGGACATTGAGTTGGATGGGTCCTTCGCCACCGTCGCCGGTGTGCTGAACTTTGTCGCCGTAGGACTTCGGGGCGAGCTTGCCGGCCCGCCATTGGCGCGCCCAAATCTGCAACTTGATGACCTGCCAGTTGTCGGGCGTCGCTTGGTCGGCGAGGTCTACCGTCTCATCAATGATGGCGTGCTGCTGCGCTTCTCTCGCGCGCGCGATAACTGTCCTAAACGCCTCATCTTTCGCCATGCGCAGATAGACAGCGCTGCGGGGCGGCATGTCGTCGCCCGCGCAGATTTGGCTCAAGCCCTCGCCGGCAGACAGGCGCGCGCAGAGGGCATCAACGACTTCGGGGTCGTCCAGCGAAGGACGCGTCGGGGGACGGCCCGCAGGCATTAGACGACGCCGGACACCTGCAGAAGCTGCGGGCAGGCCACGCGAAAGCGGGCCACGCTTGTCTCGCCGTCGGCCGTGGCGGCGCAGAGGAGTTCGGCGACGTTGCCCTCGGTCAGCCCGGAGACGACGATGGAGGCGACGGGGCCGGTGATGCTGGCGCTGGTGCCGTTGGCGCCGGTGACGGTCCAGGCGACGGAGGGCGTGGCGCCGGCGAAGCGGCCGGTCCAATCCACGGCGTAGCGTGCGGCCTCGCCTTCTGCCTGCGTGTATGTGGAAACGCGGGCGTCGTCCTGCTGCGTGTCGTGGCCGGCGGGGTAGAGCGCCCCGTTAGCCAGGACGCGGAGCGTGCGAGGCATGTGGGGCTCCGGGCATAAAAAAGCCCGGCAGCCTGTAAGGCTCCGGGCGCAACTCTGACTTATACGGCTCGCCTACAAGCCTGCGCCGCGTCGCGTCAAGCGCTATTCCGGCACGCCGCTGCATCACATGCCCCACATGTCGGCCAGCCGCTGGAAGGCGTCGCGGAGCGCGGGGACTTCGCTGGCGTCGGGCGTGCAGTTGAAGCCCACCACGGCGCGAACGAGGGCGGTGTCGCGGCCGAGAACGGCGTCTGCGGCGCGGAGGTCTGCAAGGGCCATGACCTGGCGCTCTGTGGGGCCGCTGCCGCCGTGGCCGCGCGTTGCGACGGCAAGGGTGGGGGAGCCTTCGACGGCGCCCTGGGCTTGCTCTAGGCGGACGAGGTAGCGGTCGGCGGCCTCGTGCTGTTCGTCGCTGATGCGGCCCTCAATCCAGAGGACGTGGTAGGCGACGCGAACGCGCGCGCCTTTGACGTCCCGGTTTGGGTTGTCGGGGTCGGCGCGGAAGTGTTCGACCACATCGCCCCGGCGGCGTCGGATGTCGGGGCCGAGGTCGGACACAGGTTCGGCGGCGCGCGCAGGGCGGCGTCGGGCCATGGCGCTCACTCCGTACCCTCCACGTACCCCACTCGCCCAGGCAGCGTCCGCCATGCCGAATATTCGCGTTCGAGGAGGCCGCACCAATCTGACAGGGCGTCTTTACCGAAAACGCCATCCGCGCGCGTGAAGCCGGGCACCAGCAGCACCTCGCCCTCGCCCGCCTCTTCATTCCAAACCAGCAGGCCCAAAATCCGCCCGCCATTGGCGTGGCGCCGTCGCTCGCGCTGTTGACCCCACTCCCTTGCCGCGAGTGTCCAGCCCTTGGGTACATCCATCATGCAGCCCTCTTAGCTGTGAGGGCATCGAGGCGCTTTTGCGCGGCAATGTGCTTCTCGGTAACGGAGGCCAGTTCTCTGCCGATCTGGACAAGTTCGGCGCGCAAAGCCGCCACCTCTGGGTCAACGCGGATCGGGCCATAGGCGGCTTCACGGATGCGCGTCACCATAGCCCACGGCAGACCGATTTCCTCGCCCGCCTTCTGGTCGCTGTAGCCGTTCAGCCAGCATCCAGCTTCATCGTCAAAGTGCTGATCCAGCACTTGGCGGATTTTGATGCGCTCTTGTTGCGTGGGTTCGCGCAGTCCGACCACGGGCTTCTCGGGCATCTTTGGTTCCTCGTTGGATTGAGCGACGACGTGCAGGGCGGCGAGTTGCGTTTGCCACTCTGCGGGCAAGTGCGGGCTTTCCGTATTGCAGCGGGGGCATTCAAGGCGTTGCGCCTTGTTGTGGCGCCAGCCAACAAGCTTTGCGCTGCCAGGGATTGCGAGTGGGTTGCTTGGCGCTCGCGAAAGGTCGAACTCGCGATGGGCGCCGCAGCAGTCGCAGATAAGGCGGTGCTTAAACACTCGGCGTCCGGGCATCAGCCGCCCCTGTATTCGATGCCCGTCGGCTCACGGGCTGGCGGGGCTTCAGCAAGCTGGTCGGCGGCCTGCTCTAGCGTGGCGGCGTTGCTGGCGGCGTATGTGCAGCCCTGGGCACGGTCGCGGATGCGGCGGGCCATGGCGCGCAGGAACACGGCGCTGTCGGCCACGCCTTCGCGCCAAGCGGCGCGCTCGGATGGGGTCATCGGCGATTGCTCCCGTTCGGCCAGCCGGGCGGCGGCGGGCTGTTGTCGTTAGAAGCCTCTAGGAGAGTCGCTGGCGCGTTTTTGGCGTTCTGCGCGGCATGGGTAGCGGGCGCTTCCGCAATCGCGCTGCGCAAGCCTCCTGCCCCGCCTAGCGTTGACGTTTCCCGGCGGCTCACCGCGCGAACTCCTGCGCGCGCAGTTCCAGCCCGGTGCAGACGCGGCGCAGCGTGTCGCGGCGGGCCACGCAGTAGGCGCGCGTCTCGTCGGGCAGGTCGGGCAGTTCGGCGGCGCGTTCTGCTTCGGCGAGCGACAGGGCAAGCCGGCCGTGGGCGTCGCGGTAGGCGTGCAGGGCGCCGATGCGGGCGGGGTCGTACTTCACGCCGCCTCGCACACGCGCACGCGCTGCCTGGCGCGCCAATCGGCCTCGGCGACACGGGCGCACCGGCCGCAGGCGTCCCAGCCGCCGTCCTTCGCCGGCTCGACGCCATCGCCCCGGCAGACAGGGCAAGGGGGCGGCGGCTTCATGCGTCGGCCCCGGCTTCACCCCGCAGGGCTTCGGCGCGCAGCGCGGCGGCGGCGTTCCCGTCGGCGGCAAGGCGCTCGTAGTGGGCGATGAGGCCCGCGTTGCTCTTGGGGCGTGCTGCTGCTGCGGTCGGCAGGCTCGGGCGCGTCCTGACGGTCGGGCCGTGCGGCGCAGGCGCGGCTTGGTGCAGCGACAGGCCCAGGCTGGAGAGGCGGCTGCGAACGAACTCCGTCCGCTGCTCTGGCGTCAGCGGCTCCGGGTTGCGCGGCAGCCAGTCAGGGCGGTGGCGGCGGATGAGGGTCAGGTGTTCGGCCATGACCTCGCGCCAGGCGTCGTCGCCGCCGTGGGCTCGCGTGACGCTAAGGCGTCGCAGAAGCTGGTCGTCGCTGGCGCTGGCGGCGCAGAAGGCCAGCCAAAGCTGGGCCGTGCTGCTGACGGGCGAGACGGCGGCGCTGCCGGGGCGCTGCGGCAGGACGGGGCTGGACCGGATGGCGCGCAGCACGTCGTTGTAGGCCGGGACTTCGGGCAGTTCGCCGGCGATGGCGTCGGCGACGGCCTTGTCCAGCAGGTGCTGCGGCACGTCGGCGGCAAGGCGCGTGGCGTACTGCCGCAGCGTCGCGGTGCGGGCGGCGCTGGCGCGGCCGGGGATTTGCGCGGCCAGCATTTCAAGGAAGCGGCGGGCGTGGCTGCTCATGGGCTGGTCCTGCGGTCGAGGAGGGTTTCGCCGAGTTCGGGTTCCATCCCGTCGAGCCAGCGGTCGGCGTTCAGCCAGGTCGCAGGGTGCGGGATGAAGCGGCCGTCTTCGCGCGTGTCGAAGCGGTCGAGGCTGGTCTGGACGGTGATGCCGGCGATGATGGACGCGGCGCCCTCGTCGGCGCGGCGCAGGGCTGCGGCCCACGCCTTGCGTGCGGCGCCCTTGCCGACCTTGCGGGGGTAGAGGGTCCAGAAGCGGTCGAAGTCTGGGTCGGGCGCAGCGTCAGCGCGCTTGCGCGATGACGGAGAGACGTAAGTCTCTTTATTGTCCTGTCCTGTCCTGTCCTGTCCTGTACCCACACTCTCCGCGTCCCGTCCGGCGGATGTCCCACGGGACACGGGCAATGCGCCGTTATTGCTTTCAATGGGTTGCGCTGCGCTCTTGGACTTCCGCAGGGCCGCCTTGCGAACGCGCTCCTTCACTCGTCGCTCGTATGCGAACGCCGCTTCGGCACACAGGACGGGATGGTAGAGCCGCCCATCGCTGCAAAGTATGAACCCGTCGAGCGCAACGCTGCGGACCTTCTGAAAGCCGCGCACGTCGCGTCCGTAGTCCGCCAACAACGCCAGCGCAGCATCGTCGGTCGGCAACGAACCGGCGGGGCATTGCTGCCAAGCGGACCACCAAAGCCGAATAGCGGCCCTAAACTCTGCGTCGGTGGCGCGGGCGTAGAAGTCGCTGCCGAACAGCTTATGCCCAAAGAGCGGCATGAACTCGTAGCCCCGCAGGTCGCAATCGGCGGGAACCAGCGGCGCAGGCAAATCTGGCATGGCTAACATTTCCATTCCTCGCGCGTGCGCCGGCCCTTGCTGCGGTTGCACCGCAAGCAAGCCGTTGTCAGGTTGTCTGGAGTGGAGCGACCGCCGCGCGACAGCGGCATGATGTGGTCGCACTCAAGGGTGCCGCCGCGAGCGCCGCAGTAAGTGCAGCGGTAGTCGTCGCGAGCAAATATTGCAGCGCGAAGCGTGCCCCATTCGTCAAGCGACACGTCAATCTGCCACTCGCCCCGCCACACCCACATCGCACGGTCTTTGAGAGCGCCGTTGTCCAGCAGCCATCCGTCAAAGGCCGCCATAAGACGGCGCCACTCATCCGTCGTTAGGTCGTGGTGCGTCGCCGCACACTCATGCCAGAATGTGTCAAACGGCCGACCCGGCTCTCGCGCAACGCCCTCAGTAATCACGTAGCACGCGGCAGCCAGGGCGGCGGCCACAGGCATTTCTGCCGCTTGCGCCGCAGCCTTTAGGCGCGGGTCGCGCGGGAAATCTGTCGGAATGCGGGCGTCTGGTATTCGTCTCACGGCTTTTGCGCCCCCCAGCGCGTCATGTGCTTGAACCAGCCGCGCAGCAGCCCATCCCGCAGCGGGTCAGGCGTCTCGGGCGTGTAGATGTCGGCCGTGGCGTCGCGCGCGGTGCGATCCGCTTCGGCGAGATCCCCGGCGTCGCTCATGCGGCCGCCGCCTGCTGCTTGAGCGGGCGCAGCGCGCTCTGCGGCACGAACCACGCCGCCGGTCGGTTGCCGTGCGTCTGCCGCCACTCGTCGCGCCGGGCGTCGGCGCCCTTAATCCAGCCGTGAACCGTCAGCCGCGTCGGCGTGCCGGTGACCAAAACGAACACGGCGGTCGGGTCGTCGTCGTCGCGGATGATGAGGTCGTAGTCTGGCCGGCTGCGGGTTCGGACCTGCACCGACGCGCCGATGTCCGGCCGCTTGAAACTGCAAACGTCGCCGGCCCAATAGCGGCCAAGGACGCGCGCAACGGCCAACTCGCCGGCTGCGCCCAGGATGTGCAGCGCCTGGCCGTCCATGTCGGCCTGGAGCCCGTGCGCGTCGCGGCGCTGCGCCTGGAGGCTTTCGGCGTGGCGCAGGGCACCGACGGCTGCGGCCATCATCGCCTCGGCGGGGGTCAGCACGACGTCAATCACGCCGCTGCGCTCCCGTGCCCCTGGAGGCTGTGCGCGCCGTACAGGCCAATCAGCGAGGCTTCCGCCCTTCCGTCGTCCTTCACGCGGGCAAACGTGCCGGCGAGGCCGGGCCAAAGCTGCGCGGCGCGCGCACGGGCGGCACTCTTGTCCGCCGGCACGCCCAGCGAGCGCTTCCAGCTTTGCGGCGTCACCAGCGTCACGGGGATGCCGAGCGCCGCCAGGACGCCCTCGATTTGCCCGTAGCCGCGCCCGAACGAGAACGCGCCGACAGCGCCCTCCCCCGGCCGCGTGGCGACGCGCTCAAGGAAGGCGTGGATGGGCCGGCGGTCCAACTGCATCAGCCAGCCCGCCAAGACGGCAGGCATCAACTGCGTGCGGCTGCCAACCTTCGTCACCGGAAGGTCGCGCGCTTCGATGAGGTGGCCGTTGTCGGACAGCCAAGCCACAGCGCCCGAAGCGCCAGGGTCTATGCCGACCAGCATCAGCCGCCAGCCTTCGGCCAGCGCCCGAGCGGACGGGTCAGCATCCCGCTGGCGGCCATCTTGTGCAGCGCGCCAGACACCGCCGTCTGGCCGACGCCGAAGGCTGCCGCGATGTCGCGCTGCCGCTCGCCAGCGTTCCAGCGGCGGGCGACCTCGGCATAGTTCATCTGCCGTTCAAAGCCGCCGTCGAACGGGGCGCGGGGCACATCCGCGCCGGCGCGGCGCACCATGTTCGCGTAGCTGTAGACGCTTTTGACGGAGATCCCGACGCGTTCGGCAATCTGCTCAGGCTGCCACCGCAGGCGATAGAGCCGCGCAACCTCGGCCAGCTTGTCCATCTTGGCGCGCCGCAGGCCGTAGCTGTTGCACCTGGCCCAGCACGCATCCCACGACATGCCTGTCGCGGCTGCGACCTCGGACATGGTGCCGCCGCGCGCCAGGATCGGCGCCGCGATGGCGGTGAACGCCTCCCGAGAAAGTCCCCGACCGGGTTTGCGCCCGGCCGGGGCAAGTTTGCAGGGAGGACCTTCGCATGTGCCGTCGCGCAGAACCCCCGACGGCTGGGGATGGGACGCGGCGGGGCGCGGCACTATGCCGCAGTGGGGGGAAACAGCCCCGCCGCTACGCGCCGGGGACGGCGGCGCGATCTCGCTCACTTGGGCAGCCCGTTAACGAGTGTGGGCATGCGGACGGTCCAGCTAGTGTTCGGATGGCCCGGCTGCACCGGCACCACGTCCACGCGCACGTCATGCCCCGCCTTCGTCCAGGCGGCGCTGATCATGCCGGCGAGCGCATAGGCGCCTTCCTGGGTGGTGTAATCGCGCATCATCTTGGCCGGCGCCGCGCGGAACGGCGGAACCTTCACCGGCCAGCCTCGCGCAGCCTGCGGGACAAATCGTCCAAATCGCGGCCGATCGCGCGAGCCGTCGCAAACGCAGCCTTCCGCTCGCAGAAGCGCATCCACCGCAGACAGAGGTGGTCGAGCGCGCCGAAGAGCCGCCCGAGCGCGTTACCGGGTCGAGCGAGCAGCAGCCAAAGCCGCGCCGAAGTCCAAGACGCCTTCTGCGCCATCTTCATCCCCCAAAATTTCATCGAGTTGGCTGAGCCGCGTGCGGAGCTGTTCGCGCTGCTGCCGACGTAGCGCGTTGTCCGCTTCGCGGAGTGCGAGGTATTCGCCAGCCGTGATGCGGGCGGCCTCGCCGTAGTGGATGCCTGCTGCCCGGCGCTCGCTTCCGACGATGCGTCCGAGAAGGAAAAGGCCGCGCTTGCGGCCGTAGTGTTCGACGTAGCTTCGCGCGATGCGTCGCGCTTCGGCGTCCGCTTTGGCGGTCAGAGTTTCCACGCTTGCGGAACGGCTTTCCGACACGGCGTCACGCATGGCGTGCATCCTCGCGGACATGGAAAAGACACCCACCGATCCCCCGCCGCCGCGCGCCAACGTCATTGACGTGCTGCTGCTGACCTTCGCCGTGCTGATGGCGCTGGTGCTGGTCGCCAACCTCGTTGACTTCGGCCGGCTGGTGTTCGGCTGGGGCGGCCATTGCTAAGCGGCCTCCGCGCCAGACGGCGCGCTCGGCGCGGGCACAACGGCGGCCAGGATGCGCTCGACAAGCCTCAGTTGCGGGCTGCGCCCCTCGCGCAAGTCAAAAACAAGCCTCGGGTCGTTTGCGACGCGGCGGCCAAATGCGCTCGCGCTCTCGCCACTGGCGACCAGATGGCGGTCAACGACTTCCACAAGCTGGGCATGTGTGAACATGACGCGATCATAGGACTATTCCTGCGCACCGCAAGAGGGAAAATCCTACGTTACCGAACCTCCGCCACCCACTAGGATTAATCCTATGGACGATGTGCGGCAGCGACTTGCGGAATTGCTCAAGGCCCAGGATCGAAGCTTGGCGGCAGCCTCGCGGGCAATCGGCCGTAACCCCGCGTATTTACAGCAGTTTATTGAACGCGGTGTTCCGCGTGCGCTACCAGAGGATGTCCGCGAAGACTTGGCTGCTCTTATAGGCTGCACCCCAGATGAGCTGCGCAGTTTGCCTGGACGCAAATCGCCCCGCACAGAGCAGGCAAAACATACGGCTGAAGCTGCTGCGCACCCCAACGCGGTCCCGGCCCCTGACGTTGAGCCGCCCGCCCCTCGCCCATCCGGCCCGCCTGATGTGCCCCTGTTCGGCGCGGCGAGCTGCGGCGCGGACGGCAGCTTTGCCGTGAACATGATCGGCGGCGCCGTGGACTACATCCCCCGGCCCGGTCGCCTGCTGAACGCCAAGAACCTGTTCGCCGTCATCGCTCAGGGCGACAGCATGGAGCCCCTGTACCAGCACGGCATGACCGTCTTCTGCCGCGAGGGCTTCCCCATCCGCGAGAACGACCCGGTGCTGGTCGAGCTAGAGCAGGGGCCAGGCGCGGCACCGCTGGCGTTCCTCAAGGTCTATATCAGTCTGGACGACCGCCAGCTTCGGCTGCGGCAGCTCACCCCGCCCACGACCATCGAGTTCGACCGGGTGCGCCTGCTGCGCATCTGGCGCGCCCTGCGGCCGCAGGAGGCGTTATGATGGGGAAGGCAGGCACGGGTCGGGGGCCAGCGACGTGAGTGACGAGATTGTCGGCCGCGTGCGCGGATTTTTGGAAAAGCGGGGTGTCTCTAACGCCTGCCCGTTCTGCGGCCAGTCGGCCTGGACGGTTGTAAACGACGGCACCGCCGATCCGGGCCTCCTGATGCTGCGACAGGATCAAGCATTCCCTATCCCCCCCCCAGCGCTGCCCACTTACACCTTGGTTTGCAATAACTGTGCGTTCGTACGATCGCACGCGAAGCTGATGATCGACCGCGACCAATGAGCGCCAACATCCAGCAATCAGCGGCTATCCTAACCCTGCCTGGCGGACGCGCTAGAAACAACGCGCCTGTTGAAACTGGCGGCGGCGGCGGCCATTCTGGCGGAATGGATCATACGGCCGACATCGCCGTCTTGCAGCAGCGAGCCGACCAAGCGGATGCGCGCATGGGGCGCGTCGAAGATAAGCTCGATAGGATTATTGAGGCGCTTGGCGCCAAAGCTACACGTCAAGACGTTTGGACGGCCTTAGCAACAGGCGCCGCTATCGCGTTCGGCGTCCTCGCAATCATGATCGCAATCCTGACCTACCTGCAGGACCAGCGCATCGCCACACGCCCGGACAACCCGCCACCGCAAGTCGTTATCCAGGTGCCGACACCCGCTGCGCCGGCAGCCGGCCAGCAGTAAGCCTCTGTATAAGGTCGCCACACGCGCGTTGGGCGCCCTGTTTGTGCCGCCAGCATGAGTAAGAGGTTCCCCGCGCTCGACCTAGGGCCACTGCCGGTTGACGCCGTAAACGCAACCCTTGGAACAGACCTGGAAAGCGGTCCCGTACACATGAGCGGCATGGCACACCGCCACATCGCCCAGGACCATCCGGCCGATTACGCACAGCATTTCCATTACGCTCAGGCGGTCATCGCAGACCCCACCTTTATCGGGCAGGCCCCAAAGCATCGCGACAATTTCGAGCTGATACGCCGAATACCAGGCGCCAACGGTGACGCCCTATTGGTTGCTGTCGGCATCGCGACGGACGACCAGGGACGGTACCGGGTGAAATCTGTTTATACCCTGACGCCAGCCAAGCTTGAGGCCAAACGGGGCAAAGGCACCATCAAGCTGGCCCGCAAAACGACAACGCCGCCCCAATGACGGGGCGGCGGTGCGTGTCCGAGGCCGGTTGCCACTCCGGCATCTGTTTCGCCCATCGGTCCGGCGCGAAGACCGTCTAGGCTACTCTGCCTTGCGCGTCGCAAGGCCCGTGGGGAGGCCGTTCCCACCTCAGCGAACGCGGACATACTTGCAGATACGCAAGCTTAAAATCAAGCGGATCAGCCAATCTGCACATTGACGTGTTGCCCCCCCGAAACCGCCGCCCGCAAGGCCGGCGGTTTTTTTGTGGGCATGCCGTAGGTTTTTTCCTATTGCTTATTGCGCAGGAATAGTCCTATGGTCTCTTTGTCCGCAGGGAGCCGCCCATGTCCATTCACCAGCAGCGAGCGCCGATTGACATAGAAGCGGCGCACGCAGCGTTTCAGTACGACGTCGCGACCGGTGTCCTGACTTGGGCGCCCGCACCCGGAACAAAGCGCCAGCGCTTTGCTGGCCGCGTGGCGGGGCACATAGACGCAGACAAATATGTCGTTGTTCGGCTCAACGGGCGTCTCATCGGAGCGCATCGGCTGATTTGGGCCATGTGGCACAACGAGCAGCCGCCCGCGCTGCTTGACCACATTAATGGCGACCGCGCTGACAATCGGATCGTCAATCTGCGCGCGGCTACTCACCAGCAGAACATGGTTAACCGCGCTGCTGCTCGGAAGAATAAGTCTGGCCTTAAAGGCGTGCGACAGCGCGGAGAGCGCTGGCTTGCGCAAATTACGCTGAACCGCCGGGGCGTTTTTTTAGGCTCATTTGCGACCGCCGAGGCTGCCGCAGCAGCTTACGGCGCGGCAGCGGCGCGCAGTCACGGCCCGTTCCTGAACCTCGGCAAGGAGCGCGCGTGATGATCGCAGCTTACCGCGACGATGCCGGCGCTGTCGGCGACCGTCATCCCGACCTTGGCCCGGCGCGCGTCGAGGCCGCCGATGACGCACGCCGTCAAGCGTTCGCGCAGGCCGAAACCCTGACGGCGCTGCTTGACCGCCACGCCGGCGACAGCGGCGACGACGCCGACGCCATCGAAGCCATCACCGCTGACATCGAAGCGCTAGTCGGCAAGGTCCGCGCGCTGCTGGGCGAGCCCCGATGAGCGCCGCCGCACTTCTCACCGGCTGGGCCGACGCGTCCCGCGCGATGGTGACGTACCCCGGCATCAGCGCCGACAGCCGCGCTTGGTACGCAGCCGAGGCCGCGCGCATCACCAGCATGGTCGAGCGCCATGACGTGCGCAGCATGGCTGAGGCGCTGGAACGTCTGGCGCAGACGCATGACCGCGCCGCGCTCTCCTACGAGTACCAATTCCCGCACGACGGTTTGCGCTCGGAGGCTGCCGCGAAGGCCGCAGCCAGCCGCACCGCTGCGGCCAACCTGCTGACGCAACGGGAGGCAGCATGATGAACCACCCCGGCCTCTTCATCGCCCTGTCGTTTGCCGTCGGCGCCATCATCGGCCCGGCCCTGCTGGCAGCGGCATCCTGGGTCGTCGTGACCTACGCCGCGCTGTTCGGATGGATCGCGTGAATACGCGCAAAGACGCAGAGGAGGTAAAACAATGAACGCACTCATCACCCAACGCGCAGCCGCGCCGTCGCTCGGCGACATGATGCGCCTGGCAGAGACGCTGGCGCAGTCCACGATGATCCCGCGCGACTACCAGCGGAACCCGGCGAACTGCTTGGTGGCAATCCAGTGGGGCAGCGAAATCGGCCTCGGGCCGCTCCAGGCGATGCAGAACGTGGCGGTTATCAACGGCCGCCCGAGCGTGTGGGGCGATGCCGCCGCTGCGCTGGTTAAGGGCCACCCGGCCTATGAGTGGATGCGGGAAGGCGTCAGCGGCGAGGGCGATGCGCGCGTCGGCTGGTGCGAGATCAAGCGGCGCAGCCACGAACCGGAGCGGCGCGAGTTCTCAGTCGGTCACGCCAAGAAGGCGGGGCTTTGGGGGAAGGCAGGTCCATGGACGCAGTACCCTGACCGCATGCTGCAACTGCGCGCGCGCGGCTTTGCGCTGCGCGACGTGTTCCCGGACGCGCTGCGCGGCGTCATCACCGCCGAAGAAGCGCAGGACATGCCGCCGGCGGATGAGCCGCGCGTCGTCGGCGTCGTCACGCCTGACCAGCCCGCACTTGCCGCGCCGCAGCCTGACGAGGCGGGTCGCACCGCGCGCAGCTTTTCGTTCGACCTGCTGGACGACCAACTGAGCCAGTTCGTGGAGGTCGAGGAAATCCGCGCCTACCTCGCGCAGCCGAAAGTGCAGGCTGCACACCGCAAGGTCATGGAGCGCGGCATGGGCGAGCGCTGGGCCGAAATCGTGCAGCGCCACTACAGCCGCGTGCTGCCTGACGACGAAACCACCGCACCCAATGAGGAGATTGCCGAATGAGCGGCACGCGCGACAACAGCGGCGCACTGTTCAAGAACACGCGCAAGGAGAAGGACACGCATGCCGACTATCGCGGCACCATCACCGTCGAGGGGCGCGAGTTTTGGCTGGATGCGTGGCTGAACAAGGACAAGAACGGCCAAACCTACATGGGCTTGAAGGTAAAGCCCAAGGAGGCCCCGGCCGACGCCCCTGCACACCGTGACGTTCGCCCCAGCCCGAAGCCGGCGCTGGACGACGGCTCGGACATTCCCTTTTGAGGCGCCGGCCATGAACGTGCGCATCATGGAGTGCAACCCCGCGCGCCTGCGTGACCTGGCGCGCGAGTGGGGTGTGCCGGACAACCTAGCGCCCTGCCGCATCGTGCAGCGCCTGGAGGCGGCCTATCGGCGCGAAATCGAGGAAGAAGAACGCCGGGCGATGCACCAGCGCGCCCTGCGCCGCCATGCGGAGCGCGCAGCATGAGGCAGGACAACGACCGCACACAGCGGCTTGACGCCATGTCCGTCGCCGTTGCCGACAGCGCCCGCCAGCTCGCCGTCGCAGGCGACCTCACGCGCGCCATGCTTCAGCTTGCTATCGCTGACGCGCTGCGCAAAGCCGCACGCGGCGACAAGCTCGGCCGGCGCCTTGCGCTGCTCGACGCCCGTGCGCTGCGCCGCGCGATGCGGCGGCGGAAGGCGGCTGGGGAAGCGGCATGACCCCCGGCGTCTCATGGGCGCTCTTGGTCGTCCTGACCTTCGACGCGCAGTTTCCCCCGCCTCCGACTTGGCACGCGACGCGTGCGGACTGCGAGGCGCACGCGGCGGTGAGGGCCTTCCACTACGAGGTGACAGGCCGCCCCGTGTCGCACGTCTCCTGCCAGCGCGTGCGGATGCCGCAGAGCGTGCGCGGGCAGACCTTCGCGCCGCAGATGGAGGCGGTGCAGTGACAGAAGCACCCGCTTTCCAGTGCGGCGCGTGCGAAACCGCGCACCACACCGCCAAGGACGCGATGGCATGCTGCCGAGGCGCCGAGCGCGGCGTGTCGCGCCTGACCAACTGGCCGGATGCGATCTATGACGCGACCGGCTGGGTGGTCAGCGATGGGCTGGCATACGCCATCGGCGGCATGGTCGAGGCCGCGCGACGCGATGCGGCTGGCGAGGCCGGGCGACTGCGGGCAGAGCGGGCCGAGAACGAGAAAGCCATCGGGGTCTGGCGCGGGCGCACTGAACGTGCCGAGGCCGAGCGCGACCGGCTGCGGGAGGCGTTGCTTATGTGGCTGGACGCTGACGATGCAGGCGACGGGCAGGAGTGCATCAACGCAATCGCGCACGCCCGGAGCGTGGTCGGGGAAAACCGCGCATGACCGACATCGTGGAGCGGCTGCGGGAGCGCGCAGAAAACGGCGACGGGTGGACGCGCCCCGTGGCGCGCGAAGCCGCCGATGAGATCGAGCGGCTGCGGGAAGTCATCGCGAAGGGCCTCCGCATGCGAGAGGCGCAGGCTGCGTACTTTAAGCAACGCAGCCAGCAGACGCTGGTCGCCGCCAAGGCGATGGAGACGGATTTTGATCGCGCTGCCCGCGCCGCGCTCGGGGATGACCGCGCATGACTGAAGTTTGGAACAAGTTGCCGCCCAACCCCGAGCAAGATGCGTTTCACATCTTGGCCGACGGTGACATTCAGTATGTCGTCCGCTGGAAGCCTTCGCGCGGGTGGATGGACGAGTACCTGCCAATCTGGGCCGACGAGTGTTCGTATGTCGGCCAACTCTACACAGAGGCCGAGGTGCGGGCCGAGCGCGACCGGCTGCGGGAGGTGCTGCGAGATTGTGTCGAAACGTGGCGCCCGTTGCTAGCGGATGCCGACCTGACGGCCCATGAAAACCCGGCATACCTGACGCTGATGCGTGCCGATCTGGCGCTTGGGGAGCACGACGCATGACTGACATCGTGAAGCGGCTGCGCGAAACGCTGGTCGGAGAAGACACCGACGAGGCGATGTGGCGACGCATTGCCCGCGAGCGCCGGGAGGCGGCAGACACCATTGAGGCGCTGCGGGTAAAGTTACATCGCGAGCGCAGCAAGGTCGGGATGATGATGGCAGAACGGAGCGGCCAGCGATGACCGACATCGTGGAGAGGCTGCGTCACCACGCGAAGGTTGGCGATGGATGGACGCGGCCTGTCGCTTCAGAAGCAGCCGCCGAGATCGAGCGGCTGCGGGAGGAGGTGCGCGAGTTGCGCGGCCTGCTGGTCGGCCTGGGTGCAGGCATCCTGCGTGCGGAGGACCGCGCATGACCCCGCACGATGTCATTTATGGCGTGCTGGAGCGCAGCGTCGGCTTCAACAAAGCCGACAAGCTGACGACCGAAATCCTAGAGCGGCTTGCTGCTCAGGCGTTCGTCGTCGTCCATGCCGACCGGGTGATCCAGCAGGCCGGCAAGGTGAGCGTCAGCCGCACGCTCGTTGAAAGCGTGCTGGAAGACGCCGCCACTTGGGTGCAGGCGAACTACATCGTCGGTGTCAGTGAGGGCGTGCATCCGGCAATGCAGAAGAAATACGAGCGCGACATGGAGGACATCCGCGCGCTGGCGGCGGAACTGCGGGAGGCGCCCAATGCCTAGCTGGTGGCCTTGCTGGCTCCCCTGGGTCGGCGTTGAGACATGGGACGCCGAAACCGCGTGGGAGGTGCTGGAAATCGCACGGCCCATCCGCATCCTGCGAGCCGAGTGGTTCCGGCGCGGGTTCACCATTGCCGCCTGGGATGCGCCGCATGGCTGAGCATTGGTGCGAGTGCGACCCGCACGGGGACGGCTACTGCGACCGGCCATGCTGCAAGCCGAAGCCAGTTCGGCCGCCGAAGCCCAGCCCGGAGGACATGGCCGAAGCCATCGAAGCCCTGCGGATGCTCGCGTCCCGCACGCGCAGCGTCGAGGTGATGGAACGGCTGGCGAGGGTGGCAAGCTGGATAGAGGGGGAAAGTGCGCGATGACTAACTGTGCCGGCCCTCTACGCCTTCGCCCGGCTGCTGTGGCGCTAATGCTGGGCGTCTCAGCCCGCAAGGTCCAAGAGCTATGCCAGCGCGGCGCCCTGCCGGCCGCTCGCATCGGTCGTGTCTGGACTATCGCGCCCAAGGATGTGCAAGAGTACCTGCGCCGTAACGGAAATAGCCCGCAGCCGTGCCATCCAACCTCTATCGCCGTGGCGATACCTGGTGGGCGCGCGTCCAGATTTCTGGACGCGACCACCGCCAAAGCCTACGCACAACTGATCAGCGGGAAGCGAAGCGGCGCCTCAAGTCGCTGATAGATAATGCCGGCCGCCTGCGCGCCGGCATCCCGCAGGAAACAGACGGCCCGGTGTGGGAAGAGGCTGTCGTGCGGTGGTCCGATCTGCATATGGGCGGCCTGCGCGAGCGAACACAGGATCGTTACCGGACCAGCCTCGCTAAGCTGAACGCCCATTTTGCCAGCCGTCCGGTCGCCTCAATCACAGCCGCGTGCGTCAACGCCTACGCGGTCACCCGCATGAAGGGTGGGGTTAGTTCGGCTACCGTCCGGCGCGACCTAACGGTGGCGTCTAGGGTCATGCGGGTGGCCAAGCGCGCCGGCTGGATCAGCGCAAACCCGGTGCCTGACGAGGCCAGCGAGCTGGAAGAACGGCGCGAGCCGATCCACCCCGTCAGGCTGCGGCACCTTGCCACTGTGTTAAGGGCGGCGCCGGCAGGCTTTGGTCGGCTGATCCGGTTCTGCGCCTTGACCGGGTGCCGCCAGGAAGAGGCGGCTGGGCTGACCGTAGGTGCCGTGGACCTAGCTCGCGGCCGCGTGACCTTTGCCCACACCAAGACCCGCAGCCCGCGCGTGATCGCTCTGCGGCCTGGCGCCGTTCGGCTGCTGCGCGGCATGAACCTCGGCACAGACCCCGGCACACACGTCTTCACCAGCGGGCGCACGGGCGAGCGGTTCAATAACGTGCCGGGCCAGTTCCGGGCGCTGGTGGCACGTCTCGATGTGCCGCATTTCAGGTTTCACGACATGCGCCACACCTTCGGTATTCGGTGGCTACAGGCCGGGGGTGACATCTATGACCTGTCGCGCTACCTCGGCCACAGCAGCGTCAAGACCACCGAGGGATACCTCAAATGGCTGGCGCTGCCGCTACACCACCCCGGCACAAAAGCCGGCACAGCGCGGAAGGCCGGCACACGGAACCACCCCGCAAGACGTTGAAAATACTAACTAAGCCGGGTTAGCACAGCGGTAGTGCAGCGGTTTTGTAAACCGAAGGTCGGGGGTTCAAATCCCTCACCCGGCAGTCGATCTCGGTCCTCAACCAGCGATCGGCGCAGCGCGCGGACCGACCGCGAACACAATCGATCCTGGGGAGCCCTGCCCCCCGGCCCGATGACGGGCCGGAGGTGCGTCGCTCAGTGCCCGCCGGAGAAGACCAGGGCCTTGAAGGGCAGCAGCAGCGCCTGCACGCGCAGCAGGATCGCATGCACCAGCCCGACCGCGTCGATCGCATGCAGCGCCAAGTAGCGGCCGAGGCCGATGCCCGGCTCCGACAGTGCCTCGTGGTTCGAGGTATAGGCATTGGCGATGCAGGAGCTGCCCGGCAGCACGCCATCCAGGCCGCCGGCGTAGAGCGGCTCCATGATGACGGTGATGGTGCCCGGCTGGCGGAACTGCGCGACGTCGATCAGCTGATCGGTGCCGCGCAACTGGCCGGTGGCGATATAACCCTGCACCTGCGTCACGACGAGCGGGATGATCGTCCAGGGCTGCGAGGCGCAGGTCGCCTCCGCGATCATGCCGGGGCGCATCACCTGCGCCTCCACCTGGCCGAAGCCGGCGGCCAGGATGCGTTGGCGCCCGGGCGCCGGATCGGCGACCAGCACGCCCGCGGGGCGCATGAAGGGGTTCACGAGATCGCCGACCTGCAGCACGAACTGCTCGACACGGCCGGTGACGCCAGCACGGATCACGGTCTTGTCGAGCTCGACCTGCGCCTGGGCCAGCGCCGCCTCCGCGCTCGCGCGCTGGGCGGGGAGCTGGTCACCGAGCCGCGCCTGCACCGCCTGGCGGGCGGCCTGCATGGCCTCCACGCCGGCCTGACGCTGGCGCACCGTGACCTCCAGCCGCTCAATGTCGCGCCGCGCAACCGTGCCGGGGCTGCGGCGGTCGAGCTCGACGCGGGTGCGGTATTCGTCCTCGGCCTGCTGCAGCGCGCCCTGCGCTTCCAGGATGCGCGCTTCGGCCGCGGCCAGGTCGGCGCGCGCGAGGGCGATCGCGGCGTCCACCTCGGCGACCGTGCGGCGCGCGGTCTCCACCGCGGCGCGCTGGGTGCTGCCTTCCAGGCGGAAGAGCGGCTGGCCGGCTTCCACCCGCTCGCTGCCGCGCACCAGCACCTCGGCCACGCGGCCGGCGGTCTCGGGCACGATGGGCACGGCGCGGAAGACCGCACTGACGGCGGTGGTCGCGGGGTGGAAGTAGAAGATCAGCGTGATCAGGCTGATCGCCAGCATCAGGCAGGAGACGATGCCCCAGCGCAGCTCGAACCAGACGGAGAAGAAGGTGATCTCCCGCCCGATCCGCTTGCCCTGCACATAGCGGCGGAAGAGGTAGTCCGGCAGGATCGTGACGAGCGAGCAGAGGATGAGTTCGAGCATGGTTCAGGCGTTCCGCTGCGGCGCGGCAACGTCATGGGCAGACGGCGAAGGCAAAGCGGGCCGCGCGGGCGTGTGATCGGGCGGGGCCTCGAGCGTGTCGCCACCGCCGGGCGGCAGGTTGGCCATCTTTTCGGCCGAACCGGCGATGCGGCGCATCGGGCCGCTGAAATCGGGGATGTCCACCAGCGCCAGCAGCAGCGCCGCCACCCAGAACAGGTGGATATGGGTGAACAGGGCGAGCAGGCCGAGCACGGCCACGATCTCGAATTGCAGCTTGTGGCCGCGATGGGCCATGCGCTCCGGCAGGGTGTGGATGTGCAGGAAGACGAGCCCGAAGGCCAGCACAGACCCGACCAGCACAACGCCAGCGAGGGTCAGCAGCCAATCCGATCCGTCTGGCCCGGGTATGAAGGATGGCAGGTGATGCGGCGCGGCGGGGTGGAGGCTGACGCTCACGGCGGTGTCCTTGGCGGGTGACGCTCGGCCACTGCCGCTTTTGCAAACTGGCGATCACGAAAACGCTAACGGGGAGGCCGCAGCAGGGCAACCTTCGGTCCCGGGCGCGGGGCGCTCATGCCCAGCGGGTGGAAATCCGAGTTGCGGCCCGGAGGACCCGGCCGCCGACCAGCGGCCATGGCGCCGGCCGCAGGGGCGGGCCGTCTTGTGCCGTCAGCGCGTCGGCCGTGGGACGCAGCGGCTCTGGCGGTCGAAACCCGGCGTGGAGCCGGTGAGCTCGCGGAGCTGGTCGGGCGGGCAGCTTCCATCATCGACCAGGACGACGCGCCCCGTGGCCAGGCTGCCCGGCGGCGGGGCGTGGGTCAGCACCTCCTGCTGCATGCAGGCGGAGATGAGGACACCGGAAACTAATAGTGCTAAAATTCTTAGTATCATGCCCCGAAAAGTCGCATTTCGCGGCGTATACGGCAATCTCCGTCGCCGCCGTAGCGGCGCGTTCCACCCCGCCCAGAAGCGCCGAGCGGGCGCGGCCAGCCCCAGCCCTCGGCCGCAGGCGCACGCCGTCGAACGGCCGCCCGGGACGGGCGGGATGCAAGGTTGAATGCGTCAAACACCGAACAGCGGAACTTTCCGGCCTGGAACTTGTGCCGACTCGCGGTAAGTTGAACAACGAGGTCGGCGTTCAGCGCCGCGAGACGAGGCGGGAGAAAAGCCGGTGCGACATTGGCTGTTGCTGGTGGCAGGTCTGCTCGCGCTCACCGGATGCGGGACCGTTGAAGGCCTGGGCAAGGACATCTCGGATGTGGCCCGCTGGTCGCGTGGGCAGATAAGCCGGTAGCCCCGGTCTCTGCCCGCAACGGGTCCCCGAGCCGCGGGCGCGACGGAGACACCTGAGCCAAGCCTTGGGGGCACGACGGCCCGGCCCCCTCCCCTTCAGCTGCGCAGCATCAGGCCACGTCGCCCGGGCGGCGGCAGAGCAGGTCGCTGGCGCTGGCCGCGGATGCGCTCAGCGAGCGCTCAGCGCGGCGGCGAGCGCGGCGTTGGTGAAGCGCGGGTCCTCGGTGACCTCGGCACCGAGCCAATCGGGCAAGGGCGGCTCGGTCTCGGTGTCATCCAGTTCGACCTCGGCCAGCACCAGGCCCTGCAGCGCGTCAGGGGCGTGGAATTCGTCGACGGTCCAGAGATGGCCCTCATGCTCCACCTCGAAGCGCGTCTTCGACAGTACGGCGAGCGGGGAGAGGGCCAGCATCGCCTCTGCATCGGCCGGGGGGATCGGGTATTCGAACTCCGCGCGCACCTTCCCCCCCGGCCCCTTCACCGTGAGGAAGGCGGCGGTGCCGGCGATGCGGATGCGGAGGCTCGGCAGGCTGGGGCCGCCGGCCGCCAGATAGCCCTGGCGCATCGCCGTGCCGGGCTGACGGGCGAGCGCGCGCCAGGCGTCGCTCGCGACCAGGAATTTGCGCTCGATCTCGATGCCCATCGCCGGATGCTACCCCGATCCTCGACGCCTTGCAGCCGCGCGCCCACATTGGGGCCATGACCGTGCTGATGCCGACGCCCGTGCTGTTCTACCCGCAGAAGCGGCCCGCCCTGGAAGCGGGCCCGCGGCTGAAAGTGGTCTCGCCCTTCGAACCGAATGGCGACCAGCCGGCCGCGATCCGCCAGCTGGTGGCCGGGCTGGAGGCAGAGGAGCGCGACCAGGTGCTGCTCGGCGTCACCGGCTCGGGCAAGACCTTCACCATGGCCAAGGTGATCGAGGCGCTGCAGCGCCCGGCGCTGATCCTCGCGCCCAACAAGACGCTGGCCGCGCAGCTCTATGGCGAGATGAAGAGCTTCTTCCCCGAGAACGCGGTCGAGTATTTCGTCAGCTACTACGACTACTACCAGCCGGAAGCCTACGTCCCGCGCACCGACACTTATATTGAGAAGGATGCGCAGATCAACGAGCAGATCGACCGCATGCGCCATTCCGCGACGCAGGCGCTGCTCGAACGGCCGGACGTGATCATCGTCGCCTCCGTCTCCTGCATCTACGGCATCGGCTCGGTCGAGAATTACGGTCGCATGGTGGTGAAGCTCGAGCGCGGCGGGCGGATCGAACGCGACGTGCTGGTGAAGGGGTTGGTGGAGCAGCAATACCGCCGCAACGACGCGGCCTTCCAGCGCGGCACCTTTCGGATCCGCGGCGAGACGGTGGATATCTGGCCAAGCCATCTGGAAGACCGCGCCTGGCGCGTGTCGCTCTTCGGCGACGAGGTGGATGGCTTGCGTGAATTCGACCCGCTGACTGGCGAGATCGCGGGTGAGCTGGAGCGCGTGAGCATCTACGCCAGCAGCCACTACATCACGCCGCGGCCGACGCTGCAGCAGGCGATCCGCGACATCAAGGTGGAGCTGAAGCAGCAGCTCGAGATCCTGCACCAGCAGGGCAAGCTGCTGGAGGCGCAGCGGCTGGAACAGCGCACGACCTTCGACATCGAGATGCTGGAGACGACGGGCAGCTGCAAGGGCATCGAGAACTACAGCCGCTACCTGACGGGCCGGAAGCCCGGCGAACCGCCGCCGACGCTGTTCGAATACCTGCCGGAGAATGCGCTGCTCGTCGTGGACGAAAGCCATGTGACCGTGCCGCAGATCGGCGGCATGTATCGCGGCGACTTCGCGCGGAAATCGGTCCTGCGCGAATTCGGCTTCCGCCTGCCCTCCTGCACCGACAACCGCCCGCTGAAATTCGAAGAATGGGACGCCTATCGCCCCGCAACGGTCTTCGTCAGCGCGACGCCCGGCCCGTGGGAGATGGAGCGAACGGGCGGCGCCTTCGCGGAACAGGTGATCCGCCCGACCGGCCTGGTCGATCCGGTGACGGAGATCCGCCCCGTCGAGGGCCAGGTGGATGATCTGCTCGCCGAATGCCGCGCGGTCGCGCTCAAGGGCGGGCGTGTGCTGGTGACGACGCTGACCAAGCGCATGGCCGAGGATCTGACGGAGTACATGACCGAGGCCGGCATCCGCGTCCGCTACCTGCATTCGGATGTGGACACGCTGGAGCGCATCGAGATCATCCGCGATTTGCGGAAAGGCGTGTTCGACGTGCTGGTCGGCATCAACCTGCTGCGCGAGGGGCTCGACATTCCCGAATGCGCGCTGGTGGCGATCCTCGATGCCGATAAGGAAGGTTTTCTTCGCTCCACCACCTCGCTGATCCAGACGATCGGCCGCGCGGCGCGCAACGCGGAAGGACGCGTCGTGCTCTATGCCGATGTCATGACCGACAGCCTCCGCCGCGCGCTGGAGGAAACGGCGCGGCGTCGCGCCAAGCAGATCGCGTGGAACGAGGAACACGGCATCACGCCGCAGACGATCAAGCGCGACATCTCCGACGTGCTGCAATCGGTCTATGAGCAGGACTACGTCACGGTGGATGCCGTGGATGGGGACGAGACGGCGCAATTTGTCGGTAAGGACATCGGCGCGACCATCGCCGAGCTCGAGAAGAAGATGCGCGCTGCCGCCGCCGACCTGGAATTCGAGGGTGCGGCGCGGCTGCGCGACGAGATCAAGCGGCTGGAGGCGTTGGAGCTCGGCCTGCAGCCCAATCTCGCCGGCCGTTCGCTACAGGCCAGCGCGCCGCGCACGAAGGAGGATTGGAAGCCGAAGCCGCTCGGGCCCGGCGGTGGCGGGTACGACCCGAAGAAGGGCAAGGGCGGACGCGGCCGCAAGCGCTGACGCACGTCGCGCAGGCGTCACGTTCCCGGCGCGGATAGGCCACGCCACTGCCTTTCCCTTGCCACAGCAGCCGCGCGTAATCCGCCACGGCAACACGTGCCGCAGGAGATTTGCATGCGCAGCAAGCTGGCTTCCGTCATGGGCCGCGCGGCCCTTGCCCTGGTGCTCGTCGCCCCGCTCGCCGCCTGCGAGGGCATGAACCGCCAGCAGCAGCGCGCATTGTCGGGCGGGGCGATCGGCGCCGCGGGCGGCGCCGCGGTTGGCGTGCTGACCGGTGGCTCGCCGGTCACCGGCGCGCTGATCGGCGGTGCTGGCGGCGCGGCTGTGGGCGCGCTGACCGGCCGCTGACGGATCGCAGGCAGGCGGGGCGGCCGATCACCGCGCGCCCAGTCCGACACCGCATTCGGACAACAGGGCAGATGCGTTGCCGCGGGCCGCATTCGCCGCTTGCGCGACCCGCAGCGAATCCTGCACCGGCAGGGTCCTGATCACGCAGGACGACAGCGCCACGGCATCGGTCGTTGGCCCGCAGCGCAACGCCGCGCCCGCCACGCGCTGGCAGAATTCCCGCTTCTGCTGCGGCGTCTCCGGCTGGGACTGGCCCCGCGAGCCGCCCGGCGCCCCCTGCAATGACAAGCCCTGGCCGAACGCCGGGGCCACGAAGGTCAGTATCAGTGCCAACGCCAAGCCTATGTGCATCGTCCCCTCCCGCTGCGCCGGCGGGACCCTCATGCCCGTTGCGGCGCGGGTCAACAGGTGGCCAACCGGCGGGAGTGGGCCTATGTCCGCCGGTGCATGAACATCCCTCCCACCATCCCCCGCGCCGCGCTGGTCACCGGCGGCGCGAAGCGGCTTGGCCGCGCCATGGCGCTGGCACTGGCCGAGGACGGCTTCGACGTGGCGCTGCACTACGCCGCCAGCGCCGCGGAGGCAGAGGCCACCGCCGCCGAGATCCGCGCCCTCGGCCGCCGGGCGGTGACGCTCCGCGCCGAGCTCGGGCGGGAGGAGGAGGTGGCGCGGCTGGTGCCGGAGACCGTCGCCGCGCTCGGCCCGCTGGGCGTGCTGGTCAACAACGCCTCCACCTTCGAGCGCGATGAGTGGGACGACGCGACGCGCGAGAGCTGGGACCGCCACATCGAGCCCAATCTGCGCGCGCCCTTCGTGCTGGCACAGGCCATGGCGAAGGCGCTGCCCACGACGGCGGAGGGCGTGGTGGTGAACCTGCTCGACCAGCGGGTCTGGTCGCTGACACCGCATTTCATCTCCTACACCGTGTCCAAGGCCGGGCTCTGGGCGCTGACGCAGACGCTGGCGCTGGCGCTCGCCCCCCGTATTCGCGTGAACGGGATCGGGCCTGGGCCCGCCATGCCCTCGCCGCGCCAGAGCCAGGCGCAGTTCGACCGGCAATGCGCCTCCGTCCCGCTGCGGCGCGGCACCTCGCCGGAGGAGGTTGCGGCGGCGCTGCGCGCGATCCTGTCGCTACCCTCCATGACCGGGCAGATGATCGCCCTCGATGGCGGTCAGCACCTGCAATGGGCGCCGGTGCGCGACCCGATGGATACCGTCGAATGACCACCTACGCCCCCGATGCAGAGCGCGGCCGGCGCGTGGTGTTCGTCCGCGGGCTCGACCTGATGGCGCGGCTCGGCATCCACCCGCATGAGCGCGCGGGGCCCCAGCGCATCCGGCTGGATGTGGAGTTGCTGGTGCTGGACGACGCCGCCCCGGCCGGGGTGGGGCCGGACGCCTTCGGCCGGGTCGTGGACTACCAGCGCCTGGTCGAATTGGCCCGGAGCGTGGTCGCGGAAGGGCATGTGCTGCTGGTCGAGACCCTCGCGGAGCGCATGGCCGCGGCGGCCCTGGCCGATCCGCGGGTCGAGCGGGCGCGCGTCACGGTGGAAAAACCCGATGCCTTTCCTGACGTCGCGGGCGTCGGCGTGGTGGTCGAACGGCGCAGGCCTTAGAACCGCAAGGGGCCGAGACGGTCGCTTTGTCCACCGGGACCACGGCCCCGTGAGGAATTTGGCGGAGTCAACCGGAACGTTGGTCTTGACGACGGCTATGTTACTGTCCACGCATAAAAATACCTGTAAATCAATTGGTTATCGAAATCGCCCAAAATTTGGGCAATGCGGCGTGACTGGCGGATGACAGCCATTCGAGGGGCTTTGCGCCCAGCCGGTCCACAGACTTGTCCACAGCTTCGGTGGACAACGACGCGCATCCCGCGGATCACTGCGCTTTGGCGCGCCACACAAGCCTGGGAGGCGTGATGGACGACACCGCCCCCCCACCCCCCGCCATGCAAGGATTGCAGGCCATCGAGGCCGCGCTGGCCACCTTGCCGCTGGTGCCGGGCGTCTACCGGATGCTCGATGCGAAGGGGGATGCGCTCTATGTCGGCAAGGCGCGCAGCCTGAAGCGGCGCGTCGCGGCCTATACTCGCCTGGCCCAGCTGCCCGAGCGCCTGCGCCGCATGGTGCATGAGACGCGGAGCCTCGAGGTCGTCACGACCGCCTCCGAGGCTGAGGCGCTGCTGCTTGAGGCGAACCTGATCAAGCGGCTCCGCCCGCGCTACAACATCGTCCTGCGGGACGATAAATCCTATCCCTGGCTGGTCCTGACCGAGGACCACCCCTTCCCGCAGATCGCGAAGCACCGCGGCGAGCGCCGCAAGGGCGCCAGCTACTGGGGCCCCTTCGCCTCCGCCTGGGCGGTCAACCAGACGCTGACCGCCCTCCAGCGCGTCTTCCTGCTGCGCTCCTGCCGCGACACCGTCTTCGACAGCCGCAGCCGCCCCTGCCTGTTGTTCCAGATCAAGCGCTGCGCCGCGCCCTGCGTGCAGCGGATCAGCCAGGACGACTACGGCGCGCTGGTGCGGGAGGCGAAGGAGTATCTCTCCGGCGGCACGCCGAGCATCCAAAGGCGCCTCGCGGCCGAGATGGAGGCAGCGGCGGAAAAACTCGAATTCGAGCGCGCGGCGGCGCTGCGCGATCGCATCCGGGGCCTGACCCATGTGCAGGGGCGCGACCGCATCAACCTCGATGGCGTCGGCGATGCCGATGTGGTGGCGCTGCACCAGATGGCCGGGCAATCCTGCGTGCAGGTCTTCTTCTTCCGCGGCGGGCGCAACAACGGCAACCGGCCCTATTTCCTCTCCCATGCCCGCGCGGAGCAGCCGCCCGAGCAGGTGCTCGGCGCCTTCCTCGCCCAGCTCTACGACGATTTACCCCCGCCGCCGCTGGTCCTGGTCAGCCACGACCCGCGCGAGGCCGCGGTGCTGGCCGATGCGCTCTCGCTCAAGGCCGGGCGCAAGGTCGAGATCCACCGCCCCCAGCGCGGCGAAAAGCGCGCCGCCATCGAGCACGCCGCGACCAATGCGCGCGAGGCGATCGAGCGCCGCATGGCCGAAGGCGCGGCGCAATCGGAACTGCTGCAGGGGGTGGCGCGGGTCTTCGATCTGGCCGACGCGCCCGAGCGCATCGAGATCTATGACAACAGCCACATCATGGGCACGAACGCCTATGGCGTGATGGTCGTCGCTGGCCCGGCAGGCTTCCTGAAGCAGCACTACCGGAAATACGGCATCAAGGATGCGAAGCCGGGAGACGACTTCGCCATGATGCGCGAGGTCTTCGAGCGCCGCTTCGGGCGCGCCCTGAAGGAGGATCCCGGGCGCGACAGCGACACCTGGCCCGACCTGGTGCTGATCGATGGCGGCGCCGGCCAATTATCGGCGGCGCGGGAGATCCTGAACGAGATGGGGCTGCACGACATCCCGCTGGCGGCCATGGCCAAGGGCCCGGACCGGGATGCCGGGCGCGAATGGTTCCACCAGCCCGGCCGGGAGCCCTTCCAGCTGCCGCCGCGCGATGCGATTCTCTACTACCTCCAGCGCCTGCGGGACGAGGCGCACCGATTCGCCATCGCCTCGCACCGGGCCGGCCGGTCGAAGACGCTGACGCGGAGCGAGCTGGATGACGTGCCGGGCGTCGGCGCCGCCCTGAAACGTAAACTTCTCAATCACTTCGGCTCGGCGCGCGGGGTCCGGAACGCCGCGCTTGAGGATCTGGAGAAGGCGCCCGGCATCGGCCCTGCGGTGGCGCGCCGCATCTACCAGCATTTCCACCCGGCCGAGGGCTGAGGAGGCGAAGGGGGATTTCGGCGCGCGCGGCCCGCTCTCCCGCCTCGCCCGGGCGCAGCCCTTCTGCTAAAGCAGGGGCTGCATGCCGACGGATTTGCCGAACCTCCTGACGCTTTCGCGCATCGCCGCCATCCCGGTGCTGGTGGTGCTGGTGGCGATCCGCGACCCCTGGGCGGATTTCGCCGCCTGCGTCGTCTTCTCGGCCGCCGCGATCACCGATTACTTCGATGGCAAGCTGGCGCGGGAGCGGCAGCAGATCACGGCCTTCGGGCGCATGCTGGACCCGATCGCGGACAAGCTGCTGGTGGGTGCCGCGCTGATGCTGCTGGCCGGCATGGGACGGCTGACCGACACCGCGCTGTTTCCCGCCATCGTGATCCTGCTGCGGGAGATCCTGGTTTCGGGCCTGCGGGAGTATCTGGCGGGGCTCGCGGTCGGGCTGCCCGTGACGAAGCTGGCCAAGTGGAAGACCGGCTTCCAGATGGGCGCGCTCGGCACGCTGCTGGCGGGCGACACGGCGGCCTCCGTCCTTGGCCTGTCCTTCCTGCCGGTCTCGCTGATCGGTGAATTGATGCTCTGGACCGCCGCGGTGCTGACGATGATCACGGGCTGGGACTACCTCCAGGCCGGGCTCAGCCATGCCGGTGCCGGCGGCGCTGAGCCACCGCGGCGCGAGGCGCCGCGGCAGGAGACCGCACGCTCTTGAGGACGCGGCCCGCCGAGCGCATCTTCCACGCATAGTTTCTGTTGAGAGCCACGATGCCCTTCGCGAACCGGAGCTTCCCCCGCGCCGCGCTGGCCCTGATGGGCCCGGCGCTGCTGCTTGGCGCCTGCAGCGTCGCCGATGGCGTGTCCTCGCCCTTCGTCTCGGCGCGCAACACCGTGACGCTCGACAGCCTGACGGCGCAGCGGGTGCGCGGCGCCAACCCCGACTTCACGCCGATCACCGCCGAGCCCGGCAATGTCTGGCCGGAGCAGGAAGCGCCCCGCCCCACGCTGCTCGGCAGCCCGGATGAGGCGATGCGGAACATCCCCGACTACCGTCCGTCACTGATCGAAGGCGCGCCGCCCGCGCGCTCCCCGCTCTCCGGCAGTTCGAGCCCCGTGCCCCCGCTGCCGCCGGTGCAGCCGCAGCGGGTGACGCCCGCCGTGCCGCCCGCCGTCGCGCCGCCGGCACCGCGCACGGAAGGCCGCGCGCTGGTCGATCCCTCGGGCCAGCCGGCGATCTCGACCGGCCAGGCCGGCCGCGTGCAGGGCTTCACCCAGCCCGGCCAGGGCGGCGGCGCGGTGATCCGCGACGGCAATGTCGAGACCTGGATCGGCTCGGACGGGCAGGTGCGCACCCGGGTCGTCCCGCCGGGCCAGCGCTGAGGCCCTCTACGCCGTGCAGATTCTCTACTTCGCCTGGGTGCGGCAGAAGGTCGGCTTCGCCGAGGAAGAGGTGGCGCCGCCGCCGGAGGTGCGGGATGTCGCCGGGCTGATCGCCTGGCTGGCGGGCCGGAGCCCCGGCCATGCCGCGGCCTTCGCCGATCCGCGCCAGTTGCGCGCCGCGGTGAACCAGGACTTCGCCGCACCCGACGCGCCCGTGGCGCCGGGCGATGAGGTCGCCTTCTTCCCCCCCGTGACCGGCGGCTGAGCATGGCTGTCGCACCGCGCATCCTGGTGCAGGAGGCGCCCTTCGACCTGGGAGCGGAGACAGCCGCGCTCTCCGCCGGGCGCGTGGATGTCGGCGGGCTCGCGAGTTTCCTTGGCATCTGCCGCGGCGATGGCGGACTTACGGCCATGGTGCTCGAGCATTATCCCGGGATGACGGAACGTGCGCTCGAGAAGATCGCGCGCGAGGCCTGCGAACGCTGGCCGCTGACGGGCTGCACCGTCATCCATCGCCATGGCCGGCTGGTGCCGGGCGATCCGATCGTGCTGGTGCTGACCGCGAGCGCGCATCGCGTCGCGGCGCTCGAGGCCTGTGCCTTCCTGATCGACTGGCTGAAGACCAAGGCGCCCTTCTGGAAGCGCGAGGAATTCGCCGGCGGCGAGGCACGCTGGGTCGAGGCAAAGGCCGAGGACGACAAGGCCGCGGCGCGCTGGGCGCGCTGATGCGCCTGCTGGCCCTGCTCGGCGGCGGGCTGCTGCTGGTCTGGCCGGCTTTTCTCAACGGCTACCCGCTGGTCTTCAGCGACACCGGCGCCTTCCTGCACCAAACGCTGGGTCCGCTCGTCATCTGGGACAAGCCGCATGTCTATGGGCCGCTGCTGCATGCCTTCCATTGGCGGCTGAGCCTGTGGGGCCCGCTGCTGGCGCAGGGGGCGATGCTGTCCTGGCTGCTCTGGCTGCTGCAGCGCAGCCTGCGGGGGCGGGCGACGCCCTGGCTGCACCTTCTGGCCTGCGCGGGGATTGCGGCGCTGACCACCGCGCCCTTCACCGCCGCGCTGCTGATGCCCGATATCTTCGCCCCCGCGGTGCTGCTGGCGCTACTGCTGCTCGCCTTCGCGCGGGAGGCAGTGTCGCGCGCGGAAGCCTTGGGGCTCGGGTTGGTCGCGGCCATCGGGATTGCGGCGCATCTCTCGCATCTGCCGCTGGCGGCCGCGATCATCGCGCTCGCTTTGCTGCTGACGCGGCGCCTTGCGCCGGCGTTGCGCACCGCGGCGCCACTGGCGGGCGCGGTGCTGCTCCTGCTGGCGACGAATTTCTGGGGGCATGGGCGCGCGGGCCTCTCGCCGCATGGCGCGACCTTTGCGCTCGCCCGGCTGCAGGCCGATGGCCCCGCCGCGGCAGTGCTTCGCGCCCGCTGCCCCGATGCCGGCTGGTATCTCTGCGCCTTCGCGGACCAGCTGCCGATGGACAGCGACGCGTTCCTCTGGGCGCCGGACAGCCCGGTGAACCGTGCGCCGGACGGCACGCCGCGCTTCCTCGGCGGCGCGATGCTCTCGGCCGAGGCGCAGGAGATCGTGGCGGCGACGCTGCGCACCCATCCGGTCGAGGTCGCGCAGGCGATGCTGCGCAACATGCTGGTCCAGATCGTCACCGCGACGGCGGGCGACACGCTCGTCGCGGACCACCTCGCCGCCGCGGTGCGGCCGCGCATCGCCGAGGGTTTTCCCGCCAGCGAAATCGCTGCTTATGACGCCGCGCTGCAGCCGCGCGGGCATCTGCCCGATGCGGCCGCGGCCTTCCTGTGGCCGCATGCGCCGGTGCTGGTGATCGGCGCGGGGCTGGCGCTGCTGGCCTGGTGGCGCGCGGCGCGGACGCACGATCTGCGCCGGCTTGGCCTTGTAGTCGGCGTGCTGGTGGGCGTGACGGCGAACGCCTTCGCGACCGGCGCGCTTTCCAAGCCGCATCTGCGCTACGAGGCGCGGATCCTGTGGCTGATGCCGGTCGTCGCGGCGCTGGCGCTGCTGCCGCGGCGGCCGTGAAGTTCCTGGCGATCCTGGCAGGCGCGCTGCTGCTGGCCTGGCCCGCGGCGTTCAATGGCTATCCGCTCGTCTTCATCGACAGCGTCTCCTACCTCAACCACACGACGCTGCCGGAGACGCCCTGGGACAAGACCCAGGCCTATGGACCCTTCCTCCACCTGGTCCATTGGCAGGTCTCGCTGTGGCCGGCGGTGCTCGCGCAGGGGCTGATGGCCTCGCATCTGATCTGGCTGGCGCAGCGCATGGTGCGCGGCACGGCGACGCGGGCGGCGCATCTGCTGGTCTGCGGTGCGCTCGCTGCGCTCAGTGCCGCGCCATGGTTCCTGGCGACGCTGATGCCGGATGCGCTGACGGCGCTCGTCCCGCTCGCGCTGATCCTGCTGGGCTTCGGTCGGCTCAGCCGCACCGAGACCGCCTGGGTCGCGCTGGTCGGCGCGCTGGCGATCGCGGCCCATCTCTCCCACCTGCCGACGGCCGCGGCGATGGTCGCGCTGACGGTGCTGCTGGCGCGCCGGCCAGGGCCGGTGCTGCGTGCAGCGCTGCCGCTCGGCCTGGCCCTGGCTTTCCTTGCGACCTCCAACCTGCTCGCCTTCGGTCGGGCGACGCTGTCGCCGCACGGATCGGTCTTCCTGCTGGCGCGGCTGCAGGATGACGGGCCAGCGGCCGCGGTGATCCGCGCGCGCTGCACCTCCTCTCCCCAGGGGGCGGGCTGGCATCTCTGCGCCTTCGCGGATCGCCTGCCGATGGACAGCGACACCTTCCTCTGGGACGGGACGAGCCCGCTGAACCGCAATGCGGATGGATCACCGCGGCCAATGGGCGGCGTCGCTGGTGCTGCGGAAGCGCGGGAGATCATCGCCGCGACGCTCCGCGAGTACCCCGGCGCGGTCGCGGGCGCGATGCTGCGCAATGCTATCACGCAGCTGCTGAAGCCGCGCGTCGGCGATACGCTCGGCAACGAGCATCTGGCGCTATCGGCGCGCATCCCGATCGCGCGCAGCTTCCCGTCCGGGGAGCTCGCCGCCTTCGATGCCGGCTTGCAGATGCAGGGCGCGTTGCAGGCCCGCGCCGCGCCGTTGCTGGCGCCGCATATCCCGGTGCTGCTGCTGTCGCTGAGCGGGGCGCTCTGGCTGCTCTGGCGGGCGTTGCGGGCGCGCGACACGCCGCGCGCGGCGCTGCTGGCCGGGGCGTTGCTGGCGCTGCTGGCGAATGCGGCCGCGACCGGCGCGCTCTCCAAGCCGCATGAGCGCTATCAGGCGCGGATCGTCTGGCTGCTGCCGCTGGCCGTGATGCTGGGCGCACTGCCTGCCGCGCGGCGGGATGCGGCGTCGTGAACGGCGCCGCACCCACCGGGTTGCCGGATCAACCGCCGAGTTGCGCCGCGACCTGCTCCGGCGTCATGCGGACCAGCGCCTCGTAGTCCTTCAGCAGCGTCTCGGTGATCGCACCGGGGGTGAAGGTGAGATCGCCCACCTGGCGCACCGGCGTCACCTCGGCCGCGGTGCCGGCCAGGAACACCTCGGTCGCCTTCGCGAGATCCGCCTGCGGGATGGTGCGCTCCACCACCTTGAGCTGGCGCTTCTTCGCCAGCGCCATCACGGTCCGCCGCGTGATGCCGTCCAGGAAGTTGATCGGGGTCGGCGTGTGCAATTCGCCATCGATCGCCAGGAACACATTGGCGCCCGTCCCTTCGCTGATGTCGCCCTTCCAGTCGAGCATGAGCGCATCGTCGAAGCCCTCGGCCTCAGCGGCGTGCTTCGACAGCGTACCGATCATGTAGAGGCCGGCCGCCTTCGACGCGGTCGGCGCAGTTTCAGGGTGCGGGCGCTTCCACTTCGCCCAAGCCAGGCGCACGCCCTGCATGCGCTTGTCGCCAAAGAGGTTCGGCCAGGCCCAGGTGGCGATCGCCAGATGGATCTTGGTCTGCTGAGCCGAGACTGAGAGCTGTTCCGAGCCGCGCCAGGCGAGCGGGCGGACATAGCCATCCGTCAGGCCGTTCTTCGCCAGCGTCGCGATGCAGGCCGCGTCGATCTGCTCGGCGGTGTAGGGAATCTCGAAGCCGAGGATGCGGCCGGACGCGATCAGGCGGTCCGTGTGTTCGCGCAGCTTGAAGATATGCCCGCCATAGGCGCGCTCGCCCTCGAAGACGCCGGAGGCATAGTGCAGCCCGTGCGAGAGCACATGCAGCCGCGCATCGCGCCAGGGGACGAAGTCGCCATCATACCAGATCCAGCCGTCGCGGTCGTCGAAGGGCACCAGGGCCATCGCGGCAGTCCTCCATGTCTGTCCTTGGCGATCCCGGCCGCTCCCGGCAGCAGGTCGCTACGCATCCGCAAGCGGCTGTCCTAGTATCGGCGCAGGGCCGCGGCATGCGATGGGCGAAGTCTGGCGCGGCGGAGGAAAAGCGTCAACAATGCTGACCCAATACCGGCAGGATGGGACCGCATGACCGGCATGACCCGACCGGCCCCGCTGCGGGAGGCCATGGCGCCGGAGCTCGGCGTCAAGGATCCGCCCGCGGGGCGCAACCTGCTCTTCCTGCGGGAGGAGGAGCTTCGCCTCGCGCAGGACCTGCTGTTCTTCGGCTACCGCGACTTCACCGCCGGCGCCGACCAGATCCTGGCCGATCTCGGCATGGGGCGGGCGCATCACCGCGTGCTGCATTTCGTCGGGCGGCGACCGGGGATCACGGTCGGCGAGTTGCTCGGCATCCTCGCCATCACCAAGCAATCGCTCGGGCGCGTTCTGACGCCACTGGTGGAGGAAGGCTACGTCACCCAGGCGCCTGGCCGCGCCGACCGGCGCCAGCGGCTGCTGTCCCTGACGCCGAAGGGCGCGGCGCTGGAACGGCGTCTGTTCGAGCGCCAGCGCGAGACGGTGATGGCCGCCTACCGCGAGGCCGGGCCACAGGCCGTTGAAGGGTTTCGCCGTGTCATGCGCGGCCTGATGGGCGCGGAGGCCCGCACCGCGCTCGCGAGGCTTGAGGCGACGGGCCCGGAGGGCGCCGGATGAGCACCGCCACCGAGATGCCGGAACCGCCGCACCTGCTGGTCGTGGATGACGACGCCAGGCTCCGCGCGCTGCTGCAGCGTTTCCTGGACGAGCAGGGGTTCCGCGTGACCGCCGCAGCGGACGCCGCCGCCGCGCGGCGGGCGCTGGCGGGCTTCGCCTTCGATCTTGTCGTGCTTGATGTGATGATGCCCGGCGAGAGCGGGATCGAATTGGCCGCCAGCCTCCGCCGAGAGGGGCAGGAGGTGCCGATCCTGATGCTGACCGCACGCGGGGAGCCCGATGACCGCATCGCCGGCCTCGAGGCGGGCGTTGATGATTACCTCGGGAAACCCTTCGACCCGAGGGAGCTGGCGCTGCGCATCCGCACCATCCTCCGCCGTGCCGCGCCGCCGCCGGTCGAGACGACGTCGGGGCCCGTGCAGCTTGGCACGCGCTGGTTCGACCCGCAGCGCAACGAGCTGCGCGGGCCGGAGGGCAGCATCCGCCTGACGGGCGGAGAGGCCGCGCTGCTCGCCGCCCTCGCGGCCCGACCGAACGAGATCCTGAGCCGCGAGGATATCGCAGCGGCCCTCGGCACGCCCGAAGCGGGGGAGCGGGCGATCGACGTGCAGGTCACGCGGCTCAGGCGCAAGATCGAGCCCGATCCACGCGAGCCGCGCTTCATCCAGACCGTGCGGCACCGCGGCTATGTGCTGCGGCCGGGGCTCTGATGCCGCGGGTCGAGAAATTCTTCCGCGACCTGATGCCGCGCGGGCTGCTCGGGCGCAGCCTGCTGATCATCCTGTTGCCGCTGCTGATCGTGCAGGTGATCGCGCTGCAGATCTTCTACGGCTCGCATCTCGATGTCATCTCGCGCCGCCTGGCGGCCGCGCTGGCGGGCGAGCTGAGCCTGGTGGTGGAGCTGCTGCAGCGCGACCCCTCCCCCGAGAACCGCGCCTGGGTGTTCCGCGAAGCCGCCTGGCGGCTCGACATGGCGCTGGCCTTCGAGCCGCAGGCGACGCTCGGGCAGACGCCGGACCGCGTGGCCTCGCTGCCGCTACTGCCGCTGGAGTACGACCTTGCTCGGGCTATGGCCGAGCGCGTGGCGCGGCCCTTCGACGCCGATTGGACCTCCGACCCGCGCAGCGTGATCATCCGCATCCAGCTGCCCGACGGCGTGCTGCATGTCGAAGCGCCGCGCAAGCGGCTGTTCAACGCGACGCTCTACCTGTTCATGATCTGGCTGGTCGGCTCGGCGCTGCTGCTGTTCACCATCGCGGCGCTGTTCATGAAAAACCAGGTGCGCGCGATCCGGCGCTTGGCCGGGGCGGCGGAGGCCTTCGGCCTCGGGCGCGACACCGGCCAGATCAAGCCCGAGGGCGCGGCGGAGGTGCGCCAGGCCGCCCAGGCCTTCAACCGCATGCAGGAACGCATCCGGCGCTTCGTGGCGCAGCGCACCGACATGCTGGCCGGGATCAGCCACGATCTGCGCACCCCCCTCACCCGCATGCGGCTTGGCCTCGCGATGCTGCCGCACGACCCGGCCGCCGAGGCTGACGTCGCCGCCATCACCCAGGATGTCGAGGAGATGGAGCGAATGGTCGCCGCCTATCTCGCCTTCGCGCGCGGGGAAGGTGGCGAACAGCCGCGCGCGGCGGACCTCGCGGCGATTGTGCGCGACGTGGCGCAGAAGGCGCGACGCGATGGGGCGGAAGTGGCGGTGGACACGCCGCCCGCGCTCATGCTGCAGCTGCGTCCCGATGCGCTACGCCGGTGCCTCGCGAACCTTCTCGACAATGCGCGGAAGCATGCCAGGCGGATCGCGGTGGCGGTCAGCGAAGTCCCGCGCGAAGTGGCGCCGTGCGGGCGTCCGGCCGGTGGCTGGGCGCAGGTGACGGTGGATGATGACGGCCCGGGCATCCCGGCCGCGCAGCGCGAGGAAGCGTTCCGCCCCTTCGCCACACTTTCGGCCGGCGGCACGGGTTTGGGCCTCGCGATCGCGCGCGACATTGCGCGCGCGCATGGCGGGGACATCGTGCTGGAGGAAAGCCCGCTTGGCGGGCTCAGGGCCCGCGTGCGATTGCCGGTGTAGGGCGGTGTCGGCGGGTCAGCCGCCGCCCTGCTTCTGGGCCATCTGCTTGACCTCCTCCATCGCCTCCGCGAAGCGCGTGTTCAGCAGCGCCAGCGCCTCCGCATTCGACTTCTGGATGAGGTCGGCGATCTCTTTCATGTTCGTGACCGCACGCTCATAGCCGGACTTCAGCAGTTCGGCCTGCTGCGCCGCGCGCGCCTGGGGGTTCTCGGTGCCGCCCATGCTGCGCATCGCCTCGGTCATCTCACCGACGGCGGACTGCACGATCTCCATATGCCGCCGTGCCACGGCCTGCGCGCCTTCCAGCGCGATGCGGTTGGCGGCCGACAGCGCCTCCAGATTGCGGCGCTGCGCCTGGGCGAGGCCTTCCAGATCCGCGAAATGCGGCAGGCGGAACTCGGCGAAGGCCTTCATCATCTCGTCGGGCTTGATGCCGAAGCGGTCGGACATGGCGGGAACTCCTTGCTTGCGGGCCAGCCTATCCGAGGTCGTGCCCGCCCCCAAGCGGCCTCTGCGTCACGCTGGCGTGCCGTCCCCATCAGAGACCGTCGGGGCGCTGCGGTCGCCATCGGCCAGGCCGAAGCTGCGCGCGGCCTGCTCGGCGCGCTCCAGCGCGCGATCGAGCGCGGCCATGGTCGGGCCGAGTTCCTCGGAGGTGTCCGTCGACCAGACATGCACCGCGCGGATCCACACCGCCGTCAGCCCCGCGGCGCGCAGCCGGCCCTTGAGGCCCGTGCTGTCGATCTCGGCAAGGTCGAGCATGCGTTCCATGCTGCGCTGGAAGATCGGCGCCATCGCGCCGGCCAGCACGGCGTCGGTCAGCATCTCCCGCATCAACCGCCGGAGCCCGTCCTTGTAGGGCGCGAGCGCATCGAGACCGCGCATCAGCACATCGAACAGCCTGTCGCGCGGCGTGCCGCCCTGGTCCGGCACGGTACCGGCCGCGACCTCCTCCATCACGACCTCTCCGAAGCTGCGCAGCAGCCCGAGGCGAGAGGGGTAGCGGGCCAGAAGCTCCGCCGCCGGCAGCCCCGATTCGGCCGCCAGCCGCGTGACACTGACCCCGCGCCAGCCATGCGACGCGACGACGCGGAACAGGGCCTCGACAAGGTGACGGTCGGAGGGGGCGGTCATGTCCATGGTCGAATGGTGGGGATCGCGGGCTGTTTCGCCAAGCGGCTTATGAATTGGCGGACGCAGTATGGCGCCCCGGTCGGGCACGCAGCTCGTCCAGGATGCGGCCGAAGACCTGGTCCCAATCGCCGGCGACCTCCTGCCGGAACAGGCGCAGGCTGGGATACCAGGGTGAATCCTCCCGCCCCAGCAGCCATCGCCAATCCGGAACGCGCTGCAGGATCACCCAGGTCGGCACGCCGAGCGCCCCGGCGAGATGCGCCAGCGAGGTGTCCGAGGTGATGACCACATCGCAGAGCTGGAGCACGGCCGCACTGTCGAGGAAGGCCGCGCCGGGCGCGTCGAAATCGGCGCCCAGCGTCTCGACCGTGCCGGCCGGCAGGTCCTGCAGCTGCGCCTCGCCAGCCCCCTTATGGAGGCTGATGAGCCGGACCCCTGGCAGCTGCGCCAAAGGCAGGAACTGGCTGAGCGGAAAGGACCGGCCCACATCGGTGGCCCCGGTGCTGCCCTGCCAGTTGATGCCGATCTTCAGGCCCTCCGACCCCAGCCGGCTCGCCCAGCGCGCCACGCGCTCGGCCGGGGCCTTCAGATAGGCAGGCCAAGTGGGAATGCTCGCCAAGGTGGTGCCGAAGGCTAGTGGCAGGCTGTGCAGCGGTGCATGCAAATCGAAGGCGTCAGGCTTCTGTTCCGCGCCGATCGCCGCGATGTCAGGGTGGAGGTCGCGCAGCAGGGGCACCAGCGCATCCTGCACCGACATGACGACCTTCGCGCCGCGCTCCTGGGCCAGCAGCGCGTAACGGCAGAACTGGATGGTGTCGCCGAGCCCCTGTTCCGCATGCAGGAATAGCCGCTTCCCGGCGATCGGCTCACGGCCCAGCCACAGCGGTTGGCGAAAGCTGCGCGTCGCGACGGGCTCGCCCTTGCGCTTGCGCCATTCATGCTCCGGCCAGCCTTCCTCGAAACGGCCCAGCAGCAGCAGCGCGAGGCTTCGGTTCCAGCGGGCATCGGCATAGTCGGGCCTGCGGTCGATGGCGTAGCTGTAGCTCGCGACTGCGTCCTCGAAGCGCTCGACCGCCATCAACAGCCGTGCGCGATTATAGGCCGCTTCCGTGAGGCCGGGATTGAGCGCCAGCGCATTGTCGAAGCTTGCGAGCGAGTCCTCCGCCCGCCCGAGATCCTGCAGGGCAGCGGCCCGGGTGGCATGCGCGGTCGCAAGGCCGGGCGCGAGGGTGATCGCGCGCTCAGCCGCCGCGAGCGCGTCTTGCGGCCGGTCAAGGCGCAGCAGGACATTGGCCCGGTTGCCGTGCGCTTCGGCGAAGTTCGGCCGGAGCGCGAGCGCCTTGTCGCAACTCTCAAGGGCCTCAGCCATGCGGCCGAGTTCCAGAAGCGCTCGCCCGCGGTTCGACCAGGCCTCGGCATAATCGGGCCGCAGGGTCACCGCCTTGTCGTAGCTGGCCAGGGCCGGCACGAACCGGCCGAGATCGGCGAGGGCATTGCCGCGGTTCGAATAGGCCTCGGCAAAGCCGGGCTGTTGGGTGATGGCCTTGTCGAAGGCCTCGACCGCGCGGGTGAGTTGCCGGGCTTCCCGCAGGCCATTGCCGAGGCTGTTCCAGGCGGCGGGAAACTTCGGGTTCAGCTTGAGCGCCCTGCGGACCAGGGCGATCCCCTCCTCCGCCCGGCCCTGCTGGAGCGCCGCGACACCGCGCATGTGCAGCGCGTCGTGATGGCGTGGAACCGCCTGGATGACGGCGTCATAGAGCCGCGCGGCAGCCTCCAGCCGGCCCTGCTGGTGCAGGGCGACCGCCTCCAGGAACGCCGCATGGGCCTGCCGCGCCTCCGGACCGAGGGGCAATCCAGGGCCGGCCACCATTCGTCACCTTCCAGTCTGCTGTCGTCGCCTGTGGTCCCGACGGCGCTGGGCCAGGACGGCGGGCACCACCGGAGAATGAGAGGTTTTGAGTTTCAATCAAGGCGTTCAGGTGCGAAGCCCGGCCGAAGAGTGGTCAGGCGGGCTGCCGTCCTGGGCTCACCCCGCCAATTCGCGCGAACGCGCCGTGGCGGCCGCGATGGCGCGGGAGATGTGGTCGGGCCAGGCCGTCTCCTCCATCAGCACCGCGAGTGCGCGTTCCGTCGTGCCCTTGGGGCTGGTCACGTTCTTCCGGAGCTGCGCCGCATCCTCGGCACTCGCCGCCAGCAGCGCGCCGGAACCGGCGACGGTGCTGCGGGCCATGCGGCGGGCGAGGTCGGCCGGGATGCCCTGCTCCACCGCCGCCTTTTCCAGCAGCTCGGCCAGCAGGAAGACATAGGCAGGCCCGCCGCCGGAGACCGCGGTGACCGGGTCGAGCAACCCTTCCTGATCGACCCAGGCGATCTCCCCGGTCGCGCCCAGCAGCGTGTCGGCCAGCGCCTGCTGCGCCGCGCTCACGCCCGGGCCAGCGCAGGCAACCGTGAAGCCCTGGCGGACCGCAGCGGGGGTGTTGGGCATGGCGCGGACGACCGCAGCGCCCTCCCCGAGCAGGCCGCGCATGCCGGCGACATTCTTCCCCGCCATGACCGAGACAAAGACCGCCTGGCCGGCGAAGCGGGCATAATGCGGCAGGGTCGCGGCGGCTTCCTGCGGCTTGATCGCCAGCACCACGGCGGCCGGCGCGAAGCCCGCCGGGATCGCGCCCGGCTCCTTCACCAGAATCGCACCCGTCGGCGCCGCGGCCAGGAAGGGGTCCACGATCACGGCTTGGGACAAGCCACGCTCGCGCCAGCCGGCGAGCATGGCGCCGCCCATCTTGCCGCAGCCGACCAGAAGCAGGGGAGGAAGGGTGTCCGTCATGGCGGCACAGTTGCCGCCATGACGGCTGGGCGCAAGCGGGGTGTTAGGCCTCGCCGACGCAGTCCAGCATCGCCGCCTGCAGCGCCTCAGCCGGGGCCTTGCCGCCCCAGAGGACGAATTGGAAGGCCGGGAAGAAGCGCTCGCATTCGGTCAGCGCGATATCCACCATGTCCTCGAGCGATTCCGCGGAGGCCCCGGGCGCGCCGCGCAGCAGCACGGAATGGCGGAACACCGGCACGCCATCATCGGTGTCGAGGCCAAAATGGCCGATCCAGAGCTTCTCATTGGCGAGCGCCAGCAGCTCGAACAGGCGGTCGCGCTGGCCGGCCGGCACCTTCAGGTCGAAGGCGCAGGAGAAATGCATGGCGCTGATCTCATGCGACCAGGAGAAATACAGGCCGTAATCGCACCATTTGCCGGGCGCCTCCGCCGCCATCTCGGCGTCGTTGCGGCGGTCGAAGGCCCATTCATTGGATGCGATGATCTGCTCGACGATATCGAGCGGGTTGGCGGAGCGCTCGTGGCTGTCGTGGCCGAGATAGGCGGACATGCGGCACCTCCTTCGCCCGGCGGGGTGCGTGTGCCGACCCCCCGCCGGCACCGGCCCCAAAGGCCTCCCCTGTGGCAGCCCCTAGGGGTGGATACCCCCGCGAGACCCGAAGTGTTGGGGCTCCCAACCCCGAATCGCCACCACCCGTAGATTACGCGGGGGGAAAACGCCGCCGCAAGGCTCAGCTTCGCGCCGCCACAACAACTTGGAGGGAAGGCTTCAGGGGCCGTCTTCGGATCGGGGCGCATCCTCGCGCCCGCCGGCCTCCAGCTGGGCCAGGCGCTGTTCGAGCGCGGCCACCCGTTCGGCCAGGGCCTCGGCCTGCTCGCGGCCGCGGCGCGCCACTTCCAACGCAGCGTCGAGGTCCTCGCGCCGGACCAGATCCAGCCGCTGGACCATCGCCTCCGCCTGGGCCTTGGCCATCGCCTCCACCTCGGCGCGCATGGCCGCCATGATGGAAAAGGCGCCGCCGGCCATGCCGGCCAGGTCGTCGAAAATCCCCCGACGCGCCCCGCGACCCATCCCGCCCTCGCCGCTTCCGGTGCCCATCGCCATCACGACCTCCTTGCCATCCCTGCCCTCGGCTTGTGGAGCGGAGCGCCGGATGCCTATACCCCGACGGTCGGCCCGAGGGCAGCCCGCCCCCGCAACAGCCGGCCCAAACGCGGCACGGAGCCTCGGAAACGCCGATGTATCTGGTCACTGGCGGCGCCGGTTTCATCGGGTCGAACCTGGTCGCGGCGCTCACCGCCCGCGGGGCGGAGGTGGTGGTCGTGGACCGCCTGCGCGTCGGCGAGCCCGGGCGCGAGAAATGGCGCAACCTGGCGAAGCACGGCATCGCCGGTCTCCTGCCGCCCGAGGACGCCGAGGCCTTCGTGGCGGCAACGCCCGGGATAAGGGCGGTGCTGCATATGGGCGCGATCAGCGCGACCACGGCGACCGATGGCGATGTGGTCGCGGCAACCAATCTCAGCCTCCCGCTCCGGCTGTGGGCTGCCTGCGCGGCACGGGGCGTGCCCTTCATCTACGCCTCCTCCGCCGCGACCTATGGCGACGGCTCGCTCGGCTTCGAGGACGATATGCGGCCGGCCGCGCTGGCGGCGCTGCGCCCGCTCAATCTCTATGGCTGGTCGAAACTCGCCTTCGACCGGCGCGTCGCGGACATGCTGGCGCGCGGCCTGCCGGCGCCGCCGCAATGGGCGGGCTTACGCTTCTTTAACGTCTATGGGCCGAACGAGTACCACAAGGGCCGCATGGCCTCGGTGCTGTTCCACAAATTCCACGAGGTGCAGGGCGGCGCGCCCGCGCGGCTGTTCCGCTCCGACCGCGCAGGCATCGCCGATGGCGCGCAGCAGCGCGACTTCGTGCATGTGGATGATTGCGTCGCGGTGATGCTCTGGCTGCTCGACAATCCGCAGGTGAGCGGGCTGTTCAATCTGGGCTCCGGGCGCGCGCGAAGTTTCCTTGAGCTGGTGCAGGCGATGTTCGCTGCGATGGGTGAGGCGCCGCGGATCGAATTCGTGGACATGCCCGCCGACCTCCGCGGCAAGTACCAGTACTTCACCGAGGCGCCGCTCGAGAGGCTGCGGGCCGCCGGCTTCACCGCGCCGATGACGACGCTGGAAGAGGGCGTTGGGCGCTACGTCCGCGATTTCCTGCTGCGCGACGACCCGCATCGCTGAACGCCTGATGCTGCCCGCCATCGCCTTCCCCGCGATCGATCCCGTCGCGATCGAACTCGGCCCGCTGGTCATCCGCTGGTACGCGCTGGCCTATATCGGCGGCATCGTCGCGGGCTGGTGGATCGCGCGCCGCCTGGTGGCGCTCGCGCCTGTCGCGGCATCGAAGGAGCAGCTGGACGATGCCGTCACCTGGGTGACGCTCGGCATCATCCTCGGCGGGCGGCTGGGCTATGTGCTGTTCTACCGGCCCGGCGATTACATCACCGCGCCGTGGGAGGCGCTGTTCCTCTGGCAGGGCGGCATGGCCTTCCATGGCGGCATGCTCGGCGTGGTGGTGGCGCTGTGGTGGTTCTGCCGCCGCAACCGGCTCGATCCCCTGCTGCTGGGCGACCGCGCGGCGACGGTGGTGCCGATCGGGCTGCTGCTGGGGCGGCTGGCGAATTTCGCCAATGGCGAGCTCTGGGGCCGGGTGACGGATGTGCCCTGGGGCATGGTCTTCCCCCATGGCGGCCCCCTGCCGCGCCACCCGAGCCAGCTTTACCAGGCTTTCCTGGAAGGCTTCTGCCTGCTGGTGCTGCTGCAGGTTCTGGTGCGCATTCCGGCGGTGCGTGCGCGGCCAGGGATGCTGACCGGCGTGTTCCTCGCGGGCTATGCCGTGGCTCGGCTGGTGGGCGAGATGTTCCGCCAGCCCGACGCGCATCTCGGCTTCCTCTTCGCCGGCGCGACGATGGGGCAATTGCTGTCGCTGCCGATGCTCGCCGCCGGGGTCTGGCTGATCCTCCGCGCGGCGCGGCGTCCGGCCCTGGCATGAGCGCCGAGCGGCTCGACCGCTTCATGGCGCGTGCGATCGCCGCCTATTACGCGCGGCCAGCCAGCCCCTTTGGCCGCGCGGGTGACTTCACCACCGCGCCCGAAATCTCCCAGGCCTTCGGCGAAGTCCTCGGCGCCTGGTGCGCCGTGACCTGGGAGAGGATGGGCTGCCCGGACGAAGTGATCCTGGCGGAGGTCGGTCCGGGCCGCGGGACGCTGATGGCCGATGCGTTGCGTGCGGTTGCCCAGGCCGCGCCCGCCTTCCGCGCCGCGGCCCGGGTGCATCTGGTGGAAGCCTCGCCCAGCCTGCGCGAGGCCCAGGCCCGCGCCCTGCCCGGCCAGGTCGCGGCCTGGCATGACGACATCACCACCCTGCCGCCGGGGCCGTTGCAGCTGCTGGCCAATGAGTTCCTCGACGCGCTGCCGATCCGCCAATTCGTCCGCCGCGGCGATGCCTGGCTGGAGCGCCATGTCGCGGACGGCGCCTTCGTTGAGCTGCCCGCCGCCGAGGCCCCGCCCCTGCCGGCGACGGCGCCCGAGGGCGCGGTGCAGGAAATCTGCGAGCCCGCGCTTGGCTTCGTCCGCAAGCTCGGCGCGCGGCTGGCCGCCACGGGCGGCGCGGCGCTGCTGGTGGATTACGGCTACGCCCTGCCCGGCTTTGGCGACACGCTGCAGGCGATGCGCGCGCAGGAGACGGGGCTCGACCCGCTGGCCGAGCCGGGCTCCCGCGACCTGACGGCGCATGTGGATTTCGCCGCCCTGGCCGAAGCCGCCCGCGCGGTCGGAGCCGCCGCCTGCGGCCCGCTGCCGCAGGGGCTGCTGCTGCAACGCCTTGGACTGATGACGCGCGCCGCGATGCTGGCCCAGGCGCGGCCCAGGCTGGCGGGCGACATCCTCTCGGGCGCCGAGCGGCTGGTCGCCGCGGAGGGCATGGGGCGCCTGTTCAAGGCGCTCGCCCTCTGCGATCCCCGCCTGCCCCCCCTGCCCGGATTCGAGGACGCATGAGCACGCCATTGCTGACGGCTGGCCTTCCCGTGCCGCATGGTTTCTTCACCCGCGCGGGCGGCGTCTCCACGGGGCGTTTTGCGAGCCTCAACTGCTCACTCTCCGGCCGCGATGACGCCGATGCGGTACGGGAGAACCGGCGCCGCGCGGCGGATGCGCTCGGGCAGCCGGCGCAGGCGCTGGTCGGGCTCACCCAGGTGCACGGCATCGCGGTGGCGACGGTCACCACGCCCTGGCCCGAGGACCAGCGCCCCCAGGCCGATGCGATGGTCACCGACCGGCCCGGACTGCTGCTGGGGATCGTCACCGGGGATTGCGCGCCGGTGCTCTTCGCCGATGCCACGGCCGGCGTGGTGGGCGCCGCCCATGCCGGTTGGCGGGGCGCGGTGGCCGGCGTGATCGAGGCGACGATCGCCGCGATGGAAGCGCTTGGCGCGGAGCGCGGGCGGATCCAGGCAGCCGTCGGCCCCTGCATCGCCCAGCCGAGCTACGAGGTCGGCCCCGATCTCCGGGCCGAATTGCTGGCGCGGGATGCCGCCGATGCCCACTTCCTGGCCCCCGGCCGGCGGGAGGATCGCTGGCAATTCGACCTGCCCGGCTACTGCCTCGCCCGGCTGCGTGCGGCGGGGGTGGCGGAGGCCGGCTGGGTCGGGCGTGACACGCTTGCAGAGGAAGACGCCTTCTTCAGCCACCGCCGTGCTACGCTTTCCGGCGGCGGACCGATCGGACATCAGCTATCCGCCATCGCGCTGCCGGGATGAGCCGATGCCCTATGTGATCATGTTCTGCATGATGATCGTCCTGACGATGCTGGTCTCCTGTGTCCTGGTCTAGGCGCTGGTCCCGCCGCGGGGCGCTGGCGGGGCTGCTCGGCCTCGCGGCCTGCGGCGACCTGCCGCAGCCCTATCGCGGCCAGCCCGGCGAATTGGCGGCCCGGCTGGCACGGCCACCGGCCTATCGGGTGGCGGTGCCGGTGCCGACGGCCTCCCTGCAGGAGCCCGATCGGGCCGCCGACTACGCCCAGGCGCTGGCCGAGGCGCTGCTTGCGCAGGCCGTGCCGACGGTGGCGGGAGAGCCGTTGCCGCTCGACTGGGTGGTGGAGGTGACGGCGACGCGCCAGGCCGCCGGCATCCAGCCCCGCTACATATTGCGCGACGCCGATGGCGCCGTGCTGGGCGAGGCGGGCGGGCGGATAGTCGGCAGCCGGGACTGGCAGGGCGGCGATGCAGCCGGGCTGCGCCGCGCCGCGGCCGAAGGCGCGGCGGCGGTCGCTGCGATGGTCGGGCGGGTGGACGCGCTGCGCCGGACGGGGGATGAGCGCGCCGTCGGCGCCGCGCCGCGCGTCGTGCTGCTGCGCCAGGTGCGCGGCGCGCCGGGCGATGGCAACCGCAGCCTGACGGCGCGCATGGCCGAGCGGCTCGCCGGGCTTGGCTATCAGGTGCAGGACCAGGCCGAGGGGGCCGGCTATGCCGTGGAGGGCGTGGTCGAGATGGCCCCGTCCGGGCGCGGGATGCAGCGCATCGAGATCGTCTGGACCATCTCCCGCCGCGACGGCCATGATTTGGGCCGCGTGCTGCAGCTGAACGAGGTGCCGGCGGGGTCGCTGAACGGCCTGTGGGGCGATGTGGCCTTCGTGGTGGCGCAGGAAGCCGCGGCCGGCGTCCGCGACGTCATTGCCAATGCCGAGGCAACGCCCGGCAACGAGGCGGCGCCGGCCGCGACGCCCGTGGCGGCGCCCGCCCAGGAGACCGCGGCCGGGCCGGGCGCCGGGACCGCGGCGGTGGCAGCACCGCGCGCCACGCCACGCATCGCGCCGCGCCGCGCCCCCCCCGCGCGCGCCCGGCCCTGACCGGGACGGCCATTTGCCATGCGCCCGGATCATCGCCACGCGATGGACTCACGAGTGTCACGTTGCTATCGCTCCGCGCGCCCGCTTGCGGGCGGTCGCTCGAACCCTCCTCTCCGGGGTGCCGCATGAAGATCATTGCCTGCAACAGCAACCGCCCGCTTGCCGAGGCGGTGGCCGCGGCGCTCGGCATGCCGCTCACCCAGGCTTCCGTGCGGCGCTTCGCCGACATGGAGATCTTCGCCGAGATCAACGAGAACATCCGCGGCGAGGATGTGTTCGTCATCCAGTCCACCAGCTACCCCGCCAATGACAATCTGATGGAGCTGCTGATCATGCTGGACGCGCTGAAGCGCGCCAGCGCGCGGCGCATCACGGCGGTGATCCCCTATTTCGGCTATGCGCGGCAGGACCGGAAAAGCGGCCCGCGCACGCCGATCAGCGCGAAGCTGGTGGCGAACCTCATCACCGCGGCCGGCGCCAACCGCGTGCTGACGATGGACCTGCATGCCGCGCAGATCCAGGGCTTCTTCGATATCCCGGTGGACAACCTCTTCGCCGCGCCGCTGTATGGCCGCGACATCCAGGAACGCTTCGCCGGGCGCGAGACGATGGTCGTCTCCCCCGATGTCGGCGGCGTGGTGCGCGCGCGGGCGATCGCGGCGCGGATCGGCGCTGACCTGGCCATCATCGACAAGCGCCGCCCGCGGGCCGGTGTTTCCGAAGTGATGAACGTGATCGGCGAGGTCGAGGGCCGGCACTGCATCCTGGTGGACGACATCGTCGATTCGGGCGGCACGCTCTGCAACGCCGCCGAAGCGCTGCTGAAGCACGGCGCGAAATCGGCCAGCGTCTATGTGACGCATGGCGTCTTCTCAGGCGGTGCCGTCGCGCGCGTCGGCGCGGCCCCGATCGAGACGATGGTGGTGACCGACAGCATCCTGGCGACGGAAGCGGTGCGGGTCTCCCGCAACATCCGCCAGCTGACCATCGCGCCCCTGATCGCCGAGGCGATGAAGCGCATCAGCGAGGAGAGCAGCGTCTCCACGCTGTTCAACTGATGCGCGGCGCCGTTCTGACCATGCTGGTGCTGCTGTTGGGCGCCTGCACGGCGGAGCAGGCGTATAACGCCGCGCAATTCCACTGCCGCGCCTTTCCGAACACCTGCACCGATCCCAACGCGATCCCGGCAAGCCGCTCGCCGGGGCTCTGATCAGGCCGGGGCGAACAGCGGCACCGGCGGGCCGTCCTCGGTTGGCACGAAGACCAGGCGGAGCGCCATGCCGATCCGCACAGCCTCGGGCGCCATATCGACCAGATTGGTGAAGACCCGCGGGCCTTCCGCAAGCTCCACCATCGCGGCGATATAGGGCTCCTTCAAACGCATCACCGTGTAGCTGTAGAGCGTGCCCTGCCCGCTCGAGGCCACCAATTCTACATGCGGCGAGAGCGTGAAGGGCGACACGCCGCGTGGGGGGAAGAAATGCCGCCCCGTGTCGCGGCAGAGGCCGATCATCAGGCGGCCGTCCTTGCAGGCCTCCCAGAAGGGGGCGGTGGTCGGATCGGGGATCGGGGCCTGGATCGCTCGCATCGTCATGGCGCTATTCCCTCTCCAGGATCAGCGTCGCGCTGCCATGGCGATGGCCGAGCAGCCCGCCCGTGCCATGCGCCAGCGCCAGGTGGCAGTCCTTTACCTGGACGGCCGGGTGGGCTTCTCCGCGTAGCTGGCGCACGGCCTCGATCACCTTGGTCATGCCGCCGCGATTGGCCGGGTGGTTGTTGCAGAGCCCGCCGCCATCGGTGTTGAAGGGCAGCTTGCCGATACCGCTGATCAGGTTGCCGTCCGCGACGAAGCGCCCGCCCTGGCCCTTCTCGCAGAAGCCGAGGTCTTCCAGCTGGATCAGCACCGTGATGGTGAAGCTGTCATAGATGCTGGCGTAGCGGATATCGGCGGGCGCAACGCCGGCTTCGGCGAAGGCGCGCGCACCGCTGAAGCGGGCGCCAGAGAAGGTCAGGTCGTTGTATCCGCCGGCATGGGTCTTCAGCGCCTCGCCGGTGCCGCGCACCGTCACGACGGGCCGCTTCAGGCTGCGGGCAATCTCCGGCCGCGCGACGATCAGCGCGCCGCCACCATCGCTGATGACGCAGCAATCCAGGCGATGCAGCGGATCGGCGACAAGCGGGGAGTTCACCACCTCCTCCACCGTCACGGGCTTGCGCAGCATGGCGTGCGGGTTGTGCTGCGCATGATGGCTGGCGGCGACCTTGATCCAGGCCAGCTGTTCGGAGGTGGTGCCGAATTCATGCATGTGCCGCATCGCGCACATGGCGTAGGCGGCCGCGACCGTGCGGCCCATCGGGATCTCGAACTGGTCGTCGGGCACGGCGGGGTTCTGCGCGCGGGTCGCGGTGCCCGTCGCCTGGCCCTCGCTGCGCGGCCGGCCGGCGAGCGTGATCAGCGCGACATTGCAGCGCCCGAGCGCGATGGCGGCCGCGGCGTGCGCGACATGCGCGATGTAGGAACTGCCGCCGATATCGGTGCTGTCCACATGCCGCAGGCGATCCAGGCCAAGGTAGTCGGCCATGGAGAGCGGCCCCATCCCGGGCGCGTCGCCGGCGCAGAAATATCCGTCCACATCGTCCTTGGAGAGCCCCGCATCCTGCAGCGCGCCCCAGGCGACTTCGGCATGAAGTTGCGCAGTGGAGGTGTCGGGGGCCTTGCGGGTCGGGTGTTCATAGGCGCCGACGATGCAGGCGCTGCCATTGAGGCTCATCCTTGGCTGCGCCGATGCTGCCGCATCGTCGCCCTCAGACGCCGGCGCGCGCCTCCGCGCGCTTGGCTTCGCGCCACTTGGCGCGGCGGCCATTCGGCCGCTCGGTCGGCTATGCCGACCGCAAATGCCCGCTTCGACGCCATCTGCATCTCTTTCCCTGGACGCGGCCGGAGACTGGCAAGCGGCGCCGTGTTGAGCAAGCCGGGGGCAGCTGCGCTATACTGTCGCCAAGGAGGAAGGCCCCATGGACGTTACCCCCGCACCGGCTTCTGTCGGCACGCACGCGGCCGGCTACATGTCGGGCTTCGGCAATTCCTTCGAGACCGAGGCCCTGCCCGGCGCGCTGCCGGTCGGGCGGAATTCGCCGCAGCGCTGCGCCTATGGGCTCTATGCCGAGCAGCTCAGCGGCTCGCCCTTCACCGCACCACGGGCGAGCAACCAGCGCAGTTGGCTGTATCGTATCCGCCCGACGGTCGCGCATATCGGCCGCTTCGCGCGGCGCGACCTGCCCTTCTGGGTCAGCGCGCCCGATGCCGCGCAGCATGACCTGCCCATCCAGCCGCTGCGCTGGGACCCGATCCCCATCCCCGGCGAGGCGCTGACCTTCCTGACCGGCATGCGAACCGTGACGACCGCCGGCGACGTGACGTCGCAGACGGGCATGGCCGCGCATATCGCGCTCGTCACCGCCAGCATGACCGACGAGACCTTCTGGAATGCGGATGCCGAGATGCTGGTCGTGCCCGAGCAGGGCAGTCTGCGCTTCCGCACGGAGTTCGGCGTGATCGAAGCCGCCCCCGGCGAGATCGTGGTGATCCCGCGCGGCGTGAAATTCCGCGTCGAAGTGGGCGCGCCCGCGCGCGCCTATGTCTGCGAGAATTACGGCGGCGCCTTCACCCTGCCCGAACGCGGGCCGATCGGCGCGAATTGCATGGCGAACCAGCGCGACTTCCTGGCACCCGTCGCGGCCTATGAGGACCGGGAAGCGCCGCATCGCGTGACGGTGAAGTGGGGCGGCGTGTTCTGGACCAGCGAGATCGGCCACTCGCCGCTCGATGTCGTGGCCTGGCACGGCAATTACGCGCCCTACAAATACGATCTGCGTCGCTATTCGCCGGTCGGGCCGATCCTGTTCGACCATGCCGATCCCTCGATCTTCACCTGCCTGACGGCGCCGAGCGAAACGCCGGGCACGGCGAATATCGACTTCGTGCTGTTCCCCGAGCGCTGGTTGGTGGCCGAGAACACGTTTCGGCCGCCCTGGTACCACATGAATTTGATGAGCGAGTTCATGGGCCTGATCTACGGCCAGTACGACGCGAAACCGCAGGGCTTCGTGCCGGGCGGCTTCTCGCTGCACAATTGCATGCTGCCGCACGGGCCGGATGCGGAGGCTTTCGAGAAAGCCTCGACGGTCGCATTGGCGCCGCACAAGCTGACGGGCACGATGGCCTTCATGTTCGAGACCCGCCTGCCTCAGCGCGTGACGGCCTTCGCGGCCAGCCTGCCGCAACTGCAATCGGGCTACCGTGATTGCTGGACGGGGCTGAAGAAGACATTCGATCCATCGAAGCCATGAGCATGCTGGACCACACCCACCTCGCCACGCGCGGCAGCTTCGTCGCCTCCGCCAACGGGCATCCGGATTTCCCGCTGCAGAACCTGCCGCTTGGCGTCTTCGCGCCGGCGGGCGGGGCGAAGCGGGCAGGCGTTGCCATCGGCGACATGATCCTCGACCTCGATGCGCTGCTGGCGACGGGGCTGCTGGACGGCGCGGCAGGCGAAGCCGCGGCGGCCGCGACAGGCGGGGCGCTGAACGCGCTGCTCGCGCTCGGCGCCGCGCACCGGCAGGCGCTGCGCGACCGGCTGTTCGCGCTGCTGTCGGAAGGCAGCGCCGCCGAGCGGCGGATCAACGCCCTGCTGCACCGCGCCGCGGATTGCACGCTGCATCTGCCCGCGCGCATCGGCGACTACACGGATTTCTATGCCGGCATCCAGCACGCGACGAATGTCGGCGCGCTGTTCCGGCCGGACAATCCGCTGCTGCCGAACTACAAGCATGTGCCGATCGGCTATCATGGCCGCACCAGTTCCGTCGTGCCCTCGGGCCATCCGCTGCGGCGCCCGAACGGCCAGCGCAAACCCGCCGCCGAAGCGCAGCCGAGCTTCGGCCCGAGCCGGAACCTCGACTACGAGATGGAGCTCGGCATCTGGATCGGGCCGGGCAATGCGCTCGGTGAGCCGATCCCGATCGGGCGCGCGGCGGATCACATCGCGGGCTATTGCCTGCTGAACGACTGGTCGGCGCGCGACATCCAGGGCTGGGAGTACCAGCCGCTCGGCCCCTTCCTCGGCAAGAATTTCGGCACGACGATCAGCCCCTGGATCATCACGCCCGAGGCGCTCGCACCCTTCCGCATGGCGCAGCCCGCGCGGCCCGCGGGCGATCCGAAGCCGATGGACTACCTCTGGGACGAGGCAGACCAGGCGCATGGCGCGCTGGCGCTCGAGCTTGAGGTGCGCCTGATGACGCCGGGGCTGCGCGCGAAGGGCTTGCCGCCGCACCGGCTCTCGCTCGGCCAGGCGGGTGCGATGTACTGGACGCCGGCGCAGCTCGTCGCGCATCACGCCTGCGGCGGGTGCAACCTGCAGCCGGGCGATCTGCTGGGCACGGGCACGCTCTCGACCGAGGGCGCGGAGGGCTGGGGCTCGCTGCTCGAGATAACGCGCGGCGGCAAGCAGCCGGTGCAGCTGGCGTCCGGCGAGACGCGGCGCTTCCTGGAGGATGGCGACGAGCTGACGCTGGCCGCGCATGCGCGCAAGCCGGGCTATGCCACGATCGGCTTCGGCCCCTGCAGCGGCGTGGTTCAGCCCGCCGTCTGAAGCGCCTTCGGCGCGCTGACGCTGGCACGCAGTCGCGCATAGTCGCGGAGGAAGGCCAGCACCTCCGCGTGGCGCGGCGTGCCGGGGTCGTGCATCCCCTCCCGGATCTGGCGCGCGAGCAGCACCAGATTGGCGGAGGGCAGCGACGTGACATCCGCCGCCCCTTCGCGGATCGCGAGCGCCATCGCAGCCGCGACCATGCGCGCGGCGAAGGCCTTCTCCGGCGGCAGGGCGGACAGCAGCTCGTTCAGCACCACTTCGCGCGCAGTGGCGAGCAGGTCGGCGGCGTCGGGCTTCTCCAGCATCACAGCGCCTCCGCCATTTGCAGGATGTCCCATTCGAGCTCGGGGACGATGTGGCCGGTCAGCGCGAGTTCCAGGCTGCGCTCTTCGCCGGAGATGTGGCGCATCGCCTGGTCGGCGGCGACCACCGCCCAGCGGATGGTGGCGAGCAATTCCCACCAGCGCACGCGCCGATCCTCCACCGCCGTGCCAGATTCCGCTTCGTAGCCCGTGTAGAAGGCCGCGCGCGGGCCGATGCCGCCGGCCTCCTGCGCCACGTTGCCGAAGCGCCAGCATTTCGCGCAGAACCAGCCAAGATCAGCCGCTGGATCGCCCCAGGCGGCGAATTCCCAATCGAGCACCGCGGTCACGCCCGCGGCGTCGAGCATGATGTTGCCGGTGCGGAAATCATTGTGGTTCAGCACGGGCGGCACCGGTGGCGGCGCCGCGCGCTCGGCCGCGCGCAGCCCCCATTCGAGAACCGGGCGCGGCGTGCCCGCGGCATCGAGCCGCGCGCGCATCGCAGCAATCGCCGCCAGCCCCGCATCGGGCGGCGGGTCGCCCAGGAAGCCGAGCTCGGCGCATGGCGGGCGAATACGGTGGATCTTCGCGAGTTCGCGCCCGAGCGCCGCGGCGAGTTGCTCCCGCCCGCCGCCCAACGTCGCGTCCTTGACCACGCGCGGGCCGAGCGCGGTGCCGGCCACGCGGCGCATGACGAAGAAGGGTGCGCCGATGACGGCGGTCTCCTCGCAGAGCAGCAGCGGCTCCGGGACCGTCACGCCGGCCGCATGCGCCGCGCGCAGCAGCGCGTATTCCGCCGCCCGCGGCAGGCTGACCGCCAGCACCGCCGCACTATCCGTGCGCAACACCCAGCCCTGCGTCGCGCCGCGGCTTTCGATGTCGAGCGCCCAGTTCTGCTGGATGGCCCCACCCGAGAGTTTCCGGGCCGCGGCGATCCGCATCCCGGCATCACCGGTAGCGCCGGCGAGCCAGTCGCGCAGGCGGGCGAGCTGCTCCTCAGTCACGGGCGCCCCAGGCGAAGAAATTCGCGCCCTCGCGGCGGAGGAAATTGGCGATGACCATGCGGTGCACCTCGCTCGCGCCATCCACCAGGCGGGCCTGGCGGGCGTAGCGGTACATCCACTCCACCGGCGTGTCCTTGGAATAGCCGCGCGCGCCGAGCAGCTGCAGCGAGGTGTCCACCGCCTTGTGCAGCGCATCCGCCACGACGATCTTCGCCATCGAGACTTCCTTGCGCGCGAATCCGCCCTGGTCGAGTACCCAGGCCGCCTTCATCGTCAGCATCCGGCCGATCTCGAGCTCCATCGCCGCCTGGCCGATCAGCCCCTGCACGCTTTCGCGGTCGATCAGCTTCATGCCGAAGCTGTCGCGGTGCTTGATCCGCTCCATCGCGATCTCAAGCGCGCGGCGCCCCATGCCGAGCCAGCGCATGCAATGCGTGAGGCGCGCCGTGCCAAGGCGGATCTGCGTGAGCTTGAGGCCATCGCCGACGCCCATCAGCACATTCTCATCCGGCACTTCGAGCCCGTCGAATTCCAGCTCGCAATGCCCGCCATGTTCCTCCGGCCCCATGATCGGGATGCGCCGGACGATGCGCCAGCCGGGCTGGTCGGCGTGGAACAGGAAGCAGGTGAGGCCCTTGCGCTCATCGTCGGAGGTGCGCGCGATCAGCAGGAAATGCTTCGATTCACCCGCGCCGGTGATGTAGTGCTTGCGGCCCGTGATGCGCCAACGGTCATTGCCGACGCGCTCTGCCCGCGTGTAGGTCAGACCGGGATCGCTGCCGCAGCCATCGGGCTCCGTCATCGCGAAAGACGACTGCACCGCGCCATCCACGATGGGCTGCAGCCACTTCGCCTTCTGCGCCTCGGTCGCGACCTTCTCCAGCACGATCATGTTGCCGTCATCGGGCGCGGCGCTGTTGAAGACGACGGGGCCGAAGATGGAGCGGTTCATCTCCTCATAGCAGGCCGCCATGCCGATAACCGGCAGGCCGCCGCCGCCGCGGCTTTTCGGCATCTGCAGCGCCCAGAGCCCCGCGGCCTTCGCCTCCGCGCGCAGGCGCTGCAGCACGTCGGGGTGGATGTTCTCGTGCTCGTCGTAATTGGCGCGATCGGCTTCGAGCGGGATCAGGCGGTCATCGACGAAGTCCCGCACACGGGCGCGGATGGCCTCGATCTCCGGCGGCAGCGCGAAATCCATGATGCGTGTCCTAGAGGCTGTTCACCGAATGGCCGCCATCCACCGTGACGACGCTGCCGGTCATATGCGCGCCCGCGCGGCTGGCCAGCAGCAGCAGCGGGCCGGTGAGGTCGTCCACCGTGCCGAGCCGGCGCTGCGGAATGCGCTTCAGCAGCGCCTGGCCGGCCTCGGAGGCGAAGAAATCGCGGTTGATGTCAGTGGCCACATAACCGGGCGCCAGCGCGTTCACGCGGATGCGATGGCGCGCGAGTTCCACCGCCATCTGCCGCGTCAGCTGGATCAGCCCGGCCTTGGCGGCCGAATAGCTGGCCACGCCCGGAATCACGCGCATCCCGAGGATGGAGGCGATGTTGACGATCGCTCCTTCCCTCCCCGCCGCGACCATGCGCTTCGCGGCGGCCTGGGCCATCACGAAGGCGCCGCGGAGGTCCACATCCATCACGCGGTCCCAGTCGTCGTCCGCGTGATCGAGGAAGGGCTTCGTCGCGGCAATGCCGGCATTGTTCACCAGCAGATCGCAGCTGCCGAAGCGCGCTTCCACCGCGTCCAGCGCGGCGGCGATGGAGGCGGCATCGGTCACGTCGAGCGCGACCGCCATGGCGCGCTCACCCAGCGCCGCGGCCTCGGCGGCCACGCTTTCGGGGCGGCGCGCGGCTAGCGCCACGCTGGCACCGGCCGCATGCAGCACGCGGCCGAAATGCCGCCCGAGCCCGCCCGAGGCGCCGGTCACCAGCGCCACGCGGCCCGAAAGGGAGAACAGGTCGGTCATACGACGCTGCTACCCCTGTGGGTCGCCAAGGGTCAACCGGGCGACGGGATGGCGGGGCGCGTCGCCGTCAGTCCACCGTGATGCGCGCCTGGCGGACCACCTCCGCCCAGCGCTCGCGCTCCCAGCGGATCAGGCGGGCGAAGCCCGGGCCGTCGAGGGTCGAGGGCTCGGCCCCTTCGTCGCGCAGGCGGCGGATGACCTCGGGGTTCGACAGCGCTTCCCGCATCGCGGTGAAGAGGCGGGCCCTCACCGGCTCCGGCGTGCCGCGCGGCACCAGAAGGCCATACCAGGCCGTCGCCTTGTAGTTCGGCACCGTCTCAGCCACGGTCGGAATATCGGGGAAGAGCGTCATGCGCGTGTCGCCGGTCACCGCCAGCGCCCGCACCGCATTGCCCTGCATCAGGCCGACCACGGACGGCAGCGTGGTGACCATGAAGTGGATGTGTCCCGCGGCGACGTCGGTGAGCGCCGGACCGGCGCCGCGGAAGGGCACGTGCTCGGCCTCGAGCCCCGTCATCTGCAGCATCAACGCCGCGGCCAGGTGGCTGGCGGAGCCGTTGGAGGCGCTGGCATAGGTGAGGTTGCCGCGCCCGGCGCGAATCTCGTCGAGCAGTTCGCGCAGCGTGCGCGCACGCGACCGGGGCCCGACCACGACGACAAGCGGCGCGTCCGCCACAAGCCCGATCGGCTCCAGCGCCTGTTCGGGGTCCACACGCATGTTGCGGAACAGGGAGACATTCACGCTCATCGGGCCGTGATTGCCCATCAGCATCGTGTAGCCGTCCGGGCGGGCGCCGGCGGCCATTTCGGTGGCGATGTTGCCGCCACCCCCCGGCCGGTTCTCCACCACGATCGTCTGGCCCAGCAGCGGGCCCATCGCGTTCCCGAGCGTCCGCGCGATGAGGTCCGTGCCGCCGCCCGGCGCGAAGGCCAGGAGCAAGCGGATGGGCCGGTTGGGGAACGGCGCTTCCTGGGCCGCCGCCGGCAGGGCGGTGGCAGGCAGGGCAAGGCTTGCGGCGAGCAGGGTCCGGCGTTGCATGGGGGTTTGTCCTCTTCTCGTGCGTGGCTCAGTCGGCGGCGGCGGGCAGGCGACGGCGCCCGTCCCAGACCGCGCGGGGGATCAGCAGCGTGCCTTCGAAGATGCGGCGCGCGGTGCGGAGCGTGCCGGCCCAGGCGACCTCGCCACCCTCCAGCCCAATCGGCACCTCCATCACGCCGGAGGGATGGGCGATGCGCACCACCTCCCCCGGATCGCCGCCGGCGGCTTCGTGCGCGAGCGTGCCCGGGGTGCGCGCGGCAGTGGCCAGCGTGATGCCGCCGGTCACCGCCATGGCGCGGTGGCAGTCATGCGGCGTGAAGTAGCGCGCCGTCAGATGCGCGCCATCCATGCCGGGGCCGAGCAGGCAGGGCTTTGGCACCACGCTGTCGGCGACATCGCCGAGGCGCATGCGCAAGCCGGCCTCGCGCCGCAACTCCTCGACGCGGGCAAACAGCGCGCGGTCCGCGTTCAACGCATCCGGTGTCGCCGTGATGTCGGCGTCCAGGTCGCGCGCGCGCAGCAGCATCATCGGCATGGCGCCATCGATCAGCGTCACCGCGATGCCCGCAATCTCCTCCTGCCGGTGGGCGGAGGGGAACAGCGTGCCGGTCTGGCTGCCCGCGACGTCGCGGAAGCGCAGCATGATGGGCGCGGCAGTGCCGGCGACGCCCGGGATCTCGGCCTCGCCCTCATAGGTCACGGCGCCGCCCGGCGTCTGGACCAGGGAGTCGACCCGCGTGCCGGTGTTGACGTTGAGGATGCGCACCAGCGTCTCCCCGGCGTTGGCAGGGACCAGCCCGGCCTCGATCGCGAAGGGCCCGACACCGGCCAGCATGTTCCCGCAATTGGGGCGCGTATCCACAATGGCGCGACCGACATCCACCTGGGCAAAGAGGTAGTCCACATCCACGCCCGGCGTCGCGGAGCGCGAGACGATGGCGACCTTGCTGGTCAGCGTCTGCGCGCCGCCGATGCCGTCCACCTGCATCGGATGCGGCGAGCCCATCGCGGCCAGCAGCACGGCGTCCCGCGCCGCGGGGTCGGCCGGCAGGTCATCCGCCAGGAAATAGGGGCCGCGGCTGGTGCCGCCGCGCATGAGCACGCAGGGGATTCGGGTTTGCATCGGGCGCTTCCTCAGGGGGCTGCTATCGCGCGAGGACAGACCGACGACAAGTGCAAAGCGCGACAGTATTGTTGCGTCCAGCGCAAGAAACATGGACCCTTCCCTCCATGGCCATCGACCTCGACCAGCTCCGCACCTTCGTTGCCGTCGGCGAGGCGGGCGGCCTCACGGCCGCGGCGCAAACACTGCATCTCTCGCTGCCCGCCATCTCGCGGCGGCTCACCGCGCTCGAGCAGGAGCTCGGTGTCACGCTGCTGACGCGCTCCACACGGCGGGTCACGCTGACCCAGACGGGGCGCGAATTCCTGCCGCGCGCGCGCCGGCTGCTGGACGAGTTGGAAGAAAGCCTGCTCGGCATCCGCGAAACAGCGGCCAGCCGGCGCGGCCTGGTGACGCTCGCCTGCATCCCGACCGCCGCCTACTACTTCCTGCCCGCGACGCTGGCCGCCTTCGCGCGTCGCTTCCCCGCCGTGCGGGTGCGCGCGATGGACCTCTCGGCCGAGGGCGTGCTGGATGCCGTGGCCTCCGCCGCCGCCGAATTCGGCATCGGCATGGAGGGCGCGGCGCATCCGGATGTGGAATTCCGCCCGCTCCGGCGTGATCCCTTCGTGCTGGCCTGCCGGCAGGATCATCCGCTGGCGCGGCGCCGCACCGTGCGCTGGGCGGATCTGGCCGGGGAGAAGCTGGTCGGCGTCTCCCGCCGGTCGGGCAACCGGCTGATCCTGGACCGCACGCTGCTGCCGCAGGGCATCACGCCAGCCTGGCACTACGAGGCGGAGCACCTCTCGACCAGCCTCGGCCTGGTGGAGGCGGGGCTTGGCGTCGCGGTGGTGCCGCGGCTCGCCTTGCCGCGGGATCCGCACCCGGTGCTGGTCGCCCGCCCGCTGCGCGAGCCGGAGGTGGACCGCGTCACCGGCCTGCTGCTGCGGCGGGGCACCGAGCCCGGCCCCGCCGCGCGCACGCTGATCGCCCTACTGGAGAAAAGCATGCGCGCGGGCTGAGATACGCGGCGCGCCAGCTGCGGCCTTATCGCTGCAGCAGCCGCGCGATCTCGGCCAGCAGGGCATCCATGTCGAGCGGCTTGGCGAAGAGCGCGACAGGCCCCTCTCCTGTGCGGCGGAAGCCGTCAGCGTCGGTGGCCGCCGCATAGCCCGACATCACGACCACCGGCAGCGCCGGCGCGAAGGCGCGGACGGCACGGATCAGCCCACCGCCATCAAGCCGCGGCATGCGCAGATCCGTCAGCAGCAGGTCCGGCAAGGCCCGCTGCGCCGCCACAAGCGCGGCCTGGCCGTCGAAGGCGAGCTCCACCTCGTAGCCGGCCTCCTGCAATTCATCCTCGATCGCCATGGCCGCCAGCGCCTCGTCCTCGGCGACCAGGATGCGCGCGCGCATCGGCATCGGCGTCTCACGCCAGGACAGCGGCATCGGGGTGCCTCATCGCCACGGGCTCAGCCATGGCCAGTTCCAGGCGGAAACAGGCCCCGCCGCCGGGCAGGTTCCAGGTCGTCAGGCCACCACCCATGCCGCGCGCGATGCTGGCCGCAAGCGGCAGGCCAAGGCCGATGCCGCGGCCTGGCTCCTTGGTGGTGAAGAAGGGGTCGAAGATGCGCCCAGCCAGCGCCTCTGGCACGCCGCCGCCGCTGTCACGCACCTCGACCGCCACGACGCCCGCCATGCGATGCAGCACGACCTCGATGCGCGCGGGCGCCCGTGGGTCGTGCAGGCGCCGCTCCTGCACCGCGTCGCGGGCATTCGACAGAAGTTGCAGCAACGCCTGCTCCAGCCGGGGGGGGCTGCCACGGACCGGCAGCCGGACACCGTCGCCCTCGAGCGCCAGCGTGATCGTATCAGCGGCATACTGGGTCGCGGCGATCTGGAGCGCGGAGGCGACCGGTTCGGCTGCGTCGAACCAGGCTACATCGCGCGGCTCCTCACCCGCCAGCGCGCGGATCTGCTGCAGAAGATCGCCCGAGCGGCGGAGCTGCACCTCGACCACCTGCGCCGCCCGCATGAAGGCGCGGCGCTCCGCCTCTGGCAGCGTCCGGCCGGCCTGGCGCGCGCGCCGCAGCCAGAGCGTTGCGGCGTTCAGCGGCTGGCTCGCCTCATGCGCGAGACCCGCGCACATGGTGCCGACGGTCGCGAGCCGCGCGCTTTGCACCAGCCCCTCCTGCAGGCGTCGCGTGGCGGTGACGTCGCGCGCGGAACCCAGCAGGCGCACCACAGGCCCGTCGGCGCTGCGGATCGGCACCAGGGCCACCTGCCAACTGCGCCGGCCGCTGGGCAGGTCAGCCGTCAGCTCGTACTCCTCTGGCGTGCCGGTCGCCGCGACCTCTCGCCAGCGCCACGCGACATGGGCGGCCAGCGCGGGAGGCAGCTGCGGCGCCGCTGCGGCTCCAACCGCGGCCTGCGTGCCGAAGATGCGCTCGAAGGCTGCGTTCACGGCCTCCACCTGCACCACGCCGCCGTCTGAGATACGCAGCACGAAGAGCGCCTCTGGCACGTGGGACAGGAACTGCAGGACCTGCGCTTCGGACTCCCGCGCGCGCTCCTCGGCGGCGCGGCGTTCCTGCACCTCGCGCGCCAGGACCAGGGGATTGCCGAGCGCGAGCAGCCGCGGGATGCGCCACCAGAGCGCAGCCGCCGCACCGAGTGCGAGCACCGCCAGCGTCAGCCTTGGGAGTTCCGCGGTGATGGATGCGGCCACGGCTTCGGTGGCCGCGAGATGGGCGGCGCCCGCGCTGAGGATGAATGTCCCGAGGAAACCTCCCGTCCAGGCATCGAACAGGTCACGGCGGAGCAGCACGATCGTGGCCAGCATCGCCAGTGCCGATAGGCAGGCGAGGCCGACCGCGATGTCGGCGGCAAGCGCGAGCCGCGGGGCTGTCTCGAAGGCAGCGCTGCTGGTCGCGGGGGGGGGTATGCATGGGGGGTTCGCCTTCCGCGCGATAGGAAGGCCCCCAATCTAACCAAAGCCGCGCGGCGTGGGTCGAGTCATCCACACACGCATCCGTGCATCACGGACCGTTGAACTTCCCGCCAGGGATCAGTCCGGCAGGCCGAACAGGGCTGCAGGATTGGTTGCAATCATGCGGCGAATCTCGGGTTCGGAGAAACCTTCACTCTCGATCAGCAGGAGGAATTCACGGAATGCTTCGACCGGCGGCGGCAGCAGGAAAACACCGGAATCCGTGGACAGGATCGCCCGCGCACCGGCCGCGCGGATGCGCGGCGTGAAATCCTGGATCGTGGCATTGGCAGCGATGCGGTGCTTTTCATCATCCACATGCGTCAGGCCGACCTGCGTGGCATGGGTCAGGATGAAGAAGCTGAACTCGGCATAGGCACCGAGCGCGGTCAGGGCCGCGATCTCGTCCACCGCGTAGCGGCTGGCATGGGTGCGGATGCGCGCCACACCGCGCCGCTTCGCCTCCTCCGCCAGGGCCACCGCCTCCCGCCCCGCGACATGGCCGCAATCGAAGACGACGTCGCGCGCGGCGCAGAGGTCCATGATGGCGGGGACGGGATCGGGGATCTTCCCATTCGGCGGCACCCAGAAGGTGGTCTCCAGGAAGGCGGGGCTGCGGCCCTCACGCTCGGCGACCATGCGGGTGTGGTGGGTGGGCAGGCTGACGAAGCGGGCGCCCGTGCCAGGGCCGTAGCCATAGCCGATCGCGGCCTTGGCGACCTCGAGCGTGATACCGCCGGCGGTCGGCTGCATGATCACGCCGCCGAAGGCATGCACGCCGAGATGGCCGAGTTCCTGGTTCGCCAGCGCGGCGAAGCCGGAGGTGTTCTGGAAGTTGCACATGATGCCGATGCCGCGCATCCCTGCCGCCGCGGCCTGGCGCACCGCCTCGAAGACATTGACGGAGCGGTGATTGAGGTGCGGCGCGCAATGCACATGGCAGTCGATCGCGCCGCGCAGCAGATGCGATCCGGGCGGAGACCAGGTCATCGGCTCTCTCCTGCTCAATGGCGTAGAATCTTGGCGGTGAAGTCGCGCAGCCGCGCGCTTTCGGGCGCATCGAAGATGCGGGCCGGCGGGCCAGCTTCCACGATGCGGCCCTGATCCATGAAGACCACGGTGCTCGCCACTTCGCGGATGAAGGCCATCTCGTGGCTGACGACCAGCATCGTCATCCCCTCGTCGCGGAGCGCGCGGATGGTGTCGAGCACTTCCGTCACCAGCTCGGGGTCGAGCGCGCTGGTGACCTCGTCCAGCAGCAGGATGTCGGGCTTCAGCGCCAGCGCGCGCGCAATCGCCACGCGCTGCTGCTGCCCGCCCGAGAGCTCATCCGGATAGGCGTCGAATTTGTGCCCGAGCCCGACACGCTCCAGCAACCGGCGCGCCTCGGCCTCCACCGCTGCGGCGTCGCGCTTCTTCACCAGCGTCGGCGCGATGGCCACGTTGCGCAGCGCCGTCATGTTCTGGAACAGGTTGTACTGCTGGAAGACGATGGCGAAGTGCTCCCGCGCCGCGCGAAGCGACGCGCGGGAGGCGTAGTCCACCGCCTGCCCGGCCACCGTCACCCGGCCCGCGCGCGGCCGCAGCAGCCCGACCAGCGCCCGCAGCAGCGACGATTTGCCCGAGCCCGAAGGGCCGATCAGCCCAACCACCTCGCCCTTGCCGACACTGAGCGAGACCTCGCGCAGCACGTCGTGGCGCCCGTCATGGCTGGCCGTGAGGCCATCAAGGGTTAGGAAGCTCATCGGGAGAGAGTGTCTCGGTGCCTGGGTGGATGCGTCAAGCCGCTGCGGCTATTCTTCTGCGCGTGAGTCGCTCGCTGCGCATGGAGGGCGTAACCCGCCCCGCCGAAGTGGACTTCGCCTGGGACGGCCGCACGCTGCGCGCGCCCGAAGGCGAAAGCTTGGCGGCGGCGCTGCTGGCCGCTGGCGTGCGACGCCTGGGCGAAGGCCCGGGATCGGCGCGCGCAGCCTTCTGCATGATGGGCGTATGCCAGCAATGCCTGGTACGCGTGGATGGGCGGCTGGCGCAGGCCTGCCTGGTGCCGGTGCGCGCGGGGCTGAAGGCGCGGCCGGCATGAGGGCATCCGATGACCGCAGGGCGGAGCGACCGGAGGGCGCGAGCACCGGAGGTCTGAATCGGATGCCGACAGGCATCTATGACATCGCGGTACTGGGCGCCGGCCCCGCCGGCATGGCCGCCGCCGCGGAAGCCGCCCAGCGCGGCGCCCGCACGGTGCTGATCGAGGAAAGCCCGGTGCCGGGCGGACAGGTCTATCGCGCGCCGCCCGCGGGCTTTCGGACGAAGCCAGATGCCGATCGCCGCGCCGGCGATGCGCTGCGGGCCGCACTTGCGGCTTCGGGCGCGGAGGTGCTGACCGGACATCGCGTCTGGGGCCTCGGCGGCGGCCCGCTGGTGCCAGAGGGCGAGGACCGCTTGCCCTTCCGGCTGGATGCGCTGCCGCCATCCGGCGCGCCGCTGACACTGGAAGCGCGCGCGCTGGTGCTCTGCCCCGGCACGCATGAGCGGATCATTCCCTTTCCCGGCTGGACCCTCCCGGGCGTGGTGGGGCTCGCGGCCGCGACGATCCTGCTGAAGGCGCAGGGCGTCCTGCCGGGCCGGCGCGTGGTGGTCGCGGGGGCCGGGCCGCTGCTCTATGCGGTCGCGGCGAAGCTGCTGCGCGCAGGCGCGGAGGTGCCGGCGGTGGTGGACCTGGCCACCACCAGCGAATGGACCCGCACCCTGCCAGCGCTCGCCTGGCGGCCCGACCTGCTGGCGCGCGGCGCGGCCTGGCGCGCCTTCCTCAAGCTCGCCGCCGTCCGCGTGCTGCCCGGCCATCGCGTCGTCGCGGCCGAAGGCGGGGCAGCGCTGGAACGCGTGCGCGTCGCGGCGCTTGGCTCCAACGAGGCCGAGGAATTCGACTGCGACGCGCTCTGCATCGGCCACGGCCTGGTGCCGGCGACGGAGGCAACGCGCTGCTTCCGCGCGGAGCACCGCTACGCGCCCGAGGATGGCGGCTGGGTCCCGGTGCTGGATGCGGACCGCCGCACCTCCATCCCGCGCCTCTATGTCGCGGGCGATGGCGGTGGCGTGCGCGGCGCGGCGGCGGCACCGGCGGCGGGGCGGCTGGCGGCGCTGGCGGCGCTCTGTGACCTTGGCCGGATCAGCGCGCCGGAGCATGCGCAGGCGCGCAAGGCGCCGGCCGGCGGGTTCCGCCGTGCGGCGCGCGGCGGCGCGGCCATGGCGCACCTGATGGCGCTACGGCCGGAACTGGTCGCCGCCATCCCCGCCGAGACTGTCATCTGCCGCTGCGAGGGCGTGACGCGGGGCGAGATCGAAGGCGCGCTGGCGGATGGCGTGACCGAGATGAACCAGCTGAAGCAGTTCACCCGCTGCGGCATGGGCCCCTGCCAGGGCCGCGTCTGCGGCGAGGCCGCGGCGGAACTGGTGGCAGCGCATGTCGGCGGGCGGGAGCGCGCGGGCTTCGCCACCGGCCGCCTGCCGCTGCGCCCGGTGCCGATGGAGGCGCTGCTCGGCGAGTTCGACTACGCCGACATCCCCGTTCCGAAGCCCGCACCGATATGACCTACGACGTCGCCATCGTCGGCGCGGGCGTGATGGGCTGCAGCACGGCGCTGCATCTCGCGCGGGCTGGCATGTCGGTGGCGCTGCTCGACCGCGGCGCGATCTGCCGCGAGGCGTCGGGGGTCAATGCCGGCACACTGACCATGCAGATGACCCGCGCGGCGCTGATCCCCTATGCGCTACAGGCGCATGAGATGTGGCTGCGCATGCCCGAATGGTGCGATGGCGGCGATGTGCGCGCCATCGCCTGCCCTGGCCTCTCGGTCGCCTTCACCGAGCAGGAAGCGACGATGCTGGAGGAGCGCGCGCGCTACCGGCGCCAGGCCGGCGCGCCGATCGAGCTCATCTCCGGCGCCCGCGCGCAGGAGATCGAGCCGGGCCTCAGCGATCGCGTGCTGTTGGCCGGGCACTGCCCGATCGATGGCTTCACCAGCGCCTACCTGACCGGCCGCGCCTTCCGCCCGGCCCTGCTCAACGCCGGCGTCGCGCTGTTCGAGAATCGCGCGGTGCGCGCGGTGACGGACGCGCCAGACGGCTTCGCGTTGGATACCGCGGCCGGCGTGCTGCGGGCGCGGCGGATCGTGCTGGCCGGCGGCGTCTGGCTGGAGGAGATGGCGGCCTGGCTCGGGCTGCGCCTGCCGATCAAGGTGCTGATCAACCAGCTGGTGATCACGGAGCGCGTCCGGCCGGTGATGCGCACCGTGCTCGGCGTCGCGTCCGGGCTGCTGTCGCTGAAGCAGTATGAGAATGGCACAGTGCTGATCGGCGGCGGCTGGCAGGGCATCGGGGACCGCGCGCGCGGCGGTGTCGCGGTGCGCGCGGAGAATTTCCAGGGCAATGTGCGGCTCGCGGCCCATACGGTGCCGGCGCTGCGCGATGCACGCGTCGTGCGTGCCTGGCTCGGGCTCGAGGCGGAGACGGCCGATGCGCTGCCCGCGATCGGGCCGATCCCCGGCGTGCCGGATGCCTGGATCATCGGCAGCGTCCATTCGGGCTATACGAGCGGCCCTTATATGGGGAAGCTGCTGGCGCAGGCGATCTGCGGCCAGGCACCAGAGATGCCGCTATTTCCGATCGATCGTCTGCTGGCCATGGAGCACGCATGATCCCCGCAGGGCCTGGCCGTTTCCACGGCATCTATCCCTCGACCGTGCTGCCCATGCGCGGGGCCGATTTCGCGCCAGACTGGGACGCCTATGCGCGCCACACCGCGCATTGCGTCCTGCGCCCCGGCATCGCCGGCGTGCTGATGAACGGCCATGCAGGCGAAAACTTTGTGCTCTCGCGCGCCGAGAAGCGCCGCGCGGTCGAAGTGACGGTGGCGACCGTTGGCGCGTCGCGCATCGTGGTCGCCGGCGTCAATGCCGAGAGCAGCCTGGAGGCGGCGGCGGAAGCGCGCGAGGCGCGCGAAGCCGGGGCGGATGCCATCATGGTCTTCCTGCCGAACGGTTTCGTGCTGGCGCAGACGACCGAGATGGCGCTGCTACATCACCGCACCATCGTCGCTTCCGTGCCAGGAATGCCGATCTTTCTCTTCGCCGCCCACCACGCTGCCGGCCGCATGGCCTTCACACCAGAGACGCTGGAGGCGCTGCTCGACCTCCCCGAGGTCGTTGGCATCAAGGAAGGCAGCTGGGAGGTGGACCGCTACGACGCGCTGCGCCGGATCACCAAGGCGAAGCGCCCCGAAATTGCCTTCTGCGCCAGCGGTGACGAGCACCTGCTGGCCTGCATGGTGCACGGTTCCGACGGATCGCTGGTCTCGCTGGCCGACATCCTGCCGGATGAGATCGTGGCGCTCGACGCCGCGGTGCGCGCCGGCGACCTCACCGCGGCGCGCGCCCTGCATGAGAAGATCGAACCGCTGGCCGAGGCGATCTATGGCGACCCGCCCGCGGGGCGGGCAACCGCGCGGCTCAAGTTCTGCCTGGCCGAGATGGGCGTGATCCCGGACCCCGCGCTGCGTCCGCCGCAACCGCCGGTCAGCGGGTCTGAAGCGGCAGCGCTGCAGGCGGCGATGCGGGCGAGCGGCTTGTAAGCCTGCGCTCCGCCCAACGCCCGAGCGCGGCCAGCGCCCAGCCAACGAAGAAATACAGCACCAACGCCGAGCCATAGGTGAGCAGCGCGGAGAAGCCGCGCTGGGTCAGCATCTTCGCCGCGAAGGTGATCTCGATGAAGCCGATCTGGCTCACCAGCGAGGTCTCCTTCACCATCGACAGAACATGCGCGATGGAGGGCGGCAGGATCACCCGCCAGGCCTGCGGCAGGATCACGCGGAACAAGGCCATCCAGGGCGGCATGTTCATGACCAGCGCCGCCTCCCACTGCATCGGGCGGACAGCTTCAAGGCCGGCGCGGATATTCTCCGCCGCCAGCGCGCTCATGCGGATCGCCACCGCCGCGACGGCCACCGTCCAGAGCGGCGCCTCCAGCTTCGCGAATTGCGACAGGAAGAAGACCAGCAGCAGCAGCACCAGGAAGGGGATGCGGCGGAAGGTCTCGACCCATAGGATGCACAGCGCGCGCAGCGGCGCAAAGGGCACGAGCTGCGGCAGGCGCAGCGCCGCCAGCACGAAGCCGAAGCCATAGCCGATCGCGCAGCCCAGCACGCTGGCCACCAGCGTGTTGCCCAGCGCCTGCAGCAGGAAGCGCATGTTCCACCAGGTGAAGAACCTGGGGGCCTCCATGACGATGATGTCCCAAGCGGTCATCGCCTCAAAACACCTTCGCCTTGATGCGGAACATCCAGCGCCCGACCAGCCAAAGCAGCGTGGAGGCGATGATCGTCAGCAGGATGTAGATCCCCGCCACCAGCGAGAAGATCTCGACCGAGCGGAAGGACACGGCATTCGCGTTCAGCGCCCGGCCCGTCAGCTCCTCCACGCCGAAGATCGCGGCCATCGAGGTGCCGAGAGTCATGATGATGTAGTGGTTCGACAGCGCCGGATACAGCGCGCGCACCACATGCGGCGCGATGACGTGCCAGACCGTCTGCACGCGGGAGAAGCCCATGCACTCGGCCGCTTCCAGTTCCGCGCGCGGGACGGAAGCAAAGCCGCCGCGCTCGATCTCGGTGAGATATGCGCCGGCATTCAGCGTCATGCCGATCAGCACCGCGGTGACCGGCGACAGCGTGATGCCGACCTCTGGCAGGGCGAAGAACAGGAAGAAGATCTGCACCAGCTGCGGCGTCCAGGTGAAGAAGCGCACATAGGCGCCGACCAGCGCGCGCGCCGGCCATGGCCCGAAGGTGAGCACCGCCGCCCCGAACAGCCCGATCATCAAGCCGCCCGCGAAGGCGAGTGCTGCGATCCACAACGCCATCGCCGCGCCGACCAGGAAGTCGGGCAGGTACTGAAGGATCTGTCCGTATTGCAGAACCACGCGGATCGCCGCTCCCGGCAAGGCCCTCCCCCGCCTGCGGGGGAGGATTGGGTGGGGGTGCGGCACCAGGGGGCGCCGCCAATCCTCGGCACCCCCACCCCGCCCCTTCCCCGCTTGCGGGGGACGGAGCGGAAGGCAGAGGCGCGCGGACGATCAGAACATCGGGTTGAAGGGGATCTGCGTCTTCATCGGCTCACCGAACCACTTCTGCCAGGTGCGGTTCACGAAGCCCTCGCGGTGCAGTTCGAACAGCACGACGTTGATGGCATCGCGCAGCGTGAAATTCCCCTTCTGCACGCCGATGCCGACCCAGGTGCTGGCCAGCACCTGGTCCAGCACGCGCCACTGCACCTGCGGGAAGTTCCGGAGCGGAATGACGACGCTTTCCAGCACATCGACCATGGCATCGGCCCGGCCCTGCGCCAGCGCGCGGAAGCAGTCGGGGTAGTTGTCGAGCAGCGTGACCTGCGCCTGGGCAGCATTGGCCTGGATCCAGGGCACGCCCACCGTGCCGCGCACCTGCACCAGCCGGACCTGGCGGTTGTTGAGGTCGGACGGCTGGTTGATCGGCACCGCCGTGCCCGACTGCTTCGTCAGCACGACCACGGACTGGGTGTGCAGCGGCTGGGTGTAGTCGATGACCAGCGCGCGCTCGACGGTGCGGGTGATCGCGCCCAGCACGATGTCGATGCGCCCGGCCTGCAGGAAGGGGATGCGGTCCGGCGAGCCCACCTGCACGATCTCAAGCTCGATATTCATCCGCCGCGCGATCTCGCGCGCGATGTCGGCATCGAAGCCGTCGATCTGGTTGCGGTCGTTGAAGGTGCCGAAGGGCGGCAGCGTCGGGTTGATGCCCGCGCGCAGCCGGCGGGAGGAGAGAACCTCTGCCAGCGGGCGCGCGCCGGCAGCGGTGGGCAGCATCGCGGCACCCGCGGCAGCGGCGGCGAGCGTGAACAGATGGCGGCGGTCGAAAGCAGACATGCGCGGTCTTTCCCCAGCGGTGGTGGAGTTTGGACCCGGCGTCCTCGTCTCTTTGGCGGCGTCTTCCGCGCCGCGACGAGGTGAGCCTAGGGCGAGCCCGGCGGTGCCCGCAAGCCGTCACGGCCCAACATCACGCCCATCCACGCCGCGATCAGACCCGCGGCCAGCAACGGCACCGCCACGACGCCCCAGCCGAAGCCGGCAAGCGCGCCGAGCGCGGGCGGGCCCAACATCTGCACAATATTGTTGCCCTGGATGGTCAGCCCCATCGCGGGCGCGACGAGCGCCGCATCGGGCACAGCGCGCGGCAGCAGCGCGAAACAAGCCGCCGGCAGCAGCCCGCCAATGCAGCAAGCCGCAAGCGCCAGCGACACAGCAAGCCATGCATTGGGCGCGAGGAACAGCGCAGCCGCCAGAACCGCCATCGCGCTGGCCGCCGCCGCCATCAGCCGCTCCGGCGCCGCGCCGCGGCCCATCAGCACGCCGCTGCCAAAATTGCCGATGGCATTCGCCACCGCCGCGGCCGCCGCCATGCCACCAGCGAGCCCTGTCCCCGCCCCGCGCGATTCCAGGAAGGCCGGGAGGAAGGTGGCGACGCCCATGTAGATCAGGTTGTAGGCGCCGAAGGCCGCCGCCACGCGCAACGGCCGCCGCGCCGCCACCAGCGCGCGGAGCTGCGCCGCGCCACGCGGCGCGGCGGCGGCGGCCGGCGCCTCGGCGCGCGGCACCAGGCGCCAGCACAACAGCACTGCCGCCGCCAGCAGCGCCGCGCAGCCAAGCCAGGCCATGCGCCAGCCCCAGGCTTCGACGATCGGTGCGCTGAGAAGGCCAAGCGCGATGCCGCTTGGCATGTAGGTGCCCCAGAGCCCCATCGCGAAGGCGCGGTCGCGCCCGCTGGCCATCGCGGCGATGAGCGCGGGGCCCGTGACCGTGACCAGCAGAAACCCCGCCCCTTCCGCCACGCGCGCGACGAAGAGCGGGAGCGGCGCAGACGCGAAGGGCGCCACGGCCGCTGCCACCGCCCCGATCATGAGGCCGGCCAGCAACACCCGCCGCGCCCCGATCCGCGCCGCCGCGAGCCCGATCGCCAGCCCGCCAAAAGCAGCCACCAGTCCGAACAACCCGACCAGCAGCCCGCCCGCTGCAAGGCCAAGGCCGAACTCGGCCGCGATGGTCGTCATCGCCGCCGGCACCTTGCCGATCTGCACGGCGACCGCGACGCCCGCCAGCACCACCGCGACGATGGCAGGCCAGCCGGTGTCGCGCTCCGCCGCCACGCGGATCAGGCCATTGCAGGCGACAGCGCGGCGCGGAGGCTGGCGGCAGGCATCAGCCCTTCCGCTCGATCAGCTCCACCCTGACCTCGTCCGGCATGGCGAAGAAGGCGATGCGAACGCCCGGCCGCGGCTCCGAGGGGCCGGAGACCAGCGGCACGCCCTTCCCCGCCAGATCGGCGATGGACGCGTCGAGATCGGTGACGGTGAGCCCGACATGCTCGATGCCGAGGAAGGGGGGCGCCGGCGGCGCGGCCGTGCCGGGCGCGACCTGCTCGAGGAAGACCGGCACACCGGCCAGGTCGAGCACGAGGCGGAGCCACGGCCCGGCCTGGACGCGCGCCTTCACGGTCGCGCCGAAGGCCTTCTCCCAGACGGCCGCGGCGGCCTCAGGGTCGGTGCTGCGGAGATGGATGTGGTCGAAGCGATAAGGTTCCATGCGCGGCAGTGTCGCGCATTGTCCCGAGTTGCGCCATGCCCGTGGCGCGCGCGGCCGATGGGCGGGGCGGATGGCGCGGCGGCGCGGCGGCGGTTAGCCTCGGCCCCAAGCAACCCAAACGCCGCCGGGAGAAGACCATGCCCACACGCCGCGCCGCCCTCGCCTCGCTCGCCGCCCTGGCCGCCAGCCCTGCCCTGCCCGCCCGCGCGCAAACCTGGGCGCCGACGCGCTCCATCCGGCTGGTCGTGCCCTATGCGCCCGGCGGCGGGGCGGACACGACGGCGCGGCTGATCGCGGGGCCGATGTCGCAACTGCTCGGCCAGACGGTGGTGGTCGAGAATCGCGGCGGCGCTGGCGGCTCGATCGGTGCGGCCGAGGTCGCGCGGGCGGCACCGGATGGGCACACCGTGATGCTGGATGCGCTTGGCCATGTGGCGACGCCGGTGCTGATCCCGCGCCTGCCCTTCGACTACGCCACGGCCTTCGCCCCGATCACGCAGCTGACCGTGCTGCCGCAGATCATGGCGGTGCCGCGCAACGCGCCCTATTCCACGCTGGCGGAGTTCGTCGCGCATGTCCGCGCGCGGCCCGGGCAGATGACCTATGGATCGTCGGGCAATGCGACGGCCGCGCACCTGGCCTCCGTCGCGCTGCTGCGGCGGGCCGGGCTCGACATGCAGCATTCACCCTATCGGGGCGGGGCGCCGGCGCTGCAGGACCTGATTGCGGGCAACCTCGCCTTCGTTTTCGCCACCGTCTCCTCCTCCACGCAGCTGGTGCGGGATGGGCAGGTGAAGGCGCTGGGGGTGACCACATCGAGCCGCATCGCGCCGCTGCCGAATGTGCCGACCGTTGCCGAGCAGGGGTTCCCGGGCTTCGAGCTGAATGAGTGGAACGGCTTCTACGCGCCGGCCGGGACCCCCACGCCCGCCATCGCCGCGCTGCATGCCGCGGCGCTCGCGGCGCTGCGCGAGGAGAGCGTGCGCACGCGCTTGCTGGCCCTTGGTGCGGAGCCGGTCGGCAGCTCGGTCGCCGAATTCCAGGCCTATCTCGCGCGCCAGCGGGAGTTCACCTCCGCGCTGATCCGCGAGGCTGGGATCACTGCCGACTGAGGCCGATCAGGCCTCGACCAGGCCCCACTTCCGCGCGAGCTCGTCGAAGAAGCCGCTGGCCTGGCGGATGGTGATCCAGGCGTTCAGGAAGTTGGTGAACGGCATGTCGTTCAGCGGCGCCAGGAAGGCCATTGGGATCGGGTTGCGCGGTGTGTCGCGGAAGATCGCGACCAGGTCCGGGTATTCGCGCGTCAGGAAGGCGGCCTCGATCACGGAGGTCATGGCCGCATCCACACGCCCGCCGAGCAGTTCCTGCCAGTCGCGCGCCGGGCTTTCGACGCGGCGGATCGTCGCGTTCGGCAGGGCGCCCTGCACAAAAGTCTCCATCGTGGTGCCGAGCGTCGTGGCGATGGTGACGCTGCGCTGATTCAGCGCGTCCCAATTGGCGAAGCGGTTGGCGTCGCGCCGCCGCACCAGCGGGATGAAGCCCGTCCGCCCCCAGGGCTGGGTGAAGCTGCCGGCCATGGCGCGCGCGACCGACATGGAGGTGCCGGTGAAGACTGCGTCGAACTGGTCGGCCTGCAGCCCGTTGATCAGGGTGCGCCAGTCGGTCGCGACGAACTCCACGCGGAGATTCATATCCCGGCCGAGTTGCTGCGCCGCCTCGATCTGATGGCCGCGATACTCCCGGCTGGCGGGGTCCCGGAAACTCATCGGGTTGAAATCGCCGGTGGTGCCGATGCGGATGCGCCCCGCCGCCTGGATGGCGGCGAGCTTGCCGCCCTGGGCCGCCCCCTGGGCCTGGGCCTGGATCGGCAGGGCAAGGGCGGCGGCAGCGGCCGCCGCGGCCGGGATCTGGCGACGGTTCATCTCGACGCTCTCCTGAAGGGCGGAACTGCGGCGGCTTGCGCAGGGGCGGCAAGCTGCGGCATTCGCCTGGGCGATGCAATTGGTGCGAGGTGGGGCCGGCATGGCAGGGAACAAGGGGCGGGCCGTGCTCGTGCTGGCGCTGCTTGCCCCGCTGCTGGCGGGCTGCGGCGGCAATTGGGGCTGGCATGTGGTCAACCCAGCCGATCCGCGCGGCCAGGCCAACCTGCTGTTCATGCTCTCGGGCTTCTGGGCGACGGTCTCGCTCTCGCTGGCGGCCATGGCGCTATCGGTCGCGCTCGGGCTCGGCGTCGCGCTGATGGGGCTTGCACGCGCGCGGCCGCTGCGCTGGGCCAACCGCGTCTATGTCGAGCTGTTCCGCGCCATCCCGATCCTGGTGATGATCCTCTGGGTCTTCTACGGGCTGCCGGTGGTGCTCGACATCAGGCTTGGCGTCTTCATGGCGGCGATGCTGGCGATCGCCGTCTGTGATTCCGCCTTCGAGGCCGAGATCTTCCGCGCCGGCATCCAATCCGTCGAGCAGGGCCAGCGCGAGGCCGCGATGGCGCTCGGCCTCAGCCCCTGGCAGCGGATGCGCTTCGTCATCCTGCCCCAGGCGATCCGCCGCGTGCTGCCGCCGATGGCGAACCAATTCATCTATGTGGTGAAAATGAGCTCGCTGGCGAGCGTCATCGGCTACCAGGAGATGACGCGGAAGGCGAATGAGCTGGTGGTGACGGTGTTCCGCCCGCTCGAGATCTACACGATCCTCATCCTGGAATACCTGGTGCTGATCCTGCTGATCTCGGCGGCGGTGCGGCGACTGGAACGGCGCATGGGCGCCGACCAGTCGCTGCGACGGGAGAGCTGACCTCCTATTCGGCGAGCGACATCCCAAGCGCCGGCTTCGCATCCGCCGGCAGCGGGCTTTCATAGGGCTTGCCGCCGGTCCGCTTGCGGTGGTCGGCCTTGGCCTTCTCGATCAGCGCGGGGTTCAGGATCGCATCCACCGCCGTGCCGGCCATGGCCTTGGCCACATGCACCATGCCGGTATGCGCCAGCGGGCTCTTGCCCACCGCCACAACCTGCCAGCTATGCGCGGGCACGCCGATCGGCCAGGTTGCGCCGCGCGCCTGCACCGTCGGCACCTTCCAGGACACATCGCCGACATCGGTGGAGCCCACCATGCCGGAGCCCTGCGCTTCCACCGGCACGATCTCATCCGTCAGCGCCTTGTTCAGGTCCACCGGCAGGCCCTGGCGGCGATAGGCGGCGACGATGTCTTCCTCGCGCAGCGTCTTCTGGATCTCGGCGGCGAAGCTCCGATCCTCGGCGGTGAAGGGCGGCGGGCCGAGGCGCTCCAGGTTGGTGTGCAGCGCGTCTTCCAGCGGGGTGTTGCCCAGCAGATCGGAGACGGCGGAGATCACCTGCGTCTCGACTCGCGTTTCCGTCATCAGCGCCGCGCCATCGGCGATCTTGCGCACGCGCTCGACCAGCGGACGCAGCTCCTCCACGTTGCGGGCGCGGATCAGGTAGCGGATCTTGGCGCGCCCCTGCACCACGTTCGGCGCGATCCCGCCCGCATCCAGATAGGCGTAGTGGATGCGCGCATCCGATGGCATGTGCTCGCGCATGTAGTTCACGCCGACATTCATCAGCTCGCAGGCATCGAGCGCGCTGCGGCCGAGATGCGGCTGCGCGGCGGCGTGCGCCGAACGGCCATGGAAGGTGAAGTCGATGCGGGTGTTCGCCAGGCTCTTCGGCTCATTCACGCCCGCGAAGCAGGCCGGGTGCCAGGAGATGGCGATGTCCACATCGTCGAAGGCGCCTTCGCGCACCATGAAGCCCTTGGCCGCGCCGCCTTCTTCCGCCGGGCAGCCGTAATAGCGCACGCGCCCCTTGATGCCGTTGGCCGCGAGCCAGTCCTTCACCGCCGCCGCCGCCAGCATCGCGCCGGCGCCGAGCAAATTGTGGCCGCAGCCATGGCCGCTGGTCTCGCCGGGCACGGGCCGCGGCTCGGCCACGCCCGCTTCCTGGCTGAGCCCCGGCAACGCGTCATATTCGCCGAGGATGGCGATGACCGGCCCTTCCTCGCCCGCCTCGCCCATCACCGCGGTCGGGATGCCGGCGACATTGGTGGTGACCCGGAAGCCTTCGCGCTCCAGCATCTGCCGATGCTCCTCGGCCGAGCGGGCCTCGGCGTAGCAGAGCTCGGGCATGCCCCAGACCCGATCGGCGAGTGCGATGAATTCGGCGCGCTTCGCCTCGACCAGGCGCCAGATCTCGTCTTCGTTGCGCATTCTCGGGTCCCTCCGGTGCAGGAGCGCATCCTGGCCCGCCGCGCGCGGCGCGTCACGCCCCAGGGGCCGGCCCGGGCTTGCCTCCGCCTGCTGGGAAGGCGATGGAGGCGCCATGCGCATCCTGCTGATCAACGCCAACACCACCGCCTCCATCACCGACAAGCTGGTCGGGATCGCCAATGGGATGGCGCCGGCAGGTGTCGTCTTCGAGGGCGCGACCGGGCGCTTCGGGGCGCGCTACATCGCCTCCCGCGCGGCCTCGGCCATCGCGGCGCATGCCGCGCTCGATGCCTGGGCCGAGCATGGCGCGGGTGTGGATGCCGTGCTGATCGGCTGTTTCGGCGATCCTGGGCTGGATGCGCTGCGCGAATTGGCGCCGGTGCCGGTGCTGGGCCTGGCCGATGCCGCGGCCGCCGCGGCCGGAGGGCGGCGCTTCGGGGTGGTCACGGGCGGGGCGGCCTGGAAGCCGATGCTCGAGGAATTCTTCGCCACCCGCGGCGTCGGCGCGCAGCTCGCCGGCGTGCGCACGGTCGCGCCCTCGGGCGGCGAGATCGCCCGCGATCCCGAAGGCGCGCTGGCCTCGCTCGCCGCCGCCTGCCGGGCCTCAGCGGAGGAGGATGGGGCGGAGGTCGTCATCCTGGGCGGCGCCGGGCTGGCAGGGCTCGCCGCGCGGCTTGCCACCCGCGTGCCGGTGCCCGTGCTGTGCTCGGTCGAAGAAGGCGTCCGCGCGGCGATCGCGGCGATCGGCCGCGGCCCGGCCGGGCTCATCCCACACCAGCCCGTGGAGAGCATCGGCCTGTCCCCGGCGCTCGCCGCGCGGCTCGGGTAGGGCCGGGCGCCACCGCCCGGCCCGGCGATCTACTCCCGCTGCGGCTGCATCGCGACACGGCGGCCAAGCGGCATGGCGTCGTTGGCGGCCACAGGCCCTGCGCCTTCGCGGCGCAGCTCGTGCTCGAACCAAGCGATGGTCGCCTTTAGCCCGGCCTCCAGCTGCGTGCGCGGCGCCCAGCCCAGCAGGCGCTGCGCCAACGCGATATCGGGGCGGCGGCGGCGCGGATCATCCACCGGCAGCGGCCGCAGCACCACGGCCGAGCGCGAGCCAGTGAGCGCCAGCACCTTCTCCACCAGCTCATCCACGCGCAGTTCCTGCGGATTGCCGAGGTTGACGGGCCCCGGCGCCCGGGTCCCCGGCGCGCCCAGGCGCTGCAGCCCGCCGATGAGATCGGCGACAAAGCAGAAGGAGCGCGTCTGGCTGCCATCGCCATAGATGGTGATGTCGCGTCCCGCCAGCGCCTGCACCACCACATTGGAGACGACGCGCCCATCATCGGCGCGCATGCGCGGGCCATAGGTGTTGAAGATGCGCGCCACCCGCACATCGGCGCGGCCCGCGCGCGCATAGTCGAATGCGAGCGTCTCCGCCGCGCGCTTGCCCTCATCGTAGCAGGCACGTGGGCCGATCGGGTTGACCGCGCCGCGATAGGCTTCTTCCTGCGGGTGAACCTCGGGGTCGCCATAGACCTCGCTGGTGGAGGCCTGCACGAAGCGCGCACCGGCGGCCTCGGCCAGCTTCAGCAGATGCCGCGTGCCCAACACGCAGGTCAGCAGCGTGTGCTCGGGATCGGCCTGGTAATGCGGCGGGGAGGCCGCACAGGCCAGGTTGAACACGACATCGATCTCGCTCGTCCGGCGCAGCAGGGCGGCTGGCAGCGGGTCGCAGACATCGGCTTCGATCATCTCGAAGCGTGGCTCATGCGACAGATGCGCGAGGTTGACGCGCCGGCCGGTGAGGAAGCTGTCGAGGCAGATCACCTCCGCGCCCTTGGCCAGCAAGGCGTCGCAGAGATGCGAGCCGAGGAACCCCGCCCCGCCCGCGACAACCGCAAGATTGCGCTGCGCGGCCCTCACAGCCGCACCTGCGCGACCGATGGCAGAGCGGCGCGGTGTGCGCGCGCCGCGGCGCCCGGATGGCGCAAGGCGATACTGTCGCGCCTCCGCAAGCACGGGCCGTGATGCGTCGGCAGTTGCACAGATCGCGGACCGAAGACCATTGCGTCACCGACGACGCGGATCGTTTCCCCCACGCAAATCCTCCAATGCTGATGGCCGATATGGCGCATGCTGCGGCATCCCCGGGCGGTGGCGGAACGCAACGCTGCGCGACCGGTGTTCGCGCCGTGTGCGTCACAATGGGGTGTCGAGCCGCATGCCGCGCAGCCGCAGAACCAGGGCATGGCGGTGGGCACCGATGACCAGGCCCAAAGGCAGGCCATGTGCAGGCCAGCCATGCGCCGGCGGCCCTCACGCCTGCGTTGAGCCGCCGCGCCCGACATGGGACACTCAGGATCGAACCGGGCGGGGATTGCGTCGATGCCAGAAGGATCCGCAAAGGTCGCTATGGGCGTCCTGATCGCCTGCGCCGTTGCCGGCGCCGCCCTTGCCATGGGGCTCCGGCAATCCTTCGGCCTGTTCCTCGCGCCGATGACGGAAGCGCATGGCTGGAGCGCGTCGGGCTTCGCCTTTGCCATCGCACTCTCGGTGCTGCTCAACGGCATCTTCCAGCCGATCTGCGGCCAGATCGCAGACCGGATCGGCGGCCGCGCCGTGGTGATGGGCGGCACGCTGCTCTACGCCGTCGGGATCGCGGGGATGTCGCTGGCCGAGAGCATGGCCGCCTTCACCTTCTTCGGCGGTGTCGTCATGGGTATTGCCGTTTCGGCGGCCGGGATGCCGGTGATCATGGCCTCCCTCACCCGGCTGCTGCCCGAAAGCCAGCGCGGCCGCGCGGTCGGGCTCGGCACGGCGGGGTCGTCCTTCGGACAATTCATGGTCGTGCCGCTGGCAGGCTTCGGCATTGCGGGGCTCGGCTGGCAATGGACGCTCTGGGTCATGGCGGGCGCGGCGCTGCTGATGCTGCTGCTGGCCCAGCCGCTGGCCGACAAGCCCGCCCCCAAGGCGCCCGGCGCGACGGAGGAAACGGCGCGGCAGGTGC
>JBJOMW010000016.1:0-69834 GCA_046052145.1 Pseudomonadota bacterium
GCACGCAGCAGGGCTGGCGGCCGGCGGCGCTGTGGGGGCTCGGCGGGGCGCTCGGCCTCGTGCTGTTCCACGCCACCTTCAGCTTCGCTGGCGGCTTCCGGCGGCTTCTGGCCGAGGGGCGTGGCGCGGCGTTCCGCGCCCAGCTGCTGATGCTTGGCCTTGCGATGCTGCTGTTCCTGCCGGCGCTGGAGGCGGGCGCTGTGCTCGGCCAGCCGGTGCGCGGCTTCGTCTTCCCGGTCGGCGCCGCGCTCCTGCTCGGCGCCTTCCTGTTCGGAATCGGCATGCAGCTCGGCGGTGGCTGCGGGTCGGGCACCTTGTTCACCGCGGGTGGCGGGCAGGGGGCGCGGATGTGGCTGACGCTCGCCGCCTTCATCGCCGGCGCGACGCTCGCCGCCTGGGATGGGGAGCGGTGGCTGGACTGGCCGACGCTTCCCCCCGTGTCGCTGCCCGGCGTGCTCGGCACGGGCACGGCGCTGGTGCTCGGCCTGGCCGTGCTGGGGCTCGCCTGGCTCGGTGCCGCGGCGCTGGAGCGGCGCCGGCATGGCGCGGCGGAGCCGCTACCCTGGCGCGGCGGGGCGCTGCTGCGCGGGCCCTGGCCGCTGGTCTGGGGTGCGGTGGGGCTCGTGGCGCTGAACTTTGCGACGCTGATCCTGGCCGGGCGGCCTTGGGCCATCACCGCGGCCTTCCCGCTCTGGGGCTCCCGCCTGGTCGAGGCCGCAGGCTGGGATGACCCGGCCTTCTGGCTCTACTGGGAGGACCCGACCCGCACCGAGGCGCTGCTGCGCCCGGTGCTGGCGGATCGCACCACGCTGATGGATCTCGGCCTGATCGCGGGCGCAGCGTTGGCCGCGGCGCTGGCCGGCCGGGCGCGGGACTGGCGGCTGCCCGCGGTGGGGCCGGCGGCGGCCTCGGTGCTGGGGGGGCTGCTGCTCGGCTATGGCGCGATTCTGGGGTCGGGCTGCAACATCAGCGCCTTCTTCGGCGGGATCGCCAGCGGCAGCCTGCATGGCTGGATATGGATCTTCCCCGCCTTGGCCGGAAACTGGGTGGGTTTGCGCCTCAGGCCCTTGTTTGGGCTGGATCCTTCCACGCGGATCGCGCGAGCAGCTGCGTAATTTTTTCAATTTGACAGCCATGGATCGGGGATTATACGCAACCCCCATCCGACGCCGGATATTCCACGGCGCAGCATCGGGGATCATGATGCGACTGCCCTTGCTCAGCGGCCTCGCCGCCCTTCTTCTCGCCGCCACGCCCGCCGCCGCCCAGGCGCCGCTCGCCGCCGAGGGCTGCTATGGCTGCCATGGCCCGGGCGGCGCGGGGGCAGGGGGCATTCCCGCCATCGCCGGTCGCGACGCGGCGGAGCTGCGTGCCGCCATGCTCGCCTTCCGCGCCAATGAGCGGCCCGGGACCATCATGGGCCGCATCGCCCGCGGCTACACCGACGCCGAGATCGCGGCGGTGGCCGAGCATTTCGCACGCCAGGGGCGCTGAGCATGACCGCGAACATCTCTCGCCGCGCGCTGCTCGGCGCTGCTGCCCTCGCCCCCCTCGCTGCGCCGCGGCGGGTGGAGGCTCAGACCCAGGCGCGGCTTGTGGTCATCGGCGGCGGCTTTGGCGGCGCCTCGGCCGCCGGCTTCGCCCGCCGGCGCTTCCCTTGGATGGAAGTGACGCTGGTCGAGCCCAAGACCCGCTTCGTCACTTGCCCCTATGGCAATCTGGTGATCGGCGGCACGCGGCAGATCTCTGACATCTCCCACGGCTATGACGGGCTCCGCGCCCGCGGCGTCCGCGTGGTGCATGACTGGGCGGCCGGTATCGACGCCAACGCCCGCACCGTGCGGCTCGCGGGCGGGCAGACGCTGACCTATGACCGGCTGATCCTCTCCCCCGGCATCGCGCTGCGCTGGGGTGCGATCGAGGGTTATGACGAGGCTGCCTCCGCAGCGATCCCGCATGCTTGGGTGCCGGGCGATGGCGCGCAGACCCTGCTGCTGCGCCGCCAGCTGGAAGCCATGCCCGATGGCGGCGTGGTCGGCATTGCGATCCCGGCCAATCCCTTCCGCTGCCCGCCCGGCCCCTATGAGCGGATCAGCGTGATCGCGGGCTATCTGAAGCGCCATAAGCCGCGGTCGAAAATCCTCGCGCTCGATGCGAAGGACGCCTTCAGCAAGCAGGGCCTGTTCCAGGATGCCTGGAACGAGCTCTATCCCGGGCTGATCGAATGGGTGCCCGCCAACCGCGATGGCCGCGTGGTGCGCGTGGATGCGCGCGAGCGCGTGCTGGAAAGCGAGTTCGGCGAGAAGCACCGCGTCGCAGTCGCCAATGTCATCCCGCCGCAATCGGCGGCGCGCATCGCGATCGAGGCGGGGCTTGCGGACAATTCCGGCTGGGTGCCGGTGAACCCGGTCACCTTCGAAAGCCGCGCGGCGCCCGGCATCCATGTGGTGGGCGATGCCAATATCCCGGGCCCGATGCCGAAATCGGGCTACATCGCGAACAGCACGGCGAAGCAGGCCGTCGCCTCGGCCGCGGCTTCTCTCCGCAACGAGGCGCCGCCATCGGCGCTGTATTACAACACCTGCTATTCGCACGTGGGCGACGACTACGGCATTTCCGTCGTCGGCATCTTCCGCCCGAATGCCGAGGGCACGGCCATCGCTGAGGTGCCGAATTCGGGTGGTGTCTCGCCGCGCGGGAACCTCGCCGAGCAGCGCCGGTTGGAAGCGATCTACGCCGATGCCTGGTATGAGAGCATCACGCGGGAGATGTTCGGGTGACCGAGGCTTCGCTCACCCGCCGCGCGGCATTGGGTGCCGCGCTCGCCTTGGTCGCGCTGCCTGCCGGCGCGGCGACCGAGGCCGAGCTCGAGGCCGCGATCCGCGAACAGGTGGGCTCGGCGCGCATCGAGGATGGCGGCATCACTTTGCGCGCGCCCACGGTCGCTGAGAATGGCGGCCAGGTGCCCATCACCGTGCAGGTGGACAGCCCCCAGACCGCGGCGCAGCACGTCACCGCGATCCATGTCTTCGCCACGCGCAACCCGACGCCCGGCGTCGCCAGTTTTCGGCTGACGCCGCTGCTGGCGCGCGCCGAAATACAGACCCGCATCCGCCTGGCGGAGGAACAGCGCATCGTCGTGCTCGCGCAGATGAGCGACGGCAGCGTGCGTCGCGCCGCCGCCGAAGTGCGCGTTACCACCGGGGGGTGCCTGTCGTGAGCGGCACGCTTTCTGCCCCGCGGCTCCGCGTGCCGCGCTCCGCCCGGCCTGGCGAGGCGGTCGAGATCCGCACCTTGGTCGAGCACCCGATGGAAACCGGCCTCCGGCAGGAGGGAGGGCGGGCAGTGCCGCGCGACATGCTGACCCGCATGGTGGTCCGCGTGAATGGCGCGGTCGCGCTCCAGGCGGAGCTGCGCAATGGCAGCTCGGCCAATCCCTTCCACGTCTTCTTCCTCCGCCTCGATCAGAGCAGCGAGATCGAAGTGACCTTCAGCGACGAGCGCGGGCGCAGCGCGCGCAGCACCGCGCGCATCACGGTCGGCTGATGCTGCTGAAACGCGACCGCGCGCTGATGGCGGTGGACATCGTGCTCGATGTCGCCTTCCACGCCGGCCGCGGCGCGGAGGCGACGGGGGCTGCCGACATCGCGGAACGGCTCGGCGCGCAGCGGCGGGGGATCGAGCCGTTGTTGCAGGCGCTGACGCGCGCGGGCTTGCTCGACAGCACCCGCGGGCCGCGCGGCGGCTATCGCCTGGCCCGCGCCCCGCGCGCCATTCCGCTGGTGGATATCGTGGAGGCGCTGCGCGATCCGGAGGATGCAATCCCGGCCCCCGCCGGGCTTCTGGCCGCTGCGGTCACCTGGCCGCTCTGGGCAGAGCTGGATGGGCTGCTGCAGGAGAGGCTGGCGCTGCTGACCGTCGGCGATCTGCTGCGCCGTGCGACCCAGGCCGGGCTCCGCCGCCCGCAGACCGAGCCGCTCGACTTCGCGATCTGAGGTTCGGCGGCCGACCGTCAGCCCGGCCGACCGCGTGGCGTGCGGTGGCGGACAGGCGCCGGGCCCGAGGGGCGCCGAACAGGGCGTCCGCCAGCCGGCGGGCGAGCGGGCCGTTCGCCGCCCTCCGGACGAACCAGGGCGATCGCGATGTCCTCGTCATCCGCATCCGGGCGGCTGGCGGCGGCGGCGAAGCGCTCGGCGGCCCAGGGCGCGATCTCGACGCGGGTCTCGCGGTCCAGCACCGAGATGCGGCCGATCTCCTGGCGCGTCACATGCCCCCGCCGGCACAGGAAGGGCAGCAGCCAGCGCGGATCGGCGTTGCGGTTGCGCCCGACGCTCAAGCGGAACCACACGCCCTCGCCGCCGCCCTGCTGCCCGGGGCGCGGCTCGCGCGGGGCGCGCGGTGCGGGCTCGGGCGGGTCGAGGTCCTCGGGCGCCGGCAGCTTGGCACCCAGCGCGCGCAGCAGCGCCGCGGCGACGGCCTCCGCGCCATGCTTCTCCAGCACCGCCCGGCCAAGGGCGATCGCGTCGGGCTCGGCGGAAGCGGCCTCAGCGGCGGCGACGGCTTCGGCCACCAGACGCTCGCCATCGCGGGCGATGATCTTCTCGGCCGAGGGCGGCGGGCCCCATTCGGCCTGGACCCGCGCGCCGGCCAGCAGGCGTTCGGCGATGCGCCGGCGGGTCGCCGGCACCAGCAGCACGGCCGCGCCTTTGCGCCCCGCGCGCCCCGTGCGGCCCGAGCGGTGCAGCAACGTTTCCTTGTCGCGCGGCAATTCGGCATGCACGACGAGGCCGAGATCGGGCAGGTCGATGCCGCGCGCGGCGACATCGGTGGCGACGCAGATCTGCGCGCGCCGGTCGCGCAGCGCCTGCAGTGCGCGGTTCCGCTCCGCCTGGCTAAGCTCCCCCGACAGCGCGACGACGGAAAAGCCGCGCTCCGTCAGGTTGCCGTGCAGCCGGGCCACGGCCGCGCGCGTCGCGCAGAAGACGATGGCGCGTTCCTCATGCCAGCGCAGCACATTGACCAGCGCGCGTTCCGCATCGCGCGGGCCGGTGACGACGGCCTGGTAGGTGATGTCGCGATGTGCTCCGCCTTCGCCGGTCGCGGCGATGCGTAGCGCGTCCCGCTGGTAGCGCCGGGCAAGCTCCCCGATCTCCTTCGGGATGGTCGCGGAGAAGAGCAGCGTGCGGCGCGTGGCCGGCGTGACGTCGAGGATGGCTTCCAGCTCGTCCCGGAAGCCCATGTCGAGCATCTCATCCGCCTCGTCGAGGACGACGGCGCGGAGTTCACCGAGTTCGAGCGTGCCGCGCTCCAGATGGTCGCGGAGCCGCCCCGGCGTGCCGACGACGATATGCGCGCCCATGTCGAGCTGCCGGCGTTCCGCGCGCGGGTCCGTGCCGCCGACGCAGGCGACGACGCGCGCACCGGCACCGGCATAGAGCCAGGCGAGTTCCTGCTGCACCTGCAGCGCCAATTCCCGCGTCGGCGCAATGGCGAGCGCCAGCGGCACCCGCGGCGGTCCCATCCGCACGGCATCCCCCAGCAGGTCGGGCGCCAGTGCGATGCCGAAAGCGACCGTCTTGCCGGAGCCGGTCTGGGCCGAGACCAGCAGGTCGCGCCCCGCCGTTCCCTCGGCCAGCACGGCCTCCTGCACCGGGGTCGGCTCGGCATAGCCCTTGGCCGCGAGGGCGGCGGCGAGCGGGGCGGGGAGGGTGGGGAAGGGCAAGGGCAGGGGCTTTCAAGCCCATCCCCGCCAGGGCGGAGATGGGTTGGATGGGGAGTGTTCCCGCAGTCTAGCGGGTTTCAAGGACACTGACCCTCCCCCCCTGCCAGGGGGAGGGATGCGCGTTTAGTTGACCCGCCCGAGGATGCCGCGGGCGATGATGTGGGCCTGGATCTCCGCCGCGCCCTCGAAGATCGAGAGCACGCGCGCATCGCACAGCACGCGGCTGATCGGGTATTCCAGCGCATAGCCGTTGCCGCCATGCACCTGCAGCGCGGCATCGGCATTGGCGAAGGCGATGCGGGCGGCGAGCAGCTTCGCCATCCCGGCCTCCACGTCGCAGCGCCGGCCGGCATCCTTCTCCTTCGCGGCGAAGTAGGTCAGCTGGCGGGCGAACATCGTCTCCACCGCCATCATCGCGAGCTTGGATGCGACGCGCGGGAAGCCGATGATCGCCTTGCCGAACTGGATGCGCGTCTTGGCGTAATCGAGCCCGAGGGTGAGCGCGTTCTGCGCCACACCCAGCGCGCGCGCCGCGGTCTGGATACGCGCGCTTTCGAAGGTCTCCATCAGCTGACGGAACCCCTGGCCCTCGACGCCGCCGAGCAGATTGGCGACCGGCACCTCGAAGCCTTCGAAGGCGATCTCGTATTCGCGCATGCCGCGATAGCCGAGGACATGGATCTCCGAGCCCGACATGCCCGGCGCGGGGAAGAGGTTGTCATCCGTGCCGCGCGGCTTTTCGGCCAGCAGCATGGACAGCCCCTTGTGGCCTGGCGCGTCGGGGTTGGTGCGGACCAGCAGCGTCATGACATCGCTGCGTGAGCCATGCGTGATCCAGGTCTTCGCGCCATAGACCTTGAAGACATCGCCCTCTCGCACCGCGCGGGTGCGGAGGTTCGCCAGGTCCGATCCGGTGTTGGGCTCGGTGAAGACCGCCGTCGGCAGAATCTCGCCCGAAGCGATGCCGGGCAGCCAGCGCGCCTTCTGCGCATCCGTGCCGTTGAGTGCGATCAGCTCGCCCGCGATCTCGCTGCGGGTGCCGAGGCTCCCCACCCCGACATAGCCTTCCGACAGCATCTCGCTGGCCAGGCACATCGCGACCTTGCCCAAGCCCAAGCCCCCATGCGCTTCCGGGATCGTCACGCCGAAGGTGCCGAGCTCCGCGAGCTTGCCGATCAGCTCGAGCGGGATCAGCGCATTCTCATCGTGCCAGGATTGCGCGAAGGGTGTGACCTCTGCGGCGGTGAAGCGCGCGAAGCTCTCGCGCAGCATTTCCATCTCGGGGTCGTCGAGGCCGATCGCGCCGAAATCGCCGGCCGCCAGAGCCGCAACGAGCGTGCCGCGCGCAGAGGCAAGCGCTGCCGGCGTGAAGGGGGCGAGCGCGGCACGCAGCGCCGCCTCGGCCTCCGGCGCCGCGCCCCAATCGGCGGGGCGCGCGCATTCCACCTGGCTCATCGCGATCCCGCCCGCGAGCTGCGCGCCATATTCCGCGACGCCGAGCAGCAGGATCGCCTGTTCCGTGCCGGTGAAGCGCCCATTGGCCTGCAGCCGCTCCGCCCAGCGCAGCGCCTGGCGCAGCGCCTCGACATAGGTCGCGGCCCAGGCGAGGCCATGCGCGCCCATCTGCTCGGCTTCCAGCGCCCCGCCATCCAGCCGGCCACCCGGCGCAAGCCGTGCGCCGAGCGTGGCGCGGCCCGTGGCCAGCATCGTCTCCGCCGCCGTGATCGCCGTGCGGCAGCTCGTCAGCACCTCAGTCATGGCTACTCAGCTCATCCTTCGTGGCGCGCCAGAATTCCCGCCTCGCGATAGGCCGCGATGCGGTCAGGGGACAAGCCCAGCAGCTGCGCCAGCACCGCATCCGTGTCGCCGCCAAGTCGCGGGGCAGGGCGCGGGGGCAGGGCGGGCTGCAAGGGCGAGGCCGGGGCCAGCACCCGCCCAACGCCCGGCTGCTCAATCTCCTGGAACAGCGGGTTGGCGGGAGAGCAGCGCGGGTCCTCCCGCACCATCTGGCCGAAATCCTGATAGGGCCCCCAGAGCACGCCCGAGCCATCGAGCGCCGCGCGAATCTCCGCCAGCGCGCGGGCGGCGAACCAGGGGGCGAGCACGGCCGCGATCGCTTCGCGGGCCGCATAGCGGCCGCCCTCATCGTCGAGGTCCACATCCATCACCTGGCCGATCAAGGCGAGCTTCTCCGCCAGCCCCGTCGCCTTGCCGATGGCGCGCCATTGCCGGTTGGAGATGGCGGCGAGCATCACGCGCCGCCCGTCCTTGGTCGCGAAATCCCGCCCGAAGGCGCCGTAGAGCCAATTGCCGAGCGGTGGGCGCACCGCGCCATTCACCTGCACATCCGCGACATAGCCAAGGTTTGCCGCCGTCGCGTAGGCGACGTCCGAGAGCGCGAGCGTCACTTCCCCGCCCTGGCCGGTGCGCGTGCGGCGGCGTTCCGCGGCGAGCAGGCCAGTGCAGAGATAAAGCCCGGCGGCGACATCCCAGGCCGGCAGCACATGGTTGATCGGCCGCTCATCCTCGCCGGTCGCGACGGGGAAGCCGACGGCGGCATTCACCGTGTAGTCGATGGCGTTGCCGCCATCCTGCGTGCCGGTCAGGCGCATCATGATCAGGTCGGGCCGCCGCTGCACGAGGCTCGCATAGGACATCCAGCCCTCGGAGGCCGGCAGGTTGGTGAGCAGCACGCCGGCCTCGGCGATGAGCGACGTCGCGATCTCCCGGCCCTCCGGCGTGTTCAGCGCCAGCGTGACCGAGCGCTTCCCCTTGTTCAGCGCCGTCCAGTAGAGGCTGGTGCCGGAGGGCGCGAGCGGCCAGCGGCCGATGTCGATATTGCCCCCGATCGGGTCGATGCGGATCACCTCCGCGCCGAGCTGCGCGAGCGTCATGCCGCCCATCGGGGCGGCGACGAAGGCCGAGACCTCGACGACACGAAGACCTTCCAGGGGACCGTTCAGCAGGCCGGTCATGCAGCTTGGCTCCTCGGGTGATTCGGCTGGCACCTACCGCTCTCTTGTTGCGGGGCGGCGGCGATGCGCAAGAATGGACTCCACGAAAAGATGCGGTGGAGGCGCGGGATGGGAACCGGGGCAGGCACGGTGCAGGCGCATGGCCGCAATGCGACCGTGGAAGACGCGCTGACGGAGGCGCGCGAGACCTATGCTCGCCGCCGCCCCGAAAGCCAGGCGCGGCACCTGGCGGCCGCCGAGGTCATGCCGGGCGGCAACACCCGCACCGTGCTGTTCCACGGACCCTTCCCCTTCACCGCGCTCCGCGGGGAGGGGTGCCGGATCGAGGATGCGGATGGCCTCGCCTATGTGAATCTGGCGGGCGAATACACCGCAGGGCTCTTCGGCCATTCGCATCCCGCGATCCGCGCCGCGGTGATCCGCGCGCTGGAGGGCGGCGTGAACCTGACGGCGCATAACGGGTATGAGGCGCGCTTCGCCCGGCTGGTCTGCGACCGATTTCGCTCGATCGAGCGCGTGCGCTTCACCAATTCCGGCACCGAGGCCAACCTGATGGCCTTGGCCTGCGCGACCATCGCGACAGGAAAGCGCACCATTCTCGGCTTCGAGGGCTGCTACCACGGCAGCCTGTTCGGCTTCGGCAAAGGGGCGGCGGCGGTGAACGTGCCGCACCGAACCATCGCCGCGCCCTACAACGACCTCGCCGCCGCGCAGCAACTTGCGCGGGAGCACGCCGGCGACCTCGCGGCCATCATCTTGGAGCCGATGATGGGTGGCGGCGGCTGCATCCCGGCGGAGCAGGGCTTCCTCGAAGGGTTGCGGGCGCTGGCGGATGAGACCGGCGCGGCTCTGATCTTCGACGAGGTGATGACCAGCCGCCTCGCGCCCGGCGGCTTGCAGGAGGCGTGCGGCGTCACGCCGGACCTGACGACTCTTGGGAAGTATGTCGGCGGGGGCATGAGCTTCGGCGCCTTCGGCGGGCGCGCGGCGCTGATGGCGATGTTCGACCCGCGGCGCGCCGATGCGGTGCCGCATGCAGGCACCTTCAACAACAATGTACTGACCATGTCGGCCGGCATCGCTGCATTGGGCGAGGTGTACACGCCAGACGCCGCGCGCGCGCTGAATGCGCGGGGCGATTCGCTGCGGGCGTCACTGAACGCCATGGCAGCGCGGCGTGGCTTGCCGCTGCACTGGACCGGGCGCGGCAGCATGCTCTGCCTGCATGTCGCAGCGGCGCCGCCGCTCAACGCCGCGGAGGCGGCGGCGGGCGACCAGGTGCTGAAGGAATTGCTGTTTCTCGACCTGCTGGAGCGAGGCTTCTACATCGCCCGGCGCGGCATGATCGCGCTGTCGCTCGTGGTCGGGGAGGCGGAGCTGGCCGCCTTCGAGGAGGCGGCGGCGGAGGTGCTAGACCTCCGCGCGCCGCTCTTCTCGCGTTGAACGCTCAGCGCTGCGTCTGCAGGAAGGCGATCAGGTTGGCGCGCTGCTCTTCATTGCGCACGCCAGCGAAGGCCATCGAGCCCTGCGGCACGACATCCTTCGGGTTGTTCAGGTAGCGGCCGAGGTTCTCGGGCGTCCAGGTCAGGCCGCCCTGGGCCAGCTGCTGCATATTGGCCGAGTAGCGGAAGCCCTGCACCGCCCCGGCGGCGCGGCCGACCACGCCATGCAGGTTCGGCCCGACGCCGTTGCGCCCGCCCGCATCGATGGTGTGGCAGGCGCGGCACTGGTTGAACACGGTGCGCCCGGCTTCAGCGTTCTGCGCCTGCGCGGCGGGGGCGAACCCGATGGCGGCAGCAGCGAGGGCGGGCAGCAGAAGACGAGGGGACATTAGCGTTTGGCTCCCTTGGAACATCCCGAACAGCCCCATAAGAGGCATCGCCTTCCAGTCCCGCAAGGGGGGTGGTCCGTTACGAGGAAGCCACCTCCCGGACCGCCCGCCGTCATGCCGCGTCAGTCGAGCCCAAAAGGATCGTCCACCGACCGCGCCGGCGGCGTCAGCCAGGCCGCGCCGGTCTCCGTCACCACGATATGGTCCTCGAGCCGGATGCCGAATTCGCCGTAGATGGCGATGGTCGGCTCGATGGAGCCGGTGTTGCCGACGGCCAGCGGCGCGCGGTTGGAGCCCACGAAGTAGGGTGCTTCGTGGACATCCATCCCGATGCCATGGCCGGTGCGATGCGGCAGGCCGGGCACCTTATAGCCAGGGCCGAATCCGGCCTTTACCACCTCTGCCCGGCAGGCATCGTCGATCGCGCCGCACGGCGCGCCGGGACGGGCGGCGGCGAAGCCGGCGGCCTGGGCGCGGTGCGACAGGTTCCAGATCTCCCGCTGCCGCGCATTGGGCGTGCCGAAGACGTAGCTGCGAGTGATGTCGGAGACATAGCCATGCAGCGGCGCGCCGACATCCACCAGCACCACATCGCCTTCCTGCAGCGTCTGCGGATAGGGCACGCCATGCGGATAGGCGGTCGGCTCACCGAACAGCACGATGCCGAAGCTCGGTCCGCCGTCGAAGCCGGCGCGGCGATGCGCGAGGGTCAGGAATTCCATCACCTCAGTCGTGGTGACGCCGGGCTGCAATGCCCGCGCGCAGGCCGCCTGGATCTCGAGCGTCATGCCCATCGCCTGGCGCAGGATCGCGACCTCCTGCTCGGTCTTGCGCTCCCGCAGGTGGCTGGTGACGGGGCCGGAGGCGACGAAGCGGTGGTTCGGCAGCGCCGCGCGCATCCCTTCCGCCACGAAGACGCGTGCCATGTCGTCCAGCGCGACCGTGCCGCCGGCGACATCGGCCTCCCGGAGGATCTCGGCGAACAGCGCGTAGGGGTCCTCATCCTCCTCCCAGCCGCGGACCTCGCCGGGCAGGGCCAGCATGGTGCGGATGCGCTCCACTTCGAAGGCGGGCGAGAGGTAGGTGAGGGGGCCGCGCGCGGGCAGCACGGCGCCGACCGGGCGTTCGGACTGGCCGTGCCGGAGCCCCGTGAGCCAGGTGAGGTTCGTCGTCCCGTCGAGCCAGAGGGCGGCGAGGCCAAGCTCGCGCATGCGCGCCTGGGCGCGCTCGACACGCGCGGCGTGCTCGGCCGGGCTGATCGGCGGCACCGCATCCCGCTGGTTGCGGATGCCCTTCAGCTCGGTTGCGAAATCCGACCCGCCGACGCCGACCGTCATCCGGTACGCTCCCTCATCACCATGCTCTCCTGCCATGCCCGGCCCGGCCGGTCACGCGCGCCGGCGCCGCCCCTCGACAATGGCAAGAAAGACGCCGGCCGCGACCACGATCGCCGCGCCGATCACCGTCGGCATGTCGGGGCCGAGGCCCGTGACGATGAAGCCCGCCATCGTCGCGCCGACGATCTGCCAGTACTGGAAGGGCGAGATGACCGCGGCCGGCCCGAGGCCGAGCGCGCGCGCCACGCACCAATGCCCCGCCGCGCCGATCGCGCCCAGCGCGAGGAAGGCCGCGGCATCCGCCAGGCTCTGCGGCGTCACCCAATGGAAGGGGACGATCGCCGACATGATCACGGCACCCGCCAGCGCGCTCCAGAGCACGGAGGTATCAGTGGAATCGTAGGCCGCGACCTTCCGCGTCAGCACCTGGTACATCGCATAGGCGGCGACATTGCCGAGCACGAGCAGCGTGGCGAATTCGAAGCTCGCGCTGCCCGGGCGTATCACCACCAGCACGCCGATGAAGGCGACCGCAACCGCGGCCATGCGCCGCGCCTCCGGCCTTTCGCCCAGCAGCGGCCAAGCCAGCAGCGCGACGACGAAGGGCGTGAGGAAGCCGATCGCCGTCGCCTTGGACAGCGAGAGCGTGACCACCGCGAAGAAATAGAAGGATGTCGAACTCGCCTGGCAGAGCGAGCGCGCGATCTGCAGCCCCGGCCGCTTTGTCGCGAAGATGCGCCAGCCCGCGGCGGGCAGCATGATCGCGGCCATGATCAGCAACTGGCCGGTGATGCGGGCCCAGATGATCTGTTCCGACGCGTAGCGCGGCGATAGCCATTGCACGAGCCCGTTCATCACCGGGAACAGGCTGGAGGCCAGCAGCATGAAGCCGATGCCGAGAAGGATGCGCGGCTCGCGCTGGCCTTGAGGTGTCATGGTGCGGCGGTGAGCATCCTCCCGCCGGGGGAAGGCGGCAAGCCGGGAGGCGGCACGACCCGGCGCTGCCCCGTTGGACTCAGCCCTCCAGCTCCTCGCGCAGCAATTCGAGCCGGAGCCATTCCTCCTCCGCCGCGTCGCGCTCGGCCTGCTTCTTGCCCATCAGGCTGGTGCGGGCGGCGAAGCCGGCGGGGTCGCGGGTATAGAGGCCAGGATCGGCCAGCTGGCCCTGCAGGGCAGCGATCTCACGTTCCAGCTGCGCGATGCGCACGGGCAGGGTTTCCAGCGCGTGCTTGTCCTTGAAGGACATCCTGGCCTTCGCAGCCGCGCGCGGCGCGTCCGATGCTTCGCGTGGGGCAGGGGCCTCGCCCGCCGCCGTCGCGGTGGGCTTGGCCTGCACGCCGATGCCGCGCTGGGCGACCATGTCGGCATAGCCGCCCGCGTAATCCTGCCAGCGTCCGTCACCCTCGAAGGCGATGACGTTGGTCGCAACGCGGTCGAGGAAGTCGCGGTCGTGGCTGACGACGATCACCGTGCCCTGATAGTCGCCCACCAACTCCTGCAGCAGGTCGAGCGTCTCGAGGTCGAGGTCGTTGGTCGGCTCGTCCAGCACCAGAAGGTTGGAGGGCTGGGCGAGGGCACGCGCCAGCATCAGCCGCCCGCGCTCGCCGCCCGAGAGGTGGCCCACCGGCGTGCGCGCCTGCTCCGGCACGAAGAGGAAGTCCTTCATATAGCCGACGACGTGCTTGACCTCCGTGCCGACGCGGATCTGGTCGCCGCGCCCGCCGGTCAGCGCGTCCTGCAGGCTGGTGGCGGGGTCGAGGCCGGCGCGCATCTGGTCGAGCGTGACCATCTGCAGGTTGGTGCCGAGCCGCACCTCGCCGGAATCCGGGGGCAGGGTGCCGGTCAGCATCTTCAGCAGTGTCGTCTTGCCCGCGCCGTTCGGCCCCACGATGCCTACCCGGTCGCCGCGCATGATGCGGGTGGAGAAGTCGCGCACCACGGGCGCGGCCTCGCCGAAGGCCTTGCTGATCCGATCGGCCGCGACGACCAGCGTGCCCGAGCCATCGGCTTCGGCCGCGGTCATCTTCACCGTGCCCGGCGCGGTAACGCGTTCCTTGCGGCGCTTGCGCAGCGTGTGCAGGTCCGCGAGGCGCTTCACATTGCGCTTGCGGCGCGCGCTGACACCGTAGCGGAGCCAATGCTCCTCCCGCACGATCTTCCGGGCGAGCTTGTGGGCCTCCCGCTCCTCATCCTCCAGCACCTGGTCGCGCCAGGTTTCGAACTGGGCGAAGCCCTGCTCCAGCCGGCGGGCGGCGCCGCGGTCGAGCCAGACCATCGCGCGCGACAGGCGCTCCAGGAAGCGGCGGTCGTGGCTGATCAGCACCAGCGCGCCGCGGGTCTTCAGCAGCTCTTCCTCCAGCCATTCGATCGCCGGCAGATCGAGGTGGTTGGTGGGTTCGTCCAGCAGCAGGATGTCGGGGCGGGGGGCCAGCACGCGGGCCAGCGCCGCGCGGCGCGCCTCGCCGCCCGACAGGCGCGCGGGGTCTTCCTCCCCGGTCAGGCCGAGGCCCTCCAGCAGCAGCCGGGCGCGGTGCGGGTCGTCGCCGGGCGCGAGGCCGGCCTCCACGAAAGCGCCGGTGGTGGCGAAGCCCGAAAGGTCGGGCTCCTGCGGCAGGTAGCGCAGCGTCGCGCCGGGCTGCAGGAAGCGCGTGCCGGCATCGGCCTCGATCATGCCGGCCGCGACCTTCAGCAGGGTGGACTTGCCCGAGCCGTTCCGGCCGACGAGGGCGACCCGCTCCCCGGCGCTGACGGCGATCTCGGCGCCGTCGAGCAGCCAGGTGGAGCCGAGCCGAAGCCGGATGTCGCGCAGATGCAGCAAGGGGGGCGAGGGCATGGGCCGGGTGTGGGCAGGCTGGCGCGGCGCGTCAACCGGCTGGCGTCAGCGGCCTACGGTGGATCCGTGGGGCGCTGCCTGCCCCAGTCTTCGCCGCTCCCGCGCCTGCGAGGTCGGGCCAGCGCTTCGGGTGTGGCCTGCGGGCACCCCGATGGAGATCAAATGTTCTTGTTTTGGTCAGCACTCAACCCTCTCGATTCGCTCGATTTATGCGTAGCGCTACAAGGGCATCTGTAGCGCTACTACAGGCGCGGGTCGCGGGGCGCCGGACTTGTAAATCGGCTTTACAAAATCGGGGTCGGGGCACAGAGGCCGTTTGAGAATGCCGGCGGCTGAGGAGCCGCAGGGGATTTTTCGTCCTGGCTAGGCGCCGGACGCCGCCGATGCTTGTTGTATCGGCAAGGCTGGCAACGGCGCCAGGGCGGAAAAGGCCCGCGGATCCGACCCGTCCGGCGTTCTCAAACGGTCTCTCAGCCCTGGCTGCGTTCCGCGGCCTTGGCGGCAACCCAGGCGGCTTCCATCGTGGCGAGGTCCACATCCTGCGGCGCCTTGCCCTCAGCGGCCAGGCTCCGCTCCACGGCGCCGAAGCGGCGCTCGAACTTGGCATTCGCCCCGGCAAGGCAGGCCTCAGGGTCGAGGTCGAGTTTTCGGGCCAAGTTCGCCAGCACGAACAGCAGGTCGCCCAGCTCATCGGCCAGCCGCGCGCGGTCCGCGCCCCGTTCTCCCTGGGGCAGCTCGGCGCGCAGTTCCGCTGCTTCCTCCTCAAGCTTGTCGAGGACGGCCGCGGCATCCGGCCAGTCGAAGCCAACGCGGCCGGCGCGGCGGGTCAGTTTCACGGCGCGGGTGAGGGCAGGGAGCCCGGCCGGGATGCCGGCCAGCGTCCCGGTTTCGGCCCGCGCGGCGCGCTCGGCCGCCTTCTGGACCTCCCAGGCGGCGGTCTGGGCCTCGGTGGAGCGCTGCTCGGCCTCGCCGAACACATGGGGGTGGCGGCGGATCATCTTGGCGCTGATGCTCTCCGCGACCTCGGCGAAGCCGAACCGGCCCAGTTCGGAGGCCATCTGGGCGTGATAGACGACCTGGAACAGCAGGTCGCCGAGCTCATCCATCAGGGAAGGGAAATCCGGGCCGCGGCCGATGGCGTCCGCGACCTCATAGGCTTCCTCGATCGTGTAGGGCGCGATGGTGGCGAAGGACTGCTCGCGGTCCCAGGGGCAGCCATCCGGGGCACGTAGCCGCGCCATGATGTCGAGAAGCTTGATGATGGCGGTGCTGGCGTCGCTCATGCGGCCCTCCGGATGGTGGCGCTGCATCGCAGGCGGCGGGGATGGGAGCAAGCCGAGGCAGGCCGAGCCAGGCGTCACGGGGCCCATCCATCCACATGTCCGTTTGCCGCATAAGATATATTATGGAAAAAAAAGACCTGTGGGAAAGGCGGTGGACAGCGCGGCCGGCGCGCGACCGGCGCGCCGCCGGCGGCTCAGCCGCCCGGCACCTCCAGCACCATGCCATCGAAGCCGGGCTCGATCCCGGGCGGCAGGTTCGCGACCATCCAGCCCCAATCGAGATCGAAGCCCATATGCGTCAGCACCGTCCGCCGCGGCCGGAGCTCCGCCACCCAATCCAGCACCTTGGCCACATGCGCATGCACAGGATGCGGGCTGCGCTGAAAGCAGCCGACCACCCAGGTGTCGAGGCCACGCAGCGCTTCCAGGCTTTCGGGCGGCAACTCCACGACATCGGTGCTGTAGGCGAAGCCGCCGATGCGCAGGCCCAGCGTATCCATGACCCGGTGGTCCTGGCGGAACACGCGGACCGGGATGCCGCCCATCACCGCCACCTCCCCCGGCGCGACGGGCCGCGGCGCCAGCGAGGGCCGGTAGAAGCCCTGCGGCGGCGGCGGGCGAAAGGCGTAGTCGAAGCGCGTGCGCAGCTCCGACAAGGTGACGTAAGTGCCGAAGGCATCGAGCGGCCCGGCGATGAGGCGATTGACGATGCGCAGCTCGTCCATGCCCATGACGTGATCGGCATGGGTGTGGGTGAAGGCCACCGCATCCAGCCGCCCGAAGCCGTTGGCGAGCATCTGGGCGCGCAGATCGGGCCCGGCATCGATCAGCAGGCGGCGTCCGTCCGCGTCCTCGACCAAGGCGGCGCTGCGGGTACGGCGATTGCGCGGCTCCGCCGGGTCGCAGGCGCCCCAATGGCCGCGTTCCTCCGGCCCACCCAACTGCGGCACGCCACCCGACCCGCCGCAGCCGAGAAGCGTTACGCGGAGCACCGATCAGGCCGCCCGGGACCGCTGGAACAGACGGTGAAAGTTCTCGGTGGTGAGGTCCGCCAGAGCCTTCAGCCCCATCCCGCGTACCTCGGCGAGCTTCGCCGCGGTGTGCGCCGCATAGGCGGGCTCGCAGCGCTTGCCGCGCAGCGGCACGGGCGCGAGGTAGGGGCTGTCCGTCTCGACCAGCAGCCGATCCGCCGGCACCTCGGCCGCGATGGCGCGGTTCTCCTCGGATTTCGGGAAGGTCAGGATCCCGCTGAAGGAGACATAGCCGCCGAGGCCGATGGCCGTGCGCGCCAGCTCGGCGCCGGAGGAGAAGCAATGCAGCAGGAAGGGAAACGCCCCCTTCCCGCTCTCGTCCGTCAGGATCGCGGCCATGTCGGCATCCGCATCGCGGGCATGGATCACCAGCGGCAGGCCGGAGACGCGCGCGGCGGCGATATGCGCCCGGAAACTCTCGGCCTGCATCGGCCGCGGGGCCTTGTCGTAGAAATAATCCAACCCGGATTCGCCAATGCCGATCACTTTCGGATGGTCGGCTTCCTGGAGGATCTCGTCCACCGTCGGCGCGGCGCGCTCACCGGCATTGTGGGGATGGATGCCGACGGTGGCGAAGACGCCCTGATAGCGCCCGGCGATCTCGCGCACCGTCGCGGCCTGCTCGCCAAGACGGGTGCCGATCGTGACCATCGTGGTCACGCCCGCCTCCCGCGCGCGGGCGACCACGGCGTCCTGCTCTTCCCCTTGGAAGTAATCGAGGTGGCAGTGGCTATCCACCAGCATGGTCAGGCGGTCTCGATCTTCGCGAACAAGGGGCTCGGCGGCGGCAGGGGCAGGCCGGCGGGCAGCGGGGTGGCGAGCGAGCCCAGCCCCCTCGCCTCCTCCGGCACGCCGAGCTGGTCGAGAAGCTTCGCCATGGTGGTCGGCATGAAGGGCTGCAGGACGGTGGCGAAGACGCGGAGCGCGTCGTGCAACTGGCGCAGTACTGCCTCGCCACGCGCCGGGTCGGTTTTTTTCAGCGCCCAGGGGGCCTGTTCGGTGATGTAGCCATTCGCCTCGCGGGCGGCGGCCATCACCGCTTCCAGCGCCAGGTGGAACTCCTGCCGGTCCAGATGCGCGCCGACCTGGCCGGGCAGCCCATCCACCAGCGCGCCGAGCGCCGCATCGCCCGGCAACCGCGAGGCGGGCGCGGGCAGCTTCGCCTCGCAATTCTTCTGGATCAGGCTCAGCGTCCGGTTGGCGAGGTTGCCCAGCGCATTGGCCAGTTCCCCATTGTTCCGCCCGATCAGCGCACCCCGGGAGAAATCGCCATCCTGGCCGAAGGGCACCTCCCGCAGCAGGAAGTAGCGGATCGGGTCGAGGCCGAATTCCTGCACAAGCGCCACGGGATCAATGACATTGCCGAGCGACTTCGAGATCTTCTGCCCTTCATTCGTCCACCAGCCATGGGCGAAGACGCGATGCGGGGGCGCGATCCCGGCAGCCATCAGGAAGGCCGGCCAGTAGATCGCATGGAAGCGGACGATGTCCTTGCCGACGAAGTGGATATCGGCCGGCCACCATTTCGCAAATGCTTTAGGATCAGAAGAATATCCGGCGGCCGTGATGTAGTTGGTTAGCGCATCCAGCCACACATACATCACATGCGCCGGATCGCCCGGCACCTTCACACCCCAGCTGAAGGAGGTGCGGCTGATCGAGAGATCGCCGAGGCCAGACTTCACAAAAGCAATGACTTCGTTGCGGCGGCTCGCAGGAAGGATGAAGTCGGGATGGGCCTCATAGAAGGCCAGCAGCCGGTCCTGCCAGGCCGAGAGGCGGAAGAAGTAGGACGGCTCCCGCACCCACTCCACCGGCGCACCGGAGGGGGCGTATTTCACCCCGTCCCGCTCGGTCAGCTCGTCCGGGCCGTAGAAGGCCTCGTCGCGCACCGCGTACCAGCCCTCGTAATGGCCGAGGTAGATCTCCCCGCGCCGGACCAGCTCCTCCCAAAGCGCCGCGCAGGCGTCCTTGTGGCGCGCTTCCGTGGTGCGGATGAAGTCCGTGGTCGAAAGCCCCATCACGCCGACCAGGTCGCGGAAATGCTGGCTCACGCGGTCGCAGAAGGCCTGCGGGTCCATCCCCGCATCCTTCGCCGCCTTCTCCACCTTCTGGCCGTGCTCATCCGTGCCGGTCAGGAAGAAGACCTCCCTGCCCTCCAGCCGCCGCCAGCGGGCCAGCACATCGGCCGCGAGCGAGGTATAGGCATGCCCGATATGGGGCCGGTCATTCACATAATAGATCGGCGTGGTGATGAAGCAGGGCCGGCCAGGAGAGGTGGTCGCGGTGTCGCTTGGCACGGTGTTCTTCCCGCTGCGCCCCGGCCCTAGCGCCGCGGCGGTGTGAGCCAGCCGAGGGCGGTCAGCACGGCCTGCTTGCGATCGAGGCTGAGCCCGTCCGTCTCGGCGGCGAGGCGGCCGAGGCTATCCCACAGGGTGGACCACTCGGCAAGCGGACGCAGCGCGAGCCAGGCGGGCTGCGCCCCTTCGGCGCGCGCGGCGCGGCGTGCGGCGGCCGAGATCTCGCGCCGGAGCAGCGCCATGAAGGTGGCGAAGGAGGATCCGTCCCGCTTCGTCGCGACAGCCTCCGCGATGGCGTGCCATTCCCGCCGCTCGCCGGCGGCCAGCCCGGCCAGGACGCGGTCCACCAGCTGTTGCAGCGCCAGCCCCTCGCCTTCGGCGAATTGCAGCGCCCGGCCCGGCGCGCCTTCGGCCATCAGGCTGAGACGCTGGCGGTCGCCGGCGCTCAGCTCCGGCCGGAGCCGGATCAGCAGCGTGTCCATCTCCGCCGCGCCCAGCGGCTCCAGCTCCAACCGGCGGCAGCGGCTGCGGATGGTGGGCAGCAGCCGGTCGGGGGCCGCGGTCGTCAACATCAGCACTGCCCGCGGGGGCGGTTCCTCCAGCGTCTTGAGCAGCGCATTGGCGGCCTCGGGGCGCATCTGCTCGGCCTGGTCCACCAGCACGAAGCGCCAGGCGCCTTCGGCCGGGGTCATCGCCAGAAACCGGATCGCGGCGCGCACCGCATCCACCCGGATTTCCTTGTTCACCCGCCCATCGGCGACAGGGCGCAGCACACGGAGATCCGCATGCGCCTCGGCCGCGATACGGCGGAAGACCGGGTCGGCGGGATCGAGATGCAGCGGCGACGGCCCCGGCGGCCGATCCGTCCCGCCCGCCAGCAGCCAGCGGCCGAAACGGTAGCCGAGCGTCGCCTTGCCGATCCCCGGCGGCCCACAGAGCAGCCAGGCATGCGGCAGCCGGCCCGACCGCGCCGCGGCCTCGAGTGCCGCCGCCGCCGCGTGATGCCCGAAAAGGTCGGGATTGGCCCGGACGGGAAGCTCCTCATCCGGCTCAACCTCGACGGGTTTCGGGGCGCGGGCCATCAGTGGCCGAGGCGGGCGCCAAGCTCGGCGCGGATCGCGGCGAAGACGGCCTCCGCATCGCGCGTCGCGTCCACCACCGCGCAGCGCGTAGGCTCGGCGGCGGCGATGGAGAGAAACCCCGCGCGCACCCGCGCATGGAACCCCGCATCCAGCCTCTCATACCGATCGGCCGCGACGCCGCGCGCGGCGGCCCGCGCCATGCCAGCCTCGGGCGGAATGTCGAGGATCAGCGTCAGGTCCGGCGCGAGCCCCTCCAGCGCGAGGTCGGCCAGCTTGCGATAGACCTCTCCCGGCACGCCCTGGCCATGGCACTGATAGGCGCGGGTCGAATCCGCGAAGCGGTCGCAGATCACCCACATCCCCGCGGCCAGCGCCGGGCGGATGGTGGCCACCACATGCTCGCGCCGCGCGGCGAACATCAGCATCGCCTCCGCCACCGGGTCGAAGCCGGTGCCGTCCAGCAACAGGCTGCGGATCTTCTCGGCGCCGGCCGAGCCGCCCGGCTCCCGCGTGACCAGCACAGGCACGCCCTGGTCCGAGAGATGCGCGGCCAGACGCCGCGCCTGGGTGGACTTGCCTGCCCCTTCCCCGCCTTCCAGCGTGATGAAGCGGCCGCGCGCGGCGCCCTCGCTCATGCGCTCAGCTGCCGAACCAGCGCCCGATGACGACGGGGATGCGCGGCAGCAGGCCAAGTCGGTCCACATCGGCCCCCGCATAGAGCGGCACCTGCATCTCCGGCACGCCCTGGCCGGAGACGACCAGCCGGCCGAGTTCCTGGCCCTTGGCCACCGGCGCGGGGATCGGCGCCTCGTAGCGCACGCGCGCCTGCAGGCTGCGGCGCCACTGCCGCGGCAGGGTCAGCACCAGGTCTCGGCCCGCGACCAGCGGCACGGTCGGCCGGTCGCCGAGCCACACCGGCGCTTCCTCCACCGTCTCGGCTGCGCGGAACATCGTGACGTTGTCGAACTCGCGGAACCCCCATTCCAGCAGCCGCTCGCTTTCCTCGGCCCGGGCGCGCATGGAGGGCAGGCCGTTGATCACCAGGATCAGCCGCCGCCCGCCGCGCATCGCACTCGCGGTCAGCCCGAAGCCCGCTTCTTCCGTATGGCCGGTCTTGAGGCCGTCGGCACCTGGCACGCGGGCCAGGGTGGGGTTGCGGTTCTCCTGGGTGATGTCGCTCCAGCGGAAGCTGCGCTCATTGTAGAAGCGGTAGTATTCGGGATGGTCTGTGATGATCCGCCGCGCCAGCGTGGCCAGGTCGCGCGCCGTCATGCGGTGCTCGGGGTCGGGCCAGCCGGTGGAATTGCGGAAGTTGCTGGCGCGAAGCCCGATGCGCCGCGCCGTCTCGTTCATCAGCTCGGCGAATTGCGCTTCGGAGCCGGAGATGCCTTCCGCCAGCACGATGCAGGCGTCGTTGCCCGATTGCACGATCACGCCGCGGGCCAGCGCCTCGACCGGCACCTGGTTGCCGATCTGGACGAACATCTTGGAGCCGCCCATGCGCCAGGCGCGCTCGCTGACCGGCAGCATCTGATCGAGGCGCAGGCGGCCCGTCTTCAGCATCTCGAAGACGACATACATCGTCATCAGCTTCGACATGGAAGCGGGCGGCATCCGCTCATCCACGTTCTTCTCGAGCAGCACGGCGCCGGTGTCGAAGTCGATCATGATCGCCTGGCGGGCGAGCGTATCCACTGGCCCGAGCGGGCTCGATGCCGGGGTGGAGGGCGGCGGCGCGGGAGCGCGCGGCTGGGCGGGCGGGCGCGGCGGCTGGGCGGCTGGCCGCTGCTGCTGCGCCAGCGCCGGCATCCCGATCCCCTGGGCCGCGGCAACGCCTGCGGCAGCCAGCATCATGTCTCGACGGCGCATCACGCCCCCCAATTCGCCCCTGCCGGCCGGCCCGCGCCGACTCGCGGTCAGTCTACCAGGATGCGTGCTTCCGATACGCCGGCCCGCAGGGTCCGCTCAAGCGCGCGATCAGCCTCCGCGACACTGGGCAGCGGCCCGATGCGCACGCGGAAGGTCTGGCGGTTGCGCGGCCCGATCGCCTCCACCCGCCCGCCGATCCGCGCCGCCTGCTGCTCCGCGAGGTCGCGGCGGGAGAAGCTGGCGGTCTCGACGAAGAGCAGGCCGGGCTGGGCGGCAACGCGTGTGACACGTTCCGGCAGGCGCGCCGGCGGGGCGGCGGCGGCGCCCATGGGCTGGGCGGCCGCGAGCGGCACGCCCGGCAGCGCGCGGGCCTCCCGGACGCGACTGGCCTGGCCGGTGCCGGGCGGAGGCGCCAGTTCTTCGCGCTGCACCGCGGCCACGGGGGCGGCCGCCACCTCGATCCGCGGTGTCTCGGGGGAAGGCAGGCCGGCGGCGAGCGCGCGGCTGGCTTCGCCATTCACCTCGATCCGTACCTGTGCGGCGCCGCCGGGGCGCAGCCCGATCAACTCCGCAGCGCGGCCCGACAGCTCGACCACGCGGCCCGGATTGGTGGGGCCGCGATCATTCACCCGCACCTCGATCTCAAGGCCGGTCTCGAGGTTCGTCACGCGCAGGATGGCGGGCATTTGCAGGGTGCGGTGCGCGGCCATCAGCGCCATGGGGTCGTGCGTCTCGCCATTGGCGGTGCGCCGCCCCGCGCTTCGGTCGGCCGCGACCGCGGCAATCCCGGTCTGCGTCAGGCCGAAATCCTCGCGCGGATAGGACCAGACGCCGCCCATCTGATAGGGCGCGCCGATCTGCAGGCGCGGCTGCGCGGCCTGCTGGCGCGGGGCGCAGCCGGCGATTGCGCCGAGCAAAAGCGCGCCGGCCAGGCCGCAGAGCATGCGCGATCTCGTCACGGGGCCGCTATCAGCTCACGCGGTCGGACAGCATGCCGACGACAAGCGCGTAGAAATTGGACGGGTTGTAGCGGCGAATGACGTTGAAGTTCGGATAGACCGCGAAGGCCTGCCCGCGCGGCCCGCCGGGCAGCAGAATCGCCGTCTCCAGGTCGAGGCTCGGCAGCGGCTGGCCATCCGGCCGGCGCACGCCCATCCGCACCCATTCGCGCAGCGGCTTCGTGTTGTCCCGCCGCGCCTGCTCGGGGTCGAAGCCCTGGGGCAGCGTCACCTCCCTGCCCCACAGCTCCTCCTCCCGCCAGCCGGAACGGGCGAGGTAATTGGCGATGGAGCCGAGCGCGTCGGGCCGGCTTTCCCAGATGTCCCGGCGCCCGTCGCCATCCATATCCACCGCCAGCCGCTCGAAATTGGACGGCATGAATTGCGGATGGCCCATGGCGCCGGCCCAGGAGCCGCGCATGCGCTCCGGCGCCACATGGCCGGCTTCGAGGATCTTCAGGGCCGCCAGCAGCTCATTCCGGAAATAGGCGCTGCGGCGGCCGTCCCAGGCCAGGGTCGCGAGGCTTTCGATGATGTTGAAATTGCCGGTGAAGCCGCCGTAGTTGGTCTCAAGCCCCCAGATCGCGACGACGACACGCGGCGCGACCCGAAACCGTGCCTGCACGGCGTCGAGCGTCGCGCGGTTGTCGGCGAAGGCGCGGCGGCCGCCATCGATGCGGCTCTGGGACAGGCGGGCGTCGCGATACTGTTCCCAGGTCTGGGTGAATTCCGGCTGCCGGCGGTCGAGTTCCAGCACCCGGTCATTGGCGCGGATGCCCGACAGCGCGCGGCCGAGTGTCGCCTGGGAGACACCGGCGCGGCGCGCTTCGGCGCGGACGCCTTCGAGGAAGGCCTCGAAGCTTTGCGTGGCGGCGCGGGCGCTGGGCGCCAGCGCGGCAAAGGCGGCGGAGAGGGCGATTCGCCGGGTGAGAGGCATGCGCGTGGGATGCCACAGCCCGCGCGCCGAGGGCAACGCATCCTGCACGCGGGCGGCCCCTTCCACGCCGGGGGGGCGGCACGCTATGGCGGAGGGGCGGGATGGGTGGCCGAGTGGTTTAAGGCAGCGGTCTTGAAAACCGCCGTGGGTTCACGCCCACCGTGGGTTCGAATCCCACCCCATCCGCCAGATTTCCGTCGCGAACCCCGACAGTGGCCCCGACGACGCCAAATTTTCGCGTGGTTTCAAAGGGGTTTGGCCGGACCATCCGAACCGCCGAGACTGGCCCGAGGCCGAAATGCGGTCTCTGAACGGCTTGTGTCTCTAACCGAACGAACCTCGCCCGGCCCGGTTCGGTAGAGGAAAGCGTATCTCTTTCAATCGCTTGACTGATGATGTCACCCGACCTCTTTCCAGAGGGGGCGCCCGCTACCGGATCAACAGAGACAGCCCAAGGTGGGCATGATGCCGCGCACGATGGCGCTCGCCTGCGTAGTCCGGCGCCGTCAATGGCGCGTCGACAGAGTTCATCAACTTCCGCCGAGCGCAGGTGCAGTCGAGCACGGCCCGGTTGAGCTCGTTCTCCGCGAACGTGTCGCGTTCTGCATGTTTCGGTACTTGTCCGGTGGCTGGCCCGATCAGCCAATCTTGGCCGCTATCGTCAAGATCGACGCCGTGTGCACCAGTTGCTGCGTCTCGCCCTCCCGCAGCATCCGCACCGCCGGCTCGCCAATCTCGGATGAAAGCTTGTTGCGCGTCTGGCGAACCTAGTGAAGTTGACCCTCCCTCAGAGCCCGCTTCAGAATGGAGATGGAGCAGCCTAGAAGGGTAAAAAGTAGATCTTCGCCCTGATGCGAGAGCAAGAAACGGATGGTTTCAGTCATGTTCCCCTGCTAGCGAAATATTCTAGGGCATCGAGGGGCAGTCATGGCAGGAAACAGCAACGAAGTGTGCGCGGTAACGCCGGTGATGGGCGGGCGCGAATGGGTGATGCTACTCGCACTGTCAGTGCTTTGGGGCGGGTCGTTCTTCTTCAACGGCGTTGCTGTGCGCGAACTGCCATCGCTCACCATCGTCCTCGCCCGCGTCGGCATCGCCGCCGTCGTGTTGTGGGCCGTCCTGGCGGTCGTTCGCGTTCGGATGCCGCGCGTCCCGGGTCTTTGGGCCTCCTTCCTCGGCATGGGGCTACTGAACAACGCCATCCCCTTCGCACTTTTCGTATGGGGTCAGCACCACATTGCCAGCGGGTTGGCTGCCATCCTAAACGCCACTACGCCGCTCTTCACGGTCGTGGTCGCGCACCTGCTCACACGCGACGAGCGGCTCACGGCGAGGAAGGCGGCGGGCGTAGTGGTGGGCCTCGCGGGCGTCGCCGTGATGTTGGGCGCGGACCTGCTGGGGGGCCTCGGCACTGAGCTTGCCGCACAACTCGCCTGCCTCGCAGCCGCGCTGTCATATGCATTTGCGGGCGTGTTTGGCCGCCGTTTCAAACGCATGAGCGTGCCGCCGCTCGCCACTGCGACGGGGCAAGTGACAGCATCCACGCTCGTCCTCCTGCCGCTCGCGCTGCTAGTCGAGCAGCCCTGGACGCTGCCAGCGCCGAGCCTCGCGGGCTGGAGCGCGCTGCTCGGCATCGGCGTGCTCTCGACCGCACTGGCTTACGTCCTCTACTTCCGCATCCTCGCTGCCGCAGGCGCGACCAATCTCCTGCTCGTAACCTTCCTAATCCCGGTGAGCGCCATCCTGCTCGGCGCGCTGGTGCTGGGCGAGCGGCTGGAGCCCAAGCACTTCGCTGGCATGGCCATGATCGGCGCGGGCCTCGCGCTGATAGATGGGCGGCTGCCGCGCCGGCTCCTCGCGGGAAAGGCGCGCGAGGCCGCGTGACGGGCCGGCCCCGCCTCGGTCTTTGAGTGGCGGCGTGCAGAACGAGCCTACCGCCCCGATGAATCTCGGGAGCACTGCTTCGCTTGGCGCCTTGCACCGCCAGTGGCAGATCGCCCAGTCCGCTGCGTAGCCCGCATCGTTAATGGCGCGTCGGTCTTGCCGTGCCGGCGTAGCTCATCAACTGTCGCCGAACTCGGGTGCCGAGAAGACACTTTCCTTCAATTTCGCGGACCTGCTTACCCGAACACCTTCTGCGGCTGTCGATCCCATGGCAATTCCGCGACCGCCATCAGGTCATTGATCGGTATCGCCAGAGGGCGCCGGGCAATGACCAGCGCCTCCAGGACGCTCGGGGCCAGGTAAGCCAACCGGATCATCCGCCCTACGAATCGGTCCGATACGTTCTCCGCCACGGCGATGTCCTGAATGGTGGGTACGGTGCCGCTTTCCAGCTGCCGCCGCCACTTCCACGCCCGCGCGACGGCACGAAGCACATGCGGGTCCTGCGTCCGGCTCTCGCGCGCGCAGTGGTCCTCGGGCGGCAGGATCTTCGGCCGCCCGTTGCGCTTGCGGATGCTCAGCGGGATGACGACCCGGATTGTGTTCGACGAACCGCTCATACGGTGGCCTCCTTCTGGCGGAGCGCCATCATGTCGCGCAGAACCGATCCCAGCCCTTCCTGGCGCAGGTCGACGGCGATGCCGCTTGTTCCGACGGTAACTCTGTCGACTAGCAGTTGGATGATACGGGTCTGCTCAGCCGGGTAGAGAGCGGTCCAGATCTGGTCGAATTCGCCGAGCGCCTTGATGATCGCCTTCTCATCTGTCGTCGGGCTCTCCTCGCGCAGCATCTTGAGGGCCCTGGCCGCGATCTCTGGCGCGCGGATCATGCGCCGGATCTCACCGATGACGGCGTCCTCCACCATGGCAGCGGGCAAGCGCAGCGGCCCCGCGCTTTCGCCGATCGGGCGATTCCTGATCAGATCCATCGACGCGTAATAGCGATAGAGGCGCGACCCCTTCTTGGTCGCGGTCGGCGTCATCGCCGTGCCGGTCTCTGTGAAGATGATTCCCTTGAGCAACGCTGGTGTCTGGGCGCGCGTGTTCTTGGCCCGCAGACGCGGGCTCTCCTGCAGGATGGCGTGAACGTTGTCCCAGAGACCTTGATCAATGATCGCCGCGTGCTCTCCGGGATATGCCGCTCCCTTGTGAACGGCTTCGCCGAGATAGACCCGGTTGTTGATGAGTTTGTAGAGGAAGCCCTTGTCGACCAACTTGCCGCGCTTGTTCAGCACACCCTCGGCGGCCAGCGCCTTGGCCAGCATGGTCGCGGAGCCAATCGCTGCGAAGCGCTGGAAGATCATCCGGACCGTGGCGGCTTCGTTCTCGTTGACCACGAGCTTGCGGTCACGCACGTCGTAGCCAAGCGGCACATAGCCGCCCATCCACATGCCGCGCTTGCGGGATGCTGCAACCTTGTCGCGGATGCGCTCGCCGATCACCTCGCGCTCGAACTGTGCGAAGGACAGAAGGATGTTCAGCGTCAGGCGCCCCATCGACGTCGTGGTGTTGAACGACTGGGTCACCGACACGAAGGTCACCTGGTTCCGCTCGAAGATCTCGACCAAGCGCGCGAAATCCATGAGGGATCGCGATAGCCGATCAATCTTGTAGACGACGATTACGTCGATCAGCCCGGCTTCGACATCGGCCAGAAGGCGCTTCAGCGCAGGCCGGTCGAGCGTGCCACCCGAAACGCCGCCATCGTCATAGGGCTCGCGGATCGCGGCCCAACCTTCGGCGCGTTGGCTGGCGACATAGGCTTCACAGGCCTCACGCTGTGCATCGAGCGAGTTGAACTCCATGTCGAGCCCTTCCTCGCTCGACTTGCGCGTGTAGATCGCGCAGCGCAGTCGACGCGGTATGGTAAGAACAGTTGTTGGCGCGCGGCTCATCGCGGATCCCTCCCGACCTCACGAAGCCCGAAGAAACGGTAGCCGTTCCATTGCGTGCCAGTGATTGCCCGCGCGACCGCCGACAGCGATTTGAACCTACGCCCCTGCCAGTCAAAGCCATCGCGCAGCACAGTGACGGTATGCTCGACGCCATTCCATTCACGCACCAGCCGCGTGCCTGCGACGGGGTTGCGACCGTCTTCAATGATGGCTTTTCGACCCAGCTTCCCGTCGATTTCATCGGCGAGAAGATCGAGCATTCGCCGTGTCTCGCGCGACAGGCCGCCGAGCATCAGTTCCTGGATCCGGTAGCCGAGCCGCAGTTCGAGGTAGCTGCGGCTGTTGTTTGGCGCCGGCGAGCGAAAAAGGCTCTCCCACTTTGCCTTCAATTCCCCGACCGACATCTGCTTCAGCGCTGCAAGCTGCGCCACCGCGCTCGCGTCTGAGGCGGCGCTTTCACGCGGCCGCATCGGCGCATCGTCCATCTTCTTCCTGGCAACTGCCATCATCACCCTCCAACTCGGTTGTTCGGTTTGCGACGACCAACACGGCGTTTGAGGGCGAGAATGTCGAATGAACTCTCTCCGCCTGGCGCAGATAAAGAACTCGACTGTTCCGAGAGAATACGCCTCAGGCCAACAGCCAGAATGCGCGCGACTTCATTGAGCCGGGCATCCGCCGGAAGGCGTTCCGCAGCGATGGGGTTTGGGCCGGAGAGCGCTGTGTGCATGGAGACCGTTCGCAATCAAATTCGCCAAGCAAACGCTTAGTCACGAACGGAAAATACGCAATATAAATCAGCAGCTTATCAGGTTTCTGCGGAGTCATTAGAAGCGGTGCGCAGGTTCTTGCTCCGGCCGGCAACTCAGAGCGGACGGCGCCCGCGGATGATGGAATCGCTCACTCTCATATCTCTCTGCCAAACCAACGGATACGGCCGATGATTTTGATCTCGTCAGCGGTGCGCTCATAGGGCGTATAGAAAGTGTTATCCGAGATCACTCGCACGCGGGGCGGGTCGGAGTTGGGAATGTGCTCCAGCCGTTTGGCGACGAGGCCCATCCCATCGAAGAGCACGAAAATGCCCGGCGGTGTCGGAAGAGAGCGCGCAAGATCGACAAGAACAACGTCTCCATCCTGAAGGGTCGGCATCATGCTGTCGCCTTCGACATGCATGATCCTCAGGTTTGCTGGATCGGCGCGCAGGCGACGAGTGATCCATGAGTTCTTGAAGTGGTAGGGCTCGCCGTCTTCGATCTCATCGGAGACGATCTGACCTCCCCCCATGGATGCGGTGATCTCGACGGAGGGGATGGCAACGAAAGCGTCAACTTCTGCCATCTCGGGCTCGTCACCCTCGACCTTTCCCTTGCCTTTCAGCAGCCATTCACGGTCGACCTTAATGGCCCGAGCCACCTTATCGAGCTTCTCTAGGTTGGGGTGCTCGGAACGCCCGCGCATGATGTCATAGACGAACGACCTGTTGACGCGTGCTTGCTCCGCTACCTCCCTCGCGTTCATGCCGAGTTGCCGTGCGCGGGCTCTGAGCCTTTCGGCCAATGTGGTGTCCATATGCTCCGTCCGATATGTGGACTGTGTGGATATTGTGGATAAGAGAGGATTGCGCCGTCCGCGTCAAGGGGCTAGAACATAAAGTGAACTTCAAACGGGCGAGCGTGCGGAAATGGCCACAATCGAGAAGGATTACTTCACGCTGGATGAGCTTGAGGACCGCTGGGGCGTCCCCCACCGCGACCTCGTCTATCTCGCGGAAAACGGGCTCCTGAAGGTATCCGTTCGCCTTTTCGCCGTTCGCCTAGAGCAAGGTTGCTACGAGGAGGTGGACGATGGCCAATGGTTCAGCATCCCCGAAGAACAAGGCCTCTTTCACGGGCTGCAGGACCTCCGCCCGCAGGATGCCTATCGGCTCTTCCACGAGGGCGCAGCACGGATCGAGCGTTTTGAGGCGCCGGAGCACCGCTACTGCGTCGTGCTGCGACCCAAGAATGGGATCCTGATCAAAGCGGACGAACTCGTCGTTCGACGGGTTGAGCGCGATCGCGCGGAAAGCCGTCATGGGCTTGGCGGAACACAGCGCACAGTTCAGACCGTGTTCGAGCAAAGGCACGATTTCAGCGAGGTAATCCTCGGCGACCGGACCTATTTCCTCGGATCCATCCAGGCCCGCGTAGTTCGTATCCTCCATGAGGCTGCAGCCACCGGCAGACCGTGGCAGCACGGCAAAGCAGTGCTTGCGAAAGCCGGTTCGTCCTGTACGCGGCTATCCGATCTCTTCAAGACGCAGCCGGACTGGCGCAAGCTCATCCAGTCCGATCGACGCGGGCGTTACCGGCTGAACATGAAGTTCTCCTGATCCCCCTGCGCATGGTCCTGTCATCCCGAGCTTTAATCGGTCGGGGGTTGGTGCGCATCCCCCAGGCATCCCCCTCCCTATCCCCTCGTCACAGCGAAATTCGCTCGATTTCATCCCCTTCTGATCCACTTCTCATCCCGACGACGCCATACTGATCCTTCGTCATCCTCTCCGCAGGTTTTCGTCAGAGACCCAAGGAGACTCAGATGGCTACGAAACATCTCAACCAGATTGACCTGGCTGCGCGGTGGAACATCAGCCACCGCACGCTGGAGCGGTGGCGGTGGACGGGTGAAGGCCCGCGCTTCGTCAAGCTCGGTGGTCGCGTCGTGTACCGCCTCGAAGATGTTGAGGATTACGAGCGGGAGCAGATCCGCGCGAGCACCACGGACAATGCGGAACGCGCCGCTGCGTCGGGGGCGCGCTGATCATGATCCCCAACGCCCCCACCCTCGACCAGCTGCGCACGATGCCGATCGGCGACATCGTCACGATGCCATCCGAAGTGCTGGCTGTCCTCCAAGAGGACGCTGACGCCGCGCTGAAGAGCGCGAAGTCGATGAAGGACTGGCTCGACGGCGCCATCGCCCAGAAGTTCGCTGATCGTGCACGTGAAGCCCGTGCCGCCATCGCCAAGGACACGGGCATCGTCCGCTTTACCGATGGCGCAATCACTATCGTCGCCGACCTGCCGAAGAAGGTGGACTGGGACCAGGCCAAGCTCGCTGCGCTCGTCGAGACCATTCGCGGCTCTGGCGAAGACCCCGGCCAATACATCGAGATCAGCTTTTCGGTCTCGGAGCGCGCCTACGGCGCGTGGCCCGACGCGATCCGCCGCGCATTTGAACCGGCTCGGACGCTCAGGACCGGCAAACCGACCTTCCGCCTCCTGCGCGACTGAGAGGAAACCCATGTTCACGTTTGGCAAATCCAAGCCCGATGCCTCGCTGTCTGCGCTCGAAGCGCTGCGCAAGGCTCATTACAGCCTGTCCTCGCTTCCTGATGCGATCCGGATCCCGGCCATGCCTGGGCACGACGAAATCGCAGCCAAGCCCATCTCCGAGGCGACGATCGATGATCTCGCCTTCGCGATGCGGGGCTTGGAAGCCGAGTTCAACGACGTCGCCGACAAGATGCAGGCGCTGCGCAAGCTCAGCCAGATCGCTCGCGATGCCGGTGGTCTCGGTGCTGATCGGGCCGTCGACCTCGCCGCTCGCATCCAGTCGGAGCGCTGATCATGGCGCTCCCCATCATCTCAGCCGATCAGCGCATGGCCGAAGTGCGTGGCGTCAAAGGCTGCATCTTCGGTAAGTCCGGCATCGGCAAGACGAGCTTGCTTTGGACGCTTGATCCCAAGGTCACGCTCTTCATCGACCTGGAAGCCGGCGATCTCGCTATCGAAGGCTGGCCCGGCGACAGCGTGCGTCCCCGCACATGGCCCGAATGCCGCGACCTTGCGGTCTTCATCGGCGGCCCCAATCCGGCGCTGCGCGATGACCAGGTCTACAGCGAAGCCCACTACGCCGCCGTGTGCGAACGCTTCGGCGATCCAGCTTCGCTTGATCGCTATCAGACCGTCTTCATCGACTCGATCACGGTTGCTGGGCGTCTGTGTTTCCAGTGGTGCAAGGGCCAGCCGGAAGCCTTCTCCGACAAGACAGGCAAGCCGGATATTCGCGGCGCCTATGGATTGCACGGCCGCGAGATGATCGCGTGGCTTACGCAACTGCAGCACACGCGGGCGAAGAACGTCTGGTTCGTCGGGATCCTCGACGAGAAGCTGGACGACTTCAACAGGCGGATCTTCCAGCCGCAGATCGATGGTTCCAAGACCGGCCTGGAGTTGCCCGGCATCGTCGATGAAGTGCTGACGATGGCGGAGATCAAGGACGACGCCGGTGCGCCGTTCCGCGCCTTCGTCTGCCAGACGATCAACACCTGGAACTACCCCGCGAAGGACCGTTCCGGTCGGCTGGATCCGATCGAGGAGCCTCACCTCGGTCGCCTCATGGCGAAGATCCGCAGCCCTGCAAAACCCGCGTCAGAGCGCCTGGCCTATCGCAGCCCGCCTGCCGCTGCGCCGCCTGCATCGCCTGCCGTTGCCCCCATCCATCCCGAAAACGACTGACAAGGAGACCCCAGCCATGACTGGTTCCTGGAACGACTTCAACGACGCCAAGCAGAACAGCAACATCATACCGAAGGGCACGCTCGCCAAGGTGCGCCTGACGATCCGCCCCGGCGGCTATGACGATCCGGCGCAGGGCTGGACCGGCGGCTACGCCACGCGTGGCGCCACCGGCTCGGTCTACCTCTCGGGCGAGTTCACGGTGCTTGAGGGACCCTACGCCCGCAGGAAGATCTTCACGTTGATCGGGCTTTACAGCCCCAAGGGCCCGGACTGGACGAACATGGGCCGCAGCCTCATCCGCGGCATGCTGAACTCTGCGCGCGGCATTTCGGACAAGGACAATTCGGCACAGGCGCAAGCGGCGCGGCGGATCTCGGGCTTCACCGATCTCGATGGGCTGGAGTTCATCGCCAAGATCGACGTCGGCACCGACACCAACGGGGAAGAGAAGAACGAGATCCGCACGGCGGTGACGCCGGATCACAAGGAGTACGCGGCGCTCATGGGGATGGCCGGCGCGGCGGCGCAAGCCACCGCTCAGCCCCGCGCTTCCCAGCCCTCCATGCCGAAGCCGGGCGTTCGCCCGTCCTGGGCACAATAAGGAGGGCGCCATGCTTTTGCGTCCCCGCCAGAAGCAGTTCGTGGAGCGCAGCATCCATGCGCTCGACGAACACGGAAACACCCTTGCGGTCGCCCCGACAGGTGCAGGCAAGACGATCATGCTCTCGGCCGTCACCGGACGCATGATCGGCGAGCCTGCAAAGGGCACGGGCGGCAAGGCGTGTGTCCTTGCCCATCGCGATGAGCTGACCGGTCAGAACCTCAACAAGTTCGGCCGGGTCAATCCCCAGCTCACTACGTCGATCGTTGACGCCAAGGAGAAATCCTGGCGCGGACAGGTGACCTTCGCGATGGTCCCGACACTCGCGCGCAAAGACAATCTCGATCAGATGCCGGCCATCGACCTTCTGGTGATCGATGAAGCACATCACGCCGCAGCCGACAGCTATCGCCGGATCATCGACACCGCGCTTCACCGCAATCCAATGTGCCGGATCTACGGTGTCACGGCGACGCCGAACCGGGCCGACAAGCGCGGGCTTCGGCCTGTCTTCTCTAACGTCGCAGACCAGATCCGCATCGGTGAGCTGATCGCATCCGGCCACCTCGTTCCCCCACGCACTTTCGTCATCGATGTCGGCGTGCAGGATGAACTCAACAAGGTGCGTCGCACCGCCGACGACTTCGACATGGCGGAGGTGGATGCCATCATGAACCGCTCTCCGGTCACGGAAGCGGTGATCCGTCACTGGCGCGAAAAAGCCGGCGAGCGTCAGACCGTGGTGTTTTGCTCCACGATCAGTCACGCGCGCAATGTCACGGACGCATTCAATGCGGCTGGCGTCGCGGCAGGCTTCATCCATGGCGAAATGGCTGATGCGGATCGCAAGGCGACGCTGGCGGCCTACGCCAGCGGCAAGCTGCGGGTCATCGTCAATGTTGCGGTGCTGACCGAGGGCTGGGATCACCCGCCGACAAGCTGCGTCGTGTTGCTGCGGCCCAGCTCCTACAAGTCGACCATGATCCAGATGGTGGGCCGGGGCTTGCGCACCATCTCGCCCGAAGAGCATCCGGGCGTCATCAAGACCGATTGCATCGTGCTTGATTTCGGTACCTCGACCTTGCTGCACGGATCGCTGGAACAGGACGTCGATCTGAACGGTCGTGAGCCGGGCGATGAAGCCCCGACAAAGGACTGCCCTGAGTGCGGCGCCGTCGTCCCGCTCGCGACCACCGAATGTCCGCTGTGTGGGCATGTCTGGGACCGCGCCGATGCCGGCGAGATCGCTCCGCTCGGCGACTTCATCATGTCCGAGATCGACCTTCTCAAGCGATCGAGTTTCCGCTGGTGCGATCTCTTCGGTGATGATGCGGCGCTGATCGCGAATGGCTTTAACGCCTGGGGTGGCGTGTTCTTCCTGAACGGTCGCTGGTACGGCATCGGCGGGCTGCAGAAGCAGCGGCCGCATCTCCTGGCCATTGGCGAACGCACCATCTGCTTAGCGGCAGCCAACGACTGGCTCAACGAGCACGAAAGCGATGAGACGGCGCACAAGACCCGCCGCTGGCTGAACCAGCCGCCGACCGACCGGCAGCTCGCTTTCCTGCCCACCGAGTATCGCCAGGATTTCGGGCTGACCCGCTATCAGGCCTCCGCGTTGCTCGCCTTCCGTTTCAACCGGGACGCCATTCGCTCCCTGGTCTTCGGGGCAGCCGACGCCACTCCCGAGACCATCGTCGGGAGGGCGGCATGACGAGGCATGTCCGTGACCACCTCATCTTCCGAGCGTCTGCGGCTCTGGCATCCGCGTGGCGAACTCTGCGCAGTCTGCCGGCGACCGACACGTGGCTTTGGCTGGTTCGACCCGGTGCGGTCGAAGCAGCCGCGCCCGTCTGCGTGGTTCTGTTCGATGGCCTGCCAAGGCTTTTGGTCGCGATCAGCCCGGGGGTCATCGGCCGTGGTTGACCTCACCGAACAGGAACAGGCTGCCATCCGTGCCGCCATGAAACCGGTGGCCGAGATCATGGAAGAGATCGGCTGGGAGGTGCGCCTGATCGATCTGTCCGAGGCGCAGGTCTGCACGCTCATCGAGGTCGCCGTGGGCGGCTTTCAGGACGCCATGCGCGCGACGGCGCAAAGCGCAGATGCGGAGGTTCCGCTGTGATCAAATCTTGCATCAGGTGCAAAGAGGAAAAGCCCGCGATGGAATTTGGCGCGCGGCAGCGCAGCCTGGATGGCCTGCAGGCGTGGTGCCTCGATTGTTGCCGTGAATATCAACGCGAGTATGCGCGACTGAATCGCGACCCCGCTCGTCATCGTGAAAGTCAAAGCCGCTATCGTGCCAGGCATCGCGAAAAGCTGCATGCGCATGAATTACTGCGCAGCGTAGTGCGGTCAGGTCGGATGGTAGTTCCAATTTGGTGTCAACGCTGCGGCTGCGTCACCAAGCTTGAAGCGCACCACAGTGACTACAGCAAACCACTCGCAGTCGATTGGCTGTGCTCGATTTGCCATGGGCTTGCGCACCGCTCTGGAAATGGAAAAAAGCATGTTAGACTATAATCGACGCGCCACATGCGCCGACCAGATCAACGCGCTCATCGATGCCGCTATCGAGACCGAGCGCGGCGCCGCGTCTGCGCGAACCTATCTCGGCGGCTCACGTCTTGGCGTGGCTTGCGAACGCGCGCTGCAATTCGAGTTCACGGGCGCGCCGAAAGACGAGGGCTCTCACTTCAAGGGCCAGACGTTGCGCATCTTCGAGATCGGTCACGCGCTTGAAGACCTCGCAATCCGCTGGCTGCGCGCCGCAGACATTGATCTCTATACCCGCAAGGGCAATCGCCCCGATGGCGAGCAATTCGGCTTCGCCGTCGCCGGCGGGCGTATCCGTGGACATGTCGATGGCATCATCGCCTCAACACCAGGTGCGATCGGACTTGCCGTCCCCGCACTCTGGGAATGCAAGACGATGAACGCGAAGAACTGGCGCGAGACGGTTGCCCGGGGCGTGGTCGTAGCAAAGCCCGTCTACGCCGCGCAGATCGCGCTCTACCAAGCCTACATGGAAGCGCAGGTGCCGGGCATCTCGCAGAGCCCCGCGCTGTTCACGGCCATCAACAAGGACACCGCGGAGCTGCACCATGAGCTCGTGCCGTTCGACGCAGCACTGGCGCAGCGGATGAGCGATCGCGGTGTGCGCATCCTGCAGGCGACCGACGCGGGCGAATTGCTGCCGCGCATCGCCACGAGCCGCGACTTCCATGAATGCCGGATGTGCGCATGGGCAGATCGGTGCTGGGGGCTGCCCACATGAGCGAGAGCAACATCGTCTCCCTAGATGCGTGGCGCGATTTCAACGACGCGGCTCCGCTAAGCGACCCGTTCAACATCGAGCCGGATCCCGAGCAGATCGCGATCTTTCTCGACGTTGTCTTCGGCTACTGCGAAGGCTGGGCTCCCCTGCGCGGGTTCGTCGACAAGGGCCAGGGGATTGCAGGCCGTCCGCACAATGTATGGGTCGAAGTCGATGGCAGCCTTCTTGAGAAAGCCATCTCCTTCGCCGGCTGGGCTGCGCGCGAAGGCGCAGCGTTCTACGTGGTGCCGGGCACGGTCGTTGATGCCGGCAAGGCGAAGGCCGCCGATGTCCGCCAAATGCAGACCGTGCTGGTCGATCTCGATGCGGGCGACATCCCCGCAAAGCTGGACCACCTCATACTGCATCTTGGCGAGCCGACGCTGATCGTCGAGAGCGGCGGTCGCACCCCCGATGGCATCGACAAGCTGCATGTCTGGTGGCGGCTGAGTGAGCCTGCGGAGGCGGAGGATATTGCGTTGCTCTGTCGGCTGCGCGGCGACATCGCCGTGAAGGTCGGAGGCGACACGCATTTTCGCTCAGCGCACCAGCCGATCCGACTGGCGGGCTCCGTCTATCACAAGGGCGGATTTACACGCCTCGTCACCATTCGTCGCCACAGCCCACAGGCCGAAGTCCACCTGCGTGAGTTTGCAGAGCTGGTGGACGCCATGCCGCCGTTGGCCGGCGTCGGGTGTGAGCCTGGTCCCGCGTCCGAGAAACCCTCGATCAAAGACATCCTGACCACGCCGGTCCGTGAAGGCGGCGAGGATGACTGGACACGTTTCCAGGGGGCAAGCGCCGCGATCGGTCATTACGTGCGCATGGCCCACGAGGGCCGCATGAGCCGTGACGAAGCCTGGGAGGCCATCTGCCAGTACAATGCCGCCCAGCTTCGCCCGTGTTGGCCCCTGGAGCGCCTTGCGAGCGAAGCCCAACGGCTCTGGCGGCTACACGAGGAACGCCACGGCCCGGCCCTGGAGCGGCTCTCGGCTCCCCCTATGTCGGCTTTGCCGACCTTCACGCTCGGCGCCCTGCTCGACGACAGCAGCCCCATGCCGGACGACATCATCGCGCCGCGCCTGCTGACGCCAGGCGGGATGCTTGTGCTGGGCGGCGCGCCCAAGGTCGGCAAGAGCGACTTTCTGATCAGCCTGCTCGTGCACATGGCGGCGGGCGTGCCGTTCCTGGCCTTCGCGCCAAGCCGCCCGCTTCGGATCTTCTATCTGCAGGCCGAGATCCAGTACCACTACCTGCGCGAGCGCCTCCAAGCGATCCGGATCGATCCCGCGCTCATGGCGGCAGCACGCGACAATCTCGTCGCGACGCCGAAGGTCCGCATGCTCTTGGACGCAGGCGGCGTTGCGCTGACCATAGCCGCCGTCCGCGCACATTACGGCCACAGCGCCCCAGACATCCTGTGCATCGATCCGATCCGAAACCTCTTCGATGGTGGAGCGGATGGCGGCGGCGAGAACGACAACACGGCGATGCTCTTCTTCCTGCAGGCACGGATCGAAGCGCTGCGCGATGCGGTTGCGCCCGATGCCGGCCTGATCCTGTGCCACCACACCCGCAAGATCACTAAGAAGCAGCTCATCGAGGATCCGTTCATGGCGCTCTCTGGCGCAGGATCGCTCCGCAGCTTCTACACCTCCGGCATCATCATGCACCGGCCTGACGAGGACCGGCCCGAGCGGATGCTGCATTTCGAGCTGCGCAACGGGCCGGGCATCGAGCCGATCACCATCGACAAACCCAATGGCCGCTGGATCGAGATTGACCGATCCAATGAGCGGCTCGTGCGCAAGGCCATGGGCGACAAGCTCGATGCAGAGCGCGTGCGCAAGCACGACGTCATTCTCGGCGTGTTGCTGGATGAGGCGCTCGAAGGACGCCTCTACACCATCAACCAGTTTGCTGAAGCCTTCGAGAACCGAGGCGGCCTGGGCGGCAAGGACACGATCCGCGACCGGTTGAACGTCCTCGCCACGAAGGGCTTCGTGAAGTTCCTGCGCGACGGCACGCCCTATGGCCTCGGCTCGTCTCGATCCCGGTTCGGCTTTCTGTGCGTCGAAGGGATGGCTGCTCCCACAGGCGCGGAGGCCGTCGATCCCGATACCGGCGAGGTTATCCCGGCCACCATCGCCGTGCTGCCGACCCACTACAAATCGCCCCAGACCGGCGCGCTGCTCGAGGTCGAGAACCCGCAAGTGTGGGTCTATCCGGAGGGTGAGCAGCCATGATCTCGGGCGCCACGAACATCCCGCAGAACTGCGCTCTGCCCAGTTTAAACCAGATGGGGCGCAGCGCCGAAACTGCTCCGACATGGCCGCTCAGCGCTTCGCTCTGGTCCGCTGTGATCAGATTGGGCGGGTTTCCGAAACTACCCCGTCAGAATTGCGCGCTGACCAGTTTGGCTTCGCTCCAACCAGATTGGGTCGATACGGCGTTTCCAAACTGCCAAAACTGGAAATTCCTCAATCCGATCAATGCGCTATCGGGTGGTTCAAGTTTAGGGGGTGAAAGCCACCCCCTTCGGGGGTGGGGAGACCGCCGAAGGCGGGGTCTCCCATTCCCACCCCCAGGGGCTTCGCGCGCGCGTGGCCTGCATCTCCACCCCTCGACCGTCCGCCTACCCCAGGGATCGACCCCCATGAGCACGCAAGTAGCACCCGTCACCATGCCCAGCCTTCATCAGCCGACACCACCGACCATCCCGGCAGACAGGACCATCCTCGCGCTCGACCTCGGGACCACGACCGGATGGGCCAGCCTCGTCCAGGGGATCGTGCATAGCGGCACAGTGACGTTCCGCACCGGGCGCTACGACGGCGGCGGCATGCGCTACCTGCGCTTCCAGACCTGGCTTGAGGGACTGGGCGAAGACACGGGCGGCGTGGCGGCGATCTACTTCGAGGAAGTCCGTCGGCACATCGGCACCGATGCCGCCCACATCTACGGCGGCTTCCTGGCGACACTGACCGCGTGGTGTGAGCGCAAGGGCGTGGCCTACCAGGGCGTCCCTGTCGGCACCGTGAAGCGCTTCGCCACGGGCAAGGGGAATGCCGACAAGCAGGCAGTCCTGGCAGCGATACGCAGTCGCGGTTTCAACCCCGCCGACGACAACGAGGCTGATGCGCTCGCGATCTTGCTCTGGGCGATGGAGACACGAGGAGGCGTGCTGTGAAGTGGACGCCACCTGGTTATGGCGGCAAGCGCCGCACACCCGATGAGATCAAACGCGAAGGCTGGCGTGACCAGCGTGTGTTGGCGGTCTCGCTCGACGATGCCCGGCTGACCTGGCCGGAGCGGGAACTGATCCGCCAGCTTGGCGAGAAGCTCTATGGCGATCGATCCAAACGCAAGGGGGTTCAGCAATGACTGAATGGACGCCGAGCCTCGTCGAGGAACGCCTGTCTGAGGCCGCCTTCGTGCTGAAGCGCCTGCCGGCGGAGCGCCGTCGCGGCTACTTCAACGTCTGGCCGCAGATCGTGCACGACTTCGCCGACAAAGTCGGACAAGAGCCAAGACCGATGCGCGTGCTGCCTTCGCCCGCTGCGATCAGCCGCATGGAGGAGACGCTGAGCTGGACGGTCGGGCTTGATCCGATCGACGGCAAGATCGTCTGGATGCGCGCGCATGGCGAACGGTGGAAGGCGATCTGCTGGTCAGTCGGCATGCAGCGTTCTGCGGCGCATGAGCACTGGCTCTACGCGCTTTGCGTCATTGCATTTCGCCTTAATGGTCGGCGGCTCAACCGCAATCATTCGAAGCGTCACGTGATCGCGCAGGCTGAATCGGCGAAGCGGTGAGAAGGCAAGCGAATAGTGTCGTGCGGACACTTTTCGAACGGACAAAAACAGCGGATTGGGCTAGGTTTTCTGCCATCCTCGCGAGACGAGCGCGCTGGCGTCGCACGAGCGCAAGAGCCCGGGTCCTTCCGGGCGCCTGCGCAATGCTGGCGGGCGACGCGCGAAACATCGCTAGCGTCAGGGTCGGTTTTTGGGAAGCCAGCCACCCGGCGCCGCAGCGCCAATCGCTGCAAGCCCCGACAAACCGCTGCTTTTTTCGACCGCGCATCGTGGCCGCTGGACCCCGCATGGAGTCCAGGATCCGGACCCCGCGCGGCATCCACGAACCTGGACACCCGCCCTTCATGATGCTGAGCTTCGCCCCCGAGCGGATCGAGACCTGGCCGCTGGCCAAGCTGGCGCCCTATGCCGCTAATCCGAAGGCCCATGATGACGATCAGGTGGCGAAGCTCGCCGCCAGCATGGCGGAGTTCGGCTGGACGGTGCCTTGTCTTGTCGCGGAGGATGGCGAGCTGATCGCCGGACACGGCCGGGTCCTGGCCGCCACGCGGCTTGGCTTGACTGAGGCGCCCGTCATCGTCCTCGGCCATCTGAGCGAGGCTCAGCGGCGCGCCTACCGGATCGCCGACAACAAGCTTACGGAACTCGGCAGCTGGGATCAGGCGCTGCTCTCCGGAGAGCTTCAAAGCCTGCTGGCCGATGATTTCGACCTATCGCTAGTCGGGTTTTCCGACGGCGAACTCGACAAGCTTCTCGCCTTCGATCCTGAAGCGGCCGAGGGAGGCGCGCAGGCCAGTGGGTCGACGCCGCCGCTGACGATTCCCGAGCCGCCCCGCAATCCGGCATCGCGCACGGGCGATCTTTGGATCCTCGGCGACCACCGGCTTCTTTGCGGTGACAGCACCAGCCACGCTGATGTGCGCCGCCTGATGAATGGCGAGCGCGCCGTGCTGTTCGCAACCGATCCGCCCTATCTCGTGGACTATGATGGCTCGAACCATCCGACCCGGAACAAGGACTGGTCGGAGTCCTACGGCGTGACGTGGGACGACAGTTCTCAGGGCGCCGAGCTCTATGACAATTTCATCGCAGCGGCTGTTGCTGAAGCAATCACCGATGACGCCGCCTGGTACTGCTGGCACGCATCACGGCGGCAAGCCATGCTGGAGGCGTGCTGGGAGAAAGCCGGCGCCTTCGTCCATCAGCAGATCATCTGGGTGAAGGACCGTGGCGTTCTCACCCGGTCGCATTACCTGTGGAAGCATGAGCCCTGCTTCATGGGCTGGCGTCGCCCGAACCGTCCGCCGAAAGTGGCGGAGGAGACGCTGCCATCGACCTGGGAGCTGCCGAGTTTCGCGAGAGACGAGCGCCCGGACCACCCGACGCCGAAACCGCTCGACGCCTTCGGGATCCCGATGCGCCAGCATGTGGCGCGTGACGGGCTCTGCTACGAACCATTCTCCGGCTCCGGCTCGCAGATCATGGCCGGTGAAGCGAATGCTCGCCGCGTCTTCGCGATGGAGATCAGCCCGGCCTATGTCGATGTCGCCGTGGAGCGGTGGCAGGCGCAAACGCGCGGCACCGCGATCCTTGAAGGTGACGGACGAAGCTTCGACGTCATCAAGGCCGAGCGGCTTGGCGCAAACCCGACAACGGATGCGGCATGAAGCAGTCTCGACACATGTCGCTGGTGGAGTCGCTTGCCAACGTCGCTGTCGGCTACGGCATCGCCGTGCTGGCCCAGATCACAGTCTTTCCGTTTTTCGGGCTCCACGTGTCGCTCGCCGACAATCTCGTGATGGGCGCGGTGTTCACCATCGTCTCGATCGCAAGGTCGTTCACGTTGCGCCGCGTGTTCGAGGAATTGCGTGTGAGGTCTGAACGAAGAAGCGCCGCCAAGCTTTGATGCCAGACGGCGCTTCTCGTTGATGCGTCATTCGATCCTGTAGACCCGCCCCCGACCGTCGATCTTCTCCGAGGTCACTTCAAGACCCAGCTTCTTCTTGAGAGCGCCGGCAATCGCGCCGCGCACCGTGTGCGCCTGCCAGTCGAATGCTGCGACGATCTCCTCGATGCTGGCGCCTTCGGGACGCCGGAGCATTTCGATGAGCTTGGCCTGCTTGCTGTCTCCGCGCGTGCGCGTTTTGGCTGTGCGGTCAATCTCAGGGGCCGTGTGCGGCTTGGGTTCCTCGCCAGCCTCGCTGTGGGCGTTCTCCGGCTCGATGCCAATGGCGGCAAGCCCTTGCTCGGTGATTGCGAGGGTGACGCCATGGCCGTCGCCGGTTTTGCGCCAGACCGGTTCGCCAATACGCGGGTCAGCGTCGATTTCTTCGAGCAAGCCCTGCTTGAGCAGCGAAGAAACAACTTTTTGTGCCGCGCCGCCCTTGAGGTTCTGCGGCAAGGGTAGCGCGAGCAAGTTCGCGCGCTGGGCAGCGGCGGTGAGAATGACGAGCTGCGTGTCGGAAAGCTTCATGGTGGGATCCTTCTGGTCTGGGCGGCGTCCGCGACCATCGCGCCGCTGCTAGGACCCCAAGCCCCGCCGGCGATGCCGGTCGGGGCCGAGAGCGCGCTGGGCGCTCGTCAGTCGGCGTATTCGCCTTCCTTGAAGGCGCTGTCGGTGATGCGCTTCAGCAGCTCTGCGTAATGGGCAAGGGTTCCGACATGCCCCCAATGGATCTCCTCAGGGGCGTAGTCGAAATGGTCATCGCTGAGCGCCTGCAGGCGTGCGAGCGCTGCGTCGATTTCGGCCTTCCTGGCGAGGAAGGCGTCGAGGGCGGTCTGCTTGGCGGCGGTCTTGGTCATGGCGCTCTCCTGCGCTTGATTGTGGCTCCATACAGGCTCTGATCGACGCACCTAGCAAGGCGATAAGCACATCATTTCATTGCTTTTTTGGCTGCCAACAGCCCGAATGGCAGTGGTCGCCTGGGTGTTCGGCCTTGCCAAATTTTGCCAAAGCGCCTATCTTGCCGGCATGAGCACGATGAACATTTCCCTGCCGGAATCGCTCAAGTCCTTCGTGGACGAGCAGGTGACCACGCGCGGCTTTGGGACGAGCAGCGAATATGTGCGCGAGCTCATTCGCAAGGACCTCGATCGGCAGCGTCTGCGTGGCTTGTTGCTGCAAGGCGCCCAGTCGGCGCCGGCTGCAACGGCAGATGACGGCTATTTCGAGGGTCTGCGCGCCAGGGTCCGCAGCAATCGAGCGACGTGACCGCCAAGCCGGTCATTCCGCGCGAGCTTGCCAACCAGGACATCGAAGAGGCGCTCGACCACTATCTCGACCAAGGCGGTGAAGCCGTCGCCTTGGGGTTCGTCGACGCTTTGGAGCGAGCCTACCAGCATGTCGGTCGGCACCCCGCAAGCGGCTCCAACCGCTATGCCCATGAGCTCGATTTGCAGGGCCTCAAGTTCTGGCCGCTGAAGCGCTATCCCTATCTCGTGTTCTACATCGAGCGCGAGACCCACATCGACGTCTGGCGCGTGCTCCATGCCGAGCGCGACATCCCTGCCTGGATGAAGGATCCGGACGTCACCTGACGTCAGGACCTATCCATGAAGGGCATGAGCGAGCGCCAATACGCGGCCCATGTCGGGCTGTCGCGTGGCGCGATCCAGAAGGCCAGGCTCGCAGGCCGGCTTGTTCTGCTACCAGACGGCTCGATCGACGCGGCGGCCAGTGACGCGCGCCGCGCTGCCATGACGGACCCGTCGAAGCAACGTTCAACGCCGAGCGCCACGAAGCTGAGGCCTGTCCCGGATGCCGCCCTCTCGGCGGTTGGCGACACGCTGCGGGAGAATGGCATCGCGACCCCGTCCAACGGTGGCGGGACGACCTTCCTGCAAGCCAAGACCGCCAATGAGGTGCTGAAGGCGCAAGAGCGCCGCCTCAGGCTTCAGAAAATGAAGAACGAGGTGGTCGACCGGTCACGAGCGACTGCGCTGGTGTTCCGCCTCGCGCGCGAGGAGCGCGACACATGGGTGAATTGGCCCGCGCGCATCGCAGCCCTGATGGCGGCCGAACTCGGCGTCGAGGCGCATCCAATGCAAAAAGTTCTGGAGACGCATGTCCGCGCCCATCTCGCCGAGCTTGCCGAGCTCCGACCCGAATTCCGCTGACGCGGACCTTCGGTTCGTTGAGGCTTTCGCCTTCGAAGGCGCTGACGAGCTTTGGAGATCATGGCGCGACGGGCTTACGCCCGATCCACTTCTCACGGTTTCGGAATGGGCTGACCGCCATCGCTTTTTGAGCCCACGTGCTTCGGCCGAGCCCGGGCGCTACAGAACAGATCGCACGCCCTACATGCGCGCGATCATGGACGCACTATCGCCGTCCCATCCCGTGCGGCGCATCGTCTTCATGAAGGCGGCGCAAGTCGGCGCGACGGAAGCAGGAAACAACTGGATCGGCTATGTCATCCATCACGCACCGGGGCCGATGCTCTCGGTGCAGCCGACGGTGGAGCTTGCCAAACGCTTCTCGCGCCAACGCATCGAGCCGTTGATCGCCGAAAGCCCGAGCTTACGCGAACGGGTCAAACCGTCCCGCGCGCGTGACGCCGGCAACACCGTCCTGTCGAAGGAATTCCCGGCGGGTCTTTTGGTCATCACCGGCGCGAACAGCGCCGTGGGCCTGCGCTCCATGCCGGCGCGCTATTTGTTTCTCGACGAGGTGGACGCCTATCCGCCCTCGGCTGATGAAGAAGGCGATCCGGTTGCGCTTGCTGAGGCGCGCACCAGGACCTTCTCGTGGCGATCGAAAGTGTTTCTCGCTTCGACGCCGACGATTCATGGCGTGTCTCGGATCGAGCGCGAGTTCGATGCGTCCGATCAACAGCGTTTCTTCGTGCCATGCCCGCATTGCCAACACCGGCAATGGTTGCGGTTCGAGAGGCTGCGCTGGGACAAGGGCAAGCCGGAGACGGCGCACTATATCTGCGACGCCTGCGATACACCGATCGAAGAGCATCACAAGATCGCAATGCTCGAAGACGGCGAATGGCGTGCGACCGCCGAGGCGACGGATCCCGGTACGATCGGGTTTCACCTCTCGGCGCTCTACTCCCCGGTCGGCTGGATGAGCTGGGCGATGATCGCCCGCATGTGGGAAACCTCGCAGTCGAGCGACGAAGCCAAGCGCAGCTTCAAGAACAGCGTTCTGGGCGAGACCTGGATCGAGACCGGAGACGCGCCGGACTGGCAGCGGCTCTATGAGCGCCGCGAGGATTGGCAGATTGGCACTGTGCCGAGCGGCGGCTTGTTTCTCACCGCCGGCGCCGACGTGCAGAAAGACCGGATCGAGGTTTCGATCTGGGCTTGGGGACGGGATCTGACGAGTTGGCTCGTCGATCACATCGTCATCGATGGCGGACCCGATAACCCAAAATGCTGGTCGGAATTGGCTAGCCTCTTGGAGCGAACTTGGCCTCACGCGCATGGCGCAAGGCTCGGCCTCGCCAAACTCGGGATCGACACGGGTTACGAGGCGTCTGCCGTCTATTCCTGGGCGCGTGCCATGGGACACGGACAGGTGGCGCCGCTCAAAGGCGTTGAGGGCTTCAATCGTGCCGCGCCTGTCGTCGGTCCAAGCTTTGTGGATGTGACGGAAGCGGGCAAAAGACTGCGCCGTGGCGCCCGGCTCTGGACCGTCGCGGTCGCTACCTTCAAGAGCGAGACCTATCGTTATCTGCGCCTTGCGCGGCCGACTGATGAGGACGTTCTCGCAGGCGCGCGCCATCCGGCCGGTTATGTGCACTTGCCGCGCGGACTTGAAGCGGAATGGGTCAAGCAGCTCGTCGCGGAGCAGCTGATCAGCGTGAAGACCCGTCGCGGGTTTCAGAAGCTCGAATGGCAGAAGCTCAGAGAGCGCAACGAGGTGCTCGACTGCCGGGTCTATGCGCGCGCAGCGGCTTGGATCGCGGGCGCCGATCGCTGGACCGATGAGAAATGGCGCGACCTGGAGGATCAGGTCGGGCCCGTGCCCGAACAGATACTGGATGTGAAACCCGACGCATCGATCGCAGCCGGTGTGCTGGCGCGTGCGCCCTCCATGGGTGGCAAGCGCCGGTCTGACTGGCTCTCGGGCGTCGACAAAGGATGGCTGCGATGAGCTGGACGACCACTGAACTCGATGCCCTGCGGCGCGCCTATGCCTCCGGCACGCTGCGTGTCAGCTACGAGGGCAAGACCGTCGAATACGGATCTGCCGCCGACCTGCTGTCGCGGATCCGCACGATTGACCGCGAATTGGCCGGGACTGCGATCGACCGCGCTCCCGTGGCCGGTCTTGCCGGTTTCGCGCGCGGGGATCGCTGATGGGCCGCGTGACCTGGCTTGATCGCGCTATCGGCTCGGTCGCGCCACGCACGGCGCTCAGACGGGTCCAGGCACGCGACAGTCTCGATGCCTTGGTACGCGGCTATGATGGCGCAGCCAAGGGACGACGGACAGATGGCTGGCGGAGTGCCGGCACATCCGCCGATAGCGAGATCGGGACCGCCGGCGCCCTGCTCCGGGATCGCATGCGCGACCTGGTGCGAAACAACCCGCACGCTGCAAAAGCGGTGTCGGTTCTCGTGAACAACATCATCGGCTCGGGGATCATTGCCCGTGCTGCGAGCGGCAATGACAAGCTCGACGCGCAGGCAACGGCCCTCTGGGAAGCATGGTCGACCCGCTGCGATGCTGACGGGCAGCTCGACTTCCTGGGGATCCAGACGCTCGCCTGTCGACAGATGGTCGAAGCGGGCGAAGTTCTGATCCGACGCAGACCGCGACGGGCAAGTGATGGGCTCGATGTACCGCTGCAATTGCAGCTCCTCGAAGCCGACATGCTGGATGCGGCCCGCAACGGCGATCTCGTCGATGGCGGGCGGATCGTGCAAGGCGTCGAGTTCAATGGGCTGGGCCAACGGCGAGCTTATTGGCTGTATGCGCAGCATCCGGGCGATACTGTCGTGACCACAAGGCGCCGGCTCGACAGCCTGGCGATCCCGGCGAGCGACATTGCCCATCTCTACGAGAAACAGCGTACCCAGGTCCGGGGCGTGCCGTGGGGCACGTCGGTGATGCGAGCGCTCCGCGATCTCGACGACTGGACGCAGGCAGAGCTCGTTCGCAAGAAGACCGAAGCCTGCGTGGTTGGGATCGTGCTTGGCGCCGATGAAGGCGAACAGGGCATTGCACCATCGGTTGTCGATGCCGACGGGAACCGGGTCGAGCAATTCGAGCCTGGCCTCATCGCCTATGCGCGCGGCGGCAAAGACATTCGCTTCAATCAACCGGCGACCACAGCCGGGGTCTCGGAATGGCTCCGGGCGCAGCTGCATATCGTGGCGGCGGGCTTTCGCATGCCCTACGAGCTGCTGACCGGCGACCTCAGCCAGGTAAACTACTCTTCCATTCGCGCTGGGCTCGTCGAGTTCCGCCGTCTGATCGATGCGGTGCAATGGCAAATCATCATCCCGATGCTCTGCCAACCCAGCTGGGACTGGTTCACCGAACAAGCCTGGGCGGCAGGTAAGCTGCCGCAGCCCCGCATTCCGGTCGAATGGTCGCCACCGCGCTTCGAGGCGGTCGATCCGCTCAAAGACGCCATGGCGGATCTTCTCGCCATGCGCTCGGGCACCATGACGCTGGCGCAGGCCATCGCCCGGCAAGGCCACAACCCTGACGCGGTGCTGGCGGAGATGGCCGCCATGAACGCCAAGCTCGATGCGCTTGGGCTCGTTCTCGACAGCGATCCGCGCCGCGTTACCAAGACCGGTGTGATGCAAGCCGATCCGGCTTTCACCTCTACCTAAGGACAATCACATGCATGGCACGATCGAACTGCCGGCCCTGCGCCGCGCAGCCGACCTGTTGCCGGCCACGATCGATGAGCAGGACCGCTCCATCGAAGTGGTCTGGTCGACGGGCGCAAGGGTCCGAAGGCAGCCGTTGTTCGGCGAGCCTTTCGACGAAGAGCTCAGTATGGATCCTGGCAGCGTGCGGCTCGACCGACTGAACGCCGGCGGCCCGCTGCTTAAGGTCCACGATACCCGAACGCTTGATGCGGTCATCGGGTCGGTCGTGCCCGGCTCCGCCCGGATCGATCAGGGGCGCGGCGTCGCGCGCGTGCGCTTCAGCGAGCGCGAAGATGTCAGCGCCATCTGGGCCGACGTCCAAGCGGGCCATCTGCGTGCCGTGTCCATTGGCTACCAGGTCCACCGCTTCGAGGTCAGTCGACCCGCCAATGCGCCCGAAGTCTGGCGCGCGGTTGATTGGACCCCATTCGAGATTTCCGCGGTCCCGGTCGGGGCCGATCCGGCGGCCGGCTTCCGTTCGGTTGACCCGCTGAGCCCTTGCGTCGTGGACCGGGACGACGCCTCCACCAAAGAGAGGATTTCCATGGACGAGACCAGTGTGACCACGACGGCGGCGCAGTCGGCGCCCGAACCCGTCACCCGTGCAGCCGAGGCCGCGCCCGATACCAAAGCCATCATTGCGCAGGCGCAGAGCGCCGAACGGGAAAGGGTCGGGACGATCTATGATCTTGCCGGTCGCCTGGGCTTGGAGCGCAGCATGGCCGAGGACCTTGTCACCCGGGGTGTCGCTATCGACGAGGCGCGGCGCATCATCCTCGACAAGGTCGCGGACGCGGCTGAACAGTCGCGGACCTTCCCGCATGTTTCCGTACCCCTTGGCGGACGCGATGAGCGCCTGACGCGCCGCGAGGCCGTTGCCAATGCGCTCCTGCATCGCTACAGCCCGACGCTGTTCGCACTCAGCGATCCGGCACGCGAGTATCGCGGGATGACACTCCTGGAGCTGTCGCGGGAGTTTCTCGCTTCCTCTGGTGTCAATGTGCGGGGTATGTCGCGGGACGAGATCGCGACCCGCGCTCTGCACTCGACCTCGGACTTTCCCGAAGTGTTGTCAGCGGTCACCAACAAGACACTGCGCCAGGCTTACGACGTATATCCGCGCACTTTCACGCCATTCTGTCGCCAGGTTCTGGCAACCGACTTCAAGGCGATGCATCGTGTGCAGATCGGTGAGGCGCCGCAGCTGCTCAAGGTCAGCGAAGGCGGCGAGTTCAAGCGCGGCACCATCGCTGAATCGAAGGAAAGCTATCGCATCGAGACCTATGGTCGGGTGGTTGCGATTACGCGCCAGGTCCTGATCAATGACGACCTCGACGCCTTCACGCGCATTCCGGCGATGTACGGCACGGCAATCGCCACGCTTGAGAGCGACGTGGTCTGGGGCATCATCACCGCCAACGCCGCGATGGCCGATGGCGTGACCTTGTTCCATGCGACCCACAAGAATCTGGCCGGTACAGGGGCAGCGCTCAGCGTTGCGGCGATCGGCGAAGGTCGCGCCTCGATGGCCAAGCAGACGGGGCTCGACAAGAAAACGGTGCTCAATATCCGGCCGAGCTATCTCATCGTGCCGGCGGCTCTCGAACTTGCGGCTGAGCAGCTCGTCGCTCAGAACCTTCTGCCGGCGAAGACGCTCGACGTCGTTCCCCAGTCGATCCGCACGATCACGCCAATCTCCGAGCCGCGTCTCGACGCGGTCAGTGCGGGAGCATGGTATCTCGCAGCCAATCCCGCGCAGATCGACACGATCGAATACGCCTATCTCGAAGGCCAGCAAGGCGCTTACATCGAGACGAGGAACGGCTTTGACGTCGATGGCGTGGAGATCAAGTGCCGCCTCGATTTCGGCGCCAAGGCAATCGACTGGCGCGGTCTCTACAAGAACAACGGCGCCTGACGCCTATCCCCATCAACATCCGAACGAGAACGGGCGGCCCCTGCGGCGGCAGCCGCAAATCTCTACGACCGCCCGCCCTTCGTCTTTTGGAGAGGAGTTTTCCATGAAGAACTATGTGCAGCCCGGCAAGACGATCACACTTGCGGCGCCCTATGCCGTCTCTGCAGGAGATGGTCTGCTGGTCGGCGCCATCTTTGGCGTGGCGACGGCAAGTGCCGCTATCGGCGAAGCGGTCGAAGCCGCGCTGGTTGGTGTCTTCGACCTCAAGAAGGCCGCATCCCAGGCATGGGCCGTCGGCGACAAAGTCTACTGGGACAACACGGCGAAGGAGACCACCAAAACAGCGACCAGCAATACGCTGATCGGTGTGGCGGTCGAGGCCGTCAGCAATGGCGCCAGCGACACCGTCGGCCGCCTGCGGCTGAACGGCAGCTACTGAGTAAGCGCGACCGCGATTGATCATGGCGCCCCCAGAAGAAAGCGATCCACCCGATTTGCACTGGACCATCGACCGTCGCATTCCGCTTGCGCTCATCACCACGCTACTCGTGCAGTTCGGCGGGTTCGTCTGGTGGTTCTCGTCGGTCGAATCCCGCCTGACGGTGAAAGAGCAGCGGCTGGCGCGCGTCGAGCAGCGTCTCGATGAGGACCAGCGGGCGATCTCAGCGATCGTGGAGCGACTGGCGCGCATTGAAGAACGTGCAAACGCGCAACTCGAGCTGCTCAGGCGGATCGATGGGCGTCTGCAGGAGCGTCGGCAATGACGGCTTTCGACACCGCACTCGGGAGCCTCTTTGCTGACGACAACCTTGCCCAGTCCGGGATCTGGCGTAGTGGGGGTCAGATAGCGGGACATCCTGTGCGGATCCAGCGCGTGCAACCGCAACCGGTGTTCGAGATCAGCGGCGCCAAGCTTGTCCAGGACGCTACACTCTTCGACATCCGCGCTGAAGAAGCTTCAGAGATTGCCGAGGGCGACACGCTCGAAGTGTCGGGCGTCATCTATCGCGTGCAAGCGCCGCCGGTATCCACGATGGATGGCCGCATCCTGCGGCTTGATGTGGTCGTGCTATGAGGCTTGACCTCCAGATCGAGGGGGATCTGAACAAGATCCTTGGCGATGAAGCTCGTGTCGCGGAGGCGGCTGTCACGGCGGCCGTCCGAAAGGCGGGCGAGAGTTTAAAGAGCGAGTTGCGCGCGCAGGTCGCGGGCGCAGGCCTTGGACGACGCCTCGCAAACGCCTTGCGCTGCAATGTCTATCCCGAACGTGGTGAGAGCCTCAGCGCGGCAGCGTGGGTCTTTGCCCGCCCCGGTAAGGGCGGGCGCGGTGGCGCGGCCGATATCATCGCAGCCTTCGAGGAAGGCACGCTGATCCGGCGTAGCGGCGGACGTTATCTCGCCATCCCGACCGAAAACGTGCCAATGAAGGGTGGCGGGCGCCGGATGACGCCGAACGACATGCAGAGTGGGACGAAGTTCGGCGGTTTTGGTCGCGATCTCGAAGTCGTCCCGACCAACCGCCCCGGCGTGCTGTTGCTTGTGCTGCCAGTCGTTCGTGCCATGAACGGCCGAACGCTGCGGCCGGCAACCGGTCGCCGCATCAAGGCAGGCCGCAACGTCGAGTGGGTTCCGATGTTCATCCTGGTGCGCCAGGTTCAGATGCCACGCTTGCTGGATTGGCGTGGACCAGCGGAAAGCTGGGTGAACCGGCTGCCGGATCAGGTCGTGCGGGAGTGGGAGGCGCGTGATCGCGCGAGCCGAGATGCCCAGTAAACGCGAACTCGTGCTCCAGGCCCTTCATGCCCGATTGACTGCTGTTCCTCTCGCCAAGGTTGAACGGAACCGTCTGCGACCGGAGAGGATCCCGCCAGAGGGGCTGATCATTCTGCGCGACGGCGAGATCGGCGAGCCTGAGGTTCTGCTATCGCCGCTTAGCTACATCTGGACCCATGCGGTGCGCCTTGAGGTGTTCTCGGCATCCGGGGATCCCGACGCGCATCTCGACACGTTGCTCACGTCCATCGCCACCGTCCTCGGCGTTGATCCCGCCTTGGGCGGAGAAATCGATCAGATGGAGTTTGGTGCGCCGGACTTTGACGGCGCCGCGCCGGAAGGCGGGCCCGACGTCAAGGCTGCTATCGTTCCCATCCGCCTCGTCTACGAGACGAGCAATCCGCTGACCTGACGCGTCTGCCTCCCAGACGCAGTTCCCAAAACTTTGAACCAGAAAGAGGAGACCCGGCATGGCGCTTGGTTTCGGTGCAAATGCGCGCCTGATGGCAGCCTATGAGACGACCTACGGAACACCACCGTCCGATGGCTATCACCGGCTTGGCTTTTCGCGATACGGGCTATCCGCCCGCCAGCCCCTGCTCGAAAATGATCTGCTTGGTGAGGGACGCGATCCCGCGCCCGCGGTGCTTGGCGCTCTTACCTGCGACGGAGAAGTCGCAGTGCCCTGCGATGCGCGGCAGATCGGCTTCTGGCTGAAGGCGCTGCTGGGGGAGCCGACCACGACGGGCACGACAAATTTCACGCATAGCTTCCAGTCCGGCGGCGCTACCATCCCAAGCCTGTCGCTTCAGGCGATCAACCCGGATGTCCCGCTGCGGCGCACGCATTTTGGCGCCCGCGTTGATAGCTTCACGCTGCCGCTCCGCCGCGACGGCCTAACCAGCGCCACCCTATCCCTCATCGCGCAGGGAGAGAGCACGGACAATGTCGATCGCGACCTGACGCCGGTGAGTTACAACGCACTGCGCTTCGGCTCCTTCCAGGGAACGATCCGGCGCAATGGCACAGCCATGGGGCGCGTTGTCTCAGCAGAGATCGTCTATCGCAATGGTCTCGACCGTATCGAGACGATCCGTTCTGACGGGCTGATCGACAGCGCTGAGCCGACGGTCGCCGCCTGCACAGGTAATATCGTGGTCCGCGTGGACGGGACGACGCTGATCGATGCTGCGACGGCAGGAACGCCAATGGAGCTCGATTTCGGTTATGTGCGCGACGCCAATACGAGCCTGATTTTCACCGTTCATGAGGCGGTGCTGTCGCGCCCCTCAGTGCCGATCGAAGGCCCGTCCGGCATCCAAGTCACCTTCGAGTTTCGCGGCGCCAAGGATCCAACGCTCGGACGCATGCTAACTGCCATCCTCAAGAATGATGTCGCCGCCTATGGAGCCACGCCATGATCCGCCTTGGTCTCAAAGCCGAGCCCTATTGGCTCGATCTGCTGCCTGGTGTGCGGCTCAAGGTCCGTCCATTCGGGACGGCGCTCTTCTTTGCCGCCCAATCCGCCATGGTGCGGGTCGATACCGAGGGCGAGACGGCCAGCGAAGTCATCGACGCTCTGCGCGGCGTCGCCTTCATCAAAGCGCTCGCCCGGCTCTCAATCATCGATTGGGAGGGGATCGCCGACGATAAGGGCGCCCCGGCGCCGGTCACCCCTGACGCCGTCGAAGCTTTGATGGAGATCTGGCAAGCGGCCGCCGCTTTCGAGCGGATCTATGCACGCCCGATTGCGGAGATTGAAGCCGAAAAAAACGCCTGAGCGCCCGCGCCGAATGGCATTTCGGCGGCGGGCCCACCTATTGCTCAGCTTGCCCCGGGCGCTGCCCCGAATGTCCCTATGAACGCGATCAACCAGCCACCGCTGAGGGCTGGGAAGTCTGGGACCTTCTGGAACGTTGCACAGGGCAACTTCGTATGGGGCCTGCGGGCCCTGTTGGGCTCGATTTCGGGGCCGTATTTCTCATGGGTGATGCGCTCGGCGTAAGCCGACCAGCGCTCGCCGAACTCCTGCCCGCAGCCGAAGCCGGCCTTATGCGTGGCCTCACAAAGCGAAGCGACAAGAGCGAGGATGGCGAACCGTAACATCTCGGTCCGACTGCAGGTCGATGGCGGGCGCTTTAAGGCCGAATTGGTCGAAGCGGGTCGTACCGGCCAGCAGGCGCTCAAGACCATCGAGACGGCGGCGCGCGATGCTGGCAATGCTCTCGAGCGGACCGGCGCCTCCGCGCAAAAGGCGGACCGGGAACAGGAGAAGCTCGCCCGTTCCGCCGAGCGCCTAAAGCGTCAATACGCCGAGGGCTATCAGGCAGCCCAGGAACAGGGCCGCGCAAGCGCCCTGCTCGGCAAAGGGCTGCTGACGCAGGGCGAGTATGCCAGCGTCGTTGAGGGCATCGGGCGCAAATTCACCGCTGCCGGCACGCAGGCGCGCAGCTTTGGCCAGGCTGTCGAGACACAGGGCCAGCAGGCCCGCATCACAGCACGGCAGTTGGCTCAGCTGCAGCCGCAGCTGAACGATATCTTCACGACGCTGACGACGGGCATGAGCCCGTTGACCGTGGCCCTACAACAGGGTCCGCAGATCACCCAGATCTTTGGTGGGATCGGGGCGACGTTCCGGGCAATCCCGCCGGTGGCGCTTGGCGCGGCGGCTGCCTTGGCTGCGGTCGGCATTCCGCTCGCGATCATTCTCTCTCGCGCGACCGATCTTGCGGCCGAAAGCCGGACCTTCAACGTCGCGCTTGCCGCCATGGGGCGCCAGGGCCAGACGACTGCCGGGCAGCTCAACGAACTCGTCGAGAAGCTGCGCGATGTCGGCGTCGCGCGTGATGAAGCACGCTCGGCAGTCTCGACCCTCGTTCGCACGCCGAACCTTCCGGGCGCGGAGATCCCGCGTCTGGCGAGCATGGCGCCGGATCTGGCGGCAGCGATGGGGACCGGCGCCAGTGACGCGGCTCGCCAACTCGGCGAACTAGCCACGGGCGGCTATGACGCAATCATCAAGCTGGATCGGGCGCTGAATGGGTTCCTGAACCCTTCCCAGCGCGAGAATATCCGCCTTCTCGCTGAGCAAGGCGAGAAGTCACGCGCCTATGGCATCGCGATTGCAGCGCTGCAGGAGCGCATCCGGGGACTGAACGAGCAGTCGCTTTCGCCCACCGAGAAGTCGATCAACGACATCAGCCGTGCCTGGGACCGCCTTGTCGACAACCTGGCGCGCGGCGCAATCGGCCGGATCACGCTGCAGGTCGTCGAAGGCGCGATCTCCGGCGCAGCCAATCTGCTTGCCCCATCCCAGCCGCGTGTACGCGATCCCCTCGCTGAAGCTGAGGATGCGCTGCAGATGGCGGTAGAGCGGCTCGACCGCTTCAACCGCGAGACCCGGCTCTACAGAGACCCGAATGCAGAAGTGGTCATTCCGGGCTTTGGCTACGGGTCCCCCAATGCCGTAAGGCTTCAAGTCCAGGAGCAGGTCGAGGCCGCACGTGCGGAGTATGAGCGGCTTCGGCAAGCTGCTGAACAGGCGCAGGCCCGCGCTCAAGCGCAAGCCCAGTCGCCCGTGGTTGCAGGTTCTGCCGCTAATGCGCCACAGCCCCTGGCGATCGGCGAAGAGACCGCACGCCAGATCGCCGATCTCGAACGACGCCAACGGATCTACAACGCAGCGCCCGCCCGCCGCCCTCTTGTGGAGGCGGAGATCCAGGCGGAGATCACGGCGCGCGAGCGGAATCTCAATGCGCTGGAGGCGGAAGCGCTCAAGCGCCGCATGGTTGCTGACGCGGCGGCCCAGCAGCGCCAACAATACCAGGACCAGACACGCGAACTGGAGATCCAGAGCCGCTCTACGCTCGCCGTGGCGGATGCCTATGGGCAAGGCCAATCGGCAGTCATCCGTGCCGAGGCGGCCCGGCAGGCGGCAGTCGAGGGCTATCGCAACGGGATCAATGAGACGGCGAGAACGGAGGAAATCCTCCGGACCCGCGTCCTCGAAACTGTCGAAGCGCAGGCGCGTGCGGCCTTCCAGGCGGAACTGTCCGCCCAAAGCGCACGCAGGCTCGCGGAAGCCGAGGCACAGGGTACTGCAGCCGTCCAGCGCGCAGAGGTGGCCGAGCGCTCCTTGGCGGCAACGCGTGACGCGCGCGCGGCCCTGTCTCTTGCCACGGGCGCCGCCGAAGAACGCCTGCGCGCATCGATTGAAGCAACGACCCGTGCAATCGAAGCGCAGGCCGCAGCTGAACGCGCACGCGCGTTGGCCCGCGAGCGACGCACATCGACCAATGACCGGGACATCGCGGAACGGGAGGCGCAAGCCGCCCGCCTCAGCGATCCTGCCGAGCGACGCGCTGCGGAACTCGCCATCGAACGTGAGCGTCGCATGCAGAACATGCGTGAGCGTCTTGGTGGCGTCGACGAACAGGTGCTCCAAGCGCAGGACGCTGCTGCTGCGTTTCGCGAGCAGGCGCGCTACTTCAACGATATCCGCGATCAGGCAAAGAGCCTGTCGAGCGATATATCGAACTTCCTGGTCGACGGCTTCGCCAATGCAGGTAAAGCCGGAAAGAGCGTCTTTGCCAACCTTGCCGAAGGGGCGGTCGGCTTGTTCCGACGCATGGCTGCACGCATTGCTGCGACGCTGATCGAGCAAAAATTCATCTTGCCGATCACCACGCAAATCGTGGGCGCATTTCCGAGCCTATTCGGAGTGGTGGCGCCGCAAGCCGCTGCGCAGGCAGGTGCAGGCGCTGCTGCTGCAAGTACTGGCGGTGGGTTCTTTGATGGGATCTTCAATTGGATCTCCGGCCTCTTCGGCGCTGCGCATGCCGGTGGCCTGGTCGGTATAGCGCCATCCCATACCCGGTTGGTGGCGCTCGGCGCCTTTGCGGGAGCCGAGCGCTTCCACGCAGGCGGCATGTTGGGTTTACGGCCAGATGAGGTGCCCTTCGTAGGTCTGCGCGGCGAGGAGGTTTTGACGCGTAGCGACCCGCGTCACCGCTGGAACGCTGATCGTCTCGATCGAATGCGGATGCCGACGCCAGCGAATGATGTGCAGGTCAATGTCTACGACATGCGCATCGGTCGCGATCAGCCGCCTGCGCGCACAGAGCAGCGTCGCGGGGCCGACGGTAAAAGGGAAATCGCGGTCTTCATCGAAGACAAGATCGATGAAGCAATCCGAAGCGGTCGCCTCGATCGGGCGCAAGGCGAGACCTACGGCTCGCGGCGCATGACCAAGCGGGTGTGAAGGATGGCCAATATCGTCTGGCCCTCGAGCCTCCCGCAGCGCCCGACCGTCGGCGGGTACCAGGAGCGCTTTGCTGACACGGTCTTGCGCACGGCCATGGAAACTGGGGCCGCCAAGACCCGGCGCCGCTTCACGGCAGCGCCACGCCAGATCGAGGTGACCTTCCGCGTCAACGCGGCGCAGGCCTCCACCCTGAAAACCTTCTTCGAAGACACGACCGCCGGTGGCGCCTTGCCCTTTGAATGGGCGCACCCGCGCGAGGGGACGTCAGCGGAGTTTCGTTTCGTCGAAGCGCCCCGCGTTTCGGCTGTCACGGGGACGCTGTTTTCGATCGCGATCAAACTGGAGCAGATGCCGTGAGGACGATATCGCCCGAAGCACGGTCGGCGGCGCATGCCGAATCCTCCGACAAGGCCTGGCTCGTCCTGCTTGAAATCACGGCGACAAGTCTTTCAACGCCCATCCGTGTCGCCAATGACAATGTCGATGTCATTCATCAAGGCTGGACCTTCATTGGCTATCCCTTCGAGGTGGAACTGCCGCCCGAAAGTCAGGACCGCCCGATGATCGCGCGCATCCGCATCGACAATACGGAGCGGCTGATCGTGAACGAAGTCCGCACCATCAGCGAGCCTCCAAGCGTGACGCTTCGCGTGGTCCTGGCCGACCAGCCCGATGTGATCGAGGTCGAATATGCGGGCATGCGGCTGCGCAATGTCACCTGGGACGCCGGTGAGATCTCGGGCGACCTGGTCTACGAGGACATCCTCTCCGAGCCTGTCTGCGAGCAAATGACGCCGGCGCGATTTCCGGGGGCGTTCTGATGACGGAATTGCCCGACTGGGTCTCCGCCTATGTCGGCCTGCCCTTCAAGGAGGGTGGGCGCAATCGGGACGGGCTCGACTGCTACGGGCTGCTGCGGCTCGTCATCAACGAGCGCTTCGGCGGCGCCGTGCCGGAATACGAGGGCATTGCCTACCGACCCGGCGAGGACAGTAGCCTGCTTGCCGCGCTGATGGATGAACGGATCCGCCTCTGGCGCCCGATCGCCATCGGGGAGGAGCAACCCGGCGACGGCGTTCTGCTGCGCGTCATGGGGCGCCCCATTCATGTCGGCGTCGTCGTGGCGCCCGGCTTCATGCTCCACATCGAAAAGAACTGCGACAGCATCCTCGAACGGTTCACGACTGCCTCCCGCTGGGAAAAACGCCTCCTTGGGTTCTACCGCCATGCCGCTTGATGCCACGCAGTTCGATACGCAGCTGCGCTGGACACTTGTCGCGCGCCCCTTTTCCACCGAGCGGGAGGAGCGCTTTGCGCCGGTCGGCCTCAGCCTTGCGCAGATGCTCGAAGCCTCGGACCTGCCGCAGCGCTACTGGCCCTATCTGCAGGTCTTTGTCGATGACGAGGAGGTACCGCGCGATTGGTGGGCCCGAGTTCGCCCCAAGCCCAATGCGCGGCTCTTTGTACGGGTCAACGCCATGGGCGGCGGTGGCGGTGGAGGCAAGAACCCGCTCGCTATCATCGGCGCCATTGCGGTCATCGCCTTTGCAGCCTGGGCAGCGCCAGCGCTCACGGCGGCGCTCTTTGGCGTCAACGTTGCTGCCGTCAATGCGGCAGGCGTCTTTACCGCCATGGGGCTCACCAAGCTCGTCATCGCCGGCGCCATCACCATGGTGGGCTCGCTGCTGGTCAATGCGATCGCGCCGACGCCCAATCCATCCCTGCGCGGCAATGATGCAGGGCTTTCGACACCGACCTACGCCATCACGGGGACGACCAATCGCCTCAACCCTTACGGCCCAATTCCCCGCGTCTATGGCACACGGCGGCTTTTCCCAATCCTGGCCGCAAAGCCCTACACCGAGACCATCGGCAATGAGCGCTACATGCGCCTGCTCTTGCTCGTGGGTTATGGCCCCCTCAAGATCGAAGATATCCGGATCGGGTCAACGCCGCTCTCGGCCTTTGATGGCGCAGAAGTCGAAATCCGTGAGGGCTGGCCGAGCGATCAGCCGATCACCCTCTACACACAGCGTATCGAGGAGGACGCAGTCTCCATCGCGCTGACAGCCTCGGGCGGCTGGCGCACCATCACCTCAAGGCCTGATGCGCGCGAGATCAATCTCGACCTTTCCTTCGATCGGGGGCTCGCCTTTTTCAACGATCAGGGCGGGCGTTCCAACGCGACGGTGGAATTCGATGCGGAATACCGCGAAGTCGGCGCCGCGGGTTGGCAGCCGATCCCCTGGAAAGCCGGTGGTGATGCGGGCTTTGAGACCGCCGGCAAGATTACGATTGTCGATTCCTCTTCCTCCCCGGTACGACGGGGTGGACGCTTTGACACGCCGGAGATCGGCCAATACGAAATCCGTCTGCGCCGGACCACGGCGGACGCCACCAACCCACGGCTGATCGACACCGTCACGCTCTCGGCGCTGCGCACCATCACCAACGACGCGCCCGTCACCATGACGGGTCTCGCCATGGTGGCGCTGCGGCTCAAGGCCTATGAGCAGATCAACAACCAGCTGCAGCAGATCAGCTGCCTTGCGAGTTCTTACCTGGAGGTGTGGAACGGCTCGAATTGGTCCTGGCAACTGACCCGCAATCCTGCCTGGGCCTATTGCGACATGCTGCGCCGGCGCGGCAACACGCGGCTTATCGGCGATGAGCGCATCGATCTGACTGCAATCCGCGCCTGGGCGGAGGCCTGTGAGACGCCAGCGCAGGATGGGCAGCCGAAATGGACTTTTGATGGCATCGTCGAAGGCGGTTCCGTCGTCGAGGCGCTGCGAGACATCGCCTCCCATGCGCGTGCGCGCTACGGCATTCGCGACGGCAAGCACTCCGTGGTGCGCGATATTCCGCAGAGCGTGCCGGTGCTGCACGTAACGCCGCGCAATTCATTCAACTATGTCGGCCGCAAGCAGTTCATTGACCTGCCGCATGCGCTGAAGGTCCGCTTTATCAATCCGGACAAGGATTGGCAGGAGGATGAGCGGATCGTCTATGCCGATGGCTATAGCGCCGAGAATGCTGCGCGCTTTGAGACCGTCGACATGATGGCCTGTACACGCGCCGAACAGGCCTGGCGCGAGGGGCGTTATCATCTGGCAGTGGGTCGCCTTCGGCCAGAGACCCATGAGGTCTATCAGGACGTCGAGGCGCTGCGCGCCACCGATGGCGACCTCGTCATGTTCGCCCATGACGTGATCCTGGTCGGTCTGGCGAGCGGGAGGATCAAGGCGCGGATCCTTGCCGAAGGGCTGGTGACGGGTCTGCTGCTCGATGAACCCGCGCCCATGGAGGCCGGTAAGAATTATGCGCTGCGGGTGCGGCGCGTGGACGGGGCGAGTCAGGTGCTACCGCTGAACACGGCGCCGGGTGATGCGCGGAGCGTCACGCTGGCCACGCACCTTCCCGAGACATTGGCGCCTGAACCCGGCGACCTCTTTCAGTTCGGCGAAGCGGGGCGCGAGGCGGCGCCCATGCTGGTCAAAGGGATCGAACCGGGCCCTAACCTTTCCGCCAAGCTGATCCTGATCCCAGCCGCACCCGGCGTTCACCAAGCCGATACCGGCCCAATCCCGGCATTCGACAGCTACATCACCCGCCCGGCGCAAATTGAACTGGTGCGCCCAGCGCCGCCGGTGATTTGGACCACCATTTCCGATGAGACCGTGCTGGTGCGCGGGCCCGATGGCAGGTCAGCGCCGCGCATTCTGGTCCGGCTCTACCCCCCTGGCTCCGATGCCACCAATGCGCCAGACGGGATCGAAATCCGCTACCGGGAGACCGGCAATACCGGTCCATGGGGCTCAGTGCCGACGCAGCCCGCCGATACGCTGACCGTCGCCATTCAGCCGGTCGAGGATGGCAAAAGCTACGATCTGCGCCTGCGCTTTGTGGCTCGGAACGGGATCGCCTCCGACTGGACAGAGGTGCTGGCGCACCAAGTTGTGGGACGCACTACGCCACCGGCAGATGTCGGCGGCTTTGCCGCGGAACGGCGAGCGGACGGTGTCCAGCTATCATGGGAGCCGGTCTCGGCGCTCGATCTTGTCGGCTACGAAATCCGGATGGGCGCATCCTGGGATACCGGGACCATTGTCACCACCCGCCATCGCGGCACGACGCTCTTTGTCGCCCTAGCCGATGCTGGAGAGCGGGTGTTTCACATCAAGGCCGTCGACGAAATCGGCCTTGTGAGCCCTGCGGCCAGTAGCGTCGCGGCGGCCGTCGCACCACCCGACAATGTGGCGGCGTTCGATGTCATCCCGCAGGGTGACCATGTCCGGGCCTCCTGGGAGCCGGTCGAAGGAACGGGCATCGAATACGAACTTCGCGCAGGAACGACCTGGGGCACGGGACGCTTCGTTGGACGGGCCGCCGGCAACCACCTTGTTGCCCTTTGGCCCATCCGCGAAGCGACGGATGAGACCTTCTGGCTCAAGGCCATCTCCTCAGCCGGGCTCTATAGCGAGGGCGCCGCCTATGCGACGACAAGGCTGGCGCCGCTCACCGGACGCAACGCCGTGCTGGTTAGCGATCGCCAGGCGCTGGGATGGCCAGGCGTCACGCAGGGCATGGAGATCATCGGCGGCAATCTGCTCGCCCTTGCGCGCAGCGGCTCGACGACCATCGCGCGCGGCGAATATGTCTTTCCCGTCTCCTTCGGGCGGACATGGCGGGCGCGAAACTGGATCGAAGCGCATGTCGGCACGACGCCGGCTGACGACCTGATCTGGGACACTGCGGGCTTCGCCTGGCAGGATCCGGAGGCCTCGTCTGCTTGGCTGCCACTTGGCGACGTGGACGGGGCGACGCTCCGCAGCCAAATCGCGGTCGAGGCGCCCCTTGCCAACGATCTAATCGAAGGCTTTCGGCTGGCAGGCGCGCTGACAGGCACACGCGGACAGAACTCGGCGCAGGCACAGAACCTGGCCTATGCGCCGGCGCGCTTTGATCAGGGGCTGAAGGTCGGAGGTGGGACCAAGGCTGGCTGGTCGATCGCCATCCCCTCGGAATTCTCGACCACCTTCGATGTTCGGCTTGACCAGATCCTTGACGAGCCGACCGTCTATCTCGCGCTGACTGGCACTGCCGGCACGCTGCGGCTGATCTGGTCGCCCGAGGATAGCGCCTTTGCGCTGGAGGATGATCACGGCCAGCGCGTGACCGCAGCCCTGCTCCGCCGCTCGGGTGACATCATCACCTTCGGTATCTGTCAGACACCGACGACGCGCAGGCTCTTTGTCGCCTCAGCCCAGACCGGGCTTATCGCATCAGGTGCGGCGCCGCTCGCACCGCTTGGCGCCTTTACCGGCGCGCAGCTTCACCCCGCATAGGAGAACATCATGAAGATCGGCTTTGCCGAGCTTCTGGCCCGTCTGGGCCGGAAAGCCGGAACGGACGGCTTTTGCCTGCATGGACGCCTGGAGGCACGGCTCACCAAACCCGACGGCTCCGTCATCGTCCGGGTCAAAGACAACCTCATCGTCAATGCGGGCTTTAGCTTCATCGCGCAGTCGGTCGGTCTTTCCACCGGGCGCCCAGGCGTGATGAGCCATATCGCGGTGGGCACAGGCACGACGGCGGCCGCTGCGGCAAACACCGCCCTGGTGACTGAGCTTGCGCGCAAGGCAGCAACCTTCAGCCATACGGCGGGCACCAAGGTGTTTCAGTTCGAGGCGACCTTCAATGCGGGTGAGGCAACGGGCGCCATCACTGAGGCTGGCGTGTTCAACGCGGCCAGTGCCGGCACCATGCTGGATCGCGTCGTTTTCGCGGTCATCAATAAGGGTGCCGACGATACGCTGACGCAGCGCTTTACCTTCACGATGAGCTGATGCGTGCCGGTCACGATCACCACAACACCAGGTACGGCCTATGTCTGGGCAAATGCGGCCTTCAGCTGGGACGCGACCGAGGCCGGTAAGGCTTGGCAGGACGCCAGCGCCACAAGCTTTCTCGCTGAAGAAAGCGATGGTTTTCTGCTTGCGCCGTTGGAAGCACGCCTGCCAGTCATCAGTGACAGCGAGAGCCTTGGTCTTGCCGATGCGGATGCTTTCGCCGCCACAGCCAGCGTAGCGGAGTCCCTCTCTCTTTCCGAGACCTACATCGATCTCATCGCGTTCATTCTGACGGCTGGGGAGTCAATCGGCATCGGCGAAACCGCACCGCGCCAAATCACTCAGTCGCCCTTCGCTGAGCTGCTCGGGCTGGTCGACAGCGTGTCAAAGAACCCCATCACTATTACCAATGAGACATGGAGCACGCTCGAACAGGATGCCGCCTTAATAGGGCAAGCCATCGCTGAGAGCGCGGAGTTTATTGAACAATCCGCACACGATGCGGCTACACCCCGAAGCAGCACGCTCACGCTCGGAGAGCTTCGTGGCGCTGAGGCGATCCAGAGCAGCCTTCGCAGCCTCGCCTTCGCGGAGACCTACACTGATCTGATTGCCTTCGTCGCGCAGATAGCCGAGCAGATCGCAATTGCAGATGCGCGCGGCAACGTAACCACCAAGCTGTCGTTCGAACAGCTAGCGTTGCTGGACCGGATCCTTCGCGCCTCAGGGGCCGTCATCGCAGACCTCGCGTTCCGGACCACGGCACTCGATGACGAAGGTTTTGCGGCTCTCATCGCCGAGGCACGTCCTCTTGGGTTCAGCGCTTTTCGCGACCTGACACCTGGTGACTACGAATACGCGAATGCGCTTATTCGTTTGGCGCTCGCAGCGCCCAGCACATCGACCAGCCGGATCGCGCTGACCGATGCAAAGTTCATCGTGGATGTTCCGGATATCCGGGATCGCGGCACGGTTGCGGTTCCTATCGGCGGACTGACGGTCGCCTTCAGCCAGCCATTTAATGCACCGCCTGAAGTCCAGGCGACGTTCAAGGGCGGCGCGACCATCGCTGTGCCGCAGATCGGCACGATCACGACGAGCGGGTTCCAGCTGACCCTCATCAATCCTGCAACCCAATCCTCTGTGGCCGGCAACGCCAGCTGGGCCGCTGAAGGCTACTGACCGAGGACCGCATGGCCCAGACCTATCCCGATATCCCATCGACCAAGGCGGTCCGTGATAGCCGGCAGGATATCCTTGATCGTGACGAGGCGATCCGCTCGGCTTTCTCCGGCACGACCTTTCCCAGTACCAACTTGGTCGCCGGCATGCTCTGCTTTCGGACCGATTTGGGCCAGCTCTATCAGCTGACCATTGCCTCGCCCGTCACATGGACGCGCGTCCCGCTTGGTGTGCCTGTTCCGATCTCGCAGGGCGGCACCAACGCAACAGACGCCGCGACAGCACGCAGCAATCTTGGCTTGGCGGCGCTTGCCGTCAAAAACACGGTCGCGGCTTCCGATATCGATAATGCCGCCGTCCAGACCGCCAAGGTCCAGGACGGCGCCGTCACGACGGCAAAGATCGGCGACGCACAGGTCACCACGGCCAAGATCGCTGATGCGCAGGTAACGACGGCCAAGGTCGCCGACGGCGCCATCACCAGCGCAAAAATCACGGATGGCGCGATCGCAACAGGTGATCTTGCAAGCCAGACTATTGCCGACATTCGCGCCGGCGTTGATCTCGGAAGCCGTGTCGCCAAGTCGGGCGATACCATGACCGGAACGCTGACTGCGCCCGGACTGGTCTCGACCGGCTCAGTGCGTTCCGGCGCCACCGGCGACAATGCGCGCGCGACCGGGTTCATAATCGCCGACGGGACAGATATCGGCGAGCTCAACCGCAGCAACCAGTACTACGACGACCGCGTCAACAACTGCTCCGGCTATCTGCCGAACGGCAATTGCTTCGGCAATGGGCTCTGGACACCGCCCAACGGTAATTGGTGGACATGGGGATTGGGCTTTAGCCCCGGTAATCCCAGCGGCTTCGATTTCGCGGGCGGCTCCAGCGTCGTCTACCAGGCGGTATCTGTCGGCTTCGTTTATGCCGGCTACAATCTCGCTGCAGATGAAATCGGCGGCGGTGAGTATCGGCGCAACTTCAACAACTGCAATTGCGGCGGCTTCAACTGCTACTCGAACTGCAATTGCAACTGTAATTGCGATTGCAACTGCGCCTGCGGTGACGGCTGAGGAGCTAGATCATGATCAAGCCATTCACCCGGCACTTCTTCGATCTGCCTTTGCCGATCCTCGTGCTTGTGCGTCGGGATCGTCGCAAGGTGACCTGTCGAACATTCCGCGAGCTCTCGGCCGATGTGGAGCACGCCAATCCGATCACGCGGCAGGAAGCTGAGCGTCTCTTGACTGAGCACGCTGATGTGGGACCCGGCGCCATGTTTCGCCGCCGTCCCATCACCGGTCGTTTCCTGTCATCGACGCTCGATGCGCGCATCTTCGAGGAGCTTGGCGGCGTGTGTCTGGATCTGGATGGCACGCTCGGCAAAGGCGAATGGTCCGACCGTTCAAACTGGGTTTTTCCGCTCGATCACGCAGGCACGCCGCAGGTTCCTTTCAACCGCTTCGTCATGACGCGCGACACCAAGGCACGGACACCAAGATTGCTCGCGACGGCAGGCAAAAACTGCGCGCTTCAGATCTATGTTCCCTTTGCAAGCTGCGACTTCGACAGCAGCAGTTTCAGTGTCGCACTGCATCGTGATTTCGGCTTAGTCGGCAATCTCGATCCCGGCGCCGAGGTGACCTATGCGGACGTCCTCGGGGGCGCTCAGAAGCCCTTCGCAGACATTGCTCTGTCGACTGATGCAATCGACCTGGCGCCCGATGCCTATGGCACCGTCACGGCGCAGCTCGTGGATGGTGCGGGTAAGGCCATCAGGGATGCAGAGGCGGAGCTTTTCATCGAAGCCACTGGCGGATACCTGCCACAGCAGCGGGCGATGACGAGCAAGGGTAAGACGCAGTTCCGCATCAGCGCGCTTGGCCTCGCTGCCGGTGAGAGCTTTCGGGTCAAGATCGGCTTTCGGCACTTCAGCAGCGTCGCCGAAGTGAAGGTTCAGGTGGTCTGAGCCTTGCTCAACATCTTCCTCGGCTATGCGTGCAATTTCTCATGCAGCTACTGCCTTCAAGAACTCGATGCGCCCGATGCCGTGCGGCAGCGTCACCCGATCGAGCCCTTCATCGAACGCGTCGTCCCATTCGTCCGGGAGAATGGAATCAAGCGGATCGACTATTGGGGCGGCGAGCCGCTGCTCTATTGGCGCGAGATCAGCGCCATTCATACGGCGTTTGAGCGCGCGGGGCTGGCTTTCGACTTCGTGCGCATCACGACCAACGGTAGCCTGCTAGCGCCGGATTTCGTTGGGCCGATGAACGACTGGAACTTCTACGTGGTCGTAAGCGACCATGGCGAGTTCGGCCAGCCGGCATGGGACATGGTGCGCAGGGTCAAGCGGTCGAGCATTTCGTTTTTGTTCACCGCCGAGAACCCGTTCATCTGGCCGCTTTTCGAAAAGCTCGATCGGCTTGAAGCGGACTACGGTCGACCGTTCTGGCCCTATGCCCATTGGGTCCGCACGACCAGGGGGTGCGCGCCGAGATACTGGTTCACGCCTGAGAGCCTTGACCGCCATGTCGAGCATCTCTGGGAGCTGGCGCGGATGCGGCTTTCTGGACACCGTCATGCCAGCCTTTTCTTCGACGGTCATCTCGATGAATGGCGTCGCGGCTTGGCGCGCGCAGCAGCTCCCGTGGAGCCGCTGTGCCACAGCGCCAGCCATTTGTCGGTCGATCTCGCCGGCAACCGCTATGCCTGCCACCACAGTGTGAAACGCAGCTTCCGGACGGGGCATCTCTTCGACGAGACCGGGCCGCGCGATCAGGGCGAACAAGAAGCTCTCGATCACTCCTGGCGCTGGGTGAGAAGCGCCGAGTGCCAGGCCTGCCCGGTGCGCTCCTGGTGCCGCGGCAATTGCCATCTGTCGCAGACCCACGAACTCGACTGCAGGCTGTCCCGCGAGAAGCATCGGGTTTTTGCCTGGCTCGACCAACAAGAGAACGGCGCGCTCGCGCGCAATCAGATCAAGGTGCCCTGAAATGACCGAAACCCTCGAATACCGGCTCGCGATGGCGGGCCGGAACGGATACGCACGCGCGCTGCTCTACCGCCCGCACAGCTCAGAACTTCGTTGGGAAGATACCGGCGAGCCCGTCGATCTGCGGGCGGTCGGCACAAATTACGATCCATCGCCACCCGACTGGACGCCTGCGGAGCCCGTGTCTCCAGCCAATCCGGGTCGCAAAAGCCGCGATATCCGCGTGCTGAAGATCCAGATGGGGCTCAAGTGCAACTACGCCTGCACCTACTGCAATCAGGCGTCCCAGCCCCATGAAATCCAGGGTGACATGGGCGACGTCCAATCCTTCCTGCGCCGCCTCCCGACCTGGTTTGACGGCGGCAAGGAAGGCGATGGCAGCGGCGTGCGCATCGAGTTCTGGGGCGGCGAGCCTCTGGTGTACTGGAAGACGTTCCGCGTCCTCGCTGGCGCGCTGCGATCGGCCTATCCCAAGGCTCGCTTCAATGTCATCACCAACGGCGCGCTTATCGACGACGACAAGATCGAGTTCTTGGACAAGCTCGGCTTCGGCGTCGGCATCAGCCATGACGGCCCGGCCATGCGCTATCGCGGGCCGGACCCGCTCGACGATCCGGACCAGCGCGCCGGGATCCGCAAGCTCTACGACCGTCTGCGCCCCTGGGGTCGGATCGGGTTCAACTGCGTGCTGCACAAGCACAACATGTCGCTGGTCGCAGTGCGGCGCCACATTGCCGAGCGCTTGGGCGTGCCGGTCGACGACATTCCGCTCTCCACCGAGGAAATACTGCTGCCCTACGATCAGGGCGGTATCGCTCTCTCGCCTCAGACCGAGAGCGAGCATCGCGCCTATTTGGAGGCGGTGTTCTGGGAAGCTGTACGCGGTGAGAGCATGCCGATCTCGACCCTACGTTCGAAGATCGACGAGTTCTTTCGCTCCATCGCACAGGCACGCCCCGCATCGTCTCTTGGCCAGAAATGCGGCATGGACCGGCCGACCGATCTGGCCGTCGATCTCAAGGGCAATGCCCTGACCTGTCAGAATACGAGTGCGGCCACCAAGCACCGGATCGGTTCGATCGAGGCGTTCGAGGACATCCGTCTTACAATGGCCCACCACTGGTCGACGCGCGTCGAATGCCGGAGCTGCCCGGTGCTGCAGCTTTGCCAAGGCGCCTGCCTCTTCCTCGAAGACGGCCTGTGGCGGCAGGCCTGCGACAACAGCCTCACCCACAATCTCGCGGTCCTTGCGGCATCCCTCTACTGGCTCACCCGACTCGTCCTCGTTGAAATCGAGGGGCCGGTCATGCGCCGTGACGGTCTGCCGAACCGTATCCCCGTGATCACGCTGCCGGCGGAACTCGCCGCAGCCTGACCTCGCCGCCATTGCTGCGGCATTCATCCCAGGAGAACGACCATGACTGCCTCGATCGCTCGAGGCCGCGCGCTTCCGCGCGGCATTCGCAACCACAATCCCGGCAATCTGCGTCGGTCGGCTGATCCTTGGCAGGGGCTGGCTGCAACCCAGCCCGACGCGGAGTTCTTCCGGTTCATATCGGCCAAGTGGGGCATCAGGGCGCTCGCCCGAACCCTCATCGCCTACCAGGACCGGGTCGGGCTGCGGAACATCAAGCAGATGATCGGTCGCTGGGCCCCACCCGTCGAAAACGACACAGGCGCCTACGTCCGCGTCGTAGCAGCGGCCGTCGGGGTCGGCGCAGAAGAGCGGATCGACGTGCATGACTACGCTGTCCTCCGACCATTGGTCCTGGCCATCATCAAGCACGAGAACGGACAGCAGCCCTACACGGATGCCGTGATCGATGCAGGGTTGGTTCTGGCAGGTGTCGAGCCGCCGCAGCGTCCGCTGGCAAAGACGCGCACCGTCCAGGGCGGCCAGGTAGCGGCAGGCGCCACGGTCCTCGGACTAACGGCTGAGGCCGTCCGGCAGGTTGAACCCGCAATCCCCTTGCTGCAGTCGCTGCTTCAGGTGGCGCCGTGGGTAGTTGGCGCCGCCGCGCTGGCGGGTATCGCCTACATGATCTGGGCCCGGATCGACGATCGACGCAGGGGGCTCCGATGATCGCGATCCTCGGCCGACTACTCGCTCCCTATGCCCTCAAGCTCGCGGGACTCTTCGCAATCATCGGGGCCGTCACCGCGATCCTGCTCGGGGCGCGCCAGGCCGGGCGCAACGCGGAGCGTGTCGAGCGGATGCGCAGAACTATTGAGGTGCAACGTGAACAACTGGATGCCGCGTCTCGCCGTCCTCGTGATCGCGACGAGCTTGCTCGCCGGGTGCGCGACGGCTCGTTCTGATGGCGGAGCGTGCCTGCTAGTGCCGGCCTACAGCCGAGAGTTCCTGGCTAGGGCGGCGGTGGAACTGGAGGGGCTGCCGCGCGGGGCGGCGGTTGAGCAGATGCTGGCCGACTACCAGGTCATGCGCGATCAGGCTCGGGCGTGTATCCGACTGCGGTGATGCCGTTCAACTATTTCGCTGCGCTGCCTTGCGCTATTTCAAAAAAATCGGACTGGTCAAGGGGAGATAGTCATCGGGCAACCCGATGTTCGGCCAGTCCAGAGTCCCCGGATACTTCGCCTTGGTAATTGGACACCTCCAGAAACCCTTTGGCGGCCGCCTATGAGGTCTGCACGGGGCTGCTGTAGGGGCGACGAGCGAGCGGAGGCGATGCGGCGGCGCTTGGCCTGGGGCCGCTGGTTGGATCAGCGGCTG
>JBJOMW010000017.1:0-68270 GCA_046052145.1 Pseudomonadota bacterium
CCGGGGGGGGGGGGGGGGGGGGGGGGGGGCCGCGAGGATGAGTGCGCGCTGACCTTCCGCGCCCCCACCCCGCCCCTCCCCCGCAAGCGGGGGAGGGAGAAAAGACGGGCGGGGAAGGATTGCGACGCTCATCCGCTCTGCTTCACGCGCATGTACCACTCGACCAGGCGCCGCACCTGGCGTTCGGTGTAGCCACGCATGGTCATGCGGCGGACGAATTCGTCGTGCTTGCGCTCGCTCTCCTGGTCCCGCTTGGACCCGAAGGAGATCACCGGCAGCAGCTCCTCCACCTGGCTGAACATCCGCCGCTCGATCACCTCGCGGATTTTTTCGTAGGACGTCCAGGCCGGGTTGCGCCCGGCATTCGCGGCGCGGGCGCGCAGGCTGAACTTCACCACCTCGTTCCGGAAATCCTTCGGGTTGGCGATGCCGGCAGGCTTCTCGATCTTCGTCAGCTCCTGGTTCAGCGCCTCCCGGTTCAGCAGCTGGCCGGTGTCGGGGTCTTTGAAGTCGAGATCCTCGATCCACGCATCGGCATAGGCGACATAGCGGTCGAACAGGTTCTGGCCGTAATCCGAATAGCTCTCGAGATAGGCCTTCTGGATCTCATTGCCGATGAACTCGGCATAGCGCGGGGCCAGCTCGCCCTTGATGAACTCCAGGTAGCGTTTCTCGGTGTCGTCGCCGAACTGCTCGCGGCGGATCGCCTGCTCCAGCACATACATCAGGTGAACGGGATCGGCCGCGACCTCGGTCGTGTCGTGGTTGTAGGTGGCGGCCAGCACCTTGAAGGCGAAGCGGGTCGAGATGCCATCCATCCCCTCATCATTGCCCGCGGCGTCGCGATATTCCTGCAGGCTACGCGCGCGGGGGTCGGTTTCCTTGAGGCTCTCGCCGTCATAGACGCGCAGCTTGGAGAAGAGGTTGCTGTTCTCGTGCTTCTTCAGCCGGGACAGCACGGAAAAGCGCGCCAGCATCTGGAGGGTGCCCGGCGCGCAGGGTGCGGCCGACAGCTCGCTGCCGCGCACCAGCTTCTCGTAGATCTTCCGCTCCTCCGTCACGCGCAGGCAGTAGGGCACCTTGATGACGTAGATGCGGTCGATGAAGGCCTCGTTGTTACGGTTGTTCCGGAAGGCCTGCCACTCGGCCTCGTTGGAATGGGCCATGATGATCCCCTGGAAGGGGATCGAGCCGATATTCTCCGTGCCGGTGTAGCTGCCTTCCTGCGTCGCGGTCAGCAACGGGTGCAGCATCTTGATCGGCGCCTTGAACATCTCCACGAATTCCAGCATGCCCTGGTTCGCCCGGTTGAGCCCGCCCGAGAAGCTGTAGGCGTCGGGGTCGTTCTGCGCGTGCAGTTCCAGCTTGCGGATATCCACCTTCCCGACGAGGGAGGAGATGTCCTGGTTGTTCTCATCCCCCGGCTCGGTCTTGGCGATCGCGACCTGGCGTAACCGCGAGGGATTGAGCCGCACGACGCGGAAGCGTGCGATGTCGCCACGGAACTCATCAAGCCGCTTCAATGCCCAAGGGCTCATGAAGCCGCCGAGCCGCCGGCGCGGAATGCCGTAGCGATCTTCCAACACCGTTCCATGCTGCTCGGCATCGAACAGGCCGAGCGGGCTTTCGAAGACCGGACTCACCTGCTCGCCCGCCTTCAGCGCATAGACGGGCATCACCTCCATCAGCGCCTTCAACCGCTCGGCCAGCGAGGATTTCCCCCCGCCCACCGGCCCGAGCAGATAGAGGATCTGCTTGCGCTCCTCGAGCCCCTGCGCCGCGTGGCGGAAGAAGCCGACGATGCGCTCGATCGTCTCCTCCATGCCGTAGAACTCGGCGAAGGCCGGGTAGCGACGGATCGTTCGGTTCAGGAAGATGCGCCCAAGGCGCGGATCCTTCGCCGTGTCCACCAACTCCGGCTCACCGATCGCCGCCAGGATGCGCTCGGGCGCGGAGGCGAACATCGTCGCATCGCGCCGGCATGCTTCGAGATACTCCTGCAGTGACATCTCGGCGTCGCGCTTGCGGTCGTAATCGCGTGCGTAGCCGGAGAAGACGTCGTCGAGCATCGTCATCGGCCGCTCCAAAGGGGCGGGGCGAGCGGCACCGGACCATCTGCGCAACTGGCTGGAAGCCCCCGCTGCGGGGCCAGCCTTCGGTCACGCCTCCGTGTCCCCCTGCCCGGCCAACCACATCCAAATGGTAGCACCGCGCGGCATGCGCATGCCACGAAATGCAACACCTGCCCTGCGTAACGGCGCGGCAGCGCCATCAACGCAGGGCGCCGCGCGTATCCGCTTCAGTTGATGATCCGCGGCGTGACGCCGGCGTTCCGATCTTGCGCCGATGCGACCGCGTCGGCGGGCGCTTCAGGCCGCGGCGCGCTCGCCGGCCAGCAGCCCGAGCGCGAAGCTCTGCGCCAGCCCATTGCCCGGCACATAGCCCGCCGCGCCAACGCCCGAGATGCCGCAAGCCGCACCGCCCGCGGCGAAGAGGCGCGGAATGGACAAGCCATCGGCGCGCAACACGCGCGCGCAGGAATCCACCAGCAACCCGCCCTGCGTATGCGCCAGCGCGCCCGTCACCTCCGCGGCGAAGAAGGGTGGCGCGAGCGGCGCACCCCAATTGCGACGGCCGAGCGCATCCGCAGCCTCCCTACGCGCACAACGCCCGGCGAGGTCGAGCGTTGCGCGTAACGCCTCCACCGGCAGCGCGAAGCGCGCGGCGAGCGCATCGAGGCTGTCGCAGCGCGCGACAACGCCGCTCTCCACCGCGCGGCGGAACGGTCCGCCAGCAAGCGCCGCCTGCTGCGCCGCCGCGTCCCAGATTTCCACGACCACACCGCCCGGCTGCGCCAGCAGATGCGCCGTCAGTTCCGACGGGCCCATATCCTCAGGCGCGAAGCGCAACCCTGCGCGGTTCACCAGCACCGCGCCGAGCGCCGGCAGAGAGGCACCGAAGCGCGGCCGCACGCCGCCTGCGAGATGCGGCGAGACATGCGGCTGGCCTTGATAGGCATCCATGCAGGCGAGCGCCGGCGCCAGCGGCGCCGCGACGCGCAGCGCCGTGCCGTCCGAGAAGCGCCCACCGACATGCACCGCTGCTGCCGCCGCCGGCGCGTGCTGCGCGAGCAAGCCCGCGGAGGCGCCGAACCCGCCGGTGGCCAGCACCACCGCATCCGCCGCGACGCGCAGGCGTTGCCCCGCGCGCGAAAGCTCCGCGCCCTCCGCGGTGAGCGCGACGAGTTCGACGCCATCCTCGAGCGTGATGCGCGATGCGCGCGCGACAGCCTGGCGCAGCATCTCGGACAATTCCGCGCCGCTCTCGGCAGGCGTTGCATGCAGGCGCGGGACGGAATGACCCGGCCAGCGCCCGACCTGATGCAGATGCAGCGGCAGCCCGGCGACATCGGCCAGGAATTCCGCGGCCCGCGCAGCATTGTCGACCACAGCCCCCGCGACGCCGGGCTCTGCCGTGCCGTGGGTGAAGGCGCCAAGGTCCTCGGCAAACCGCGCCGGCCCGTCCTCGATGCCGGCCGCGCGCTGCCAGCGCGTGCCGGCGGCGGCGAACAACCCGCCCGACAGCGCCAAGGTGGAGGGTTCCGCGAGGTCGCGCTCCACCAGCCGTACGCGCGCGCCCTTCGCCGCAGCGGCGAGCGCCGCCATCATCCCCGCCGCGCCCGCCCCGGCCACCAGTATGCTGCGCTCAGCCATGGTCCCGCCCCGCTTGACAGGTGGCGCCACCCCGCCACCGATGGCGCCACATAAGGGAGAAGATCCGATGCGTCGCCGCACCCTGCTCGCTGCCGTCCCAGCGCTGCTCGCCACCCCGGCCCTGGCCCAGCCCGCCGCCTGGCCGAACCGCCCGGTGCGCTTCATCAACCCCTTCACCGCGGGCTCGGCGGTCGATGTCGTCACACGGCTGATAGCCACCGACCTCGCGGAGCGTCTCTCGGCGCAGGTCATCGTCGAGAATCGCACCGGCGCGTCCGGCAATATCGGCACGGAAGCGGTCGCCCGCGCGCCGGCGGATGGCACGACGCTGCTGGTCGGCTCGCCAGGAACGATGGGGATCAACCCCTTCCTGTTCCGCACCCTGCCCTATGACGCGGTGCGCGATTTCGTCGCCGTCTCCCACGCCGTGTCCTTCCCGCAGGTGATGGTGGTGAGCCCCCAGAGCCCGATCCGCAGCGTGGCCGACCTGATCGCCGCCGCGAAGGCGCGCCCTGGCGCGCTGAATTATGCGAGCTCCGGCAATGGCACGACCAGCCATCTGGCCTTCGAGCTGATCCGCGCCGCGGCCGGCATCGACATCGTCCATGTCCCCTTCCGCGGCGGCACGCCCGCGATCCAGGCAGTGATGCAGAACGAGGTGCAGGTGGCACTCGAGGGCATCCCCTCCCTGCCCGCCTTCCTCTCGGCTGGCACGCTGCGCCCGATCGCCGTCACCTCGCGCGAGCGCAGCGCGATGCTGCCGAACGTCCCCGCGGTGGCAGAGGCGGTGCCGGGCTTCGATGCCTCGGCCTGGGTGATCTACTTCGCCCCCGCCGGCACGCCGGCCCCGCTGGTGGAGCGCCTGTCCGCGGAGATCGCGACCTCCCTCAACCGCCCCGCCGTGCGCGACCGGCTGCTGGAACAGGGCGCGGCGGTGATCGGCGCCAACCCGACGCAGACAACCGCGTTCCACCGCGCTGAGTTGGAAAAGTGGCAGCGCGCCGTGCAGCTTTCGGGCGCGCGCGTCGAGTAACACCTCAGATCGCCTCCGCCGCGGCCTGCCCCTCTCGCACCGCCGAGAGCATCAGCCGCGGCGCGAGCGCATCGCCGACAACCCGCACCGCAACGCCGGAATCGCGCAGCGCTGCCACCAGCCCATCCCGCGGCGCGCGGGCGGAGGCATAGGCGAAGAGAGACACATCCTCGACCGCCATCTCCTCCCCGGTCAGGACATGGCGCAGCCGCACCGTGCCGCCGGCGAGTACCACGGCGTCATGGCAGGTCAGCACCCGCACGCGCCGCCCCGCGAGCCGACGCAGGATCCCCTGCGCGACCAGAAGCGGCGTATCGCGGGCGATGGCGTCGCGCGGCGTGACCAGCAGCACCTCCGCGAAGCGATCCGCCAGCAGCTCCGCCGCGTCATAGGTGGCGGGCGTCGCATCGAGGTCGAGCAGCACCGCCCGCCCGCCGCGCCGCGCCGGATCGGCCAGCAGGGACGCGGCGGCCGCGCGCGCATCCATCGCCGTGCCATCGGCATCCGTGAAGCCGGGCGGCGGCGTCATCGAGGCCCCCGTGGCGAGGACCACGGCATCAGGCTTCAGCGCCAGCACCTCCGCCGCGGTGGCCGCCGAGCCGAGCCGCATCTCCACACCCGCCGCGGTGGCGCGCCCCGCCAAATAGGCGATGGCCTTTCCGATATCGGCGCAGCCCGGCAGCCGCGCCTGCAGCGCCGCGGCGCCGCCAAGACCGCTGCCGAGCAGCGTGACGCGGTGCCCGCGTTCCGCCGCGGCGACGGCGGCCTGCAGCCCGGCCATGCCCGCCCCCACCACGACAACCCGCCGCCCGGCGGCTGCCCGGCCCGGCGCCGCGCCATCCTGCGGCGTGCCGACATGCGGGTTGACGCTGCAGCCCGTCGCGACGCCGCGATGGATCTCGCCCCAGCAGGCATTGCAGCCGATGCAGGGCCTGATCGCCCCCGCACGGCCAGTGCGCGCCTTCTCAGGCCAGCGCGGATCGGCCAGCAGCGGGCGGGCGAGCATGATCAGCTCGGCCTCCCCCGCCGCCAGGATCGCCTCGGCCGTCGCCGGGTCCTGGATGCGGCCAATGGCGGCGATGGGCACGCTGCCCGCTGCCTCCCGCATCGCCCGCCACAGGCCGCGATATGGGGCCTGCGGCTCGTGCATGTCGGGCGCGTGGCGATGCAGCGACCAGCCATGGCTGCCCTGGCTGAAGCAGAGCCAGTCCGGCGGCGCATCGGCGACGATGGCGCGCGTCAGCCGCGCTGCCTCCGCCGGCCCGATCGAGCCCTCCACCCCGTCATCGGCCGGCAGCTTCAGCCCGACGATGAAGCCCTCGCCGCATTGCGCGCGGATGGCCTGGATGATGCTGCGGACGAAGCGGCTGCGGCCGGCGGCATCGCCGCCCCAGCCATCCACGCGCCGATTGGTGACGGGCGAGAGGAATTGCAGCGGCAGGAACCCATGCGCGGCCGAGACCTCCACCCCCGCGAACCCCGCCCGCATCAGCCGGTGCGCGGAGGACGCGTAATCGGCGACCAACGCCTCGATCTCCCCACCCGAGAGCACGCGTGGCACCGTCCAGGACATCCCATCCGGCACCGCCGAGGCGCCGACGGCGTCCAGCCCCCGCGGCCCGTGATGCGCCGAGCCGCCATGCCAGAGCTGCCCGATCGCCAGCGACCCATGACGCGCGATCGCCTCGGCCAGCTGCGCAAGGCCCGGCAGCGCCGCCTCGTCATGCGCCCAGACCCGGACCGGCGTCGTGGCCGAGGGGGCCGCACAGAGCGCCTCCGTGATAACAATCCCGGCCCCACCGGCCGCCCGCGCCGCCAGGTGGTCGATCATGCGCCGGCTGACGCGCCCGGGTTCGGGAAAGCGGCTCGACAGGGCGGCAAAGCCGATGCGGTTCGGGACCGCCCGGCCGGCGAGCGTGATGGGGGAGAAGAGGCGCGGAAAACTCATGCGTGGAGCCTGGGGTCGGCGCGGCATCCCGGCAAGCCAGCCCCCGCCACCAAAGGCCCCGCGCAGCCGTCAAGCCTTGATTCCCGGCGGCTGCGGGTAGACGATCCGGCCGTATGATCCTGCTGATCGACAACTACGACAGCTTCACCTTCAATCTCTATCACTTCCTGGGCGACCTTGGGGCGGTGGTTGAGGTGCGGCGCAACGACGCCCTGACCGTGGACCAGGCGCTCGCCCTGGCGCCGGAGGCGATCGTCATCTCCCCCGGCCCCGGCACGCCGGACGAGGCGGGCATTTCGCTGCCGCTGATCCAGGCCGCCGCGGCTGCGCATATCCCGCTGCTCGGCGTCTGCCTCGGCCATCAGGCGATCGGCCAGGCTTTCGGCGCCAAGGTCGTCCGCGCCCCCGCGCCGATCCATGGCAAGGTCTGGGACGTCACCCATGGCGGCACGGACATCTTCGCGGGCCTGCCCTCCCCCTTCCGTGCCACCCGCTACCACTCGCTGGTCGTCGAGGAATTGCCGGAGGCGCTGATCCCAACGGCGCGTACCGCCGATGGTCTGGTGATGGGCCTCGCCCATCGCGACCTGCCGATCTGGGGCGTGCAGTTCCACCCGGAGAGCATCGCCTCCGAGCATGGGCACGACATGCTGCAGAACTTCCTATCGCTCGGTGGCGTCAGGGCCGGGCGGAACACCCTGCCCGCATGAAGCCCATTCTCGCGCGGCTGGCCGCAGGCGAGCGGCTGGCGGAATCCGAGGCCGAGGCCGCCTTCGGCATGATCATGGCCGGCGAGGCGACGCCGGCGCAGATCGCGGGCCTGCTGATGGCCATGCGCGTGCGCGGCGAGACGGTGGCCGAGATGACCGGCGCGGTCCGTGCCATGCGCGCCCGGATGATCGCGGTGGAAGCGCCGCCCGATGCGATGGACATCGTCGGCACGGGCGGGGATGCGGCGGGGACGCTCAATATCTCGACTGCCGCGGCGCTGGTCGTGGCAGGCGCCGGGGTCACGGTCGCCAAGCATGGCAATCGCGCCCTCTCCTCCCGTTCGGGCGCTGCGGATGCGCTCTCGGCCCTCGGCATCCCGGTGATGGAAACGCCGCTCGATCGCCTGCCGGCGATCCTGGCGGAGGTGGGCATGTGCTTCCTGATGGCGCCCCGCCACCACGCGGCGCTGCGCCATGCAGCGGGGCCGCGGATGGAGCTCGGCACGCGCACTATCTTCAATCTGCTCGGCCCGCTGGCGAACCCGGCCGGGGTCAGGCGGCAGATGACCGGCGCCTTCAGCGCCGATTGGCTGCGCCCGATGGCCGAGACGCTCGCCCGCCTCGGCACGGAGCGCGCCTGGCTCGTGCATGGCCTGGGCCTCGATGAGCTGACGCTCGCCGGCCCCTCCCAGGTGGTGGAGCTGAAGGACGGCGAACTCTCCTCCTTCGAGGTGACGCCCGAGGATGCCGGCCTACCCCGCGCCCCGGTGGAAGCGCTGAAGGGCGGCGACCCGGCGGAGAACGCCGCAGCCCTGCTCGCGCTGCTGGAAGGCGCGCCCGGTGCCTATCGGGATTGTGTGCTGCTGAACGCCGCCGCGGCACTCATCGTCGCCGGACGCGCGCAAACGCTGCGGGACGGGGTTGCACTGGCCGCACGCAGCCTGGATGGCGGCGCGGCGTTGGATGTGCTTCGCAGGCTCCGCGTCGCGGCCACGCCGCCCCCCCCCGAAACGCCCGATCCCTGAGCCCCCCTGAGCCCCCAAATGAACGCCCCCGCTGCCCTGATGTCCGACAAGCTCGCCCGGATCATCGCCGACAAGCATGTCGAGGTGCGCGAGCGCTCCGCCGCGGCGCCGCTCGCCGAGATGGAACGCCGCGCCGCCGCCATGCCGAAGCCGCGCGACTTCACGGGCGCGCTCTGCCAGGCGGTCGCCGAGGGCCGCGTCGGGCTGATTGCCGAGATCAAGCGCCAGAGCCCCTCGGGCGGGCTGATCCGCGACCCCTTCGACCCGGCGGCCCTGGCCCAGGCCTATGAGGCGGCGGGCGCCGCCTGCCTCTCGGTCCTGACCGACCAGGCCTATTTCGGCGGCACGGCGGAGGATCTGGCCGCCGCCCGCGGTGCCTGCGCGCTGCCGGCGCTCAGGAAGGACTTCATGGTCCATCCCTGGCAGATCTTCGAATCCCGCGCGATGGGCGCCGATTGCATCCTGCTGATCATGGCTGCGCTCGAAGATGCGGTGGCGCATGAGCTTGAGGACATCGCCCGCAGCCTCGACATGGCGGTGCTGGTCGAGGTGCATGACCGCCGGGAGCTCGACCGCGCCTTGGCGCTGGAGACACGGCTGATCGGCGTGAATAACCGCAATCTCAAGACCTTGACGACCGATCTTGCGACCTGCGAGGAGCTGGTGCCCCTGATACCCGCCGACCGCATCCCGGTGGCCGAAAGCGGCATCCGCACGCCCGCCGATGTGCGCCGCATGTCCCAGGCCGGCGCGCGCTGCCTGCTGGTGGGCGAGCATTTGCTGCGCCAGGCCGATGTGACCGCGGCGGCGGCCGAGTTGATCCACGCGTTGGAGTCCTAGGCCTCAGTCGCCGGCGCGACCTCCGGTCGCTTGGCTTCGCGCCTCAGACATGAAGCACCCGGCCCAGCGGTCGGTCGCCGCGCGGGCCGCCCTTGGCGGCCGAGCATCCCCCAAGTCGCCCTGACCCTCCCGCGCGGGCAACGAAGGGCTTATGTGTCGCATATGACCCAGAAGCTCACCCATTTCGACGAGGCAGGCCGGGCCGCCATGGTGGATGTCTCGGCCAAGGCCGAGACCGCCCGCACCGCCATCGCGCGCGGGCGCATCGTGATGGCGCCCGAGACGCTCGCCCTGATCCAGGCCGGCCAGGTCGGCAAGGGCGATGTGCTCGGCGTCGCGCGGCTCGCCGGGATCATGGCGGCCAAGCGCACCGCCGACCTCATCCCGCTCTGCCATCCGCTGATGCTCTCCAAGGTCGCGGTGGACCTCACCCCGGCCGCGCCGGATGCGATCGAGATCGAGGCGACGGTGAAGCTCACCGGCCAGACCGGCGTCGAGATGGAAGCGCTCACCGCCGTCACCGTCGCCGCGCTGACCGTCTACGACATGTGCAAGGCCGCCGACCGCGGCATGCGGATCGAGGCGGTGCGCCTGGTGCATAAATCGGGCGGCAAATCCGGCGTTTACGAGGCAGAGTGATGCTCGCGCTGGAAGAAGCCCGCGCCCGCATCCTGGCGGCTCTCGCACCCACCGCCGGCGAGACCATCGCGCTCGCCGAGGCCTGGAACCGGGTGCTGGCAAGCCCGGTGCTCGCCCGCCTCACCCAGCCGCCGGCCGATGTCTCGGCCATGGATGGCTATGCGGTGCGGGCTGCGGATGCGGTGGCGGGCGCGCGGCTCAGCGTCACCGGCGCGGCCCCGGCCGGGCATCCCTTTGCGGGGGGAGTCGGCCCGGGCGAGGCCGTGCGCATCTTCACCGGCGGCTTCGTCCCCGCCGGCGCCGACGCCATCCTGCTGCAGGAAGACGCGACCGAGGCGGCCGGCACCGTCACCGTGCAGGAGACGGTGAAGCCCGGCCGCTGGATCCGCCGCCGGGGGCTCGACTTCGCCGCGGGCGAGACGCTGCTGCCGGCGGGCCGGAAGCTCACCGCGCGCGATGTCGGCCTTGCCGCGGCGGGCAACCACGCCTGGGTCACGGTCCGTCGCCGCCCGCGCATCGGCATCCTGGCGACGGGGGATGAGATCGCACTCCCCGGGGATCCGATCCCGCCTGGGGGCATCGTCTCCTCCAACGCGCATGCGCTCGCCGCACTGGTCTGCGCCGCGGGGGGCGAGCCCATGGTGCTGCCGATCGCGCCCGATGACCGCGACGCCATCGCCGCGGCCGCCAGCGCCGCGCGGGGCTGCGACATGCTGGTGACCACGGGCGGGGCGAGCGTCGGCGAACACGATCTGGTGCAGAAGGCGCTGGGCCCGGAAGGCTTCGCGCTCGATTTCTGGAAGATCGCCATGCGCCCGGGCAAGCCGCTGATCTGGGGCCGGCTGGGGCAGACGCCGGTGCTCGGCCTGCCGGGCAATCCGGTCTCGGCGCTGGTCTGCGGGGTGCAGTTCCTGGTGCCGGCCATCGCCGTGATGTCGGGCCTGCCCGGCGGGCCGCCGCCGGCGATCCTGCTGCGTGCGGGCGCGCCGCTCGCCGAGAACGACAAGCGATTCGACCATCTGCGCGCCTCGCTCGGCACCGATCGCGACGGGCGGCCGGTGGCCACCCCCTTCCCCGTGCAGGACAGTTCCATGCTGGCGACGCTGGCCCGCGCCGAGGCGCTGATTCTCCGCCCACCCTTCGCCCCGGCCTTGCCGGAAGGCGCGGAGGTGGAGGCTATCCCGCTGGGGCAATTCGGAATTTGAATGGGGCGCCGCGTCTGGCCTGTGGAAAAGATTTGACGCGACGCGGAGAACCTACCTAGAACACGCACAGCGATTCCCGCTTTGTTCGCCGATGCTGGTGGGCGGCGGGACAACGGGTCCGGCACGGCCGGGTCCTGCGGTTCTGGAGGGGCCATGCTCACGCGGAAGCAGCACGAGTTGCTGATGTTCATCGACCGGCACCTGCGTGACACCGGCTTCTCGCCCTCCTTCGAGGAAATGAAGGAAGCGCTGCGCCTCAAGTCCAAATCCGGCATCCACCGGCTGATCACGGCGCTGGAGGAGCGCGGCTTCCTGAAGCGCCGGGCGCACCGGGCGCGCGCGCTGGAGGTGATCCGCCTGCCCGACGCCCTGGCCCCGCGCCAGGGCGCCGTCGCCCAGGCGGCCCCCCAGCCTGAGGCGCCGGCCTTCGCGCCGAACGTCATCCGCGGGAATTTCGCGCCGAATTTGTCCGGTGTGCCGAAAGCGGCCAACGAGGCCCCGGCGGTCCATCTGCCGCTCTATGGCCGCATCGCCGCCGGCCTGCCGATCGAGGCGCTGCGCGATTCCGGCGCCTCGGTCGAGGTGCCGGCCGCGATGCTCGCCAATGGCGAACACTATGCCCTTGAAGTCGCCGGCGATTCGATGATGGAGGCGGGCATCCTGGATGGCGACACGGTGGTGATCCGCCGCGGCGACACGGCCGAGAACGGCGCCATCGTCGTCGCGCTGGTGGATGAGCAGGAAGTGACGCTGAAGCGCCTGCGCCGCCGCGGCCATTCGGTCGCGCTCGAACCCGCCAACCGCGCCTATGAGACCCGCATCTTCGGCCCCGACCGGGTGCGGGTGCAGGGCAAGCTCGTCGGGCTTCTGCGCAAGTACTGAGCCGTCAGCGGGCGCCTCAGGGCGCCTGCGGGGCCAGGGGCAGCGGCTCTGTACGGCCCGGCAAGGGCGGCGGTGGGACCCAAGGGCGGTCCCCCCGCGCGACCCGGTCGGAGAGCACCTCCACCCCCGATGCCCCCAGCCAGATGGCCTGCGCGCCAGATCGCCAGACGGTGAAGCGGTCCACGGACGCTGCGGTTGGGCAGCGCGGGCGGATCGGCTCGGCCGAGACCAGCAGCGCGGCTTCGGCACAGGCCGCCCGCACCGCCTCCGGCGCCGGCGGGTCGGGGAAGCGCTGGCCGCGCGGCGCCGGCGCGGAGCGCAGCAGCACGGCCATGGGCGCATCTGGAGAGGGGCGGAAGCGACAGGCGGCACGGTCGCAGGCAATCGCCCCGCCCGCCGCCTCGCCCTCGGCCGGGAGTGCCCGCGCCTCCGCCGCGCCCAACTGGCGTAGCAGCGCCGCGCGGGCGAAGGCGGTCGCGCCAGGTTGCTCCTGCAGGAAGACGCCCTGCCCCGTCCGCAGCGCGATCAGCCTGCCATCGGCGGAGACCAGCATATCGGGCGGCGAGGCCGCCAACCCCGCGGCCAGCGCGGCTGCCATCACCGGCACGCCCGCGAGCCGCACCGGCCCGCGCCAGAGCGCCAGCCAGCAGAAGCCGAAGGTGGCGACGAGCAGCGCCCAGCCCGGCAAGGGGTCCAGCAGCGGCGAGGCCTCCGGCCAGGCCGCCACCAGCCGGGCCGTGCCGAGGATACCCTCGACCCCCACCCCCATCGCCCAGAGCGCCGGCGCCTCCAACCCAAGCGGCATCAGCACCAGCGCGACCATCCCCGCGGGCATCACCAAAACCGAGGTCAGCGGCACCGCGACGGCATTCGCCACCACCCCATAGACCTGCAGCCGGCCGAAATGGTGGAGGCCGTAAGGGGCCGTCGCGAGCGCAGCGAGCGCCGAGGTCAGAACCAGCCCACAGCCCCAGACCAGCGCGCGCCGCCGCCATCCCCCCCGCGGGACCAGCCCCGCCAGCCGCCCGCGCAGCGCCTCATACCCCGCGGCGAGTGCCAGCACCGCGGCGAAGGACATCTGGAAGGAGGGGCCGAGCAATTCCGCCGGTGCCGCCAGCAGCACCACGGCCGCCGCCACCGCTAGCGTGCGCACCGTCAGCGCCCGCCGCCCGGCCAGCAGCCCGAGCGTGACCAGCGCGGCCATGACCAGGCAGCGCTGCATCGGCACCTGCGCCCCCGTCAGCAGCATGTACCCCGCCCCCGCCGCCAGCGCGCCCAAAGCCGCGCAGGCTTTGCCGGGCACGCGCAGCGCCACCCAGGGCACCAGCGCCAACGCCAGGCGCAGCACCGCGAAGACCGCGCCCATGACGATCGCCATGTGCAGCCCCGAGACGGAGAGCAGATGCGCCAGCCCCGAATCCCGCATCGCCGCGATCTCGGCCGGCGGGATCGCAGCCTGGGACCCGGTGAGCAGCGCCGCGGCCACCGCCCCCGCCGCGCCCGGGATCGCCGCCTGCACCCGCGCCTCCAGCCCGAGCCGCAGCCCCGCAAAGCCCGGCAGCACCTCTGCACCCGGGATCAGCGTGACCGGCCCGAGCGCCGTGCCGGACGCGCCGAGGCCCGAGAAAAAGGCGGCCCGCTGGAAGTCCCACGCACCTGGGGCGATTGGCGCGCCGGGCGTGCGGAGTTGGGCCCGCAGGCTCAGCGTATCGCCGGGCGCCGGCCGCGCCGGATCATCGGCGCGCAGCCGGATGCGGAGGCTCCGCGGTAGCGGCGCGCCGCCATTCACCTGCGCATCGCCGAGCGTGACGCGCCGCCCCTCCGGCAGCAGCGTCACCTCCGTCACCGTACCCGTGACCGCAACCGCGACCCGCGGCAGGTCGAGCGGCGGCGGCATCCGCGCCGCATGCCAGGCGGCAATGCCGAAACCCAGCAGCCCCGCCGCCAGCAACCCAAGCACCCAACCCGCGACGCGCGCCCGCCGCGCCACCAAGGCGCCAAGCACCGCCAGCGGCAGCGCCGCCCAGAGCGCGCTGAGCCCGGGCTCCGCCGGCTGCGCGAAATAGACCAGGATCCCCGCCCCCAGCGCCACCGCCAGCCAGGGCGCGAAGCGGCCATGCTGGCGCGCCAGCGCCGCCTCGACCCCGGCCCGCATCCGGGTCGTGAGGAGCAGCCGCTCGGACGGGGCCAGAACCAGGCTCACACAACCCATAATCGTTTGGCGTAATTATCGATTCAACCTGATGGAGAAGCTTTCATGCGTGGGCGCCACGGCGGTTCAGCAAGCGGCGCAGGTGCTGTAAGGAGCGGCTTCGTCTCAGATGCCCGGAAGCCCCATGTCGGTCCGCACCCGCTTCGCCCCCTCGCCCACCGGCTACCTCCATATCGGCGGCGCGCGCACGGCGCTGTTCAACTACCTCTTCGCCCGGCGCCATGGCGGCCAGTTCCTGCTGCGCATCGAGGACACGGACAAGCAGCGCTCGACGCCCGAGGCGGTGGCCCAGATCATCGAAAGCCTCGACTGGCTTGGCCTCTCGCCGGACGAGCCGCCGGTCTTCCAGTCGAAGCAGGAGGCGCGCCATGCCGAGATCGCGCGAGCGCTGCTGGCGATGGGCAAGGCCTATCTCGCCTACGACACGCCCGACGAACTGGCGGCCAAGCGCGCGGAAGCCGAGGCGCAGAAGCGGCCCTTCAAGTACGACGGCTCGCAGTGGATCGGCCTCGATCCCGCCAAGGCGCCCTCCGTCGCGCCGGCCATCCGCATCATCGCCCCGCGCCCAGGGGACGGGAATGGCGAGACGGTGGTGAAGGATCTGGTGCAAGGCGAGGTGCGCGTCGCGGCGAGCGAGCTGGACGACATGATCATCCTCCGCTCGGACGGCACGCCCACCTACCTGCATGCGGTGGTGGTGGACGACCACGACATGCAGATCACCCATGTCATCCGCGGCGACGACCACCTGACCAACACATTCCGGCAGTGCATGGTCTATGACGCCATGGGCTGGCGGCGCCCCCATTTCGCCCATGTGCCGCTGATCCACGGGGCCGATGGCGCGAAGCTGTCGAAGCGCCACGGCGCGGTCGGCGCCATCGAGTTCCGCGACCAGGGCTTCCTGCCCGAGGCCGTTTGCAACTACCTGCTCCGCCTTGGCTGGGGGCATGGCGACACCGAGGTCATCTCCCGCGAAGACGTGACGAAGATCTTCGACATCGCCGATGTCGGCCGCGCCGCGGCGCGGATGGACTATGCCAAGCTCACGCATTTCAACGGCGTCTGGCTCCGCGCGGCCGATGACGAGCGCCTGACGCGCGAGGTGCTGGAGCGCTTCGCGAAGCGCGGCGTGCTGTTCGGCACCGATGGCGCGGTGCGGCTGCGCCAGCTGATGCCCGACCTCAAGGAACGCGCGAAGACGCTCGAGGAATTGGCGGGCGCGGCCCTGTTTGTCGTGCAGGACGGCACGCCCGCGATGGAGGCGAAGGCCGCCGCGCTGCTGACGCCCGAGGCCAAGCTCCTGCTGGCCGATCTCGCCCAGTTCCTCGGCGATGCGCCGTGGGAGCGGAAGGAGCTGGAACAGTGGCTCCGCGATTATGCGGAGGTGAAGGGCGTGAAGATGGGGGCCGTTGCCCAGCCGCTCCGCGTCGCGCTGACGGGCAGCACCTCCTCCCCCCCCATCGACGCAGTGCTCGCCGTGCTTGGCCGCAGCGAGGCTGTGACGCGCATCCTGTCCGCCGCGGGCTGACCCCGCGGCGGCACCTGCCGCGACCAAGCTGAACGCCGGCTACCGCCGGCTGAGCGCCGCGGGCCGGTCCCCGGCTGTAGCGCGGCGCTGCCAGACCGGCAGCGCATGGGTAATTATCTTGTAATTTTCGATCACCAAAACTACCAATGTGTGAACTGAACTCTTCTTGTTGGTGGCGGCTGCGGGAGCGATTTCGATCCTGGGTTGACTACCGAGATTCCCATTTTCTGCCTCTGCGCGTGCAGCGGAGCGCAGGGGGCAGCCTCGGGACCTTTCCCGTTGGGGCCAGCGTGGGGACGAAGGGATGACAGGTATGTTCGTGGTAACCGGTACGGCGCGATGACGCGGGACGACGGCGGATCACCACACATCCTGCTGCTGGATGATGACGCCGATTACTGCGCGCAGCTCTCCAGCTACCTCGAGGCCTATGGCTTCAGCGTCACCACCGCCCAGACCCGCAGCGGCTTCAACGCGCAGTTGGCCGAGGCAGAGCCGGACCTCATCATCCTCGACCAGAGGTTGGGCGACACGACCGCGACCGATGTGCTGCGCGCCCTGCGCACGCGCCATGACACGCCCTGCATCGTCATCAGCGGCGCCGCCGACCCCTTCGAGCGCGTCGTCAACCTGGAACTCGGCGCGGATGACGAGGTGGGGAAGTCGATCGCGCCGCGCGAGCTTCTGGCACGCATCCGGGCACTCCTGCGCCGTGCGCGGGTCCTGGAACACGGAAGGCCCGCGGCCGCCACGGAACCCGAGCCGTCCGGCGGCGGCTGGCTGTTCTCGCTCGAGCGGCGCGAATTGTGGCGCACCGATGGGCGAACCTGCCCGCTGACCACGGCAGAGTTCGAGGTACTGCGAATTCTGGTGGAACGGCGCGGCCAGCCTGTCACTCGGCAGGAACTTATGCTGGCTGTCTTCCGCCGCCCCTGGAAAGCGGATGACCGCGCCGTGGATACGGTGGTGCGCAAGCTGCGGCGCAAGATCTCCGGCGACCATGGCGATGGCGGCATCAAGACGGTCCGGCCGACCGGCTACATCTTCGTCGGCTTTCCGAATACCGGGTCGTCGGACCGGCTCTCGTAAGGCCGGGGTCGCCCAGACCCTCCCCCGCCGAGGCGGGGGAGGCATGGGCTCACGACATCCGTTCGATCAGCTCGATCTTGTAGCCGTCCGGATCCTCGACGAAGGCGATGATCGTGGTGCCGAACTTCACGGGCCCGGCCTCCCGCGTCACCTTGCCGCCGCCGGCGCGCACCGCCTCGCAGGCGGCCTTCACATCCGGGACGCCGACCGCGAGATGGCCGAAGGCGGTGCCGATCTCGTAGGTCTCGACGCCGTAATTGTAGGTCAGCTCGATCTCCGCCTGGCCTTCCTTGTTGCCCTCGCCATAGCCGAGGAAGACCAGCGTGTACTTCCCATCCGGCACGTCGCGCCGGCGCAGCTCCTTCATACCCAGCAGCTGCGTGTAGAAGGCCACGCTCCGATCCAGGTTACCGACCCGGAGCATGGTGTGCAGGAACCTGCCGGTCATCGCGTCTCTCCTTGTGCCGTCACAAAATGATCGGGGCGGATCGCGATCAGGAACAGCCCCGCCGCCTCTGCCGCCGCCAGCGTCTCTGACCGGTCCACCACCAGCGTACCGGCCTGGCCAGAGCGCGCCTCGATGGCGATGCCGGCCAAGCCAGCCGCGGCCGCGCCACGAACGGTCTCCGGGCCGATCGTCGGCAGGTCGGCCCGAATTTCCTGCTGCGGCTTCACCAGCTTCACCAGCACGCCGCCCGCGCCATCCCGGCGCAACCCGGCGCAGCGCGCGAGCAGCGCATCGGTTCCCTCGATCGCCTCGACACCGAGCACGAGCCCCTGCTGCACGACGCAGCCCTGCCCCACATCGGCCGCCCCGAGCGCCCGCGCCACCGCGATGCCACGGGCGATGTCGGCGCGCGCCTCCGCATCCGGCGTCCGCGCGGTGAGCGGCCCTTCCGGCACCAGCAGCTCCCCCAGCAGGTCCTGCGGGCCGAGCGGCCGGAAGCCTTCCTCACGCAGCACGCGCAGCACGGCCGACAGCAGCCCGTCATCGCCGCCGAAGATCGCCCGCCGCCCGAGCTTCGCGACCAGCCGGACCCCCTCCGCGTCGAAACGGAAGGACAGCAGAGAGGGCCGCGCGACGCGCCCGGCCATCACCAGGTCGCGCACGCCATAGCCCCGCAGCACCTCCAGCATGCGTCCGATGCGCCCGAGCGGCACGACCTCATGCGGGAAGCGCGCGTAATGGGCGGGCTCAGCGAAGCCCTCGATCAGGATGCAGATGACCGGGCGGCCCGCCTTGGTCGCAGCATCGGCCAGGCGGAGCGGCATCGTGCCGCCGCCCGCGATCAACCCGAGCGGCTCGGCCGGGGCCGACATTCAGGCGGCGTCCTGGTCCTCGTCCTCGGCCGCGCGGCCGAAGGGGCACAAGCCGTGCCGCCCGCGCTCCCGCGCGAAGGCCAGCAACTCGGCCACAAGGGCATTGCCTGGATGGGCGGCGGCGATGGCCTCGATCTGCTCCTCGGGGCGGCCGCCGCGATAGAGGTCATGGACGGCGCGCGCCAGCACCATCACCCCTTCCTTGCTGAGCCCGGCCCGACGGCGCAGCGCGATGGTGTTGAGCCCGTGCAGCTTCGCGCGATAGCCCTTGGCGCGGCCGAAGGGCAGCACGTTGCGCTCCACCCCCGACATGCCCGCGACCAGCGCCATGCGGCCGATGCGCACGAATTGCTGCACGGCCGCGCCGCCCTGGATGACGGCGAAATCGCCGATCTCGACATGGCCGGCCAGCATCACGTTGTTGACCAGGATCACCCCGTCGCCGAGCTGGCAGTCATGCCCGACATGGGCGACGCACATGATCAGGCAATCGGCGCCGATGCGCGTGATGCCGCCGCCGCTGACGCTGCCGCGATGGATCGTCGCATGTTCGCGCACGACGGTGCGCGGGCCGATGACGACACGCGTGGGCTCGCCCTTGTAGCGCAGATCCTGCGGCGGCAGGCCGATGGTGGCAAAGGGGAAGACGCGCACCCCGGCGCCGAGATGCAGATGCCCGTCCAGCACGACATGCGCGTCGAGCACGACGCCTTCGTCGAGCACGCAATCGGGGCCGACGATGCAGCCCGGCCCGATCCGGCAACCGGCGGCGATGCGCGCGCCGGGCGCGACGATGGCGCCGGGGGCAATGATGGCGGCGGGGGAGACCCCCTGGAGCGACTGGTCCAAAGGGGCGCTACTTGTCGAGGATCATCGCGGAATAGGTGGCCTCGGCGACCACCTTGCCGTCGACCTTGGCCTCGGCGCTGAACTTCCAGATCGAGCCGCGCTGCTTTTCCTTCACCACATGGATGCGCAGCTGGTCGCCGGGCACCACGGGCTTGCGGAACTTCGCGCCCTCGACCGTCATGAAATACACAAGCTTGCCGGCGGCGGAGGGGCCGAGCGTCTCCACCACCAGCACCGCCGCGGTCTGCGCCATGCTTTCGATGATGAGAACGCCGGGGAAGACCGGATGGGTCGGGAAATGGCCCTGGAAGAAGTTCTCGTTGATCGTGACGTTCTTGATGCCGGTGGCAGAGTGGTTCGTGCGGATGTCCACGACCCGGTCCACCAGCAGGAAGGGGTAGCGGTGCGGGATCGCCTGCATGATGCGGGCGATGTCGCAGGCGCCGAGCGCGGCGTTTTCCGTGGCCGTGGCGCTGTCGGCGTTGGCGTCCATCGTTGTCCCCCTCGTCACCCCGGGCCCTTCATCACCCCCGGTCATCACTGCGTCCAGGCTTCTGGCCCATGCGCCGCAGCGCGGCGAAGGCGCGCAGAGTCTCGCGCGCCGGCCAGGCCGGGCTGCCGACAAAATCGGCGCCGGCCGGCACGTCACCCATGACGCCAGCCTGCGCGCCAACCCGCGCGCGATCGCCGATGGTCAGGTGACCCGTAACACCGGCCTGCCCGCCGAGCTGCACGCCGTCACCGAGCGTCGCCGAGCCGGAAATGCCGACCTGCGCCACCACGACGCAACCACGACCGGTGCGGACGTTGTGGCCGATCTGCACCAGGTTGTCGAGGCGCGTGCCCGCGCCGAGCACGGTGTCGGCCTGGCTGCCGCGATCGATGCAGCTATTCGCGCCGACCTCGACGAAATCGCCAAGGATGACGCGGCCAAGCTGCGGCATGGTCTCAAAGCGACCCTCGGGCGTCACGGCAAAGCCGAAGCCTTCCTGGCCGATACGCGCACCCGGATGCAGCACGACGGCGCGGCCGGCGATGCAATGGCTGAGCGTGGCATGGGCGCCGATGCGGCAGCCCTCGCCGAGCACCACGCCCTCCCCCACCACCGCATGCGGGCCGATCACCGAGCCCGCGCCGATCTCGGCGCCCGCCCCGATCACGGCGAAGGGCCCGACCTCGCAGCCCGCGCCGAGGCGTGCGCTTTGGTCCACGGCGGCGCTGGGATGGATACCGGGCCGCGGCGCCGGCCGGGGATGCAGCCGCGCGGCGATGCGCGCGAAGCCCAGATAGGGCGTGGGGGTTATGATTCCGGCGACGCCCTCCGGCAGCTTCGCGGCCAGCTCGACGGCCAGCACCACAGCGGCCGCGCCGGTCGTCGCAAGCTGGCTGGCATAGCGGCGGTTGTCGAGGAAGGAGACCTCCTCCGCCCCCGCGCCCGACAGCGGGCCGACACCGCGCACCACCCGCGCTGGGTCGCCGCGCAATTCGCCGCCGGCCAGTGCGGCGGCCTCCGCCAGCGTCAGCGGGGGACCAACCGGGTGGAAACGCGGATCCGCGGCCACGCGCGGCCGCTCAGTTACGAGCAGCCGGCGCCTGCTGCGCCGGCCGGGGCTGGGCGGCGGCAGGTGCCGGGGCGGGCGTGGGCGCAGGCTGGCGCTGCGCACCGGCCGCGGGCGCCTGAGCCGGGGCTGGCATCTGCCCTTCCGGCGGCAGGTTCACCTGACGCAGCACGCGGTTGAGCTGGGCCGCGACCTCGTCGGTGATGTCGAAGCCCGGCTCGTTGAAGATCACCAGCTGGCGCGGCACGACGAAGTTGATGCCGCGGCTCTGCGCGACCTGGGTGATGACAGCCCCGAGCGCCTGCTCGATCTGCTGCAGCCCGACCTGCCCCGCGGCCTCGAGCGCCCGATTGCGGTCGCGGAAGACGGCCTGGGCCGCGCTGATGCGGTCCTGCAGCGCGCGCTCGCGCTCGCGGAGCGTCTCAGGCGGGAGCGTGGCGCGGGCAGCGGCGAGCGTCTGCTGTTCCTCCCGCCAGCGCAGCTGCTCGCGCTGGAGGTCCTCGTTCAGCCGGGCGCGGCGCCGTTCGATCTCCTCGCGCACCTGGTTGAAGGCGGCGGAGAGGCGGTTGACTTCCGGCACGTCCACCATCGCCAGGACCGCTGCCGGCGGACGCTGCCCGGCAGCGGGGCGCTGCTGGGCTTGCTGGCCCTGCTGGGGCGGGCGCTGCTGCTGCGGCGGCTGCTGCGCGCCCTGGGCAGGGCGCTGCTGCTGCTGGCCCGGGATGAACCATTCCTGACTCTGCTGCTGCTGCGCCGGCGCCTGGCCAGGAACCAGCAGCAGGAGAAGGGGAAGGCCAGGCAGGAAGCGACGGAGGAGCATCACCTTGGGGTTCCCGCAAAAGGTCAGAAGCGTGTGCCGAAGCCGAAGCGGACCAGCTGGGTCTGGTCGTAGGATTGCTTCACCACCGCCTGCGCGACGTCGATGTTGATCAGCCCGAGCGGCGTGCGCCAGGAAATGCCGACGCCCACGCCGACGCGCGGATCGGCATCGTCCACCACACCGGGGCCCGTGACCGGCGTCTGCGACAGCGAGCCGACATCCACAAAGGCACGGCCCAGCAGGCCGAGTTCCGACGGCAAGGGCAGCGGGTAGCGCAACTCCGTGGACTGGGTCCAGATCAGCCGCCCGCCCAGCGGATCCTGGTCGGGGCTTGAGAGGTCGCGCGGGCCCGCACCGGCGAGGCGGAAGCCGCGCAGATTGTCGCCACCCAGGAAGAAGCGGTCGATGATGCGCTCATCGCGATCGCCCCAGGGCTCCAGCAGGCCTGCCCCGGCCTGCACCACGAGAACGAAGTCCCGATCACCCAGCACGCGCTCGAGCGGGAAGTAGAAGGCGACGTCACCGCGCAGGCGCACATAGGACACATCGCCGCCCAAGCCCGCGACATCGGTGCCGACGCGCGTGATGTAACCAGACCGCGGCTCGATGCGGCTGTCGCGCACGTCGTAGGCGAGTGTGGTGCCAACCTGCGAGAGCAGCGTCTGGCCGGCCTGCTCCCGGATGAAGCGGCTGGCATCGACGCGTACGTCGAAGATATCGCGCTGGACGAGACTGTAGGCCCAGGATTGGCGAACGCGCTCGTTGAACTCATAGCCAGCGCGAAGCACGGTGCCGTAGCGCCGCTCGGAATAGGACGCGACCTCCTGCAAGTCACGCTCGAGGTAGAAGAGGTCGAAGCCCGCCGCGAGGTTGCGGTCGAGGAAGGCGGGGTCGGTCACCGAGAAGTCGAGCTGCTGCCGCCGCTGCGCCAGCAAGGCCTGCAGGCGCGCATCCACGCCCGAGCCCAGGAAGTTGCGCTCGCGAATACCGAAATCGGCGAGGAAGCCGGCATCGGTCGAGAAGCCGCCGCCCACCGTGACTTCGCCCGTCGGGCGCTCGACGACGGAGGTGTTGAGAACCGTCCGGTCGGGGCGCGAGCCCGGCTGGGCCTGGATGTCGACATTCGCGAAATAGCCCAGGTCGCGGATGCGCTGGCGCGAGCGACGAACCTGGGACGCGCTGAAGGCATCGCCCTCCGCCAGGCGGAACTCGCGACGGATCACGCGGTCCGCGGTCCGGTTGTTGCCGGTGATCTCGATCCGCTCGACGAAGGTGCGCGGGCCTTCAACCACCTCGAAGACGACGCCCACCGACTGCGCGGCGCGGTCGCGCGTGACGCTCGGGCGGACTTCGGCGAAGGGCACCTGCGCCAGCGCCGGGTCGTCGGTCAGCGCTTCCACCTGCCGCTCGACGGCGTCGCCGTCGTACCAATCGCCATCCGAGATCCGGAGCGCCGCCTGCAGCCGCGCGACATCCACGCCGCGCATCGTCGACTGCACCCGCACGCTGCCGACACGGTAGCGCGGTCCCTCATCGATGGTGAAGGTGACGAAGAAGCTCGACCCATCGGGCGCAAGCTCGGCCGTCGCGCCGGTGATCTGCACGTCGGCATAGCCCTGCCGCAGGTAGTAGCGGCGCAGCAGCTCGCGATCGAAAGCGAGCCGCTCCGGGTCGTAAATGTCAGAGCTGGAGAGAAGGCGGAACCAGGCCTGCTCACGCGTCGCGATCACGTCGCGCAGGCGCGAATCCGAGAAGGCGGTGTTGCCGACGAAGTTGATGCGGCTGACCAGTGCCGTCTCACCCTCCGTCACCTCGAACACCACGTCCACGCGGTTCTGATCGAGCTCGATGATCTTCGGCTCGACACGCGCGGCGAAGCGCCCGCGGCGCGCATAGAGATCGAGGATACGCTGGCGGTCCGCCTGCGCCTGCTGCGGCGTGAAGACCGCGCGCGGGCGCAGTGTCGCCTCGGCGCGCAGCACGTCCTCGGAGACGCGGCTGTTCCCTTCGAAGGCGACGCGGTTGACGATCGGGTTTTCCTGCACCGTCACGCGGATCCGGTCGCCCTGGCGCGCGACGCGCACGTCGCGGAACAGACCCGTGGCGAACAGCGTGCGGAGCGAACGGTCGAGCCGGTCGGCGTCGAACGCATCCCCGGCCTGGATCAGCATGTAGGAGCGGATCGTGTCCGCCTCGATCCGCTGGTTGCCGACGATGTCGATGCCGCGCACGACATCGCCGCGAGTAGGCGGCGAGGCGGCGGCAGGCGTCGCGGCCTGGGCGCGCGGGCGCTGCTGCGCATCGGCCGGCGCAGAGAGGGCGACGGGGATCAGCGAGCTCGCGACGAGCAGGATGAGGCGGTTGGCGACCAAGGCGGTCTTCCCTGGAGCGTGAGGAGCGATCTGTCCTAGCCGAACCGCCCCTCCCCCGCCACCCTTGGCGGCGTGCAAGGCGGGTTTCCGCAGGTTTCAGCCGCTTTTCAGCGCGACTCGGCCGCCCTTATCCGAGCAGTCCGCCCACCCACCGAAACAGCCCGAGATTGGTCAGGTCGTTCCAGGTCGCGAAGATGAACAGGCCGATCAGCAGGGCGAATCCGGCGCGGAAGCCGATCTCCTGCGCCTTGGGCGGCAGCGGCCGCCCCCGGATCGCCTCGGCCGCGTAGAACACCAGATGCCCGCCATCCAGGACGGGAATCGGGAACAGGTTTATCAGCGCCAGATTGACCGAGAGGATCGCCATGAAGGTGACGAGGCTGGCCAGCCCGAGCGCCGCGGCCTCGCCGGCGATCTTGCCGATCCCGAGCGGCCCGCCGAGATCCTCTGTCCCGCGCGTGCCGGTCAGCATCTGACCCACCGCGGCCAGGGTCTGCGCGCTGACATCCCAGGTCTGCACCACCCCGCGCCAGAGCGCGCTGGCCGGGTCGAGGCGCGCGAACTCGGTCGGGGCAGAGCCGACGCCGAGCACGCCGACCGGGCGATCCGTTCCAGGCCGCGCCTGCGGGACGGCAGTGACCGTGCGCTCACGCCCCTCCCGAAGAATGATGATCTCGACGTTTTGGCCGGCGCGCGACTGAATATGGCGCTGCAACTGGTCGAAGCGCGTCACAGCCTCGCCGTCGAGGGCCAGGATGCGGTCGCCCGGCAGCAGACCGGCGCGCTCGGCGGCCGACTCGGCCACGACCGTGCCGATGGTGGCCGTCGGCTGCGGCACGCCGATCGTCATATAGGTCCCGGCGAACAGCAACGCGGCGAGCAAGAAATTCGCCGCAGGCCCGGCGGCCACCACAATGGCGCGGTCCTTCACCGGCTTGTCGTGGAATGTCTCGCCCGGACGCCACTGGGCCTGCACCTCGGGCGGGGCGTCCTCCGGCGTTTCCTGCCCGTGCAGCTTCACGTAGCCGCCGAGCGGGATCCAGCCGATGCGCCATTCCGTGCCGCGCCGGTCGGCCCAGCTGGCAATCGGCCGCCCGAAGCCCACCGCGAAACGCTCGACATGGATGCCGCGCCAGCGTGCCGCCAGGTAATGGCCAAGCTCGTGGATGAAGACGAGCACGCCGAGCACCACGACGAAGGCAAGAACGGTGCGGAACGCATCGGGCAGGAAGTCCAACGTCATTCTCCTAAGGCCCGGGTCGCACCGGGTGAGGTCTCAGGCGAGGGCCGCACGGGCCTCCGCCTGGCGGGCAGCGACGGCGCGGGCCTCGGCATCGAGCGCGAGGATGGCCTCAAGCCCCTCCGCGCGGATGCCGGCCAGCGCCTCCAGCGTCTCCTCGACCACGGTCGCGATGTCGAGGAAGCCAAGCCGCCGGTCCAGGAACAGCGCGACCGCCGTCTCATTCGCCGCGTTCAATATGGTTGGGGCCCCACCGCCTGCCATCAAGGCCTCGCGCGCCAGGCGCAGCGCCGGGAAGCGCACGGGGTCGGGGGCGAAGAATTCGAGCTTCGCCAAAGCCGCGAGGTCGAGCCGCGGCACATCCGCCGCCATCCGCTTCGGCCAGGCCAGCGCATGCGCAATCGGCGTGCGCATATCCGGGCTGCCAAGCTGCGCCAGGATCGAACCGTCGGCGTATTGCACCATGCCGTGCACGGCGGATTGAGGATGGATCAGCACCTCGATCCGCTCCTGCGGGATCGGGAAGAGCCGCGCCGCCTCGATCACCTCGAGGCCCTTGTTCATCATCGTCGCGCTGTCGATGCTGATCTTGGCGCCCATGGACCAGACCGGGTGCTTCAGCGCCTGGTCGGGCGTCACCCGCGCCATCCGCTCCAGCGGCCAGTCGCGGAACGGCCCGCCGGAGGCGGTCAGCACGATCCTCTCGATTCCGCGCTGATCGTCGCCCTGCAGGCACTGGAAGACCGCGTTGTGCTCGGAATCGACCGGCAGCAGCCGCGCCCCCCCGCGGGCGGCAGCGGCCATGACGAGCTCGGCCGCACAGACCAGGCTCTCCTTGTTGGCGAGCGCGAGCGTGCCGCCGCGCTCGAGGGCCGCAAGCGTTGAGCGCAGCCCGGCCGCACCGACAATCGCCGCCATGGTCCAATCGGCCGGGCGCGCGGCAGCCTCGACCACGGCCTCCGGCCCCGCGGCCAGCGTGATGCCGGTGCCCCCAAGCGCCTCCTTGAGCGCGCCATAGGCGGCCGGATCCGCCACCACCGCCATCCGCGCCCCGCAGCGCCGCGCCTGGGCGGCCAGCGTAGCGACATCGCGATTGGCGACCAGCGCCTCGATGCGGAAGGCGCCGGGCTCGGCGGCGTCGATCAACGCCATGGTGGAGCGACCGATGGAGCCGGTGGCCCCCAGGATGGAAACCGTTCGGCTCACGCCCTCACCACCCCCACAGGACCCGGCCCTGGCCGAGCGCAAAGGACAGTAGCGCCGCCACCGGCGCGGCGGCGAGCACGCCATCCAGCCGGTCGAGCAGGCCGCCATGGCCCGGAATGAGGCGGGAGCTGTCCTTCACGTCGAAATGCCGCTTGATCGCACTCTCGAGCAGATCACCAGCCTGGGAGGCTACGCCGAGCAGGGCCGCCACCGCCACCACCGCGACGGTCGAGGCCCCGGGGGTAAAGACAGCCGCCGTGCCGAGCGCGACCAGAATCGCCGCCAGCAAGCCGCCTGCCGCCCCCGACCAGGTCTTGTTCGGCGAGACCGCCGGCCAGAGCTTCGGCCCCCCAAGGGCGCGGCCGGCCATGTAGGCGCCGATGTCCGACGCCCAGACCACCAGGAACAGGAACAGGACATTGTAGCGCCCGGCCTCGGTGTCGTGGCGCAGCTCGATCAGCGCGATCCCCGCCAGCCCGATATAGAGCACGCCAAGCGCGAGGCGGAGAGCAGGCTGCGTCAGCGCCGCCGCCATGCTGCGCGCGAACCACCAAGCAATGAGAAAGCCGATCCCGAGCGCGACCAGAGACCACCGCACATGGTCTGTCACGGCCAGCGCACCGGCCGCGAGCACCGCCAGCGGCACCGCCATCCCCGGCAGCACGCGCACGCGCCGGCCGCACATATGCACCCATTCCCAGGCCAGCAGCGCGACGGCCAGCGCCATCATCCCCGCAAAGGCCTCGGCGCCCAGCCAGATGCAGGCGACCGCGGCCGGGCCCAGCACCATGGCCGACAGGGCGCGCTTGCGCAGGTCGCCCCAGCGCTTGGCGCGGGCCTGAGCCTCCGCCTGCTCCAAAGGTCCGGTCATGCTCGACATCGTGACTGCATCCTGCGCCGCCCGCGGCGCCCCTACCAGGGGGCCGCGGCAGCGGCTGGCCCATCAGGCCGCGCGGGCGCCGAAGCGGCGCTCGCGCCGGCGGAACTCGCCGATCGCCTGCGCCAGATGCTCCGCCCCCCAATCGGGCCAGAGCACGTCCTGGAAGACGAATTCGGCATAGGCGGCCTGCCAGAGCAGGAAGTTGGAAATCCGCTGCTCGCCCGAGGTGCGGATGATCAGGTCGGGGTCGGGCATGCCCGCGGTGCCGAGGAAGCCCTCGAACATCGCTGTGTCCACCGAGTCGGGATCGAGCGTGCCAGCCGCAGCGCGGCGCGCGATCTCCCGCGCCGCCGCCGCGATCTCTGCCCGCCCGCCATATGACAGCGCGACATTGAGGTTGAGCCGCGTGCCGCCCGCCGTCGCCGCCTCAGCCGAGGCGATCAAGCGCATCGTCTCCTCACCGAAGCGCTCCCGCTCGCCGATGATGCGGAGCCTCACGCCTTCGCGCGCGAGACGCGCGACCTCGGTGCGCAGGTAGTGGCGCATCAGGGCCGTCAGGTCCTGCACCTCGTCCTGCGGCCGTTGCCAGTTCTCGGAGGAGAAGGCGAAGAGAGTGAGCCAGCCGATCCCAGCTTCGGCGGCCGATTCCACGGCGCGGCGCGCAGCGTCGGCGCCGGCCTTGTGGCCGAGCGCGCGCGGCAGGCCCCGGGCGGCGGCCCAACGGCCATTGCCGTCCATGATGATGCCGACATGCCGCGGCAGCGCGGCCGCAGCCTGAGGCGCGGCAGCCGGCTGCCCGGCCGGGCCCATCCCGTCCATCGCGCGCCCCGCTTTGCCGCTCAGCTGGTCTTGATGTCCTTTTCCTTGTCGGCCAGCGCAGTGTCGATCTGCTTGATCTGCGCGTCGGTCATCTTCTGCACCTCGTCGCTCCAGCGCTTGACGTCGTCCTGGCTGGCCTCGGCCTTCTTGTCCTTCTCCCAGCCCTTGACCGTCTCCATCCCGTCGCGGCGCACGCCGCGCACCGCCACCCGGGCGGCCTCCGCATATTTGGCGGCGGTCTTCGCGAGTTCCGCGCGGCGCTCCTGCGTCAGCGGCGGCAGGGGCACGCGGATCGTCTGGCCTTCGGCCATCGGGTTCAGGCCAAGGCCCGAATCGCGAATCGCGACCTCGACCTGCTTGGTGATGGAGCGGTCGAAGACCTGCACGGCCAGCAGCCCAGGCCCGGCGACCGAGATATTCGCCACCTGATTCAGCGGCTGGTTGGTGCCATAGGCCTCGACCCGGATCGGCTCGAGGAGCGCGGGAGAGGCGCGGCCGGTGCGCAGCCCCGCGAACTCCTTCTTGAGCGTCTCCATCGCACCATCCATGCGGCGCTGGAGGTCCTTCTTCAGCGCCTGGAAATCGGCGGGCATGTCCCCGTCTTCCCTCTTATTGGTCCACGACCGTGGTGAACTTCCCCTCGCCCTTCATCACGGCGGTGAAGCTCCCCGGTTCGTGGATGTTGAACACGACGATCGGCAGCTTGTTCTCGCGCGCCAGGCTGATCGCGGCGGCGTCCATCACCGCCAGGTCGCGCGCCAGCATCTCGAGATACGTGAGGGTGGTGTAGCGTTCCGCGGCCGGGTTCTTGCGCGGGTCGGCGGAATAGACGCCATCCACCTGCGTGCCCTTCAGCAGCGCATCGCACCCCATCTCCGCCGCGCGCAGCGCCGCAGCGGTATCCGTGGTGAAGAACGGATTGCCGGTGCCGGCGGCGAAAATCACGACCCGGCCCTTTTCCATATGGCGGATCGCGCGGCGGCGGATGAAGGGCTCGGCGAGCGAAGCCATCGGGATCGCGCTCTGCACGCGGGTGCTGACGCCGAGCTTCTCGAGCCAGTTCTGCATCGCCAGCGCATTCATCACCGTCGCCAGCATGCCCATGCCATCGGCCTGCGCCCGATCCATGCCGGAGGACGCGCCCGCGACACCGCGGAAGATGTTGCCGCCGCCGATCACCAGGCAGACCTGCACGCCCAGCGCCACCACCTCGCGGACATCCCCCGCGATCGCCTTCAGGGTGCCGATGTCGAGCCCATAGTCGCGCGTGCCCATCAGCGCCTCGCCCGAGACCTTGAGCAGCACGCGCTTGTAGCGGGGGAAGTCGGTCATCAAGGCTCCAGCGCGGGTCAGGGACGGCGCACCCCCGGGCGGGGGCGCACACGCGGCGGCGGAACATAGGCGCCGCGATATGGCAACCGCAAGGCGCCCGACGCCGCTCCGCGCAGCCTCGGAACGGGGATGGGCCGCGGGCCGGGCGGGGTCCGGCGCGGAGCCCCGGAAAAAGCCACGGCCCGGGACGGAAGCCGTCCCGGGCCGCGTGCATCACATCGGCGTGGGCGGGCCAACCGGCCCGCGCCACGCGGCGGGGTTCAGCCCTTGGCCGCCGCGGCAACCTCGGCCGCGAAGTCCGCGACTTCCTTCTGGATGCCTTCGCCGAGCTGGTAGCGGCCGAAGCCGACCAGCTTGCCGCCGGCCTTCTGCACCACCTGCTTCACCCGGCTTTCGCCGTCATGCACCCAGACCTGCTCGAGCAGGACCACTTCCTCATAGTACTTGCGGATGCGGCCCTCGATCATCTTCTCGATGATCTCCGGCTTCTTGCCCGAGCCCGCGGCCTGCTCGCGCAGCACCGCCTTCTCGCGCTCCAGCTCCGAGGTCTCGACGCCGTCGATGTCGAGCGAGGTCGGGCGCGCGGCGGCGACATGCATGCCGATCTGCCGCCCGAGCGTCTCGAGCGCCTCGATCTCCGAGGCCGCCTCGAGCGCGACCAGCACGCCGATCTTGCCGAGGCCCGGCTTCACCGCATTGTGCATGTAGGTCGCGACCGTGCCGGACGACACGAGCAGCACCTTGGCGCGGCGAATCGTCATGTTCTCGCCGATCGTGGCGATCATCCGGGTCAGCTCCTCCTGGGTGGAGTGCTGCGTGCCCGGGAAGGTCGCGGCCTTCAGCGCCTCGATGTCGTCGCCGACCGAGAGCGCCAGGCTCGCCACCTCGGCGACGAAGTTCTGGAAGGCCTCGTTGCGCGCGACGAAGTCGGTCTCGGCGTTCACCTCGACCATCGCGGCGACGTTCGGGCCGGAGGCGACGCCAACCAGGCCCTCAGCCGCGACGCGGCCGGACTTCTTGGCAGCTGCCGACAGGCCCTTCTTACGCAGCCAGTCGATCGCGGTCTCCATGTCGCCGGCGGCCTCGGTCAGGGCCTTCTTGCAGTCCATCATGCCGGCACCGGTGCGCTCGCGCAGTTCGCGCACCATCGCAGCGCTGATCTCGGCCATCTTCATTGCTCCAGATCGGATCGGGTCAATATGGGATGGGCCGGGGCATCGCGCCCCGGCCCTGGATAGGACGTGAAGCGGCGGGGGCACGGGGCCCCCGGCCGGCCTCAGCCAGCGGCGGGCTGCTCGGCTTCGGCAGGCGCCGCCTCGGGCAGCGCCTCGACCGGAACCTCGGCCATCGCGCCGAGATCGGCGCCAGAGGAGGTCATCGCGCCCGCAATGCCGTCCAGCACCGCGCCCGCGACGCTGTCGCAGTAGAGGTGGATGGCGCGGATCGCGTCGTCATTGCCCGGGATCGGGAAGGCGATGCCGTTCGGGTCGGAGTTGCTGTCCACCACGGCGACGACGGGGATGCCGAGCTTGTTGGCCTCCTCGATCGCCAGCTTCTCCTTCACCACGTCGATGACGAAGATGATGTCGGGCAGGCCGCCCATATCCTTGATGCCGCCCAGCGCGCGGTCGAGCTTCTCGCGCTCGCGCGTCAGCATCAGGACTTCCTTCTTGGTGAGGCCCTGCACGTCGCCGCCAAGGCGCTCTTCCATCTGCTTCAGGCGCTTGATGCTGCCCTGGATGGTCTTCCAGTTGGTCAGCATGCCGCCGAGCCAGCGGTGGTTGACGTAGTACTGGCCGCAGCGCGCGGCGCTTTCCGCCACATAATCGGCCGCCGCCTTCTTGGTGCCGACCATCAGCACGCGGCCACCGCCGGCGACGACGTCACGGATGGCGCGGAGCGCGCGCTCCATCATCGGCACGGTCTGCTGCAGGTCCAGGATGTGGACCTGGTTGCGCACGCCGAAGATGTAGGGCGCCATCCGGGGGTTCCAGCGGCGCGTGTGGTGGCCGAAATGCACGCCGGCCTCGAGCAGGCCGCGCAGGGTAACGTCGGGCATCGCCATGGGCGAAAATCCTCTTCTTCCAGTGGTCCGGTTCTGCCTCCGCGGTGCATCCCCCGACCTTAGCCGGGGACCGAACCCCTGGAGCCTGGCGAACCAGGCCCGGAAGGGCGCACCGCGTGCGGATTTACCTCACCCAGGCGGAGCCCAGGCGCGGCGCGAGCCGTTTAGACCCGCTCACCGGCTGGGGCAAGCCTCAGGGGCTGCCAGCCGGGGCGCCGGCCGTGCCATGGCCGACCGGCGAGATCAGAGCCTACGGCCGGGGATTACCCCCTAACGGCGGGCAGGTGCCGCGGCGGCGGGCGGCGGCAGGTCTTCCTCGAGCACGGTGATATGCACCGCATAGGACACCTCGCCCTCATCCTCGTCGCGGTGGATGGTGCCGATCACTTCCTCATCCACGGCCACCTCCACCGACATGCCCTTCCGCGCCGGCGGCACCAGGCGGACCCGCTCTGAGCCCAGCAGGCGGCGGAGATAGGTCTGGACGCGGGCGATATCGTTGGGGGTCATGCGTTGGCACTCCGGATCGTCGCCCCCCTATGCACCCGAGCCCTGCATGGGTCGAGAGGCCGGGCGGATGCGTGGCATGCGGAACGCGCGGATGCGGCCCTAGGCTGCCAAAGCCCCATGCCCCACACGGTCACGGCCAAAGCCCCCTGCCCCCGGGCAGCCCGCTATAGGTCCTGGATCTCGGCCACCCCGGGCAGCACCTTCATGGCCTGCATCAGCCGCGGGGAGATGTTGAAGCCGCCCGGGAGCGCGATCTCCACCTCCTGCCCCGGGCCGGTGACGGGCACGAGCACGACGCGCCCGCGCCCCTTGCCCTCGCGCTCCAGGAGGGTGCGGATATGCGGCAGGGCGGCCGATTGCTCGAGCCAGAGCTTGATGCCGCCCGCGATGCCCTGGGCGGCCTTCTCCAGCGGCTCGACATCGAGCGCGGTGAGCCGCAGCGCCTCGCCATCCATCCGCGCTTCGGTCGTGACGAGCAGCGCGGTGCCCTCGGCCAGATGGTCGCCGGCGCGCACGAGCATCTCGCTGAAGAAGGTGATCTCGAAGGCGCCCTGGGCGTCGGACATGCGCACGAAGGCCATGCGGCTGCCAGACTTGGTCCGGATGCTGCGCGAGGACACGACGGTGCCGGCCAGCTTGAGCCGCCCGCCGCCGCCGCGCGCACGCTCCGTGATCTGACCAGAGGAGACGACGCCGAGCTTCTGCAGCGCGCGCTTGTAGGTATCGAGCGGATGCGCCGAGAGGTGGAAGCCGACCGCCTCCGCCTCGAAGGCCAGGCGTTCCAGCATCGGCCAGTCATTGGCCTCCGGCAGGCGAAGCGGGGGCGGCGCGGCCTCGGCGCCGAACATGTCGCGCGTCGGGTCAAGGCGCCGCTCGGCCGCTTCCTGCGCGGCGCGCAAGATCATCTCGGCGCCCTGCACCACGCGGGCGCGATGCTTCTCCAGCGCGTCGAAGGCGCCCGCCCGCGCCAGATTCTCAAGCTGCATCTTGTTCAGCAGCTTGGGGTCCACGCGACCCGCGAAATCCGACAGCGAGACAAAGGGCCCGGCCGCATCGCGCGCCGCGACCAATTCGCGCATCGCGCCCAACCCGACGCGCTTGATCGCCCCGAGAGCGAAGCGGATCGCGACCTTGCCATCCGGCTGCGTCTCCAGCGTGAACTCTGCGCCCGAGCGGTTCACATCGGGCGGCAGCACCGGGATGCCGAGCCGCGCGGCTTCCTGCATGTGGCCCGCGAGCTTTTCCGTCTTGTCGAGGTCGAGCGACATGGACGCGGCGAGGAAGGCGACCGGGTGGTTCGCCTTGAGATAGGCCGTGTGATAGGCGACCAGCGCATAGGCTGCGGCGTGGGACTTGTTGAAGCCGTATTCGGCGAACTTCTCCATCAGGTCGAAGATCTCGCCGGCCTTGGCCTCCGGCACGCCGTTCTTCGTGGCGCCATCCACGAAGATCTTTCGCTGCGCCTCCATCTCGGAGCGGATCTTCTTGCCCATCGCGCGGCGCAGAAGATCCGCGGCACCCAGGCTGTAGCCCGCCATATCCTGCGCGATCTGCATGACCTGCTCCTGGTAGACCAGGATGCCGTAGGTCTCGTCCACGATGTGGCGGATCGCCGGGTGCGGCGGCTCCCATTTCTCGCCATGCTTGCGCTGGCAATAGGCGGGGATGTTCGCCATTGGGCCGGGGCGATAGAGCGACACCGCCGCGATCAGATCCTCGAAGCGGTCCGGGCGCATCATGCGCAGGCAGTCGCGCATGCCCTGGCCTTCGAACTGGAACACGCCCGCCGCATCGCCCTTGGCGAGCATCGCATAGCTCTTCGCGTCATCGAGCGGCAGCGTGGCGAGGTCGATCTCGACCCCCTGCCCGCGCAGCAATTCGACAGCGCGTTCCAGCACCGTAAGCGTCTTGAGGCCGAGGAAGTCGAACTTCACCAGCGAGGCCTGTTCGACATGCTTCATCGAATACTGGGTGATGAGCATGTCGGACCGCGGGTCCTTGTAGAGCGGTACGATCTCGACCAGCGGCCTGCGGCCGATCACCACGCCCGCGGCGTGGGTGGAGGCGTTGCGGTAGAGCCCTTCCAGCTGCTGCGCGACATCCAGAAGGCGGGCCACCTGCTCGTCGCTCCGCTGCATCTCCTGCAGCTTCGGCTCGTCCTGGATGGCCTGGGCCAGCGTGACGGGTTTCGCCGGGTTGAACGGAATCAGGGACGCGATGCGGTCCACCTGGCCATAGGGCATGCCCATCACGCGGCCCACATCGCGCACGGCGGCCTTCGCCTGCAGCTTGCCGAAGGTGATGATCTGCGCGACGCGGTCCGCACCATATTCGCGCACCACGTACTGGATCACCTCGTCGCGCCGGTCCTGGCAGAAATCGATGTCGAAGTCGGGCATCGAGACGCGTTCGGGGTTCAGGAAGCGCTCGAACAGTAGGCCGAAGCGCAAGGGGTCGAGGTCGGTGATCAGCAGCGCCCAGGCGGCGACCGAGCCCGCGCCCGAGCCGCGGCCCGGCCCGACGGGGATGTCGTTCTGCTTCGCCCATTGGATGAAGTCGGCGACGATCAGGAAGTAGCCGGAGAAGCCCATCTTCTCGATGACCGAGAGCTCATAGGCCAGCCGTTCGCGGTAGGTGGGGCGTTCGGCCTCAGGCGTGCCCTGCGCGTCGAGGCGCTTCTCAAGCCCTTCCTGCGCCATCTGCGCGACGGTCTCAGCTTCCGTCATGCCGGGGCGGACCTTGGGGCAGATCGGCAGTTCGGGCTTGCGGCTTTCGGCCATCACCGCACAGCGCCGCGCGATGGCCAGCGTGTTGTCGCAAGCCTCCGGCAGATCGGCGAAGAGCGCGCGCATAACCGCTGGGGGCTTGAACCAATGTTCGGGCGTGACGCGGCGCCGGTCCTGCTCGGCCAGCACGCGGCTCTCGGCGATGCAGAGCAGCGCGTCATGCGCGGTGTGCATCGCGGCTTCGGCGAAATAGACGTCGTTGGCGGCGACGATCGGCACCCCGGCTTCATCCGCCAGGCGCAGCATCGCAGGCTCGATCGCGCGCTCCACCGCGAGCCCATGGCGGTGCAGTTCCACCACCAGGTCGTCAGGACCGAAGATGTCCTTCAGCTGCGCCAGCAGCTTCCGCGCGGCTTCGCGTCGGCCTTCCACGAGCAGCCGCCCGAGCGGGCCGGTGGTGCCGCCAGTTAGCAGGATCAGCCCGCCGGCATGCTGCCCGAGCGTTTCCAGCGTGACGCAGGGCGCGCCGGAGGGATCGCCGCCCAGGAAGCCGGCGGAGGACAGGCGCTGGAGGTTCTCGAGCCCCGCCGCATCGCGGGCGAGCGCCACGATCGGGTCGGGCCGGCTGCGCTGCGGGTCCACCCTTCCCGCCTCCTCGGTGACCGAGCGGGCCAGGAAGAGCTGGCACCCCATGATCGGCTGGATGCCCTTGCCCGTGCATCCTTGGGCGAATTCCAGCCCGCCGAAGAGGTTGGCGGTGTCCGTCAGCGCGACGGCGGGCATGCCGGCGGCCTTGGCCAGCGCCGGCAGCTTCTCCGCCTTGATCGCCCCTTCGGAGAGCGAATAGGCGGAATGGGCGTGGAGGTGGATGAAGGAGTCGCTCACCCCCCTTCCCTAGCACGTCCCCAAGCAAGAATCCGCAGCCGGTGCGCCAGCGTCCCACCCCCAGGCCGCCAAAGGCGGCCCGCGCGGCGACTGCCCGCGCCGCCCGGAACGCCATGTCTGCGGCGCGAAAGGCAAGCGGCCGGCTGGCGGCACTGCCGCCAGGCGCCCGCCGTCTGAGGGCAAAAATCAATGCAGTTTGACGCGGGGTTCCGTCCGGCGGGTTAGCAGCCGCCCGGCCGAGGCGAGTGCTGTCTTCGCCACCCCGTGCAGCGCGCGTTGGTGCATCTTGTAGAGCGAGCGGTACATCAGCCGGGCGAAATACCCCTCCACCATCATGCTCTTACCGACCAGCACGCCCATCAGGCTGCCGACGGTCGAGTAGTGCCCGAGGGAGACCAGGCTGCCGAAATCGCGGTAGCGGAAGGGTTCGGGCGCCTCGCCCTTCAGGCGGCGGCGGATCTGGCGCAGCACATGGCTGGCCTGCTGGTGCGCCGCCTGGGCGCGGGGGGGCAGATAGCCGCCCGGACCCGGCCCTGGGCAGGCGGCACAATCGCCGAGCGCGAAAATGTCCGGGTCCTGCGTCGTCTGCAGCGTCGGCAGCACGGCCAGCTGCTGCATGCGCGCCAGTTCCAGACCGTCGAGGGCGGCCAGCACCGGCGGCCCCTTCACCCCCGCCGACCAGACCACGAGCTCCGATTCCAGGAAGCGGCCATCGGCCAGTTGCACGCCAGCTTCCGTCACGGCGCTGACGCGCGTGCCGGCCATCACGGCGACCCCCAAGCCCTCCAGCAGCTTCGTCGCGGACTCCGACAGGCGCTCCGGCAAAGCGGGCAGGATGCGGGGCGCGGCTTCGATCAGGGTCAGGCGCAGGTCGCGCTCGGGGTCGATGCGGTCCATGCCATAGGCGACCAGCTGGCGCGTCGCGCGGTGCAGCTCGGCGGCGAGTTCCGTCCCCGTCGCGCCAGCGCCGATGATCGCGACATGCAGCTGGCCGGGGCGGATCGGCCCGTCCTGCGTCTGGGCACGGATGCAGGCATTCAGCAGGCGACGGTTGAAGCGCCGCGCCTGGTCCGTGGTCTCAAGCGGGATGGCGTGTTCCCGCACGCCCGGCGTGCCGAAATCATTGGTGGTGCTGCCGATCGCGATCACCAGCGTGTCATAGGGCTCGACGCGCTCGGGCGTGATGGCGCGGCCATCCTCGTCGAAGGTCGGGCCGAGGAAGGCGAGCCTCCGCGCGCGGTCGAGCCCCACCAGCTCGCCATAGCGGTAGGTGAAGTGGTGCCAATGGGCCTGGGCCAGGTAGTCCAGCTCATGGTCGTCCACATCGAGGCTGCCGGCCGCGACTTCGTGCAGCAGTGGCTTCCAGAGGTGGCTGCGCGCGCGATCCACCAGCGTGACCTGCGCCTTGCCCCGCCGCCCGAGCGTGTCGCCGAGCCGCGTGGCGAGCTCGAGCCCCCCCGCGCCACCGCCGACGACGACAATGCGGTGCGGCCCATCCGGCCGCTTGGCGGCGGAAGGCGTCGAGGCGTCGGCCATGGGATCATCCGCGGGTTGCACGGGCAGGATACACGCAAGAAGCCTGCCAGGATGCGGCGATTCGGCGGGGCCTCCCTGCGCCTGCCGCGGCTCAGGCCGGGACGACGAGCCCGTCCCGCAGGGTCACCACCCGATCCATGCGGGCCGCGAGGTCGGGGTTGTGGGTGGCGATCAGTGCCGCCACCCCCTGCCCGCGCACGGCCTGCAGCAATTCCTGGAAGACCCGGTCGGCAGTCCCGACATCCAGATTGCCCGTCGGCTCATCGGCCAGCAGCACGCGGGGGCGGTTGGCGAGCGCGCGCGCAATGGCCACCCGCTGCTGCTCCCCACCCGACAGCTTGCCGGGCCGGTGCTGCTCGCGCCCCGCCAGGCCAAAGGCGTGCAGCAGCTCGGTGGCGCGCGCATCGGCCGCGGCGCGCGGCGTGCCGGCGGCCATCTGCGGCAGCGCGATGTTCTCGAGCGCCGTGAATTCCGGCAGCAGATGATGGAACTGATAGACGAAGCCGATCGTGCCGCGGCGGATCGCGGTGCGCTGATCGTCGGATAGCGTGCCCGCCGCCTTTCCGCCCACGAAGACCTCCCCGGAATCGGGCCGTTCCAGCAGGCCGGCCAGGTGCAGCAGCGTGGATTTGCCGGTGCCCGAGGGCGCGACCAGGGCCACGATCTCTCCGGCGACGAGGGTCAGGTTGGCGCCGCGCAGCACCGGCAGCTCCCCGGCCTCGGTGCGGAAGCTGCGCGCGACGTCGCGCAGTTCCAGCGGGGGCGCGGAATCGTTGGCGCTGCGATTCACGCTCTGCTCCTCGGGCCTTCGGCCCTGCGGTGCGCCGCGACCGCAGCGCTACTCATTGCGCAGCGCTTCCACCGGGTCGGTCTTCGCCGCGCGCCAGGAGGGGTAGATGGTCGCCAGCAGCGACAGGCCGAGGCCCATCGCGACGACCTGCGCGACCTCCTTCGGGTCCACCACCGCGGGCAGCTTCGAGAGGAAATAGACCTCAGGGCTGAACAGCTCCGTCCCCGAGAGCGCCTGGATGAGCTGCCGGATGCTTTCGATGTTGGCGCAGAAAGCCATGCCGATGGCGAAGCCGATCAGTGTGCCGAGCACACCGACCGACGCCCCGCAGAGCAGGAAGATGCGGAGGATCGCGCCGCGCGTGGCCCCCATGGTGCGCAGGATGGCGATGTCCCGCCCCTTATCCTTCACCAGCATGATCAGCGAGGAGACGATGTTGAAGGCCGCGACCAGGATGATCAGGGTCAGGATCAGGAACATCACGTTCCGTTCCACCTGCACCGCGGCGAAGAAGCTGGAATTGGCATCCTGCCAGTCCACGATGCGCACTGGCGTGCCCGACAGCGCGTTGCGGATGGCGCGGGTGACGGCGCGGACGGCTGTCGGGTCCTGCACGAAGACCTCGATTTGCGTCGCGCCGTCGCCGGTCTGGAAGAAAAGCTGGGCAGCCGCCATCGGCAGGAAGACGAAGCCGTTGTCGTATTCGTGCATACCGACCTGGAACAGCGCGACGACGGTGTAGGCGCGCACCCGCGGCACGGTGCCGAAGACCGTGGTGCGCCCCTGCGGCGAGACCAGCGTGATCTTGTCGCCGACCGTGAGCCCCAAGCGCTGCGCCAGCCGCGCGCCGATGACGATCGCATCCTCGCCCTCGAAGCGGTCGAGCGAGCCCGCGACGATATTGCGCGCGACCAGCCCGCGCGCGCGGAGATCCTCGGGCTTCACCCCGCGCGCCAGACCGCCGGAGGCGCCGCCGCTTTCGCTGGTGAGCAGCGCCTGGCCTTCGACGATCGGCGTGGCGCTGACCACGCCGGCGACACCGCGGATGCGACCGGCCATCGCATCGTAGTCGCGGATAACCCTTTCCTGCGCATAGACGCCGAGATGGCCGTTGAGGCCGAGGATCCGCCCCAGCAGCTCCTGCCGGAAGCCGTTCATCACGCTCATCACGATAATCAGCGTCGCCACGCCAAGCGCGATGCCAACGAGCGAGAAGATGGCGATGACGGAGACGAAGCGCTCCCCCTTGCGCGCGCGCAGGTAGCGGAAGGCGATGGCGCGCTCGAAGGCGTCGAACATGATCCTAGCCGCGTGCCTGCTGCAGCAGCCCGCCGGCGACACCGCCGAGCAGCCCGCCCACGCCGCCGACAACCGCCACCAGCCAGAGCGAGGCCTCGAGCCCCGCATGGTCAAGCGCGCTCGCGCCGGCCAGCGCAAGCGCCAGCAGCAGCATCGCCAGGATCATCTTCACCATATCAGCCCCTGATCTTCCCGATGGCGTCCTCGGGCGAGACCTCGTGCCTCTCTCCGGTCATGCGGCGCTTCAATTCGACCTTGCCGGCCGCGGCGCTCTTGGGTCCGACGATGACCTGCCAGGGATGCCCCATCAGATCCGCATCGGCGAACTTCACGCCGGCGCGATCGGAGCGGTCGTCATACACCGCATCGGGGTCGAGGGAAGCGTAGATCCGCTCCGACAACGTGTCGCAGGCGGCGTCACCGGGCTTGAGGTTCAGCACCGCCGCCTTGAAGGGCGCGACCGCGTCCGGCCACTTGATGCCGGCCTCGTCGTGATTGGCTTCGATGATCGCGCCGACGAGGCGCGAGACGCCGATGCCGTAGCTGCCCATCTCCGGGATCACGGTCGCACCATCCGGGCCCTGCACGGTCAGGCCCATCGGCTCGGAGTACTTGGTGCCGAAGTAGAAGATGTGCCCGACCTCGATGCCGCGCGCGGAGACGCGCTTGGCCTCGGCCAGCTTCTCCCAGGCGACGGGGTCATGCATCTCATCGGTCGCGGCGTAGTGGCCGGTCCAGCGCTCCACCAGCGGGGCGAGGTCGGCGTCGTAGTTCGGCGCCCCGGCCAGCGGGTCCATGTCGAGCAGGTCCTGGGAGACGAAGACCTGGCTCTCGCCGGTCTCGGCCAGGATGATGAATTCATGGCTGAGATTGCCGCCGATGGGCCCGGTGTCGGCGCGCATCGGGATGGCCTTCAACCCCATGCGCGCGAAGGTGCGCAGATAGGCCACGAACATCTGGTGGTAGGAATGGCGCGCGCCTTCCTTCGTTAGATCGAAGGAATAGGCATCCTTCATCAGGAATTCGCGGCCGCGCATCACGCCGAAGCGCGGGCGCACCTCGTCCCGGAACTTCCACTGGATGTGGTAGAGGTTGCGCGGCAGGTCGCGATAGGACTTCGCGAATTGCCGGAAGATGTCGGTGACCATTTCCTCATTGGTCGGGCCGAACAGCATCTCGCGGTCATGCCGGTCCTTGAGGCGCAGCATCTCCGGCCCATAGGCGTCGTAGCGGCCGGACTGGCGCCAGAGATCTGCCGACTGGATGGTCGGCATGAGGATTTCCTGCGCGCCGGCGCGGTCCTGTTCCTCGCGCACGATCTGGCCGACCTTCTGCAGCGCGCGCCAGCCCATGGGCAGCCAGGCATAGATGCCGGCCGAGGTCTGGCGGACGAGGCCCGCGCGCAGCATCAGCCGGTGCGAGACGATCTGCGCCTCGGCGGGCGTTTCCTTGAGCGTGGGCAGGAAGGCGCGAGACAGGCGCAAGGCGGTGCTCCGGGCGGGATGGAAGGCGGCCGGAACCTAGCGCAGCGTCGGGCGGAGCGGAACCGGTGCGGCACTTGCGCGGGGCCGGGTGCGATTGGCGCGATAGGGTCGCGTCAGATGACTTGAAGGCAATCAACCTTCACTCGGAACGCAACAAAATTACTGATTGACGTTCTGTGAAATAATCTAACTCGTCTCTTTGTGGGGCAGCGGGTTAAAAAAACCCTTTGCATTTCCGAACCATGCGGGTACAAAAAAAACGGGCCGCATCCAAGCGGATGCGACCCGAGTTTAGGGAGGAAACGCCAGTCACACGGCAGAGAGAGGATCAACCTCTCTCTCACGGTGATAATGGTGTGAGGCACCAAAGCGGCACAACAAGAAAAGCCGCCGGTGAAGGCCAAAAAACAGGCTTTCAGAACTGAGTTGCGCAATGCATAGGCGGCACCCGCTGGGGAGGCGGGTTGGCCGCCTTAATTTTGTGCACGTCCCGGCATCGGGCTCGAAAGCCCCGGGCCCTGATAGGCGAACCAGCCATCGCGGAAGCTGACCAGGTCAGACTGGATCAGCGCATAAACCCCCACCCACAGCACGGCCGACAGCAGCGTGGTGCCGATGACCTTCATCCCCAACCGCGGTGCCGCCGGGGCGCCGCGCCAGCCGCCCGTCTCGGGGTCCGGATTCGCCACCGGCCGCGTGCCGATCGGCAGCACGCAGAACAGCGCCGTCCACCAGATCAGCAGATAGACGATGACGCCGGTGAACACGTCCATCGGTTGCCCACGCTCCCCTTCCCTATGCGGAAAATGGGGCGCGGCGCGCGCAATGCCAGCACGCCCCGCCCCGCCCGCCGCGCTCAGACGCGCAGCAGATGCACCTCGACGCTCGGGCGCTTGCGCAGCCGACGGCCCACCGCCTTGCGCACCGCGGTCCGGGCCGCCTCCCGCAGCGTGCCGTCCTCGCGCCGCACCGGCGCCGGCAGGTCATTCAGCGCGCGGGCGAGGTCGGCGGCGATCTGCCCCGGTGCCTCATCCGTGTCCTCGAACAGGCCCGGCGCCGAGACCTGCGGCTGGCCCAGCACCCGCCCCGACCCATCCACCGCCAGCGAGGCGACGACCACGCCGTTGAAGAGCATCTTCTTCCGCGCCGCGAGCACATCGCCATCGAGCGGCAGCAGCCTGTCGCCATCCACCGCCAGCCGCCCGACGGGCACGCTCTCGACGACGTCCGGCGTGCCGGGCGCGAGCCGCAGCACATCCCCGTCCTCGATCACATAGGCATCCGCGCCAAGGCTCTCGGCCAGGTTCGCGTGCTCGTTCATGTGGCGCCATTCGCCATGCACCGGCACGGCGAATTTCGGCTTCGCCAGCTGATAGAGCCGCTTCAGCTCGTCGCGGGCCGGGTGGCCGGAGACATGGACCATGTGGTCATCCGCCGTCATCACCTCGACGCCCGCGCGGCTCAGCTCGTCCTGGATGCGCAGGATCGCGCGCTCATTCCCAGGGATCATGCGAGAGGAAAAGATCACCGTATCCCCCTCCCCCAGCGAGACATGCGGATGCGTATCGGCCGCGATCTTGGCGAGTGCCGAGCGCGGCTCACCCTGGCTGCCGGTGCAGATCATCACCAGCCGATCGTCCGAAACATCGGCCGATTGTTCCTCGGTCAGGAAGGGCGGGATCTCCCGTAGATAGCCGCATTCCCGCGCCGCGGCCTCGGCATTGCGCAAGGACCGGCCGAACAGCGCGACCTCGCGCCCGGCCGCACGCGCAGCGAGCGCGACGCTCTCGACCCGCGCGATATTGGTCGAGAAGCAGGAGACGGCGATGCGCCCCTTCAGCTTGCGGATGATCGCGGCCAGGTTCCGCCGCACCTCCGCCTCACTGCCCGAATGGCCTTCGACCAGCGCGTTGGTGCTGTCGCAGACCATCGCCAGCACGCCTTCCTCGCCGAGCTTCGCGAAGGCGGCCTCATCGGTCGGCGGGCCGGTCAGCGGGTTGGGGTCGAGCTTCCAGTCGCCGGTGTGCAGCACCGTGCCGTATTTCGTGCGGATCGCCAGCGCCTGCGCCTCCGGCACGGAATGCGCGACACGGAGGAATTCCAGGTCGAACTCCCCGATCGTCCAGCGCGCGCCGAGCGGATGGGTGATGATCTCCACCTGCCCGAGCAGCCCCGCCTCCCCCAGTTTCCGCCGCAGCACGGCGGAGACGAAGGGCCCGGCATGGATCGGGCAGCGCAGGCCGGGCCAGAGATGCGCGACCGCACCCACATGGTCCTCATGGGCGTGCGTGATCACCAGCGCCGCCAGCCTCTCCCGCCTCGCCGCGAGCCAGGCGGCATCGGGGACCATCACATCCACTTCCGGATGCTCCGGCCCTCCGAAGCCGAGCCCGCAATCCACCGCGAGGAGCTGCCCGTCGCAGCGATAGACATTGAGGTTGAGGCCGATCTCCCCCGTCCCGCCAAGCGGGATGAAGGCCAAGTCGCCGGTCATCTTTGTTCCAGTGTCGTGATCGTGTCGGGAAGGGTGGGCGGTCGGATGGGTGTGGCGCGTCAGGGCAGGGTGTCGTCGCGGCGCGCGTGCCGCACCAATGTGGGGGCGGGGTTGCGCTTCGCCAACAGCCTAAGGCCGTCCAGCGTAGTGTCGGGGTCCGTCGTCTCGATCACCGCCGTCCCCTCGGCAAAGAGGGGGGCGAGCCCGCCGGTGGCGATGACCTTCAGACGGCCATTCGCCGTCTCGTCGAACTCACCGCGAATGCGCGCGACGATGCCCTCGATCAGCCCGACATAGCCCCAATAGATGCCCGACTGCATGGCGGCGACCGTGTTGCGCCCGACCACGGCCTGCGGCCGGCCGATGCCGATCCGCGGCAGCCGGGCGGCGGCGCGGTGCAGCGCCTCGATCGAGAGGTTGATGCCCGGCGCGATGACGCCGCCCAGATAGGCGCCGTCGCGCGCCACCACGTCGAAGGTGGTCGCCGTGCCGAAATCGATGACGATCAGCGGCCCCTTATAGCGGTGATGCGCCGCCAGCGCGTTCAGCAGGCGGTCGGCGCCGACCTCATTCGGCGCATCCACCCGGATCTCGAAGCCCCAATCCAGCGGCGCGCGGGCGATCAGCGGCTCGCAGGCGAACCAGTCGCGGCAGAGCCGGCGAAGGTTGTAGAGCGCGGCGGGCACCACCGTGCCGATCACGCAGCGCGTGATGTCGGCGGGCTTGAGCCCCGCATGGCCCAACAGCGCCAGCAGCCACACCGCATATTCGTCCGAAGTGCGTTCCGCATCCGTGCGGATGCGCCAGCTGCCGCGCCACTCCGTCCCGTCATGCACGGCGAAGACGACGTTGGTGTTGCCCGCATCCACCGCCAGCAGCATGGCGCGCCGATCCCCTTCAGGCCGCGATCTCGCCGGAGGCGAAGCGCCGTATCCGGCCATCCGCCTCCAGCAGCAGGGCCCCGTCCTGGTCGAGCCCCCGATAAAGCCCGGCTGTTTCGCCCGCACCAAGGCGCAGCGTCAACCTTGCCCCCTCCTCCGGACCCCGGCGCATCCAGGCCGCGCGGAGCGGCGCGAGCCCTTCCCGCGCCAGCCGCCCGCGCCAGGCTTGCAACGCGTGGAGGATGCGGATGGCGATCACGTCGGGCGCGACCGGCCGCGGCAGGCAGGCGGTCGGCCGGTCGGGCAGTGGCGGCGCGACGGCCAGGTTGGCGCCGAGCCCCATCACCAGGAAATCGAGCCGCCCATCCTCGGTGGCCGCGCTTTCGCACAGCACGCCGGCGAGCTTCGCGCCGCCGAGCAACAGGTCGTTCGGCCATTTCAGCCGCAGCGCGGCAGGGTCCGGCAGTTCGGGCTCCAGCGCCTCGGCCAGGATGACGGCACTCAGCAGCGCATAGCGCCCGGCCTCGCGCGCCGGCTCCGCCGGGCGCAGCAGCAGCGACAGGAACAGATTGCCCTCTGGGCTGGTCCAGGCGCGCCCATCCCTGCCCCGCCCGCCGGACTGGGTCTGTGCCAGCACGGCAAGCCCCGCCGGCTCTCCCGCCGCGGCCAGCCGCAGCAGGAGGTCGGAGGTGGAGGTGACGCTCTCCTCGACCCGCAGCCGCCAGCCGGCTGGCAGCGGCGCGGGCGGCGGCTCAGCCGAGGAGGGAGGAGACGGCAACCTGCGCCGCGCCGATCAGCGCCGCCGGGAACAGGAAGAAGAGCAGCGTGAGCAGCCCCGCGCCCGTCATCACGACGGTCAGGCTCGACGGCCGCGCGTCGAAGGCCTCAGCCGGCGCGTCGAAATACATCACCTTCACGATGCGCAGGTAATAGTAGCTGGCCACCACGCTGGTCAGGATGCCGATGACCGCCAGCACCCAGTAGCCCGCCTGCACCGCGGCCAGGAAGACATAGAGCTTGCCGAAGAAGCCCGCGAGCGGCGGGATGCCGGCCATGGAGAACATGAACACCGCCATCCACAGCGCCATCGCCGGATCGGTGCGGCCGAGCCCCGCGAGGTCATCCACATTCTCAAGCGCGCGGCCCTGGCGGCGCATGGCGACCAGCACGGCGAAGGTGCCGAGGTTCATCACCACATAGATCGCCATATAGACCAGCACGCCGCGGTAGCCGGCGTCGTTGACGACCGCGAGGCCCATCAGCGCGTAGCCGACATGGCCGATCGAGGAATAGGCCATCAGCCGCTTGATGTTCCGCTGCCCGATCGCGGCGAAGGCGCCAAGGATCATGGAGGCCGCGGAGACCAGCCAGATCACCTGCCCCCACTGCGCCGACATGTCGCCGAAGGGACCGGCGAGGACACGCATCAGTAGCGCGATGGCCGCCACCTTGGGCGCGGTGGCGAAGAAGGCGGTGACCGGGGTCGGCGCGCCTTCGTAGACATCCGGCGTCCACATATGGAATGGCACCGCCGAGACCTTGAAGGCCAGCCCCGCCAGGATGAAGACGAGGCCGACGACGACACCCGTGCCCGCCGCGCCGGCCGAGAGCGCATCCGCCAGCCGGTCGAAATTCGTCGTGCCCGCGAAGCCATAGACCAGCGACGAGCCGTACAGCATCAGGCCCGAAGCCAGCGCGCCCAGCACGAAGTACTTCAGCCCGGCCTCGGCGCTCCGCGGATTGTCGCGGTCGAAGGCGGCGATGACGTAGAGCGAGAGCGAGAGCAGCTCGATCCCGATATAGAGCGTCATCAGGTCGTTGGCCGAGACCATGACCATCATGCCGAGCGTCGCGAACAGCATCAGCACGCTGTATTCGAACCGCGCGAGCCCGGCCTTCTCGTTGAAGTCGAGCGCCAGAACGAGGCCGAGCGCCGCGCCCAGCAGGATCAGCACCTTCGCGAAGCGGCTGAAGGCGTCGGAGACATACTGGCCGAGGAAGGCCGTCCCCTCCCCCTGGCCGAGGACGAGGGCTGCCGTCAGCACCAGCGCACCGACGACGCCCATGGAAACAGGGAAGAACTGTTCCCGCTTCGGGATGACGCCGATCAGCAGCAGCGCGAGGCCGGAGCAGGCCAGCACGATCTCCGGCAGGGCGAGGGTCCAGTTCATCGTCTCACATCCCCGCCAGGCGCGCCGCGCCAAGCGCGGCCTCGTGGCGCTGCACGAGGGACGCGACCGTCACCTCGAAGAAATCGAGGAAGGAGGACGGATAGACCCCCATCCAGAGCGTCAGCAGAATCAGCGGCGCGAAGACCGCATATTCGCGCGGGCCGAGATCCAGCAGGGACCGCAGATCGTCCTTCGTGATCTTCCCGAAGGCGACCCGGCGATAGAGGTAGAGCATGTAGGCCGCGCCGAGGATCATGCCCATGCAGGCGCCGAGCGCCACCCAGGGGTTCACCTTGAACGCACCGACGATGACCAGCAGCTCGCCCGGGAAGCCCGCGGTGCCCGGGAGCGCGACGGAGGCCATGGTGAACAGCATGAAGATCAGCGCATAGGCTGGCATGATCTTCGCCACCCCGCCATAGCGCGCGATCTCCCGGCTATGGACGCGGTCGTAGAGGACGCCGACGCAGAGGAAGAGCGCGCCAGAAACCACGCCATGGCTCAGCATGGTGAACAGCGCACCCGAGATGCCCTGCTGCGTGAAGGTGAAGATGCCGAGCGTCACGATGCCCATATGGGCGACCGAGGAATAGGCGATCAGCTTCTTCATATCCTCCTGCGCCAGCGCGACGAGGGAGGTGTAGACGATGGCAATCACCGACAGCGCGAAGATCAGCGGCGCGAAATCCGCACTCGCCTGTGGCAGCATCGGCACGCTGAAGCGCAGGAAGCCATAGGCGCCCATCTTCAGCAGCACGCCCGCCAGGATGACGGAGCCGGCCGTCGGCGCTTCCACATGCGCATCCGGCAGCCAGGTATGCACCGGCCACATCGGCACCTTCACCGCGAAAGAGACGAAGAAGGCGATGAACAGCCAGAACTGCATCGCCGGCGGGAAGGCCATCTCCGTCAGTGTCGGGATGTCGGTCGTGCCGGCGTGGAACCACATCGCCAGCAGCGCCAGCAGCATCAGCAGCGAGCCCGCCAGCGTGTAGAGGAAGAACTTGAAGGCCGCGTAGACGCGCCGCGCGCCGCCCCACACCCCGATAATCAGGAACATCGGGATCAGCACGGCTTCGAAGAAGATGTAGAAGACCACGAAGTCGAGCGCGCAGAACATGCCGACCATCATGCTCTCGAGCACGAGGAAGGCGACCATGTACTCCCGCACGCGCATCTTCACGCTGTCCCAGGACGCCAGGATGCAGAGAGGCGTCAGCAGCGTGGACAGCAGCACGAACAGCACCGAGATGCCGTCCACGCCCATGTGATAGGCAACCCCGAAATCAGGCAGCCACTCCGCCCGCTCCACGAACTGAAACTCCGCGCTCGACTGGTCGAAGCGGGTCCAGAGCAGCAGCGACAGGGCGAAGGTGATCAGGCTGGTCCAGAGCGCGGTCCAGCGCGCATTGCGCGCGACCGTCTCCTCATCGCCGCGCACCATCAGGATGATGAAGGCGCCCGCCAGCGGCAGGAAGGTGACGAGGCTGAGAAGCGGGAAGCCGGCGGCGTTCATCGGGCACCGTAGAGCAGAAGGGTGACGAACAGGACGAGGCCGATGATCATCGCGAAGGCGTAGTTCGCGACCCGTCCCGTCTGGATGCGCACCGCGCCGCGCGCCGCCTGCACGGCGAGGTCCGCCGCACCGTTCGGCACGCCATCGATGATCCGCGCATCGCCGGTTTTCCAAAGCGCCCGCGCCAGGTGGCGCGCGGGCTGGACGAAGATGCGGTCATAGAGCTCGTCGAAGTACCACTTGTTGAGCAGGAAGCGGTACAGCCCGCCCATGCGCTCCGCGAGCCGGCCCGGAATTCCCGGGGCGAACATGTAGAGCGCATAGGCGAGCGCGATACCGCCGAAGGCCGCGACCTTTGCCGCAACCGGCACCCAGCCCGGCGTGTGGTGCGTATGCGCCAGCACCTCGTTGGAAGCGGCCGTGTAGATCGCGCCATTCCAGAAGGCCGCCTGCAAATCGCCCACAAAGAGCGGCGCAAAGAGGAAGCCGGTGACCACCGCACCCGCCGCCAGAACCAGCAGCGGGATCAGCATCACCGCCGGGCTTTCATGGACATGGTCCATCGTGTGCTGGTCGGCACGCGGGGCGCCATGGAAGGTCAGGATCAGCAGGCGCCAGGAATAGAAGGCCGTCAGGAAGGCGGCGATCAGCCCCATGGCAAAGGCGTAGCTGCCGGGCCCGCTATGCGCGGCGTAAGCTGCCTCCAGCACCACATCCTTCGAATAGTAGCCGGCGAAGAAGGGGATGCCCGCCAGCGCCAGGCTGCCGATCCACATCACCGCATAGGTGACCGGGATCTTCTTCCAGATGCCGCCCATCCGGCGGATGTCCTGCTCGTCGGACATGGCGTGGATCACGCTGCCCGCACCAAGGAACAGCAGCGCCTTGAAGAAGGCGTGGGTGAACAGATGGAAGATCGCCGCCTGATAGGCGCCGACGCCGATGGCGAAGAACATGTAGCCCAGCTGCGACATGGTCGAGTAGGCGATGACCCGCTTGATGTCGTTCTGCACGCAGCCGATTGTCGCCGCGGCAAAGGCCGTGGTGGCGCCAACGATCGCGACGATGGAGAGCGCCACCGGCGCGTACTCCATCACCGGCGACATGCGTGCCATCAGGAAGACGCCTGCCGTGACCATGGTGGCCGCGTGGATCAGCGCGGAGACCGGCGTCGGTCCCTCCATCGCATCCGGCAGCCAGGTGTGCAGCCCAAGCTGCGCCGACTTGCCGCAAGCGCCGAGGAAGAGCAGCACGCCGATCACTTCCAGCGCGGGCAGCCCGAGGAAGGTCACCTGCCGCGCCACATCCACGCCGGCGAAGATCGTCTCGAACTCGACCGAGCCGAAGGTCCAGAAGGTGAGCGCGAGGCCGAGCATGAAGAACAGGTCGCCCACGCGGTTCACGATGAAGGCCTTCATCGCCGCCGCATTCGCGCTCTCACGCTCATACCAGTAGCCGATCAGCAGGTAGCTCGCGAGGCCAACCCCTTCCCAGCCAAAGAAGAGCTGCACGAGGTTGTCCGCCGTCACCAGCATCAGCATCATGAAGGTGAAAAGGCTGAGATAGGCGAAGAAGCGCGGCGGCGTCTCGTCGTGGGACATGTAGCCCACGGAGTAGATGTGGATCAGCGTCGAGATGAAGGTGACCATCGCCACCATCACGACACTCAGCGTGTCGTAGCGCAGCGCCCACTCGACCTCGAAGCTGCCGACATCGAGGAAGACCAGCACGGGCACGACACCCGGCGCGGAGCCGAGCGCGACCTCGACAAAGGCGCCCATGCCGCAGGCGGCGGCCAGCGCCATGCAGGCGACGGTCACCCACATGGACGCCCGGTCGCCGAGCCAGCGGCCGAGGAACCCGGCCAGGCACGCGCCCAGCAGCGGGAAGAAGACGGCACCGACGTACATGCGCCTAGCCCTTCAGGGTCGAGACGTCCTCGACCTCGATCGTGCCGCGGTTGCGGAAGTAGATGACAACGATGGCAAGCCCGATCGCGGCCTCGGCGGCGGCAACCGTCAGGATCAGCATCGCAAAGACCTGCCCCGTCAGGTCGCCGAGCTGCGCCGAGAAAGCGACCAGGTTCAGCGTGACGGACAGCAGGATCAGCTCGATCGACATCAGGATGACGATGACGTTCTTCCGGTTCAGGAAGATGCCGAGCACGCCGAGCGTGAAGAGGATCGCACCGACCGTGAGGTAGTGCGCGAGGCCGACGGCCATCATCTCAGTGGTGCCCCCCGTGATGGCCGGCATGCGCGACCTGCTTCGGCGTCTCGGCCGGCGCGTCCACTGGCGGGCGCTCGATGCCGATGGTGCCGAGGCCGGCGCCGGTCTGCGGCTGGCGGAGGTTCACGCTGCCGCTGCGCGCGACCTGCTTGCCCACATCCTGCCGCTTGCTGGTCGGCTGACCGCGCAGCGTCAGCACGATCGCGCCGATCATCGCGACCAGCAGGATCAGCCCGGAAAGCTGGAAGAGCCAGACATGGTCCGTATAGAGGATGCGCCCGAGCGCGCGGGTGTTGTCCACATCCGCCGGCGTCGGGTTGAGCCGGAGCCCTGCCGCATCCTGCGCGAAGGTCCAGGTCGCGTAGACCAGCACCAGTTCCAGGAACAGGATCGCACCGAGTACTGCGCCGAGCGGCGCGTAGCGCTGGAAGCCCTCGCGGAGCTTCGCGAAATCCACGTCGAGCATCATCACGACGAAGAGGAACAGCACCGCGACCGCGCCGACATAGACGATGACCAGGATCATCGCCAGGAACTCGGCGCCCGCGATCAGGAACAGCGCCGCGGCATTGAAGAAGGCGAGGATCAGGAACAGCACGCTGTGCACCGGATTGCGGCTGGTCACGACCATGACCGCGCTCGCGATCAGCACCGCGGCGAAGAGGTAGAAGGCGGCGGCGATCATCGGTAGGGCGCGTCCAGCTCGAGCCGCTTGGCCAGCGCCGCTTCCCAGCGGTCGCCGTTATCCAGCAGGCGCTCCTTGTTGTAGAGCAGTTCCTCGCGCGTCTCGGTGGCGAACTCCATGTTCGGCCCCTCGACGATCGCGTCCACCGGGCAGGCTTCCTCGCACATGCCGCAGTAGATGCACTTCGTCATGTCGATGTCGTAGCGCGTGGTGCGGCGGGATCCGTCCTCGCGCGGCTCGGCCTCGATGGTGATGGCCTGGGCGGGGCAGATCGCCTCGCACAGCTTGCAGGCGATGCAGCGCTCCTCCCCATTCGGATAGCGGCGGAGCGCATGCTCGCCCTTGAAACGCGGGGAGAGCGGCGTCTTCTCGTACGGATAGGCGATGGTCGCCTTCGGCTTGAAGAACATCTTCAGCGTCAGCCACATGCCGCCGGCAAGCTCTGCCAGCAGGAAGCTGCGCGCAACGCGGTCGAGGGTGATTGCCATTCTCGTCCTCCCTCCTCAGGCCGCGCCCGGCAGCCAGCCGAACAGCTTGAGTGCGGCGGCGGTCAGCACCAGCCACACCAGGCTGAAGGGCAGGAAGACCTTCCAGCCCAGCCGCATCAGCTGGTCGTAGCGGTAGCGCGGGAAGGTCGCGCGCACCCAGATGAAGATGAACAGGCAGGCGCAGATCTTGAACACGAACCACATCGGCCCGGGGATCCAGTTGAAGGGCGCGATGTCGAGCGGCGGGTACCACCCACCCAGGAACAGGATGGTGATCAGCGCGCTCATCAGGATCATGTTCGCGTATTCGCCGAGGAAGAACAGCGCGAAGGACATGGAGCTGTATTCGACGAAGAAGCCAGCGACGAGTTCGCTCTCGCCTTCCGGCAGGTCGAAGGGTGCGCGGTTCGTCTCGGCCAGCGCCGAGATGAACATGATCACGAACATCGGGAAGAGCGGGATGATGAACCAGAGGTTCTCCTGCGCCCGCACGATCTCCGTCAGGTTCAGCGAGCCGACGCAGAGCAGCACGGTGACGATCACGAAGCCCATCGAGACCTCATAGGACACCATCTGCGCGGCGGAGCGCAGCGCGCCGAGGAAGGCGTATTTCGAATTCGACGCCCAGCCCGCGATGATGATGCCATAGACGCCGAGCGAGCTGATCGCGAAGAGATACAGAATGCCGACATTGATGTCGGCGATCGCCCAGCCATCATTCACCGGGATGACCGCCCAGGCGAGCATCGCCAGCATGAAGGTGATCATCGGCGCCAGGATGAACAGCACGCGGCTGGCCCCGGCGGGGATGATCGTCTCCTTCATCAGCATCTTCAGCGCATCGGCGAAGGGCTGCAGCATGCCGAAGGGCCCGACCACATTCGGCCCCTTGCGCATCTGCATCGCCGCCAGGACCTTGCGCTCGGCCCAGGTGAGGTAGGCGACGCCGATCAGCAGCGGCACCAGCAACGCCATGGCCTGCGCGACCGTCAGCGCCAGGTGTCCGACCGGGGTGGCGAGGAAAGCTTCCATCGTCACATCACTCCGCCGCCTGCAAGGCAGGCTGCTCGCCGTAGGTCCGCGCGCATTCGGCCATTACGTCAGAGGCCCGCGCGATCGCATCGGCCAGGTGGTAGTGCTGGATCGGTAGCGCGAAGGGCGCGTCCGACATCTGCGCGGCATCGCCCGGAGGGCCCGCCGCATCCGCGCAGCCCTGCCGCTCGAACGGCGCGCCGAGGGCCGGCACCGCCTGGATCATCGCCGCGCGCAGCTGCGCCAGATCGTCGAAGGGCAGGCGGATGCCGAGCCCCTCGCCTGCTGCGCGGATGATGCGCCAATCCTCGCGCGCCTCGCCCGGCGCATGCACCGCAAGCCAGGCGCGCTGCGCGCGGCCCTCGGTGTTCACATAGGTGCCGTCCTTCTCGGTGTAGGCCGCACCGGGCAGGATCAGGTCGGCGCGCGCAGCCGCGCGGTCGCCGTGATGGCCCTGGTAGATGACGAAGGTCGAGGGTGCGATCGCCGACGGGTCGAAGCCGTCCGCGCCGAGCAGCCACAGCACGTCCACGCCGCCCGAGAGCATCGGCCCGAGCGCCTTGCCCTGCGGACCCGGCAGGAAGCCGACATCCAGCGCGCCTGCCTGGCCGCCGAAGAGGTGCAGCAGGTTGAAGCCGTGCCAGTCGGGCCGCAGCGCATTCGCCGCCGCAGCCACCTGCCACGCCGCGGCAAGGACATGCTGCCCGTCAGCGCGCGCCAGCGCCCCGCGCCCGACGATCACCATCGGGTTCTTCGCGGCCTTCAGCGTCGCCATGAAAGGATGCGAGCCATCCAGCAGCGCCCGGATCGCGGCCGGCCCATCGCCCAAATGCTGGTGCGGATAGGTCAGGTCCACGCCCGCCGGCCCGATACGCCCAATCGGGAAGCGGCCCATCACATGGCGCTTGCGGATGCGCGCATTGATCACCGGCGCTTCCTTGCGGGGGTCGCTGCCGACGATCAGCAGCGCATCCGCTTCCTCGATGCCGGCGATCGTGCTGTTGAACAGCCAGTAGTCACGACGCGTCGCGTCCAGCGCCGCGCCATCCGTCCGGCAATCCAGGTTCTGCGAGCCGAGCGCCGTCATCAGCGCCTTCAGCGCAAAGACGCTCTCGGCCTCCACCAGCTCACCCGCCACGGCGCCGACCCGGTCCGGCGTCGTCGCGCGGATGCGCGTAGCCAGCGCACGGAACGCATCCGCCCAGCTCGCCGGCTTCAGCTTGCCATCCACGCGCAGCCAGGGGCGATCGAGGCGCTTCTTCTTCAGCCCATCGAAGGAGAAGCGGCCGCGGTCGGCCATCCACTCCTCGTTCACGTCGTCATGGATGCGCGGCAGGATGCGCAGCACCTCGGGCCCGCGATTATCCACGCGGATATTGGTGCCCGTCGCGTCCTGGACGTCGATGCTGTCGGTCTTGCGCAGCTCCCAGGGCCGCGAGACGAAGGCGTAGGGGCGCGAGGTCAGCGCGCCGACGGGGCAGATGTCGATCAGATTGCCCGAAAGCTCGGTCGTCAGCGCCTTCTCGACATAGGTGCCAATTTCCATGTTCTCGCCGCGGTTCGTCGCGCCGAGCTCCGGCACGCCGGCAACCTCAGATGCGAAGCGGACGCAGCGCGTGCACTGGATGCAGCGCGTCATGATCGTCTTGATCAGCGGCCCGACATACTTGTCCTTCACCGCCCGCTTGGCCTCGCGGTAGCGCGAGCTGTCCATGCCGTAGCCAACCGCCTGGTCCTGCAGGTCGCACTCGCCGCCCTGGTCGCAGATCGGGCAGTCGAGCGGGTGGTTGATCAGCAGGAATTCCATCACGCCGCGGCGCGCATTGCGCACCATCGCGCTGTCGGTCTTCACCACCATCCCGTCCGCCACGGGATAGGCGCAGGAAGCGACGGGCTTCGGCGCCTTCTCCACTTCCACCAGGCACATGCGGCAATTGCCCGCGACCGACAGGCGCTCGTGGTAGCAGAAGCGCGGGATTTCCTTCCCCGCCGCCTCGCAGGCCTGCAGCACGGTCGCCCCGTTCGGGACCTCGACCTCGATGCCGTCAACGGTAACCTTGGCCATGGCGCTTACTCCGCCGCCAGCGGCATGGCCGCGGGCTTCGCATGCCGGCGCTTGTACTCGGCGATGCGCTCTTCCATCACCGGCCGGAAGTGCCGGATCAGCCCCTGCACCGGCCAGACGCCGCCATCGGCCAGCGCGCAGATGGTATGGCCCTCGATGCGGCGCGTGACCTCTTCCAGCAGGTCGATCTCCTCGATCTCCGCCCGGCCTTCGACCATGCGTTCCATCATGCGGCTCACCCAGCCCATACCTTCGCGGCAGGGCGTGCACTGGCCGCAGCTCTCATGCTTGTAGAACTTCGACAGCCGCGCGATGGCGCGGACGATGTCGGTGGACTTGTCCATCACGATCACGCCCGCCGTGCCGAGGCCCGATTTGTGCTCACGCAGCGCGTCGAAATCCATCAGCACGTCGTCACAGATGTGCTTCGGCAGCAGCGGTGTGGACGATCCGCCCGGGATCACGCAGAGCAGATTGTCCCAGCCCCCGCGCACGCCGCCGGCATGGCGCTCGATGAGCTCCCGCATCGGGATGCTCATCTCCTCCTCCACATTGCAGGGCTTGTTCACATGGCCTTGGATGCAGAAGATCTTGGTGCCCGAATTCTTCGGCCGCCCGAAGCCCGCGAACCAGGCGCCGCCGCGACGGAGGATGGTCGGCACCACCGCGATCGTCTCGACGTTGTTGACCGTCGTCGGCGCGCCATAGAGCCCGACGGCGGCCGGGAATGGCGGCTTCAGCCGCGGCATGCCTTTCTTGCCTTCCAGGCTTTCGATCAGCGCGGTTTCTTCGCCGCAGATGTAGGCCCCTGCCCCACGATGGACATACAGGTCGAAATCCCAACCCGATCCGCAAGCATTCTTGCCGAGCAGCCCCGCGTCATAGGCTTCCTGGATCGCGGCTTCGAGCACGACGCTCTCATTGTAGTATTCGCCGCGGATGTAGATGTAGCCGGCATGCGCGCCCATGGCGAAGCCGGCGATCAGGCAGCCTTCGATCAGCGTGTGCGGATCGTGGCGGATGATGTCGCGGTCCTTGCAGGTGCCGGGCTCGGACTCATCGGCATTGACGACGAGGTAGTGCGGCCGCTCGCTCGCCTGCTTCGGCATGAAGGACCACTTCATGCCGGTCGGGAAGCCGGCGCCGCCGCGGCCGCGGAGGCCGGAATTCTTCACCTCTTCGATGATCCAGTCGCGGCCCTTTTCCAGGATGGCCTTGGTGCCGTCCCAGTTGCCGCGTTTTTGGGCCGCCGGCAGGCGCCAATCCTGCAGGCCGTAGAGGTTGGTGAAGATGCGGTCCTTGTCGGAGAGGGCCATCGTTATTCTCCCGGCACCGCGGTCAGCGTCAGCGGCCCGCCTTCCGGCGCGCTGGTCTGCCGACCGATCGTTGAACCCGGCTTCGGCCGCTCGCCGCGCTTCAGCGCCTCGATCAGCGCGACCGTGCGGTCGTAATCGAGGTCCTCGTAATAGTCGTCATCCACCTGCAGCACCGGCGCGTTCACGCAGGCGCCGAGGCATTCCACCTCGGTCAGGGTGAACAGCCCGTCCGCGCTGGTCTGCCCCACCTTCACATGCGCCGCATCGTGGCAGGCGCGCATCACATCGTCCGAACCGCGCAGCATGCAGGGCGTGGTGCCGCAGAGCTGCAGGTGGAAGCGCCCAATCGGCTTCATGTTGAACATGAAGTAGAAGGTCGCGACCTCGTAAACGCGGATCGGCGGCATGCCGAGCCGTTCCGCGATCACGTCCATCGCAACACGCGGCACCCAGGCGCTGCCCGTCTGCCGCCCCATCTGGCGTTGCACGACATAGAGCAGCGGGATCGTCGCACTCGCCTGCTTGCCCGCCGGATAGCGCGCGAGGATTTTCCCGATCTGCGCTTCGCTCTGTTCGTCGAACGCGAAGCTCGTGGGCTCAGCATGCTCCACCGCGCTCACCGGTCGATCTCCCCGAAGACGATATCGAGGCTGCCGATGATGGCGACTGCATCCGCCAGCATGTGCCCCTTGGAAAGCGCCTCCATCGCCTGGAGATGCGCATAGCCCGGCGCGCGGATCTTCACGCGATAGGGCCGGTTGGTGCCGTCGGCGACCATGTACACGCCGAACTCGCCCTTCGGCGCTTCCGTGACCGTGTAGGTCGCGCCCGCGGGCACGTGATAGCCCTCAGTGTAGAGCTTGAAGTGGTGGATCAGGCTTTCCATCGAGCGCTTCATCGCGCCGCGCGTCGGCGGGACGATCTTGTTGTCAGCGATCTTCACCGGCCCCGGCTTGATGGCGTTCAGGCACTGCTCGATCAGCCGCAGCGACTGCCGCATCTCCTGCATACGCACGAGGTAGCGGTCGTAGCAGTCACCATGCACGCCGACCGGCACGTCGAAATCGAGCCGGTCGTACATCTCATAGGGCTGCGACTTGCGCAGATCCCAGGCGCAGCCCGAAGCGCGGAGGCACGGGCCGCTAAAGCCCCAGGCCACCGCCTGCTCAGCTGTCATCACGCCGATATCAACGGTACGCTGCTTGAAGATGCGGTTCTCCGTCAGCAGCCCCTCAAGCTCATCGAGGAACTTCGGGAACTGCCGGCACCAGGCGCCGATGCGATCCTCAAGCCCCGCCGGCAGGTCGCGGCTGACGCCGCCCGCGCGGAAGTAGTTGACGTGGTAATGGCTGCCGCCGACCTGCTCGTAGAATTCCAGCAGGTATTCGCGCTGCTCGAAGCCCCAGAGCGAGGGCGTGATCGCGCCGACATCGAGCGCATAGGTCGTGACGTTCAGCAGATGGTTCAGGATGCGCGTGATCTCGGCGAACATCGTCCGGATCCAGCGCGCACGCTCCGGCACATCGCCCTCGATGCCGAGCAGCCGCTCCGTCGCAATGACAAAGCTGTGCTCCATGCTCATGGGCGAGACGTAGTCGAGGCGATCCATATAGGGCATCGCCTGGAGATACGTCTTGTACTCCATCAGCTTCTCGGTGCCGCGATGCAGCAGACCGATATGCGGATCGGCGCGCTCCACCACCTCGCCCTTCATCTCAAGGATGAGGCGCAGCACGCCATGCGCGGCGGGGTGCTGCGGGCCGAAATTGATGTGGTGCGAATCGACCTCGATCGTCTTCGTCACCGGCTCCTCGGCCGGCGCGGTGGCGGGCGTGGACAGGGCGCTGCTCATCGGGACGGGCCTTCAAGCTGGCCGCGCTCGGCGCGCGTGAGGTGGACCTTCTCGTCGCCCGGAAGCGTCGTCATCGCCTCCCACGGCGACAGGAAGTCGAAGTTCCGAAAATCCTGGGTCAGCGCGACGGGCTCATACACCACCTGCTTGCGAGACTCGTCGTACCGGACCTCGACATGGCCGGTGAGGGGAAAATCCTTGCGCAGCGGATGGCCTTCGAAGCCGTAGTCGGTCAGCAGGCGGCGCAGGTCGGACTGGCCTTCGAAGACGACGCCGTACATGTCCCACGTCTCGCGCTCATACCAGCCGGCCGCAGGCCAGATGCCGCCGACGCTCGGCACCGGCGTGTTCTCATCCGTCGTGACAATCACGCGGATGCGGCGGTTATGCGCCAGGCTGAGCAGGTTGTAGACGACCTGGAACCGCTCCGCACTTTCCGGAAAATCCACGCCGCAGAGATCCATCAGCTGCTCGAAAGCGAGCCGCGGATCGTCGCGCAGCAGCGTCATCACGGGCAGCAGGCCCTGGCGCGTGACGCGCAGCACCAGCTCGGCGCCGCGCTCGACGAAGGCTTCCTGCACGGCGGGGCCGGCGGCCTCGGCGATCGCCGCACCCAGATCGGCGAGGGTCATCTCTGCGTCAGCCACGGAGGATCGTCCCGGTCCGGCGGATCTTCTTCTGCAGCTGCAGGATGCCATAGACCAGCGCCTCTGCCGTCGGCGGGCAGCCCGGCACATAGACATCCACCGGCACGACGCGATCGCAGCCGCGCACCACGCTGTAGCTGTAGTGGTAGTAGCCACCACCATTGGCGCAGCTGCCCATGGAGATGACCCAGCGCGGCTCGCTCATCTGGTCGTAAACCTTGCGCAGCGCGGGCGCCATTTTGTTGGTCAGCGTGCCGGCCACGATCATCACATCCGACTGGCGCGGCGAACCGCGCGGGATGATGCCGAAGCGGTCGAGGTCGTAGCGCGCCATATAGGCGTGGATCATCGGCACGGCGCAGCAGGCCAGGCCAAAGGTCATCGGCCAAAGGCTGCCGGTGCGGGCCCAGTTCACCACCTTGTCGAGGTTGGCGACGACGAAGCCCTTTTCCTCGATCTCGCCGGTGATGCCCTTGATCACGGCATCCTGCGCGGCGCCGGGGGGCAGCGCCTCCCGGTTCCACGCCATCGCGTCGTCAGACGCTGCACTCGAACCACTCATTCCGTTCTCCCGGCGCCTGCCGCGCCCGAGGTCAGGAAGCGCCCAACGGGCGCCGTTCCCGGCGTTATTCCCAGTGAACCGTCATTCCCAATCCAGCGCGCCCTTCCGCCACTCGTAGACGAAGCCGACGGTGAGCACGCCGAGGAAACCCATCATGGAGAGGAAGCCGAACCACCCGATCTCCCCGAGCGCGATGGCCCAGGGGAACAGGAAGGCGACCTCGAGGTCGAAGATGATGAAGAGGATGGCGACCAGGTAGAATCGCACATCGAACCGCCGGCGCGTGTCGTCGAAGGGCTCGAAGCCGCATTCATAGGTCGAGAGCTTCTCGGGGTTCGGCTTCTGCCGCGCGGCGAGCATGGCGCCGCCAACCATTGCCGAGGCAATGGCCGCTGCGATCCCGAGGAACACCAGGATCGGAAAATACTCTGCCAGCAGCGGCTGGGTCATCTGCCTGTGCCGTCCTTGCCTTGCCAACCTCACCGGGGATCTTTGCGCCCCCGGGCCTTCCACGCTGCGCCAAAACGGGGCAGCCCGCCGAACCGCGGGGCCCCACCGAGCCGCAACGCGGCGGACATTAGCCGCGCCAAGCGCGCTCCGCCATAGGGCCAGACGGGAATGAAGAGGTTGATAAGACAAGCGGCCGCAGCCCCGGGAGGACCAGGGCGCGGCAAGCTAACGAGATAGGGAAAATCCTGTCGCGTGGCGCGAGTGACGGGGCTCGAACCCGCGACCTCCGGCGTGACAGGCCGGCGCTCTAACCAACTGAGCTACACCCGCCCGCGACAGGAGCCGCGAGATACGGGGGGCCTGGGGTGGTGTCAAGCGAGGGGAGAGAAGAAAGGCGCGCGCCGGTGAAGGAAGTCGTCGGGGCAGAGCCTCATGGGGCCGCCTATCCGCCCCCAAGCCGCCAAAGGGCCCGACTTCGCCATGGGCCGATGCGCGGAGCTGCGCCAGGCCGCGGCGCGGGCAACATGGGCGCTGACGGATTCGAACCGCCGACCAACGGTGTGTAAAACCGCCGCTCTACCACTGAGCTAAGCGCCCGCAGCGGGAGGCCTACGCCAGCGCCTCGCGCCCGCCAAGCCCGCGGCGCGGCATCCCACAACGAAAAAGGCCGGCCCCTTGCAGGGCCGGCCCTTCGCAACTGGCTCCGGTCAGCCGGAAATCAGTTCACGGCGTCCTTCAGGCCCTTGCCGGCCTTGAAGCGAACGGTCGTCGTGGCGGGGATCTTGATCTCCTCGCCCGTGCGCGGGTTGCGGCCCTTGCCGGCCTTGCGCCTGGAGGTGGAGAAGGTGCCGAAGCCAACCAGCCGGACCTCCTGCTTCTTCTTCAGCGCCTTGGTGACCGCCTCGAACACTGCGTCGAGCACGTCGCCGGCCTTCGCCTTCGACATCTCGCCGGCTTCAGCGACGACGGCAACCAGATCCTGCTTGTTCATCGGAACCCCCCCAGTATCCCTTGGCAAGGTGGAATGGACGACACGACGGCCGTGTCGTCTCGGGCCGGACACTGGCGCGCTGTTTCGCGCACGTCAACGTGTGCCTCGGCGTTTTGTGGCGGATAACTGCGGTTCTTGCGCGATGCACGCAACCTGATCGCAGCCCCAACCGCGCTCGCCGACAGGCCGCTGCGCATGAAATTCGAACAAGCTACGGAAAAACAAAGGGCGCCTGCCTCGCGGCAAGCGCCCCTTCCCCAGAACCGCCAGGGCGTCAGTGCGGGCGGACGCCTGTGATGTCGCCGCCCGCTGCCGTCGTCGGCGGCGTTTCGGCCGGCTCTTCCCAGGTGATGGGCTCAGGCGCGCGCACCAGCGCCTTGCCGATCACCTCATCCACATGGCTGACCGCGGTGATCGTGAGCGCCTTCTTCACGCTGTCCGGAATCTCGGCCAGGTCCTTCTCATTGTCCTTCGGGATGAAGACGGTGGTGACGCCCGCACGCAGCGCCGCCAGCAGCTTTTCCTTCAGGCCACCGATCGGCAGCACGCGGCCGCGTAGCGTGATCTCGCCCGTCATCGCGACATCGCGGCGCACCGGAATGCCCGTCAGCACGGAGACCATGGAGGTCGCCATGGCGATGCCCGCACTCGGCCCATCCTTCGGCGTCGCACCTTCCGGCACATGGACGTGGATGTCGCGCTTCTCGAACAGCGTCGGCTTCAGGCCGAAGCTCGTCGCACGCGAGCGCACATAGCTCATCGCGGCGCTGACGCTCTCCTGCATCACGTCGCCGAGCTTGCCGGTCTGCTTCACATTGCCCTTGCCGGGCAGCATCACCGATTCGATCGTCAGGATCTCACCGCCCACCTCGGTCCAGGCAAGGCCGGTGACGACGCCCACCATGTCCTCCGCCTCAGCCTCGCCGTAGCGGAACTTCCGCACACCAGCGAACTTCTCGAGGTTCTTGACGGTGACCGCGACCTTCTTCGACTGCTTCGCGACGATCTCGCGCACCGCCTTGCGCGCGACACCCGACAGCTCGCGCTCCAGGTTGCGCACGCCGGCTTCCCGCGTGTGGTAGCGCACCATGTCGCGGACCGCGTCGTCGCTGATCGTCCACTCGCCCTTCTTCAGCCCATTGGCCTCGGCGACCTTGGGCAGCAGGTGGCGCTTGGCGATCTCGACCTTCTCATCCTCGGTGTAGCCAGGGATGCGGATGATCTCCATGCGGTCCAACAGCGGCTGCGGCATCCGCAAGCTGTTCGCCGTGGTGATGAACATCACGTCCGAAAGGTCGTAATCCACTTCCAGATAGTGATCGTTGAAGGTGCCGTTCTGCTCGGGGTCCAGCACCTCCAGCAGCGCCGCGGAGGGATCGCCCCGCCAATCGGCGCCAAGCTTATCGATCTCATCGAGCAGGAAGAGCGGGTTCGACGCCTTCGCCTTCTTCATGCCCTGGATGACCTTGCCCGGCATGGAGCCGATATAGGTCCGACGGTGGCCGCGCACCTCTGCCTCATCGCGCACGCCGCCCAAGGACATGCGCACGAAGTTCCGCCCCGTGGCCTTGGCGATGGATTTGCCGAGCGAGGTCTTGCCCACACCCGGCGGCCCGACCAGGCACAGGATCGGCCCGCGGATCTTCTGGCTGCGCGACTGCACGGCCAGGTATTCGATGATCCGCTCCTTCACCTTCTCGAGCCCGTAGTGGTCGGCGTCGAGCACCTTCTCCGCCGCGACGATGTCGTTGCGGATGCGCGTCTTCTTCTTCCAGGGGATCGAGAGAATCCAGTCGAGGTAGTTCCGCACCACCGTCGCCTCGGCGGACATGGGCGACATGGATTTGAGCTTCTTAAGCTCGCCCAGCGCCTTCTCCCGCGCTTCCTTGGTAAGCTTGGTGGCCTTGATCTTGGCCTCGAGCTCCGCGGCCTCGTCCTTGCCGTCCTCGCCCTCGCCCAGCTCCTTCTGGATCGCCTTCAGCTGCTCATTCAGGTAGTACTCGCGCTGCGTCTTCTCCATCTGCCGCTTCACGCGGTTACGGATGCGCTTCTCCACCTGCAGCACGCCGATCTCGCCCTCCATATGGGCGAAGACGCGCTCGAGCCGCGGGGAGACGCCGGCGGTCTCCAGCAGCTCCTGCTTCTCGCTGATCTTGAGGTTGAGGTGGCTGGCCACCGTGTCGGCGAGCTTCGACGCGTCCTCGATCTGGTTGATCGAAACCAGCACCTCCGGCGCGATCTTCTTGTTGAGCTTGATGTAGCTCTCGAACTGCGTGACGACGCTGCGGGCCAGCGCCTCCTGCTCGCGGCCTTCGGCCGCCGGCTCTTCCGCCATCGGGCTGGCGAAGGCTTCGAAATAGGGGTCGGTGGATTTGTAGGCCGAGATCTGCGCGCGGCGTCCGCCTTCGACCAGCACCTTCACCGTGCCGTCGGGCAGCTTCAGCAGCTGCAGCACGGTCGAGACGGTGCCGACCATGTAGAGGTCGTCCACGCCAGGATCGTCCTGCGCCGCGTTCTTCTGGGCGACGAGCAGGATCTGCTTGTCGTCGCGCATCACCGCTTCCAGCGCACGCACGGATTTCTCGCGCCCGACGAAGAGCGGCACGATCATGTGCGGGAAGACGACGATGTCGCGCAGGGGCAGCACGGGCAGCAATTCGCCCGCGCCGAGTGCCGGTTTGTCTTGGGGATGGGCCGCCATCAGGACCTCACTGGGGACGATCGGCGGGGGGCCGCCCGCGGCGGTCCGGAAATCCGGACCCGCCGCTTGGTGGCACGGCCCCGCGCCACGGGAATGTCATGGAGATGGCCCCCCTGCCCCGCCGCTGCAAGCGCCCGACGATCGTGTGAGCGACCGGCGCAGGAGCGACCGGCGCAAAGGGCGCCGGCGACGCGGGAAGGTTCGGGGGGCTGCAGCACGCGCTCAGCTGGCAGCCTGCTCCGCCTGGCGCTCGCCATAGATGAAGAGCGGGCTGGCGCGGCCTTCGGCAACCTCGCCATTCACCACCACCTCCTCGACATCCTCGAGACCGGGGAGGTCGAACATGGTGGCAAGCAGAATGCTCTCCATGATGGAGCGCAGGCCGCGTGCGCCGGTGCGGCGCTGGATGGCCCGCGTCGCGACGGAGCGCAGCGCATCATCGGTGAAGGTGAGCTTCGCGCCCTCCATCTCGAACAGGCGCTGATACTGCTTCACCAGCGCGTTCTTCGGCTTGGTGAGGATCTCGATCAGCGCCTTCTCGTCCAGATCCTCAAGCGTCGCGACCACCGGCAGGCGGCCGATGAATTCGGGGATCAGGCCGAACTTCAGCAGGTCCTCGGGCTCGACCTCGCGCAGGATGGCGCCGGTGCGGCGGTCGTCGGGCGCGCGCACCTCAGCGCCGAAGCCGATGCCGGAGCCCTTGCCGCGGCTGCCGATGATCTTCTCAAGCCCCGCAAAGGCGCCGCCGCAGATGAAGAGGATGTTGGTCGTATCCACCTGCAGGAATTCCTGCTGCGGATGCTTCCGCCCGCCCTGCGGGGGGACGCTCGCGACCGTGCCTTCCATGATCTTGAGCAGCGCCTGCTGGACGCCCTCCCCGCTCACATCGCGGGTGATGGAGGGGTTGTCCGACTTGCGGCTGATCTTATCGACCTCGTCGATATAGACGATGCCGCGCTGCGCCCGCTCGACGTTGTAATCGGCCGATTGCAGCAGCTTCAGGATGATGTTCTCGACATCCTCGCCGACATAGCCGGCTTCGGTCAGCGTCGTCGCATCCGCCATGGTGAAGGGCACGTCGAGGATGCGCGCCAGCGTCTGCGCCAGCAGCGTCTTCCCCGAGCCCGTCGGCCCGATCAGCATGATGTTGGACTTCGCGATCTCCACATCGCCGGACTTCCCGGCATGGGCGAGGCGCTTGTAGTGGTTGTGGACGGCCACCGAGAGCACGCGCTTGGCGTGGTCCTGCCCGATCACGTAATCGTCAAGAACCTTGCAGATCTCGCGCGGCGTCGGCACGCCATCGCGGGACTTCACGAGGGTCGTCTTGTGCTCCTCGCGGATGATGTCCATGCACAACTCGACGCATTCATCGCAGATGAACACGGTCGGCCCGGCGATAAGCTTCCGGACCTCGTGCTGCGACTTGCCGCAGAACGAGCAGTAGAGGGTGTTCTTCGAGTCGCCGGACTTGCTCATGCGCGCTCCAGGAGCCCAGCCCCCCAACGGAGGGGATCGGCATCGGGTCTCGCCCGCCCCCCGGCAGGGAGGTCGGCCTCAGGGGACCATAGCCCCCGCTTGTCGTGTGGGAAAGCCAAACCGCGCCCCGCCCGGCCCGAAAGGCCGCTCACGAGGCCCTTTCGGGCGGGGCAGAGGGGCGCGGGCGGGCTCAGCTCTTCGGCGCCTCTGCGGGCGGCAGGGGGCGCTGTTCGACCACCTGATCCACCAGGCCGAAGGCCAGCGCCTCCTCGGCGGACATGTAGGTGTCGCGCTCCAGCTTGTTCTGGATTTCCTCGATCGGCTGGCCGGTGTGGCGGACATAGATCTCGTTCAGCCGCTGGCGGGTCTTCAGGATCTCGCGCGCCTGGATCTCGATATCCGTCGCCTGGCCCTGCGCACCGCCGGAGGGCTGGTGGACCATGATCTTGCTGTTCGGCAGGGCGAAGCGCTTGCCCTTCTCGCCCGCCGTCAGCAGCAGGCTGCCCATGGAGGCGGCCATGCCCATGCACACGGTCGAAACCGGGGCGCGGATGTACTGCATGGTGTCGTAGATCGCGAGGCCAGCCGTCACCACGCCGCCCGGGCTGTTGATGTAGAAGGAGATATCCTTGTTCGGGTTCTCGCTTTCCAGGAACAGCAGCTGGGCGCAGAGCAGGCTGGCGACCTGGTCGTACACCGGGCCCGTCAGGAAGATGATCCGCTCCTTCAGCAGGCGCGAATAGATGTCGAAGGCGCGCTCGCCCCGGGCGGTCTGCTCGATCACCATGGGGACCAGGGTGTTGTTGTAGATCTCGACGGGGTCGCGCTCGCGCAGCATGGGCGTCCTTTCAGGCCCGGTCGTCCGGGCGGGGCCCGCCAGCCGGTCGGCGGCGGGATCGAATCTGGGTCTCGACCTAATGTGGGCGGTTCGCCGCGGCGCGCAAACCCCCCGCCGAGCCCCAGAACGAAACGGGGGGAGGACCGACCGGCCCTCCCCCCGCGCAGAACCATGCCCCCGGGCGCCGCCGGGGGCGCGTTTCGTCAGCCAGCGGCCTCGGTCAGCTCGGCCGGGCTCACCGACTTCTCGGTGACCTTGGCGAGTTCGAGGACGAAGTCCACGACCTTCTCCTCGAAGATCGGGGCGCGGAGACCCTCCACCGCCTGCGGGTTCTGGCGGAAATAGTCGAGGACCTGCTTCTCCTGCCCCGGATAGCGGCTGGCCTCAGCGCGCATCGCGCCGGCCAGCTCCTCGTTCGAGACCTGGATGTTGTTGGTCCGGCCGATCTCCGACAGCAGCAGGCCGAGGCGGATGCGGCGTTCCGCGATCGCCTTGTACTCGGCCTTCAGCGTCTCCTCGTCCTTGCCCTTGTCGTCCTCATCGAGGCGACCGGCCTTCAGGTCGGCCTCGATGCGCTGCCAGATCTGGCCGAACTCGCCCTCGACCATGCCCTCGGGCGCGGCAAAGGCGGCCTTCTCGGCCAGCGCGTCCAGCAGGGCGCGCTTCGCCTTCATGCGGGCCAGCCCGTCATATTCGCGCTGCAGATTCTCCGTCACGCGAGCGCGGACGGCGGCCATGTCCTCGGCGCCGAGGCGCTTGGCCAACTCGTCATCGAGCTCGGGCAGCACCTTCACCTTCAGGGCCTTGGCCGTGATGGCGAAGACCGCCGCCTTGCCGGCGAGCTCGGCCGAGCCGTATTCGGCCGGGAAGGCCACGTCGATGTCCTTCTGCTCGCCGGGCTTCATGCCTTCGAGCTGCTCGGTGAAGCCCGGGATGAAGCCGCTGCCGGCGACCTCGATCGGCATGTCGGACGCCGTTCCGCCCGGGAAGGGCTCGGCCAGGCTGCCGTCGTCGTTCTTGATGCGGCCGACGAAGTCGCAGACCAGAATCTCGCCCTTTGCCGCGGCGCGCGGCTCGGCGACGTCCTCGGTGCCGGCCAGACGCTCGCGCATGGTCTGCAGGAATTCGTCCACCTGCTCATCGCCCGGGGTCGCCTTCTCGCGCTCCAGGCTGATGGAGGCGAAGTCGGGCATCGGGATCTCGGGCAGCAGCTCGAGGTCGATCTTGTATTCGAGATCGGCGCCGTCGCTGTAGTTCACCAGCTCGATCTTCGGCTGCATGGCCGGGCGGAGGCCGCGGTCGGAGATGACCTGGCGGGTCGCCTCGTTCACGCTCTCCTCCAGCACCTCGCCGGCGACGGCCTGGCCGTAGCGCGCCTTGACGACGGCGGCCGGCACCTTGCCGGGGCGGAAGCCGGGCAGCTTCAGCTCGGAGCCGATCTTCGCCAGGCGCTTGGCCTGCCGATCGGCAAGGCTCGCCGCGGGCACAACGACCTGGAATGCCCTCTTGAGCCCTTCGGCCGGCAGCTCGGTGACCTGCATGTGAACCTTCCGGAATTCCTCTAGCGGCGCCCCGGCGGGCCCCGCGTAACGCGTCAAGCCCGCCCCGTTAGCGCCCCCCGCGCCGCGGGGCAATGGGGCGACTACGCCGCCGGCTGGGCCGGGTGGATGCGCGCCAACCCCGGATCGCCCTCCGGCAAGGCCAGCAGGTTGATCCCGACAGGCCAGAAACGATAGCCGAAGCGTCCTAGAAAGCCCGAGAGTTCGGCCACATCGGCCTTGATGTGCTCCACCAGAAGGTAAGGCCGACAGCGGCCCAGCACCTCTGACGCGCCCTGGAGGGCGGCCTGCTCCATCCCCTCGATATCGAGCTTCAGCAGGTCGAGCCGCGGCAGACCCAGACTGTCCAGGCGGATCGACCGCACGGGCTGCATCGCCTCCGGTCGGTAGTCCAAGGGCTGGCCAATGTCTTCAGGCGCCGAGCGGGGACGGAGTTCAAGGCTGCCGAAACTTGCTGGGCGACTGTAGTCCGGCTGCGGCATGGCCAGGGTGCCATCCGCGTCAGCCAGCGCCGCGAGCAGCGCGCGGGCGTTGAAGCAGTTGTTCAGGCAGATGTTTCCCGCCAGCGCGTAGAAAAATCGCTCCTGCGCCTCGACAGCCAGCACGCTGCCCCAGCCGGTCATGTGCGTGGCCCAGGCGATGGTGTGCACGCCGATATTGGCCCCACCATCGAGCGCCACGACCCCATCGCCCCGGAACTCGCGCAGCCAGCCGATGAGGGTAAGGGCAAGGTCCACCTCCTCCGGGTCGAAGGCGCCCGTGTTGAGAAGCTGGAACCCGACGCCGTAGCCGCGCGTCGCATCCACAAGACGGTAGTCGTTGCGATTGACAATCAGACTGCCCTGATCGGTGGCAGCCAGGATGAAGGGCAGAGGGCGGGTTGGCCTCGGCATGTCTGGCTCCATCGGGGGACTGCGGGCGGAGGGACTTGAACCCCCATGGCTTGCGCCACTGGAACCTAAATCCAGCGTGTCTACCGTTTCACCACGCCCGCACAGTGCGACGCCGAGCCAGCGCGCTGCCAACACATGCGACAGCCAGCGCCCGCGGTCGAGTCCTGCTTCGTCCCGGCTCGTCAGGCGCCCAGCAAGGCCTCGGCGCAGGCGTCCAGGATGGCGTCGGTGTCGAGGCCATAGGCGCGGTAGAGATCAGGGATATCCCCCGCCTGCCCGAAGCGATCCACGCCGAGTGGCACGACGCGATGCCCCCGCACCGCCCCCATCCAGGCATGCGCCGCCGGATGGCCGTCCAGCACCGTCACCAGCGCCGCATCGGGCGCCAGCGGCGCCAGCAACCGCTCGATCGCCGCATCGCCCCGCCCCTGCCCCGCCCGCACGGCGCGCCGCGCGGCCAGCCATTCGGCATGCAGCCGGTCTGGCGAGGTGATAGCGAGCAGCCCCGCCCCGGGCTCCTCCTCCCGCAGCTGCGCGAAGGCCTCCATCGCCTCCGGCGCGACCGGGCCCTGATAGGCGATGGCGATCCGCGCGCCAGGCGCCGGCGGCACCGCCCAGTAGCCGCCCGCGACCACCGCCTCCGGGTCGAGCGTCCGCTCGGGCTGGGCGAGCGCACGGGTGGACAGGCGCAGCCATACCGCCGAGCCATCGGGCTTCTGCATATGCGCAAAGGCGAAGCGCATCAGGATGGCGAGTTCATCGGCATGCGCCGGCTCGAAGCTCGCCAGCCGGTCAGCGGCCATGCCGATCAGGGGCGTGTTGATGCTCTGGTGCTGCCCGCCCTCAGGCGCCAGCGTCAGGCCCGACGGCGTCGAGACCAGCAGGAAGCGCGCATCCTGGTA
>JBJOMW010000018.1:0-65152 GCA_046052145.1 Pseudomonadota bacterium
GCGACCGCGGCCAGGCTGCGCTCACGCGCATCGCCATAGCCAGCGCCGCCACACAGCTGCACCTCCGCGATCTCCTGCGTGCTGGTCACTGTCACCAGCTCGCCCGTCCCAGTATCCCGCAGCACCGCGCCGTCTGGGTCGCGCACGCCGCCCCAGGCTGGCGCGCCCGCCCCACCGCCGAACAGGCCCGGCGTCTGCACGCGCACGCCTTCCGGGTAGAGCGAGGTCAGCGTCGGCAACCCGTCATCATCGAGTTTGCGCACGCGCACCACCTGGCCGAGCCCCCCGCGGTGGCGGCCGGGTCCGCCCGTGTCGGCGACATAGGCCTTCTCCACGACCAGCACCGGCACGCGCTGCTCCAGCAGCTCGATCGAGGTGTTGGCCGCCGATGTCGGCCAGAGCAGGGACGACTTGCCATCCCCCTGCGCCGAGCCCCCCTGCCCGCCCCCCATGAAGAGATGGTCCGAATAGAGCCGCTTCTGCGCATCATGCCCGTACATGGTGATGGAGACCGGCAGTCCCGTCATCGCCTGGACCTGCCGCGGCGCGGCTTCCGACAGCGCGCGGAAGATATTCGGCGCAATGTACCAACCCGTCCGGGTACGGAGGTTCACTGCAACCGGCTTCAGCGCATTCAGCATGGAGCCTTCCGGCGCCTTCACCCGGAACGGCCGGTAGCAGCCCGCATTGCCGCGAACATTGGGCGAGAGCATGCATTTCAGCGGATAGGTCGCATGCGCCTCGGTGTAGTTCAGCGTGCAGTTCAAGCCGCCGCGCGGCACCTGCGGGGGCGTGCCCGCGAAGTCGATCTCGATCTCGTCGCCGGCCACCGTCAGCTTCAGCGGATAGGTCAGCACCTCACCGAGCGGGTTGTTGCTGATCGAGGAGGTGTAGGTGCCATCCGGCAGCGCGCGAATGGCGTCGCGCATCGCAGCCTCCGCACGGTTCTGCACCACGGCGGCCAGCGCCTTCAGGTCGTGCATGCCGTATTCGGCCATGAAGGCCACCAGCCGCTCCGCACCCAATGCGTTGGCGGCAACCATCGAGTGGATGTCGCCCAGCACCTGCCAGGGGTTGCGGACATTCTCCTCGATCAGCGTGAACAGATCCTCGTTCGGCGTCCCGGCACGGAACAGCTTCATCGGCGGGATCTGCAGGCCTTCCTCGTAGATCTCTCGCGCGCGCAGGCTGTCCTTGGTGCCGCCGATGTCGCTGACATGGCCGACGCAAGTCATCAGTGCGACCACGCGCCCATCCTTGAAGACCGGCGTCGCGATCGCGATGTCGAACAGATGCCCGGCGCAGAGCCAAGGGTCGTTGGTGCAGAGCACGTCGCCCGGCTTCAGCGTCTCGGGCGGGAACTTCTGCAGCAATGCCCGCGCGGCCCGCTGGACGGTCAGGTTGAAGACCGGCATCGCGCGCGGGCTGTGCGCCAGCGTCTCGCCTTCAGGGTCGAGCAGTTCGCAGGCGAAATCCTGCGCCTCGGAGATGATAAGGCTGAAGGCAGTGCGGCAAACGGTCAGCCACATCTCCTCCACCACCGTGACCAGCCGCGACCACATGATCTCGAGCGCGATCGGGTCCGCCTCGATGCGCGCCATCGCCTCCGAGAGCGGCATATCGCGCGTCACGACGGCATCGGGGATGGGCGCGGAGGCGACCGCGATGCGGAGGTTGCCGCCCGCATCCACGGTGACAACGTCGCCCGGCGGCACAATGGTGGTCGCCTCGCGCTCCTCGATGATCGCCGGCCCCTCGATGCGGTCGCCCTCGGTCAGCGCGTAGCGGTCCCACACACCGGCCTCGTACCAGGTGCCGTCAAAGTAGCTGCGCCGCGTGCCTTTGCGCTTCGGGCGCCCGGCCGCATCGGCGCCGGCCTGCTGGAGGGCAAGTTCCGGCTCCTTCCCAACGACCCGCACGCGGAAGGAGATCGCCTCCAGCTTCGCGCCCTGGAACACGGCCGTGTAGCGCGCGGTGTAGACCGCCGCGAAGGCGGCACCGATCGCATCGAGTCGGCTGTCATCGATCGGGCCATCCGGCAGCGGCACGGTGATCTCATGCACCTGCCCGACAAGGCGCATATCCGCCGAGCGCTCCACACGCATCTCAGCCGGCGGCACGCCCGCCTCGGCCAGCAGCCTGCGTCCCTCGGCCTCGAGTGCCGCAAGCGTCGCGTTCACCGGCGCCGGGTCGAAGCCCGCTTCCATGACCAGCGGCATGGAGCGCACCTGTTCGAACGAGAGCGGTGCGACCAGGAAGCCGAGCGCGGAGGCGGCGCCAGAGGCTGGCGGCACGATCACCTCTCGCACGCCGAGCGCGCGCGCCACCATCGCGGCATAGGCCGGGCCGGCGCCACCGAAGCCGACCATGGCGTAGCGGCGCGGGTCCTTGCCCTTCTCGACCAGATGCACCCGCGCAGCGGCGGCCATGCTCTCGGTCACGACCTTGGCGATGCCCCAGGCGGTCTCGACCGGGGAGAGCTTGAGCTTCGCACCCAGCGCACCCACCGCCGTCTCTGCCGCCGCGGCATCGAGCGTCATGCGCCCGCCGAGGAAGAAGCCGGGATCGTACCAGCCGAGCGTGAGGTTAGCGTCGGTGACGGTGGCCTCAGTCCCGCCACGGCCGTAGCAGGCCGGCCCGGGATCGGCGCCGGCGCTGTGCGGGCCGACGCGCAGCAGCCCGACCTCGTCGATACGCGCGATGGAGCCACCGCCAGCGCCGATCTCGATCATGTCGATGACGGGCGCCTTGATCGGCAGGCCGGAGCCCTTCTTGAAGCGGTGCACGCGCCCCGCCTCCATCATCGCCGCGATCTCGGCACGTCCGTCCTCGATCAGGCAGGCCTTGGCGGTCGTGCCGCCCATATCGAAGGAGATGACGTCCCGATGCCCTGCGCGCAGGCCGAACAGCGCGGTCGCGAGACCGCCACCGGCAGGTCCCGATTCCAGCAGCCGGATCGGGAAGGCACGCGCCGCCGCGGGGCTGACGAGGCCGCCCGCCGAATGCATCAGGCGCAGCGCGCCGCGGAAGCCGCGCGCCCACAACTCACGTTCGAGCCGCGTAACGTAGCGGTCCATCAACGGCTGGACATAGGCATTCGCACAGGTCGTGACCGTGCGCTGATACTCCCAAAGCTCCGCCACCACATCGGCGGAGACGGAAACCGACAGGCCTGGCGCCACGCGCCGCACGGCTGCCGCGGCGCGGCGCTCGTGGTCGGGATTGGCGTAGCTGTGCAGGAAGCAGATGGCGACTGCCTCCGCGCCTTCGGCGACCAGCTTGCGCGCTGCCGCCTCGACCGCCGCCTCATCGAGCGGCGTCACCACGCGGCCGTCGCGATCCACGCGTTCGGGCACCTCAAGCCTGTGGCGGCGCGCGACGAGCGGCTCGGGGTAGCGCAGGAACAGGTCGTAGATGTCGTAGCGCTGCTCCGTCCCCATCTCGAGCAGGTCGCGGAAGCCCTGCGTTGTGATCAGGCCGAGCGGCGCGCCCTTGCGCTCGATGATCGCGTTGGTGACGAGCGTTGTGCCGTGGATGATCTCGGCAACCTCGGGCAGTGCGATGCCCGCCGCGGCGGTGATCTCCTCCAGGCCCGCCAGCGCGCCGACCGAAGGATCCGCCGGCGTGGTGAGGCACTTGTGCAGGCGGATGGACCCGGCCGCGGCATCCGCGAGAATGAAATCGGTGAAAGTTCCGCCGATATCGAAGCCGATCCGCCAGCGTGCGCTCATCGATCCACGGGCTCCTAGCGGCGTCTGCCGCATGTCCGGTGGGGAAGCCTAGTGTGCATGACCATGGCCGGCAATGCGGCACACAATGCCATGCCGGAAATCCGTCGCACGCCACGGGTGCAGATGGTCGGCTCTGTAGGCCATGCGGCCCTCAAGGCTTCCGGCCGTGCCCGACCACACGACAGAGATCGCAGGGCTTCGATGCCTGCTCGCTGAGCTTGCGTGCAGTCCACCGAGAGATGCTCCGAGGGCAGCAACGGCATCACCGCAAGGCTGAGCCGAATGGCGTCGGCGAAGGCGGTGTTGGTGGCCAAGCACGGCCCGGGTGATGCGCCTTTGGCTTCGCTGGCCTTTGGCTACGCCGGGCCTTGATGATCACGTAGCGCGCTGCCGGTCCGACGCCGGCCCGCGGATCGACACCAAAGGACTCGCACACGCCCCTTGCCGCCAGCGTCCGACGTGATGACCGATTTACAGACCGCGATTTGCTGCGCACCCTGTGACCACTGGAAAACCAAAGCGCCAAGATTGTTCCGATAACGAAAAACGACCTCCAGGAGGATAGAGCTCAAGATGATCACGCGTCGCAGCAGTATCGCCGCCCTCGCTGGTTGTACTCTGGCAGGTGGGCGTGTGGCGATTGTGAAGGCGCAGGAGACGTGGCCCACACGACCTGTCCGCATCATCATCCCCTTCGGGGCCAGCGGCGGAGCTGACACCTTCACGCGCCTGCTGACGGAACCTCTGGCGCAGGCGCTTGGCCAGCCCTTCGTGGTTGAAAACCGCCCGGGCGGCGGCGGTGTGATCGGCACCGACGCTGCCGCGAAATCTGCCCCGGATGGGCACACGCTGCTGATGCTGACGGTGACGCTGACGGCCAATGAGACACTCATGCCGAACCGGCCATATGTGCTTCTGCGAGACTTCGTGCCGATCGCCTGCCTCAACCGCACGCTGCAGGTGCTGGTCGTCAACCCGAGCCTGCCGGTCAACAATGTCGCCGAGCTGATCGCGCTGGCGAAGGCGCGCCCAGGCCAGCTCGACTATGCCAGCTCGGGCCCTGGCACACCTTACCATATCGCTTTCGAAGTCTTCCGGCACATGGCGGGCATCGATGTGCAGCACGTGCCCTTCCGCCTCAGCGGCGATGCGCGCAACGCGATCATGGGCGGCCAGGTCCCGATCATGTTCGATGGCATTGCCACCATGAACCCGCTGATCCGCGCCGGCCGCGTGCGGGCACTCGCCACCACCGGCACGTCCCGGTCGACCCTGCTGCCAGATCTGCCGACTGTCGCCGAGGCGCTGCCCGGCTATGCACAGATCGGCTTCAATGGCCTGCTCGCGCCAACGGGCACGCCACAGCATATCGTCGAGAGGCTCAACGGCGCGGTCAATCGCCTGCTCGAGACGCCCGCCATCACCGCGGCCTTCGCCCAGCTTGGCGCGGAAAGCGCACCGATGTCGCCCAATGCCTTCGGCGACCTGTTGCGCGAGGATATCGAGAAGCGGCGCGAGTGGATCCGCATCGCCGGCATCCGCCCCGAGTGAAGCCTGTGCTGGTGCGAGGATAGATGGCGATCACCTTCACGCTCAACGGCACCTCCGTCACGCTCGACATGCCGGAGGATGTCCCCCTTCTCTCGGCGCTGCGCGAGAAGGTTGGACTCGCTGGACCGCGCTTCGGCTGCGGCGCGGAAGCGTGCGGTGCGTGCCATATCCTGCTGGATGGCACCTCCGTGCCCTGCTGCGCGCTGCCCCTCTCGGCCGTTGCCGGGCGGTCGGTGACCACACTCGAAGGGCTCGGCACGGCAGCAGACCCGCATCCGCTGCAAGAGGCCTTCCTGGCAGAGCAGGCCGGGCAGTGCGGCTACTGCCTCTCCGGCATCCTGATCAGCGCAGCTGCACTCCTGAACGCCCATCCGGCGCCGGACGAGGCCACGATCCGAAAGGCGCTGGATGGGCATCTCTGCCGCTGCGGCAGCCATAATCGTATCGTCCGCGCGGTACAGCGCGCAGCGGCCGACATGGGACAACGCGCATGACGCCCCCTGCCCCCGCGCGCCCCGCCGAAGCGAAGCCGCTGCCGGCGAGCCTGGAAGCGAATCCGCGCCTGGCAGGCTGGTTGCGCTTCGACGCCGATGGCCAGGTGATCATCAGCCCCGGCAAGGTGGAGATCGGCCAGGGAATCCTGACGGCGCTGTCCCAGATCGCCGCCGACGAACTCGACGTATCGCTCGCGCGCATCAAGATCGAAACCGTTGCAACGCCCAGCAGCCCGGACGAAGGCGTCACCTCGGGCAGCCTGTCAGTGCAGAACAGCGGCGCCGCGCTTCGGCATGTCTGCGCTGAGGCGCGCGCGATCTTCCTGCAAGTCGCGTCGCAAGCCACCGGCGTGCCGCTCGCAGCGCTGCGTGTCGAAGACGGCATCTTCCTGGGGCCCAAGGGCGCTGTGGCCTCCTATTGGGATTTCGCCGATCGGGGGCTGCTCGACTGCGACGCGACACCAGGCAGCCGCGCCAAGGCGCCAGAGGCACGGCGCGTCGCGGGGCAGTCCGTGCCGCGGCTCGATCTGCCGGACAAGGTCTTCGGACGCCCTCGCTTCCTGCACGACATGAAGCCCCAGGGGCTGCTGCATGCGCGCGTCCTGCGACCACCGTCGCGGGGCGCCCAATTGCTCCGGGTGGAGACGTGTTCGCTGCCTGACGGGGCGATGATCGTGCGCGACGGAAACTTCCTCGCGGTCCTGGCGGAAACCGAGCGGGACGCCGAATTGGCGCTGCAGCGCCTTGCGATGAAGGCCCGGTGGGACGAGCAGGACACGCTGCCCGAGGAGGCCGCCCTGCCCGACTGGCTGCGCCGCGCCACCGCCGAGCGCACGGTCGTCGCTGAGCGCGACGAGCCCCGCACGACGCAGGCCGGCCTGCGCATGAAGGCCAGCTTCTTCCGGCCGCCCATCGCGCATGCTTCCGTCGCCCCCTCCTGCGCGATCGCGCATTGGCGTGGCGATACGGTCGAGGTCTGGTCGCACACCCAGGGTCCGTACAACCTCCGCAAGGACCTCGCGCTGGCGCTCCGCGTGCCCGAGCAGGCGGTGGTGGTGCGGCATATCGAAGGCGCCGGTTGCTATGGGCACAACGGCGCCGACGATGTGGCGCTGGATGCGGCGCTCGTTGCCCGTGCGGTGCCGGGGCGTCCTGTGCGCCTGATGTGGAGCCGCGCCGATGAACTGGGCTGGTCACCCTTCTCCTCAGCCATGATCGTCGATGTGGAGGCCGGGCTCGATACCAACGGGCAGATCGCCGATTTCCAGCTTGAGGTGATAAGCAACGGTCACTCGTCGCGCCCCGGCCGCGCCGGAACCCCGACGCTGCTTGCGGCCGCGCACATCGCCGAGGCCTTTCCCGTGCCGCCCGCCATCAACGTGCCCGCCCACCGCGGCGGCGGCGCGCAGCGCAATGCGGTGCCCATCTACCGCATGCCCCGGTTGCAGGTGGCGATGCGCACGGTGACCGACATGCCCATCCGCACCTCGGCCATGCGCGGGCTTGGCGCGCCCGTGAACGTCTGGGCGATCGAATCCGCGATGGACGAGTTGGCGGCCATGGCCGGCGCGGACCCGGTCGAGTTTCGCCTGCGCCACCTCGATGATCCGCGCGCCGCCGACGTGCTGCGCCGCGCGGCCACAATGTGCGACTGGACCGGACGCACCCGGCAGGAGGGCATCGGCCTCGGCATCGCGGTGGCGCGCTACAAGAATCTCGGCGCCTGGTCCGCCGTTGCCGCGGAGATCGCGGCGGAGGAGGTGATACGCGTTCGCCGCATCTGGATCGCCGCCGACCTCGGTGAGGTGGTGAACCCCGACGGCGCGGCGAACCAGCTGGAGGGCAGCGCGATCCACGCGACCAGCCAGGCCCTGAAGGAAGCGGTGCGCTTCGATCGCCGCCGCGTCACCAGCGATAGCTGGGACACCTACCCGATCCTCCGCTTCAGCGAGGTGCCGCAGGTCGAGGTGGCGCTGCTGGACCGGCCGGAGGAACGCCCGCTTGGCGCCGGTGAACCCGCCTTCGCGCCGACCATCGCGGCGATCGCCAATGCGATCCATGACGCGCTGGGCGTCAGGCCACGCCGCATGCCCTTCACGCCGGCGAATATCACCGCTGCGATGGATGCACGATGACCGAGCCGCTGACCCTCACCATCGGTTGCTACGAAACTGACCGGTCCCTGCCCTTGCTGGATGGCCGTGTCGCCATCCCCGGGCTGCGGCTCAAGCGCGATACGGGGGACACCGCAAACCTGTTTCGCCGCGCGCTGCGGGACCGCGCCTTCGAGATCACCGAACTCTCGATGTCGTCCCATATCCTCACCACCGCGCGGGGCGATGCGCCTTATGTGGCGGTGCCGGTCTTCCTCTCGCGGTCCTTCCGCCATTCGGCGGTCTATGTGCGCACGGACCGTGGCATCCGCAGCGCGGCGGACCTCGCCGGCCGGACCATCGGCCTGCCCGAGTACCAGCAGACAGCGGCACTCTGGGTGCGCGGCATGCTGCGCGAGCATTATGGCGTGGATACGCGGGGCATCGCCTGGCGCACGGGCGGCCTTGAGAAGCCAGGCGCAGGCGAGCGCGTGGCCCTCACCCTCCCCCCGGGCCATGACGTGGCGCCCATCCCGGACGGGTCCACCCTCAACGCCATGCTGGCGGATGGGCAGATCGACGCAATCGTCGGGCCGCGCCCGCCCTCCTGCTTCACGGCGCGTTCGGCGCCGGTGGATCGGCTCTGGCCCGACTACCGTGCGGAGGAGGAGCGATATTTCGATGCGACGGGCTTCTTCCCGATCATGCACTGCCTCGCCATCCGCAAGGACGTGGCCGAGGCCCATCCCTGGCTTCCGGCAGCGCTCTTCACCGGCTTCTGCCGCGCCAAGGCGCATTCGCTCGCGCTGATGTCCGAGACCGGCGTGCTTCGCGTCACCATGCCATGGCTGACGGCGGAGATCGCGGCGCAGAGCCGGCGCATGGGCGGCAACCTATGGTCCTATGGCTTTGCGCGCAATCGCGACGAGATTGCCGCGATGATCCGCTACGGGGTCGCGGACGGGCTGGCCACGCAGGCAATCGCACCGGAGGCCCTGTTCCATCCGAGCACCCTGGCCCTGAGTGAGGACGCGGCCCTATAGCCGAGCCGCTGGCTCAGGCGCTCGCCATACGGGTGACAGGCCAGTTGCCAGGGCCTCACCGACGGGAAAGCGGGGCTTTCCAGATTTTCTCTTGATCCACACCCGCGACACTCCGCAAGCTTCCCCCAACGGAAACCATGGCGGAGGAACGGTCGGCGTGCGGCAAGTACGGGTGGCGCGTGACGAGGAGATCCCCGAGGGCGGGCGCAAGGTCGTCGCCATCGGCGAGATAGAGATCGGCCTCTTCCGGGTCGATGGCGCCATCCTGGCCTATCGCAACGAATGCCCCCATCAGGGCGGACCGGTCTGCCAAGGTCGGCTTATGCAGGGCGTGGAAGAAAGGCTCGATGCGGAGCGTCGCAGCCTCGGCATCCACTACGTCGCCGGCTCGGCGCATCTGGTCTGCCCTTGGCATGGTTGGGAGTTCGATCTGCGCAGCGGCCGGCATTGCGGCCATGACGCCACCCGTCTCGCCGCGCATCCGGTCACGATCCAGGACGGCGACGTCTATGTCGGCATCCGTGGCTGAGCCGCCCGATACCGCGGCGGTCAGCGCCGATCTCGGCGGCATCGACGCCGCAACGCGCCACCTGCTCGCGCTGGTCGAGGCCGCACTCGCAGGTGGCCGGACGGCAGAGGTGCCAGACGCCGCCGTGCAGCGCCTCTTCGCCGCAGCGCTGCGGCTGCATGCCCGCAAGACAGACGAAGAGCAGCGGCACTTCGCACCCATCGCCCCGGACGCCGCCGTCAGCACCACCGATGTCGCCGTCGCCGTGACGGAATTGCTGCGTGCGGCGGACCTGAACCTCTTCGACCTGTCCATGTGGGCGAGCCGTCCCCGCTACGAGCGCGACGACAACGCCGGACGGCTGTGATGCCGACGCCCGCCCCACCCGAAAACGAGCAGGCCGCACGATGATCCCGACCTCTCCCGCCGACTTGCCGGTGATCGGCCCGAAGACCGACAGCAGCCTGATCCTCGCCCATGGTCGCCGGCAGGCCGAGCGCCGGGGCTTCGACCAGACCTTCATCGTCGACGTGGACAGCCATATCGGCGAGACCAACAACTGGCCGCAGGTCATGTCCTTCCTCGAGAATGACGCGACGCGCGAAGCGGCCTTCACCTTCGGCGGCGGCACCGGCCAGGGTGCCTTCCTGAACGACGTCCCGGGCCTCCAGTGGCAATCGGTGCATGGCCGCATCCCGCACGGCTCCGGCCTGAAGGAGAGCGTCGCCGACAACGGCGTGCCGCGCGAAGTCCAACTTGCGCGCCGTGCCATGGACGCCTTGCACCTGGACTACCAGGTCTTCTTCCCGAACGGGCTCCTGTTCCTCGGCATGCACCCGGTCCGCGAGATGGAGGAGGAACTGGCCACCGCCTATAATCGCTGGATCGTCGAGCATTTGCTGCCGCACGAGCCCCGCATGAAGGCGATGCTCTACCTGCCCTTCAACTCACCCGAGGCGTCGGAGCGCATGGTCAAGCGCTTCCTCGGCACGCCGGGCGTGGTCGGCTTCCTCGTGACCAGCACGCGCTACCAGCCGGTCCACGCCAATGAATACATGCGCACCTACGCCATGCTGGAAGAGGCCGGCATGCCAATCGGCTTCCATGCGCATCATAACTGGCACAACGAGTACACGCGGCAGCTGAACCGCTTCATCTCGATGCACGCGCTGTCCTTCGTGCTGTCGAACATGGTGCATCTGACCAATTGGGTGATCAACGGCCTGCCGGAACGGTTCCCGCGGCTGAAGCCCATCTGGATCGAGAGCGGCCTCGCTTGGGTGCCGTTCCTGATGCAGCGGCTGGACCACGAATACCTGATGCGCCGGTCGGAAGCGCCGCTGCTGAAGCGCTTGCCATCCGAATACATGCGGGAGATGTACTATACCTCCCAGCCGATGGAGGCGCAGAACCCGAAGCTGCTGGAAGGCACCTTCGAGGCGATCGGGGCCGAGACGCAGCTGCTCTATGCGTCCGACTGGCCGCATTGGGATTTCGACGTGCCGTCGGCGATCTGGGACCTGCCGTTTCTCAGCGACCAGGGGCGCCGGAACATCCTCGGCCTCAATGCTGCGCGGCTCTTCGGCCTCGAGGTGCCAGCGCGTTACCTCTCGGCCGCCAAGGAGGTCGCGGCGGAATAGGACCCGCATCGGGCAAGGTGCGGCCCCACGACAACAAACGCACCAGGGGAGGGAGAGACATGCAGCGGACATCATTGCGCCGCAGGGCCCTGCTGACCGGTCTCGTCGGCGGATCCACCCTTGCGCTTCCGGCCTTGGCGCAGACCGGCGCGGCTGCGTGGCCAGATCGGCCCATCCGCATGATCATTCCCTGGCCGCCGGGCGGCGGGAACGACATCGTCGGCCGCATGGTGGCAGAGCGGCTCAGCATCGCCCTTGGCAAATCCGTCGTGCCGGAAAACCGCGGCGGCTCCAACGGCGTGATGGGCGCGGAGATGGTCGCGAAGTCCCGCCCTGACGGCTACACGCTGATGTTCCACTCGGTGACGTCGCATGTGGTCAATCCGGCCATCTTCCCGCGCCTGCCCTACGACACCGATCGCGACTTCATCCCTGTGGCGATCCCGGGCCAGACGCCGCTCGCCGTGCAGGTCAATCTGCGCCAGCCGATCCACACGATGGAGGAATTCGTCGCGTATGCGCGGGAGAATCCCGGCCGGCTCAGCTATGGCTCCTTCGGCAATGGCAGCGGCGCGCACCTCGCGGGAGAGATGCTGAAGCAGCGCTTCGGGCTCGACATGGTGCATGTGCCCTATCGCGGCGGCGCGCCGGCGCTGGCCGACACGATTTCAGGCGTGCTGCCGGTCAATATCGGCGGGGTGAACACCACCAATGCTGCGATCCGCGCAGGACTGATCCGCACCCTGGCGGTGACCTCCGCGCAGCGTTCAGGCTTCCTGCCCGATACGCCGACGGTGGAGGAAGCACTGCGCGTCAACGACTTCGACGTTGCTGTTGTCTCCGGCCTCTGGGCGCCGGCCGGCACGCCGGAGCCGATCGTCGAGCGCCTGGCCGATGAGGTGGCCGCGATGATGCGCGATCCTGCGATGCAGCCGCGCTTCATGGAAGCAGGGGTGGAGCCGCTGCCGCCGATGACGCCAAGCGCACGGGCGGCCTTTGTCGCCTCTCAGGGCGAGATTCTTCGGCGCGTGGTGCGCGACGCCCGAATCACGATGGACTAAGGGCGGCGCGCGCCTCGGTGCCGCTCATACCGTGGCCGCACGCGCCTGCAGGAAACGCAGCAGCGCGGCGGCCGGGGGCTTCGGCACCAGCATGGGATCATGGCAGGCCGCGAGCTCGAACTCGGCCCAGTCATCCGTCAGCCGCACCGATGCAAGGCCGCTGACCGGCCGCCGCTCGAGCGCCGGCGACGGCAGCAATCCGAAGCCGACGCCGGCGCGCACGAGTTCGACCACCGAATCGAAGCTGCGCACTGCCGTGGCGAGCCCCGGCATGGCCGTCAGTGCGGGGGCCATCCCATCGGGCACCATCAGCGCGCTGCCGGGGATGCGTCCGACCTGAGGGAGCGCCGCCGCCTCCGCCCAGGCGATCTCACCCGCCCCGGCCAGGTGATGATCGGCGGGGACGACCAGCACCATCCGCGTGCGGCGCCAGGGCAGCACAGCCAGTTGCCGCCCGATGCGCGAGGCGGCGGCGATGCAAAGATCGGCACGGCCTGCCAGCACATCGGCGATCGCGTCCTGGCTGATGCGCTCGGCCAACTCGACGCGAACGCCGGGGTGCGCCGCACGGAACACTACCAGATCCTCGGCCAGGCCCAGCAGCAGAGCGCTGGTATTGGCCACGATCCGCACGACACCGCGGCCTTCCGCAACTGCGACCTCCCGCGCCATTGCGGCGACGCGCTCGGCGATATCCGCGGCGCAGCTCGCAACGACAGCGCCGGCCGGGGTCAGTTCCACCCCTTCGCGCCCACGCACCACCAGCCGCACCCTCAGCCGCGCCTCTAGCTCTGCGATGCGCTTGCTGACGGCGGAGGTGGTGAGGTGCAACAGCGTCGCGCTGCGCGAAAAGCTGCCGGTTTCGCCCACCGAACTCAGCACGCGCAGGCTGAACAGGTCGAGCCGGTCAGTCACGTGAACCAGTCCTCCCCCCATGAGGGCCGCACTTGGCGACAAGGTTCAGCCTATGCTGCTGCCGCGAGAGCGCAACGGGGGCCTGACCTTGGACCTAGCCCGCTGCTCGCCCGCCTGGCGCGCGGCCGCTGCAATCGTCGGCATCATAACCCTCAACAGCGACCGCCGCGCCGCATCGCGCCTCGCCTCAGGCAGCGGTGAGGCCGCCATCGACGGCAAGGATCTGGCCCGTGACGCCCGCGGCCTCGGCCCCGCCAAGGTAGCGCACGGCGGCGGCGACATCCTCCGGCGTCGGGAAGCGGCGCTGGGGGATCCGCGCGAGCATCGCGGCGCGGCGGCCAGGATCGGCGAGCATCTGCTCGCGCGACGGGGTGAGGATGGTGGCGGGCGCGACGGCGTTCACGCGCGGTCCGCTCTCGGCCCACTCGATGGCCAGCATGCGCGTCATCTGCACGATGCCGCCCTTCGAGATGCCATAGACGGACCGTCCCGCGAGGCCGGTCAGGCCATGGGTGGAGGCGATCATCACAACCGCGCCCCCGCGCCCGGCCGCGATGCAACGCCGGGCGTAACCCGTGCTGAGGAAGTAGGTGCCCTTAAGGTTCACATCCATCACGGCGTCCCATTCCTCCCAGCCGAACTCGACGGCAGGGCGGTTGAGCGTGAAGGCCGCGTTGTTCACCAGCAGATCCAGTGGGCCGAGCGCCTCCTCGGCGGCGCCAAGGGCGGCCTCGATCGAGCCGTGGTCGCGCAGGTCGAGTGCAAGCGCCAAGGCGCGTGCGCCGGCCGCTGCGATATCGGCACAGGTGCCCTCCAGCATGCCGGTGGAGAGATCGGTCACCGCGACGTCGTGGCCGTGCCGCGCGAGGTCGAGCGCGATGGCACGACCCAGCCCGTCGCTCGCGCCGGTAACAAGGGCGACGCGGCGGCTCATCGGAAGCTGCTCCCTTCGATCGCGCGCCAGATGCGCTCCGGCGTCGCGGGCATGTCCACATGCGTCACGCCGAGCGGGCGCAGCGCATCCACCAGCGCGTTGATCACGCAGGCCAGCGCGCCGACCGTCCCCGCCTCGCCTGCGCCCTTCGCACCAAGCGGATTATGCGCGGTCAGCACCTCGTTGCTCCGGCAGGCGATGAAGGGAAGATCAAGGGCACGCGGCATCGCGTAGTCCATGAAGGAGCCGGTGAGCAGCTGGCCGGATGCCGCATCGAAGCGGATCGCCTCGCCGATGATCTGGCCCACGCCCTGAGCGACGCCGCCCTGGATCTGGCCCTTCACGAGCTTCGGATTGATCACGCGGCCCACATCGTCCACGACGACATAGCGCGTGATGCGCCAGGCGCCCGTCTCGGGGTCCACCTCCACCTCGCAGGCGTGGCAGCCATTGGGGAAGGTGGCGGCATCCGGCGCGACAATCGCCTTCTCCGACAGGCCGAGCCCACCGATGCGCTGCGGAGGCAGCGTGTAGGCAAGGCGCGCAACGTCGCGCATGGACAGGCGCGCATCGGTGCCGGCCACGGCGAAACCCTCTGTGCCGAACTCGATATCCGCCTCGGCGCATTCCAGGCGCTGGGCAGCGATGCGCTTGCCGCGCGCGACGATCGCCTCAGCCGCGCGAGAGAGCGCGGCGCCAGCGGCAACGACCGAGCGCGAGCCGAATGTCCCGGTGCCGTGTTCGATCTGCTCCGTGTCGCCGAAGCGGATCCGGATCGCCTCCGGCGTCAGGGCCAGCATGTCGGCGGCGATCTGGGCGAAGGTGGTCACATGGCCCTGGCCCTGGGAATGGACACCGAGCGTCACCGTCGCCGCACCTGTCGCGTCGAAGGTGATGTCGGCGCTCTCGGTCAGGCAGCCGGTGATCGGACCGTTCGCGATCTCGATGGCATTGGCGATGCCGAAGCCAAGCAGCCGGCCTCGTGCCTTCGTTTCGGCGCGGCGGGCAGGCAGTGTCGCGACGGCGGCAACCTCCAGCGCGTCGTCCATGTTGCGCTCGAATTCGCCGGAATCGTAAGTGAACATGAAGCCCGTATTCCAGGGCATCTGGTCCGGCGCGATCAGGTTGCGGCGGCGAAGCTCTGCCGGGTCAAGGCCGAGCTGGCCCGCGGCAACGTCGAGCGCGCGCTCGATCGCATAGGTCGCCTCGGGCCGACCAGCGCCGCGATAGGGAGAGGTCGGCTGGGTGTGAGTGAAAACGCCGCGCACGCGCGCATGCACGCGCCGGCAGCGATAGACGCCGGAGAGCCCGCCGAGGTTGTTCACCGGCACATGCGTCCCGTTCCAGGACAGATAGGCGCCGAGATTCGAATCGCATTCGTACAGCAGCGCCTGGATGATCCCGTCCGCGTCGAGGCCGAGCGTGACGGTGGCCTGCATGTCGCGCGCATGGTGGTCGCCAAGGAAGGCCTCGCTCCGATCGGCAATCCACAGCACCTCCCGCCCGGTGCGCCGGGCGGCCAGCAAGGCCAGGCCGAATTCCGGGAAGGGCGATTCCTTCAGTCCGAAGGCGCCACCGACATCAGGCGAGATCACGCGCAGCCGATGACCAGGAATGCCGAGCACGCGGTCGGCGTATTCTTCCCGTATGTAATGGGGGTTCTGCAGCGGCGCGATGAGGGTGTAGCTCTCCTCCGCCGCATCCCAGCGCGCCAACGCCGCGCGGGTCTCCATCGGCGCGGCGGTCACGCGGCTGATCGGGTAGGTCAGCGTGACACGGTGCGGCGCGGCCTCGAGCGCCGCCAGCACCGCGGCACGGTCCCCGACATCCTGAGCGAAGCAGATATTGCCCGGCGCCTCCGCCCACACCGTGGGTGCATCGGGCTGCACGGCGTCGCGAAGGTCGGTGACAGAGGGCAGCAGCTCCCAATCGATCCCGATCGCCTCGGCCGCGTCCTTTGCCTGGGCCAGCGTGTCCGCGACGACGGCTGCCACCGCATCCCCCACAAAGCACGCGCGCGTCGAGAGCGAGCGATAGGGCGGCACGAAGTTCGGCGACCCGTCCGGCGCGGTCCGCCGGATCTTGGACGTGAAGCTGCCGAGCCGCGCAACCTCCGGATCGTCCGGGGTCAGCACCAGCCGCACACCGGGCATGCGCGAGGCAGCTGCGATATCGTAGCCGCGGATGCGCGCAGCCGCGTGGGGCGACCGCAGCACGACAAGGCGGCATGCATCCGCGGCCGCGAGGTCGGCCGTGTAGCGGCCGAGCCCGGTGAGCAGCCGGCGATCCTCCGTGCGAGGAAGCGACCGGCCGACGAAACGCCAGCTGCTCAACTTGGTCCTACTCCACCCGTCCGATGCGGTTCACCACGGCGTCCACGCGGCGGCCATCCGCCGCAAGGAAGTCGGCGAAGGCCTGTCCCTCGCGGTGGTCGAGAACCAGCCCGGCCCCCTCGAGCTGGCGCAGCATCTCAGGGTCGCGCGTGATGGCGGCGACCGACTGGCGCAGCCGCGCCTGAATGGCGGGCTCCGCCGCAGCCTGGGTGAAGAAGCCGACCCAGAGGTAGAACTCGACATTGGCAAAGCCGAGTTCCATCGCGGTCGGGACGTCGGGCAGCAATGCCACCCGGCGCGCGCCGGTGTTCACCAGGGCCCGCATCTGGCCCTGCCGGATATAGGGGGCGACCACCGCCGGCGTGCTCGCCGTGGCCGAGACATGCCCGCCGAGCACCGCCGCCAGGGCGGGGCCGCCGCCGGCGAAGGGGACATGGTTCAGCTGGAAGCTGCCGGCCTGGGCCAGCATCTCAAAGGGGATGTGCACGGCGCTGTAGGGGCCGGAGGAGCCATAGGGGATCTGCCCCGGGCGGCGCCGCGCATCCTCGACATAGTCCATCCATGTCCGCCAGGGCGCGTCCGCCTTGACCACGATGATCAGCGGATCGGCCGTGAGCAGCGCAACCGGGGCGAGCGCCTGCCGGTCGAAGCTCGGCTGCCGCCCGAACAGCGCATCCGCCGGCGGGATAGAGGACCAGGCGACATGGGCGATCAGCCCCGTATAGCCATCCGGGCGCGACTGCGCCGCGGCCTGCATACCGATCGCGCCTCCCGCCCCGCCGCGGTTCTGCAGCACCACCGACTGGTTCCAGTGCCGCTGCAACGCCGCGCCAAAGGGCCGCGCGATGAGGTCCGTCGCGCCGCCCGGCGGGAAGGGCACGATGATGTTCACCGCCCTGTTCGGAAAATCCGCCTGGCCGAAAGCAGGCGCCGCTGCGGCCGCGAGGGGCAGTGCGAGCGCCGCGCGCCGTGTGAAGGTCATGGACATGGTCTCACTCCGCCGCCTGGATGCCGTGCACTTGGCCGCTCGCGTCGCGGGAGATGCCCATCGCCGCCGCGCGCGCCAGCACCCCTGGCTCCCACGCGACCTTGCCCGCATCCGGCCCACCGATGATCGTCAGCAGCGTCCCCCTGCCCTCGCCAACATGGCGAAAGCCGCGATAAACGCCGACCGGGACATGGATGCAGTCGAAGGGCTGCAGCACGAGCGACTTCTCGCCCTCCGGCGTCTGCCAGTAGACCTCCCACGGGCCGATGAGGGGCATGAAGACCTCCTCCGTCGTGTGGGAATGGAGAGAGGCGCCGTTGCCCTTCTCGGCCTGGATCATGCCGAGGTTGAAGCCGGTCGCCGGCAGCGGGATGTTCGGCTTCAGATCGGGCACATCGTCACGCTCGACGACGCCCATGCCGATCAGATTGATCTTGAAGCGCCGGCCGCCGGGCAGCTTCGAATCCACGAACGCCTCTTCGGAGCCGCGCAGCCTGTCGAAGCGGGCCACGAAGCGTTCCATCTCGGCGACAGACATGTTGTTCGGATCGGCTGTTGAAGCCATCGCGACTGCCCCTCCCTCAAGCGACCTTTTTGGCCTTGTTGGTCGATGAAGGGTGGGCGGCGCCGCGCAGGGTGTCAACGCGCACGGCGGCACGGACCACCCCAGCTCAACACGTACCCTTTTTTTTCGTTCTGGCACGCGAGGCCGCAGTTGGGGTCGGCCAGTAAAAAAGCCGCTCTGCGTGTTCAGAACGGCTTTTCTCGGTTTGGTGGAGAAGTATTGGGAACGTTGGATGCGGGGACAGGCAGCCACCGACAGTTGCGGATCGTATGCCGGGTCTGAGACCACCCCCGAGCACCGCAAGCCAAGGCCATTCGGCAATCCAGCTTCGATCGCAACCAAGCGGCCCGATGGCGTTCCCCAGGACTAGGTCGGCGGACCATTACCACATCCAGGGGCAAGATGGGGCTGCCGGCCGAACTGCGACCCGTCAGTTTTCTGTAGTCGTCAAAGATGCGAGCCGATCGCCCGAGCCGCTTCGTGCAGCGGTTCTCGGAGAAGCAAAGGGTCCGCCGGCTCCGCAACGCCGAAACTCGCGGATAGCGCCGCGCGCACAACGCCCGCGCGATCCGCGATCGGCACGCCGAGCGAGCGCAAACCCAACCGCAGTTCCTGGTCCACCAGGGAGGCTCGCTCCCGTCTCACCTCGTCCAGGATCACCCGAAGCCGCGCAGGATCCGTCTCGGTACAGGGCGTGAAGCGCGCCAAGGGTGCGGCCAGCTTCATGCTGGCTTCTGACGGTGACAGGCCAGCGAGCAGGACACGGCCGATCGCAGTCGCATGCGCCGGCAGGCGCGTGCCGACGGACCGGTCCATCCCCGGCACCAGCGCCGGCGCGGCATAAGCGACGTAGACGACCTGCGCCCCATCCAGCACGCCAACGGCGCAGGGATGGCCGAGCCGAGCCGCCAGCGGCCCCACCAGCCGCTGCGCTTCACGCCACCAGGGCAGCGAGGCGAGATAGGCATGACCGAGATCGAGGACCGCAGGGCGGAGCGCGAAGCGTCGCCCGTCATCGGTGTCAACATAACCCAGCCGCTGCAGCGTGAGTAGCAGACGGCGCACTGCAGCGCGGCTGATGCCCGTGGCGGACGCGGCTTCGGCGACGGTCAGTGTCGGTCGCTCTGCGCCGAAGGCGCGAATGACCGCAAGCCCTCGGTCCAAAGTCCGCACGATGTCGGTCCCTGCCTCTGCACTGGGTTGGTCCGACCCGACTTGACGCTGTACCAAGGCGACCTCTAGCGTTCATGCAACGCACATAACGTGCGCCTGGCGCACAAACGCATTCGGAACGCGGTGTCGTCAAGCCGGGCCCACAGACAAGCGGAGGAAACGGGTTGAGGCTGCCACCGCGCTACCACGAGGCGCTGGACATTGCCGCGCTGTGCGAGGAATTCCCCGCAGCGCCCGAGTTCTTCGAAACGCTCTGGACGCTTTCGACGGACGAGCTGCGCGCGCGCCAGGATGCCGCCTTCCGCAAGCAGATGCGGCGTGCCTGGCAGGTGCCCTTCTACGCACGGCGCTGGCGTGCCGTGGGGCTGGAGCCGGGCGACATTGGCGGTCTCGACGACCTGACGCGGATTCCGACCTTTTCCGTGCACGATCTGCGCGAAAGCCTGACGCGCGAGCCGCTCTTTCCCGACTATCTCGGCATCGACCCGGAACAGGACGATCCGATACCGCTGGTCTTCCAGACCTCTGGCGGCACGACGGGGTTGCCGCGCCCCATGATGTTCGCACCGCGTGACCGCGAGGTGATGAACATCGTCACCGGACGCCGGCTGTTCATGCAGGGCGTCCGCCCCTTTGACCGACTGCAGGTGACGCTCTCGCTCGGCCTTCCGAATGGCGGCCTGCTGGTTCGGGAGGGCATACAGAAATACACCGGTGCCGTGCCCATCATGACCGGCTCGGGATCACAGACGCCGACGCGCCGGCAGATCGAGCTGATGCAGGCTTGGCGTACCACGCATCTCATCGGTTTCCCGGCCTATCTGCGCCACATCGCGCTGGTGGCCCGCGATGAACTCGGCCTTGACCCTCGCACATTCGGCATACGCGGGTTGATCACCCATCTCGGCGTCGAGGATCGCGGCGCGCTGGAGGATCTGTGGGGCGCGCCGGCCTATGATACCTACGGCATGAACGAATTCGGCTCCGTCGCCTGCGATTGTGCGGAGCGCAATGGGATGCATGTGTTCGAGGACTGCTTCGTTGTGGAGGTGCTGCACGAGGGACGAGCCGTGGAAACACCTGGCACGCAGGGCAGCGCGGTGGTCACGACGCTATTCAAGCATGTCGCGCCGATGATCCGCTTCGATACCAACGACGTCACCTCCTGGCTTGGGGGGCAATGCAAATGCGGCAGCACGCATCGGCGCCTGTCCGGCATTCACGGGCGCGCCGATGGGATGGTGAAGCTGCGCGGCGTGAACGTCTTCCCCGAGGCGGTGGGCGCACTGGTCAGCGCTGATGCGCGTGGGAACGGAGAGTTCCTCTGCGTGGTCGAGCCCGGGGAGCGCATGGTGGTGCAGGTGGAGGCGCGCGACGCGTCGCTGGACGCGGCAACCTTCGAATCCGATCTGCGCGCGCGCTTCAAGGAGGCGCTGTCCGTCACGCTCGAGGTGGAGGTGGTGCCGCGCGGCAGCCTCGCATCGCTCACCGGCCTCGACAGCACCTCGAAGATCCGCCGCCTTCTCGATCGACGAGCCTAGCCATGAGCAGCCAGCCAATGCGCATTCTTGACGTCCATTCGCACTGGGGCACCGAGCGCGCCTATCTGTTCCGCACGCCAGAGGCATTGGCGCGCCAGGAGGCGATCTGGCGCACGAAGGTGGAGTACTTCACCGAGGACGGCATGTGCGACGAATTCGTCCGGCACGGCACGCGTGCGATCCTCGATCTCTCCTACCCGAAATTCTGGCCGATCGAGCGGATGCGCGAGGAGCACGACTACGCCTTCGCCCTTGCCCGCCGCCGGCCGGATGCGATCGCGGGCCACTGGCTGCAGTTCGATCCACGCCGCGCCTATGAATCCATCAAGGAGTTCGAGCGCGCGCTCGATGCCGGCGCAGGCTTTGTCGGGCTCTGCATCAACGGGCAGGTCACCGGCGTAGCACCAAGCGACCCGCGCTGGGACGTGTTCTACCAGGCGTCGCAAGCGGCGGGGACGCCGGTGATGATCCTCACCGGACTGACCGGCATCGGCCAGGGACTGCCCGGCGGCGACGGCATCGAGCTGGACCACGGGCATCCACGCCACATCGACAATGTCGCGTCACGCTATCCGGACCTGCGCATCCTCGCCGCGCGCCCCGCTTGGCCGTGGCAGGACGAGATGCTGGCCGTGCTGCTGCACAAGCCCAATGTCGCCTACGAGCTGCACGGCTGGGGGCCACGACGCTACAGCCCCGAGCTTCGCAAGGCGATCGCGACATGGCTGCAGGACCGGGTGATGTTCGGCTGCGACTTCCCTGTGCTGCGCCACGCCAAGCTGAGAGCCGACTGGCAGAGCCTTGGCCTTGAGGAGGAGATCCTCGCCAAGGTCCTGCACCGCAATGCGGAAGCATATCTGGGATTGAAGGAGACGCCGCGATGACATTCCCGCTTCGTCGGCGCGCCGCGTTGGCGGCGCCGCTTGCAGCGCTGCTGCCTTCTGCCGTGCGCGCGCAGCAGGACGCCTTCCCGGCTCGCCAGGTGCAGATCGTGGTGCCCTTTCCCCCGGGCGGCGCAACCGACCTGATGGCACGCCTGTTGACCGAGCCGATGCAGCGTGCGCTCGGTCAGGCGGTGATCGTGGAGAACCGCGCAGGTGCCACAGGTGCGATCGGCGCAACCGCGGTGGCGCGCGCCGCGCCGGATGGCCACACCATCCTGATGGGCACGGCGAGCGTGAACTCCGTGCTGCCCGCCGTGCGGCCCGATGTTGGCTACGACACGCTGCGCGACTTCGCACCAGTGCTGCTGGTGGCGAGTTTCCCGAACATGCTGGTTGTGCATCCAGACGTGCCGGCGCAGAACCTTTCGGAGCTGATTGCATTACTACGCAGCCAGCCCGACCGGCTCACCTATGCCAGCAGCGGCATCGGTTCCTCCGTCCACCTGGCAGGCGAGTTGTTCCGCCTGATGACGCAAACCCAGATGACGCATGTGCCGTATCGGGGAAGCGCGCCCGCGGTGACGGACCTGCTCGCGGGCCGCGTCAGTATGATGTTCGACAACATGACCACCGTCTGGCCGCATGTGCAGCGGGGAGCGCTACGTGCCCTTGGCGTGACCGGGCTCCAGCGCTCGGCCCTTGCGCCCCAGGTGCCCGCCATCGCCGAGGTGCTGCCAGGCTACGAGGCGACGTCCTGGGTTGGGCTCATGGCGCCAGCGCGTACACCGCCATCGAGCGTGGCGAAGCTGGCGGAGGCGGCGCGCAGCGCGCTGGCGCTGCCGGCCGTGGTGCAGCGCATGACTGAACTTGGCGCAGATCCCGGTGGCGGCGGGCCGGACGAGTTCGCCCGTTTCCTCCGCGGTGATGTGGAGAAGTGGCTGCGCGTGGTGCGCGAAGCGGGCGTTAAGCCTGAATAGCGAGACTGGTTCGTGAGCCTCGACGACGCACGGGCGAAGTGCGAGGCTTGGCGTCGAGATTACACCAAGGTTCGGCCGCATAGCGGGATCGGCCACAATCTGGTCCTGACCCGAAAAACTGCGCTCTAGCTGGACCAGTTCTCCGGGTCAGGACCACTCTGCGCGCGGACCAGTTTCAGGTCCATGGTCAACGAGATACTCGGCGCGTTCGTCGGGCGGCCGTCCACGGCCCAAGCCGACCGAATAGCACTGGAAGGCGCCCGCCATGGCGGCCCGAGGATGGGTCGCAGGTCAAGGCTCTGAGGCGCCTTGTCGTCAGCGATCCCTTGCTTTGCAGACCACGTGGTGAAGCCCGCTCTTGCGGCGCCCCTCTCCAGCATGATGAACTTGGTGGAAGCCGCGCTTCAGGCTCGGCGCCAGCCGCTCGGGAACCAACCATGACCTCTCGCCGGACCCTATTGACCAGCGCGACAGCGCTGCTGGCCGCGCCCGCGCTGGCGCAGGCGCCCTGGCCGAACCGGCCGATCCGCATGGTCATCCCCTTCGCGCCCGGCGGCTCAACCGACGTGATCGGGCGGATGCTGGCGGAGCAGATGTCGCAGCGGCTCGGCCAGCCGATCGTGGTGGAGAACCGCGGCGGCGCGGGCGCCACTCTCGGCACGGGGATCGTCGCCGATGCACCCGCCGATGGCTACACGGTGCTGCTGTCACCGGTCAGCGCCTTCAACGTCGGCGCGACGCTCTACCGCGGGCGGATCAACTGGGATCCGGTGCGCAGCTTCGCCCACGTCGCCATGATCCAGCGCGGGTACTATGCGCTGATGGCCAACCGAAACGCGCCCTTCTCCAACCCGGCAGAACTCGCCGCTGCGGCGCGGCGGACGCCAGGTATCAACTACGCCACCTCCGGCGTCGGCTCACTGCCACACCTGGTGATGCTGCGCTTCGCGCAGATCGCGAATGTCGAGCTGACGCACGTGCCCTATCGCGGCGGCGGCCAGGCAGTCACGGACACCATCGCTGGCGTGGTGCCGGTGACGCTGGACGGCATCGCGGCTTCGGTCGGTTTCCTCCGCCAGGGCAATATACGCGGCATCGGCCTGACCGGCCCGCAGCGCCACCCGGATTTCCCGGACATCCCGACCTTCGCCGAACACGGCTTCCCGCAGCTGGTCGCCGAGGGCTGGGCCGGCTTCTCCTTCCCCGCCGCAGTGGCGCGCCCGATCCAGCAGCGCTTCGCCGACGTCACGCGGGAGGTGCTGGCGCTGCCAGCTATCCAGACCCGTTATCGCGAACTGGCGAACGACGTCGGCGACCGCTTCATGGACGACTTCCAGGCCTTCGTCGCGCAGGAGGTCGAGACGTGGCGCCCATTGGTCATCGCCTCTGGCGCCACCGTAGATTAGGCCTCGGGCACCGGCGCGCTATTGCGCTGGGCCCTTCAGGCGCTCTGCGCGCGGGCCGCCTTCGGCGGCCGAAAAGACACGGATATCGCCCATGACCCACCTCGCCCCGACCGCAGCCGACCGGCTGCCCGCCTTCCAGAAGCTGCTGGAAGGCCGCGCCGACCTGGCCTTCATCCCGCTCGGCACCGATCTGCACTACCTGGCCGGCATCCCCCGCGACATCCCGAACTACGGCACCACGCTGCATCCCGGCGGCTGGCTCGAGGGCGCCTGGCTGACGCCGCAGCGCGCCCCTGTCCTGGCGCTTCCGCGCATGACCGCCGAGTTCAAGGGCCGCGGCGAAAGCAAGGGCATCGCGATCCGCGTACTTGGCGACCATGACGATCCCGCGGCACTTTGCCGCGACATCCTCGCTGGCTTCGGCCTGCCCGCGCGCCCGCGCGTCGCGGTCAGCGACCGTGCGCATGGCGAATCCATCGTCGCGCTCCAGGCGATCATGCCGGACGCGGTTTTCGTCTCCGCCACCGACATCCTGCGCGAACTGCGCGTCATCAAATCGGCCGAGGAAATCGCGATCATGGCCGAGGCCGGCCGCCGCACCGAGGCCGCTTTCGCCGAGACGCTGAAGCATCTCAAGTTCGGCATGACCGAGCTCGATGCCATCGCAGAGGTCAACTATCAGATGCAGCGCCAGGGCAGCCTGGGCCAGACCTTCACGACCTCACTTTACAATACCGGCCCCGACCATCCGCTCTTGATGGGGCGCCGGCTGGAATCCTGGAAGCGGCCGATCTACCCGCCCTGCTCCGTACTATTCGACTTCGGCGCTTCGCACGAAGGTCTCTGCTATGACTACGGCCGCACCGTCAGCTTCGGCGAACCCTCCGCGGAGCAGGTGAAGGTCCATCGCGTGGTGATGGAGGCGCAGGCCGCCGGCATCGCCGCGCTGAAGGTCGGCACGACGGCCGCGGAGGTGGACGCCACCGCCCGCAAGGTCGTGGAGGACGCCGGCTACGGCCCAAACTTCCGCCACCGCCTCGGCCACGGCATTGGCTGGGACGTGCATGAGCCGCCCTTCCTGACAAAGCCGGACCATTCGGCACTGCGAGAGGGGATGATGTTTACCGTCGAGCCCTCGATCCTGCAGGACCGCTCCTTCAGCGCTCGCGTCGAGGACGTGATCGTCGCACGGCCCGGCGGCGGCCAGAAGCTAACGAACGGCTTCCAGGATCTGCTTGTGGTGGACCGCTAGCACTACAGCCGAACAGAGCCGGATTTGACGGCGAAGCTTCGGCTGCAATGCAGACATCCTGGCCGTCGCGATGCGAACAGATGGTGCTGCATGGCGCGCCTGACGGCAGGGAGGCTGGGCGCACTGCCTCCGCCAGTACACAGCCAGGAGAACTTCATTCCCCGGCTCCCACCGCTGCTCCTATCGGTTCGTATCTCAACTCTCTATCACCAGCCGCCCGTTTCTAAGTTGGCAGGTCAACATCCCGGTCTTTGGCAGGATGCAGCACCACGCACCTCTCGCGTTGAGTCGTATGCGGACCCGCAGCAAGGAGTTTCAGAAGATAGAGTTTGAATGCCGCCAGCTGCCTCAAGTGGCGCGCACGCCGCTCGCGCGCACCACCTCGCCCCAAACGCGCAGTTCCTCCGCGATGAAGGCGGTGTACTGCGCCGGCGTCAGGTCGGGCGCATCGGCTGTCAGCGAAGTGTAGCGGTCGCGTATGGCGGGCTGCTGCAGGATCGACCGGATCTCGCGGTTCAATCGGTCCACGATCGGCGCGGGCATGCCCTTCGGGCCGGACACGCCGAACCAGGAATAGGACGTCATCCCCGCGAGGCCACCCTCAATCAGGGTCGGGATGTTTGGCAGGTGCCTGTTGCGTTCGGCATCGGCCACGGCGATCGCCTTCACCGCTCCGTCGCGAATGTGCTGGATGGAAGACGGTAGCCCGTCGACCATCAGCCCGACCGTGCCACCCATAACGTCAATCAGCGCAGGCCCCGCGCCGCGATACGGGATCGGGTTCATCCGGATGCCCGTGGCCAGCCCAATGCGCATGCCGAGCAGATGCGTGGTGGTGCCGTGGCCGGAGATGGCGAAGTCCAATCCATCCGCGCGAGTCCGACCGAGTCGGATAAGGTCAGGAATGGTCTGGGCCGGAAAGCGCGGATTGACGATCACTGCCGATGATGTCGTGGCCGCCAGCGCGATATGCGTGAAGTCGGCCAGCGCATCGTAGCGGACATTGTCGAACATGCTCGGTGAGATGCCGTGCGAGGCGCTGTTAGAGATCACCAGCACATGTCCATCTGGCGCGGACTGCGCGACCTGACCGGATGCGAGCGTGGCGCCGGCGCCGGGACGGTTCTCCGCCACGACAGGCTGGCCCAGCCTTTGCTGTAACTGCTCCGCGAGGATCCGCGCGACGATGTCCGTGGTGCCGCCGGGGGCGAAGGGTACGACCAGACGGACCGGCCGCGTCGGCCATTCGCCCTGCGCCAGCGCCGGCAGCGGCAATAGCGCGGCCCCGGCCAGAACGGTGCGACGGCGGATCGTGAATATCATGCCTGGAGCTCCTCCGATCGTTTGGTCTTCTGGTCTTCCCGTCTGTCTGGGAAGGCTATCGTGGGACGAAGACACCGTCCAGGAAGGACGCGAAGATGGCGGCCGTCGCGACGATGGCCTCAGGCGATCCGGTGCCAGGCGTCTCGGCCGTGGCGGCTGTGGGCACCAGTGCTGCGGCCTGGCCGCGCTGGGGGAAGACGTTGTCGGTGGTCGCGGTGGCCAGCAGCACCGGCAAGGTAAGGCGTGGCAGCGCATCCTCCATCCGGTAGCGGAGCGCGGCATGGTAGGGCACCGCATAGCTGGCGCCGTTGCGCAGCAGCTCAACCAGCCGCGCATGCAGCACCGCTGCGACGGGTTCTGGCCCAGCGCGGCGATGCGCCTCATCGCGCCGGAACCAGGGGAAGTAGCGGAAATAGTCCCGGCACATCGCATGTGCCGCAAGAAGGTAGGACCCTTCGGCATCCGGCAGCACGGGTGGCGCGACATGGTCCAGCATCGCCTGCCGTTCCACCTCGTCGTAGAAGCCGCAGCCGTCCAGGATCACGCGGCGGACCCGGCGCGGATGGCGGAGCGCCATCTCGGTCGCCACGCGCGCACCGAGATGGGCGCCATGCAGGTCGCAACGCGCAAGGCCGAGCGCATCCAGCAGCCCCGCCAGCATATCAGCGAAATCCGCGATCTCAGGCTGTGCCATCGGCAGCGGGTCGCTTTCGCCGCAGCCGGGCAGATCGGGCACCACCACCAGCCGCGTTGTCGCCAGCGCCGCAGCCAAGTGCGACAGCGCCGCACCATTCGAGGCGCCGCCATGCAGCAGCACGAGCGGTGCCGGCCCGCCTGTCCCGCCGGTGCGGTAATGGACCTGCCCCTGCGGCAGGTCGGCGAAGCGGCGTTTCAGCATCAGGCCGCGCCGGCCGCGTGGCGCGCCGCGAGCCAGCCGAAGGTAAGCCCCCGCATCAAGGAAATCCCGGCCTGGTACCCCGCGCCGGATTCGGTCGGCGCGGCGGCGTTGCCACAGGCGTAGAGCCCGTCGATCGGCCGCCCGCGCACATGCTGCACGCGGGAATCCGGATCGGTCAGCAGCCCCGCCGCCGAGATGCCGCCCAGGCGGATCCGTACCGCGCAGAAGGGCGGCTCGGCCAGCGTGCCAAGGTTGGGATGCGCCGCATGCGGATCGCCCGCGGTGGAGCGCGCGAAGGCGGAACTGCCGCGCCCATGCTCCGTATCCTCGCCGAGGGCCGCGCCCGCGTTGAAACGCGCGACCGTCGCAGCCAGCGCAGCGGGATCAAGGCTGAGCTTGCCGGCAAGCTCCTCCAAGCTGTCGGCGCGCAGCACCCAATCGGGCACCGGCGCGCCGGGCGGGCGGCGGGCGAAGCTGTAGCGCCGAAAATATTGCGCATCGAACAGCATCCAGGCCGGCAGGTTCGGATGTCGGTGCAGACCAAGATCGAAGCGCGTCAGCCCGGCCACGACGTGCTGAAACTGGCTCTCGTCGCAGAAGCGGCGCGCCTGGTCGTTCACCACGATGCTGTGCGGATAGGACAGGCCGCGCAGCCCTGCGCTGAAAAACACCTGCTCGCCAGGCTCATCCGGCGACGGGATCGCATAGCCGACCAGCATTGCGAGGTTGTTCGGCACCCGCCACACCGCCGCGCCGAGCTCGCTGCCCATCATCAGCCCGTCACCCTCGATGGCGCGAGGGAAGATGTTCATCCAGTCCGGCAATCCCTCGAACCGGTTCACCAGGTCGGGGCTGCCCTCGTACCCGCCGGTGGCGAGCACAACGCCGCGTGTCGCACGGATGCGCAGGCTCTTGCCGTCGCGTGTGCCTTCGAGGCCAACGACACGGCCATCTTCCAGCAGCAGGCGCTCTGCGCGGACGCCGGTCAGGATGGGTACGCCCGCCTCCATCAAGCGGACCAGGAAGTGGCCGACCAGCGCTGGTCCAGCGGCGAGCAGGCGTTTCCGCTGCCGCGCCTTGATCTCCTCATCCGGCCAGCGCTGCCGCGCGCCGAGCCCACCCCAGGCAATCGCATCGCCCCAGCTTACCCCTGCCTCGTTATAGACGCCTTCCTCCAGCGCCTCGTCCCAGGGACCGAGCGCCTCGCGCGGCAATGGCGCGGCCTCCACCATGCGCCCATCGGCAACGGTGCCATCGGCCTGCGGATAGTAGTGGTCCGGCAGCCCGCGCAGCAGGCGGAAAGGCACGCCGGCAGCGGCGAAGTCGCGCAGCGCAGTGCGCGAGTTCAGAAGATAGGCCTCGACCATCGGCGCCAGCGCGTAGCCGCCCGAGAGGAAACGCATGTAGCGCCGTGCGGCATCCAGTTCGTCCGAGAGCCCTGCCCCGGCCGCCAGGTGATTCGCCGGCACCCAGAGCCCGCCGAGCGAAGCTGCGGTGGCGCCGCCCAGCCGCGCCGACTTCTCCACCACCGCGACGCGCAGACCGCGCGCCACTGCGGCCAGGGCCGCGCCGCAGCCTGCGGCGCCGGTGCCGGCCACGACCAGATCGACTTCCATATCGGTCATGCCGGATGCTCCGCGCAGCTGCTGCGTCACCAGCAAGTCTTGACGTGCCCCGGTGCCTTGGCAAGGCTCGTCAGCGTCCAGGAAGAAGAAGCCATGCCCGACGCGACCATGAACCGTTACCCGACGCTGTTCAGTCCGATCCGGCTCGGCCCGAAGACCGCACGCAACCGGACATGGATGAGCGCGCATGCGACGCTGCTGGTGAAGGACCACGTCTTCACCGAAGAGCATGTCGCCTACTACGCCGAACGCGCGAAACATGGCGTCGCGGTCATCACCATGGAATGCATGGCGGTGCACGAGACGTCGCTGCCCTATCGCGGCAAGGCGCTGTCCTTCGATCCGCGCATGGTGCCGCAATATGCGAAGATCGCCGAGGCCGTACACGCGCACGGCACGTTGCTGCTGGCCCAGCCCTGGCATCGCGGGCGGGAGACGAATTCGGTCGCCTCCGGCGCACCAGTCTGGGCGCCCTCGGCCGTGCCATGCGCTGTTTACCGCGAGATGCCGCATGTGATGACGAGCGAGGACATCGACGCGATCCGCGAAGGCTACCGGCTGACCGCGCGGCATGCGCGCAGCGGCGGCCTCGATGGCGTCGAGGTGCACTCGATGGCGCATGGCTACCTGCTGAACCAGTTCCTCTCGCCCGCCACCAACCATCGTACCGATGCCTTTGGCGGCAGCCTGGAGAACCGGCTGCGTCTGGTTATGGAAATCATCCAGGCCACGCGGGAGGAATGCGGCCCCGACATGATCGTGGGCGCGCGCATCAACTCGGATGACGGGCATGAAGGCGGGCTGCGGCCGGAGGATTGGGCCGAGGTCGCCGCGCGCATGACCGCGTCCGGCCTGCTGGACTACGTCTCCTGCAGCCATGGCACCTATCTCAACCGGATGCTGATCTACCCGACCTCCCCCCAAAGCCACGGCTACCAGATGGCAGCGACGCGGCAGGTGCGGCAGGCGGTGGCATCGGGCGCGCATCCGGTGCCGGTGGTCGGCGTCGGGCGCATCGTGACGCCGGCCGAGGCCGAGCGGCACCTGGCGGCCGGCGATTGCGACTTTGTCGCCATGGCGCGCGCACTCATCGCCGATCCCGAATGGGTCGCCAAGGCCGCCCGCGACGAGGGCGGTGAGATCCGGCCCTGCGTCGGGGCGAATTGGTGCATGTCCTCGATCTTCGCCCAGGCGCCCATCGCCTGCATCCACAACCCTGCCGCCGGAAACGAGCGAGAATTCGGTGCCGGCACACTGAAGCGCGTGGCGCGCGCGCGGAAGGTTGCTGTGGTTGGCGGTGGCCCCGGTGGGATGCGGGCCGCGCTCACTGCGGCGCAGCGCGGCCACGCCGTCACACTGTTCGAGCGTGGGCATGAGTTGGGCGGGCAGATCCGCCTTTGGTCGCGCGCGCCGTCGCGCACCGAGCTGCTCGGCATAGCCGATTGGCTGGAGCGGCAGGTGGTGAAGGCGGGCGTCGATATCCGCCTGCAGACCTTGGCGACGGAGGAGATGCTGCTGGCCGACGGCTATGAGGCGGTGGTGGTCGCCACCGGCTCCACGGGCTTGCGCCACGGCTGGACGCCGCTCCGACCAGATAAGTGGAACGGCGCCCCGGTGCCCGGCACGGGGCAGGCGAACGTACTGTCCTACATGGAGGCGCTGCGGGAAGGCGTTGCGCCAGGCGCGCGGGCACTCGTCTATGACGGGCTGGGCGGGCGGCAGGCGGTCGTCGTGGCCGAGTATCTCGCGGCTCAGGGCGCGCAAGTCGAGTTCGTGACCTGGCTCGGTCAGGCCGCACCCGATCTCGCGGCGAGCCGCGACTGGGGCAAGACCTACGGCATGCTGCGCCGGATGGGAGTGCACTTCTCCACCGACCTTGAACTCGTCGCGATCGAGGGCGACAGCGTTCTGCTGCGCGACATCCACACTTCGGAGCCGCAGGCGCGGCGAGGCATCGACACCATTGTGCTCGCACTTGGCGCGGAGGCGCAGGACGGCCTCTTCCATGCGCTCGCGCCACGCCGTGCACAGGGCCTGTCGCTGCACCTCATCGGCGATGCACTGGCTCCCCGTCGGGCAGACGCCGCAATCCGCGAAGGCGAGATCGCGGCACGGGCAGTATGATGCGGGGTGGCGCTGCCACACCCTATCTCGCCTTGTAGCTGGCGCGGGCGCAGGCGCGGTGTCTTGGCATCTCCGCAGCAGTGCGGGAAGCAGCGCGTTTGCCTCGCCCCGGTCCATTCAGCCCAGGAGTAGGCGCGGCTGCGATGGCCCAGCGAGATTCGGCATGGCCCACCGAAAGGGGCTGGTCAAAGTGGCTTGGCGGCACTGGCCAATGCAGAGCAGCATGGCAGCTTGCAAGGAGGCGACGACGGGGTGGGCACGCTCTCTGAATTCCTAGGCTATCCGCGGACGGATGGCTGTGCCGGCACACGGAACCGGCTCCTCGTCCTTTCCATCCTCGGCCTCACCAGCGCGGCCGCGCAACGCATCGCGCGCCAAGTGCCTGGGGCATTGTTGGTTGCGCTGCCCTATGGCCGCGGCCAGTTTGGCGAAGACCGCGCCATGACACGGCGCATGCTCATCGGCCTTGGGTGCAACCCGAATGCCGGGGCGGTGCTGCTGGTCGGGGCCGATCGGCAACGCCTGGACATCGTCGCGGAGGGCATCGCGGCCTCCGGCAAGCGTGTCGAGGCCATTGCGCTGGACGAGGTCCACGAGGACAGCTTGGCACTGTCCGACCGCGGTGTGCGGCTGGCGGCGGCGTTGGCGCGCGACATGTCACGCGCACGACGAGTGCCGCTGCCGGCCTCGCTGCTCCGCCTCGGTACGGAATGCGGCCATTCTGACGCGACCAGCGGCCTGGGGGCAAACCCGCTCGCGGGCCTCGTCGCGGATCGGCTTGTGGATGCCGGCGGCGCGGCGGTGTTCGGTGAGACCATGGAGTGGCTTGGCGCAGAGCATGTGCTGGCCGCCCGGGCTGAGACGCCGGAGGTTGGCCGCGCCATCGTGGATGCCGTTGCGCAGCGGGAGCGCTGGGCGGCCGCCACAGGCGAAGACCTGACAGGCAATAACCCAGGTGCGGAGAACATCCGCGGCGGCCTTTCGTCCATCGAGGAGAAGTCTCTTGGCGCCATCGCCAAGGGTGGCTCACGGCCGGTGCGGGGCGTGCTGCCGCATGCCGCGCCGATTCCAGGGCCGGGGCTGTGGGTGATGGAGGGGCCGTCCTTCTCGCCGCCTTCCGTCACGGGCTTCGTGGCCGCGGGCTGCAACATGACGATGTTCACGACAGGGCCAGGCAATTCCTATTGCGATGCTCTTGCGCCGACGGTGAAGGTAACGGTCAATCCGAAGACCGCTGAGCGGCTGCACCACCAGATCGATTTCGACGGATCCGGCCTCATGCGCGGTACGCGCGAGCCGGAGGACGCTGCGGATGCGCTCTTCACGCAGCTGCTTGATCACGCCAGCGGCACGCGGACCTGGGGTGAAGTATTGGACGAGGGCGGCTACGCCTTCGCGCGGCTCGGGGCGGATTTCTGATGGCGATGCGCTGGGACCTGCTGGTGCTCCACCCGGAGGATGACGTCGCCGTCGCGCTACGCGACCTGGAGGCAGGGGAGGCGATCGCCCGCTCCGGCGAGGCGCTTGCGCCGCTCCAGCTCTGCGCGCCGGTACCGCTCGGCCACAAGGTGGCGCGCCGCGCGATCGCGCCAGGCGAGCATGTTCGCAAGTACGGCGCAGTAATCGGCGAAGCGACGGCAGTGATTGCCGCTGGAGCGCATCTGCACGTTCACAACATGCGCAGCCTACGAGCGCGCAGGAGGGAGGAGGAACAACGATGAACCGCGCAGCACTTTCCCGCCGTGCCGTGCTGGCCACCTCGCTCGGTATACCCGCGGTGGCGATGGCGCAGCCACGCTTCCCGGACCGGCCAATCCGGCTGATCATCCCCTTCGCCCCGGGCGGCGGCACGGATACCACAGCCCGGATCGTCGCGCAGGCGCTGTCCGAGCGGCTCGGCCAGTCCGTCGTGGCGGAAAACCGGGCTGGCGCGGGTGGTGCGATCGGGATGGCGGCTGCCGCACAGGCGCCGGCCGATGGCTACACGCTGGTCATGGGCCATGTTGCGACACATGTCGTGAACATGGCGGTGCACCGCAGCCCTGGCTACGATACGGCGCGGGACTTCGTCGCACTCGGTATCACCTCCACGGCGGCGAACATCCTGGTGGTGAACCCACAGCGCCAGAATGGCATCCGCACCGCGGCAGATTTCGTTGCAGCCTGCCGCGCCAGGCCCGGCGAACTCAGCTACGGCAGCGCCGGCGTCGGTTCCCCGGCGCACATCACCACCGCGCTCTTTCTCCGCACGGCAGGGATTGAGGCGCAGCACGTGCCTTATCGTGGCGGCGCCCCGGCGACGACGGATCTGGTTGCCGGCAACCTCGACTTCATGTTCTCCGGGGCGTCGGACTGCATTCCGCACATTCATGCCGGGCGGCTGCGCGGCGTCGCCTCGGCCAGTGCGCGTCGGCTCTCTGGCGCGCCGGAGATCCCGACCATCGCTGAAAGCGGCTGGCCTGACTTCGCTTTCGAGATCTGGCACGTGCTCTCCGCCCGTGTCGGTACGCCCGCGCCGGTGCTGGCGCGCCTGCAGGAGGCGACCGCCGCAGCGCTCAGCGACCCCACCGTGATGAACCGGATCGCAGCGATGGGTGTCGATGCGACGCCGACGCTCGGGGACGCCGCACAGGCCCGCGTGACGGGCGAACTGGCGCGGTGGGTCCCCATGATCCGTGCTGCTGGCATCACTGCAGAGTAACCGCGGATGGCGGCCGCTTGGCGCGTTCAGCGGATCGGCCCGATCATTCGACCGCACATGGACGGTCGCATGGGGGCGAACGTCCAGGGACCCTCGATGATCCGCGTGCCGGACTGGGTGGAGGGGCGCCTTGGCCGCTATTACCTCTACTTCGCCGACCACAAGGGATCGTACATCCGGCTCGCGGTGGCCGATGCGCCGGAGGGGCCGTGGCAGATCTACGAGCCCGGCAGCCTGCAGTTAGCCGATAGCTTGTTCCCGGCGACGACGCTGGCCGAGCCCGAAGCAAAAGTCGGGCATGACGTGCTGCCAGGTCGCGCGCCGCCCGGCACACTAGGCGTACCGCCGCCAGAGATCGACGCACGCTACCCCCACATCGCGTCGCCCGACGTGCATGTGGACGAGGCGAACCGGCGGATCGTGATGTTCTTCCACGGGCTGGTGGATTGGGGGATGCAGCGCACGCGTGCCGCGCTCTCGACAGATGGCATTGCTTTCCAGCCCCTGCCTGAGTTGCTCGGCCCCTCGTACTTCCGGGTCTTCCGCCATGCCGGCGCCACCTATGCGCTGGTTATGCCCGGCATCCTGTTCCGCTCCGTCGACGGCCTGACAGGCTTTGAGCGTGGGCAGGTGCTTTTCCCCGGCGGGTTGCAGCGCCACACGGCGCTGCTGCTGCGCGACGGCGTACTGCACGTCTTCTGGACCCGCGTCGGCGACGCGCCAGAGAGCATCCTGCATTCACGCGTCCCGCTGCGCGGCGACTGGCGGGATTGGCGCCCGGACGGCGAGCCTGAGGTGCTGCTTCGGCCAGAGATGCCGTGGGAGGGCGGCGACCTGCCCACCGCGCCTTCCTTCCGCGGGGCGGTGAACATCCCCGTGCGCCAGCTGCGCGATCCTTGCATCTTCGAAGAGGACGGCCGGGTGCTTCTGCTCTACGCGATTCAGGGTGAGGCCGGCATCGCGCTAGCAGAACTGCGTTTAGATCGGTGTGGAACAAGGACCCCGTTGAGGATGACCTGCCCCCCCTAGAGCGATTTTCGATCTGATTGAATCGGAGGGGGATGCAGCGACGCGGGGCTGATCTGATTCAAGCTGTCTGTCGGCGAGGAGGCCGGCAGACATGTCCAAGGCGCTATCGGTCGATCTGCGGGGGAGAGCGGTGGCGGCGGAGGCAGCGGGGGCATCCTGCCGTGCTGCGGCGGCGTGGTTCGGGGTCAGCGCGTCGAGCGCGATCCGCTGGTGCGTCCAACTACGCAAGGTGGGAATCGTCGCGCCTGGCCCACTCGGTAGCGATCGCCGGTCAGCACGCATCGAGGCTCATGCGCCGATGATCCTCGACCTCATCGAGCAGAGGTCGGACATCACGCTGGCCGAGATCCTGGCGGAGCTGGCCAGGGCCGGCGTGCCAGCGAGCATCGCGACAATCTTGCGGTTCTTCGAGCTGCGGGCCCGAGCCTGCTCTACGTCCCTCCCGACAGCCCCGAGCTCAATCCGTTCGGGAACGCCTTCGCCAAGCCGAAGGCCATGCTGCGCAAGGCTGTCGCGCGCACGATCGAGGACCTCAGGAATACCATCGGCTGCATCGTCGACGCCTTAACGCCCGACGAGTGCGCCAACTGCTTCGCCGCCCCCGGCTGTGACCCAGATTGATCGAAAATCGCTCTATTTCTTGGGAGTAGGACCAGTAACGCGGGCCGCGTCATCCCGAAGGCGCACTGTCCGTACGACGCCCTTCGGGCCGCGGGCTGGAACTTCGTGCGGTTGGTATCAGACCGGCCCGCCATCGCCTGCTGAACGCACCTGCAACTGCGCACGCATCCAGGCAATACCGCCTGCGATCAGGCCGCCATCCACGGCGATCTCCGCCCCGGTCACGAAGGACGCTTGGTCCGAGGCGAGGAATAGCACGACCTCCGCCACTTCTTCCGGCGCGGCGGGGCGGCCCATCGGGATCGCGGCGCGGTTCGCCGCCAAGTGGCCGGGCGGGCCGGCCGCAGTCAGGGGCGTGTCGATCGTCGCCGGGCAGACCGCGTTCACCCTGATGCCGCGGCCCACGAATTCCAGCGCCGCCGCGCGCGTAAGGCCGCGAAGGCCCCATTTGGAGGCCGTGTAGGCCGCGTCGCCATGCGCCGTCAGGCCGGCGGTCGAGGCGATATTGACCACAGCTCCGCAGCTTCGCGCCGCCAGCAGCGGCGCAAAGGCACGCAAGCCGAGGAAGGCGCCGGTCAGGTTCACATCGAGCATGCGGCGCCACCCGTCCGGCGTCTGCGTGGCGATGCCGCGGCGCATGATCATCCCGGCATTGTTCACCAGCACATCGAGCCGGCCGAAGACCTGCTGGACCCGCTCCACAGCCGCCGCCCAGCCTGGCTCCTCGGCGACATCTAGGGCCAGCGGCAGCGCCAAGCCGCCAGCGGCGCCGATGGCCGACGCAACCGCCTCGGCCGCCGCCGGATTCAGGTCGGTGACGACCACGGCAGCGCCTTCCTCGGCGAAGCGCTGCGCCAGCGCCGCGCCAAGGCCGCTGCCGCCCCCGGTCACCAGGGCGACGCGCCCGGCGAAGCGGTGCGCGCCTGGCGCACCGCCCCCACCGGTCACCTCCCCGACGGGCTCACTCGGGCTGATAGTTCACGCTCCGCAGCAATTCGGTGGCGCGAACGATCTCGCTCGCGATGAAGCGCTTCGACTGTTCGGTGGTCTCGGTCACCGGCTCCAGCACCTGCTGCTTCAGCCGCTCAACGATCGCCGGGTCGCGCATCGTCTCCTGCATCAGGGCGTTGATGCGCTGGACGATCTCGGAGGAGGTGCCCTTCGGCGCCCAGACGCCGTACCAGGACTGGAATTCGTAGCCGGGCAGCCCGGCCTCGGCCATGGTCGGCACGTTCGGCGCCAGGCTGGAACGCTGGCTCGTCGCGATGCCAAGCGCGCGGACGCGCCCATCGGCCGCCGCGGGCAGCAGCGCGAAGGACGGGTCGATCAGCAGCTCCACATTGCCGGCGATCATGTCAGTCAGCGCCGGCTGCGTGCCGCGATAGGGCACCATGTTGACCTCGGCGCCGGTGCGACGGTTGAAATCGATGGTCGCGAGATGACCTGCCGAGCCGAGCGAGGAAATGGCGATGTTCCAGACGCGCGGATTGGCCTTCGCCGCGGCGATCACATCCGCCAGGTTCGCCTGCGGCCGGCGCATGGAGCTGACCATGACAAGCGGCGCGGCCGCGGTGCGGGCACAGACCTCGAGATCGGTCTGCGGATCGAAATTCGCCCCCCGCAGCACCATCGGCATGACCGCCGTGTTGAAGGCGGAAGCGAGCAGCGTATAGCCATCAGGGGCCGCCGTCAGCACTTCCCGCGTGCCGACCAGGCCGGCGCCGCCCACCCTGTTCTCAGCCACCGCAACGGCGCCAAGCTTTTCCTGCAGCCGCGCTGCGGTCAGGCGGGCGAGCATGTCGTTCGCCGCGCCCGGCGGCCAGGGGCAGACCACACGGATCGGCCGGCCATGCGGCCACGCGCCCTGCGCCTGGATGGCAGGGGCGGTGAGCATCCCAAAGCCACCGGCGGCACCGGCGGCGAGCAGCGTACGTCTTTTCATGGCGATCCTCCTTGTTGTTGGCGTGATGGGGTCAAGCCGAACGCAGCGCATCCGCCTCGGCCTGGGTGAGCGGCAGCAGTGGCGGGCGCAGGCGGTGCCAGCCGGGCTGTCCGATGCGGTCCGCCAGCAGCAGCTTCAGCGAGGCGATCTGCGCGAAGCGGCTCGCGCGGTTGCGGGCGACGACGATGCGCGCCTGCGCTTCCTCCACCTCCGCCGCGCGCGCCGGGTCGGCGTGGTGGCGGAAGACGAAGGCGAGGTCGGCCGCAACCAGGTTGGAGGTCGCGGTGATGCAGCCCGCGCCCCCCACCTTCAGTAGCGGCAGCATCAGCGGATCGGCGCCCGCGAGCACAGACAGCCCCGGGAAAGCCGCGACCAGCGCCTGCATGTTCCCGAGATCGCCCGAGGAATCCTTGATGCCCGTGAAGGTGCCCGGATAGCGCGCGCGGAGCCGCTCGATCACGCCGAAGCCGATCGGCACGGCCGACATCGGCGGGATGTGGTACAGCACGATCCGCAGCCGCGCATCGCCGATGCGCTCCACCACATGCGAATAGGCGGCGAAGACCCCCTCCTCGCTCACGCCCTTGTAGTAGAAGGGCGGCAGCATCACGACGGTGGTGACGCCGAGCGACAGCGCATGGCGCGTCAGCGCGACGGTGTCGGGCAGTGCGACGACGCCGGTCCCCGGCAGCAGCAGGTCCGGCGCGATGCCGCCAGCCACTGCCGCCTCCAGCAGCGCCTGGCGTTCGGCAACGGTGAAGGAATTCGCCTCCCCCGTCGTGCCCAGCATCGCGATGCCGTCGCAACCCTGGTCGAGCAGGCGCTTCGCATGCGCGACGAAGGCCGCGTGATCGGGCGCGAGATCGGCATCCATCGGCGTCAGCGCGGCGCTGAACACGCCGCGCGGGTGCAGCGCGCTCATGCCGCGCCGCCCTTCACCCAGGCCTCGGTCACGGTCACATGTCGGATCGCCTGGCGGAAATGCGTGTAGGCTAGGTGCAGCGCGCCATCCGGCCCCTGCAGGATCGACGGATAGGACAGTTCCCGGTTGAGCCGTTCCTTAGAGTTGTTGGTCAAGCAGTAGCCGTCGCCGGTCTCGACGTCGCGACGATGCGGCCAGCTACGCCCGCCATCCTCCGAGATCGCGATGGTCATCGGTGCGCGCGGCGCGCCCCAGAAGGCGGTGCGCACCCCCGCCGGCGCCTCGGCGGGCAGCTCGCCGCCGATGTCGTCATACAGCGACAGGCGACGTCCCGTGGCCTGTTCGGCGCTGCTGTGGTTGTAGGCCAGGGCGACGTGGCCATTCGTCAGCACCGTCGCCTGGATCGAGGAATTGTTGTTCGGCAGATCCGTCGGCTGCGGCGCGCTCCAATCGCGGCCATTGGCGGAGCGCGCGGCATGAATCCGGTCCGCCCAGCGGCTGCGATACAGCGCGAGCAGCGTACCGTCGTGCAGAGCCAGGATGTTCATGTGCACACAGCCGGTGCTGCCGGGTACGTCCACGGCGTCCCAGCTTCGCCCCTGATCGGAGGAGATCAGCACCAACGCCGTATCGTCATCCCCGCGCCAGGCGCCGGCCGCCGGCGTCGGGCAGAGCCAGCCCGGCAGCAGCCAATCGCCCGTCTTCGTCACCACGATCGGCTGGCGGATGAAGACGCCCGGACGGTCAAGCATCGTCTCGATCGGACCCCAACTCCGCCCGCCATCGGTGGAGATGCGGCGGCGGATGATCGCAGTGTCCTGATGGCCCGAGACCTGCGCCGTCCAGAGCAGCCACAGCGCCTCGTCGGGCGCGGTGAACAGCAGCGGGTTCTGCTCGGACCGCGTGGGGTCGTCCGACAGCTTCTGCGCCTCCGTCCAGCGCCCGTCCACGAAGCGGGAGAAATGGACCGAGATGTCGGGCACGCCTTCCTGCGTCCCACCGAACCAGACGCAGCCCAGATCGCCACCCGGCAGCCTATGCAGGAAGGCCGCGTGGTTCTGGACGCAGGGCGTCGGGATGAAGCGCGCCGAAAGCCCGGGCGCGAGCCCGCCGGTGGTTCCGTTCCCATCCATCTCAGAAGGCCCTTCGGTACATCGCGAGGATCTCGGCTTCCGAGATGTCGCGCGGGTTGAAGTCCAGCAGGCGGCGGATCGCATGCGCGTCGCGCGCCATCGCCGGCAGGTCGGATTCCGGCACGCCGAGCTGACCGAGGCGCATCTCGATGCCAAGCGCGGCGCACCAGCCATGCGCGCCGTCGGCATCCTTCACCCCGAGCGCGGCCAGCGTCAGCGCCGTCTTCTCCGGCTGCGCGGGCGCGTTGAAGGCCAGCGTGTGCGGGAAGATCACGGCGCAGGCCAGGCCATGCGCGACATGGTGGCGCGTGCCGAGCGGATAGGCGACCGCATGGCCCGCCGTGGTGTTCACCGGCCCCAGGCAATAGCCACCATAGAGCGAGGCGAGCGCGAGGCCCGCCCGCGCTTCCCGGTCCGTGCCATCAGCCACCGCGCGCGGCAGGAAGCGCCCGACCAGGCGGATGCCTTCCAGCGCATAGAGATCGATCAGCGGATGCGCGCGCTTGCTGGTGAAGGCTTCGGCGCAATGCGCCAGCGCATCCACGCCGGTCGCTGCGGTCATCGCTGGCGGCACGCTCAGCATCAGATCGGGGTCGATCACGGCCAGATCGGCCAGCATGTGGCGGCTCTGCACCGCAAGCTTGGCCTGGGTCGCGGGGTCGGTGACCAGTGCGCGCATGCCGGCCTCGCTGCCCGTTCCCGCGGTGGTCGGCACCTGCACCAGCGCGACGCGGCGACCCGCCACCTTCTCCGGCCCGACGACGTCATGGATGGACTGCCCACTGCCCGGCAGCACCGCGACCAGCTTCGCAAGGTCGAGCGCGCTGCCACCGCCAAAACCGATGACGAGGTCGGGCTTGACGCGCGCGGCCAGCGCCAGCGCCGCTTCGAGGTTCGGGATGTCAGGCTCCGGCTTCACCTCGCCGAAGACCGTCACCTCGCCCTTCAGGCCAAGCTGTTCGACACGCGCGGCATTCGACCGGCCGGCGACGACCAGGATGCGCGAAAGGCCGCGTTCCTCCGTCCATCGCCCGACCAGGGCCGCAAGGCCGCAGCCGAACTCGATGCGCTGCGGGCGAAGAATCTCGATCGGTGTCGTCAGGCTGGTCATGCGTGGGTCCTCCGCGCGGCGAGCGCCTCGGCATAGTCGATGGCCTCGATCAGGCTGCGCTCACTGGCGATGCCCTGGCCCGCGATGTCGAAGGCGGTGCCGTGATCGACCGAGGTGCGGATCACCGGCAGGCCGAGCGTGACATTCACGCCGGACAGCGCATCCCACTTGCCGGTCGCGGGATCCACATGGAAGCCGAGCAGCTTCACCGGGATGTGCCCCTGGTCGTGATACATCGCGACCACCGCATCATATTGGCCGGCGCGCAGCTTCACGAAGACGGTATCGCCCGGCACCGGTCCCACCACATCCATGCCCTCGGCGACAGCCTCCGCGATGGTCGGCGCCGTCACGTCGATATCCTGCCGCCCGAACAGCCCGCCTTCCCCCGCATGCGGGTTCAGCGCCGCAACGGCGATGCGCGGGCGCGCGATGCCAAGGTCGCGCAACGCCTGATGCGTCAGGTCCAGCACCAGGCGGATGCGCTGCGGTGTCGCTCGCTTCGGCACATCTTCGAGTGCGATATGGGTGGTGACGTGGCTGACGCGCATATTGCCATGCGCGAGCAGCATCACGCTGCCCTTCACACCCGTCAGCTCGGCCAGCATTTCCGTATGGCCGGCATAGTGGAAGCCCGCCTTGTTCAGCGCTTCCTTGTTGAGCGGCGCGGTGACGATGCCGCCGATGCGCCCCGCCTGCGCCAGCCGCACGCCACGCTCCACCGCATGGAAGGCCAGCCGGCCACCATCGGCCGAGAGCACGCCCGGCGCGATCGGCGCGCCTTCGGGTGCCGCCTGCAGGAAGCCGAGCGCCGGCCAGTCGCCATCCTCCGCGACCTCCGGGATCGGCGCGCCGCCGACCAGCGCACGCGCTGCCTCCAGCGCCGGGCGGCTGCCGATGACCAGCAGGCGCAGCGTGCCGGCGGCGATGCGCGGGGCCAGCGCGGTGCAGGCCTTGGCGATGATCTCCGGCCCGATGCCGGCGGGATCGCCCATGGTGATGGCAAGCGGAAGCGGCGTGGTCATGCGGTTGCGTGGTCCTGGATCAGGTCATTGGCGGCGAGCAGGTCCCGCCAGAGCGTATCGTCGCCGAAGGCGCCGGATTTCGAGACGAGCCGCAGCCCGTCCCAGCTTCCGCCGCGCAGCAGGGAGCGCGGCACGCCAGGACGGACGAGGCCATCCGCCTCGATCGCGGTCGCACCCAGTGCCGCGCAGATCGCCGCCAGCGTCTCCCCACCCGCGACCAGCAGCGCGCCAGGGCGTGGCAGGTCGCGCAGCAAAGCCGCGAAGGCGTGCGCGATCTGCCGCGCGGCCTCGGCGCGCGACAGCCCCTCGGGCAGGTCGAGGCTTGCCAGCGCGACGCCCCGTTCCGCCAGCGCTGCACGCAGCCGCGCCGCGCCCTCCGCGGGATCGAGGCGCAGCCACAGCCGCCCGCAAGCCGCAAGCTGCCGCCGCGTGACCGTCTGGTCGGAGCCGAACAGCCCCAGCACCGGACCGTCGAGCCGCGACAGGTCACGCACCGGCGCATCGCCCGCCAGCGCACGCCCCAGCCCACCGCTGCCGCACCACAAGACGGGGCCCGGCGCTGCGCGGCCGCAGGCGGCGATGCGGCGCATGTCGTCCTCGGTCTCCGCATTGAAGACGGAGAGGCCGAGCGGCAGCGGCAAGGCCGGGTCACCCGGCCGAGCCTCCAGACCCTCTGCCGCAAGCTGCGCCGCCAAGGGCGGGCCCACGCCGCACCAGTTGCCATCCGGATCCCGCGCCTGCTGCACGCCGCCGCGCGTCACGCGGCCCAGCGCGGGAAAGGCAGGCGCGACGACGACGCTGCGCCATGCGCCGGCCTGAAGGCAGGCAGCGAGTTCCGCCGCCGGCTGCCCACGCAAAAGGCTGTCGAGCTTCTTGAAGGCGATCTCCGCACCCGCCAGCAACGGCGCGGCGGCCGTAACGCGGTCGATGGCCTCCCTCCGCGTCGCTTCCCGCGTCGCGGTCGCGAAGGCCAGGTTGCCGGTCCCGCGATCCGTGCCGTTCCAGCGGACCGGCACGGGACCCGCCAGCGCCGAGAACTCCGCCGCGCTGTCCAGCGCGCCGGTCAGGTCATCGGCCAGCAGGCGCAGGATCGGGCGCGTCACGGGCGCCCCCTCGGGATGCCGATGGCGCCGAGCGACAGGCGCAAGCCCTCGGACAGCTCCGCCGCGATGCGCAGCGCCACAGGCGCGGCGCTGGCGATGAAGGCCTCCACCGGCATCCGCGTCGCCGCGATCGTCAGACTCACGCCGGCCAAGGGCCGCCCCGCCGCATCCAGCACCGGCGCGGCAACGGTGCGCAGGCCATAGGCGTTCTCGCCATCAGAGACCGCGAAGCCGCGTGCCCGCACCTCCGCAAGCCGCGCCAGCAGGTCATCGAGACCGGTCAGCGTGCGCTCAGACAGCATCACGCGCTCCACAGCCTGCAGATGCGCCACCTGCTCGGCCTGCGGCAGCCAGGCGAGGATCGCCTGGCCGAGCGCCGTGGCATAGGCGCCAACACGCGTGCCCGGGCGGCGCACCACGCCATGGCGCTCCAGCGCCGCCTCGACCCGCGCCAGGTAGATCACCTCGCCATGTTCGAGCGCGCCAAGCGAAGCCGCATCCGCGGCCTCCGGCACGGCTTCGTGCAGCAAGGGCGTCGCGTGCTCCGGCAGGTCGCCGGCGGAGAGCGCCGCGAAGCCGAGCTCGAGGCAGCGTAGCGTCAGCCGATACCGCTTGCTGCCCGGGACGCACCGCACATAGCCAAGATCGAGCAGCGTCTGGAGCAGCCGGAAGGCCGTGCCGCGGTCGAGCCCCGCGCGGGCGGCGACCTCGGCGGCCGTCAACTCAGCCGCACCGCGGCCGAAGGCCTTCAGCACCGCGAAGACCTTCCCGACGGACTGCACCTGGTTCTTCGCATCGCGGGACGCTGCACGGCGAGGCTCCAATGGCCTGCGCGCTACGTCTTCCCCGTCCGGCACGCCCTTACGCCCTTCCTCGCCCGTTGGCCCGATCCCTGGGAGCCTAAACTGGCCCAAGGTTCGCAATCCGAACTTTTGTTCGGCAATGTTGCGTAGCTAAACGCCAGCCCCCCGATCGGGTCAAGCGCCGCCTCCAGCCGTCAGAGTGAGGCGCCACCGCAGACCATGATCTGCTGGCCGGTGATGGCACCTGCCTCGGGGCCGAGCAGGAAGGCGGTCAGCGCGGCGACCTCCTCGGGGCGGATCAGACGACCGATCGGCGGCAGTGTCGGTGGTGAGGTGCTACGTGCGGGATCGCGCAGCATGGGCGTGTCCGTCGCGGCCGGCGCCACCACATTGACGGTGATGCCGCGCGGCGCGAGTTCCTGGGCCCAGGCACGCGCCATGGCGACCAGCGCGGCCTTGGTCGCGCCGTACTGGCTTCGCCCGGGCAAACCCATCGACCCGCGGCTGCCGATCAGCACGATCCGCCCGCCATCGGGCATGTGCGGCGCCAACTGATTGGCCAGCCGCTCAGCGGCCTCGACATGCAGGCGCCACAGGATGCTGCTGGCCTCGGGCTCCAGCGCGCCCAGCGGCGCGGCGCGCATCACGCCGGCCGCGTGTACGAAGGCGTCGAAGCCGGATTCGGCCACGTCGGATGGCAAGGCGTCACCCGTGGCGAGGTCCAGGCAGAGATGCCGGTACTCCGGATTCTGCACCGCCGGTCGGCTCCGGCTGATGCCCGTGACATGCCATCCCTGGGCCAGCAGTCGCGCGACGATGGCAGCGCCGATGCCAGAGCTGGCGCCGGTGACGAGGGCCTGGAAGACACGCTGTTGGGGCATTCCTAGAGGCTCCTAGCTGAATATGCAGCAGAGGCGCGGGATGCGGGGACGCGCTACCGGCGATGCCAATACATCGCCGTGACCATCGGAAGCACGCCAGCTGAGCTCAAACGCACGTCGAAGGCCGGTGCCGTGGGTGGCACCCTCTCCTAAAGACAAGAGTACCAAAAACTCCACTCCGGATGGATCAGGTCACGCGGGCACAACGACCGCCGGGCCAAGTTCTGGGCGGGACCAACTCTGATCGGGCGTCACTCGAAAGCCTGGCCACATCGTGACGGTGTGGGTCATTCGCGTAGAATTCCCCCGGAACCCGATGGGAATGACAATGGGGGGGGGCAAGGCCGAGAAGGTCGGCACATAACACCCTTCAATCGGGCCTGACTCGCCCATCCCGCACCACCTGCGCCCAGCGACGTAGCTCATTGTGGATGGTCGCCTCGAATTCGGGCTGCGGACCACCCGCGGCGACCATCCCCTGGGCGAGGATTGCAGCACGCGTCTCAGGCAGGGCGAGCCAGGCGTTCACTCCGGTGTTGATGCGCGTCACCAGCTCCGCCGGCAGGCCTGCCGGGCCATAAAGGCCGTAAATGATGGTGTTGGTCGCCGCCGGATAGCCTGATTCGGCCAGGGTCGGCACTGCAGGCAGGTCGGGCAGACGTTCGGCGGAGGTGGCCGCCAGAACCCGTATCTGCCCACTACGCGCGAGCGGCAACGCCACTGCCACCGGCAGCACCATAGCCGCGATGCGCCGGCCCAATAGGTCCTGCAGCGCGGGGGCCGTGCCGCGATAGGGGATGTGGTTCAGCTCGATCCCGGCCGCCAGCATGAACAGCGCCATGCTCATGTGCGGCGCCGTGCCATTGCCCGGCGAGCCGTAGTCGAGGTCACCAGGGCGCGACTTGGCCAGAGCCACAAAGGCGGCGAGATCCGCCGTCGCCAGATCAGGCTGCACTGCGAGCACCGAATTGCCATCCGCCACATGCACGATGGGGATGAAGGCGCGGACCGGATCATAGGGCAGATTGGCGATCAGCGGCGGGCTCATCACGAAATTCGCCCCTTGCATCAGCAGCATCCGCCCATCCGGCACGGCGCGAGCGACCGCCCCAGTACCGATGACGCCGGACGCACCGGTGCGGTTCTCTACCACCACCGGCTGGGCCAGGATTTCGCTGAGCGTAGGGGCAAGCAACCGAGCGAGCGTGTCCTGCGCCGTACTCGGCGTGACCGGCACGACCAACGAGACCGGACCGTTGGGCATGCGCGCGGGCTGTGCCAAGGCGGGGATGGCGAGCAGCGCGCCGGCGGTGCCGAGTAGGGTGCGGCGGGTCAGGCCATCGGTCATCGTGTTCTACCCTTAGCGTTTTACGCGAGGCCAAGCGCCCGCGCAGGCGCGAAAACCTCGCCGGCATCCAGACGGCGCGGCAGCAGACCTTGAGCGTGGCAGGCATCCAGCAGATACGCTATCGAATGCGCCATCGCCGCCTCGCCCGCGGGTAGCAGATCCGGCGTGGCATCGGACTTGTCCGCAGCCAGCGTGGCGATCAGCATCCGCAGTTGCGGGGCATGGATCGCAGCGACGTCCGCGCGCGCGACCAGCACATGGTTGATCGGCACCACGCCGGTGCGCGCGAACCAGGCGCGCGCCACCTGCTCGGGCGCGTCGAAGACAGGGGCGAAGAGCGGATCGTCGGGCAGGTCATTGCCGAGGATCGCAGCGTCGATCACGCCTTCCGCCAGCAGCGTTGGCAGCTTCGCACTTTCGGGCAGGGGGGTCACGAAGGGCGGGTCGGCGTATTCGGCGACATGCGCGCCTTCCTGCGTGAACCAGTGCGACTGGTCGGCGGCGAGCCCTGTTGCCTCGGCCAGCAGGGCGCGGATCCACATTCCGGTGGTCTGCGTATAGGCGCGCACGCCGATCCGCCTGCCCGCCAGGGCGGGCGGCTGGATCTCGGGCCGACTGGAGAGACGAATGATACAGCGATGCTGGAAGCGCGCGGCGATGGTCACCGGCAGCAGGACAATCGGCTTGTTATAGGCCAGTGCCTGCAACGCTGTGACGATGGCCATCTCGGCCACATCGTAGCGCTGCTCGCGCGCCATAGGGGCGAAGGCGCGGTGTATGGGCGAGACCAAGGGGAAGTCGATGCCCGTGCCATCTTCCAGCGCCCCCGCCGCGCGCAGCGGCCGGACCATCGGATAGTCGCCGATGGCGAGGCTTAGGCGCCTATCCATGGAAAGGGGCCAGCCCCGGATAGACGCGCCGTGCCGTGCCGCCGAGGATCTCCGCTCGATCATCGGCGCCGAGGTGATCAAGAGCGCCCAGGCTACGGGTCAGCAGTTCGGCCAGCGTGCCCTCCGCGGCGGGGAAGTTGGAGCCCCACATGATCCGCTTTGCCCCGAATTTCCGTAGCAATACCTCGAGCAGGGCGGCGGAGGAGGAACTCCCGACCTCCGACAAATCGAGCGCGCGCGAAGTCAGCTTCAGGATCACCTGCGGGTAGTCCGCAAGGCTCCACAAGGGTGTGGCATTCCTGTAGGGCGGCCCATCGGAGAGATCGGGTCGGGCCAGATGATCGAGCAGCATGGTCACGCGTGGGAAGCGGTTCATTACCTCGCGCAGTAACGGGATGCCCTTGGCCGTCATCTGCAAGCAGACTGGCAGGCCAAGCTCCTGCGCCAGCGCCCATGCGGGGAAGGAGCGCGGATCGTCCAGCCAAGTCTGCTGCCCTGGCATGGTCGTGCCCGTGGTGAACAGCCGGAAGCCAGCGAAGCCGCGCCCATGCCAGTGGCGGATGCGTTCACAGGCATCAGGAGCGAGCACGTCGACGGAGAAGACCCCCGCAAAACGCCCTGGATGCGCGGCAATCGCCTCAGCGGCGTAGCTGTTGTCATGGCCATAGGCCGTGGAGGCCTGCACAACGATAGCCCGATGCACCCCGGCCGCATCCATTGCGGCGATCAGCGCCTTATGCGGTGTCGGGCGCTCCGAAGACCAGTCGGATTGTTTTCCGCCTAAGGGTGCGAGCGGATGCGCCATGCGATCTGGCGAGATGACGTGGGTGTGGGTGTCGATGATCTCGATGGTCAATGGAGCGACATTCCCGGAATGGCCGGCCGATCCGGCTTCAGTGATTATCGTATCGATGATTCGACGGAGATTGCAACGCGGACAGGGCCCGGATCGCTTACGCGTCGCGCTGGTAAACGCCGATTATCTGGGGTCGGTGCGGCAACTCCGCATTTAGCGTAGACAACTGACGCCGCACCACGGACGCGCCCCTCTCAACGCAGCAACGGCAAGACCAAACAGCTCGGCCGAGCGGCGTCGACGAAGACGGTGTTGGTTGCCACGCGCCGCCCGCGCGATGCGCCTTCTGCTTCACCCGTATTCGGATTCACATCGTATTTCGGGAAGTTGGAGGAAGAGACATCGAGCCGGATCCGGTGACCGGGCATGAAGAGGTTGGCGATGGGCAGCGTCAGCCGAACGCGCCGTACCTCACCTGGCGTACCCAGACGCGGCTGCGCAGGATCTTCCGCATAGCGGAGCCTGAGAATGGTATCCCCGAGCAGCATCGCATAGCCATGCGGATAGTCCGCGCTGGCCGGATGCACATCCACCAGCTTGACGGTGAAGTCGGTGTCGGGGGCGTCGGTTGCGACAAAGAGTTCGACCTCCACCGGGCCCACCACCTGCACTGGCTCGCGCAGTGGCGAAGTCTGGAACACCGCGACATCGGACCGTGAGGCGAGCGGCAGGTAGGGCGGCGCGCAGCCAAAGAAGCCCGGTGCTTCCACCTGGTTGTGGCTGCCGGGCAAGGCGATCGGCTCCAGTGACGAGAAATTGCCGCCGATCGTCGGCACGGGATGCGCGGGATCGAATTGGAAGCGGACCGCCCCATCGCTGGCAGCGGGCACGGCGGGGTCCAGCGAGCCGTCTGCATGCAGATGAAACGCAGTCGGTACGCTGTCCGGGAGAGGCCAATCAGACGCTGCGATCCAGCGCCCGCCATGGTCAAGATGGCCGTTCTTCGTGCGCCGGCCGCTGCCGCCGCCCATGACGAAGACACGGACCGGTGGCTCGCCATCCGCCACGCCGCGCACGGCATGGTCCAGGAAGCGCACGCGCTGGCGGTTCCAGTCGCCTGCCCATGAGTCGATTGGCGCATCGGGGCCGAAATCCACATCGCCGAATACGCGCTGGCTGCGCTGGCCATGCGTCCAGGGGCCGAGGATTAGACGCTGCGGCCCGCGCCCTGCGCGCTTCAGGCCGACATAGTTGTTCGTCACGGTGGCCGGATAGGGGTCGAGCCAGGACGACATGTGCAGCACGGCGGCGCGGCTGTAGCGATCGTAGAATCCCTCAGTCCAGATGCCGACACGCTGCCAAGTCTCATCGAAGACGCCCGCACGCCATTGATCGAGTAGCACCCGTTCATAGGTGGGATGGTGACGGAGCGGCGAATGCCCCGCACGCCAGGGCAGCCGGGTGAACCAGGCCGCGAGATCCTCCGCTTCCAGCGCCGCGCGCAGCACGGGATCGGCGGCGGCTTCCGGGGATCGGCGGGCTTCGTTGAAGGCCCAACTGGCCTGCTTCATCTCGAAGGCGCCGTTGTGGCGGATGGCGTTGCGCCAGCCATTGTCGAAGCCGCCGGAATCCAGCACCTGCGCCACCAGCCCGGGCGGGTCGAGGCAGCCCAGCGCGGCGCCGGAATGCGCGCCATAGGACATGCCGATGGTCGCGATGCGCCCGTCGCACCAGGGCTGCGCCAGGATCCAGGCGCAGCTGTCGAAGCCATCCGCGGCTTCGTTCAGGTATTTCTCGAAGCGGCCCTCGGACTCGCCACGGCCACGGCTGTCCTGCAGCACCACGGCATAGCCGGCACGGGTGAAGATGGCGGCGAGCCGCGGTCCATCCATTGGGCTGGGGTCGGCCGCCGTCACCTCCACGCTGCGCGGCGCGTCGCGACCATAGGGCGTGCGCTCCAGCACCACCGGGAAGGGCCCGTCACCCTCCGGCAGGTAGAGGCTCGCGGCCAGATGCGCACCATCGCGCATCGGCATGCGGAGCATGCGGCTCATCGGGCGATGCGCGCGAAGCGGACCGAAGTCTCGTCCAGCATGTTGGCGTCATGCACGATGTCGCCGCGCGACGCCCAGAAGGATTTCTGCCACAGCAGCGGGATGATGCCCTGATCCTCCATGGCGATGCGCGTCGCGGCCGCGAGCTGGCGGTTCCGCTCATCCTCGTCGAAGGCCTCCAGCGCCCGGCCGAGCACCGCGTCGAATTCGGGGTTCGAGTAGCGGCCGCGATTCACGCCGCCCATGCCGCGCGGCAGGTCGCGCGTGGCGAGCAGCCCGCGCAAGCCGTCCGCCGAATGCGGAGAGGCGCTGTTGTAGGCGAAGAGGAAGGCAGAGAAGCGCTGATCCGTCGCCTGGCCGATATAGACGTTGAAGGGCATGGTGGTGACGCCGTTCACGCGGATCCCGCCGCGCGCGAGCATCTGCCCCAGCGCCTGCGCCATGGCCGCATCCTGCGGGAAGCGGTTGTTGGAGGAATGGATCGTCAGGCCGAACCCGTTGGGCCAGCCGGCCTCCGCCAGCAGGGCGCGGGCGCGCGGCAGGTCGAAGGGCATCGGAACAAGCGAGGGATCGTAGCCACCCTGGCCTTCCGGCACGATTTGCCCCGCCGGCACGCCGCCGCCAGACAGCAGCGTGTTCACCATCGCCTCGCGGTTGATCATCATCGAGATCGCCTGGCGCACGCGCCGGTCGCGCAGCGGGTTACGCGCCATGGGGCGGCCTTCGGCATCCGTCACGAAGGGGCTTTCGTCGCGGGCCGAATCGAGCGCCATATAGGCCATGCGCGGTGTGACGGTGGAGGTCACGCGGATATTCCGCTCGCGGCTGAGGCGCGCGACGTCGCCGGCGGGGACGCCATCGATGACATCCACACCGCCCGACAGCAGGGCGGAGACACGGGCGGCGGGGTTGGTGATGAAGCGCACCGTCACGCGCTCGAACTCCGTGGCGCCGCGCCAATGGCCCTCGAAGCGCTGCAGCCGCATCTGGTCGCCCGGCGTCCAGGATACGAAGCGCATCGGTCCGGTGCCGATGGCGGCACGCCCGGCGTTAAAGTCCGACGTGCTCGCGCCTTCCGCGACGCGGCGGGAGACGATGTAGACCTGCCCGATCTGCTCCAGTAGCAGCGGTGTCGGCACGCGGGAGGTGACGCGGATGGTGTGCGGATCGACGATGGTCATCGTCGCGATGTCGCCGACATTCCGTGCCCAGGAGGACGGGCTGTTCGGCACGTCCTTCGCGCGGGTCAGGGAGAAGACGACATCCTCCGCCGTGAAGGGCGAACCGTCATGGAAGCGCACGCCTTCGCGCAGCCGGATCTCCCAGGTCAGCGGATCGACCACGCGCCAGGACGCCGCCAGCGACGGGCCGATGGCCTGGTTGACGTCGAAATTGAGCAGGCTGTCGTAGATGTTGCGCATCGTGGATGCATCGTTGCCTGCATTGTTGAAATGCGGGTCGATGGCCGCATGCTCGGCCACGCGCGCCATCGTCAGGTCGCGCGCGACGGCGGGTGCAGCACCGAGCACGGCAGCCAGCGCCGCCACCGGCCAGCCAAATCGCTTGATCATGGTCCTATCCCCCCTCTGCGCGGCCCCAGGATGACGCAAGGGGGCAGCCTTCCGCGCGATTGACGCGATGTTGGGGGACAGCCTACCAATCTTACTCTGTGTAAGGAAAGCCGATGCCGCCCGAACAGCTTCGGACGAGAAGGCAGACCCGCGCTTCCGTGCTCGACCGGCTGCTCGCCACGGGTGGCCTGTTCCGCCCCCAGCTCGCCGCCGATTGCGCCCTGACCGAGGCCAGCATCTCCCGCATCCTGGCGGATCTGAAGGAAGAGGGGCTGGTCGAGGAGATCAGGCGCCCAGCCCCCTACCCTGGCGGTCCCGGGCAGATCGTTACACTGCGTCAGGATCAGTGGGTTGCCGGCTTCACACTTGGCAATGGCCGCCTCGCCTTCGGCGCCGCGACCCTCGGCCAAGAGCTCGCCTATCTCGAGCGGCTGCCCCTGCCCGACGTCACCGACCGCCACGCCATCGCCGCCGCCTTCGAGCAGGCCGTCGCCGCACTGCATGCGTGGTGCACGGCCCGCGGCGTCGTGCCGTTGCGGATCGGCGTGTCCATCCCCGGCTTGCGTGAGCCGCTGGAGGCGCCGAACCCGATCGCTGCGCTGGATGCCGCTTGGCTCTCCGGCCACCTGCACGATGCCTTTCCGATGACGCCTCACAGCCTGGTCAACGCCGTCGCCGCGCGTGCGGCCGTGCATCTCTTCGGCCCCGGTAGCGCGCCCATCGGGACGCGGCATCTCTTCATTCATCTCGGCCGCGGCATCGGCGGTGCCTGGGTCGAGCCGGTCACGGCCGCCGCCCCGATCCGCGCCATCGAGTTCGGCCATCTCGTCGTGCAGCCGGGCGGCCCCGCCTGCCGCTGCGGCCATCGCGGGTGCCTCGAGGCCTTCGCCTCCGCCGGCGCCATCGGTCGTATCTTCGACCTATCGGAGGCGGAGATGATCGCCGCTGACAATGACTGGCCAGGACTTGCGCGCATGACCGCGCGGCGACGCACGCAGCTGTCCGACGCGCTGCACCGCATCGGCCTCGCCATCGGCAATGTGCTCAACATCATGCCCGTCTCGCTGATTGCCCTATCCGGCTGGCCGAGCGCCTTGGCGGAGGATGCGCGCGAGGCGATCCGGCACGGCATTGCAGACAGCGTCTTCGGTGGCGCTGCAGCCATGCGCCTACCCCTGCGCTTCCTGCCCTCGACATCGGGCTCCGACCCGCGCCCGGCGCTCGCCTGGGCCATGCATGAGCTTGTGCGCGATGGCGGCCTGGAGCCGCGCCACGGCGGTGTACGGCGCGCCGCCGGCCGTTGATGCGTTGAACGCCAGCGGCGCCTCTGGACGCTCCATGGCCGGGCCGCCGCGAGGAAGGGAAGAAGACCGATGAGGAAGCTGCTGCCGGCCATCGGGCTGGCGATGATCCTGGGTCATGGCGCCTTGGCTGAGACGCAAACGGCTGAGGCCTGCGGCAGGCTCGCAGCGCTTCGCATCGGCGCTGCCGACATCACGCTGCCGACCGGCGGTGCCGAAGTGACCTCAGCGGCGCCTGTGAATGACGCGAATGGCAATTATTGCCGCATCCTGGGGGCGATACGCCCCGTGGATCCGGCCGCGCCCAGCATTCTCTTCCAGGCGAATCTGCCGGCCAACTGGAACGGCAAGGCGCTTCATTTCGGCGGGGGCGGCTATAATGGCCGCATCCCGAACACCACGGGCCTTGAGGTGCACGGGCTTGCCGGGACGCCGACGCCACTGGCGCGGGGGTTCCTGACCTTCGGCAGCGATTCCGGCCATCAGGCGGCGAGCGCGGACGACGCCTCCTTCGCCCTGAACGCGGAGGCGCTGCACAATTTTGGCTACCAGCACATTCGCAAGACGCTCGACGCCGTGCGGCAGGTGGCGATCGCCCATTACGGCCGCGCGCCGCGGCGCGTGTACTACAATGGTGGCTCGACCGGCGGGCGAGAGGGCCTGACCGCCGCCATCCGCTGGCCCGAAGCCTATGACGGCATCATCGCCTGGTACCCGGTGTCGAGCTACATGGGCCTCCGGCTTTGGGGCGCGCTGCTGGCCCGGGCGGTCTACGAGGAGGAGTCGGCGGGGTGGATCCCGCCGGCGATGGTCCAACGCATCCTGCGCGACTCACTCACGCGGTGCGATGCGTTGGATGGCGTCGCGGATGGTCTGGTCAGCAACCCGGATGCCTGCCGCCGGGGCTCCGCGGCCGCGCTGGAGGCGCTGCGCTGCCGCAACGGCGAAAGCAGCCACCCCGCGCACTGCCTGACCACGGCGCAGGTCGAGCGCACCATGCGCATCTACCACCAAGGCTACGCCCTGCCCTTCGCCTTCGCGAATGGCGCACGCGACTACCTGGGCTACAACAGCCTCGAAGGCATCGCGATGCAGCTCGGCAGCCAGCCCCAGCTGCAGTCGCCGCCGCGCTCCGGACCCAATGCGCATCACGTTGACCGCGCCTACCAGTTCTTCCGCTACTTCGTGAACGAGGGCCGCGACTTCGATATCCGGCAATTCGACGTCACGGCACCGGGGCCGGTGCGGGCGCGGATCCTGGAGATCTCCCGCCTCTTCGATGCGACGGCGACCGACCTCTCACGCTTCGCCGAGCGCGGGGGCAGGATCATCTGGCTGCATGGCCATGACGATCCTTCGGTCAGCCCGCTCGAGAACCGGCGCAATGTACAGGCTATCGTCGCCCGGATGGGTCAGGAGCGCGCTGACCGCTTCCTGCGTTACTTCGAGATCCCGGGCCTTGCGCACGGCGGCGGGCGCTTCGCGCCGCAGTGGGAAAGCCTTGCTGCGCTCGATGCCTGGGTGGAGCAGGGCACGCCGCCGGATGGCGCGTTCGTCACCGACGGTACGCAGAGCGAAACGCGGGGCCGCACCCGCCCGCTCTGCCGCTTCCCCACCTGGCCGAAATTCACGGGCACGGGCGATGCCAGCCTCGCAGCAAGCTTCACCTGCGTTGCAGAATAGCGAAGGTCTCGCAGATCCGCCGATGCAACGCAGCCTGTCGGGCTGACCATAGAGCAGAGGCGCGGGATGCGGGGACGCGCAACCGACGATGCCGACACATCTCGGTTGCCATCTGAAGTGCCTCTGGTTGTCGAACGAGACGAAGCGGGGAGTGTTTTTCAGAGTGCACGGCGCAGATCTTCGGCGCCGGGTCCAGAACGGACCTATTGGGGCACGACGTAGGCCGCGACCCACCAAGATGTTGGTATGCTCGTTTCTTGCGCCCTTACGCGTCGTAGGCGACGCGGAAGCCCGTATGGCCAGCAGAGGTATCGGGGCTGCGCCCGGCGCGCGCGGCGATCCGGTAGCGGTAGCAGTAGCTGCGATGACAGAGGTAGGAGCCGCCCTTCATCACGCGCTCCCGCTCGGCCATCGCCGCCGCGTTCCGCTGCTTCGCAACGCCGGTGAGGGAGCGTACCCGGAACGCGTCAGCGCACCATTCCCAGACATTGCCGCAGGCGTTGAACAGGCCGTAGCCATTGGGCGCATATGCATCGACAGGGGCAGTTCCGACCCAGCCATCCGCCTGGGTGTTACGACGCGGGAACTCGCCCTGCCAGATGTTGCACATCCCGTTGGTATCGTCGGGCTCGGCCGCGCCCCAGGGGAAGCGCGCCGCGTCGTTGCCCCCCTTGGCGGCATGCTCCCATTCGGCTTCCGTCGGCAGGCGGCCACCCGCCCAGGCCGCGAAGGCCGCGGCGTCGGCCCAGGCGACGTGAACGGCAGGATGGTCAAGGCGGTCCCCGATGGACGATCCCGGCCCCTCCGGCGCCGCCCAGAAGGCGCCCTGCACCTGGCCCCACCAGGGTGTGCCCTCAGGCGCGGGCGCTGCGATGCCGGCAGGGATGAAAGGACGGAAGACATAGGACCAACCGAAGCGCTCGGCCTCCGTCACATGGCCCGTCGCGGCGACGAAGACGGCGAAGCGGCGGTTCGTGACCGCATGGGCATCCATGCGGAAGGGCCTGATCGTCACCCGCCGCGCCGGCCCTTCCCCATCGGCCCGGAAGACAGGCGCGTCGGTCCCGATCGTCGTGATGCCACCTGGGATCGGCACGATGACCGCCACGTCGCGCGACGGGCTGGTCGCGCGCGGCACGATGGCAGGCGCGGGGCCCTGTGGCTCGCGTGCGCCATGCGGCACGCAGCAGGGCGGGCTCATCCGGCTTCCAACACCGCGAGCCGCGCGCGGCGCACCGCGACGAGGTGGCGCCGCATGGCCGCCCGCGCGGCGGTGGAATCGCCGGCCGCAATGGCCTCAGCGATCGCGGCGTGCTCGGCCAGGTTGTCGCGCCGCCGCGCCGGCGAGACAGAGAGGTCCGTCAATCGGCTGGCCAGCGGCGCGCCCTGGTCGCGCCACAGCACCGCGACAAGGCGCGCCAAGGCCGCATTGCCCGACGCCTCCGCAATGGCCAGGTGGAAGGCGCGATCCGCCTCGTCATCGGAGAGCCCCGCGGCGCGGGACGCGGCGAGCCGCGCGAAGGCCTCGGCGACCGCAGAACAGGCGGCGGCATCGCGGCGCGCGGCCAGCGCCGCGCATTCGGGCTCCACCACCGCGCGCGCGTCCAGCACGTCGAAGGGGCCCGGCGCATCAGCCGCGGCACCGGGCGGCGCCGGCGCAGGCGCGCGCACATAGACGCCGGAGCCGCCGCGCACCTCGACCAGCCCTTCGAGTTCGAGCGCGATCAGCGCCTCTCGCAGGGACGGCCGGCTGACGTTGAGCCGCGTCGCGAGGTCGCGCTCGCCCGGCAAGCGGCTGCCGGGCGGCAGGTCGCCGCGCGCGATCATCGCCGCAAGCTGCTCGGCGATGCGGCGGAACAGGCGGCGTGGCTCGATGGGCTCGAAGGGCATTCCGGTTGGCGACCTCGTTGACAAAGGTTTCGCACCCTGGCCAGCATGGATCAACTGGTCAGGCCACCTTGCCAAATAGGGCGGCAGAGACAAGACCACAGGAGGACGCGATGCCAGACGCGATGCGCACCCATCGCCGCACGATGCTGCGTGGCCTGCTGGCCGCCGCCCCGGCACTCGCACTGCCGGCCGTCGCGCGCGCACAGGGCGAATGGCCCAGCCGATCACTTCGCATCGTCGTGCCCTTCGCGCCCGGCGGCTCCTCCGACGTCTCGGCGCGGCTGGTCGCCAACCATCTCTCCGTTAGGCTCGGCCGGCCGGTGGTGGTGGAGAACCGCGCGGGCGCCGCGACGGTCATCGGCACGCACGAGGTCGCGCGGAGCGCAGCGGATGGCTACACGCTGCTGCTGACGCCGCCGCCCTTCGTCATCACGCAATTCGCTTATCCGAACCTGCCCTACGACCCGGTGCGCGACTTCCGTCCCGTCGCACTGCTGGTGCTGGCACCCAACGCGCTGGTGGTGCGCGCCGACCTGCCGGCGCGCAACTTCGCGGAGTTCGTCGCGCTGGCGAAGGCGCGGCCCGGCGCGCTGAACTATGCCTCGCCCGGCAACGGGTCCCTACCCCATGTGGCGTTCGAACTGCTGAAGCTGCGCGCCGGCATCGAGGTAACGCATGTCCCCTATCGCGGTGGTGGACCGGCGGTGGCGGACCTCGCCGCGGGGCGCGTGGACGCGATGATCGCAAGCCCGCTCGAGGCTGCGGGCCAAGTGCAGGGTGGGCGCGTCCGGCCACTGATGGTCGCTGGTAGCCCGCGCATCGCCACCTGGCCGGAAGTGCCGACCGCTGACGAGGCCGGCCTTCCGGGCTTCGCGGCGCCAGGCTGGTTTGGGATCTCCGCGCCGGCCGGCGTGCCCAATGCGATCGTCGCCCGGCTGAACGCGGATATCCGCGCCGTGCTCGCGCTCGAGGAGGTACAGGCGCGGCTCAGCGACCTAGGCGCGGCAGCCGCCCCCGGCAGCCCCGAGGACTTCGCCCGGCTTCTCGACGCGCAGCGCGCGCAATGGGCAGACGCGGTGCGCGTTGCTCAGGTGCGGGTCGAATGATGACCGACACCGCGCGCGGAGGACGCCCCAACATCCTCTGGATTTGCACAGACCAGCAGCGCTGGGACACGGTCGGTGCGCTCGGCAATCCGCATATCCGCACGCCCGCGGTGGATGGGCTTTGCCACGGCGGAACGGCATTCCGGCGCGCCTACACCCAGTCGCCGATCTGCACGCCCTCGCGTGCCTCGATGCTCACGGGGCGCTATCCGGCAAGCCACCATGTCTATCGGAACGGCAATGCCTTCTTTCCGCCGGGCGAAGTGCTGGTGACGAAGCTGCTGGCCGATGCGGGGTATGATTGCGGCCTGATCGGCAAGCTGCACCTCTCGGCGGCCAAGTACCACGAGAAGCGCACTGACGACGGCTACCGCGTTTTCCATTGGAACCACCACCCGACACCGGACGCCGCGCGCGGCGATGCCTATGAACACTGGCTCCGCCACGAGAAGCGCGTGGACCCGCAGGCGCTCTATCGCGACAAGGGCGCCTTCTGCGGCCCCGGCGTGCCGGCGGAGTTCCACCAATCCACCTGGTGCGGCGAGATGGCGGTGCGCTTCGTCACCGACCGGCGCGACGGCCCCTGGTGCCTTTCGCTCAATTTCTTTGACCCGCACGCCCCCTTCGACGCGCCGCCAGAGGCGCTGGCGCGGATGGATGCATCGAAGCTGCCACTGCCGCTGTGGCGGCCTTCGGATGCCGAGCGCTGGCGCGACTTCGAGCGCGTGGACCAGCAGCAGAAGAAGCCGGTGGACCCGACCATCCGCCGTACCGCCGCCCCTGCCCCACCGCCCGCAGTGCGGGACCACGACAAGGTCGCGAGCCACGTGCCCGAGGATTACGACGCGCTCCAGGTCAAGGCGAACTACTACGCGATGATCGAGCACATCGACGCGCAGGTCGCGCGCATCCTGGACGCGCTGCGCGCCACCGGGCAGCTCAAGAACACGATCATCCTCTACCATTCCGACCATGGCGAGATGCTCGGCGACCATGGCCTCGTGCTGAAGGGCTGCCGCTTCTTCGACGGGCTGGTGCGCGTGCCGATGATCTGGTCTTGCCCCGGGCGCTTCCGCCAGGACCTCGCAAGCGACGCGCTGGTGGAGCTGGTGGATATCGCCCCCACCCTGCTCGACGCCGCCGGGCTCGAGGTGCCGTGGTTCATGCAGGGCCGCTCGCTGCTGCCGATCCTGGAAGGCCGCGCCGACCCGCATGCGCACAAGACGCATGTTGTCAGCGAGTTCAAGGACAGCATCGGCGGGCATCCCGACCACAGCCATGGCTCGATGGTCTTCGACGGGCGCTTCAAATCGGTCGTCTATCACGGCCACCAGGTCGGCGAGATCTTCGACCATGCGAGCGACCCGGGCGAGTTCGACAACCTCTGGCATGATGCGCCGCTGCGCGCCGATCGGCTGAAGGCGCATCTCGATGCGCTGGCCGCGACGATCAGCGCCGGGCCGCCGCGCGGCGCGCTCTACTGACGATGGCAGGAAAGAACCGAATGATGCGACGCCGCAGCCTCGGACTGCTCGCCGCCACGACGCTGGCCGCGCCCTTCGCGGCGCGCGCGGCCTGGCCGGAGCGCTCCGTGACCGTCATCGTCCCCTACCCACCGGGCGGGAACAACGACATCCTGGCCCGGCTTCTCGCCCCCGCCGTGGAACGGGAGATCGGCCAGCCGCTGGTGATCGACAACCGCGGCGGCGGGGGCGGCACGATCGGCTCAGGCCAAGCTGCGCGCGCGACGCCAGACGGCCACACCGTGCTCTTCGCGGATATCGGCATCCTCGCGATCGCGCCGCACCTCTTCGCCTCGCTGCCCTTCGGTCCGGACAGCTTCGCCCCGGTGATCCGCCTGACAGAGGTTTCTCTGCTGCTGGGCGTGCCGCGCGAAAGCCCTCACCGGAGCGTCGCCGACCTCGTCGCCGCAGCCCGCGCGCGGCCAGAGGCGCTGAACTTCGGCACGCCCGGCCCAGGCACCGCCGGACATCTCGCCACGCAGATGCTGCTGAGCATGACCGGCACGCGCATGACGCATGTGCCCTTCCGCGGCAGCGCGCCAGCGGCGCAGGAACTCGTCGCGGGCCGCATCGACCTGCTGATCGACGGCACGCTGCTGCCGGCGGTGCAACAGGGCAGCATCCGCGCGCTGGCGGTGACGGGTGGCACTAGGAGCCCCTTCACGCCAGAGCTGCCGACCGTCGCGGAGGCTGGGGTGCCGGGCTATGCCTTCGCCTCCTGGCACGGCGTCGTGGCGCCGCGCGGCACACCGCCCGAGGCGATTGTGCGGCTTAACACCGCCTTCAACGCCGCGCTGCGCGACGCGACGGTGCAGGCCCGAGCGCGCCAGCTCGGCCTGCCGCTGACTGGCGGCACGGCGGCTGATTTCGCCGCCTGGATCCTTGCAGAGCGCGCGAAGTTCGGGCCGCTGGTACAGGCCTCGGGAGCGCGCGTAGAATGAGCGCGCGTCCCAACATTCTCTTTGTCACAGTTGACCAGTGGCCGGCTTCGATGACCGGCTATGAGGGCCATCCGGCGGTGCTGACGCCGACCCTCGACCAGCTGGCGCGGAACGGCGTGCGATACTCCCGCACCTACACGGAATGTCCGATCTGCATCCCGGCGCGGCGGACCATGATGACGGGCACCACGGCACGCCAGCACGGCGACCGTAGCTTTGACCCAGCGCTCCGCATGCCCGACCTGCCGACGCTGCCCGCGATCCTGCGGCAGGCCGGCTATCAGGCGACCGCGGTCGGCAAGCTGCATGTCTATCCCCCGCGGGACCGCATCGGCTTCGATGAGGTCCATCTGGCCGAGGAAGGCCGGCCGCATCTCGGTGGTCCCGACGACCACGACATCTACATCGCCGACGAGGGCTTCCCTGGCCGCGGCTTCGACCATGGGATGAACAACAACGACTATCTCTGGCGCCCCTGGCACCTGCCGGAGCATTGCCACGTCACCAACTGGACGACGTGGCGGATGTGCCGCGAGATCAAGCGGCGCGACCCAACGCGGCCCGGCTTCTGGCACCTGTCCTACACCGCGCCACACCCGCCGCTGATCCCGCTGCAGGGCTACCTCGACATCTATCGCGATGCCGCGCTCGCCCCCCCGCCCATGGGCGACTGGGCGCGCGATGAGGCGGCGCAGCCCTATGCGCTGCGCGCCGTGCGCGACTACTGGGCGCATGTGAAGCCGCAGCATCTTCTGGGCATCCAGCGCGCTTTCATGGCGCTCTGTACGCATATCGACCACCAGCTGCGCCTCGTCATCGGCACGCTGCGCGAGGAAGGGCTGCTGGACGACACGGTCATCCTGTTCACCGCAGACCACGGCGACATGCTGGGTGGGCACGACCTCTGGGCCAAGCGGCTCTATTACGAGGACAGCGCGCGGGTGCCGACCATCCTGATAGGGCCGAAGGGTGATCAGCGCACGAAGCCGGGCAGCGTGGACGACCGGCTGGTGGGCCTAGCCGACGTGATGCCAACGTTGCTCGACTTCGCGGGTGTGGAGGTTCCCAACCACGTCGAGGGTCTTTCCATGGTGGGCGCGCGAAAGCGCGATGTGCTTCTCGGTGCCTGCCGCGAGGACGCGAATGCGACGCGCATGGCGACGGAGGGGCGCTACAAGCTGCTCTGGTATCCCTGCGGGAACGTCATTCAGCTCTTTGATCTGAAGGAGGACCCGCAAGAGTTGCACGACCGCGCAGAGGACCCCGCGCTCGCCGCAGTGCGGGCCCGACTCGAGGCAGCGCTGGTCGACGGCGCCTGGGGCGCTGATCTCGACTGGATCAGTGATGGAAGGCTGGTCGGCATGACGGCGCGCGACTTCGTAGGCCAGGCCAATCGGGGTCTTTCAGGTCAACGCGGCCACCATTACCCGCCGCCGCCCATCGTCGGTGCAGACGTCGTGGTGGGCACGCCTGGCTAGAGCAATATGCGTTCGGAAACATCTGAACGCATTTCTTGTTCTACGTTTAAAGACTTCTAGAGCACGAGCTGCGTTCAAGCGAACGCAGCGTGTCTTGGCGCCAAATTCCGCAGCGTAGACCCGGAGTGCCCGGCAACATGTCCGATCTGCGCGGCGCGCTGGAGGCGCTGCTGGCCAACCGCCACCTTGAGCGCGCCGGCACGGCCCAACTGGCGCCACTGCTGTTGGGTGACCTCGCGTCGATGGTATGCGCGGCCGGTGTGGGTGGCGCTGGAAACGCGCAAAGCCCACCCGGTGACCCGGATGGGCTAGTGATGTTCCTAGGTTCGGCGAAAGGAGATGCGGGGACAGGAAGCCACCGACAGTTGCTGATCGCGTGCCGGGGCTGAGTTTCAGAAATTCAGGGATACGGGGATGCGCAACCGACGCTTCCGATACGTCGACGCAACGCTCCGAAGCACGCAGGCACAGCCCAACCGCACGTCCAAAGCCGGCGCCATGAGAAGCACCCTCCTTCAGGGAAAAGAGTGCCCAGGTGTTTGGTCCCGGGGTGGCACCTCGCATGACCACTTGGCCGCACGCATCTCCGCGATCAGCCCCGCCTCCTCAGTGCCGACCAGCGCATGTGCGCGCTTGCGGATCACGCCGTCCACAATCACATCGCGCACGCTGCGCGGCGAGGCGCTGTAGACCACATTTGCCGCCAGGTCGTGCGCTGGCGCCATCTCCAGCCGGTCGAGGTCGAGCACGATAAGGTCGGCCCGCTTGCCGACCTCCACACTGCCGACGAGGTGATCGAGGCCGAGGACGCGCGCGCCTTCGATCGTCATCATCCGCAGCATCGTTCGGACCGGGAGCGATGTAGGATCGCCGGCGTGCATCTTGCCGACCAGCGCGGCGAGCCGCGCCTCCCAGAACATGTCCATGCTGTTGTCGGTCGCGGTCCAGTCGGTGCCGAGCCCCACCGGCACGCGCCCTACGAAACGATGCAGCGCGATGGTACGCGCCTCGATCTTCAGGTTGCTTGCCGGACAATGGGCGATCGCGGTGCCGTCGGCACACCAGCCCTCGATCTCGGCCTCGTCGAGATAGATGGCGTGTGCGGCGACGACATCGGGGCCGGTCAGCCCCGCGCGGCGCAGGCAGGCGAGCGCGCCGCCATGGCCCCGCGCGCGCACCGCCGCCACCTCGGGCGCGCATTGCGCGACATGCAGGAAGATACGCGCCCCCGCCTCCCGCGCGCGCCGTGCGCACTCAGCCAGCAGCGCGTCAGAACAGCTGTCGAGCGCATGCGGCGCGATGCCTGCCGTCACGCGCGATGCGGAAGGGTCGGTGCCGTAGCGCGCCAGCAGCCGCTCCGTTTCAGGCCAGGCCTCGGTGGCGCGAGCGTCGGTGATGGTGCTGCCGACGATGGCGCGCAGTCCGCTAGCCTCGATCACCGGGGCAAGCTGGTCCATCCGCGCCAGGCGGTCGGCGATGCATGTCACGCCATTGGCGAGGAACTCCGCACATGCCGCGCGCAACGAGAGTTCGTAGTCGGCCGGACCGAAGCGCGCCTCGCCGGGCACCTTGTAGGCGCCGGCCCAGAATTCACGCGGCAGGTCCTCGGCAAGGCCGCGGAACAGGGCCGTCGCAGCGTGGGTGTGGACGTTGACGAGACCCGGCATGACCAAGCCGCGGCTGCAATCCAGCACCTCGTCGCCAGGCTCCGCGAGCATGCCGCCGGGCCCGATCGCGACGATCGCGCCAGCCTCCATGCGAAGGTCCACGTCACGCAGTAGCCGGTCCGCGGCGTCCACGGTCAGCACCGTCGCGGCTTGCAGCACCAGGGCCATCGCATCCTCACCGGCGGTCGGCCCACAGCCGAGCAACGACACCGCGGCCGGTCAAGCTGGCCTGATTTCGGCGCCGCGCGTGCGCATTTTGCGAACGATCGTGCCAAAAAATAGCACTTCTGCGAACGCAAGGCCCATGCTTCGATCACTGTTGGGCGATCCGCCGATGGGCGGACGCGGCTGGAGCAGCGGAACAGGAGCGAGGCTATGGCTATCGGGCGCAGGACGTTCCTCAAGGCCACGGCGGCCGCGCCGGCAGGCGCGATGGTCGGCGTGGAGGCCAACGCGCAAGGTCGCGCGGTGGTCAACCTCCAGCTCGGCTGGCTGCTTTCGGGCAATCAGATCGGCGAAGTCTGCGCCAAGCAACTCGGCTACTACGAGCAGGAAGGCGTCGAGTTGCGCTTCCAGGCGGGCGGGCCGAACATCGACGGCGTCGCGGTCGTCGCCTCCGGCCGGTTCGAGGTGGGGCAGGTCTCGTCCTCGCCGTCGCTGATGCTGGCAAGCTCGCAGGACCTGCCGATTCGCTGCTTCGCGGCCGGCGCGCAGGAACACCCCTTCAGCTACATCTCGCGGGCTGGCCGGCCGGTGCGAGAGCCGCGCGACCTGATCGGCAAGAAGATCGGCACGCAATCCACCGCCGTGATCCTGCTGCGCGCGCTGCTCGCCAAGCACAACATTGCCGAGAACCAGGTGACGATCATCCCGATCGGCTCCGACATGTCGCCGCTGATGACGGGCCAGGTGGATGTGATCACCGGCTGGCTGACCAACACGACGGCGCTGCGCGTCATCCCCGATCCCGTCGTGATGCGACTGTGGGACACCGGTGTCAGGCTCTATGCGCTGCCCTACTACGCGACGGTGCAGACCATCGAACGCCGCGCGGATGTACTGGCGCGCTTCCTGCGCGCGACCGGCCGGGGCTGGGCCTTTGCGCATGCCAACCGCGACCAGGCGGTTGATCACCTGCTGCGCGAATTCCCGAACCTCAACCGCGCCGACGAACGCGCGGCGGCAGATGTGATGCTGCAATACGCCTTCGGCCCGAAGACCGCCACCGAGGGCTGGGGCACGATGGACCCGGCCGTCTGGCGCGAGCAGATCGACCTCTACGCGCAGCTCGGCCAGTTCGCCCGCCGCACGCCACGCCTGGAGGAGGTCATGACGATGGACATCCTTCGCATGACCAACGGCCAGCGCCCGCTGATCGGCTGACCGCAATGACGGGCGCCGCGGCGGTCGATTGCCGCAACGTGACGGTGCGGTTCGTGACCGACCGCCGCACCGTCACCGCCCTGCACGACGTCTCCTTCGACGTGGAGGCGGGCGGCTTCCTCTCGCTGCTCGGGCCGTCGGGCTGCGGCAAGTCCACGCTACTGCGGGTGGTGGCGGACCTTGTGCAGCCTTCCTCCGGCTCGACCACGGTCTTCGGCACCTCGCCGGCGGAGGCGCGGGCGGCCCGCGCGCTCGGCTTCGTCTTCCAGGATGCAGCGCTGCTGCCCTGGCGGACGGCGATCCAGAACGTGGAACTCCCGCTCGAGGTGGGCGGCCAGCGCAGCCTGCCGCCCGGTGCACCAACCCCGCGCGAGCTGATGAAGCTCGTCGGGCTGGAAGGCTGGGAGAACAGCTACCCGCACGAGTTGTCGGGCGGCATGCGCCAGCGTGTCTCGATCGCGCGCGCATTGCTTGGCGGACCGCGGCTGCTGCTGATGGACGAGCCCTTCGGCGCGCTCGACGAGATCACGCGCGACCGACTGAACGAGGAGCTGCGGCGCATCTGGCTTGAGACCGGGACGACCATCCTGTTCGTGACGCATTCCGTCTATGAGGCGGTCTATCTGGGTGAGCAGGTGCTGGTGCTGGCCGCCAATCCAGGCCGTGTCGCCACGCGAGTCGCGGTGGAGCTGCCGCGCGACCGCGAGCTGACCGTGCGTGAGACGCCCGAATTCATCCGGATCGTCGCGGGCCTGCGCGACGCCATGGGACGCCACGCCGCATGAGCACGACAGCGCTCGATTCATCCACCGATCCCGGCCTGCGCGCGGCAGAGCAAGCGCACCACCGCCAGATGCGCCGCCTGGCCTGGCGGCGGCGCCTGCTACCCCTGGCGGGTATCGCGACCTTCCTCGGCCTCTGGGCCTTCATCGTCTGGTTCTTCGAGGTCCCGCGCTTCGTCGCGCCCTCTCCCCAGCTGGTCGCAGCGACGCTTATCGAGAAGCACGAGATGCTGCTGCGGAACCTGCTGCCGACGGCGATGCAGGCCATTGCCGGGTTCATCCTCGGCAACCTTGCGGCCATCGTCATCGCGACGGTCTTCGTCCATCGCAAGGCGGCCGAGGAAGCCTTCTTCCCCGTCGTAGTGCTGATCAACACCATCCCCGTCGTCGCCAAGGCGCCAATCCTGGT
>JBJOMW010000019.1:0-51106 GCA_046052145.1 Pseudomonadota bacterium
TGCTCCTTCAATATCCCGATGATCTGCTCATCGCTGAACCTGCTGCGCTTCATTCGTCCGTCCCTCGTTGGAGCAGACTCTACCGATAAATGGCGCCATTTCAGGGGAGCACGTCAAAGACAGCGGCAACGAGCGTCGCGCTGCCGACCTGCGGCGGATGCTAGCGACGCCGCAGCCTACCAAATCGTCCAAGCATGCCGATATCAAAACGGAATGACTCGCGACCGCCGACGCGACCGCCAAGCCAGGAAAGCGCGAGGCTGCTGGCGTGAAGTCCCGGGCTTCGTTAGTCCGCCTATAGGCGATGAGCTTCCCGGTGCGGCGTTGCTCGGGTCACAGACTGATCTGCGCCCTCTTCGGCCACACCCTGCGTAACCCCCCCCCGCCGCACGACCACGGCGGCCCTCCGGAATGAACTGGATTTTCGCGGGCTACGCGCGCAGCATGGGAATTTAGTCCCACGCCTAACCTGCTCTTTGAACCCGTGCATCCGCCCCAACGACCGCCAAAGGGCCAGCCTGGGGACCAGGCACCCGACCCGGCTATGCCACGGCATCAGGTCAGGGGATTTGTCCGAAGCCGAACCACCCCCAGCCTACCCTGGCGAATTTGTCCGAAACGCCCAACCCGCTCCGGACGACCAAGGACAATTTGTCCGAAACCCGAAACGCGCTTCGAACCACCCTAACAAAAATGTCCGAAACCCCGCCCGCTCACTCCCCCGCCAGCGCGCGCTTCGCAGACTCGGCCAGGAAGCCGCTCGCCACGGGCAGGATCGCGTCGTTGAAGTCGTAGCGCGGGTGGTGCAGTTCCCGGCCATCCTCGGCCGGGCCGTTGCCGATCCAGACAAAGGCGCCCGGAACCTCCTTCACGAACCAGGAGAAATCCTCGCCCGTCATGGCCGGCGGCACATCGCGCCGGACAGGGGCCACCGCAGCACCCGCCGCGGCCGCCAGATCGCGCTCCGCCGGGTGGTTCGCCGTCACCGGCACGCCCTGGCGCCAACTCACGGTCGCCGTCACGCCGAAGGTCGCGGCGATGCCCTCCCCGATGCGCCGCAGCCCGGCTTCCAGCGCCTCCCCGGCATCGTCGCGCAGCCAGCGCGCCGTGCCCTTCAGCGTCACACGGCGGGGAATCTGGTTCTGCGCCTCGCCGCCCTCGACCATGGTGACGCTCACCACCCCGCCCGCCACCGGGTCGAGGTTGCGCGCCACCACGCTCTGCAAAGCGACGATGCAATGCCCTGCCGCGACCATCGGATCGCGCGACAGATGCGGCAGCGCCGCATGCGCGGCATGCCCATCGAAGACAATCTCGAAGCGGCTGCCCGCGGCCATCACGGCGCTGTCATGCACCGCGATGGTGCCCGCCGGCAGGCCGGGCCAATTGTGCCAGCCGAAAATCCGCTCCATCGGGAAGCGGCGGAACAGCCCGTCCTCGATCATGGACAGCGCCCCGCCCGCGCCTTCCTCGGCCGGCTGGAAGACCAGCCGCACCGTCCCAGTCCAGGAGGGATCGTCCAGCAGCAGCTTCGCCGCCCCCAGCAGCGCCGTGGTGTGGCCGTCATGGCCGCAGGCATGCATCACGCCTGGCACGGTGGAACGCCAAGGCAGGTCGCTGTTCTGCTCCTCGATCGGCAGCGCATCCATGTCACCGCGGAGCCCGACGGAGCGGTTGCCGCCGCCGCGGCGGAGCGTGGCCACCACGCCATGCCCGCCGACCTGCTCCGCAATCTCGGTCACGCCCATCTCGCGCAGCCTGGCGACAACGAAGGCCGCCGTGCCGGCCTCCTGCAAGGTGACGCCTGGATGGGCGTGCAGGTGCCGGCGCCAGCCGGCCAGAGTCGCGGCGAGGGTGGGTTCCATGCGACACTGTTACCCGCTCCGCGGCACACGCTCCACCCCCGAACCCCTGGCCCCGCCCGCAGGTGATCGTCACGGTGATCCGCCTCGCCACATTGGCCATCCTGCTGCTGCCTCTTCTGATCGCCGCGCCCCTCGCGGCCGAGGAGGCGGCGCTGCGCTATGAGACGACGCTGCGCCCGACCGGCATGCCCGGCCTCGACGAGCAGCTGCGCGAGGCCTCGCAACTGCGGGCGCTGGCCGAGGACGCGCCGGTGGATGCCTTCGGCCTGGTCGCCCGCGCCGCCGCCGAGCCGCGCCAGCTGGAGGAGGTGCTGCGCGCCGAGGGTTTTTGGGCGCCGCTGGTCACGCTCCGCATCGCCGGCGAGCCTGCTGGGGCGCTCGGCCTCGCGGAGCGCCTTGCGGCCCGTCCGCAGGGCGCCGACACGCCGCCCCTGCCGGTCGAGATCACGATCGACACCGGCCCGCGCTACCGCTTCCGCCACATCACGCTGGCGCCTGCGCGCCCCGCCGACCGCGAGGCGGTGGCAGCACTCGGCCAGCTGCCCGGCGTGACACCAGGCGAGCCCGCGCGCACCGACCCGGTGCTGGATGCCGAAGTCGCCCTGCTCGACCGGCTGCGCCGCGCCGGCCATCCCCTCGCCGCCATCGCCGACCGCGAGGTGGTTGTGGATCACGACGCGGAGGCGATGGATGTGACCTGGACCATCGCCGCGGGCCCCATCGCCGCCTTCGCGCGCCCCACGGTCGAAGGCCAGACGCGGGTGAACCCCGAGCTGATCGCGCGCGTCGCCGGCCGCCTGGAAGGCGAGCCCTTCTCGCCCCAACGCCTGGAACGAGCGCGGCGCGACATGCTCGCCCTCGGCGCCTTCGACGTGGTGCGTGCGCGTCCTGCGGATCGGCTCGACGCCGCGGGGCGCCTGCCGGTGACCTTTGCCGTCACCGACCGCCCGCGCAACGCCGCCGGTGTCGCGCTCGCCTATGAGACGAATTTCGGCCTGTCAGGCCGCGTCTTCTACGAACGCCGCAATCTGTTCGGGAATGCGGAGACGCTGCGCCTCGAAGCCGAGGTTGCGCGGCTTGGCGAGACGGTGGACCTAGTGGACGCCACCTATCGCATCGGCGCGACGCTGCGCCGTCCGGGGCTGCTGGATGGCCGCACCGCGCTGGTGCTGCAGGCGCTCGCGGTCAGCGAGAAGCTCGAAGCCTATGACCGCGACGCCGTGGTGCTAACCGCGCTGGTCGAGCGCCCCTGGAGCGAGCGCTGGCTGCTCCGCGGCGGCCCAAGCTTCGAACAGGGCCGCGTCGGCCCGCCGGGCGATCTCTCCCCCTTCACCCTGTTCGGCGTTGTGATGAATGCGCGCTACGACGGGACGGATTCGCTCCTCGACCCGCGGCGTGGCCTGCGCGCGGAAGCCACCGCGATCCCCTATGCCGATCTCGCCGCCAGCGGCGGTTTCGTGCGCAGCACGGGCACGCTCAGCACCTATCTCGACCTGGTGGGGACTGGCCGGAGCGTGGTGGCGCTGCGCGGCTCGCTCGGCTCGCTGCTCAGCGCTTCGAACGATGTGCCGATCGACAAGCGCTTCTTCGCCGGCGGCGGCGGATCGGTGCGCGGCTATGGCTTCCAGCGGATCGGCCCGCGCGATGCCGCCGGCCGGCCGCGCGGCGGCTCGAGCCTGGTCGAAGGCTCGGTCGAGCTGCGCCAGATGGTCACCGGCCAGTTCGGCCTGGTGGGCTTTCTCGATGCCGGCTCGGTCGGCGAGCTGGAGGCGCCGGACTTCTCCAACCTGCGCTTGGGCGCCGGGCTCGGCTTGCGCTATGCGACAGCGATCGGGCCGCTGCGGCTGGATGTCGGCCTGCCGCTGAACCGGGAGCCGGGAGATTCGCGCTTCGGCATCTATATCGGCCTTGGCCAGGCCTTCTGAGATGATGGCCGCCGCCATACGCCGCCTGCTGCGGACCACTGGCGCGCTGCTCGGCCTCGCGCTTGTTCTGCCGGTGGTGCTGGCGGGGCTCGCGCTGCTCGGCGCGAACACCGCGCCGGGCCGCACTGCGCTGGAGCGTCTGGCCTCCGCGCTCGTGCCGGGGCTCACGCTGGAAGGCCTCGACGGCCCCCTGCCCGGCCGCCCCGGCTTCGCGCGACTCACGCTCGCCGATTCCGAGGGCGTGTGGTTGGAGGTCGAGGACGCACGACTGGCCTGGAACCCGCTCGCGCTGCTGCGTGGCGAGGCGCATGTCGAGTTGCTCTCGGCCGCGCGCATCGCGCTCCATCGCCTTCCGCCATCCGAGGCGGAGGCAGCGCCCGGCCCGCTGATACCCGAATTGCCGCGCTTGCCCCTGGCGCTGCGCCTGGACCGGCTGGCGCTGCAGCGGGTCGAGCTCGGCACGCCGGTGCTCGGCCAGCCTGCCGTGCTGCACGCGACAGCCGCGGCGCGGCTCGACACCGCGGGCCTCACGCTTGGCCTCGATGCCGGCACCGAGGATGGTGCCACGGCCCTGACGCTCGACGCCGCGCTGCGGCCCGAGAGCGGGCGGCTCACCGCGCGTGGATCGCTCCGCGGCGCCGCAGGCGGGCCGCTCTCCGCGCTGACGGGGCTTGGGGAGCGGCCGATCACACTCGACCTCTCGCTCGACGGCCCGGCAGAGGGTGCAGCCTTCACGCTGCGGGCGGCGGCGGGTGACGGTGTGGCGGCCGATCTCACCGGCAGCGTCGCGGCGCCGATGCTCGCGCAGATCGGTATGACGCTGGAGGGGCGCGTGGATGCCTCAGGCCTCGCATCCTCGCCGCTCGCCGGGCCGCTCGACATCCGGCTGGAGGCTGCGCAGCGCCTGGATGGGCTGATCGAGCTGCGTGCGCTGCGCTTGTCGGGTGCGGCAGGCATCGTCGAGGGCGCGGGCCGGCTCGACCTCGCGCGCGATCGCAACGACGTCACGCTGCGCGCCGCGCTCGCGCCCTCATCGGTCTTCGCGCCGCTGCTGCCGGGCGAGGCGATCGGTTGGGGGACGCTTGATGTGGACGCCACGCTGCAAGGGCGGCTCGATGGGCCGCGCCTCGCGCTCACGCTGCACCCGAGCGGATTCACCAGCGACATCGCGCCGTTGCAGGCGCTGCTGGGCGACGCGCCGCGGGTTCAGCTGCGCGCGACGCTAACCAACGCCGATACCGCGCGGGTCGATCTTCTGACGCTCGCTGGCCAGGCAATCCAGGCGGAGCTGCGGGGCGAGATCGGCGCACAGCTCGATCTCGGCTTCTCGGCCGACATCGCAGCGCCCGACGCAGCGGTGCCGGGCCTGACGGGCGCGCTGCGCCTTCGTGGCACCGCCAGCGGCCCCAACGATGACCCGACGCTGACGCTGGACGCCGAAAGCGCGCGGCTGGAGGCAGCAGGGCGTGTCGTGGAGGAATTCGCGCTGTCGGCCCGGATCGCCACGCCCGCGACGCGCCCGGCCGTTGCGGCGCGCGCGAGCGGCACGGTGCAGGCGCTGCCGCTCTCGCTTTCGGTGCAGGGCCATCCCGAGGAGGGCGGCTGGCTTCGGCTCGACGCCGCGGAGGCAGCCCTCGGCCCGCTCGCGCTCACCGCCACCGGGCGCCTGCACCCGACGGATTGGCGCGCGGAGGGCGAGGCGCGGCTCAAGGCCGACAACCTCGTCCCGCTGGCGCCACTGCTCGGCCAGCCGCTGGCTGGCAGCTTCGCGCTGGAAGCGCGCGGTGCGCTGGAAGACGGGCAGCAGCGTCTCCTCGCGCGGCTGGAGGCGCCGCGGCTTGTCGTGGCCGGGACCGAAGCGCGCCAGCTGGTCACGCGCGCCGACGGCACGCTCGCTGCACTCGACATCGCGCTGTCGGGCAGCGTCGCGGATGTCGAGGCGGAAGCGCGCGGCCGGCTGACCCAGGCGGCAGATGGAGCGCGTCGCCTCGACCTCGCGGCGCTGCGCGCCACCGCCTTTGGCGAGACGATCCGCCTGTCCGCGCCCGCGCGCATCACGCTGCACCCCGATGGCGCATTGGAGCTGGGCGCAACAACGCTCGCTTTGCCGCGCGCCGGCACGCTCCGCGCCGCCGGCCGCTTCGGGCCGGAGCAGGCCGATCTGCGCGCGACGCTGGCGGGGCTCAACCTCGCTGCCCTCGCGCCGCTGCTGCCCGATCTTGGCCCCGCCGGCACGATCAGCGGCGAAGCGCGCCTCACCGGCCCCGTCGCCGCGCCGGAGCTGACGGCAGCGCTGCGCGGCACTGCGCTGCGCCTTGCCGTCGCCAGCGGCCTGCCGCCGGGCGAGGCGCGTCTCGATCTCCGTCGCAGCGGCGCCGGCGCGGTCACGACGCAAGCCGAGCTGCGGCTTGGCGCGCAACAGCGGCTTGCGGCAAGCGCGAGCTTTCCGCGCGGGCCGGGCGCCGAGTTGCCCTTCGAGGCGCGGCTGGATGGCGCGCTCGATCTCGGCCCGCTCAGCGCGCCCTTCCTCGCGGCCGGCGCGGATCGCGTGGCGGGTCGCTTGGCCGTTGCGCTACGCGCCACCGGCACGCCCACCGAGCCGGTGCTGGGCGGGGAGGTGCGGCTGTCCGGCGGCATCTACCGCAACGGGGTGCTCGGCATCGCCATCACGGATATCGCCGGCACGCTCCGCCCCGAGGGCCGACGCCTGCGCGCCGACATCACGGGCCGCACGCCGGGCGAAGGCCGGCTTGCGCTGGCCGGCACGATCGAGCCGCTCGCGCGCGCCCTGCCGGTGGATGTGACGCTGAGCGCGGTGAATGCGCAGCCCGTTGTTTCCGATCTGCTGCGCACGACGCTCGATGCCGATCTTCGGCTCTCCGGCGCTCTCGCCACGGAGGCGCTGCTCGCGGGACAGGTGCGGGTGCGGCGCGCGGAGCTCCGCATCCCGGACCGGCTCGGCAGTAGCGTGCGGAGCCTCAGCCCGGTCACGGAGCGCGGCCAGCCGCGCGGGCGTGCGCCACGCCAAGCCGCGGCGCCGCCACGCGAGGTGAACGCCACCCTGCCCATCGCGCTGGCCGTGGATGTGGCCGCCCCGCGCAGCGTCTATGTGCGCGGGCGCGGGCTGGAGGCAGAGCTTGGCGGGCAGGTCTCGGTGCGCGGCCGCATCGCCGCGCCCGAGATCAGCGGTGCGCTCGACCTGCGCCGCGGCGAGATCGCGCTCGCCGGCAAACGGCTGGAGTTCGATCGCGGCAGGCTGGCCTGGGATGGCGCCTTGCTGCCCGACCTGCAGCTGCGCGCCTCGACCCAATCGGGCGGCTACACCGCGCGGGTCGAAGTGCTGGGGCCAGCGACGGCGCCGGAGCTTGTCTTCTCCTCCGTGCCGGAATTGCCGCCGGATGAGGTTCTGGCGCGGCTCTTCTTCGACCGGCCGCTGCGCGAGCTTTCGCCCTTCGAGATCGCGCAGATCGCCGCAGGGGTGGCGGGCACGGCGGGGCTGGTGCCGGGCGCGGCGGGGGGCGGCATTCTCGGCCGGTTGCGCGACGGGCTCGGTCTCGATCGCCTGGCGGTCGGCAGCGAGACCGAGCGCGTCAGCGGCAGCACGACAGAGGAGGAGCGGTCTGGTCCCACGCTGGAAGCCGGGCGCTATGTCGCCGATGGCGTCTACGTCGGTGTGCGGCAGGGCACGGAGGCCGGCACGAGCCGCGTCGGCGTGCGCGTGGACCTGACACCGCGCATGCGGCTGGAAGCCGAGACCGGCGACCGCGAAGCCGGCAACCGTGTCGGCCTCAGCTGGGAGTGGCAGTGGGGCCGCTGAGGCGGGCCGCAATGCCGCGCCTCAGCTGGTCGGCTTGCGCTCGGGCAGCGGGATCCACTCCTTGTCGTCGCCGGGCACGACAAGGCCCATGCGATCGCGCGACCAGGCGCGCTTCGCCTCCTCGATCCGCTCGCGGGAGGAGCTGACGAAATTCCAGAACAGGTAGCGCGGCCCATCCATGGCCGCGCCCCCGAGCAGCAGCAGCCGCGCGCCCTCAGGGCCCGCCGTGACGCTCACCGCATCGCCTGCGCGGAAGACGAGCATGCGCCCCGCTTCGAAACGCTGGCCCGCGACCTCGACCACGCCTTCCATCACCCAGGCGCCACGTTCCTCATGCTCGGGCAAGGGCAGCTTTGCGCCGGGGGCGAGCACCGCATCGGCGTAGAAGAGGTCCGAGGCGACAGCGACCGGGGCGCGTGCCCCCCAGGCGGCGCCGGCCACAAGGCGCAGCTGCACGCCGCCATCCTCGATCACCGGCAGCGTCGCGCCCGCATGATGCGCGAAATCGGGCGCCCTCTCCTCCTGCGCCTTCGGCAGCGCGACCCAGGATTGGATGCCGGACAGCCGATGCGGCGCAGTGCGCCGCGCGGCGGCAGTGCGTTCGGAATGGGCGATGCCGCGGCCGGCCGTCATCCAGTTCACATCGCCCGGCGCGATCGGTTGTGCGGTGCCCAGGCTGTCGCGATGCAGGATCTCGCCCTCGAACAGATAGGTGATGGTCGAGAGGCCGATATGCGGATGCGGGCGTACATCCACACCCTTGCCGGTCAGGAACTCACCAGGCCCCATCTGGTCGAAGAAGATGAAGGGACCCACCATCTGGCGCTGCTGCGCGGGCAGTGCGCGGCGCACCTCGAAGCCACCGATATCGTGGGTGCGCGGCAGGAGGACCGTCTCAAGGCCAGGCGGCAGCGGGTCGGTGGGGTCGGGGGCGGGCATGGCGCGGTCTCCGGTCGGGTCGGGGACGCAGATGGGGTGTCCGGCGGCGCCTGCGAATCACCGGCGCCGATCGCCGGCATCACCGGGGCCAATCAGGTGGAGGCGCTGCGGATCCAGGCCGCGTCGCTGGCCCCTGCGATGCCCCGGAGCGAGGCGACCACGGCGTCGAGCTCCTCAGGGCGCACCGAGGTGCTGACCAGGGTTGCCAGGATCACCACCTGGCTGTCCGGCCTCGCATGCTGCTCCCATCCCGCCACCGGAAACCCGGCCGTGGAAAGCTCTGCGCCCAACGCCTCCCGCGCCTCCGCGACCTGGGCGGCGGGCACGGTCACGGAGAGCTGGTAGCGCGCCTCACCCGCCTGGTCGCGCACCGGCAGACGGTCGATCAACTTGCCGAGCGGCCGCAGCGCGGTGTTGCAGACCAGCACGAACACCGCCAGCGCGATCGCCTGCACCGGCAAATTCGCCCCAGCCGCCGCACCAATGGCGGCGGAGCACCAGACCGTCGCGGCGGTGTTGAGACCGCGGATCGTCGCGCCCTCCCGCAGGATCAGGCCGGCGCCGAGGAAGCCGACGCCGGTGACGACATTCGCCAGCACGCGCATCGCGCCATCCGCGCCGGCCATCTGGATGCCCATATCCACGAAGGCCGCAGAGCCAAGCGCGACCAGCACATTGGTGCGCAGGCTCGCGATGCGTTCCCGGTACTGGCGCTCGGCGCCGATCAGCGCGCCCAACAGCAGCGCCAGCGCAAGGCTCTCAGCGGTGTCGGCGAAGCCGGCGAAGGTGATGGGCAGCACGGAGGTCATGGCGGATGCTCCCCCGGGTAGCTGATCGCCACCACCTCGATTTCCTCGGCGCCAGCCGGCGTGCGCAGGCGCCGCGTATCGCCGATGCGCGCGCCGAGCAGCGCGCGCGCAACCGGCGCGACCCAGGAGATGCGGCCGGCCTCGGCATCGGCCTCGTCCACGCCGACGATGGTGATCGTCACCTCCGCATCGTCAGAGGCGCGCGCATAGGTGACGGTGGCGCCGAAGAAGACCTGATCTCGCTTCGCTTGATGCGACGGGTCCACCACCTGTACGCGTTCCAGCCGCTTGCGGATGAAGCGCACGCGGCGATCGATCTCCCGCAGGCGGCGCTTGCCATATTGGTAGTCGGCATTCTCCGACCGGTCGCCGAGGGAGGCCGCCCAGGACACCACCTCCACGACCTTCGGCCGGTCCTCGTCCCACAGGCGCCGCAGCTCCGCGCGAAGCGCCTCGGCGCCAGACGGCGTCATGTAGAAGGGCGTGCCGGGCGGCAGGCCGGGTGGGCTATCGTCGTCCTCGTCGTCCTCGTCAGGCATCACCGAGCAGCGCCGCGCGCGCGGCGTCCCAGCTGGCGCGATCGGGCGCGCAGATCAGCCCGCCCGCGCGATGCCGCGCGGGGTCATAGGCGCCGCCGTCGAACTGCGCCGCGTAGCCGCCGGCTTCGCGATGGATCAGCCAGCCCGGCGCGTGATCCCAGGGCATCAGCTTGTTGTAGACCAGCAGATGCGCATGTCCGCCGGCGGCGAGACGGTATTCATGCGCGGCGCACCGAAAATTCAGCGTCGCGGCCAGACGCGGCAGTCGCCCCGGCACGCGGCTGCGCAGCGGCTCCGGCATCCAGCCCCATGAGACGGTGCCGACCATGCGCACGACCGGGACGGGGTCGGCAACACGCAGCGCGCCGTGGCTGCGTCCATCGGCATCCTCGATCCAGGCGCCCTCCCCGCGCAGCGCGATGGCGGTGTCGTCGCCGAGCGGATCATGGATCCAGGCGGCCGCCACCTCGCCCTTCAGGAACAGCGCCGCCATGCAGCCAAACAGCGGCACGCCGGCGGCGAAATTCGCCGTGCCGTCCACCGGGTCCACCACGACGGCGCAATCGGCACCCGCCAGGCGGTCGAGCAGCGTGGGGTCGGCGGCGGTCGCTTCCTCCCCCACCACGACGCAGCCCGGGATCAGCCGGCCGAGCTCGGCGGCGATCACGCGTTCCGCCGCCTCATCGGCTTCCGTCACCAGATCGAGCGGGCCGGATTTGGCGCGGACCGCATCGGGCGCGAGCCGGCGGAATCGCGGCATGATCTCGGCGCGCGCGGCATCGCGCAGCAGGCCCGCGATATCGCGCGCCAACGCGGATGTGACGCGGATCACGACGCTCTCTGTTCGAAGCGCGCGCGAGCTGCGGGCGAGAGGCGCACCGTGAGCCGCACCACCTCCTCCGCATCGTCGCGGGAGAGCACCTCGCCATGCTCGTAGAGCCAGGCGATACCCGCTCCATCGGCAGGCGAGAGGCGATACTCCACCGTCTCCATCCCAGCTGCCATCCGCTCATCCAGCGCGGCACGCAGCCGGTCCAGCCCATCGCCCGTCAGCGCGGAAACGGCGATCGTGCCTTCGAGATGCGGCACGGCATCCGCGCCGCCCATCAGGTCGGCCTTGTTCAGCACCTCAACCACCCGGCTTTCCCAGGCATCATCGAGCGGCGCGCCGGCGCCATCGGCCATCTCCGCCAACACGCCCAGCACATCGGCGCGCTGGGCCGCGGTGTCGGGATGCGCGGCGTCGCGCACATGCAGGATGATGTCGGCCGCCGCCACTTCCTCGAGCGTGGCTCGGAAAGCTTCGACCAGCTGCGTCGGCAGTTCGGAGATGAAGCCGACCGTATCGGAGAGAATCACGGTCCGCCCGCTCGGCAGCTTGATCGCGCGCATGGTCGGATCGAGCGTCGCGAAGAGCTGGTCCTGCGCATAGACGCCGGCACCCGTCAGCGCGTTGAACAGCGTGGACTTGCCGGCATTGGTGTAGCCAACCAGCGCGACGACCGGATAGGGCACGCGCTCGCGCGCCTTGCGGTGCAGTCCGCGGGTACGGCGCACCTGCTCCAGCTCCTTCTTGAGCTTCACGATGCGCTCGGAGATCAGGCGCCGGTCGATCTCGATCTGCGATTCGCCGGGACCGCCGAGGAAGCCGAAGCCGCCGCGCTGGCGCTCCAGATGGGTCCAGGACCGCACGAGGCGCGTGCGCTGGTAGTCGAGATGGGCGAGCTCGACCTGCAGCGCGCCTTCCTTGGTGCGGGCGCGTTCGCCGAAGATCTCGAGGATCAGGCCGGTGCGGTCGATGACCTTGCAGCCCCAGGCGCGCTCCAGGTTGCGCTGCTGCACCGGGGAGAGCGCGGCATCCACGACCACGACGGTGACGCCATGGCGCTCAACCGCATCCTTCACCATGCCCACCTGGCCCTCGCCGAGCAGCGTGGAGGGGCGCATGGCGCGCAGCGGGTAGATGGCGGTGTGGAGGATGGTCAGGCCGATGGACGCGGTGAGCCCCACCGCCTCGGCCAGGCGCGCCTCGGCCGCGCGGGTGGCGGCGCCATCGCCGCGCCCCGCGCGCTCATGGGGGAGGATGACGGCGGCCTTGGTGGGCCCCTTCTCCCCGGGCGTGTTGCTATTCGCTGCGACCGACAGGGGTCACCTCGCGCCCCAAAGTGAGGCGGCCCTCACGCGCGGGGGTGGCGCCCTCTGCAGGGGCGGCCCCGGCGGCCGGGGCCGCGCCGGCGCCCGCGGCTGTCGCATCGAAGAGCGAGATCGGCGCGCCCGGCATCACGGTGCTGATCGCGTGCTTGTAGACGAGCTGCGTGTGCCCATCCCGGCGAAGCAGGACGGAGAAATTGTCGAACCAGGTGATGATGCCCTGCAGCTTCACACCGTTGACCAGAAACACGGTCACGGGGGTCTTCGACTTGCGGACGTGATTCAGGAACACGTCCTGTACGTTCTGCGACTTTTCGGCGGCCACGGAGGGTTGGTCCTTCTTGTTGTTGGCCTGCCCCGCAGCATGCCGCCGCGCGCAAGACCCACGGTGGCACCTTTCCAGAGGACCGGGCGCCCTGGCAAGGGAGGCTGTCCGCGTGACAGGATTTCAACGCTTCGGTCAGCGTTGGCCGGCCAGCTCCCTGAGGGCCCGGGCCAGGGCCCCGGCATCGTCGAAGGCCAGGTCGGGGCGGGCATTGGCAAGCCCCCCGTCATGTGTGGCCCCGCCGACCAGCACCGCCGTGCAGCCCGCCCGCCGCGCGGCTTCCATGTCGAGCGCGGTGTCGCCGACATACCAGACTGCCGCACTCGGATTGATGCCGCAGGCGCCAAGCGCCAGCCCGAAGGGCGCGGGGTCCGGCTTATCCGCCGTGGCGTCGCCTGCGCCGATCAGGGTTGCGAAATGCGCGGACCAGCCGAGATGGGCGGCCTCGGCCCGCAGCAGCGGTCCCTGCTTGTTGCTGATGACCCCCTGCGGCCCGAGCGCCCCCGCCGCCGCAATCGCCGCGGCAGCGCCCGGCATCGCGTTCAGCACATCGAGGTGACAGGACCGCACGGCGGCATAGAAGACATCCCGCGCGCGTTCCCATTCGGTGCCGAACATGCCGGGGAAGGTATCCCGCAGCGAACCGCGCACGCGCGCGAGCACGGTGGCGCGGTCCCATTCCGGCATGGCGAATTCACGGAAGGTGACATTCAACCCGTGCTCGATCGCCGCCCAGCCATCGACGAGCGTGTTGTCCCAATCCCAGAGGACGCAGATCGGCGCCTTCACGCGGCGTTCCTGAGGTCGCCCTTCACATGGCGCGCGAAGAGGTCGAACAGCCGCCGCACCACCGGCCCCACCTGGCCGTCGCCGACCGGCGCGTCGTCGATCTTCGTGATCGGCCGGACGAAGGAGGTGGCGGAGGTGATGAAGGCCTCACGCGCCTGGCGCACATCGTCCAGGGTGAAGGGCGTCTCGTCCCAGGGGATGCCAGCGGCCTTGAGCTCGGCCATCAGCGCGAGCCGCGTGCAGCCAGGCAGGATGACATGGTCCTGGAAGCGGGTGCGGATCGCGCCCTTGGCGTCCACGATCCAGAAGGTGGTCGAGGAACCCTCGTTCACGATGCCGGTCGTCTCGTCATACAGGATCGCCTCGATGCAGCCTTTCTCACGCGCGGCTTGCTTAGCGAGGACATTGGGCAGCAGGTTGACCGACTTGATGTCGCGCCGCGCCCAGCGCAGATCCGGCAGCGTGATGCAGGCGGACTGCCACTTGTCGATGTCGGTCGGATAGGGCGCGGTGCGCTTGACGGTGACAACGAGCGCGGGCGGCACCGGCGTCTTCGGGAAGGGATGGTCGCGCCGCGCGACGCCGCGCGAGACCTGCATGTAGAGCAGCCCTTCCGTCACGCGGTTGCGGCGCGCGACCTCGCGCAGCACCAGCCGGAGCGCGGCGCGCGACATCGGCATGGGCAGCCGGATCTCCTTCAGGCTTCGCTCGAGCCGCGAGAGGTGCAGATCCTCGTCCACATAGCGGCCGTCATAGAGGTGCACGACCTCGTAGATGCCGTCCCCGAACTGGTAGCCACGATCCTCGATGTTCACGGCCGCTTCGGGCTGCGGGAGGTAACGGCCGTTGACGTAGGCAATCTTTGACATGTTCTCGGACCCTCAGACGCCGGGCGCCGGCTCCGCCGGCTTGGCTTCGCGCAGGCGACTGTTGCGCCCGGTGGCACTCTCGGTCTGTGCGCGGCGCCCTTCGGGCGCTCGGCCGACGTCGTGCCACCGGCACGCTCGTCGCGTGACGCCGGCCGCCAGCACCAATCGTCCCTGATCTGTTGCGGTTTTCATCCGTTCGCCGGCGCACGGTCCTCGGCGTTCACGCCGAGGAACTTCAGCTTGCGGTGCAGCGCGCTGCGTTCCATCCCGACGAAGGAGGCCGTGCGGCTGATGTTGCCGCCGAAGCGCAGCAGCTGGGCTTCCAGATATTGCCGCTCGAACAGCTCCCGCGCCTCGCGGAGCGGCAGGGTCATGATCTCGCTGCTACGGTCGAGCTTCAGCACGGCGGGGGCTGCGGCACCGACCTGAGGCGGGAGGTGGTCGGGGCGGATGGGCTCCCGCGCCTCGCCCGGCGCCATGATCAGCAGCCAATCGATCAGGTTGCGCAGTTCCCGCACATTGCCCGGCCAGTCATAGGCCTGCATCGCCGCCAGCGCGTCCTCCGACAGCTCGCGCGGGGACATGCCGGAGGTCTCGACGGACTTCGCCATGAAGTGCCGCGCCAGCGCCGGGATGTCCTCCCGCCTCTCGCGCAGCGGCGGGATCTTCAGCGGCACGACGGCCAGCCGGTAGAACAGATCCTCGCGGAAGCGCCCGGCCGCGATCTCGGCCTGCAAATCCTTGCTGGTGGTCGCGATGACGCGGACATCCACCTGCACGCGCTGCGCACCGCCAAGTCGCGTGAAGCCCTGCTCCTGCAAGGCGCGCACGATCTTGCCCTGGGTCTCCAGCGGCATGTCGGCCACCTCGTCCAGCAGCAGCGTGCCGCCATGCGCGCGCTCCAGCACGCCGGCGCGGCGGGGCTGGGCGGCCGGGTCGGCGCCGGCTTCGACGCCGAACAGTTCCTCCTCGAAGCGGCCGGGGGCCAGGGTCGCGCAGTTCAGCGCAACGAAGGGGCCCTCATTCCGGCGCGAGCGTGTGTGCAGCATCCGCGCCGCGACCTCCTTGCCCGCCCCCGCGGGGCCGGAGATCAGCACGCGCGATCCAGTGGGCGCCACGCGCTCCACCGCCTGGCGCAGCTGCGCGAGCGCCGGCGAGACGCCGACCAACTCGGCCTCCGCCCCGGCGCGCAGGCGCAGCTCGCTCAATTCGCGCTTAAGCCGCGCGGCTTCCAGCGCGCGGGCGACGATCAGCAGCAGCCGGTCGGACTTGAAGGGCTTCTCGATGAAGTCATAGGCGCCGTGCTGGATCGCCTGCACGGCGGTCTCGATCGTGCCGTGGCCCGAGATCATCACGGAGGGCAGGCCCGGCGCCTCCTGCTGCAGGGCCTGCAGGATGCCGAGCCCGTCGAGCTTCGAGCCCTGCAGCCAGATGTCGAGGATCACCAGCGACGGCCGGCGCTGGCGGAAGGCCGCGAGCGCCTGGTCCGAATTCGCCGCCTGGCGCGTCTCGTAGCCCTCATCCGACAGGATGCCCTCAATGAGGGCGCGGATATCGGGCTCGTCATCCACGATCAGGATGTCATGCGCCATGGCCGACACGCCCCACGCCCACCCCCGTTTCGTCGCGCCGCGCCGCCGATTCGGCGGGCAGGATCAGGACGGCCCGCGTCCCGGGACCGTCCGGCCGGTCCTCGAGCAGCAACCGCCCCCCATGGTCCTCCATGATCTTCTTCACGATGGCAAGGCCGAGCCCGGTCCCTTTCGCCTTGTGCGTCACATAGGGCTCGGTCAGGCGGGCGCGGTCCTCGCCATCGGGCAGGCCGATGCCATCATCCTCGACCACGATGGCGGCCCCCTCCCCGCCCGGCTCGACCCGGACCGCGATGCGCCCCCCCTGCCCCTCGGCGACCGGGCTGCCAGCCTCCTCCCCGCGCGGCCTTGCCGCGACTGCATCGGCCGCATTCTGCAACAGGTTGGTGAGCGCCTGGCCGATCAGCCGGCGGTCCACCGGCAGCACGGGCGCGGGGGCGGGAATTGTGACCTCATAGGCGATCTCGGGATGCGCGGCCCGCTGCAGCACCAGCGCCTCCCGCACCACCTGGCCGATATCATCGGGGTGGATCACCGGCTGGGGCATGCGCGCGAAGGCCGAGAATTCATCCACCATCCGCCCGATATCGCCGACCTGGCGGACGATCGTGTCGGTCAGGCTGCGGAAGGTCTCGGGGTCGCTGCCGATCTCCTTCAGGTATTTGCGCTTCAGCCGCTCGGCCGAGAGCTGGATCGGTGTCAGAGGGTTCTTGATCTCATGCGCGATCCGGCGCGCCACATCGGCCCAGGCGGCCTTGCGCTGCGCCGATTGCAGTTCGGTGATGTCGTCGAAGGTCAGCACGAAGCCAACAACACGGCCGCGCTGCATCTCGGCGCCGATCCGCGCGATCAGCATTCGCCGGCGTGAGGACGGGCCGATCGGGATCTCGGCCATGCGCGGGCGTTCGGGGGCGGCCGCGCTTTCGGCGATCAGCGGGGCGAATTCCGGCACCACCTTCGCCAGCGGCAGGCCGAGCCCGGCATCGAGGTCGATGCCGAGCAATTCGCTCGCGCTGCGGTTCGGCAGGTTGATCCGCCCCTCCGCATCCAGGCCGACCACGCCGGCGGTGACGCCCGACAGCACGGTTTCCGTGAAGCGCCGCCGTTCGTCGAGCTGGCGATAGGCCTCCATCAGTTCGCCGCGCTGGGCGCCGAGCTGGCTGGTCATCCGATTGAAGGCGCGCGAGAGGGAGGCGAGTTCGTCGCCCGCCGCGCCCTCCTCCACTCGGGTCGAGAGGTCGCCGCTCCGCACGCGCTCGGCCGCCGCGATCAGTCGGCTGATCGGCCGCGCCAGCTGGTTGGCGAAGACAAGCCCGATCAGCACCGCGGCCAGCATCACCAGCAGTGCCGCGCAGAGGAAGACCAGCGCGAAGGTGATCTGCAGGCTGCCGCGGTTGCGGTCCAGGCGGTCGTATTCCTGGAAGGCCATCTCGGTGCGACGCAGATGTTCCAGAATGCCGCCGTCGAGCGGCCGGCCGATGACCAGCACCATCTCCGGCGTGGCATCGAGCAGCGCCAGTGCGCGCACCCGCGCCTCACTCTCGCCCGGGACGACCGCGACCTCGCCCTGGCGCAGCTGCTCGAGCGCCCAGGCAGAGGGCAGTTCCACCACGCCGCCGGCCACGAAGCCGGCCTGCGCGACGATCTGGCCGAGGCGCGGCTCGATCACCACCGCCTCGGTCAGGCCGCGGATTGAGGCCTGGGTGGCGAGCGTCCGCTCAAAGGCGATCGGGTTATGGGGCAGGAAGACCTGGGCGGCCCGGTTGAGATCGGCGGCCATGGCCAGCGCGTCCACCCGGATCTCGTCGCGGTGGTTGTCGAGCCAGGCGCGGGAGGCGACGAGCGAGACTTCGAGGGTGGACCGCACCCGATCGTTGAACCAGGCCTGGATGCCGAGGTTGAAGAACACCGCGGCGAAGGCGGCGACGATCAGCGCCGGCACCACGGCTACGACGCCGAACAGCAGCACCAGGCGCACATGCAGCCGGGACCCGGCGCTGCCGCGGCGGCGCTCCGCCCAGACGCGGACGATGCGCGCGACCAGGGACGCGGCCAGCAGCACCAGCACCGCGGCATTGGCCAGCACGATCGCCACCACCTGCCCTGGCCCGGTCGGCCCGGTCGGCGAGCCGCCAGCCAATTGCACGAAGGTCGCGATTCCGAGCAGCAGCGCCGTGACGGCGAGCCCGAGCGTCATCGCCCGGCCGAGCAGCCGGTCGGCCAGCCGGGACCGCCCCGGGGGCGTCTCGCCGGCCTGCGGGGCGCTGGTCGCCGCCCCGCTCAAGGGCGCACGCTCCGCGCCCTGGCGGCGGGGGGAAAGGGGTCGGCTGATCCGCTCACAGCGCCAGCATAGCAAAGAACGCCGGCTGCGCAGCCACCCGGCCCGGAAGGGCGGCCAGGCAGGGCGGCCCTGGGCGTCAGGACAGGCCGCGCACCACCGGCAGCTCCAGCTCCCGCAGCTTCTTCCGAAGGGTGTTCCGGTTGAGCCCTAGCAGCGCCGCGGCCTTGATCTGGTTGCCGCGCGTGGCGGACAAAGCGAGGCGCAGGAGGGGGCGCTCCACCTCGGCCAGGACACGGTCATAGAGGTCGCGGATCGGCATCCCGTCCTTATGCGCGGCCATGAAGCCCTGCAGGTGGCGTTCGACCGATTGCTCAAGGGTTTCCGGCGCGCGGGCGGCTTCCTCGGCGGGCAGGGCGGCTTCGGCCAGCTCGCTCGCGACCGCATCGGCGCCGATGATCTCCTGCGGGTAGAGCGCGGCCAGGCGGCGCATGAGGTTTTCCAGCTCGCGCGCATTGCCCGGCCAGTTATGCGCCTTCAGCCGGTCGAGCGCGCCCTGGTCGAGCTGCTTGCCCGGCAGCCCGGCCGCGCGCGCGCGTTCCAGGAAGTGCCGCGCGAGCAGCGGGATATCCTCGGCCCGTTCGCGCAGCGGCGGCAGGCGGATGGGCACGACGTTCAGGCGGTAGAACAGATCCTCGCGGAACATGCCCCCGCGGATCGCCTGGCGCAGATCGCGGTGGGTCGCCGCCACGATGCGAACATTCGCCTTGATCGGCTGGCGGCCGCCGACAGTGGTGAATTCGCCTTCCTGCAGCACGCGCAGCAGGCGGGTCTGCGCCTCGGGTGGCATGTCGCCGATCTCGTCGAGGAAGAGGGTGCCGCCGGCGGCCTGTTCGAAGCGGCCGACGCCGCGGTTCAGCGCGCCGGTGAAGGCGCCACGCTCATGGCCGAACAGCTCGCTTTCGATCAGCTCGCGCGGGATCGCGGCCATGTTGATCGCGACGAACGGCCCCGCCCGGCGGCGCCCGTAATCGTGCAGCGCGCGCGCAACCAGCTCCTTGCCCGTGCCGGATTCGCCCGTGATCATCACCGTAAGGTCGGTGGTCGTGAGCCGCGCGACGGTGCGGTAGATTTCCTGCATCGCTGGGCTGCGCCCGACCAGGGGCAGGCGTTCCTCCTGCTCCTCGCCCTCGGTCGCCTCGCTCGGCGTCGGGGCGGCGAGCGCGCGGCCGACGACGGCGAGCAATTCCTTCAGGTCGAAGGGCTTCGGCAGGTAGTCGAAGGCACCGCGCTGGGTCGCCTTCAGCGCGGTGGAGAAGGTGGATTGCGCGCTCATCACCAGGACGCGCAGATCCGGCCGCACGCGGCGGATGCGCGGCACGAGGTCGAGCCCGTTCTCATCCGGCATGATGACATCGGTGATGACGAGGTCGCCCTCCCCATCCTCCACCCAGCGCCAGAGCGTCGCGGCGGAGGAGGTGGCGCGGACATGATAGCCCGCCCGCCCCAGCGCCTGGCTCAGCACCGTGCGGATCGCCCGGTCGTCATCGGCAATCAGGATCGTTCGCGTCGTCGCGGAACCCGGCGGGGCGGCAACCTCGCTCATGGCGTGTCTCCCTGATCGGCGCGGCGGGGCGGCGCGGGCAGCGAAAGGCGGAAGGTGGTGCGGCCGGGGCGGCTGTCGCATTCGATCAGCCCGCCCTGGTCGGCAACGAGCTTCGCCACCAGAGCGAGGCCAAGCCCCTGCCCGCCACGCTTGGTGGTGACGAATGGCTCGAAAAGGGTGGCGCGCACTTCCTCGGGGATGCCGGGCCCGTTGTCGCGCACCACCACCTGCAGCGGCAGGTGCACGCGCTCAGAGCTGCCAGGCACGGCGATGCGCACGCCATGGTGGAAGGCAGTGATGAGCTGGATCTCGCCCTCGCGCGGGTCCACCGCCTCGGCGGCGTTCTTCACCAGGTTCAGCAGGATCTGCACCAGCTGGTCGCGATTACCCCAGACCGGCGGCAGGGAGGGGTCGTAGTCCTGCACGATCCGCAACTGCGCCGCGAAGCCCGACAGCGCGATGCGCCGGACATGGTCGAGCACCTCGTGGATGTTCACCCCCGCCCGGTCGATAGGCCGGTCGGAGAACATGTCCATCCTCTCGACCAGGTTCTTGATGCGGTCGGTCTCATCCTGGATCAGCAGGCAAAGCTCGCGGTCGGCCTCGCTCGCGCCCTGTTCCAGAAGCTGCGCGGCGCCACGGATGCCCGAAAGTGGGTTTTTTACCTCATGCGCGAGCATCGCCGCCATGGCGGAAGCGCCGCGCGCGGCGCCCCGAAAGTTCAGCTGCCGGTCGAGCATCTGCGCGGTGGACGCGTCATGCAGCGTCAGGACAACGCAGCCCGGCATCTCCGGCAGCGGCGCGCCCTGGGCGGCGACGCCGAAGCGCCGGAGCCTAGGGCTTTCGAGCACCAGGTCGTGGTCATGCACCGGCGCGTCGTGGCGCCGCACCTGCGCGAGCAGGCCAAAAAGGCGGTTATCCGGCGGCAGCAGGTCGCGCAGCGACAGCGCCGAGAGGAAGGGCGCGGAGTGCTGGAAGAACAGCTCGGCCGCCGGGTTGGCGTAGCGAAAGCGATCGGCTGGATCGAGCACGACGGCCGCCACCGGCAGCGCGCCGAGGACCGCCGCAGCTTCGGGCGACAGCGCCTCTGGCCGGGGCTTGCCGCGGGTGAGTGCGGCGCCGCTCATGCCGCCATCAGCCCGTCTTCGCCTGTGGTCTCGCCCACGGCCTCACGCACGGGACGCTCGCGCGCCACGCCGCGTTCGACGAGCGGTTCGTAGAAGCGGCGGATCAGCGCGACCACCGCATCGGCATCGTCGATGCGATTGACCTCGGCGCGGAATTCCGCCGAGCCCGGCAGGCCCTTCGAGTACCAGGCGACATGCTTCCGCGCGAGCCGCATGCCGGGATCGCGGCCGTGATGGGCCAGCATCGCGTCGTAATGCTGCAGCAGCGTCGCGAGCTGCTCGGCGAGGTCGGGCTCGGCGACGCGTTCACCGGTCTCAAGGAAGCGCGCGACCAGCCGCGGCAGCCAGGGGCGGCCATAGCAGCCGCGGCCGATCATCACGCCATCGGCGCCGGACTGGCGCAACGCCTCCGCCGCGTCCTCGGGGCCCAATATGTCGCCATTCACGATGACGGGGATGCGCACGGCATCCTTCACGTTTCGGACAAAAGCCCAGTCGGCGGTGCCGTTGTAGAACATCTGCCGGGTGCGGCCATGCACCGTGACCAGGCGGATCCCGCATTCCTCGGCGATCTTCGCGAGCCGCGGCGCATTGAGGCTCTTGTGGTCCCAGCCCATGCGCATCTTCAGCGTGACGGGCACCGGGACGGCCTTCACCATCGCGTCCAGGATGCGCGCGGCGGCGATCTCGTCGCGCATCAGCGCGGAGCCCGCCTGCTGGCCGAGTGCCACCTTCTTCACCGGGCAGCCGAAATTGATGTCGACGATCGCCGCACCGCGATCCACGACGAGCTTCGCCGCCTCCGCCATCACCTGCGGGTCGCAGCCGGCCAGCTGCACGGAGGAGGGCGAACCGAAGCCATCCACCTCCGCCATCTTCAGCGTGTTGCGGTTCTCTCGCACCATCGCGGTCGAGGCGATCATCTCGGAGACGACGAGGCCCGTGCCGAGCCCGCGGGCGAGGCGGCGGAAGGGCAGATCGGTGACGCCCGACATGGGGGCGAGGATGACCGGCGTCTGGATGCGCGCGCCGCCGAGATCGAGGGGGCGGATCGCCGGCAGGGGCGCGGCCGGGGGAGAGCTGCTCATGATTTGGGCAATAAGCGGATTCTTGCCCGTGCAGCAATGGGGAAGATGCGCCTTTCGTGCGGAATGCTAGAAAATGTGGCAACTTCTCCTGGCGGATGGGTCGCCCTCAGCCTCTCCCCGACAGGCCATGCGGGGCGTAGCATCCAAAACATGAGAGCTGTTGCATTGCTGGTGGCCGCGGGCCGCGGAACGCGGTTTGGCGGCGAGGTGCCGAAACAGGCGATCCCCCTGCTCGGCCGCCCCGTGCTGCGCCATGCTGCGGAGGCGCTGCTGCGCGAGGGCGGCGTGGACGCCATCCAGCCCGTCAGCGCGCCCAGCGAGGAAGCCGCGCTCGCCGCGATGCTCGAGGGCCTGCCCATCCGTCCCCCGGTCGCGGGCGGGGCCACCCGGCAGGAGAGCGTGCGGCGCGGGCTCGAAGCGCTGGAAGCCGATCCGCCAGATATCGTGCTGGTGCATGACGCGGCCCGCCCGGTGGTGCCGCCCGGCACCGTGGCGGCGCTGCTGGCCGCGCTGAAGGAGGTGCCCGGCGCCATCCCGGCGCTCCCGGTCTCCGACACGCTGAAGCGCGGGGAAGCCGGGCGGATCGCGGCGACCGTGGCGCGGGCGGGACTCTACCGCGCGCAGACCCCGCAGGCCTTCCGCTTCGGGGCGCTGCTGGCGGCGCATCGCGCGGCGACCGAGGAGGCGACCGATGATGCGCAGCTGCTGGAAGCGGCGGGCCTTCCCGTCGCGCTGGTCGCGGGGCATGAGTCCAATGTGAAGATCACCTGGTCGGAGGACCTGGCCCGCGTGGAATCTGCGATGCTCGCCCGGATGATCCCCCGTATGGGCACGGGCTTCGACGTGCACCGCATCGTCGAAGGCCGGCCGATGGTGCTCTGCGGCGTCGTGATCCCCTGCCCCTTCGGGCTCGATGGCCATTCGGATGCCGATGTCGGCATCCATGCGCTGTGCGATGCGATCTATGGCGCGCTGGCCGAAGGCGATATCGGCCGCTGGTTCCCGCCGTCCGAGATGCAGTGGAAGGATGCGGATAGCGCGCGCTTCCTGCGCCATGCGGCGGAGCGCATCGCTGCGCGCGGCGGGGTGCTGGCCAATGTCGATGTGACGCTGATCTGCGAGCAGCCGAAGATCACCCCGCACGCGCCGGCGATGCGCGCGCGGCTGGCGGAGCTCCTCGGCGTCGAGATCGACCGCGTGTCGGTGAAGGCGACGACGAGCGAGCGGCTCGGCTTCACCGGGCGCGGCGAGGGCATCGCGGCGCAGGCCGCCGCGACGGTGCTGCTGCCGGGCTGAGCGCCCCTACTAGGTCAGCGACGCGACCTGCGCCTGCTGGGCGGCGCCGGACATCGCGCCGTGGATCACGGGCAGCTGCGCCGTCTCGCCGAACAGCGCGCTGGTTCCGCCGGCGGTGCCGGTGGCGCTGGACGCTGCTCGGGCCGTGGCGGGGCCGACGCTTGGGTGGATTGCGCGGCCAAGTCACGAATTTCGCCCCATATCTAAACCATATCGTCGCCCGCGTTTATGCGTCGCGTTACGGTTCGCATTTTGCGATTCTTATACTCTGCCCTACCAGCCCGAGTGTCGGATCGCCACGCGCCGAAGGCCCTGCCGGGGCACGCCTCGGCCAAACGTCTTGAAAAGGAGCACAAAAGAAGAGGGCCGGTCCTTGCGGACCGGCCCTAAGGCAAGGTTGAGGAAGGCTAAGCTGCCAGGGACGGGCCTAGCCCGTCGCATGACGTTCACCCCTCAGCAACCAGCGTGCCAGAGACCACTCGCGGTCTGAAGAATCTTATCCACAGGCCGCCATCGCCCCGCGATGCCGTCAGTCCAGCCTCTCCAGGATCGAGCAGTAATTGGCCACCGCGGCCCCGCCCATGTTGAACACGCCGGCGAGATCGGCCTTGGACAGCTGCATCTCCCCGGCCTGGCCGGTCAGCTGCATGGCGGCCATGGCGTGCATGGACACGCCCGTCGCGCCGATCGGGTGACCCTTCGACTTCAGCCCGCCCGAGGGGTTCACCGGCAGCCGCCCATCCTTGGCCGTCCAGCCCTCCAACGCCGCCCGCGCCCCCTGCCCGTCCGGCGTCAGGCCCATCGCCTCGTATTCGATGAGCTCGGCGATGGTGAAGCAGTCATGCGTCTCGACGAAGGAGAGGTCGCCAAGCGCGAGCCCCGCCTGATCCAGCGCCCGCCCCCAGGCCGCGCGCGCGCCCTCGAAGCGGATGATGTCGCGGGCGGCGATCGGCATCACATCGGTCGCCTGCGCGGCGGCGCGGAAGCGGACCGCCTTCGCCATCGTCCGCGCCGTCTCCTCATCCGTCAGGATCAGCGCCGCGGCGCCATCCGAGACCAGGCTGCAATCGGTGCGCTTCAGCGGTGGGGCGACGAAGGGGTTGCGCTCGCTCTCCGCGCGGCAGAAGGCGAAGCCGAGATCCTTGCGCATCTGCGCATAGGGGTTGGCCACGCCGTTCTTGTGGTTCTTCGCCGCGATCGCAGCGAGCGCGTCGGACTGGTCGCCATGGCGCTGGAAATAGGTCTCGGCGATGCGGCCGAAGACGCCGGCGAAGCCCGCGGGAATCTCGCCTTCCGCCTTGCGGTAGCTGGCCGAGAGCAGGATCTCGCCGACCTCGGGGCCCGGCGTCGCGGTCATCTTCTCCGCGCCGACCACCAGGGCAAAGCGGCCGCGCTTGGCGGCCAGGAAATCGAGCGCGCCGTGGATCGCGGCCGATCCAGTGGCGCAGGCATTCTCATAGCGCGTGGTCGGCTTGAAGCGCAGCTCGGGCACATGGCTCAGCAGCAGCGAGGCGAAGAAATCCTGTTTCGAGAAGCCGCCATTGAAGACGCCGACGAAGGCCGCATCCACCTCTGCCGGTGCGATGCCGGCATCATGGATGGCGGCCATGGCGACGCGGCCGAACAGGCTTTCGATATCCGGGTCTTCGAGCTTGCCGAAGGGCGTATGCGCCCAGCCGATAATGCAGGCGGTCATGGCGTGATCCCCTTCCCTTGCTCAGCCCGGCGCCCAGCTGGGCTTGCGACGGGCCTTGAAACTGGCAATGCCCTCGGCGGCCTCGGGCCCGGCCGCCTGGCGTGCGAAGGACGCCGCCCCAGCCTCGGCGTAGGCCGCGGGCACGGTCGCGCCGAGGGCCGCGATCAGCGCCTTGGTCTCTGCGAGCGCATTCGGGGCGCCTTCCAATATGTCGGCAATCGCCGCGGACACCGCGGCTTCGAGGTCGGGCACCGCGTCATGCACCAGGCCGATCCGCGCAGCCTCCGCAGCGTCGATCGTGTTGCCTTGCAGGCAGAGCTTCGCCGCGGCGCTGCGGCCCATGCGGCGGGAAAGCCAGGGCAGGATCTGCGCCGGCACCAAACCACGCCGCACCTCGGGCGCGCAGAAGCGTGCGGTTGGCCCGGCGAAGGCGATATCGGCGGCGCAGACGAAGCCAAGGCCGCCGGCGAAGGCGCTGCCCTCCACCGCCGCGATCACCACCTGCGGCAGGTCGGAGATCGCCTGGAAACGCCCACCAGTCTTGCGGTTGCGCTCCTGCTGATGGGCGAGCTTCGTGGCCGGGTCTGCGGGCGCGGCGACCTCGGTCAGGTCGAGCCCGGCACAGAAATGCCCGCCCGCGCCCGAGATGACCAGCACCCGCGCCGTGCGGTCTTCCCGCAATTCCGCCAGCAGATCGTCGAGCCGGGCGACCAGCGCCTCGCTCATTGCATTGCGCCGCGCGGGGCGGTTCAGCACGGCGCGCACCACGGCGCCCTCGCGCGTCACCAGAATGGGGGTCTCATCGCTCATGCGGGCAACCTCCGGCCGCGACACCGGCGCGTCAAGCGGGGTTCAGACCCCCTCGCGCTGGGATTGCCGGAGGCAGTCGAGCTCCGCGCGGAGCGCCGCGATCTCGGCGCGCAGCGCGCCGATCTGCTCCCCCACCGGATCCTCCGTCGCGTCGCGCAACCCATAGCCGATGCCGCCATCGTCGCAGGGGCTGCCCTTCGGCGGGCGCGCAGGGATGCCGACCACGGTGCAGCCAGGCGCGACCGCATTCACCACCACGGCATTCGAGCCGATGCCCGCGCCGCGCCCGATCAGGATGGGCCCGAGCACCTGCGCGCCTGCGCCGATCGTCACATGATCCTCGATCGTCGGATGGCGCTTGCCCGGATGGCCGGACAGGCCGCCGAGGGTCACACCGTGATAGATCAGCACATCATCGCCGATCTCCGCCGTCTCGCCGATCACCACGCCCATGCCGTGGTCGATGAAGAGCCGCCGCCCGATGCGCGCGCCGGGATGGATCTCGATCCCCGTCAGCGTGCGGGCAAGATGTGAGGAGAACCGCGCGAGCCCGCGCAGCCCAATCCGCCACAGCGCATGCGACAGCCGATGCCACAGCACGGCATGCAGCCCGGCATAGCAAAGCACGGCCTCGATCCGGCCCGGCCGGGCGGGATCGCGGGCGCGGATAGTGCGGGCGAGTTCGAGGATTTCCATCGGTCGCTCACGCCATCCAGGGCGGCACCGGCAGCCCGCGCTCGCGCAGGAAGTCCGGGTTGAACAGCTTTGACTGATAGCGCGCCGCACCGTCGCAGAGGATGGTCACGATCCGGTGCCCCGGCCCCATCTGCCGCGCCAAGCGGATCGCGGCCGCGACATTCAACCCCGCGCTGCCGCCGACCGAGATGCCCTCATGCGCCTGCAGGTCAAACACCTGCTCCAGCGCCTCCGTATCCGTGATGGTGAGCGCGTCGTCGATCACCTCGCGCGCCTGCGCCAGATTGCCCGGCGCGCGGGCGGCCTGGCCGATACCCTCGGTGATGGAGTTGCCACTCGCCTTTAGCTCGCCCGTCTTCACCCAGGAGGCGAGCGCGCTGCCCTCGGGGTCGGCCAGCACGATCCGCACCTTCGCATCCCGCGCCTTCAGCGCGCGCGCGACACCGGCCAGAGTCCCGCCCGTGCCGCAGGCGCAGGTGAAGCCATCAACGCGGCCTGCGGCCTGCGCCCAGATCTCTGGGCCGGTCGTCGCCTCATGCGCGCGGGCATTGGCGAGGTTGTCGAACTGGTTGGCCCAGACCGCGCCCAGCTCCTCTGCCAGCCGACGGGAGACATGGACGTAGTTGCCCGGATCGGCGAAGGGCTTTGCGGGCACGAGGCGCAGATCGGCGCCGATCATGCGGAGGTAATCGAGCTTCTCCTTCGCCTGCGTCTCCGGCACGACGATGACGCTGCGCCAGCCCATCGCATTGGCCGCGAGCGCAATGCCGATGCCGGTATTCCCGGCCGTGCCTTCCACGATCGTGCCGGGCTGGCCCGGCGTCAGCGCGCCGCGCGCCACCGCATCCTGCAGGATGCCGAGCGCGGCGCGGTCCTTCACCGACCCGCCGGGGTTCATGAACTCCGCCTTGCCGAGGATCTCGCAGCCCGTCGCCTCCGAAGCGCGGCGCAGCCGGATCAGCGGCGTGCGGCCAACCGCACCCCAGAACCCATCCACGACCTGATCCGACAGCACCGCGGCATCCATCATCTCAGTCCTTCACCTCGACCCGGCAGCGACAGAGTGCCGGCACCGCGCCGCGCCCGGCCTGCGACCGGGGCACCTGTCCATTCCGCGCGCGCGGGAGGGGCAAGATAGGGAATGAGGCGGGGCGGTTTCCAGCACGGCGCCGTTGCCGTTTCGCGACCGGCGGAGATCAGGCATGTTCGGGATGCAGCTAGGCTGCGAGATGTTTTTTCTGCTGGCGCCGAAAGGGAGCGGGACATGGCAGAAAGCCCTGCGACGCAGGAAAAGATTTTTTTCGAGCAGAGCGTCACCTGGCTCTACACGAAGGACCTCGACCGCCTCGCCCGCTTCTATGGCGAGGTGCTGGACCTCCCCTTCGTGATGGACCAGCAGGTGGCTGGCGGGCGGACGCGCATCTACCGCGCGAGCCCGACGCATTTCATCGGCCTCTGCGACATCCCGAACCGGCCGCTCGGCACCAAGGGGATGATCTTCACCTTCCTGGTGCGCGATGTGGAGGCGGCTTACGCCCATTTGCGCGCGCGCGGCGTGCCCTTCGAAAACGCGCCCGACATGTCGCCCGGGCGCGTGATCCATTCCTGCTTCTTCCACGACCCCGAGGGCTACAAGCTGGAGCTGCAGGAATTCGCCGATCCGCGCTGGCCCTATCCGGAGGGGCGCGGGCCTCGCCGCCGATGAAACTTGATTCCGGCCGCGCCGAGGCCTTCGCGCGCATCGCGCTCGGTCATGTCGGCCAGGAATGGCCGCAGAAGCTCGACCAGGTGCTGGAAGGGCCGGATGACCTGCGGCGGCCATCCGATCTGCATCCGGTCTTTCACGGCAGCTTCGACTGGCATTCCTGCGTGCATGCGCATTGGATGCTGGCGCGGCTGCTGCGCCGCTTCCCGGCGCTGCCAAGCGCGCCCGCCATCGCCGCGCGCTTCGATGCCGCCTTCACCGAGGCGAATGTCGAGGCCGAGCGCGCCTTCCTCGCCCGCCCCGCCTCGCGCGGCTTTGAGCGGCCCTATGGCTGGGCGTGGCTGCTGAAGCTTCATACGGAGCTCAACGGCGCCTGGGCGGCAACGCTCGCGCCGCTTGCTGCCGATTTCGCGGCGCGCTTCACCGCGCATCTGCCGCGCGCGGATTATCCGGTGCGGCACGGCGTGCATTCGAACACCGCCTTTGCGCTGACGCTGGCCGCCGACTGGGCAGAACGCCATGACCCAGCGCTGCTCGAGTTGCTGCGCGCGACGGCGCGCCGCTGGTATGGCGACGATGCCGATGCGCAGGCCTGGGAGCCGTCGGGCGAGGATTTCCTCTCGCCGACGCTCGCCGAAGCGCTCTGCATGGCCCGCCTGCTGCCGGCGGCGGAGTTCGCCGCCTGGCGCGACCGCTACCTGCCGCGGTTGGCGCAGGGGGAGCCCGCCGCGCTGCTCACGCCCGCGCGCGTCGCGGATCGGAGCGACGGCAAGATCGTGCATCTGGATGGGCTTAACCTGTCGCGCGCCTGGTGCTGGCGCGGGCTGGCGGCCGGCTTCGCCGCCGCCGATCCGCGCCGCGCGCTGGCCGAGGGCGCTGCCGAACGGCACATCGCCGCTTCGATCGCGGAGGTGGACGGGCACTACATGGGCAGCCATTGGCTGGCGAGCTTCGCGGTGCTGGCGCTGGACGGCAGCTGAGACACGGCACGGCGCGCGCCCGGAGGGATTCGAACCCCCGACCTACGGAGTAGAAATCCGATGCTCTATCCAGCTGAGCTACGGGCGCCCCGCCCGGCCCCTTAGCATCGGCCCGCCAGCCCGGGTAGCGCCAACGCACCGAGAACCGGCCCCCCGGGCCGCAAACGCGGCCCCGCGCTGCGACCGCCCTCACCCCCGGCGCACCATGTCTGCGGCGCGCAAGCCAAGGGCGCGGCTGGCGGCACTGACGCCAGGCGCCGGCGCCTGAGGCCTAAACTAATGCGTCCAGTTGTCGGTGCGGCCGAAGCGGAAATTGTCGGCGTAGCTCTTCGGGCGGATATCGGCCCGCGCCGGCGGGGCGCTCTCGACCTCATAGGCGATGCCGCGGGACTCCGCCCAGAGGATCGCGGCCTCGGCCGTCGGGAAGGCCAGCGTCACCTGCGCCCGCGTATCGCCCGACCCGTACCAGCCCATCAGCGGATCAATGCGCTTCGGCTCCAGCGGCTCATACTGCAGGACCCAATCCTGCGAGCGGGCGCGGCCGGACTGCATGGCCGATTTGGGCGAGCGGAAGATGCGGGCCTTCTGGGTCATGGGGCGGAGCATAGCATTCAGACCGGGGCTACAGAACCCCTGCCCGCAGCAGGTCGTGCAGATGCAGGATGCCGACGGGCTTCCCGCCGTCCACGACGAACAAGCTGGTGATTCGCTTTTCATTCATCAGTGCGAGCAGGTCGGCGGCCAGCATCTCCGGCGCGGCCGTGCGGGGTGCGGGCGTCATCGCGGCCGCGGCCGGCCCGCCCATCGCCAGCCCGCGCTGGAAGGCGCGGCGAAGGTCGCCATCGGTCAGCAGCCCCGCGAGCCGCCCCTGCCCGTCCACCACCCCGGTCACGCCGAAGCGGCGGGAGGTCATCTCGACGATCGCCTGCTCCAGCGTCGCCGTCTCCGGCACCAGCGGCAGTTCTTCCGCGCCATGCATCAGGTCGCGCGCGCGCTTGAGCCGCGCGCCGAGCTTGCCGCCCGGGTGGAATTGCCGGAAATCCTGCGGCGAGAAGCCCCGCGCCTCCAGCAGCGCCATGGACAGCGCATCGCCGATCGCGAGTTGCATCGTCGTGCTGGTGGTGGGTGCGAGGCCGTTCGGGCAGGCCTCCGGCATGCGCGGCAGCGCAAGGCAGATATCGGCGGCCGATCCCAGCGCGCTCTCGGCGCGAGAGGTGATGGCGATCAGCTTCACCGCGAAGCGACGGGTATAGGCGATGATGTCGGCGAGCTCCGGCGCCTCGCCCGACCAGGACAGGGCCAGCACCACATCTTCGCGCCCGATCATGCCAAGGTCGCCATGGCTCGCCTCGGCGGGGTGCACGAAATGCGCCTGCGTGCCGGTGGAGGCGAGCGTCGCCGCGATTTTGCGGCCGACATGGCCAGACTTGCCCATGCCGGTGACGATGACGCGGCCCGGCGCGGCGAGCACCGCGGCCACCGCGTCGAGCACGCGCGCACCGAGCTCGCCGGCCAGCGCGTCATGCAGGGCCTTCAGCCCATCCACCTCGAGCGCGATGGTCCGCAACAGCGTCGCGTGCAGGGCCGATTGGCTCATGCGAGCATCTCCCGCGCACGGGCCAGATCCTCGGGCGTATCCACGCCGAGTGGCACGGCGTCCACGGCGACGGCGTCCACGCGCATGCCGGCTTCCAGCGCGCGCAGCTGTTCCAGCTTCTCCCGCGTTTCGAGTGGCGAGGGCGGCAGCGCGACGAAGCGCCGCAGCGCGCTGCGGCGCCAGGCATAGAGCCCGATGTGATGCCAGAGCGGCCCCTCGCCCCAGGGCGCGGTGGCGCGGGTGAAATACAGGCAGCGGAAGCGGCCGGGCGAGGCTTCGCTGCCCACCATCTTCACCACCTGGGACGCCGTGCGCTCTTCCTCCCGCGTGATGCGGGCGACGAGGGTGGCGAGGTCCACCGCAGGCTCGGCCATTGGCGCCAGCACGGCGCGGATCGTCGCGGGCTCGATGGTCGGCAGGTCGCCCTGGACATTCACCACCACGTCATGCGCGCCGGCGGGGTCGAGCGCTTCCACCGCCTCATGAATGCGGTCGGAGCCGGAGGGGTGGTCAGCGCGCGTCATCTGCACGCGCCCGCCCGCGCGGGTCACGGCCTCGGCGATGGCCGGGCTGTCGGTCGCGACGACGACCTCGCCGATGCCGGCGGCGACGGCGCGGCGCCAGACATGGACGATCATCGGCGCGCCGTGGATGTCGGCCAGCGGCTTGTCCGGCAGACGCGTCGCGGCGAGGCGCGCGGGGATGAGGACGACGGGATTCATCGCGAGGATCAGAACCCCTTCACCAGCGCATCGATGGCCTGAAGACGCGTGATCAGCGCCTCGAACTGCGCGAGCGGCACCATGTTCGGGCCGTCAGACGGGGCCTTGTCCGGGTCCTGGTGGGTTTCGATGAAGAGGCCCGCCACGCCGACGGCGACGGCTGCCCGAGCCAGGGTTTCCACGAATTCGCGCTGCCCGCCGGAGGAGGTCCCCTGCCCGCCCGGCTGCTGCACTGAATGGGTGGCGTCGAACACCACGGGGTGCCCTGTGCGCGCCATGATCGGCAAGGCGCGCATGTCCGAGACGAGCGTGTTGTAGCCGAAGGAGGCGCCGCGCTCGGTCAGGATCACGCGCGGATTGCCGGCCTCTGTCACCTTGGCTGCGACATTCGCCATGTCCCAGGGCGCGAGGAACTGGCCCTTCTTGACGTTCACCGCCCGGCCCGTGCGCGCGGCGGCCAGCAACAGGTCGGTCTGGCGGCAGAGGAAGGCCGGGATCTGCAGCACATCCACCGCCTCGGCGACCGGGGCGCAGTGGTCGGCCTCATGCACATCCGTCAGCGTCGGCAGGGCAAGGGTTTCCCGGATTTCGGCGAAGACCGGGAGCGCCGCCGCCATCCCCACCCCGCGCGCGGCCTTGCCGGAGGTGCGGTTCGCCTTGTCGTAGCTGGTCTTGTAGATCAGGCCGATGCCGCGCCGGGCGGCGATCTCCTTCAGCGCCGCGGCGGTCTCCAGCGCATGCTGGCGGCTTTCCATCTGGCAGGGACCGGCGATCAGCGCGATCGGCAGATGGTTGGCCAGCCGCACCGGACCGATCTCGACGGGGGCGGAGGGGGCGGTCATGGGGGCGTGGTCTCTCTGCGGTCAGGCCGGCTTGTGCCCCGGCTTAGGGCCGGCGGCCAAGGCGGGCAAGCGGCGGGCCGGGCGGGGCCAACCTGGCCCGCGGCTCAACCGAAATGGGACCGCCACCAGCCAACGAAGCGGGTCAGGCCGGTGCGGAGGTCGGTGCTCGGGCGCCAGCCGAAATCGCGCTCCATGGCGGCGACATCGGCGAAGGTCGCCGGTACGTCGCCGGGCTGCATCGGCAGTAGCTCTCGCCTGGCGGTCACGCCCAGCAACTCCTCGAGGATCGCGACCATGTCGAGCAATTCCTCGGGCCGACTGTTGCCGATGTTGTACACCCGGTGCGCCGGCTGGGCCGGGGGCGCGTCCAGCACGGCCAGGATGCCGGCGACGATGTCGTCCACGAAGGTGAAGTCGCGCCGCATCCGGCCCTGGTTGAACAGGCGGATCGGGCGGCCCTGCAGCATCGCCTCGGTGAACAGCCAATAGGCCATGTCGGGCCGGCCCCAGGGGCCATAGACGGTGAAGAAGCGCAGCCCCGTGAGGCTCAGCCCATAGAGATCGGCGTAGCAGGAGGCCATGAGCTCGCCCGCCGCCTTGGTCGCGGCGTAGAGGCTGGCGGGGTGGTCGGTGCGGTCCGTCTCCCGGAAGGCGCCGTCCGTCCGGCTGCCATAGACCGAGCTGGTCGAGGCATAGACGGCATGGCGGATGCGCCCTTCGGCGCGCCGGATTCCCTCCAGGATGGCCAGCTGGCCGGTGACGTTCGCGGCCGTGTAGGCGAAGGGTGCCTCCAGCGACCAGCGCACCCCGGCCTGGGCGCCGAGATGGGCAATGCGGTCGATGCCCGGATTGGCCCGCATCAGCCCGAGCACCGCATCCTGATCCGCGAGATCGAGCTGGTGGAAGGCGAAGGCGCCTTGGGGGGCGGCGCCGGTCAGCGCAGCCAGCCGCGCCCGCTTCAGCGCCGGGTCGTAATAGGGGTTCAGGTTATCCAGGCCGATTACCTGCTCGCCCCGGGCGAGCAGGGCCTGGCAGAGATGCGCGCCGATAAAGCCGGCTGCGCCGGTGACGAGGACCTGCCCCATCCTCAGCGGCATGCCAGCCGAGCAGTGACGGCTTCCAACACCATGCCCGAACACCCCCTGCGGCCAGCCCCGCCTATAGCGCGGCGGGGCGGCCGGCGACAGCGGCGAGGGCCCGGCCCTGTCCCGGAAGCTTGGATTCGCGCGGGGCGCGCTTGCTGCTAAGGAAACGCGCATCCTGCCAGGGGCCGGGCGGGGCGCAGGGGGCCCTGCCCAGCCCGGGCGTTGAAAGAAGGATCGTCTGATGCGCGTCGCGATGATCGGATCGGGCTATGTGGGCCTCGTGTCGGGCGCCTGCTTCGCCGATTTCGGCCACGACGTCGTCTGCGTGGATGTGAACGCCGCCCGAATCGCAGAGCTGAAGGCGGGCGGCATCCCGATCTATGAGCCCGGGCTCGACCGGCTGGTGGCGGAGAATGTGGCGGCCGGGCGGCTGTCCTTCACCACCGACCTCGCGGCGGCTGTTGGCGGGGCGCAGGCAGTCTTCATCGCGGTCGGCACGCCGTCCCGCCGCGGCGATGGCCATGCCGATCTCAGCTATGTCAGCGCCGCGGCGCGCGAGATCGCGCAGGCCATGGGCCGCTATACCGTGGTGGTGAACAAATCCACGGTCCCCGTCGGCACCGGCGACATGGTGGAGGGCATCATCCGCGAGGCGCGGCCCGATGCCGAATTCTCCGTCGTCTCCAACCCCGAATTCCTGCGGGAAGGCGCCGCAATCGAGGATTTCAAGCGCCCCGACCGGGTGGTGATCGGCGCGAATGACGAGCGCGCAAAGCAGGTGATGGCGGAGCTCTACCGCCCGCTATCGCTGAATGCCGCGCCGCTGCTGTTCACGGATCGCCGCACGGCGGAGCTGACGAAATACGCGGCCAATGCCTTCCTCGCGACCAAGATCACCTTCATCAACGAGATCGCCGATCTCTGCGAGGAGGTGGGCGCGGATGTGCAGCTGGTCGCGCGCGGCATCGGCATGGACAAGCGCATCGGCCCGAAATTCCTCAATGCCGGGCCGGGCTATGGCGGCTCCTGCTTCCCGAAGGACACGATCGCGCTGATCCGCAGCGCCCAGGATCACGGGGTTTCGCTCCGCGTGGTGGAAAGCGTCGTCGCGGTGAACGACGCGCGGAAGACGGCCATGGCGCGCAAAGTGGTGAAGGCCTGCGGCGGCTCGGTGCAGGGCAAGACCATCGCGGTGCTGGGGCTCACCTTCAAGCCGAACACCGACGACATGCGCGACGCACCCTCCATCACCATCATCGACGCGTTGCAGCGCGCGGGCGCGGTTATCCGTGCGCATGACCCGGTCGGCATGGACCAGGCCCGCAAGGTGCTGCACGACGTCAGCTATGCGACGGATGCCTATGACTGCGCCGAGGGCGCCGATGCGCTGGTGCTGGTGACCGAATGGGACGCCTATCGCGCGCTCGACCTCGCGCGGTTGAAGCAGCGGATGACGGCGCCGGTCGTGGTGGATCTCCGCAATGTCTATCGCACGGAGGAGATGGCGCGGCACGGCTTCGACTATGTCCGCGTCGGCGGCAAGCCGACCCTGCGGGGGCCGAAGGACGACGAACGGACCTATTGAGGTCGCGGCGGCGGGGAATCGGGGCGGCGGGACTCGAACCCACGACCTCCTGTACCCAAAACAGGCGCGCTACCAGGCTGCGCCACACCCCGAGGCCGGGGGGAACCTAGGGGCGCACGCGGCCCGGGGCAAGCTTCAGGGGCTAGTTCCGAACATGCGGTGCAGAACGCGGTCGCCGACGCGGATGTCCAGCCGTTCGGTGATGCCGCCCTGGAGTTCCAGCGTTGCCCGAACGGGGCCGCCGCTGCCGATCGGCGTCAGCGATAGCGGCACGGTGCGCTCCGCGATGCGATGAATGCGGCCATCGGCGGCAATGAACAGCATGTCGAGCGGGACCAGCGTGTTGCGCATCCACATGCTGCTCTCACGCGGGGCGCCCCAGTCGAAAATCATGCCTTCATTCGGGGGCACCTCGGTGCGGAACATCAGGCCGATGGTCTGCTGCTCCGGCGCCAGCGCCATCTCCACCGTGAACTCATGCCGGCGGCCGTCGCGCGCGACGATCACCATCCGCTCGGTCGGCAGGCGGGGCTGGGGGCGGTCCACCCCGGGCTGGGCGGCGGCGCGGCCTGCGGCGAGGGCGGCCAGGGCGGAGAGGATGGAGCGGCGGAACATCATGCGGCGGAGGATGCCACGTCACCCGGCGGGTCCGGAAGGTCGCGCAGCGTGAGCGCCGCCAGTTCCCGAATTTCCGCGCGCACGGGGGCGTGGCGCGGGGTGTCGGCGATGGTGCTGAACCAGTGGTCCGGCGGGTTCCGCCCGGCGGCGCGGGACCAGGCGAGGCCCCTGAGCATCGCCTCCGCCGCCAGCGGGATGCAGGGCGGGATGGGCAGCTGGTTCAGCGTCGCCCAGACCCCGGCCCAGCAGCGCGCCACGGACCAGGGGTTGTAGCCTCCTCCCCCTAGCACGATCAGCCTCGGCGCCAGCGGCATCACCGCCGCCACCACGGCGCGGTGCGCGGCGTTGCTGAGCGCGAGGCGCGACAGCGGGTCCTCCTCAACCGCATCCGCCCCGCATTGGAGCATGATCGCCTGCGGCCGCAGGTGGCGGATGACGGGCAGCACGGCGTGGCGCAGCAGCCAATCCATCTCGGAATCGTGGAAGCCATGCGGCACGGGGATGTTGCGCGCATGCCCGCCGGCGCGGTCCTCGGCGCGGCCGGTATGCGGCCAGCGCCCGGCCTCGTGGATCGAGAGGGTGAAGACGCGGGGATCGTCGTGGAAGGCAAGCTCCACCCCATCGCCATGATGCGCATCGATGTCGAGGTAGAGGATGTTCGTGAGCCCCTGGTCGAGCCACGCCATGAGCCCGAGCACCGCGTCGTTCAGATAGCAGAAGCCGCTCGCGCGGTCGGGCATGCCGTGATGCGTGCCTCCGCCCGGCACATGCACGATCCCGCCCTGCCCCGTCAGTTGCGCGGCCAGCAGGGTGCCGCCTGCGCCGGTGGCGGGGCGCCGGAAGACCTCGCGGTAGATCGGGTTGCCATGCGCGCCGAGGTGATGGCGCGCGCGCACCTCGGCACTCACCGCCTGCTCGGCCTCGGCCCGCATCAGGGCTTCGACGTAATCCGGCGTGTGGAAGCGGGTGAGTTGGTCTGGCGTCGCGCGCGGGCTGTCGCGGTACTGCGAGGCCTCCACCCAGCCCATGGCGCGGATGAGGTCGAGCGTCGTCGAGACGCGCGGGATGGCCAGCGGGTGCTTCGGCCCGTAGGTCGAGCCGCGATAGATCTCGGAACCGATCAGGATGGGGCGGGTCACGCGCGGGATGTGCCATGCCGGCCAGCACTTGCAACCACCCTTGTCAGGCGGGCCGCTTTGCCACATGACAAGGTCACACATCGGGGGGAGCCCATCGGGGGCTGAGAGGCGGGCGACCGCGACCCCACGAACCTGATCCGGGTCATGCCGGCGAAGGGAACGGTGTCCACGTCTCGCCTGCCCGCGCCGGGTTTTCGGATCGCATTGCCGCAGGGCCTCGCGCTCGGTGGGGCCGCCGTGCTGGCGCCGATGACGCTCGACGTCATGGGCGGGCGCGTGACGGCGCTGCTCGGCCCCTCGGGATCGGGGAAATCCACACTGCTGCGACTGGCCGCGGGGCTGTTGCCCGCGCCGGGGACGATCGCGGCCGAGGATGGCGCGCCGCTCGCGGGGCGGATCGCTTGGATGGCGCAGCAGGATTTGCTGGTGCCCTGGCGCGATGCGCTCGGGAATGTGGTGCTGGGCGCACATCTGCGCGGCGAGACGCCGGACAAGGCGCGGGCGAAGGCCCTGCTCGCCGAGGTCGGACTCACACCCGCGGATCGCCAGAAGATGCCGGCGGCGCTCTCCGGCGGGATGCGCCAGCGCGTCGCACTCGCCCGCACGCTGATGGAGGACCGGCCCGTGGTCCTCATGGATGAGCCCTTCGCCGCCGTGGATGCCCCGACGCGCCATCGCCTGCAGGAGTTGGCCGCGCGGCTGCTGGCGGGGCGGACGGTCCTGCTGGTCACCCATGACCCGCTGGAGGCGCTGCGCTTGGCGGACCGCATCCTGGTGCTGCAAGGCCGCCCCGCCGCGCCGGTCGAGCTACCGGTGCCGGATGGCGCACCGCCGCGCGCCGCGCGCGATCCCGCGCTGCTGACCGCGCAGGCAGCGCTGCTGGAACGTCTGGCGGAGGCGGGGTGATGCGCGGGCTGATCGCCGCCGCTGGCTTGATCCTGCTCTGGCAGGGCTTCGTCTGGGTCACCGACGTGCCGCCCTTTCTCCTGCCCTCGCCCTGGCGCGTGATGCAGGCGCTGGTAGCGCGCTGGGACAGCATCGCCAGCCACGCGCTGGTCACGGGGGCGGAGATGCTCGCGGGGCTCGCGCTCGGCGTGGCGCTCGGCAGCGCGATGGCGCTTTCGCTGATGGCCTGGCGCGGCGGGCGGCGCTGGCTGCTGCCCTTACTGCTCGTCTCCCAGGCGATACCTGTCTTCGCCATCGCACCGCTACTGACGCTCTGGTTCGGCTTCGGCATGGCGAGCAAGGTCGTCATGGCCACGCTGATCATCTTCTTCCCGGTCGCCACCGCCTTCTATGACGGGCTGCGGCGCACGGAGTCGGGCTGGCTCGACCTCGCGCAGACCATGGGCGCGCCGCGCGGCGCGGTGCTGTGGCGGCTGCGCGTGCCGGCGGCGCTGCCGGCGCTCGCCTCGGGGCTGCGCGTTGCGGCCGCCGTCGCGCCGATCGGGGCCGTGGTCGGCGAATGGGTCGGGGCAAGTGCTGGCCTCGGCTATCTGATGCTGCACGCGAATGGCCGCAGCCAGACGGATGTGATGTTCGCCGCCCTCTTCGTGCTGGCGCTGATGGCGCTGGCGCTGTGGTTCACCATGGACCGGCTGCTGAGCCGGGCCATTCCCTGGCAACCCGACAGCCTGTTCTCCGGGAGAGACTCATGATCACCCGCCGCGCCGCCTTCGCGCTGCCTTTGCTCGCCATGCCTGGCCTTGCCCGCGCGCAGGCGCGCGACCAGCTGACGCTGCTACTGGATTGGTTCATCAACCCCGATCACGCGCCGATCTTCATTGCGCAGGAGCGCGGCGATTTCGCCCGCGCCGGGCTCGATGTGCGGATTGTCGCGCCGGCCGATCCGAACGACCCGCCGCGGCTGATCGCGGCGCGGCGCGGCGATATCGGCGTCTTCTACCAGAAGAACCTTCATCTGGCGGTGGACCAGGGGCTGCCGCTGGTGCGTGTCGGCACGCTGGTGGCCACCCCACTCGCCACGCTGACCGTGCTGCGCGACGGGCCGATCCGGACGCTGGCCGATTTGCGCGGCCGCCGCGTCGGCTTCTCGGTCGCGGGGTTCGAGGAAGTGGTGATGGGCGCGATGCTGGAGAGCGTCGGGCTGCGCCTGTCCGATGTGCGCCTGATCAATGTGAACTTCGCGCTGTCCTCGGCGCTGATGTCGGGCCAGGTGGATGCGATCGTCGGCGGTTATCGTAATTTCGAACTGCACCAGCTGGAGATCGAAGGCCGCCCGGGCCGCGCCTTCTACCCCGAGCAGCATGGCCTGCCGGTCTATGACGAGCTCATCTACATCGCCCATCGCGATCGCGCGCGCGATCCCATCCTGCGGCGCTTCATGGATGCGACCGAGGCCGCGACGCATTTCCTGGTCAACAACCCCGAGGAAAGCTGGCGGATGTTCATCGCGGGCCAGCGGCGCGAGCTCGACAACGAGTTGAACCGCCGCGCCTGGCGCGACACGATCAACCGCTTCTCCTTCTCGCCCGGCGCGCTCGATCGCAACCGTTATGAGCGCATGGCGCGCTTCCTGGCCGAGCGCCGCCTGATCCGCAGCGTGCCACCGCTTGAGAGCTACGCGGTCGAGCTGCCGCCAGCGCCCGCCGCGCGATGAGCACGCCGCGCTTCCTCGTGGATGCCGATGCCTGCCCGGTGCGGGACGAGATTCTTCGCGTGGCCGGGCGGCTCGGCTTCGAGACCATCCTGGTTTCCAACGGCTCGCGCCCGATCCGCCCGCCCGGCGGCAATACGCGGATCGTCATCGTCACCGATGGCGCGGACAAGGCCGATGACTGGATCGCGGAGGCCGCGACGCCCACCGATGTCTGCCTGACCAACGACATCCCGCTGGCCGCGCGCTGCATCGCCGCCGGCGCCTTCTGCCTGTCCTTCAAGGGGCATCCCTGGACGGAGAACAACATCGGCTCTGCGCTCGCCGGGCGCGAAGTGGCGCGGCACCTGCGGGAGATGGGCATGGGCGGCGGCCCGCCGCCCATGGCGCAGGCCGACAAGTCGCGCTTTCTGAACGCGCTGGATGCGATGGCAACCGCCGCGCTGAAGCGTGCGCGCGGCGGCTAGCTCAGTGGCCTAAAGTCCTTTGTGCTTGCCGTCGCACATGGGTGCCTTGCCGGTCACCTTGCAGCCGCAGAACCAAGCCTTGCCGTCCTTCTCCGCCGTCCAGGAGACCGGCGTGAACTCGCTGCCCTTGTGGCTGCCGTCGCAGAAGGGCTGCTTCTTCGACAGGCCACAAGAACACCACCAATAGGTCTTGCCGCCCTCGACCTCGACGGCATAGGGCGCCTTCTGCGGCACGGCCGGCAGCTTCTGGTCGGACATGGTCCCGGTCTCTCCCAATCAATGAAGCGGCCCGGGCCTTCTCCGGCCCGGGCGCTCAACTGCAGATGCGGCCAGTGGCCGCAGCGTTCAACCCTACTTCACCCCTGGGGCATGCCCTCGGGGATGACGGTCTTCACGAGGCTCGCATCCAGCGCCTCATAGTCGTGGTAGCCGATCGCCTCGTAGAGCTGCGCGCGGGTCTGCATGCGGTCGAGCATCTTCATCGTGCCGCCGGTCTCGCGGATGCTGGCATAGAGCTCCTCCATCGCCTTGTTGGCGACCCGCAGGTGGCTGACCGGCCAGATCACCATGGCATAGCCCAGCTCTTCGAATTCCTTCGCGGTCAGGAAGGGCGTGCGGCCGAATTCGGTCATGTTCGCCAGCAGCTTCACGCCGGGCATCTGGCGCGCGAATTCCACGAACATCTCGCGGGTCGTCAGCGCCTCGGGGAAGATGCAGTCGGCACCGGCTTCCAGGTAGAGCTTGGCGCGGGCGACGGCGGCGTCCATCCCTTCGGACGCCACGGCATCGGTGCGGGCGATGATGACGAGGTTCTTCCGCGCCTTGCGCGCCGCGGCGACCTTGGCGGCCATGTCGCGCGCATCGGCCAGCTTCTTGTCGTTCAGGTGGCCGCACTTCTTCGGCAGCAGCTGGTCTTCCAGATGCACCGCACCGGCGCCCGCTTCCTCGAAGACGCGGACCATATGCATGACGTTCAGCGCCTCGCCATAGCCGGTATCGCCATCCACCAGCATCGGCAGCCGCGCGGCGCGCGCGACCTGACGGATGTAGAAGGCGACCTCATCCACCGTGATCATGCCAAGGTCGGGCAGCCCCATCGTGGCCGACATGGCCGCACCCGACATGTAGAGCGCTTCGAACCCGGCCTTCTTCGCCAGCAGCGCCGCGATGCCGGTATGCGCGCCTGGCATCTGCAGGATCTCCGGCCGGTCGAGCAGGGCGCGGAAGCGCGCGCCAGCGGGCGCATCGGGCAGGTCGTCGGCGATCACATAGGGCATGGTTGTCTTGCCTTCCTCGGTAGCACGGAACTCAGAAGAACACGAAGGTCACAAGCACGAACAAGGGCAGCAGGAACACCGCCGCCCAGGCGCAGTAGCCGAAGAAGGAGGGCATGCGCACCCCATTCTCCTCCACGATCGCCTTCACCATGAAGTTGGGCGCGTTGCCGATATAGCTGTTGGCCCCCATGAACACCGCGCCGCAGGAAATGGCGGCCAGCGTCAGCGCGCCCTGTGTCATCAGATGCGCGGCATCGCCGCCCGCCAGCTCGAAAAAGACGATGTAGGTCGGCGCATTGTCGAGGAAGCTCGACAGGATTCCCGACATCCAGAAATAGACCCAAGGGATGGGCTGGCCGCTCGCATCTGAAGTCAGCGCCACAAGCGGTGCCGCCGCGCCGTCCAGCCCCGCGCGCAGGATCGCGAGCACCGGCGCCATGCAAATGAAGATCGCGGCAAAGAGCTTCGCGACCTCGAGGATCGCGCCCCAGGCGAAGCCGTTCGCCTCTCGCAGTTGCGTCGAGGTCAGCTTTACGGAGGCGAGCGTGATCGCCAGGAACAGCAGGATGCCGATGCCGCGCTCGATCTCAAGGCGCTGGCCGAGCACATAGAAATGGCCGATCTTCACATAGCCCATCGCGATGACCACCGCGACGATGGCGCCGACTAGGCCGACGTTTACCCAGCCCTCGATCGACAGCGGCTCCTTCCGTTCCTCAGCCGGCGGGGTCGGCTTCTCCCGGTTCCAGGCCAGCGTGTCGAGGACGTAGTAGACCGCCAGCAGCACGACGGCGCAGAGCAGGAACTCGCCAAAGAGATGCGTCGTCGGCCAGAAGAAGGACACGCCGCGCAGGAAGCCGAGATAAAGCGGCGGATCCCCGACCGGCGTGAGCGACCCGCCGATATTGGCGACCAGGAAGATGAAGAAGACGAAGGTGTGCGTCTTCTGCTTCCGGAAGGCATTGGCGCGAAGCACGGGGCGGATCAGCAGCATCGCCGCCCCGGTCGTGCCCATCAGGCTGGCCAGCACCGTGCCGATGGCCAGCAGCGCCGTGTTGGTGGCGGGCGTTCCCACCAGCGAGCCCTTCAGCAGCACGCCCCCGCCCGCGGTGTAGAGCGCGAGCAGCAGCGCGATGAAGGGCACGTATTCCAGCACCATCACATGGGCGAATTCATACCAGGCCGGCCCTAGGCCGAAGACGGCCGCCAGCGGCACCAGCAGCAGCACCGCCCAGCCGGCAGCGATCTTGCCGTAGTGGTGGTGCCAGACATGACCGGCGAAGAGCGGCATCAGCGCGATGGACAGCAGGATGCCCACGAAAGGGACCGCCCAGAGCAGCGACATCTGCGCCCCCGGCACGCCCCCGCCCGCGGCGAGCGCAGCCCCCGGCACCAGCGCCGCACCGGCCACGAGCCCAGCCAAGCCCAACTGCCGCGTCCAGCCCCGCATGTCCCTTTGTCCCCCCGAACCTTTCTGGACAGTGACTTAGCCCGTCCGGCCGCCGCCGTCACGATGGCCGCGCCCCCCTGCCCTTTCCGTCTTGGCCCTCTGGGCCTAATTACGCCCGACCGCAGGAGGACCTCGACCCATGGAGATGACCGGCGAGCGGCATATTGCCGCCCCGCGCCAGCGCGTCTGGGAAGCGCTGAACGACCCCGCCGTGCTGCAGGCCGCCATTCCCGGCTGCGAAAGCGTGGAGCGGACCGGCGATGACAGCTTCCAGGCCCGCGTTTCGCTGAAGCTCGGCCCGATGTCGGCCAAGTTCGGCGGCAAGGTGGCGCTGACCAACGTCAATCCGCCCGCCTCCTACACCATCTCTGGCGAGGGCCAGGGCGGCGCGATGGGCTTCGCCAAGGGCGGCGCCGATGTGTCGCTCGAGGACGTCGGGCCGGACGCCACCATCCTCCGCTACAGCGTGAAGGCGCAGGTCGGCGGCAAGATGGCCCAGCTCGGCGCGCGGCTGATCGACAGCACGGCCAAGTCCATGGCCGACCAGTTCTTCGACCGCTTCGCCGCCCAGCTCGCCCCGCCCGCCGCGGACGCCGCCCCGGTGGCCGCCGAGCCCGCGATGTCCGAGACCGGCTGGGTCGCCGGCAGCCCGATGGACAAGGTCTCCCGCCTGCTGGCCATGCAGGTCGCGGGCTTCCCCGTTCAGGTGCCGCTCGGCGCGGGTGCCATGCTTGTGGTGCTGCTGCTGATCTTCGCGTCGGGCTGAGGCGGGATGATCCCGTCTTCCGTCGCGGAGACGCAGCGCCTGCTCGCGGCCGGCGGCTATGTCGCCGACCGCCAGCTGGCCACAACCATCCACCTTGCGCTGCGCATGGGCCGCCCCCTGTTCCTGGAGGGCGAGCCCGGCACGGGCAAGACCGAGATCGCGAAGGTGCTCGCCGCGCAGCTGCCGCGCCGGCTGGTGCGGCTGCAATGCTATGACGGCATGGACCTGGCCTCCGCCGCCTATGAGTGGAACCACGCCCGCCAGCTGATGGCGATCCGCCTGGCGGAAGCCTCGGGTGAGGCGGGTGACCGCGCGGCGCTGGAACGCGGCATCTATGACCGCCGCTTCCTGCAATCCCGCCCGCTGCTGGATGCGCTGGAAGGCGAGCCTGCGGTGCTGCTGATTGACGAGCTCGACCGCGCCGACGAGCCTTTCGAGGCCTTCCTGCTGGAGATCCTGGCCGACTTCCAGCTCTCCATCCCCGAGCTCGGCACGGTGAAGGCGGCCGTTCCGCCCGTGGTCATCATCACCTCGAACCGCACGCGGGAGGTGCATGACGCGATCCGCCGGCGCTGCCTCTATCACTGGGTGGACTACCCGGATGCGGCGCGGGAACGCGCGATCCTGAAGCTGCGCGCGCCGGGCGTGAATGAGAGGCTGTCGGCGCAGGTCGTGGCCTTCGTGCAGGCCGTGCGCGGCGCCGACACCTTCAAGCCGCCGGGGGTCGCCGAGACCATCGACTGGGCCGCGGCGCTGGCGGCGCTGGATGCCAGGGAGCTGGAGCCCACGCTGGTGGATGAGACGCTCGGCGCGCTGCTCAAGTACCAGGACGACCTCGGCAAGATCCGGGGCGCGGAGGCCGCGCGCCTGGTCGCCGAGGCGAAGCAGGCGGCGGGGTGAGACCCGCCCTGCCCCAGCCTGCCATCTCCGTCCCCCGCAAGCGGGGGAGGGTCGGGGTGGGGGTGCGGCGCGACGCGCGCGCTCATCCTCGCACCCCTACCCAACCCTCCCCCGCTTGCGGGGGAGGGCCTCCGCGGTCCCACTCCGCATGATCCCGCCCAAAGCATCCCTTTCGATACCGAGCCCCGCCGGTGCGGGCGGGGCGCTCGCGGCCAACCTCGTCGCCTTCGGGCGACTGCTGCGCCGCGCCGGGCTGCCCGTCGGACCGACCGAAATCCTGGCCGGCGCCGCGGCGCTGGAGGCGATCGAGATCGGTGACCGCACGCAGGCCCATGCGGCGCTGCGCGCGACCATGGTCCACCGCGCCGAGCATTTCCTGCTGTTCGACCACGCCTTCGGCCTGTTCTGGCGCGACCCGGAGGCCGGACAGCACGCCGCCGCGATGGCCATGCTGGACGGGTTCAAGGAACCGCCGAAGCCCTCGCCCGCCTCGCGCCGCTTGGCAGAGGCGCTGCGCGGCGATCGCCCCGATCCGCCGAAGCCGCCCGAGCCTCCGAAGGAACAGGAGCAGCTCGACGTCACCTTCACCGTCAGCGACCGCGAACGCCTGCAAGGGATGGATTTCGAGGCGATGTCGGCCGAGGAGATCGCGCGCGCGAAGGAGGAGATCCGCAAGCTCGTCCTGCCGCTCGATGCCCGGCCGACGCGGCGCTTCCGCGCCTCGGCCACCGGGACGCATGCCGATCTTCGCCTGACGGTGCGGGACAGCCTGCGGACGGGGGGCGAGATCCTCGACATATCGCGCCGCCGGCGTGTCACGCGCACGCCGCCGCTGGTCGTGCTCTGCGACATCTCGGGTTCGATGTCGCGCTACGCGCAGATCCTGCTGCACTTCATCCATGCCGTGACGAATGACCGCGACCGCGTGCACAGCTTCCTGTTCGGCACGCGGCTGAGCAATGTCACGCGCCAGCTGCGCCACCGCGATCCGGAAGCCGCCTTCGAGATGGTGAGCCACGCCGTGCCGGACTGGTCGGGCGGCACGCGCATCGGGGAATCGCTCGCGCTGTTCAACAAGGCGTGGTCGCGCCGCGTGCTGGGCCAAGGGGCGGTGGTGCTGCTGATCACCGACGGGCTCGACCGCGACGGCGCACACGGGCTGGCGGAGGCGACGGAGCGGCTGCGTAAATCCTGCCGCCGGCTGGTCTGGCTCAATCCCTTGTTGCGCTATGCCGGCTTCCAGCCCAAATCCCAGGGCATCCGCGCCATGCTGCCGCATGTGGACGAATTCCGTCCGGTGCATAACCTGGCCTCACTGCGCGAGCTGGTGACGGCCTTGTCGGACCGGAATCCCGGCCGCGGAAGGGAGTTCGCGATATGAGCGGAACCGCCGATAGCGAGGACATCCTCGGCCTCGCCAGCGCGTGGCGCGGCCAGGGCGAGGAGGTGGCGATCGCCACCGTGGTGGAGACCTGGGGCTCCTCCCCCCGCCCTGCCGGCTCGCGGCTGGCGGTGACACGTTCGGGGCGGATCGCGGGCAGCGTGTCCGGCGGCTGCATCGAGGGCGCGGTGGCCGACGCCGCGCGAACCACAATGGACAGCGGCGCGCCGCAGTTGCTCGATTTCGGCATCAGCGATGAGCGCGCCTGGGAAGTCGGGCTCGCCTGCGGCGGCAAGCTCAAGGTCTTCGTGGAGAAGCTTGCATGACGCCCGCGCTTCTCGAACGCCTGCTGGCCGCGCGCGCGGCGAAACGCCCCGTCGCCCTTCTGACGCGCCTGCCGGATGGCGCACAGCTTCTATTCCCCGACGACGCCACGCCCGAGCCGCTGGCCGAGGAAGCGCGCGCTGCACTGCGCGATGACGCGTCCCGCACCGTCACCGTGGATGATGCCACATGGTTCGTTGCCGCCCAGAACCCGCCGCTGCGGCTGATCGTGGTGGGCGCGGTCCATATCGCTCAGGCGCTGGTGCCGATGGCGCTCCCGCTCGGCTTCGCCGTCACCGTCGTTGATCCGCGCCGCGCCTTCGCCACCGAAGAACGCATGGGCGAACGCGTCGCCATCTCCACCGATTGGCCGGATGAGGCGATGACGGCGCTGGCGCCCGATTCCCGCACGGCTGTCGTCACGCTCACGCATGACCCGAAGCTCGACGACCCCGCGCTCGAAATCGCTTTGCGGAGCCCAGCCTTCTACATCGGCTCCCTCGGCAGCCGCCGCACACATGCCAAGCGCCTGGCCCGGCTCGCGGAAGCGGGGCTGACGGAGGCTGAGCTCGCGAAAATACATGCCCCCGTCGGGCTCGACATCGGCGCCGTCACCGCGCCCGAGATCGCCGTGTCCATCCTGGCGCAGATTGTCTCAGCGCGCCGGGGCGGCCCCAAGCAGAAGAACGCGCCATGATCTTCGGCCCCACCCCGCTCGATGACGCGAAGGGCGCCATCCTCGCCCACACGCTCCGCCTGCCCGGCAAGGTGCTGAAGAAGGGCACCGTGCTGGAGGAGACCGCACTCGCCGCGCTGCGGGAAGCCGGCAAGCGCGAGGTGATCGCCGCCCGGCTCGAAGCCGGCGACGTGCCAGAGGACGAGGCGGCGGACCGCATCGCCAACCTGCTGATGGCGTCCCTGATCGCACGCTCCCGCGCCTCGACGGGGCGGGTGAACCTCTTTGCCGAAAGCGCCGGTCTCTTCACCGTGGATGCGGGCCTCGTGGACCGCATCAACCAGGTGGATGAGAGCATCACGGTGGCGACGCTGCCGAACCGCAGCGTCGTCGCCGCGAAGGAGATGCTGGCGACCATCAAGGTCATTCCCTTCGCCGTCCCTGGCGCCGTGCTTGGCGTGATCGAGGCGCTGGCCAAGGGCCGCACGGCGATCTCGGTGCAGCCCTTCCGCCAGCTCAGCGTCGGGCTGGTGCTAACGGAACTGCCCGGCCTCAAGGAAAGCGTGATGGAAGGCGCGGTGGAGGCGACCACCGCACGCGTCACCGCGCTGCTCGGCACGATGCTGCCGGTCGAGCGCGTGCGGCATGAGGAAGGCCCGGTCGCCGATGCGCTGACGCGGCTGCGCAAGGCCGGCGCGCAGCTGCTGCTGATCGCCGGCGCCTCCGCCGTGGTGGACCGCCGCGATGTCGGCCCGGCGGCGATCCTCCGCGCGGGTGGCGCGATCGAGCATTTCGGCATGCCGGTGGACCCCGGCAACCTGATCTGCCTCGGGCGCGTCGGCGATGTCCCGGCGCTCGTGCTGCCCGGCTGCGCGCGCAGCCCGAAGCTGAACGGCTTCGACTGGGTGCTGGAGCGCATCTTCGCCGGCCAGCGCGTCACCGCGCGCGATGTGATGGGCATGGGCGTGGGCGGCCTGCTGAAGGAGATCGAGCAGCGCCCGCTGCCGCGCGCGGAAGCGCCGCGCACGCCCGTCTCGCCCATCGCGCCGCGCCGCGCGCGGCAAGTCTGCGCCATCGTGCTCGCCGCCGGCCGCTCCCGCCGCATGGCGCCGCTGAACAAGCTGCTTGTCGCGGACGGCAAGGGCCTGCCGATGATCTCCCGCGTCGTGGATAATGTGCTGGCCTCCCGCGCCAGGCCCGTCATCGTCGTCACCGGGCATGAGCGCGAACGGGTCGAGGAAGCGCTTGCCGGCCGGCCGGTGCTGTTCGCCCATGCCGAGGAGTATGCCGAAGGCCTCTCGGCCTCATTGAAGGCCGGGCTGCGCGCGGTGCCGCCGGATGCAGAAGGGATCCTGGTCTGCCTCGGCGACATGCCGCTGGTGACGGGGCCAACGCTGGACCGGCTGATCGGCGCCTTCGATCCCGAGGAAGGCCGCGCGGTGGTGCAGCCGACCTTCCGCGGCAAGCAGGGCAACCCGATGCTGTGGTCGCGCGAATTCCTGGAGGAGATGCTGGCGATCAGCGGCGATATCGGCGCGCGCCATCTGGCGGCCAAACACGCCGACCGCCTGGTCGAAGTCGAGATGTCCGATGACGCGGTGCTGCGCGACTTCGACACGACCGACGCGCTGAAGGCCATGCCGGAGTTGGCGGGGAAGAAGTAGGGCTGGTGCCCCAGAAGGGTCCGGCAGGGCGCGTCAGTCCGAGGAGCCGCCGGGAGACCCGGATCGGTTCCGTCTTTGCTGCAGCAAGGCCTGCAGCGCCAAGGTGAGATCGCTTTCGACGATCGGTTTTGTCAGCCAGAGCGCAGGCGGCTCGGCCCTGTCATGTCGCGCAGGCGGTTCGCCATAGCCCGTCACATGCGCGAACGGCACGCCGGACTTCGCCAGGAGTTCGGCGATCGGGAAGGAGACTTCGCCTCCGAGATTCACGTCGAGCAGGGCTGCGTCCAGTCGCGCCTGCTCCGCCTCGGCCACGGCCAAGCCCTGCTGCAAGGTCCCAACCGGGCCGACCACCTCACAGCCGAGCCGCTCCAAGGTATTCACGGTCGCCAGCGCGATAGCCGGCTCATCCTCGACCACCAGGATCCTGCGTCCCCGCAAGGATAATCCAGGGTTCGGCCCGCTGGCCCGTGCCTTCACCGCCTTCGGCGGGGGCGACCCTGTCGCCGGTGCTGCTTCGTTCAGAACGCGATCGGTCGGCAGGGCGATCTCGCATTGCAGACCGGCATTCTTCCAGAGATGCCGCAGACGGCCACCCAGCTGGCCATGGATGGTTGCGTGCATGAGTGTTGTCCCGAAGCCACGTCGGGATGGCGGCCCGACAATCGGCGGCCCGTCACGCTCCACCCACCAGAGCAGCAATTGCTGCTTCCCCAAAGTGTCTGCAGCGGCGACGCGCCAGCATAGTTCGACACTGCCATGGCTGCCGGATAGTGCGCCGTGCCGTACGGCATTCGTCGCAAGTTCGTGCAGAACCATGGAGATCGGCTGAACGGCATCGGGCCGCAGGCGCAACTCGGGGCCGCTGATTGTCACCCGGTCGCGCCTGTGGAAGGCCGCCAGTTCTTCCTTCGCCATCTCCGCCAGCGCAGCGCCAGTCCAGCGGTCGCGCGCCAGCAGCGTGTGCACGCGCGCCAGGGCCGAAATCCGCGCCTCGACGCCCTCGGCGAAGCGTTTTGGATCTTCCGCCCGTGTCAGCCGCACGATGGAGGCGACCACCGCCAGGATGTTCTTCGCCCGATGATCCACCTCACGTGCCAGCAAGACCTGGCGCTCCTGTTCCCTGCGGCGGTCAGTGTCGTCGTAACTGACACCGATGATGCGGCACGGGCGCCCTCCGGTATCCACGCGGCGGCCCCGCGCGGCGACCCATCTCAGTTCGTTCGTGTCGGCGCGCAGGATGCGATATTCCTGGCGGAACTCCGCCCGCGTGTGCATCGCGTCGCGGATCGAGTTGCGGACGCGATCCCGGTCCTCTGGATGGACCAGTGCGAACCACGCCTCCATCGTGAGGAAGGGGGGGTCGTCCGGCGCAAGACCGTGGATGGCACGGAACTCGGCATTGATGATGCCGCCGACGGCACCATCCTCCCAGTCCCACACGCCCATGCGGGCCGCGCCCGACGCCAGTGCAAGCCGCTCCTCGCTGACGACGAGCGCGGCTTCCGCCTCCCGCCGCGCCGTGATGTCGAGGAGCGTTCCCGTTGCGACAAGCGGGCGGCCGGCGGCGTCGCGCCCCACGACGCGCCCGCGTTCCAGCACCCAGACCCAACGGCCGCTCTTGTGCCGAAGCCGATGCTCAGACTCGTAGATCGGTGTCCTGGCCTCAAAATGCGCGGCAACGCGCTCCGCACGGGACTGCAGATCGCCGGGGTGGACCAACCCATCCCAAACACCCGTCAACGCCTTCAAATCGGATAGGCCATATCCGAGTATAGCGGCCCAACGATCGTCCAATTCGATGTGACCGGACGGGATGTGCCAGTGCCAAGAGCCGAGGCCGGCCCCCTCCAGAACGATGTCCAGCCGCTGCTTGGCGGCTGCCAAGGCCATGGCGGCGGCGCGTTCCGCGGTGACGTCGCGCGCCACCCCCGCGACGCCGATGATCGCCCCATCGGCGTCCCGCATGGGCGACTTGGTCGCCAGCCATATGCGGTCAATGCCGCCCGAGACGGCATAGGCCACGACCTCTTCCACCGTCTCCGGCTCGCCGCGCGCCATCACGCGACGATCATTGTCCATGATGGCGATCGCCTGGGAGCGATGCATCATCATGTCGAGGTCCGTTCGCCCCAGCGCGTCATCGGCAGACCGTCCAAGGACCGCCAGAGTCGCCGCGTTGGCGTAGAGAAGCCGGCCTTGCCGATCCTTCGCAAAGACGAGGTCCGGCGTCGATGCTCCGATCGCAGACAGGACCATTTCGCTGGCCTGCATCGAGGCCAGGGCAGCGAAGCGCTTGGACACGTCCTGTATCGTCGCCGCGAAGCAAACAGGGCCATCGGCCGTGTCCAGCGGCAGCCGCGCGATGGTGAGTTCGCACCAGAGATCGGTGCCGTCGCGCCTGATGAAGCACCTTGATGTCGAGTAGCTCGGGATATCACCAGCACTGAGGCGCCGAAGGCCTTTGGCGTCGATCGCATGATCCCGCGCATGCGTCACATCCTGCAGTGTGGAGGCCTGCAGACGATCCGCGCTGTAGCCCAGCATGTCGCACAGCTTGCGGTTGGCGAAGAGCCAGCGCCCATCGATGCCGAGATGGGCAATCCCGACAGCAGCAAGCTGCAAGGTGGCCCAGACGCGATCCTCGGTTTCTGCCAAAGCTGCTCGGGCAAGCTGCTCAACCATTCTTCAGTCAACAACAGACTGCAGCGCGGCTTGACGGCAGAGCAGGCGGGGGTTGGCCACACCAGACGACCGACGGGAAGGGCCACCGCCGACCCCAAGCCGCGAGGGGGCCCTTTGGTGCACAAGCTGGATGGCTGCGCGGCATGTGGCGGCACGCGCCCGAAACGGCGGTCCGCCATCGTACGTTGTCGGAACCCAGAGGCCGTCCTGAGCCGGCACGAAGGCGTGAGCGAATTCTGCATTGGCCAAAGTCGCATAGCCGCGACGCATCAGAGCCGCCCCCATGCTTCCGCCACCGGCTCCCCCCGAGCCCCGAGGTCACCGCCCCAGCGCTCTACAAATTCACGAATGCGCCATATGCCGATACGCACGAACAAATAATAATCACGTCTTCGTTATGACTGGGCCGCGC
>JBJOMW010000020.1:0-48815 GCA_046052145.1 Pseudomonadota bacterium
CCCGCGGGCGTGTTGGCCATCTGCAGCAGAGCGGCGAGATCGCGCGCGGGATGATCCGCCCGCACCGCGATGACGAAGCCGAACTCGACGACCTGGGAGATCCAGGTGAAGCCGCCCACCGGGTCGAAGGTGATGTTGCGGCCGAAGGCGGCCGCGACGGCGTGGCCGCCGGTGAGCAGGCCGATGGTGTGGCCATCCGCCGGTGCCCGGCTGATCACGCCGGATGCCACCATCCCGCCAGCGCCCGGCCGCGGCTCCACCATCACGTTCTGGCCGAGCAGGCTGCCGAGCGAGGGCGCGAGCACGCGCGCCAGCGCATCCGCCGATCCACCCGGCGCGAAGCCATGCATCAAGGTGATCGGACGGTCCGGATAGGCCGCGAGCGCCGGCATGGCAGCCAGCGCGCCAAGCCCGCCCAGCAACAGCCGGCGCGACACGCCTGGCGCGGTGGGCGATGCCGCAGGCGCGGATCTGCGATCGGCGATAGGCGTGGTCACCTTCATGGTCCTCCCTGAGCCAATGACGGCCCAGAGGCCGGTCATCGTGCGGCCGCCCTGCATGGGAGCGTCGCCTTGCAACGACAGGAACGGTCTCACAGGAGTTTCGAAACTTCAAGCTTCTTCGAATTTGATGGGGCGCATGGCCGCGGCCCGGCCGGCAGCGTCAGCCGCCCAAACCTCAATCGGCGTTTTCCAATGCACCGCGCTGCAGATCGCGGGAGGCAGGCCACTGGTTGACAGCCCCAACCGTCGCTTCGGAGAGTTGCGGTGTCCGTCCGAAGAGGTCGGCACCGTCGGGAGAACAGTCCATGGCATGGGAACTCGGCCGCCGCGCGGTCTTCATCCTGCCGCTGCTTGCGCCTGCCATTGCCCGCGCGCAGGAGCCGTTGCGGATCAACGTCTTCCCGAGTGGCAGCAACTGGCCGCTATGGGTCGCGCAGGAGAAGGGGTTCTTCGCGCGGCATGGCGTCTCGGTGGCGTTCACCGCCACGCCGAGTTCCTCGGCGCAGTTCAGCAGCCTGCTCGGCGGGCAGAGCGACATCGCCAGTACGGCGATCGACAACGTGGTGGCCTATGCCGAAGGCCAGGGCGAGGCGCCCGGTGCGGCGGGTGTCCAGCACGACCTCGTCTCCGTGGCCGGCATCAACAATGGCTTCCTGCGGCTGGTCACGGCGCCGGAGGTCCGCAGCTTCGCCGATCTGCGGGGGAAGGAGGTGTCGGTGGATGCCCTGACCACCGGCTTCGCCTTCGTGCTGCGCCGCATGCTGGAACGCGGCGGGCTGGCGGAAGGTGAGACGCGGCTGGTGCGCGTGGGCGGCACCACCCAGCGGCTCGCCGCCCTTCTGGAGCGGCGTCAGGCGGGCACGCTGCTGACCGTTCCGCTGGATTCCGTGGCAGCGCAGCGCGGCTTCAACGTGCTTGCCGACCCGAGCGAACTGCTCGGCGCCTATCAGGGCCTCACTTTCGCCCTGCGACGGGATTGGGGGCGGGCGAACCGTCCACGGGTCGTGGCCTTCCTGCGCGCCTATCTCGATGCGCTGGCCTGGCTCTACGACCCGGCCAATCGCAGCGATGCGGTCGCGATGATGATGCGGAACCTCGATGGCGTGACGCTGGAACTGGCCGAGGCGTCCTACACAGCGATGCTGGCTCCGCGGACTGGTTTCGCACCGCGTGCGGAACTCGACATCGCCGGCATCGCCACGGTGCTCTCGCTGCGGTCGGCATATGGGCCAGGCGCGCGCCCCTTGGCGGATCCGCAGCGCTACATCGAGCAAGCCTATCTGCGGGAGGCGCAAGGCAGCTGAGATCCTACGCTCAGCCGGTGGAGTCGTCCCCGCTCACGAGCAGCTCCAGCCGCAATCACGCGCCCGAATTCCACTCGGCACACGCGATGGGTGCTGGTCAGTGGTGGTGACTGGGCACGTCGCAGGTTGAAGGATAAGGCGGCACGGCACGGATTTCCGGCGGTGCTGCGATTGTGCCCGAGACCGGCGGTAAGATAGCGTCACCGCATGACGCTCGCCGAACTTGACGCTCTCGATGATGCGGCCTTCCGCGCGCATGTGCGCGCCTGGGTCGAGGCGAATACGCCACCGGATATTCGCTTCCCCCCGCGCCGGCTGCACTGGCGCAAAAACCGCCCCTGGTATCTCGCTCTGTCGCACCAGGGCTGGCTTGCACCCGCCTGGCCGCGGGAATTCGGGGGCATGGGCCTATCCGCAGCCCGCCAGCTCATCATGATCGAGGAGTTCGAGCGCTGGGGCTGCCCGCGCGTCAGCGACATGGGCGTGCTCATGCTCGGCCCGATGCTGCTGAAGCACGGCAGCGAGGCGCAGAAGCGCCGCTTCCTGCCTCGGATTCTGTCGGGTGAGGACATCTGGGCGCAGGGCTATTCCGAGCCGAACGCCGGCTCCGACCTCGCCTCCTTGCGCCTCGATGCCGCGGATGCGGGCGATCACTGGGTGCTCAACGGCCAGAAGACCTGGGTCACCTTCGCCAACGACGCGAACTGGATCTTCGTGCTGGCCCGGACCGACAAGGCCGCGAAGAAGCAGGAAGGCATCTCCTTCCTGCTGCTGCCGACGGACAGCCCCGGCCTGTCCATCCGCCCGATCCTGAATCTCGACCTGCATGACGAGTTCTGCGAGGTCTTCTTCGACAATGTTCGCGTGCCGAAGGACATGCTGGTCGGCGAGGTCAATAAGGGCTGGACCTACGCGAAGGCGCTTCTCGGCTTCGAACGGGTGGCGATCGGCTCACCCCGCCTGTCCTCCAACGGGCTCGCCGCGCTGAAGCGTCTGGCGGAGACCATGGGCAGGGCCGAGGATCCGGTCTTCCTCGACCAGTATGCCCGCTTCGCGCTGGAGCTCGACGACCTGAAGGCGCTGTATGAGAGTTTCGTCGCGGCGCTGCGACGCGGCGAGCCGCTCGGCGCGGACGTATCCATCCTCAAGATCGTGCAGACCGAGCTCTACCAGCGCATCACCGATGCGATGCTCGAACTCGCCGGCGGCCATGCCGGGCTGCTCGATCCCATCGAGGGCAGGCTGCATCCCGCGGCGCAGTTCCTGCAGGCCCGACCGACCACGATCTTCGGCGGCTCATCCGAGATCCTGCGGAACATGCTGGCCCGCAGCCTGCTGGACCTGCCGGCATGAGCGGGACCGGCGCGCTGCCGCGCATCCGCGTGCTCGATATGACGCGCGTCTTCGCCGGTCCCTGGGCGGCGCAGATGCTCGGCGACTTCGGCGCCGATGTCGTCAAGGTGGAACAGCCCGGCAGCGGCGACGATGTGCGCCAGATGGGCTTTCGCGCCCGTGATGCGGAGGGCAAGGAGACGGGCGAGACCTCCTCCTTCCTCGCGATGAACCGCAACAAGCGCAGCATTGCCCTGAACATCGCCACGCCCGATGGCCAGGCGACGCTCCGCTCGCTGATCGCCAAGGCCGATGTGTTCATCGAGAATTTCAAGGCCGGCGGCCTCGCCAAATACGGGCTCGATTACGCGTCGCTGTCGGCGCTGAACCCTCGGCTGGTCTATTGCTCCATCACCGGCTTCGGTCAGGACGGGCCCTATGCGCCGCTACCGGGTTACGATCCGATCTTCCAGGCGATGAGCGGGCTCATGAGCGTCACCGGCCAGCCAGACGGCCAGCCGGGGGCGGGACCGGTGCTGGCGGGCTACAGCATCTCCGACATCAATGCCGGTTTCTACGCCACCATCGCCATCCTGGCCGCGCTGCATCACCGCGATACCGTGTCCGGCCGCGGCCAGCATATCGACCTGGCGCTGCTGGATGCGCAGATCGCCGCGCAGTCGCACATCGCGATGAACTGGCTGGTGTCCGGCAAGATGCCGGTGCGCGCCGGCGCCGCCAGCCAGATCAACACGCCCTGGCAAGCCTTCGACACCGCTGATCGCCCCCTGATGGTCGCCATCGGCAACGACCGGCAGTTCGCGCAGTTCTGCAAGGTTCTCGGCCTGCCGGACCTGCCCGCGGATCCGCGCTTCGGCAAGAACCGCGACAGGATGGCACACAAGCAGGAGCTGCTGCCCTTGCTGCAGCAGGCGCTTCTCGCGCGGACGGCACGCGCATGGATGGATGCGCTGAACGAGGTCGGGGTCGCGTCCGGGCCACTCAACGATTTCGGCGCGATGGCGGAGGATCCGCAGGTGCGGCATCGCGGCGTCTTCGCGCGGATCGACGGCGATGGCGCACCCACCATCGCCAACCCGATACGCCTGTCCGAGACGCCGCCGCGCTACCGAAGGGCTCCCCCTGCGCTCGGCGAGCACACGGCGGAGGTCCTCCGCGACTGGATCGGAGGGGAGCCATGACGGAGGCGGAGCTGCACGCCGCGCGGGCCAGTTCGGTCCGCATGATCCGCGACAGCGCCGCCGCGGTCAGCCCGCCAGGCGGCGACCTGCGCCGCATCCGCGCGCTGCGCTTCACCGAAGCCGGCCACGACCCTGCGGTGTTCCGCCAGATGGGCGAGCTTGGCTGGATCGGGCTTCGCTTGCCGGAAGACGCGGGCGGGATCGGTCTCGGCATGGTCGAGTGCTGCGCGCTGGCCGAGGAAATGGGCCGCGGCCTTGTGCCCGAGCCGCTGATCCAGGCCCAGCTGTCCGCGTCCTTGCTGGCCGCCGCCGGGGACACAGACCTGCTGGAGGGGTTGCTCGCCGGCGAGACCTACATCGCCACGGCATGGCAGGAAGCACCCGACGCGCTCGATGCGCCGGGATCGCCTGGGGCGTCCCGGCTGTTCATCCCCGCAGCCCGCGCCGCCAGCGGCTTCCTGCTTCCCGTCCGGGAGGCCGGCGCGATGACGCTCCATCTCCTCCCGGCGGAGGCGGCATCCCTCGAGGTCTTGGGCCTGCAGGATGGCGGGCATGCGGCGCATCTGGCCACCGGTAAGTCGCGCCCGCTCGGCCCGATCGGGGATGCCGCGGCGCGGGCATTGGACGAAGCGGGCCTCGCGACCGCCGCCTATCTTCTCGGCACAATGGAGCGCGCCTTCGCGATGACGCTGGACTATCTCCGCGCGCGCCAGCAATTCGGCCGTCCCATCGGCAGTTTCCAGGCGCTGCAGCATCGCGCGGTGGACCTCCGCATCGCGATCGCGCTGACCCGGGCGAGCGTGGAAGCCGCGGCCATGACGCTGGACGGCGCACAGGCGCCGGCCGAATGCCAGGCCGCCGTATCCCGCGCGAAGGCGCGCGCGGCGGAAGCCGCGCTGCTCGTCACCCGCTCTGCCGTGCAGTTGCATGGTGCGATCGGCTATACCGACGAATACGATGTCGGCCTCTGCATGCGGAAGGCGATGGTTTTGGCCAACGCCTTCGGCTCGGCCGCGCTCCACCGCCGCCGCTTCATGGCAGCCCGCGCAGCAGTGGCGGAGTAGAGCCTGCCAGGGCCTGCCCGTTGGCCGGCACGGGGCAGCGGCGTGGACGAGCTTACAATCTCCGCGTTGAGCAACGCGTCGATCTCGCCAGCCCGGGAGTTGCCGGTGAAGCTGTCCGACAGAGCGGGGAGGATCTAGAAGGGCTCCCGCGAGCCCGAAGCCGCCCCTATGCAGTCCGGGCTACCACTGGCCCGCGCGGTGCTCGGCAGGGGCGGGCCAGGGGGGGGCAGCGCCCTCCCCGGTGGCACCCTCACCGCCGCTTCCGCCGCAGCATCTCCCGCGCCTCGCGCAGGTTCAGCCCGCCGAGCAGCTGGGCGGCGCCGAAATAGGCGGCGAGCCCTGCTCCCACCAGCACGGCCAGGCCGCCCAGTCGCGCGACGCTGCCCGCCAACGGGAAGATCGCCGCCTGCAGCACGGCCAGCACCGCGCACATCACCAGCGCCGCCGCCAGCAGCCGCGGAACCCGCGCGCGCAAGCGCCGGTCCAGCACCAGGCGCCGCCGGCGCATCAGCAGCCAGCCCAGCGCCGCGACATTCACCCAGGACGCGACCGACGTCGCCAGGGCGATGCCGACATGGCCGATCACCGGCGTCAGCAGCAGGTTCAGCGCCAGATTCAGCGCCACCACGAACAGCCCGATCTTCACAGGCGTCGCCGTGTCGCCGCGGGCGAAGAAACCGGGCGTCAGCGCCTTCACCAGCACGAAGGCCGGCAGCCCCGCGGCATAGGCGATCAGCGCCGCGGCGGTCGCGGCACTCGCCTCCGGCCCGAAGGCGCCGCGCTCGAACAAGGCCTGGATGATCGGCCCCGCGACCACCGCCATGGCGAAGGCCGCCGGCAGGGCGAAGGCGAGCGTCAGTTCGATCGCGCGGTTCTGGCTGCGATGCGCGGCCAGGCGCTGGCCCATCCGCAATTGCCGCGCCAGCAGCGGCAGCAGCGCCGTGCCGACCGCCGCGCCGATCACGCCAAGCGGCAACTGCGAGATCCGGTCGGCGTAGTACAGGTGGCTCACCGCGCCGGCCGGCAGCAGCGAGCCGATGATGATCCCGATCGCCAGGTTCACCTGCGTGACGCCGGCCCCGATCACCCCTGGCCCCATCCGGCGCAGCACCGCCTTCACCTCGGGCGTCATGCGCGGGCGGGACAACGGGTTGATCGCCATCCCCGCCACCCGCGCCGCGACCAGCAGCATCGCCAATTGCAACACGCCAGAGGCGACGACGCCCCAGGCCAGCGCATGCGCCGGCGTCGCGACGAAGGGCGTGAGCCCCAGCAGCGCGGCCATGGTCACGATGTTGAACAGCACCGGCGCCGCGGCCGCGGCGGCGAAACGGTCCATCCCGTTCAGCACACCCGAGACCAGCGCGGCCAGGCAGATGAACAGCAGATACGGAAAGGTGATCCGCGTCAGCTCGACCGCCAGCGGGAAGCGCAGCGCCTCGCCGACGAAGCCCGGCGCCAGCACGAACAGCACCTGCGGCATGAAGACGATGCCGAGGATCACGAGCCCCGACAGCACCAGCGTCATCAGCCCCGCCAGCGCATTGGCCAGCACGCGGGCCGCCGCCGGCCCCTCGGCGGCATAGGTGCCGGCGAAGGCGGGCACGAAGGCGGCGTTGAAGGCGCCCTCGCCGAACAGCTGGCGGAACAGGTTGGGCAGGCGCAGCGCGACGAAGAAGGCGTCCGAGACCGGCCCGGCCCCGAGCTTCGCCGCGATCAGCATGTCGCGCGCGAAACCCAGGATCCGGCTGGCCATGGTCCAGGCGCCGACGGTCGCGACACTGCGCAGCATCAGCCCGGGGTAGCAGCGAAGCCCCGCCGCCGGAAGGGTGCGGGCGGCGCCCGGGTTGTCTCGCGCCCGCGCTGCCCCTAGGTGGAGGGCCTGCGCCGCGGCCGCCGCGGCCCCCATCCCCATCCCTGCGACGATGATGAGCGAGAAAACCGAGAACCCGACCGACAAGGCCGCGGAGACCAACGCCGCGCCCGACGCCGCCCCGTCCGTCGAGGCGCCCGCGCCCGAGGCCGCGGCGCCCGAAGCCGCGACGCCGGAGGAGCCCGATCGCCTCGCCACGCTCGAGGCCGAGGTCGCGCAGCTGCGCGAGAAGTGGCTGCGCGCGGAAGCGGAGATGCAGAATCTGCGCACCCGCGCCCGGCGCGAGGCTGAGGAAGCGCGCCTCTACGCTGTGCAGAAGTTCGCCCGCGACGTGGTGGAGACGGCCGAGAATCTGCGGCGCGGGCTCGACAGCCTGCCGCCGGCCGCCGAGGACGAGCCCGAGCTGCTGGCAAAGCTTCGCAACGGCTTCGCCGGCGTGGAACGCGGCTTCGCCACGATGCTGGAGCGCCACGGCGTGCAGAAGCAGGACGCCACCGGCAAGCCCTTCGACCCCGAGCTGCACCAGGCGATGTCCGAGCAGCCTGCGCCCGAGGGCGTGGAGCCCGGCACGGTCATCCAGGCCTGGACGCCGGCCTGGACGCTGAACGGGCGGCTGCTGAAGCCGGCGATGGTGGTGGTCGCGGGGAAGGAGTGACGGTTCGCGACATCGGCACGGCGGACCTCGCCGCGCTGAACGCGCTGAACGATGCCCATGCCGCGGAGGTGAATGCGCTGGCGCCGGCCGATTTCGCGGCCCTAGTCGCTACCGCCTTCGCCGCCCGCATGGTGGACGGCCCCGATGGCCGGCCAGCCGGCTTTGTCATCGGCCTGAGCCACGCAACACCCCGGCAGGGCCCGAATCATGGCTGGTTCCAGGATCGGCTGCCCGCCTTTGCCTATGTGGATCGCATCGTGGTGGCGCCCGCCAGCCGTGGCCAGGGTATCGCACGCAGGCTTTATGCCGACCTGGTCGGGCGGGCGCGCGCGGCGGGCCTTCCGGTGCTGGCCTGCGAGGTCAATCTCGACCCGCCCAACCCCGCCAGCATGGTCTTCCACGAACGCTTCGGTTTTCGCGAGGCCGGCGTCGCGACCGATCCGCGCAACGGCAAGCGGGTGCGGTACCTGACGCTGGCGCTTTAACGGGCGCCTTTGACAGCCGTTAAAGCAGCGAGGGCCTGATCCGCCGGCGACGCATCCGCGTCCAGACCAGGGCGGCGATGATCGGCACCAGCACGGCCACGATCATCTCACCCTTCAGCCAGCCGCCGAATTCGAAGGGCTTCAGGGCGTAGCCCAGCAGCGACAGCACATAATAGCTGATCGCCGCGACCGAGAGGCCCTCCACCGTCTCCTGCAGGCGCAGCTGCGCGCGGCCGGTATCGGCCATGGCCGCCAGCAGCTTCTGGGTCTGCGCCTCCTGCGCCACCGCGACGCGGGCACGGAGCAGCTCCACCGCGCGGGCACAACGGGTGGAGAGTGTCGCGATGCGGGTGGCCGCCGCATCCACCGTCGCCATCGCCGGGTCGAGCCGCCGTTCGAGGTACTCCGACAGCGTCGGCAGCCCGTGCAGCCGCTGTTCCCGCAGCACCTGCAACCGCCGCCCGACCAGCGCGTGATAGGCGCGCGCGGCGGAAAACCGGTCAGCCGTCATCGCCGCCTGCTGCTCGATGGAGGTGGCGAGCCCCGTCAGCTCCTCCAGCGCCTTGCGCTCCTCATCGAGCTCAGACAGGCCCGGCAGGGTGCCGGCGATCGCCGCCAGCTGCTCCGACGCCCGGCCGAGCTCGGCCGAGACAGCGCGCGCGGCCGGCAGCGCCAGCAAGGCGAGCATCCGGTAGGTCTCGATCTCCCACAGCGCCTGGGCCAGCCGCCCGGCCAGCGCCGGGGTCATGCCATGGTCTTGCAGCAACAGCCGGGTGAAGCCATCGGGGCCAAGGCGGAAATCGGTCCAGCAGGTCGCCGCACCCGCCGACAGGCTCGCCCCGGCCAGATTGTCGGGCACGAAGCAGCCGGGGGGGGGCGGCTCATCCTCGCCGGAGGTGCGCTGGATCGCGATGTGGCAGGCGACCAGCGTCCGGCCCGGCAGATCGGCCAGCCAATCGGTCGGCACCGCCTCGATCGCGCTATCCGCGAAGGGGTCGGCGACGGGGTCGAGGGCGGGCGCGGCGGGCTGGCGGAAGAAGGTCCAGCCGTCGAATTCCGTGTGACGCTCGTAGCGGAGCGAGAAGCTGCCGAAATCGGCAAGCACGAAATCCGCCCCCGGCGCGGGCGGCGTCACGCCATAGCGGCGGCAGAGCAGGGACAGATGCGCAATCGCCGCCCCGCGCGGGGCGCCGGGCTCGCTCACATTGGCAAGCCGGCTGATGGACACCGGGGTGGCCAGCGGCAGGGCGGGGCGGGCGTGCAGCTCCCCCGCGAGCAGGTCGCGGTCGGGATGCAGGGGGAGGGTACGGATCATGGTGCAGCGCCCATATAGGGTGCTCATGCGCCGACGGAACAGCGCGGATGCGTTCCGGGCGCGGTCTGGCACCGGTCCGGGGCTTGTTCGCTGCCCGGGGCCTCAATACATGGCAGGGCGCGAGGGATGATGGCCCGTCGGACCGGCGGGGGATCCCAAAGCTGTCACCACCTACCACCATCCGACAGAGGAAGGGGGCGGGCGCGGTGCCGAAAGTGGGCGACCCCGAGGGGGCGCCCCAGGGCCGCCCCTGTCCGCCGCAGAGGAGAATGAACGGATGAGCAAGGTCATCGGGATCGACCTGGGCACCACCAATTCCTGCGTCGCCATCATGGAAGGCAAGGACGTCAGGGTCATCGAGAACGCCGAGGGCGCCCGCACCACCCCCTCCATGGTCGCCTTCGCCAAGGGCGGCGAGCGTCTGGTCGGCCAGTCCGCCAAGCGGCAGGCCGTGACCAACCCGATGAACACGCTCTATGCCGTGAAGCGCCTCATCGGCCGGCGCTTCGACGACCCGATGGTCGCGAAGGACAAGGGCCTCGTGCCCTACACCATCACCCGCGCCCCGAACGGCGATGCCTGGGTGGAGGCGAATGGCGAGAAGTATGCGCCGCAGCAGATCAGCGCCTTCATCCTGACCAAGATGAAGGAGACCGCCGAGGCCTTCCTCGGTGAGAAGGTCTCCCAGGCCGTCATCACGGTGCCCGCCTACTTCAACGACGCCCAGCGCCAGGCCACCAAGGAAGCCGGCGCGATCGCGGGCCTCGAAGTGCTGCGCATCATCAACGAGCCGACCGCCGCGGCGCTGGCCTATGGCATGGACCAGAAGAAGGGCGGCACCATCGCGGTCTATGACCTCGGCGGCGGCACCTTCGACGTGTCGGTCCTCGAGATCGGCGACGGCGTCTTCGAGGTGAAGTCCACCAATGGCGACACCTTCCTCGGCGGCGAGGATTTCGACGCGCGCGTGATCGATTACCTGGCCGACGAGTTCAAGAAGGAACAGGGCATCGATCTGCGCGGCGACAAGCTCGCGCTCCAGCGCCTGAAGGAAGCCGCCGAGAAGGCGAAGATCGAGCTTTCGTCCTCGAAGCAGACCGAGATCAACCTGCCCTTCATCACCGCCGACGCCAGCGGGCCGAAGCACCTGGTGCTGACGCTGACCCGCGCGAAGCTCGAAGCGCTGGTGGATGACCTGGTGCAGAAGACGCTCGAGCCCTGCAAGCAGGCCCTCAAGGATGCGGGCCTCTCGGCCGGCGAAATCGACGAGGTGATCCTGGTCGGCGGCATGACGCGCATGCCGAAGGTCATCGAGGCGGTGAAGCAGTTCTTCGGCAAGGAGCCCGCCCGCAACGTCAACCCGGATGAGGTCGTGGCCATCGGCGCCGCCATCCAGGGCGGCGTGCTGAAGGGCGACGTAAAGGACGTGCTGCTGCTCGACGTCACGCCGCTGTCGCTCGGCATCGAGACGCTGGGCGGCGTGTTCACGCGCCTGATCGACCGCAACACGACGATCCCGACCAAGAAGGCCAACACCTTCTCGACCGCCGATGACAACCAGTCCGCCGTGACCATCAAGGTCTTCCAGGGCGAGCGCGAGATGGCGGCGGACAACAAGCTGCTCGGCCAGTTCGACCTGCAGGGCATCCCGCCCGCGCCGCGCGGCGTGCCGCAGATCGAGGTCACCTTCGACATCGACGCCAACGGCATCGTCAGCGTCAGCGCCAAGGACAAGGCGACCGGCAAGGAGCAGCAGATCCGCATCCAGGCCAAGTCCGGCCTGTCGGATTCCGACATCGAGCGCATGGTCAAGGACGCCGAGGCGCACGCGGAAGAAGACCGCAAGCGGCGCGAGGCGGTGGAAGCGCGCAACCAGCTCGATGCGCTGGTGCACTCCACCGACAAGACGCTGAAGGAGAATGGCGACAAGGTCGGGCCGGGCGAGAAGTCGGAGGTCGAGGCCGCGCTGGCCGAAGCCCGCACCGCGATGGAAGGCCAGGACGCGGAGGCCATCCGCAGCGCGTCCGAGAAGCTCTCCCAGGCGGCGATGAAGATGGGCGAGGCGCTCTACAAGGCGCAGCAGGCGCAGGAGCAGGCCGCCCAGGCCGGCCCAGGGGCGAACACCGGCCCGAACGCCGGCGGCAACCCGAACGAGAAGGTCGTGGACGCCGAGTTCGAGGAAGTGGACCCGAAGAAGAAGAAGCCCCAGTAAACCGGGCTTCGGATCGGTGTAGGATCGGCGCGCCCGGCTTCCGCAAGGAGGTCGGGCGCCGCCATGTTGAGACACGACACCACGCTGCTCAGCGAGGACCCCGGCCCCCATGGCCAAGCGCGACTACTACCAGGTTCTGGGCGTGGCCCGGGACGCGAGCGAGGAGGACCTGAAGAAGGCCTACCGCAAGCTCGCCATGCAATATCACCCGGACCGCAACCAGGGCGACGCCTCGGCCGAGGCGAAGTTCAAGGAGCTGAACGAGGCCTATGACGTCCTGAAGGACGCCGAGAAGCGTGCCGCGTATGACCGCTTCGGCCACGCCGCCTTCGAGGGCGGCATGGGCGGCGGCGGCGGCCAGGGCGGGTTCGGCGGCGGCAATCCCTTCGGCGGTGCCTTCGAGGACATCTTCGAGGAGATGTTCGGCGGCATGGGCCGGCGCGGCGGCCGCGGCGGGCCGGTTGGGCGCGGCTCCGACCTGCGCACCGCGGTCGAGGTCACGCTGGAGGAAGCCTTCGCCGGCGCCAAGAAGACGATCCGGGTTGGCACATCCGTTGTCTGCGAGGCCTGCAAGGGCTCCGGCTCCGAGGGCCCGGCGGCGCAGGCGGCCGCCACCTGCGGCACTTGTGGCGGCTCGGGCAAGGTCCGCGCCCAGCAGGGCTTCTTCCTGATCGAGCGCACCTGCCCCACCTGCAGCGGCGCGGGGCGGGTGGTGAAGAACCCCTGCAAGGTCTGCGCCGGCCAGGGCCGCGTGCAGCGCGACCGCACGCTCTCCGTCGCCGTGCCTGCAGGCGTCGAGGACGGCACCCGCATCCGCCTGTCGGGCGAAGGCGAGGCTGGCCTGCGCGGGGCGCCGGCGGGCGACCTTTATGTGGATGTCGCAGTCAAGTCGCACCCGATCTTCCAGCGGGATGGCGCCAACATCTTCGTCCGCGTGCCGCTGCGCATGACGCAGGCTGCGCTCGGGGCAGCAGTGGAAGTGCCAACGGTGGATGGCGGCCGCGCCAAGGTGACGATCCCGGCCGCCACCCAGACCGGTGACCAGTTCCGCCTGCGCGGCAAGGGGTTTTCGGTGCTGCGCAGCGCCGCGCGCGGCGACATGTATGTCCAGGTTGCCGTGGAGACGCCGCAGAACCTCTCGAAGCGCCAGCAGGAGCTGCTGGCGGAGTTCGAGCGCGAGGCCGAGAAATCCGGCAAATCGAGCCCCGAAAGCGAGGGCTTCTTCGCCAAGGTGAAGGAGTTCTGGGACGGCCTCGGTCGCTAGGACCAGCCGCTAGACCCCCCCCTACAGACATTGCCCTCTCCCCCCAACGGGGGGAGAGCGCCGGCGCAGTGCGCCGTCGGGGTGAGGGGGGGCAGCGCAAACGCCAGCGCGCCTTCACCACCCTGCGCCCCCCCCGAAACCCGCCCCAACCGCCCGCGTTCGCGTTACAACCGTCGCATCCCCCCCCCAGCGGCGGCCCCGGTGGGCGGCGGCGCGGAGACGGTCCCACCCGCGCTGCCGCCCGCCCCCCCTGCCCCGCCTTGACCCCTTCGCCCCCGCGCGCGAAAGCCTCCGTCACTCACACGGGAGGGCGCGTATGCGCATCGGCATCGCCGGCATCGCCGGCCGCATGGGACATCTGCTGGCCGAGGAAGTAGCCGCTGCCGGGGCGACGCTCGCCGGCGGCACAACCCGCCCCGGTTCCGCGAAGCCCCTGCCCGCCGGCGCCGCCCTGCTGCCGGATGCGGCCGCCCTCTTTGCCGCCGCCGATGTCGTGATCGACTTCACCCATGCCGACAACGCCACGGCCCATGCAGCGGCCGCGGTGGCCGCGGGCAAGCCGCTGGTGCTCGGCTCCTCCGGCCTCTCGGCGGCGCAGGAAGCCGCGGTGGCGGAGGCCGCGCGGCAGGTGCCCATCGTCTATGCCGCCAACTTCTCCCCCGGCGTGAACATCGTGCTCGCCATCGCCGAGCGCATGGCCGCCGCCCTCCCGCCCGCGCAATACGACGCCGAGATCGTCGAGATGCACCATCGGCAGAAGGTGGACGCGCCCTCCGGCACGGCGATCGCGCTCGGCCGCGCGGTCGCGGCTGGCCGCGGCACGACGCTCGACGCGGCGGGCATGGAAAGCGGCCGCCACGGCCACACCGGCGCGCGCGGCACGGGCACCATCGGCTTCGCGACGCTGCGCGGCGGCCAGGTGATCGGCGACCACACGCTGCTTTTCGCGGGCGCGACCGAACACATCGCGCTGACCCATCGCAGCTTCGACCGCCGCGCCTATGCGACAGGCGCGGTGCGCGCCGCGCTGTGGCTGCGGGGCCGCGCGCCGGGGCTCTATGGCATGAAGCACGTCCTCGGCATGGACTAAACGCGCCCCCCGGTACCGCCGGGCAGGGCGTGGCCCGCAGCCGCGGGACAGTGGATCCGGGCTGCCTTGACCCTGCCGCACTCCGCTGCGATACGCCCCCGTCCCGGATGAACCGGGCCCTTCCCGGCCGGGGCTTCCGGCCTTCCGCGACAAGAGGCCGAACCACGCCATGCGCGACACAGGCGAATACCTGTTCACGTCGGAGTCCGTCTCCGAAGGCCATCCCGACAAGGTGGCCGACCGTATCTCCGACACGGTGCTCGACGCCTTCCTGACCGCCGACCCCTATGCGCGCGTCGCCTGCGAGACGCTGGTGACGACGAACCGCGTGGTGCTCGCCGGCGAGGTCCGCGGCCCCGGCAGCGTGACGCCCGACTACCTGAAGCACCTCGCCCGCATGGCGATCCAGGATATCGGCTACGAGCAGGAAGGCTTCCACTGGCAGAACGCCAGCATCGAATGCCACCTGCACGCCCAGTCCGCGCATATCGCCCAGGGCGTTGACGCCGCCGGCAACAAGGACGAAGGCGCCGGCGACCAGGGCATCATGTTCGGCTATGCCTGCACCGAGACGCCGGAGCTGATGCCCGCGCCGCTCTACTACGCGCACCTCATCCTGCGCCGCGTCAGCGAGATGCGCCGCAACCACGACAAGGCGGTGGCGGGCCTGCTGCCCGACGCCAAGTCCCAGGTCACGCTGCGCTATGTCGATGGCAAGCCGGTTGGCGCGACCTCCATCGTCGTCTCCACCCAGCATGTCGAAGGGCTGGAGCAGGGCGAGATCAAGCGCATGCTGCGCCCGATCGTGGAAAGCAGCCTGCCAAAGGGCTGGATGTGCCCGGATGCCGAGTTCTACGTGAACCCGACCGGCACCTTCGTGATCGGCGGCCCGGATGGCGATTGCGGCCTGACGGGCCGCAAGATCATCGTGGACACTTACGGTGGCGCGGCCCCGCATGGCGGCGGTGCCTTCTCGGGCAAGGACCCAACCAAGGTGGACCGCTCGGCCGCCTATGCCGCGCGCTATGTGGCGAAGAACGTCGTCGCCGCCGGCCTCGCGGACAAGTGCACCATCCAGGTCAGCTACGCGATCGGCGTCTCCAAGCCGCTCTCGGTCTATTTCGACCTGCACGGCACGGGCCGCGACATTGACGAGGTGAAGCTCGCGAAGGTCGTGGATGGCCTCGTGAACCTCTCCCCGCGCGGCATCCGCGAGCATCTGCACCTGAACCGCCCGATCTATGTGCCGACCAGCGCCTATGGCCATTTCGGCCGCACGCCGGACGCCGCGAAGGGCACCTTCACCTGGGAAAAGACCGACCTGGTGGACGAGCTGAAGCGCGCGTTTGGTCGCTGAGCTTCACAGCTCCGCGCATCGGGGCGGCGGGCGAAGGCTCGCCGCCCTTTTTTGTTGGATGACCCGATGACTGCCGACCGTCCCCCCCTCGCCGAGGGCGTCCCCGACCGCCTCTATGGGCGCCGCCGTGGCCATCCGCTGCGCCCACGGCAGCAGCTTCTGCTGGATGTGACGCTGCCGCGGCTCAGGATCACCGCCGACCAGGCGCGCGACCCTGGCGCGGCCTTCGGCATGCCGCGCGCCCCGCTCTGGGTGGAGATCGGCTTTGGCGGCGGCGAACACGCGCTCGAGCAGATCGAGGCGCACAAGGACGTCGCCTACATCGCCTCCGAGGTGTTCGAGAACGGCCTCTGCTCCCTGCTGACCCGCCTCGTCGCGGAGGGCGAGGAAGCCACCGGCGCGCTGCCGGCCAATCTCCGCCTCTGGCCCAAGGATGCGCGCCACCTGCTGACCGCGCTGCCCGAAGGCGCGCTGGACCGGCTGTTCCTGATGTTCCCCGACCCCTGGCCGAAATCGCGCCACGCCAAGCGCCGCTTCGTCCATCCCTCGTTGCTGCCGCTGGTCGCGCGCGCGCTGCGACGGGGCGGCGAATGGCGCATCGCCTCCGACGACCCGACCTATCAGGGCTGGGTGGAGGAGGTGATGGCGGACGCCGCCGATTTCGCCCTGGTCGCGCGCGAGCACGCCCGCCCCGCCGGCTGGCCCGGCACCCGTTATGAGGCGAAGGCGTTCCGCGAAGGCCGTTCCCCGATCTACTGGACCTTCGCGCGGCGCTGAATCACAGCGCAACCTCGGCCGGCTCGGCTCGCTGCACCTCGGGCTGGCGAGTCTGCATGGCCAGCGCCACGGCAAAGCCCAGCACGCCGATCCGCCCGATCGCCATCAGCGCCGCGATGACCAGCTTGCCGACCGCGGTGAGTTCGCCCGTCGCACCCAGCGACAGCCCGACCGTACCGAGCGCGGACAGCGCCTCGAACAGCAGCCGGTCGAAGGCGATGCGCTCGGACAGCGTCAAGAGGAACAGCGCCGCCGCCAGCACCAGCACCGAGACCGCGAGGACACTGGCCGCCTGGCGCACACTCTCCTCCCGCACCGGCTGGCCGAACAGCAGCACCGGCCCGCCGCGCGCACTGGCCCGCACAAGGGCCAGCAGCACCGCAACAGTGGTCACCTTGAGCCCGCCGCCGGTGCCGGACGGCGAGGCGCCGATCAGCATCAGCACGTAGAAGGTCATCACCGCGGCAGGCAGGAGCCCCGTCGTCGGGATCGAGTTGAAGCCGACCGTCGTCGTCGCGGACAGCGCCTGGAACATGGCAGCCAGCAGCGCGTCCGGCCAAGGGCGACGGTGGATTTCCGGCTCAACCACAAGCAGCAGCATCGCACCGCCCAGGACCAGCAGCGGCAGGGCGCGCAGAACCAGGCGCGCGGTGACGCTGAAATCCGACCGCCGGCCGCGCAGCCGATCCCACAGCTCCGACACGATCAGGAAGCCAAGCGCCCCGAGCAGGCTGACCGCGCCGATGACGCCAAGCACCGCCGGGTCGGCGGCAAAGCGCTCGAGACTGTCGGGAAACAGCGCAAAGCCCGCAGTGCAGAAGGCAGAGACGCTGTGGAAGATCGCCGACCAGGCCGGGTCCGCGACGCCGCGCGCAACGAACAGAGGATAGAGCGCCGCCGCGCCGGCAGCCTCGACGAGCAGGGTGAAGATCACGCTGCGGCGCAGGACGCGGCGGATGTCCTCGGTCGCCGAGACGGAGAAGACCATGCGCGCGATGCGCTCGCGCAGCGGGCCGACGGGTTGCGACAGCGCGGCCCAGGCGAAGGAACTGATCGTCATGAAGCCCAGGCCGCCGATCTGGACCAGGACGAGGATCACAAATTCGCCGAAGAAGGTGAAGGACGCGCCCGGATCGATGGACACCAGACCGGTGGTGGACACCGCCGAGACTGCGATGAACAGCGCATCCACCGCGGCGACAGGCACCTGCTGCGCGGCAGGCAACGACAGCAGCGCCCAGCCCAGCGCCATGTAGGCGAGATAGCCGAAGGCGACATAGCGGACCGGGCTCGGCCGGGTGAGCCAGCGATGCAGCCTGGCCTGCAGCCGCACGGCTTCGCGAGCTCCGGAAGATTGCTATTTTGTCATCTATTTCCGTAAAGCACAGATCCAGGTAGCCGGACCAGCGGCACGGTCCGTGCCGCGGCGCTGGCCTGCACTGCGGCAGATGCGGAGCTTGGCACTTCACAATTGTATGATCATATACTTCACGCTAAGATGAGACCGCGTCCTGTTCCGAAGGCTCCGCCATGACGCCTGCCGCCAATGATGACCGCCCGCGGCGGATGCGCCGCCCCGAGGATTTCGCCGGCGAGCGCGGCGGCCATGCACCCTGGTGCGGCCCGGCGGCCGTCGCCACCGCCGCCGGCCTCTCCTACGCCTCGGCCTGCGCGCTGCTCGCCCGCACTGCGCCCGACCGCTACGCGCCGGGGCAGGAGATCGTCACCAGCTGGTGGCGCGACCTGATCGGCGCGCTCGATCTGGCGGGCATCGCCGCCGAGCCCCACCCGGTCGCCGGCCAGCCCAGCCTGTCCCGCGCCGTGCGGGACGGCCTGCCGGAGGGGTGGTGGCTTGCGCGCGTGACCGACCATTTCTGCCTGCTGCATGTCGCCCGCAGCGGGGCACGGGTCTTCGACAACCGCCTGCACGCCGCCCCGCTCGGCGCCCGCAGCCACGGCCGGCGGCGCCTAACCCACTTGGCCCGTCTGCCGCCCCCGCCCGGAGCGGAGTAGGGTCCAAACCCAATCATCTGCCGGGCGCCTGGCCGGTCCCGCGCGGCATCCGCGGCGTCAGGCCGCTTGCCGATGCAATCAGCATCGGCTGCGCGACCTTTCTAGCGGCCTGCCACGCGGTCCTCGGCCATTCGCCTCGGGTCTGATTGGGTTTGGACCCTAACGCAAACGCTTGCCCTGGCCGGCCCATCGGCCTATACCGCCACGAGATCGCTTTCCGAGCTTGCGGAGGGTGGCCCCAACGGGCCGCCTTTTTTGTTGGCCGCTCCTCCGCCGGGGCCCGGATCGCGTTGAGACACGCATGACCGAACCCGACACCATCCCCCCCGCCGCCGCCCCTGCCGCCATCGTCGCCGATGACGACCTGCCCCAGCATGAGGGGCTGGAGCTGCGCATCGCCAACACCATCCTGCCGAGCCTGCGGCAGCTGGGCTACGAGCTCGTGCGCGTGCAGGTCTCCGGCAAGGAACGCCCGGTCGTGCAGATCATGGCCGACCGCGCCGACGGCGACCCCTTCCTGGTCGAGGATTGCGAGACGATCAGCCACGCCATCGGCGCCGTGCTGGATGTCGAAGACCCGATCCGCGGCGAATGGATGCTGGAAGTCTCCTCCGCCGGCATCGACCGCCCGCTGACCCGCGCCAAGGACTGGAACCGCTTCGCGGGCCATGTCGCGACCGTTGAGCTCGCCATCCCGCAGGATGGCCGCAAGCGCTTCCGCGGCATCGCGCTCGGCGCCGACGCCGAGGTCGCGCGGCTCAAGCTCGATGACGGTAGCGAGCTCGCCTTCCCCCGCGGCAACATCCGCAAGGCGAAGCTCGTGCTCACCGACGAACTCATCGCGGCCACCGCCGCGGATTCGAAGAGGAACTGACGCCAATGGCCCTCGACGTCGCCATCGCACGTCCGGAACTTCTCCAGGTCGCCGACGCCGTCGCGCGCGAGAAGATGATCGAGCGCGAGGAAGTGCTCGAGGCGATGGAGCAGGCCATCCAGAAGGCCGGCCGCGCCAAATACGGGCATGAGAAGGACATCCGCGCCGTCATCGACCGCAAGACCGGTGAGGTGAAGCTCTCCCGCTGGACCGAAGTGGTCGAAGCCGAGCCGGTCGAGAACGAGGCGACCCAGATCCCGCTGCGCATCGCGCAGAAGTTCAAGCCCGGCATCGCCGCCGGCGAGTTCATCGTGGACCCGCTGCCGCCGATCGATTTCGGCCGCATCGCCGCCCAGACCGCCAAGCAGGTGATCGTCCAGCGCGTGCGCGAGGTCGAGCGCTCGAAGCAGTTCAACGAGTACAAGGACCGCGTCGGCGAGATCATCAACGGCGTCGTCAAGCGCACCGAGTACGGCAACCTGATGGTCGAGCTCGGCAAGGCGGAAGCTCTGCTCCGCCGCGACGAGACCATCCCGCGCGAGGCCTTCAAGAACGGCGACCGCGTCCGCGCCTATATCTACGACGTGCGCGAAGAACCGCGCGGCCCGCAGATCTTCCTCTCCCGCACGCATCCGGGCTTCCTGGCCAAGCTCTTCGCGCAGGAAGTGCCGGAGATCTACGACGGCATCATCGAGATCAAGGCGGTTGCCCGCGACCCCGGCAGCCGCGCCAAGATGGCGGTGATCTCACGCGACAGCAGCATCGACCCGGTCGGCGCCTGCGTCGGCATGCGCGGCTCCCGCGTGCAGGCCGTGGTGCAGGAACTGCAGGGCGAGAAGATCGACATCATCCCCTGGTCGCCCGATCCCCCGACCTTCATCGTCAACGCGCTCGCCCCCGCCGAGGTCACGAAGGTCGTGCTCGACGATGAAGGCCGCCGCGTCGAGGTGGTGGTGCCTGACGACCAGCTGAGCCTTGCCATCGGCCGCCGCGGGCAGAATGTCCGCCTGGCCTCGCAGCTGACGCGCTTCGACATCGACATCCTGACCGAGGCCGAGGAATCCGAGCGCCGGCAGGAAGACTTCCGCAAGCGCTCCGGCCTGTTCGTGGAAGCGCTCGACGTGGACGACGTCATCGCTGGCCTGCTGGTGACCGAGGGCTTCGGCACCATCGAGGAACTGGTGAATGTCGAGGACGAGGAACTCGGCGGCATCGAGGGCTTTGACGAGGCGATCGCCGCCGAGCTGAAGCGCCGCGCCGCGGCCTTCCTGGAGCGCCGCGACACCGAGCTCGACGAGAAGCGCCGCGAGCTTGGCGTGGAGGATGCGGTCGCCGAGGTTGGCGGCTTCGCGCCCGTCGCGCTGGTCGCGCTCGGCGAGAAGGGCGTGAAGACGCTCGAGGATCTGGCGGATCTCGCCGGCGACGAGCTGATTGAGATCCTGGGCGCAGAGACGCTCGACGAGGAGACGGCGAACGCCGTGATCATGGCCGCGCGCCAGGCCGCCGGCTGGTTCGGCGACGAGCCGGTGGCGGAGGAAGGCGAGGCCGAAGCGGCCGAGGGCGGGGAGACGGACAACGACCGCGCCGGCTGACATTCTGCCGCCGGCATCCGGCGACGAGGACGCGGAGGAGCCGGAACGTGGTCCGCTCCGCCGCTGCCTGGTCACGCGTGAGAGACTGCCGAAGGAGGCGATGATCCGCTTCGTGCTGGGTCCTGATCGCATTCTCGTGCCCGATCTCGGCGAAAGGCTGCCCGGGCGGGGAATGTGGTTGAGCGCGAAGGCCGATGTGATAGAACACGCCATTCGCCGCGGGGCCTTTGCGAAGGCAGCCCGTGGAGAGGTGCTTGCGCCCCCCGACCTTCGCGCGACTGTCGAGGATGGCCTCCGGGGGCGCATCCGTGACCTTGTCGGCTTCGCGCGGCGCGCGGGGCAGGCGGTCAGTGGCTGGCAAGCGGCCCGGGAATGGCTGCAGGCCGGCCGCGTTGGCTTGCTGGTGCAGGCGGCGGATGGCAGCCCGGCCGAGAAGGCCCGGCTCCTCGGCCACCGCCAACTGCCGGTGGCCGAACCGCTCTCAGGGGCGGAGTTGGGTGCGCCGTTCGGCCGGGACCGGTCGGTGCATGTCGCCATCGCCCGCGGGCGCTTGGCGGAACGGATCGCGGCGGACGCCGCGCGGCTGGCGGGTGTGAGCGCCGCCGCAACGGAAACCACGCCGCGGGGCAGCGCCCCGCCGGGTGGGGGCCGCAAGCCGGGCAAGGACCCGGCACGGCCAGATCAACGCGCCCCGCGGGACGCGCAGTACCGTGGTCGCGACGGCGCGGCCGACGGAAGTCAATGACGGACGAGAGATCGGGTTCGGATCGGCGGATGAGCGACCAGAACGACCAGGATGCAGGCAAGGGCCGGCTTTCGCTGCGGCCCGGGGGACGCCTGGACCTGGGCAAGACCGTTGACGGCGGCAGCGTGCGCCAGTCCTTCAGCCACGGCCGCAGCAAGGTCGTGCAGGTGGAGGTGGTGAAGAAGCGGGTTGCGCCCGGCGCAGCCCCCGCCAAGCCGGCTGTCGCAGCCCCCGCTGCCAAGCCCGCCGCCGCCCCGAGCGCGCCCAAGCCCCCGGCCGGCGCGACCGCGCCCGGCCCCGCCGGCAAGCCGCCCGCCGGCACGCGCCCGCTGACCCAGGCCGAACTCGCCGTTCGCCAGCGCGTGCTCGACGAGCAGCGCAAGGCCGAGTCTGAGCGCCAGCGCGAAGAGCGCGAACGCCAGGCGCTGATGGTGCGCTCCGCCGCCGAGGAAGCCGCGCGCCGCGCCGAGGACGACCGGCGTCGCTCCGAGGATGAGGATGCCGCCCGCCGCGAGGCCGAGAAGGAGGCGCGCCGCCGCGCCGCCGCCGAGGCCGCGGCAGCCCCGCCGCCCGCCCCGGCCGCCCCGCCCCCTGCCCCCGCGCCCGAGCCGCCGCAGGCCGCCGAGGCCCCCCGCGCCGCCGCAGAGGCAGCCCCTGCCCCGCGCCCGGTCGCGGAAGCCCCTCGCCCCGCCGTGCCGCCCCGGCCCGCCGCCCCGGCGCCGCGCGCCGAGTACGGCGCGCCCCGCCGTGACGATTACGGCGCGCCGCGCCGCGATGCCCCCGCCGGTGGTCCCGGCGGCTATGGCCCGCGCCGCGATGGCCCCTCCGGTGGTCCTGGTGGCTATGGCCCGCGCCGCGATGGCCCCTCCGGTGGTCCCGGTGGCTATGGCCCGCGCCGCGATGGCCCGCCGCCGCGCTCGGGCGATGGTCCGCGTCCTGCCGGCGCCGGCTATGGCCCGCGCCCGGGCGGTCCCGGCGGTGCCGGCCCGCGCCCTGGCGGCGCACCCGGCGGCGCCCCGCTGCGCTCCAGCCGCCCCGGCCCCGTGCCGAGCGGCTTCGGTGGCCCGCGCCGCCCGCCTGGGCTTGGCGTGCCGGCCGGCCCGCCGCCCGATGCGCCCTCGAAGCTGAGCCTCCGCCCGCGCACCGGCCGCGACGACGATCGCCGCAGCCTCGGGCCTGATGCCAAGAAGGGCGGCACCCCGGTTCCGCCCAAGAAGAACACGCTCGCCGGCCCCGGCCGTCGCGAAGGCCGCATCGATATCGGCGCCGCGATCGAGGGCGAGGACGAGAAGGTCCGCTCGATCGCCTCGATGCGCCGTGCGCGTGAGCGCGAGCGGCGCCAGCAGGAACTTGCCCGCCTCCGCGCTGGCCAGGAGCGCGTGGTGCGCGACGTGGTGGTGCCGGAGACGATCACCGTCCAGGAACTCGCCAACCGCATGGCCGCCCGTGGCGGCGAAGTGGTGAAGGCGCTGTTCCGCATGGGCGTGATGGCCACCCTGACGCAGTCCATCGACGCCGACACGGCGGAGCTGGTCGTGCAGGAGTTCGGCCACCGCGTCCGCCGCGTCGCCGAGGGCGATGTGGAGATGGGCCTGGAAGGCATGGTGGACGAGGATGAGGCGCTGCTGCCGCGCCCGCCCGTCGTCACCATCATGGGCCATGTCGACCACGGCAAGACGTCGCTGCTGGATGCGCTGCGCAAGGCCGATGTCGCCGCCCATGAGGCCGGCGGCATCACCCAGCATATCGGCGCCTATCAGGTGGGTCTGCCCGACGGCTCCCGCGTGACCTTCATCGACACGCCGGGCCATGAGGCCTTCACGGCGATGCGCGCGCGCGGCGCCGGCGTGACCGACATGGTCGTGCTGGTGGTCGCGGCCGATGACGGCGTGATGCCCCAGACGATCGAGGCGATCAGCCACGCCAAGGCGGCCAATGTCCCGCTGATCGTGGCGATCAACAAGATCGACAAGCCCGGCGTGAAGCCCGACCGCGTGCGGCAGGAACTACTGCAGCACGAGATCGTGGTGGAAAGCCTCGGCGGCGAGACGCAGGAGATCGAGGTCTCCGCCACGAAGAAGATGAACCTCGACAAGCTGCTCGAGGCGATCACGCTGCAGGCGGAAATCCTGGATCTGCGCGCCAACCCCGACCGCGCGGGCGAAGGCACCGTGATCGAGAGCAAGCTCGACCGCGGCCGTGGCCCCGTGGCGACGGTGCTGGTGCAGCGCGGCAAGCTGAAGCAGGGCGACATCGTCGTGGCCGGCGCCGAATGGGGCCGGGTGCGCGCGATGCTCGACGACAAGGGCCGCCAGCTGAAGGAAGCGGACCCCTCGCTCCCGGTCGAGATCCTCGGCATGTCGGGCGTGCCCGCGGCCGGCGAGACCTTCGTCGTGGTCGAAGACGAGGCCCGCGCGCGGGAGATCAGCGAGTTCCGCCAGCGCAAGCTGCGGGAGAAGCAGGTCGCCGCGATGTCGGCCAGCCGCGGCAGCCTGAACGACATGCTCGCCCGCATCCAGGCCGGCGCGCAGAAGGAAGTGGCGGTCGTCGTCAAGGCGGATGTGCAGGGCTCTTCGGAGGCCATCGCCGTCACGCTCGGCAAGATCGGCAATGACGAGGTGAAGGTCCGCGTCCTGCTGTCCTCGGTCGGTCAGATCACCGAATCCGATGTGCAGCTGGCCAAGGCGTCGGACGCGGTCATCGTTGCCTTCAACGTCCGCGCCACGACGCAGGCGCGCGAGCTGGCGCAGCGCGAAGGCGTGGACATCCGCTACTACTCGATCATCTACCAGGTGGCGGATGACATCGAGACGCTGGTGCGCGGCAAGCTGGCACCGGTGCAGCGCGAGAAGTTCCTGGGCTACGCGCAGATCCTGCAGGTCTTCGAGGTCAAGCGGCTGGGCAACATCGCCGGCTGCCGCGTGACCGAAGGCGTGGTGAAGCGCGGTTGTGGCGTGCGCCTGCTGCGCGACGGCGTGGTGATCCACCAAGGCGAGCTCAGCACGCTGCGTCGCTTCAAGGATGACGTGAAGGAAGTGACGAACGGCTACGAGTGCGGCATGTCCTTCGCGAACTACAACGACATCCGCGTTGGCGACCAGATCGAGTGCTACGAGACGGAGACGGTGGCGGCCGAACTCTAAACGCCCCATCCGCAGGACGAAGGAGGGGCGCGGTCGCGATGGCCGCGCCCCTTCGTTTTCAAGGAGGCCGTCATGGGCCGCAAGCAGACCAGATCGGGTGAAAACCCGCTCGCCCCCTCGCAGCGCCAGCTGCGCGTCGCGGAAGAAGTGCGCCATGCGCTCTCTGCCGTCTTCGCGCGCGAGGAATTCCGCGATCCGGACCTGTATGACCTGCGGGTGACGGTGACCGAGGTGCGCGCCTCCCCCGACCTCAAGCACATGACGGTCTTCGTCAGCGGGCTGGGCCGGGATGTCACGAAGGAACAATTCGCGGGTCTGCGCCGCGTTGCGCCCTTCCTGAAGCGGCAGATCGCGCAATCGATCCGGCTGCGCTTCGCGCCGGACCTGCATTTCCAGCCCGACACGGCGCTGGACTACGCCATGAAGATCGATGCCGTGCTGAAGCGCCCGGAGGTGAGCCGCGACCTCGGCCCCCAATCCGCACCGGCGGAGGACACGGAGTCCTAGAGCAATATGCGTTCGTATGAACGCAGCATGCTCTAGGCGCGCCGCGCCTCAATCCGACTTGATGTCGTAGTCGCGGATCACCTGCGCCCAGGTGTCCATCTGGCGCGTCAGGAAGCCGCCGAATTCCGCCGGCGAGGACCTGACGAGGTCGAGGCCGAGCGGCCCGGTCGCGCGGGCCACCACCTCGGGCTGGGCATAGGCGCGGGTCAGCGCGCCGTGGAAGCGCGCGATCGTGTCCTCCGGCACCCCGGCGGGCGCCACCACGGCCCAGAAGGCGCGCGCATCGATCCCCGGCACGCCCTGTTCCTGCACCGTCGGAACGTCGGGCAGAGCGGGCGATCGCGTGGCGCCGGTCTGGGCCAGGGCGCGCAGCGTCACATTGACCTGGCCCAGCAGCCCGGCATTGGACGCCATCGCCATGTCGGTCTGCCCGGCCATGGCGGAGGTCGTCATCGCGCCGCCGCCGCGGAAGGGCACGTGCACCACGCGGAAATCCGCCCGCCGCTGGATCTGCGTCATCGTCAGGTGGGACAGGCTGCCATTGCCGACGGTGCCGTAGGTCAGCGTGTCAGGGTTCGCGCGCGCCGCGGCCATCATGTCGCGCAGATCACGCCAGGGCCGCTGCGGGTTGCAGGTGATGACCATGGGCGAGGTCGCGATCAGCATCACCGGCACCAGGTCGCGCCTGGTGTCGAAGCCGATATTCGGGATCAGCGCCGGGTTGGTGGCATGGGTGTCGAACACCACGCCCCAGCTCTGCCCGTCGGGCGCCGCGCGGGCCACGACCTGCGTCCCCAGCGCACCAGACGCACCGGGCCGGTTCTCCACCACCACAGGCACGCCCAACTCGGCCTGGAGATGCGGCTGTGCGAGCCGCGCGACGGTATCGAGGCTGCCGCCCGCGGGGAAGGTGACGATCAGCCGGATCGGCCCATTCGGCCAGCGCGACTGTGCGCGCCCCAGGCCCGGTACGGCCAGGGCGGCGGCGGTGGCGAGGATGGTGCGGCGCGCTGCCCGCATGGCGTCGGTTCTCCAGGGCAGGGCCGAGTCTGCAGGCCGGTCCCGTTATCGGCGGAATTATCGCGGTGCGGGCCAAGCCTGCCAATCCCGATGCTGTCCTGCCTCGCGTTCCGTGCTAGCCCGCGCGCCTGATCGGAGTTGGTGATGAACGAGCGGAATGGGGGCGGCCGCGGCCGTCCCGGTGGTGGACATGGCGGCGGGCATGGCGGCGGGCCGCGCGGGGGCGGTCATCGCCGCCCCAACCGCAAGCCGAAGGGCCGTCCGCTGGATGGCTGGCTGATCGTGGACAAGCCCTCGGGCATCGGCTCGACGGATGTCGTGAACAAGGTCAAGCGCCTGTTCGACGCCCAGAAGGCCGGCCATGGCGGCACGCTCGACCCGCTGGCCACCGGGCTGCTGCCGGTTGCCTTCGGCGCCGCCACCAAGACCGTTCCCTATGTGATGGACGGCACCAAGACCTATCGCTTCACGCTGAAATTCGGCGAGGCGCGCGACACGGACGACGCCGATGGTCAGGTGATCGCCACGCATGGCGCGCGGCCGACGGACGAGCAGATCAACGCCGCACTCCCGGCCTTCCGTGGCGACATCATGCAGGTCCCGCCGATCTATTCCGCCATCAAGGTCGCCGGCGAGCGCGCCTATGACCTGGCGCGGGAAGGCCAGGCGGTGGAACTCGCACCCCGCCCCGCCCGGGTGGACCGCTTCGAGCTGATCGAGCGGCCGGACGCCGACACGGCCATCTTCCATGTGGAATCCGGCAAGGGCGTCTATATGCGGTCCCTGGCGCGCGACCTGGCGCAGGCCTGCGGCACGGTCGGACATATCGCGGCGCTGCGGCGGCTCCGCGTCGGGCCCTTCCGGGAGGAACACGGGATTCCCCTGGACAAGCTGCTCGTTCCGGGCGATACGCCGCCCCCTTCCCCGGACCTTCTGCTTCCGGTCACGACCGCGCTGGCCGACATCCCGGCACTGGCCGTCACCGAAGCCGAGGCCACCCGCCTTTTTCAGGGCCAGGCGCTGAGCCTGGTGGACCTGATGGGGCGAGTTCCGGACGCCGCCGACCCCGATGGGGGCTTGGTGCGCGCCATGGCGGGGGGGCGCCTGATCGGCCTCTGCCGGCTCGAGGACGGATGGATGCACCCCGAACGGGTGCTCACCGGCGAGCGTGCGGAGGGCGGGGGCGAATAACCCCATCTGCGAAGGATACGCGATGTCGATGAATCCGGAGCGCCGCGCCGCGCTCATCAGCGAATACGCCACCAAGCCGGGCGACACCGGGTCCCCCGAAGTGCAGGTCGCCCTGCTCTCCGGCCGGATTTCCGAGCTGACCGAGCACCTGAAGGCGCATCCCAAGGACTTCCACAGCCGCCGTGGCCTGCTGGTGCTGGTCGGCCAGCGCCGTGGCCTGCTGGACTATGTGAAGAAGAAGGACCAGGCCCGCTACGAGAGCCTGATCGGTCGCCTCGGCCTGCGTCGGTAATCCCCGCGACAACGCTGCGCGTTGCCGCGGGGGCCCCGATCAGGGCACCCGGTTTCCCTCTGCCGGTTCATCATCCCGCGGCAAAGCCGCGGGATGGCACCCGGGGACGGAATGGTGCCCACGGGCACAGAAAAAGGCCGGAAGGGCATCCCTTCCGGCCTTCGTCGTTTCAGGCCTTGTCCTTGCCCGTCATCTCGCGCGCCGCGTCCTTAGCGCCGCCGAGGGCGCTCTGCGCCTCGCCCTTGAGCTTGTCCGCATGGCCCTCGGCCTCGAGCTTCGGGTCGCCGGTCATCTCGCCGGCGGTCTTCTTCACCTCGCCCTTGATCTTGTTGGCCATACCCTTGAGCCGGTCCTTGTCCATCGCGCCTGCCTCCCGATGACCGCGGCGTGATCGCCGGGGTCCTGGGGCCAACGCTGGCGGCGGGGCCGGGTTCGTCAGCCGCGCGGCAGGGTGGCGAGCGCTGCCTCTACCGCATCGCCGAAGCGCGCGACGATCGTCTCCACCTGGTCGGCGGTGACGATGTAGGGCGGCGCGAGGAGGACGTGGTTGCCCTGCCGTCCATCGATGGTCCCGCCCATCGGATAGCAGGCGAGCCCCCGCTCATAGGCCGCCATCTTCACCCGCTCATGCAGCTGCAAGGTGGGGTCGAACACGGCTTTGGCCGCGCGGTCGGCCACGAATTCCACCGCCCAGAACAGGCCGCGCCCACGGATGTCGCCGACATGGGCGTGGTTGCCGAGCCGCTCCGTCAGGCGTTGCTCCAGCAGCGCGCCCATCGCGCGGACATTGGCGAGCAGCCCCTCCTCCCGGATCACCTGCTGCACCGCCAGCGCGGCGGCCGCCGCGACGGGATGGGCCTGGTAGGTATGCCCATGCATGAAGGCGCCGGAGCCATCGCGGATCGCGGCGACGACATGCCCCGCGATCAGGATGCCGCCGACAGGCTGGTAGCCGCCGCCAAGCCCCTTCGCGACCACCTGGATATCCGGCGCGATACCTTCCTGTTCCCAGGCATGCATCGTGCCGGTGCGGCCCATGCCGCACATCACCTCATCCAGGATCAGCAGCGCGCCGTGCCGGTCGCAGATCTCGCGCACCGCACGGAAATAGCCGGGCAGCGCGGTGACGCAGCCGAGCGTCGCTCCCACCACCGGTTCCGCGACGAAGGCCGCGACCGTATCGGGGCCAAGGCGCTGGAACTCAGCTTCCAACTCGGCCGCGAGGCGCGCGACGTAGTCCTCATCCGTCTCATCGTCGCGCCGGTCGCGATAGGCGTAGCAGGGCGACACATGGCTGAACGCATCCGCGAGCATCGGCATGTAGAGCTTGCGCCGCATCGCGTTGCCGGACGCCGCGAGCGCGCCGAGCGTGTTGCCATGGTAGCTCTGCCGCCGCGCGATGAAGCGCGCGCGTTGCGGCTGGCCGCGCTCCACCTGGTATTGCCGCGCCATCTTCAGCGCCGCCTCCGTCGCCTCGCTGCCGGAGGAGCAGAGATACATATGCGTGAGCCCGCCCGGCTCATCGGCCAGCACGAGATCGGCAAGCTGTTCGGCGGGTTCGCAGGAATACAGCGCGGTGTGCGCGTAACTGATCTTGGCGGCCTGCGCGCGCATCGCCTCCAGCACGCGGGGATGGCCGTGGCCGAGGCAGGCGACCGCCGCCCCGCCCGATCCATCGATGATGGTGCGGCCATTGGAATCGCGGACAAAAATTCCCTCGCCCGACAGCGCGAGCGGCGGGGACTGGCGCAGATTGCGCTGGATCAGACGGGTCATCCGCGAATGGAACCCTTGCCTCAGGGGCTGGTCAACAGCCCCACCACCGCCCCCGTCATGCAGCAGGCGATGGTGCCCGAGACAAGGCTCGGCAGGCCGAGCTTCACGATATCCGCGCGCCGCTCCGGACACATCGCGACCATGCCGCCCAGCATGATCCCGACCGAGCCGAAATTGGTGAAGCCGCACAGCGCATAGGTCAGGATCAGCGCCGAGCGCGGATCGAGCCCCGCGCCACCGCTCATTCCCAGCTGCAGATAGGCGACGAATTCATTCAGCACGAGCTTGGTGCCAAGCGAGGCCGCGACCGTCATCGCATGCTCCGCCGGCACGCCCATGGCCAAGGCCACGGGCCAGAACAGGAAGCCAGCGATCCGCTGCAAGGTCATGCCCGTCAGCGGCTCGATCGCCATATTGGCGAGTGCCACCAGCGCGACGAAGACGATCAGCATCGCCATGATGCCGAGCAGCAGCTGCAGCCCATCCATCGTACCGCGCGTCAGCGCCTCCATCGCGCTGTCGTAAAGCCGCGGCGCCGGCGCTTCCGGCGCGTCGGTGACACGCTCCGTCTCCGGGATCATCAGCAGCGCGACGAGCACGGCGGCCGGCGCCGAAATGAGGCTCGCGGTCAGCAACTGCCCCGCCGCATCCGGCACGATGGGTGCGAGGAACAGCGCGTAGAGCACCAGCGTATTGCCGCTGATCGTGGCCAGCCCCGCCGTCATCACCACGAACAGCCCGCTGCGCGAGAGCTTCGCGAGCCAGGGCCGCACCAGCAGCGGCGCCTCCACCATGCCGACGAAGACATTGGCGGCCGTGGCGAAGCCGGTCGCGCCATCGATGCCGAAGGCGCGCTTCAGCAGCCGCGACAGGCCGGCGACCGCCAGCGGCAGCACGCGCCAGTGATAGAGCAGCGCCGAGAGCGCGCCGACCACCAGCACCAGCGGCAGCGCCTGGAAGAACAGGATGAAGCTCGAACCGGGCGTTGCCTCGGTGAAGGGCAGCGCTCCGCCGCCGAGATAGCCGAAGACGAGCGACGTGCCGGCCTTCGTCGCCTCCGCCAGCGCGTTCACCGCATCGCCGAAGACCGCGAAGACAGCGCGCATCCCGGGGATGTGCAGCAGCGCGAGCGCAAGGGCCAGCTGCAGCCCGATCCCCGCCACAACCGCGCGCCAAGCGACGCCTCGCCGGAAGCCGCCGAGTGCCCAGGCGAGCAGACAGAGCGCCAGCAGGCCAAGGCCGGATTGGAGTTGCAGCAGGCTCATTCGGCAGCCTTCCGTGCCGCACCAGGCGGTGGGTCGTCGGGGATGTCGAGCGCGCGGATCGCCTCGCCACGGCGGGCGATCTTCTCAGCACTCGTCTCAATCTCGCGCATGTCCTGGCCCATGGCGGCGTGGTGCGTGCGCAGCGCCGCGACGCGACGCTCAAGCCGCGCGGTGTCCTCAGCGAGCTTCTCCACCTCGCCACGGATGCGCCGGGCCTCGGCCTGCAGCCGCGCATCGCGCAGCAGGCCGCGCATCGTATTGAGCACCGCCCAGAGCGTGGAGGGGCCAACGATGTGCACGCCGCGCCGCGCCGCCTCCGCGACCAACTCGGCAAACTCCGCCTGAAGCGCTGCCTGGATCGCCTCGGCCGGGACGAACATCAGCGCGCCTTCCGCCGTCTCGCCGGCGATCAGGTACTTCTCCGCGATGTCGGCGACATGGCGTCGCACATCGGCCGCGAAGCGCCGACGCGCCAGGCCGCGCGCCTGTTCGCTCGGCGCATCCTGCAGCGCGGCCCAGGCTTCCAACGGGAATTTCGAATCCACCGCGATCGGGCCTGGCGGGAAGGGCAGCAGCACCATCGCGTCGCAGCGCGTGCCGTTGGACAGGCTGTGCTGCCAGCGGAATCCCTCTGGCGGCAGCCGATCCGCCAGCAGGTCGCGCAGCTGCACTTCGCCGAGCGCGCCGCGCGCCTGCTTGTTGCCGAGCACGGCCGCCAGCGAGTTCACTTGGCTGCCCAGCGCCTCGATATTGCCGCGCGCGGCGTCGATCACGGCCAGTCGCTGCTGGATCGCGCCCGCCGTCTCCTGCGTGCGCTGCGCGGCCACATCCAGCCGTGCCGCCAAGGCGCGTTCCTGCTCGCGCAGGCGGTCCTCGGTGCGGGCGGCCTGGCGGTCCTGGGCGGCGGCCAGCGCCTCGATGCTCGCGGCAAGGCGCGCCAGATCCTCGGCCTGCCGGCCGCGCCGTGCGGCCAGCACCAGCCCTGCCGCGAGCAGGATGGCCGCGGCAATCAGCGCGGGCGGTAGCCAGTCAGGCAGGATGCGCCTCCGAATCGGGACCGGTGGCCAGCATACGCCACCGCCGGTCGCCCGGCGTCAGTGGCGGAAGTGGCGCATGCCGGTGAAGACCATCGCGAGCCCCGCCTTGTCGGCCGCCGCGATCACCTCGGCGTCGCGGATCGAGCCGCCGGGCTGGATCACAGCCGTGACGCCTGCTGCCGCCGCCGCTTCCAGCCCATCCGCGAAGGGGAAGAAGGCGTCGGAGGCGACCACGCTGCCCTGCGCCAGGCTTTCGGGCAGCCCCGCCGCCTGCGCCGCGGCCTCTGCCTTCCAGGCGGCGATGCGAGCGCTTTCCAGCCTGTTCATCTGGCCCGCGCCAATCCCCGCCGTCGCCAGCCCCTTCGCATAGACGATCGCATTCGACTTCACATGCTTGCAGACACGGAAGGCAAACAGCAGATCGGCCAGCTCGGCCGCCGTCGGCGCGCGCTGCGTGACGGTGCGCAGCATCGCCTGGTCCACCCGGCCGGCGTCGCGCGTCTGCGCGAGGAAACCGCCGGCGACGGATTTCACCAGCATCCCCGGCGCGGCGGGATCAGGCATCGCGCCGGTCAACAGCAGGCGCAGATTCTTCTTCTTCGCGAAGACCGCCTTCGCGCCGTCATCGACATCCGGCGCCACCACGACCTCGGTGAAGATCGCGGCGATGCGCTCCGCGGCCGCGGCATCCAGCTTGCAGTTCGCGGCGACGATCCCGCCGAAGGCAGAGACCGGGTCGCAGCGCAGCGCGAGGTCCCAGGCGGCGGAGAGGTCATCCGCCTCCGCCACGCCGCAGGGGTTGGCGTGCTTGACGATGACGATCGCCGGCCGGTCGAATTCGGCAACGCATTCGAAGGCGGCGTCGGTGTCGTTCAGGTTGTTGTAGGAGAGTTCCTTGCCCTGCACCTGCACCGCCGTTGCGATGCCGGCGCGCGCGCTGCCATCCCCATAGAAGGCCGCCGCCTGATGCGGGTTCTCGCCATAGCGCAGCCCCTGGCGCAGCACGCCCGCCACCGACAGGCGCTGCGGAAACGCCTCTCCATTCTGGCCCGCGAACCAGGTCGAGATCGCCGAATCATAGGCCGCGGTGCGCGCATAGGCCGCCTGCGCGAAGCGGCGGCGCAGCGCGAGCGTGGTGCCGCCGTGTTCCAGCTCCGCCCGCACCTCCGCCAGCTGCTCGGGCTCCGTCACGACGACCACGCTCGCATGGTTCTTCGCCGCGCTGCGGATCATCGCCGGCCCGCCGATATCGATGTTCTCGATGCAATCGTCGAAGGCAGCACCCTTTGCGACGGTGGCCTCGAAGGGGTAGAGGTTGACCGCCACCAGATCGATCGGCGCGATTGCATGCGCCTGCATCTGCGCCAGATGCTCCGGCAGGTCGCGGCGGCCGAGCAGCCCGCCATGCACCTGCGGCACCAGCGTCTTCACGCGCCCGTCCAGAATTTCGGGGAAGCCGGTGTGCTCGGAGACGTCCTTCACCGGGATGCCCGCCGCGCGGATCGCCTGCGCGGTGCCGCCGGTAGAGAGGATCTCCGCCCCCTGAGCGGCCAGGAAGCGCGCGAACTCCACGATGCCGGCCTTATCGGAGACGGAGAGCAGGGCGCGGCGGATGGGCAGGCGTTCGGTCATGGGTGGGGTATCCTCTCGGCCAGGCGCCGTATCGCGCCACACGACGTCCGCTTCAACCGGGATGGGATGAAAGCCTATCCACCTATGCCGCGGGCGCAGAGCAGGCTTCCAGCAGCGCGACCGTGCGGGCCAGCACCTTGGCCTCATCGAACAGATCCAGCGCCCGCGCCCGCCCGGCCGTGCCCATCGCCGCGCGCAGCGCAGGGTCCGCGGCCAGCCGCGTCAGCGCGGCGGCCAGCGGCGCGACGGTGGCCGGCGGCACCAGCAGGCCGGTCCGTCCCTCCGCCACCTGCTCGCGCGGGCCGCGGATATCGGTGGCGACCACCGGCAAGCCGGCCAGCATCGCCTCGATCACCGACATCGGCAGCCCCTCGAAATGCGAGGGCAGGCAGAAGACATCGGCCGCCGCCAGCAGCCGCGCGACATCGCTGCGGTAGCCAAGCCGCACGAGCCGCGGGCCCAGCACCGCGGCGGCGCGCTGGAACTGCGGCTCCAGATCCTCGCCGTGGTCGGAGGCCAAGCGTTCGCCGACCACCCACAGCACGCAATTCGCGGGCGCTGCGGCGACCGCCTGCAGCAATTCCGGCCAGCCCTTGTGGCGCACCAGGCGCGAGACGCCGATGATGACGCAGGCCCCCTCCGGCACGCCGAGTTCCGCCCGCTGCGCCGCGCGCGCCGCAGCATCCGGGTGGAACAGCGCGGGGTCGCGACCATTCAGCACCGCGACCGGCGTGGGGTGGATGCCAAGCCGGCGCGCATCGCCCGCCTCCTCGGCGCTGACGGTCAGGTAGGTGTCGGTGATGCGCCCCGCGGCCCGTTCAAGCGTCAGCGCCAGGCGGCGACGCCACCAGGGCCCGGGCTGGTTGAACAGGAAGCCATGGCAGGTATAGGCGATACACGGCACGCCCGCCTGCCGCGCCGCGGCGCGCGCGAGAAGCCCGCTGATCGGCATATGCGCATGCACGAGGTCCGGCTTCTCCCGCCGGATCAGCGCGAGCGTCGCGGCATAGGCCCGCGACTGCGCCAGCGGATTCATGCTGCGGGCCATCGGCAGCGCCTCGACCCGGAATCCCTCGCCGCGCGGGATGTCGAGCAGCGCGCCCTCTGCACAGGCGCCGATCACCTCATGCCCGCGCGCGCGCAAGGCGCGCATCACCGGCAGCACGAAATGCCGCAGGGCGAAATCCACATTGGCGATCTCGAGGATCTTCATCCGCTGGCGGGGCTAGTCCGCCTCGTCTCCTGGCGTAGTCAGGCTGAGGCGGCTGATCGCCCATTGCACGCTGGTCTCGCCGGCTTCCGCATGCAGCGCGACCTGCTGGCTGCGGCGCGGCTCCGCCGAGAGGAAGATGCTCTCCTCGATCGCCACGCGCGCGCCCTTGGCGCGCAGCCGCCAGCCAGCGCCTGAGGGCAGGCGCAGCAGCACGCCCGCCTCGTCCTGCTGCAGGCTGGCGACCACCGCGGGATGCAGGTGGAAGCGCACCGTGAAGCCGGGCGGGGCGACCTCGCCGGTGATCTCCAGCTCATCCTCGCCGCGCAGGTCGTCGCCCGAATCAGACAAATAGAGCCGCCGGCGGTGGCGTACGCCGAATTGGCGCAGCCAGCCGTCATGGGTGGCATCCAGCCATTGCGCGCCGCTCGCCTCGGCGCGCTCGCACTCCACCGTCTCGATGCGCCGGCCGAGGCCCTCGGGGCGGAGCTCGGACGAATTGGTGTCGGCCAGAACCAGGGTGGAATGCGCCGCAGTGGCGCGCAGCGCGTCGCGCCATTCGCCCTCGGCGGCGGGGGCAGCGCCGCAATTGACGATCACGCGGTCGCGGCCAACCGACATCTCGAAGGCAAGCGTGCCGGCATGGGCGAAGCGGTCAGCGCCGCGCGGCAGGCCGCCCGGCGCGGGTTCGCGCCGCGCCGCGGGCGGGGCGCCGGCATCCACGATCACCAGCGTGCGGCTGGCGGCCAGCCGCTGGAAGCCGGTCTCCGGCAGCGCCGCGGGCGCGCGGCCGCGCGACTGCGCCTGGGTCAGCACCAGATCGAGAATCGCCGCCGGCTCGTCGCGCGTGCCGTTGAACAGCGCGAGCCCGCCATCCGCATGGCGCAGCAGGCGCAAGGCGGGCGCGGCGCGATCGAGCACGGCGGCGAGGATCGGCGGCGCCTCCACACCCGCGCCGTGCAGCAGGTTGCGGATCTCGATCACATCCTGCAGCGCCGCCAACAGCTGGGCGGGGCTGCGCTCGACATGGCCGCCATCGGGGTTGAATTGGCGCTCCAGCTCGGCCGGCAGGAAGCGGACGCAGCGGCCAAGCCAGGTCTCCTCCTCCAGCGCGACCGCGGCCGCCATGCCGCCCTTCAGCGCGACAAGCGCACCGCGATGCGCCGCTTCGGCCGGCAGCCCGGCGACAACACCGCGCGCATCCTGCGCCATGCGCTGCATCAGCTGGCGGCGAAACGCATCCTCGGCCGTCGCGGCCAGGAAATCCCAATGGCCGAGCCAGGCGGACAGGCGGGCCCCGGTTACCTCCGGCGCCTCCGCCACCGGGTCGCCAGCCAGGGCGAGCCAATCGGCGGCCAGCGCCCGGCCCCGCAGCCGGGCCGCATCGGTGCCGAGCGCGCGCAGGTCGCGCAGCCAGGCAAACCCATGCACCGCAGCGCGCCAGGCCAGCGAGCCGCTGGTCCAATCCTGCGCGCCGCCAGCCTCAGAGGGGCGGAGCGCGCGATGGGTGCCCATCACCTCAAATTCGCCGCGCAGCAGCCGTGCGCCGCGGGTCGCATCGCCGGGCCAGAGGTCGCGGAAGGCGCGGGCCGGTTCCTCCGGCACGCGGACGGGCTTGAGGTTGGCGAGGAAGCGGCGCGCGCCGCGCAGCAGGTTCTCCATCAGCCCCCTCCGCGGATGGCGGCGATGGCCGCGGCGTAATCGGGCTTGCCGAAGACGGCGGTGCCGGCGACCAGCACATCGGCGCCGGCCGCGATGCAGTCGCGCGCCGTCTCGGCTGTGACGCCGCCATCCACCTGCAGCGCGATCTCGCGGCCAGACGCGTCGATCATCGCACGCAGCGCGGCGATCTTCGCCAGCTGGGACCGGATGAAGGACTGCCCGCCGAAGCCGGGATTGACCGACATCACCAGCACCAGATCGCAGAGGTCGAGCACCGGCTCCACCACCGCGACGGGGGTGGCCGGGTTCAGCACGATGCCCGCCTTCTTGCCGAGCCCGCGGATGGTCTGCAGCGATCGGTGCATATGCGGCCCGGCTTCGGGGTGGAGGCTGATCAGGTCGGCCCCGGCCTCGGCAAAGGCGGCAAGGTAGGGGTCGGCGGGGGCGATCATCAGATGGACGTCGAAGGGGATGGTCGCGTGCGGACGCAGCGCCTTCACCAGCCCCGGGCCGAAGGAGATGTTCGGCACGAAGTGCCCGTCCATGATGTCGAGATGCAGCCAATCCGCCCCGGCGGCCGCGACGGCGCGCACCTCTTCGCCCAGGCGGGCGAAATCGGCGGCAAGCAGGGACGGAGCGATCCGGATTCGGGACGACATGGGCACGCAGCCTAGCCCCCCTGCGCGCGGGGCGGAACCGCTTGCGATGCAGGAACCGCGGGCGGACTTGAAGGCGTTGTGCTTCCGCCCTTCGGCCTCAGGCCCGTGCCTGGCCCCGCAGATCGGCCAGGAAAGTACGGACCGGCCCGCCCCAAAGCGAGACGCTTGCGGGGTCCCGAAGGAAGGAATGCCCGTCCCGGCCGATCGAGGGGAGTTCCACGAAGCGCGCTCGGCCACCGCCGCGGACATAGGCCTCGGAGAAGCGGCGGCCGAGTCCGTAGCCGAAGAAGCTGTCGTTCACGGCGTAGAGCCAGAGCGTAGGCAGCCCGCGCGCGCCGGGCCGGCGGCCCATCGCCTCAAAACTGTCGGCTACGGCATCCTGCCACCCGTCGCAGAATTGCACGCCTCCGGTTGCACTTACGGTCGAGCCCGCGCGCAGGCCGCCGGCGAAGTTGATGGCCCCCGCGACGCCGCCCTCCGCGCGGGAGCCCGCCGATATGGACCCAAACCCCCCTGCCGACTGGCCCGCCAGCACCGTGCGCCTGCTGTCGAGGAAGGGTAGGTTCGCTATCGCCCAGGCGCGCACGGCCTCGATGTCGTCGGCCGCTACGTCGGCATTGTTCAAGGGATTGAGGGCGCCGCAAGCTCCCGAGCCGCCGCGGAACGCGCCACCCGAATTGCCGAAGCCGCGCCGCATCGGCAGCAGCACGGCATAGCCCTCCTCCACGAAGAGCCGGCTTGCCAGGGGGAAACGCTCCCGCTCCATCGTCGGGAACTGCGCAAACGAAGCAGGCTGGCCGTGGTTCATCACAAGCAGCGGGAAGGGGCCCGGCCCCGCCGGGCGGAACAGCGTCGCTTCGAGCTCCACCTTTTGGCTCCCGCCGCGTTCGGCCGGGACGGGAATGCGGAGTACCTGCTCGGTCATCACTGAGGCGCCGCTCGATACCGGCCCGCCGCCTTCGTTACAGGCCGCGAGTGCCGGAAGGCCAAGCCCTGCCAGAAGAGCGCGGCGGGATAAACAAAGCCGACCAGCCATAGGGGGATTCCTCGCGAAGCAGCGGGAACCGTAACGATTTATTGCCCGACGTAAAGCCGGCGGGGGCGGTCAGATCGGCAAGGCGGTCGTGCCCTTCACGCGCTCCATCGCGAAGCGCCCCGTGACCTTGCGCAGCGCCGGCACGGCGGCGACGAAGCGGCGGTAGAAGGCGTCATAGCCCGCCATGTCGGGCACCACGACGCGCAGCAGGTAGTCCACATCCCCGCCGAGGCGCCAGCACTCCACGATCTCCGGCAGGCTTTCGACCGCCGCGGCGAAGCGGGCGATCCAGTCGGCGGAATGATCCCCCGTCTCGACCGCCACGAAGACCGAGATCGGCAGGCCGACCTTGCCCGCATCCACCAGCGCCACGCGCCCGGTGATGACGCCCTGCTCCTCCATCCGCTTGATGCGCTTCCAGCAGGGGGTCGCCGTCAGCCCGACCTCGGCCGCGATCTCCGCGAGCGAGCGGGAGGCGTCCTGCATCAGCAGGCGGAGGATCTCGCGGTCGATGCGGTCCAACTCCACGGCGGCGGTCATGCGGCAATCCTTTGGCAGCTCACGGGTGCCCCCATAGCATGAAAATCTTTCGCTTGCATCGTTTTGACGGATGCGCAGAAAAGATTTCCATGAACACGCCCTCCTCCCGCCGCCCGGCCCTGTCCCGGCGCCACCTCCTCACCCTCGCCGCGGCCGCCGCTGCCCTGCCGCTGCCCGCCCGCGCCCAGGCGCAAGCCGCCTGGCCGGAGCGGTCGGTCCGGATCGTGATCCCCGTCGCGCCAGGCGGCAGCCTCGACATCCTCGGCCGCACCTTCGCCCGCGCCATCGCCCCGGCCCTCGGCCAGCCGGCAGTGGCCGAGAACCATGCCGGCGCCGGCTCCAACCTCGGCTTCGAGATGGTCGCCCGCGCCCGGCCGGACGGGCACACGCTGCTCGTCGGCTCCGACCCGCTGACCATCAACCCCTCGCTCTATCGCCGCGTCGGCTACGACCCGGTGCGCGACTTCGCCCCGATCATCGAGTTGGTGCGCGCGCCGCAGGTGCTGGTGGTGAACCCCGCCCATCCGGCGACCGACCTTGCTTCCTTCCTGCGGCTCGCGCGGCAGACGGGCGGCGCGACGACGATGGGCAGCCAGGGCAATGGCTCGATCGGGCATCTGGCCGGCGCCGTGCTGACGCAGCGCAGTGGCGTCACCTTCACCCATGTGCCCTATCGCGGCGGCGGGCCGGCGGTGCTCGACGTGGTGGGCGGCCATCTGGATGCGCTGCTGGTCACCCTGCCGGCGGCGATCGAGCATATCCGCGGCGGGCGGCTGAAGGCGCTGGCGATGACCTCGCTCGCGCGCAACGCCGCGCTGCCGGATGTGCCGACCGTGGCCGAGCAGGGGCTCGAAGGCTTCGAGGTCGTCACCTGGCAGGGCATCCTGGCGCCCGCCGGCACGCCGGCGGCGGTGGTCGAGCGGCTGAACACGCTGCTGCTGGCCGCGCTGCGCACGCCGGAGGTGGCCGAGAGCCTGACGCGCCAGGGCTTCGAGCTGCGCGGTGGCACGCCGGAGGCCTTCGCCCAGCTGATCCAGACCGAATCCGCCCGCTGGCCCGGCATCGTCCGGCTGGCTGGCGCGACGCTGGACTGAGAGGGCGGGCAGGCTCCCGTCAGGCGGCGGCGGGCGCGCGGTTCCACGGCATCAGCCGCAGGATCCGCGCCAGCCCGCAGGTGCCGGTGACGCCGGCGAAGACCAGCCCCGCGCCGACGAAGCCCGACAGCGCATAGAAGCCCGGCGCCACCAGCGCGCCGAGCACCACGCCCAGCACCACCATGGACCCGGCCGCGATCTGCACCTGGCGCATCAGCTCCAGCGGCTGGCGACGGTCGAGCGCAACCGGCAGCCCGGCGCGCTTCCAGGCATCGAGCCCGCCTTCGACGATATAGGCCTCGCAGCCGCCGGCCGCCGCCGCCAGCTGCGTAGACTGGCCCGCCGTGCGCGCGCCGGAGCGGCAATGGAACAGCACCGGCCGGCCCGCCGGCAGGGCGGGCGCCGCCTGGTCCAGGCGGGATAGCGGCAGGTTCCGCGCGCCGGGGATGCGCTCGCGCGCATGCTCATCGGGCTCGCGCACATCCACCAGTGTCGCGCCCTCACGCAGCTTCTGCGCGGCCTGGTCCGGGGTGATGGTCTGCAGCATCGAGCGGTCTCCTTCGGTCAGGGGGCGGGCGGGCAATAGAGCTCGCGCAGGACACCCAGCAGCCGCGCCACCTTGGGGTCGGCGATGCGGTAGAAGATCGCCTGCGCCTCGCGCCGCGTGGCGACCAGCCCGTCCTCACGCAGCAAGGCCAGGTGCTGGGAAGCGGCGGAGGGCGAGAGGCCGAGCGCCTCGGCCAGCGCGCCCGCGCCCATCTCCTCCGCCGCGGCCAGGTGGCACAGCAGCAGCAGGCGGTTCTCATTGGCGAGCAGGCGCATCAGCCGTGCCGCCTCCGCCGCCTTGGCTTGCAGAAGGGCAAGCTCGTCGCTGGGCGCGTCAGCCGTTCGGCGCGCGCTGGTCACAACGCTCACGGCGCCCATCGGGTTCGTCCTTGCCAGCCGTCATTTAAGGCATCACTAATTTAGTGATGTCTTAAATGACATGCAAGGGCGAAATCCGCGGCCGGCGCCCCCTCGCCTTCAGCCGGCGGGGAACATCGCGTCCTGCTCCGCCCGCAGCCGCCACAGCAGGCTGTCCGCGGGGATGTCGAGATCGTCGCAGCTGATCATCGCGCCCGCCGCGACGGGCCGGCGCAGCCGCTGGCCGACCGCGAGGTAATAGGGCGCGGGCGCGCCACCCGCGGCCGGCGCGGCTGGCAGCAGCAGCGCATCGAGGCCCGGCACGGCGTGGCGGTTGCCCTCCATCGCCAGCAGATGCCCCGCCGGCAGGTCGCGCGCGGCGCGCGCCACCAGATCCACCACCGGCCGGTACTCGCCGCCGGGCACGCTGTGGCCAAGCCGCCCGGCCGCCATGGCGGAGATCGGCGCCTCGACGCCGAGCAGATGCGACGGGTTGTAGATCAGCGCCCGGCGCCGATCGCGGGAGACGGGAATGCCCTTGCCGGCGAAGAGGTCGCCGGTGCGCCGGTCGGCCAATTCCACCACCACGAAGACGCCGCCGGCGAAGGACGCCTCATCCGCGCGGCGCAAGCAGTTGAAGACGTCGATCACCCCCGTCCGCTCCAGCAGCCCGCCATCAGCACGCAGGCCATAGAGCTCCGGCAATTCGGGCGTGCGCGCCAGCGGCGCGTGGAAATCGGGCCGGGCGATCGGCAGGCCGGTCGCATTCGCGACCAGCGCCATCTCGCAGTAATCCGGCACGGTGCGCTGCGGTAGCGCGGCGAGTGCGGCCGCGCGCGCGGCAATCGTCGCCGCCGCGTCGTCGCCGAGCGTCATCAGCGCGCCGAGGCCAGGGCTCGCCACCTCCTCCGTCAGCCAGCGCGTGCGGCCGGTGGCGGGGTCGAAGACGTAGTCGTATTCGCTGGACTTGCCGGCCGCGAGGATCGGCAGGCCGAGCACGCGCGCCCAGCTCATCAGGCTGACGAGCAGCGCGGGCTGGTCGCCTTCGACCAGCGTGTAGGACAGCCCCGCCGCGCGCGCCTTCGCCGCCAGCAACGGGCCGACGACGCATTCGGATTCCTTCGACACCATCGCGATATGCTTGCCCGCCGCGATCGCCGCCAACGCGTGGCGCGCCGCACCTTCCGGATGGCCCGTCGCCTCCACCACCAGGTCGAGCCCCGGCGTGCCGAGCAGGTCGTCGATGCGCGACGTCAACGCGATCTCGCCGGCCGCAACCGCGGCGCGGATCTCCGCCGGGCCGTCGCAGCGCCGATGCGGCACGCCATCGGCGGCCAGGCCCGCGGCAACGCGCCCCGTGTCGAGGTCGAGCGCCGCGACGATGCGCAAGCCCCGCATGCGCCGCGCCTGCGCGATCAGCGAAAGCCCGAACTCGCCGCAGCCGGCCAGCGCGGCCACCACCGGGCGATCCGCCGCGGGCTGGAAGATGGTATCGAATTGCACTCTTTTGTTTCCCCCTCAACCAAGCTTGCGGCCGCGATCAGGCCGCGTCGTTCTTCTCCTCGGCGCGCCGCGCGGCGGCGCCGATGCGTTCCAGATGCCGGCGCATCGCAGCGGCCGCGGCCTCCGCATCGCGCGCCTCGATCGCCGCCGCGATGCGCCGATGATCGAGCCAGGACCGGCGCATCGCGCCCGGTGCCGCCGTCGCGCGGTGGCTCAGCTCCGAGGATTGGCCGTAGGCTTCGGCGATGAGCGCAGCCAGAAGCCGGTTGCCGCCCGCGCGCTGCAGCGTCGCATGGAATTCCGACCCGCAGATATGAAAGGCCGCCGCGTCATCCAGCGCGCGGCCCTGCTCCTCGGCAAGCGTGACCAGCCGGGCGCGCGTCGCGGCATTGGCATGGCGTGCCGCTTCCCGCGCAGCGGCGACTTCCAGCACCAGCCGCGCGCCATGCACTTCCTCTGGCGTGTAGAGGGCGGCGGGGGCGGGCCGCGCGATCCAGCGCGCCGCCGGCAGCACGCGGGACCGCGCGCCCTGCGCCACCTCGATCAGCCCGCGGGCGGCCAGCGCCTGGACGGCGCCGCGCACCGTCTCCCGGCTGACATCGAGCTGCGCAGCCAGCTCCCGCTCCCCCGGCAGCGCATCGCCCGGGCGCAGCAGGCCGGAGACGATCATTCCCGCCAGCCGATCGGTGATCTGCTCGCGCATCGTCCGCTTCGAGACCGCGGATTGCAGCAAGGCGAAGCTGTCATGCATGGGCGGGAGCGTAACGCGGGATCTCGCCACCGGTCTACTGGTCCGGTGTCCGGACCGGTTGACAATGCCGCGGCGCTTCCGCCACCCTCCGGGCCACAAGCGGGACGGCGCAAGATCGCCCCGCCAGGATGGGAGGATATCGCCATGGCGCATCGTGACGCCCTGACCAATTCTATCTCCGCTCTTCGCCCCTCGCGCCGTGCGCTGCTGCTCGGCACCGGCGCCGCGCTGCTGGCGCGCCCCGCGCTGGCGCAGGGCGCGGGCTGGCAGCCGCAGCGTCCGGTCGAGTTCATCGTCGCCGCAGGCCCCGGCGGCGGCACCGACCAGTTCGCGCGCATCGTCCAGTCCATCGTGCAGAAGTACAACCTGCTGCGCACGCCGGTGATCGTCTCCAACAAGGGCGGCGGCGCCGGAACAGAGGCCTTCGTCTATGGCCGCGGCGCGGCTGGCGACCCGCACAAGGTGGTGTTCGGCACCAACAATGTCTGGCTGATGCCGCTGGTCACGCGCGTCGGCTACAGCCTGGCCGATCTGCGCCCCGTGGCCTCCATGGCGGCCGACGAGTTCATCCTCTGGACCCACACCGAAGCGCCCTATCGCACCGCGCGCGACCTGATCGAGGCCGCGCGCGCGCAGAACGGCGCCTTCCGCATGGGCGGCAGCCAGGCGCGCGACACCGACCACATCCTGACCAAGCTGATCGAACGCGCGACCGGCGTGACCTTCACCTATGTACCGTTCCGCTCGGGCGGTGAGGTGGCGATCCAGCTCGCCGGCCGCCATGTCGAGGCCAACACCAACAACCCGGCCGAGAATATCGCGCAGTGGCGCGCCGGCCGCGTGCGGCCGCTCTGCGTCTTCAACCCGCAGCGCCTGACGCTGACGGAAAAGGTGCATGACGGCGTGGGCTGGTCCGACATCCCGACCTCGACCGAGGCCGGCATCGGACCCGCCGATTTCCGCATGCCGCGCACCGTGTGGCTGCCGGCGCGCACCACCGACGCGCAGGCCGCCTTCTGGACCCAGCTGCTCGACCGCGTCCGCGCCACGCCCGAATGGGCCGCCTGGCTCGAAAGCGGCAGCCAGGGCGCGCTGTGGCAGACGGGCACGGAGCTCGCCGAGTTCATCCGCCGCGACGAGGCGACGAACCGCGAGCACTTCCGCGAGTATGGCTGGCTGGTCGAGCAGGGCTGACGCCATGCAGGGCCGCCGCGCCGCGGAGGCGGGGATGGCGCTGGCCGCCGCCGCCTTCGGCGCAGTGGTCGTCGCCGGCGCGCTGCAGCACGATGTGGGCTGGGGCCCGACGGGCCCCGGCGCGGGGTATTTCCCGCTCAGGATCGGCGCGCTGCTGATCGGCGTCGCCGCGCTGCTCGCGCTGCGCCAGTTGCTGGCCGCGGCGCCGGGCCGCTTCGCGGAACCCGGCGCGATGCGCCGCGTCGGCGCGCTGCTGCTGCCGACGGCCGCCTTCGGCGCGGCCATCGCGCCGCTCGGGGCCTATATCCCGATGATGCTCTACCTGCTCTGGATGGCGCGGCGCGGCGCTCGGGCGGGGTGGCCCGTCGCGCTGATGGTTGCCATCGGCATGCCGGCCCTGATGTTCCTGTTGTTCGAAACCTGGCTCGGCGTGCCCCTCGCAAAGGGTCCGATCGAGGAAGCTCTGGGCATCTACTGATGGAAGGCCTCGCCGCACTTTTGCACGGCTTCGAGGTCGCGCTGACCGCCTACCATATCGGGCTGATGGTGGTGGGCGTGCTGATCGGCATCCTGGTCGGCGTCCTGCCCGGCCTCGGCGCACCGAATGGCGTCGCGTTGCTGCTGCCGCTCACCTTCTTCATGCCGCCGGTCAGCGCCATCATCCTTTTGTCGTCGATGTATTGGGGCGCGCTGCTCGGCGGCTCCACCACCTCGATCCTGTTCAACATCCCCGGCGAGCCATCTTCCGTCGCCACGACCTTCGACGGGCACCCGATGGCCAAGCAGGGCAAGGCGGCGGAAGCGCTCTCGCTCGCCTTCCTCTCCTCCGGCTTCGGCGCGCTGGTGGGTGTCATCACCATCACCATCGTCGCCGACGACATCGCGGATTTCGCGCTGCGCTTCAGCCCAGCCGAGTATTTCGCCGTCTATCTCCTCGCCTTCTGCGCCTTCATCGGCATGGGCGGCACGGACCCGCTGAAGACCGCCGTCTCGCTGCTGGTTGGCCTCTCGCTCGCGACCATCGGCATGGACACGGTCTCCGGCGAGATGCGGCTCACTTTCGGCCAGGACCAGCTGGTGCGCGGCATCTCCTTCCTGGTCGCGGTGATCGGCCTGTTCGGCATCGGCGAGCTGCTGGCCACCGCGGATGAGACCGAGAAGGTGCAGGGCATCCGCGCCCGCGTGCGTCTGGTGGCCGTGCTGAAGACCCTGATGCAAATGCCGCGCTACACGGTGGCGCTGATCCGCAGTGCTGCGATCGGCATCTGGATGGGGCTGACGCCGGGCGGGCCGACCGCCGCCTCCTTCATGTCCTATGGCGTCGCGCGGCGCTTCTCGAAGCGGCGCGACAATTTCGGCAAGGGCGAGCCAGAGGGCGTCGTCAGCCCGGAGACATCCGACCACGCCGCCGGCGTCTCGGCGCTGCTGCCGATGCTGGCACTCGGCGTGCCGGGCTCGGCCACGGCCGCGGTGATGCTGGGCGGGCTGATGATCTGGGGGCTGCAGCCGGGCCCGATGCTGTTCCAGGACCGGCCGGACTTCGTCTGGGGCCTGATCGCCAGCATGTACGTCGCGAACCTCGTCGCGGTGGTGCTGGTGCTGGCGACCGTGCCGATCTTCGCCTCCGTCATGCGCGTCCCCTTCGGGCTGCTCGCGCCGATGATCATGGCGATCTGCCTCTCAGGCGCCTGGATGGTCTCCTCCAACGGCTTCGACGTGCTGCTGGCGATCGGCTTCGGCGTGGTCGGCTACATGATGAAGAAGCTCGACTACCCGATCGCGCCCATGGTCCTGGCCATGGTGCTCGGCGACAAGGCGGAAGACGCGTTCCGCCAATCCATGCTGATGAGCCGGGGCGACCTGCTGATTTTCTGGTCGAACCCGCTGGTCGGCTCCATCACCACCCTCGCGCTGTTCCTGCTCGCCTGGCCGCTTCTGGCCTCGCTGCTGCGGCGCCGCGCGCAAGACAGCCGGAGACCAGCCGAATGACGCCCCGCCTCGCCCTCGTCCTTGGTGATCCCGCCGGCATCGGGCCGGAGATCATGGCCAAGCTGCTGGCCGAGGAGAGCAACCGCAACAAGGCAGCGCTGCTGCTGGTGGCCGACCCGGACGAGCTGGCCGAGGGCATGCGCATCGCCGGCGTGGACCTTCCCATCACGCGCGTGAACGACCCCGCCAACCTCGCCCCGGGCCGCATCGCGCTGCATGAGCTGCGCCGCGCCGCCCCCATCCCGCGCGGGCAGTCGAGCGCGGAGGGCGGCGCCTATGCGCTGGCGAGCCTGCGGGAGTGTTTGGCGCTGGCGGAGGCCGGCACGGTGGACGGCATCTGCTTCGCGCCGCTCAACAAGGCCTCGCTCCACATGGCGAAGATGGGCCATCCGGATGAGCTGCACTGGTTCGCCGAAGTGCTGGGCCACCAGGGCGCGCATAGCGAGTTCAACGTGCTCGACGGGCTCTGGACTTGCCGCGTCACCAGCCATGTCGCGCTGCGCGAAGTGGCGGACCTGATCACGCCGGAGAAGGTGATCGGCGCGGTGGCGCTGATCCGCAATGCGCTGATCCAGGCCGGCATCGAGCAGCCCCGCATCGCCGTCTGCGGCCTCAACCCCCACAACGGGGACAATGGCGCCTTCGGCCGCGAGGAGATCGAGATCATCGGCCCCGCGCTGGAAGAAGCGCGCCGCCGCGGCCTGCCCTGCGAAGGCCCCTATCCGGCCGACACCATCTTCCTGCGCGCGCAGCCCAAGGCCGATGGCACGCGCGATGTGGATGCGATCGTCACCATGTACCATGACCAGGGCCAGATCGCGATGAAGCTCATGGGCTTCTGGCGCGGCATCACGGTTGCGGGCGGCCTGCCGGTGCCGATCACCACCTGCGCGCATGGCACGGGCTTCGACATCCAGGGCAAGGGCATCGCCCGCATTGGCGCGCTGCAGGCGGCCTTCGACCTAGCCTGCGCCATGGGCGCGCGGCGCCGCGCGCAGGGCTGACGCACCATGTCCACGAAGAAGCCGCTCCGCAGCCAGGCCTGGTTCGGCCGGCAGGACAAGATGGGGTTCTACTACCGGTCCTTCCTGAAAAACCACGGCACGCCGCAGGACCAGTTCGATGGCCGCCCCGTCATCGGCATCTGCAACACCTGGTCCGAGCTCACGCCCTGCAACGCGCATTTCCGCGACCTGGCGCGCCATGTGCGCGACGGCGTGCTGGAAGCCGGCGGCTATCCGCTGGAATTCCCCGTCTCCTCGCTCGGCGAGGTGACGATGCGGCCGACGGCGATGCTCTATCGCAACCTCGCCGCGATGGATGTGGAGGAAGCGCTGCGTGCCCATCCGCTGGATGGCTGCGTGCTGCTGATGGGCTGCGACAAGACCACGCCGTCTCTGGTGATGGGCGCCTCCAGCGTGGACCTGCCGACCATTGGCGTCTCCGGCGGGCCGCAGCTGCGCGGCGTCTATCGTGGGCAGATCATCGGCTCTGGCACCAACATCATCTCCATGAGCGAGCAGCTGCGCGCCGGCGAGGTGACGCTCGAGGAATTCCACGAAGCGGAAGCGGGCATGAACCGCTCCGCTGGGTCCTGCATGACGATGGGCACGGCCTCCACCATGGCATCCCTGGTGGAGTCGATGGGCCTCGGCCTGCCGATGAACGCCGCCATCCCGGCCGCCGATGCGCGGCGCAACCAGCTGGCGCGGATGGCCGGGCGGCGCATCGTGCAGATGGTCCATGAGGATCTGACCATCTCGAAGATCCTGACGCGCGCAGCCTTCGAGAACGGGGTGCGCGCGCTGGGCGCGATCGGCGGCTCCACCAATGCCGTGGTGCATCTGATCGCGATCGCACGGCGGCTCGGCGTGTCCTTCACGCTCGATGACCTCGACGCGCTCGGGCGCGGCATCCCCTGCCTGGTGGACCTCATGCCCTCCGGCCGCTTCCTGATGGAGGATTTCTTCGAGGCCGGTGGCCTGCCCGTGGTGCTGCGCGCGCTCGGCGAGGCTGGGAAGCTGAATCGCGACGCGATCACCGCGAATGGCAAACCGATCTGGGAGAATGTGAAGGACGCGCGCTGCTGGCGCCCCGATGTCATCACGCCCTGGGACACCCCCTTCAAGCCAGAAGGCGGCATGGCAGTGCTGCGCGGCAACCTCGCCCCCGATGGCGCGGTGATCAAGGTCTCCGCTGCCTCGCCACACCTCATGCGCCACACCGGCCGCGCCGTGGTCTTCGAGACGATCGAGGAGCTGCACGCCCGCAAGGACGACCCCGCGCTCGATATCGACGCGGATTGCATCATGGTGCTGAAGAATTGCGGCCCGAAAGGCTATCCGGGCATGGCGGAGGTCGGGAACATGCCGATCCCGCAGAAGCTGCTGAAGCAGGGCGTGCGCGACATGATCCGCATCAGCGATGCCCGCATGTCCGGCACCGCCTATGGCACCGTGGTGCTGCATGTCGCGCCCGAGGCCGCGGCCGGCGGGCCGCTGGCGCTGGTGCAGAATGGCGACCTGATCACGCTCGATGTCGCCGCGCGCAGCCTGCACCTGCATGTGGATGAGGCCGAGATGGCTGCGCGCCGCGCCGCCTGGACCCCGCCCGCGCCGCACGCCACACGCGGCTATGTGAAGATGTATCTCGACCACGTCACCCAGGCGAATGAGGGCGCCGACCTCGACTTCCTGGTTGGCTCCTCCGGCGCGCCCGTGCCGCGCGACAACCACTGAGGACACAGACATGCCG
>JBJOMW010000021.1:0-44691 GCA_046052145.1 Pseudomonadota bacterium
GGCGGCCCGTAATGCTCCGCGAGTGTCGCATGGGTGGAGTAATCCAGCGGGTCGAGCGGCTCCTCGTACCAGCGCAGCTTCAAGGGCTGCAGCGCCGCCGCATAGGTCAGCGCCGCATGCAGGCCGAAGCGACCATTGACGTCGACCGCGAGCCGGCTGCCATCGCCGCCGAGCAGCGCAAGCACGGCCTCGATGCGCCGGAGGTCGTCGGCCAGCGCTTCCTTCAGCGGCGTGCCCGGCGCGCCGCCGATCTTCATCTTCACCGTCGCATACCCCATGCCGAGGTAGCGCTTCATCTCCTCGACCAGGGCGCCGACATCCTTGCCCGGATAGTAATAGCCGCCCGCGGCATAGACCCAGGCGGCGTCATCGGCCTGGCCGCTGTTGTAGCGGTCGGCCAGCAGCCGCCAGAGCGGCACGCCTTCGAGCTTCGCCGCCGCATCCCACAACGCCATATCGAGCACGCCGACGGCCACGCTACGCTCGCCATGGCCGCCCGGCTTCTCGTTGCGCATCATCGCGGCCCAGGCGCCGGCCGGATCCAGCCGGCCCTGCGCGTCGGTCACGGCTGCCTCGTCCGCCTCCAGCAGGCGCGGGACGAAACGCTCCGCCAGCAGCCCCGGCTGCGCGTAGCGGCCGTTCGAATTGAAGCCATAGCCCGTGGCCCGGCGGCCACCCTCGGCCTCGACCGTGACGGCGACGATGGAGGCCGTCATCTTGGAAAAATCGATATAGGCATTGGCGATCGCGCTGCTGATCGGCGCCACGCCCTGCTTCACGCTCACGATACGCATTCGGCTGCGTCCTGCCTTCTGACCTGAGGCCCCCCTTGTCGCCCCGACCCAGCCGGCGGCACAAGAGGTGGAGACGAGAGGGAGGAACCATCGTGAGCGAGATTCTGCACGAGACGCGCGGCGCCGTGGCCTGGACCACGCTGAACCGCCCACAGGCCCGCAACGCGATGACCTTCGCCATGTATGAGGGCCTGGCCGCGCAGGCCGCCGCGGTGGCCGCCGATGATCGGATCCGCGCCTGGGTCATCACGGGCGCCGGCGGCAAGGCCTTCGCGGCTGGCACCGATATCAGCCAGTTCACGGAATTCCGCACCGGCCAGGACGCGCTCGACTATGAGACGCGAATCGACCGCGTGCTGTCCGCCATCGAGGATTGCCCGAAGCCCGTCATCGCGGCCGTCGCGGGCGCCTGCACCGGCGGTGGGCTTGGCATTGCGGGCGTCTCCGACCTCCGGATCGCTTCGGCCAATGCGCGCTTCGGCCTGCCGATCGCGCGGACGCTCGGCAATTGCCTGTCCATGGCGAATTATGCGCGCTTCTCCGCGCTGATCGGGCCGGCGCGGCTGAAGGACATCGTCTTCACCGCGCGCCTGGTCGAAGCCGAGGAAGCGCTGCGCATCGGCCTGGTGTCGGAGATCCTGGAGACACCGGAGGCGCTGGAGAAACGCGCGGAGGAACTGGCGAACGCCATCGCCGGCCTCGCCCCGCGGACGCTGACAGCGACCAAGATGGCGCTGAAGCGCCTGCGCCTCGCAGCAGGGGAGATCCATGGCGATGATCTCGTGACGATGTGCTTCGGCAGCGAGGATTTCCAGGAAGGCGTCCGCGCCTTCCTCGGCAAGCGCCCACCGGTCTGGACGGGCCGCTAGCACCTAAGGCGCCGCCGCGGGCTTCTTGTGGCCTGCGGCGGAAGACGGCAGGGCTGCCGGCAGGATGGAGGGGTTGCGATGCGGGTCGGCGTGATCGGACTGGGCGCGATGGGCATGGGAGCGGCGACATCCTGCCTGCGCGCCGGGCTCACGACAGCGGGATGCGACCTGCGCGAGGCGGCACGCGCCGAATTCATTGCCGCCGGCGGCACGGCCGGCGCTGCGCCGAAGGCATTGCCGGACGGGCTCGACGCCGTGCTGCTGCTGGTGGTGAACGCCGCCCAGACCGAGGCGGCGCTCTTCGGCCCCGAAGGTGTCGCGCCCCGCATGGCGCGCGGCGGCGTGGTGATCTCGTCGGCGACCATGTCCCCGGCCGATGCACGGCGCCTGGCCTCGGAAGCGGAAGCACGCGGCCTGCTCTATCTCGATGCGCCCGTCTCGGGCGGTGCGGCCCGCGCGGCGGCCGGCGAGATGACCGTGATGGCCTCCGGCGCGCCGGCGGCCTTCGACCGCGCGCAGCCGGTGCTCGACGCGGTCGCGACCAAGGTCTGGCGGCTGGGCGATGCGCCCGGGATCGGCGCGACGGTGAAGGTCGTCCACCAGCTGCTGGCCGGCGTGCATATCGCGGTGGCCGCCGAGGCCATGTCGCTCGGCATCCGCGCCGGCGCCGATCCGCGCCAGCTCTATGAGGTGGTGACGAGCGCCGCCGGCAATTCCTGGATGTTCGAGAACCGCATGGCCCGCGTGCTGGAGGGCGACGACGCGCCGCGCTCGGCGGTGGATATCTTCGTGAAGGATCTCGGCCTGGTGGCGGAGCTTGCCCGCGGCCTCGATCACCCGGTGCCGCTGGCGAGCCAGGCGCAGCAGCTCTTCACCGCCGCCTCCGCCATGGGGCATGGCCGCGCCGATGACGGCTTCGTGATCCGGGTCTGGCAGGCGCTGAACGGCCTGCCTTTGCCGGGCGACACCAAGCCGTAGTCGTCGTCCCTAAGCCGCCAGCGCCGCCTCGACCGCCGCGGCGACCTCGAACAGGCGCCGGTCGCCCATCGCCTCGCCCATCAGCATGAAGCCGACCGGTGCATCGCCCGCGCGGTGGCAGGGCAGGCTGATCGAGCAGCGGTCGAGGAAATTGGCGAGCGAGGTGTTCCGCAGCAGCTGCAGGTTGATGCGGTTGTAGTCCGCCTCCTGCTCCACGGCCGCGATCGGCGGCGGCACCAGCGGGCCGGTGGGCATCACCACCGCGTCATAGGGCGCGGTGCGCGGCGCGATGGCGGCGATGAGCTTGGCCCGCGCCTCCGTCAGCGCGATGTAGTCGGCCGCCGACATCCGCTCGCCCCGCAGGATGCGGGCCAGGATGCGCGGGTCATAGGCCTCGCGCTTCTTGGCGATCAGGCCGCGATGCCAGGTCCAGGCCTCACTGGCGGCGAAACCGCCCGTGCCATTCACCGCCGGGATGTCGTCGAGCTCCGGCACACGCAGCCGCTCCACCAGCGCGCCGGCTGCGGACAGGCGCGCCAAGGCGGCCTCGAACGCCGCCGTCACCTGCGCGTCCCAGCCCTCCGCGACATAGCCTTCGAGGATGGCCAGCCGCAGCCCGCGCACCGAGCGCGCGGGGCCTGGCGCCCAGGGCGCCTCGCCGGCCATGATGGAATCCAGCACGGCGCAGCACGCGACAGACCGCGCGAGCGGCCCGAGGCTATCGAGCGTCCCCGACAGCGGCAGGGTGCCGGTGAGCGGCACGCGACGCGCCGTCGGCTTCCACCCGACGATCCCGCAGAGCGCCGCCGGGATGCGGCACGACCCGCCCGTGTCGGACCCAAGCCCGGCAAAACCCATCCCATCCGCGGTGGCCACCGCGGCGCCGGAAGAAGACCCGCCCGGCAGCCGCCCCGTCGCGCGATCCCAGGGCGAGCGCGGCGTGCCGTAATGCGGGTTCACGCCAAGGCCGGAGAAGGCGAATTCCGTCATGTTGGTCCGGCCGAGCACGACGAAGCCCGCCTGTTCCAGCCGCGCGACTGAGGTCGCAGTGGCACTGGCGGGTTCGGCATCGGCCAGCGCCACCGACCCGCCGCGCGTGACGACACCGGCCTGGTCGTAGAGGTCCTTGATGCTGATGGGGATGCCCGCCCAGGGGCTCGGCGCGCGGCCCGCGGCGCGCAGCAGGTCCATGGCGCGCGCCGCCGCGCGGGCGTTGTCGGCCTGGATGCTGACGAAGGCCGATGCGCCCTCACCGGCGGGATCGGTGGCGCGCGCCAGCGCAGCCTCGACCAGCCCTTCGGCGCTCGCGGTGCCCTGCGCCAGCGCGGACGCGGCCTCAGCAATCGTATGGATGGACATCGGCACCCCCAACTCGGCGCCGGACTCTGCGACGCCCGAACGGGGGCGGCAAGCTGGGGGCGGGCGGGCTCAGCTCCGCCGGGGGGCCGCGCCCGGGTCGTTGGCCGGCGGGTTCGCCAAAACCAGTTGCACGGCAGCCGGGTACAGCAGGAAGCCGATGGCGGCCGCCGGAATGAGGGGCACATCGGGCACCTGACTGCCCGGCCTGATATTGTCCTGCTCCATGCCTGCCACCTGAAGGATGCGGCGCCTTAGCGCAGGGAAGCGGCCACTGTTCCGACCGCGCCAGAATTTGACAGACCGCATCCGGCCGTTCGTATGATGCCCTGCAACCAGCCGCCAAAGCGCGGCAGTTAGGGAGGAACGACGATGCGATTTTCGCGTGTGCTGCGCGTCGCGGCACTGGCGGCTGCCGCCCTGATGCCCTGGGCGGCCGGGTCCGGCCAGGCGCAGGAATGGCGTGGCTGGAACATCCACGCCGCCGATTATCCGAATGGCCGCGGCATGGACCGCTTCGGTGAACTCGTCGGTCAGCGGACCAACAACCGCATCCGGATGCGCACCTTCCACTCGGCCACGCTCGGCCAGCAGGACGAGGCCATCCAGCAGATGCGCCTCGGCACCATCGACTTCGCGAACTTCAACCTCTCGCCCTTCAATAACCTGGCGCCGTCCACCCAGGTCGTGACCCTGCCCTTCCTGTTCCGCGACGTCGCGCACATGCAGCGGGCCATCGACGGCATCGCCGGCGAGGAGATCGCGCGCGACCTCGAGCAGATCGGGATCATCGCGCTGGCCTGGTACGATGCGGGCGCGCGCAGCATCTACACCGTGCGCCCGGTGCGCACGCCGGCGGATCTGCGCGGCATGAAGATCCGCGTGCAGACCTCCGACCTCTGGATCGACCTGATGCGCGCGATGGGCGCGAACCCGACGCCGCTGCCCTTCGGCGAGGTGTTCACCAGCCTGCAATCCGGCGTGATCGACGGCGCCGAGAACAACTGGCCGAGCTATGAGAGCACGCGCCACTTCGAGGTCGCGCGCTTCTACACCGACACCCAGCACTCCAACGTGCCGGAAGTGCTGGCCGTCTCGCGCCAGCGCTGGCAGCGGCTGAACGAGCAGGAGCGCAACATCCTGCGCGACGCCGCGCGCGAATCCGCTGTCTTCCAGCGCCAGCTTTGGGCGGAGCGTGAGCAGGTCTCCCGCCGCCGCGTGGAACAGGCGGGCGTGACGGTGATCGACATCGCCGATCGCCGCCCCTGGTCCGATCTGATGGCGCCCGTCTACCAGAAGTACACGGGCAACAACCCGCGTCTGTCCGGGATGGTGCAGCGCATCCGCGAGATGCCGTGACCTGACAACAAGGCGGGGCCCACGCGGCCCCGCCCTTTCTTCCAGGATGCATCAGCCATGGCGGCCTTCTCTCGTCTGCTCGACCTGTTCTGCCGCCTCGTGATCATCGTGGCGGGCGCTGCGCTGGTCGGGCTGGTCGCCATGATGGGCTGGCTGGTCTTCGGCCGCTATGTGCTGAACGACACGCCGACCTGGGTGGAGCGCGCGGCGACGCTCTCCATCCTCTGCATCGCGCTGCCCGTCGCTGCGGTCGGCGTGCGGGAGCGCTTCCACCTCTCCGTCCTCGGCTTCCGGGAAGCGCTGCCGCTGCAGGTCCAGCGCTGGATCGCGGTGGGTTGCGACACGCTGGTCGGGCTATTCGGCCTGGCGATGATGGTCCACTCCCATCAGCTGGTGGACATGGTGTGGAACTTCCGCATCCCGCTGCTCGGCATCAGCCAGGGCTGGACCTATGTGCCGCTGATGGTCTGCGGCGGGCTGATCACGCTTTTCGCCATCGAGCAGGTGCTGCTCGACATCCTCCGCAAGGAGGGCCCCGAGCAGCGCGGCATCAAGGCCGCCTTCCTGGAGTAGCGCGCCATGGAGTTCGGCGTCTTCCTGATCACGGCGGTCTTCATCCTCGGCATCGTCGCCGGGGTGCCGGTGGCCTTCACCCTTGGCATCGCGGCGCTGGCCGGCTTCCTGTGGGAAGGGCTGAACCCCGCCGTCGCCTTCCAGCAGATGACCGCGGGGATGAGCATCTTCTCCCTCCTCGCCATTCCCTTCTTCATCTTCGCCGGCGAATTGATGCTGCATGGCGGCATCGCGCGGCGCCTCGTCGCGCTCGCTTCGGCCTGCGTCGGCTGGATGCGGGGCGGGCTTGGCATGGTGGATGTCTCCACCTCCATGCTGTTCGGCGGCATCTCCGGCTCGGCGGTCGCCGATACCTCGGCAACGGGCACCATCCTGATCCCGGCGATGAAGGCGAAGGGCTATGGGGTGGATTATGCCGTCAGCCTCACGGTCACCTCCTCGATCGCCGGCATCCTGATCCCACCCAGCCACAACATGATCCTCTACTCGCTGGCGGCGGGCGGCGGCATTTCGGTCTCGGCGCTGTTCATCGCGGGCATCGTGCCGGGCCTCATGATGTGCCTCTTCCTCGGCGTCGCGGCCTATGTGATGGCGGTGCGGCGCGGCTATCCGGCCGAGCGCTTCCAGGGCCTGCGGCACCTGGCCTGGACCTTCGTGGATGCATTCCCGGGCCTGTTCACCGCCATCATCATCCTGGGCGGCGTGCTGTCCGGCATCTTCACGGTGACGGAAAGCGCGGCCTTCGGCGCCATCTGGGCGCTGGCGGTGACGATCCTGGTCTATCGCGCACTATCCTGGGAGAGCTTCAAGGTCGCGGTCGCAGCCAGTGTCCGGACCTCAGCGGTGGTGTTCCTGCTGGTCGGGACGGCGACGGCCTTTGCCTATCTGCTGGCGCTCTATCGCGTGCCGGATCTTCTCACCGACGGCATGCTGGCGATCAGCGACAACCCCATCGTCATCCTGCTGCTGATCAATCTCTGCCTGCTGCTGCTCGGCTGCGTCATGGACATGGCGGCGCTGATCCTGATCACCACGCCGATCTTCCTGCCCGTGGTCACCGCGATCGGCGTGGATCCGGTGCAGTTCGGCATGGTCATGATGATGAACCTCGGGCTTGGCCTGACCACGCCACCGGTGGGCGCCGTGCTCTTTGTCGGCTGCGCCATCGGCAAGATCAGGATCGAGGAGGTCATGCGCACGATCTGGCCCTTCTGGGGCGCCATCCTCGTCGCGCTGGCGCTGACGACCTACATCCCCGAGGTCTCGCTCACCCTGCCGCGGCTGCTGCTCGGCTACCAAGGCTAGACCGTCCAAGAGGACTGCCACCATGCACCCGAAACCCATCCTGCTCACCGGCGCTTCCGGTGCGCTCGGCCGCATGCTCGCGCGCGAGCTTGGCGCCGCTGGCTTTACGCTGCGCCTGACCGATCTCCAGCCCTTCCCGGACCCGCTGCCGCCGGGCGCGAGCTTCGTGAAGGCCGACCTGAACGAGGCGCTGGCCATCGTCCGCCAGGCGGAAGGTTGCTCCACCATCCTGCATTTCGGCGGCGTGGCTGTGGAGCGTCCCTTCGAGGAGATCATCGGCCCCAATCTGCGCGGCCTCTACCACATCTACGAAGCGGCGCGGCGCGAGGGCGCGCGCGTCGTCTTCGCTTCCTCCAACCACACCATCGGCTTCCATGAGCGGCCGCAAGGGAACGCCGCGCGGCTCGACTACGACTGCCAGTTCCGCGCGGATGGCTATTACGGCCTATCCAAGGCCTATGGCGAGCTGATGGGGCGGATGTACTGGGACAAGCACGGGGTCGAGAACGTCAATGTCCGCATCGGCTCCTGCCTGCCGAAGCCGAACAATGCGCGCGGCCTCTCGACCTGGCTGTCCTATCCGGACCTCGCGCGCATGATGATTCGCTGCATCCTGGCCGAGCGCGTCGGCCATGCCGTGATCTGGGGCGCATCCGCCAACCCGGCCAGCTTCTGGGCGCAGGACCACCGCGACCGCATCGGCTGGACGCCCGAGGACAGCGCCGAGACCTATCGCGCCGAGATCGAGAAGGTCGTCACCGACGACCCGGTGGAGGAGCGCTATCAGGGCGGCTTCTATTGCCCGATCGAGTATTCGCGGAAGGGCGGGTTCTCGCCGCGGGACGCCTTCGACCTCGAATGATCACGCTCCACGCCGGCGAGGCTGAGGCGACGATCCTGCCGGAGCGCGGCGCGGCCTTCACGCGCCTTGCCTGGCAGGGCCGCGACCTGCTGCGCCCGGTGCCGCCAGGCGCCGATCCGAACCGCGGCTTCCACGGCTCCTTCCTGATGGCGCCCTGGACCAACCGGCTCGATGGCGGGCGGATCATGGTGGCCGGCGTGGCGCATCGGATGCCGATCAACCGCCCGGAGGAAGACACGGCCATCCACGGCTTCCTGCGCGACATGGCGTGGGAGATTGCCGAGGCTGCACCGGACCGGCTGGTGCTCGCCTGCCGCTTCGATCGTCCGCCCTTCCAGGGCGAGGCGAAGCTGATCGCCGGGCTCGCGCCGGATCACCTGGCGCTGCAGATCGTCCTGACCAATGGCGGCGCCGTGCCGACGCCGATGGGCATTGGCTGGCATCCCTATTTCGCGCGGCCCACCGGCACGCGGTTCAGCGCGGCCACCCGCATCGCCTTCGGCCGCGATGCGCGCAACCTAGCCGTGGCACCGCAGCCATCCGCCGGGCTGCAGGACGCGGCGGACGCGATGGACGGGCTCGACGGCCATTTCGCGGGCTGGGACGGCACGGCGCGCATCGACTGGCCGGACGGACATGGCCTGACCTTGCGTGCCACCGGCGCATGGGCGTCCAACCTGCATGTCTTCGCGCCCCAGGGCGGCGGCGCGCTCGCGGTGGAGCCGGTGAGCCACGCGCCGGATGCGCCGAACCGCCCCGACGCCGCCGCACATGGCGCGATGCATCAGGTGATGCCGGGCGCATCGCTCGACGGCTCACTGATGATTCATTGGGCCTAGCCAGGCCAGCAGCGGGAACAATCGCCGCGAGGTGACGTTCGCTTTGGCGACCGCGCGCGAAGAACCGCGTGCGGCAGCGCGCGACGCCGCGCATCGCGGCAGCGAGGCGACGGGCACCGACCCATCGGCCCGTCACCGCTGCAGAGAGCGAGAATGGCCCACCCATCAGGGAGCATGACCAGATGAGCGACGACACGGAGCAGATGCCCGACATCGGCGAGGATGAGGCCGGCCATTCGGCCGCACCGCAGGAGGAGATGAAGCCGCGGCGCCGCCCGGCCACGCGCAAGGCCCCGGCCCGACCGGCCCGTGCACCGTCCGCGCGCAGCACGGCCGGCGCGGCGAAGCGCAAGACCGCGGCCGCCAAGCCGCGTGGCGCGGCAGGCCGCACGGCAGCCGCGGCCAGCACCCGCACGAAGGCCGCGCGCAAGCCGACCCGCAAGGCCGCGCCGAGTCCGCGTGGCAAGGCGACGACCAGCACGCGCAGAAAGGCAGCGACCAGCACGCGTGGCAGAGCCACTACAGGTCCGCGTGGCAAAGCCACGACGGCCACCGGCACGCGTACCAAGGCCGCGACGACCGCCAGCACGCGTGGCAAGACCGCGGCCGCGACGCGCGGCAAGGCCAAAGCCGGCACCCGCGCCAAGGCCGCCGGCAGCACGCGCACGACCCGGACCGGCACGCGGGCCGCGGCCAAGAGCACGGCCGGGCGCACCGCCAAGGCAGCGCCTGCGCGCGCCAATGGCCGGAAGACCGCCCGCCCGGCCGCGACCGCCCCGGCCCGCCGCCGCGGCGCGGCCAAGGGCGGCCGCGCAGGCACGCCGCGTGGCGGCGCCGGCCGCAGCCGGATGAGCTGACACCCACCGCTCAGGGGCGCCGCCGCCGCGCGGCGCCCCGCCAATCCCGGCCCCTCTCGCCAATCCGGCCGCGCCGGGCGACACTGACCCGATGCAGACGGCACTTGTCCTCGGCGCCGGAATCATGGGGCTGTCGAGCGCCTGGGCGCTGGCGCGCGCAGGCTTCGCCGTTCGCGTCATCGAGCAGGACGAGGTCCCCAATCCGCGCGGCGCCTCGGTGGATGACCACCGGCTGATCCGCCACGCCTATGGGGCGCAGGCCGGCTATATGCGGATGATCGACCCCGCCCATGCCGCCTGGGAGCTCCTGTTCCAGGAGGCGGGCGAGCGGCCCTATGTGCCGACCGGGACACTCGCCTTGGCCAGCGCCCCGAGCCCATGGCTTGCGCAAAGCCGCGCCGCGCTGCGGGCCGATGGCCATCCGGTCGAAGACCTGACGGCAGACGCCGTGGCCGCCCGCTTCCCCTTCCTCTCGGCCGATGGCGTCACCGACGCCTTCCATCTCGGCACCGGCGGCGTGCTGCTGGCCCGGCGCATCGTCGCGGCCCTCGCCAGCCTGCTCGGCCGCCGCGGCGTCGAGATCACGCGCGCCCGCGCCACCGCCATCGCGCCGGAGCGCGCCGAGGTCACGCTCGAGGATGGCAGCCGGGTCGGCGCCGATCTGCTGGTCGTCGCGGCCGGCCCCTGGGGCCCGCGCCTCATGCCCACGCTGTCCGCACGGGTCCGGCCGACGCGCCAGATCGTCGTCCGCCTCGCGCCACCAGCCAGCGTGACGGAGGCCTGGACGCGCGCGCCGATGCTGCTGGACCTCGCCGAGGATGGCGGCTTCTACGCGGTGCCGCCGGTCGCGGGCACGCCGCTCAAGATCGGCGACCACCGCTTCGCACCGACCACGGACCCCGATGGCCCGCGCGCAGCGACCGATGCCGAGGCCGCAGCGATCCTGGACCTGGCGCGGCACCGCATCCGCGGGCTCGAAAGCTACCGGATCCTCTCGGCCGCGGCGTGCTGGTATGATGTCGAACCCGACGAGCGATTCATCCTGGAACCGCTCGGGGGGCGCAGCTTCGTGATGTCCGGCTTCTCCGGCCATGGCTTCAAGTTCGGCGCGCTGCTCGGCCTCGCGCTCGCCCGCGCGGCGCGCGAGCCTGCGCTGGCCGCGGCGCTGCCGGGCTGGGCCGCCGGAGAGGCGCCACCACATCCCGGGCTTCTGGCCGATATCGAGCAGGGGCGGATCGCATGACACCCACAACAGCTGCCGACGACCTCATCCTGGGCCTGACGCGCGTGGTGGACCTGCCCGGCCTGACCGCCGCGACAGGCGCCCCGCTCGGCGCCGGCGACATCGAGGCGCTGCTGCGCGAAGCCGAGCGATTCTGCACCGAGGTCCTGGCCCCCGGCTGGCAGGAGGCCGACAGGGAAGGCGCGCACTACGCCAACGGCACCGTCACCGTGCCGAAGCATTATCACGAACTCATGCGCGCCTGGATCGAGAGCGGCTGGCAGGGCCTCGCCGCGCCGGAGGCGCATGGCGGCCAGGGCCTGCCGCACACGGTCTGGACGGCGCTGGTGGAGCTCGCCTCGGCCGCCGACATGGCCTTCTTCCTCGGCCCGATCCTGACCGCCGGCGCGATCGACTGCCTCGACCGCTTCGCCACCGACGACCAGAAGGCGCGCTGGCTGCCGAAGCTGGTCTCCGGCGAATGGCCCGGCACGATGAACCTGACAGAGCCGCAGGCGGGCTCCGACCTCGCCGCGATCCGCAGCCGGGCGGAGCCGCTCGGCGATGGGCGCTACGCGCTGCACGGCCAGAAGATCTACATCACCTGGGGCGAGCACGAGACGACCGACAACATCCTGCACCTGGTGCTGGCCCGCCTGCCGGACGCGCCGCCGGGCTCGCGGGGCATCTCGCTGTTTGCCGCGCCGAAGCTGCTGCCGGATGGCCGGCGGAACGCGCTGCGCTGCGGCGGGATCGAGAAGAAGCTCGGCATCCATGCCTCCCCCACCTGCGTCATGCTGTTCGAAGGCGCGGAGGCGGAGCTGGTGGGCGAGCCCCATCGCGGCCTGAATGCGATGTTCGCCATGATGAATGCGGCGCGCCTCGCGGTCGGCGTGCAGGGCGTGGGCCAGGCGGCGCGGGCGCTGCAGCTGGCCGAAGCCTATGCCGCGCAGCGCGTCCAGTCCGGCCAGCCCATCGCCCGGCACCCGGATGTCGCGCGCATGCTGGCGGAGATGCGCGCCGTCACCCTCGCCAGCCGCCTGCTGGCGCTGGAAGCAGCCGCGGCGCTCGATCGTCATCACCTGCTGGGCGACGCGGCGGCGGAAACCCGCCTCGCTTTGCTGATCCCGATCGTGAAGGCCTGGTGCAGCGACCGCGGCGTGGATGTCGCCTCGCTCGGCATCCAGGTCCATGGCGGGATGGGCTTCGTCGAGGATAGCGGCGCCGCCCAGGTCCTGCGGGATGCCCGGATCGCGCCGATCTATGAAGGCACCAACGGGATCCAGGCCATTGACCTGCTGGTCCGCAAGCTGGCGAAGGATGGCGGCGCGGCCATGCGGGCCCTGCTGGCCGAGATCCGGGCGGAGCCCCGGCTGGCCGCCGCCGCCGACCAATTGGCCGCGGCCACGGACACCATGCTCGCCCTCCAGGCCCGCGATCCGGATACGGCGCAGTCGCTCGCCGTGGCCTATCTGCAGGCTGCGGGCTGGACGCTCGGCGGCTGGATGCTGGCCCGGGCGGCCCGGGCCGCGCCGGACCGGGAGAGGCTGGCCGCCTTCTACCTGGCCCGGCTGCTGCCACGCGCCACGGCACACTGCCTTGAGATCGCAGCCGGATCTGCCGAGGACCCTATCGCGGCCGGGCCGGGTGCGGCATGAACTGTCCCGGGGAACCCTTGCGTACCGCGCTGCAGCGCGCATCTGCTCACCGGACATCATGAACACGGTTCTTTCTTCGCCCGCCCTCCACCGCCCGCGCGCAAAGGTGGCCATTGTCGGTGCCGGGCCTGGCGGCCTGGCCGCGGCCATGCTGCTGGCTGCCTCCGGCGCCCGCGTCACCGTCTATGAGAAGGACAGCGTCGTCGGGGGCCGCACGCGGACCCTGACATCGCCGGAAGGCTACAGCTTCGACCTGGGCCCCACCTTCTTCCTCTATCCGCGCATCCTGAAGGAGATTTTCCAGCACTGCGGCGCGGAGCTGGAGAACGAGGTCGATCTGCGCCGCCTCGACCCGCAATACCGGCTGGTGTTCGAGCAGGGCGGCGGCACGACACAGCTCGACTGCTCCTCCGACCTTGAGCGGATGGAGGCGGAGCTTGCGAAATTCGCCCCCGCCGATGCGCGTGGGCTGCACAGCTTCATGTCGGAGAACCGCGCCAAGCTCGATGTGTTCCGCCCCGTCCTCGAACGCGCCTTCGAAGGCCCGCTCGACATGGTGAAGTGGGACATGATCAAGGCGCTGCCGCTGCTGAAGCCCTGGTCCACGGTGGATCGCGACCTGGCACGGCACTTCCGCGACCCGCGCGTGCGCCTCGCCTTCTCCTTCCAGACGAAGTACCTGGGCATGAGCCCGTTCCGGTGCCCGTCGCTCTTCACCATCCTGTCCTTCCTCGAATACGACCACGGCATCTTCCACCCGATCGGTGGCTGCGGCGCGGTCTCCCGCGCCATGGCGCGCGTGGCCGAGCGCCTCGGCGCGGAGATCCGGCTCGGCACGCCGGTCGAGAGCATCGCCTTCGAGGGCAAGCGGGCCCGCGGCATCGAAAGCGGCGGGCAGCGGCACGACGCGGATGCGGTCGTGGTGAATGCCGACTTCGCCCATGCCGTGCCGCGGCTGATCCCGCCGGCGCTCCGGCAGGATTGGACGGACACGAAGATCGAGAAGGCGCGCTATTCCTGCTCGACCTTCATGCTCTATCTCGGCCTCGACCGGACCTTCCCCGAACTCGCCCACCACACGGTGCTGCTGAGCGAAGGCTATCGGGAGAACATCGCCCAGATCGAGGATGGCACGATCCCCGAAGTGCCCTCGCTCTATGTGCAGCATGCCGGCGCGACCGACCCGACCATGGCGCCCGCGGGCCACACCGCGCTCTATGTGCTGGTGCCGGTGCCGAACCTGCTGAAGCAATCGGACTGGCCCGCCCAGGCCGCGCGCTACCGCGAGATCGCGCTCGACCGCCTCAAGGCGCTCGGCCTGCCCGACCTCCGCCCGCATATCCGCTACGAGCGGATCGTCGCGCCGCAGGATTGGGAAAGCGAGTATGCGGTCGGCTTCGGTGCGACCTTCAACCTGTCCCACGAATTGCCGCAGATGCTCTACTTCCGCCCCGGCAACCGGTTCCGGGACGTGCAGGGCGTCTATCTCGTCGGCGGCGGCACCCATCCGGGCAGCGGCCTGCCGGTGATCTATGAGGGGGCCCGGATCACCACCGGCCTGCTGGCGAAGGATCTTGGCCTGACTGACGCCATGCGCCAGCCTGCGGCCTTGGGCGATCTTGCCGCGGCCTCCCCGGTGAACGCCTGAGGACTTCCAGGGCGAGGCGCCCTTCGAACGCGGACCGCCCCGCCCAGCGACGGTGGCGGCCCGTGGCTTTATGCTATTCTGAATCATCCCGGAGAGGGGAGTGGAGCTGATGGCTGAGCGGGTCGTGGTGGTCGGTGCCGGCCTTGGGGGTCTCGCGGCCGCGGCGGTTGCCGCCGCGCGCGGGCACAAGGTGACGGTGCTCGACAAGAACCCCTGGCTCGGCGGCAAGGCGGCGGTCCTGCATCTCGATGCGCCGGACGGATCGGGCCGCTTCCGCTTCGACATGGGCCCGACCATCCTGACGGTCCCGCGCGTGCTGCGCCGCATCTTCGCCGAAGCCGGGCGCGACCAGGCGCAGGACCTGCCGCTGATCCGGCTCGACCCGCAATGGCGCTGCTTCTTCGAGGACGGCACGCAGATCGACCTGCTCGAGAATGTGGACCGCATGGCGGCCGAGATGGACCGCTTCGCGCCGGGCCGCGGCCTGGGCCAGGGCTATAAGGGCCTGCAGGCGGAAGCCGAGAACCTGCACCGCGTCTCGGAGAACTTCTTCTTCTGGAAGTCGGTCGAGGGCATCGGCGACACGCTGAATTTCAAGGCCAACCTGAACCCCGATACGCTGAAGGACGTCCTCGCCCTCAAGATGGGCCGCACGGTCGCCAAGGTCATCCGCGGCCATGTGCCGGATGCGCGGCTGGCGCAGATGCTGGACCATTACTGCCAGTATGTCGGCTCCTCGCCCTATCTCGCGCCGGCGGTGCTGACCTCGATTGCCGACATGCAGGCGCATGAGGGCGTGTGGTATCCGGTCGGCGGCACGCGCGCCGTGGCAGAGGCGCTGGCGAAGCTCGCCGGCGATCTCGGCGCCGATCTCCGCCCGAACACGGAAGTCACGGGCTTCGACGTGCGGGATGGCGCCATCAAGGGCGTTGTCACCGCCGCTGGCGAGACCATCGCCTGCGATGCCGTCATCTCGAACATGGATGCGATCCGCACCTATCGCGAGCTGATCGGCGGCGAGCCCGCGCGCAAATACGACGGCAAGGGCTTCGAGCCGGCCTGCAGCGGCGTCGTGCTCTATCTCGGGCTCAAGAAGCGCTACGAGCACCTGGCGCATCACTGCTTCGTCTTCTCCCGCGATGCGGAGGAGGAGTTCGACGCGATCTACAAGCGGGGCGAGCCGGCGCCGGATCCGACCGCCTATCTCGCCGCGACGTCGTGCAGCGACGACACCACGGCGCCCCCGGGCGGAGAGGCGCTGTATGTGCTGGTGCACACGCCGCATCTGCGCCCGCATCATGACTGGTCGAAGATGTTCCCGGCCTATCGCCAGAAAATCCTCGACAAGCTGAAGCGCACCGCCGGCCTCGAGGACATCGAGGAGCGGATCGTGGTCGAAAGCCAGCTCACGCCGGTGGACATCCACAACCGCTACAAGGTGCTGGACGGCGCGATCTATGGGCTCGCGAGCCACGGCAGCTTCATGGGCGCCTTCAAGCCCGGCAACCGCAGCAAGTTCGTGAAGGGCCTCTATCTCTGCGGCGGCGCGGCGCATCCGGGCCCGGGCATGCCGATGGTGATGATGTCCGGTTGGATCGCGGCGGATGCGATGGACCAGGATCGCGGCGGCCGCGGCATGAACGACCGCGCGCGCGAGGCTGGCCGGCGCGACCGAGAACTGGCCCCGGCCGCCGAGTAGCCGTGCCTTGAACGCCATCGCGCCGAAGCAGGGGAAAGCGCCGCCGGAGGATCCGGTGGGCCGCTACGACCCGCGGCGCATGGCGTTCTTCCACTTCATGTTCTCGCGCTTCTTCGGCAAGCACATGCGCGCGGCGCGCGTCGCGCAGTGGGGCATGCCGCGCGACTATGGCGACCGCCCGCTTGTCGTCTTCGCCAACCATCCGGGGTGGTGGGATGGCATCGCCTTCATGCTGCTCTCCGTCGGGCTGTTCCCGAAGCGGCGCATGTTCACGCCGATGGATAAGGCCTCGCTCGACAAATACGCCTTCATGCGGCGGCTCGGCGTCTTCGGCATCGAGACCGGCACGCCGCGGGGGGCGGTGGCCTTCCTGCGCACCGCTGAACAAGTGCTCGCCGCACCGGACCGCATGCTCTGGATGAACGCGCCCGGTCGCTTCTCCGACGTGCGGGAGCGTCCGGTGCCGATCGCGCCCGGCATGACGCGCCTGCCAGAGATGGCGCCCGATGCGCTCTTCATCCCGCTCGCGCTCGACTACCCGTTCTGGACCGAGCGCAAGGCGGAAATGCTCTGCGCCTTCGGCGAGCCGATCGACGGCCGCACCCTCGCGGTGCTCGACCGCGAGACGCGATCCGATGTGCTGTCGCAGGCGCTGGCCGCGACGATGGATCGGCTCGCGGAAGACGCCATCGCGCGCGACCCGTCCCGCTTCGAGACGCTGCATCGCGGCCGCGAGGGCATGGGCGGCATCTACGATCTCTGGCGCCGGCTGCGCGCCACGCTCCGCGGCGAGCGCTTCGACGCGCGGCACGATTCAAGGCGGGAGCCTGGCTGACAGATGGACCTCGACTTCACCTGGGCCTGGATCGCCCTCTTCCTGGCGACCTTCCCCGCAACGATGGTTGTCGCCAACCTGTTCTTCGTGCACCGCGCCGAAGGCCGGCCCGGCGATGGCACGCAGGTCTCCATCCTGGTCCCCGCCCGCAACGAGGAAGCGCATATCGCCGCCTGCCTCGATGCGGCGCTGGCCTCGCGCGATGTGGCGATCGAGATCGTGGTGATGGATGACGGCTCCACCGACCGCACCGCAGCCATCGTGCAGAGCTATGCCGCACGCGATGCGCGCGTGCGGCTGGAAACCTGCCCGGCGCTGCCGGCCGGCTGGACCGGCAAGGTGCATGCCTGCGCGCGGCTCGCGGAAGCCGCGAAGGGCACGCATTTCCTGTTCATCGACGCCGATGTGCGGCTCGAGCCCGGCGCGGCGGCGGCCATGGCCGGCCATGCGCAGCGCACCAGCAGCGCGATGGTCACCGGCGTGCCGCGCCAGCTGATCGGCTCGCTGGGTGAGGCGCTGACGGTGCCGATGATCAACTTCCTGCTCTACTGCTACCTGCCCGGCGGCGGCCGCGCCTTCACGGAGCGCCCCGAAATGGCAGCGGCCTGCGGCCAACTGATGCTGGTGGAGCGGCAGGCCTATGAAGCCGTGGGCGGCCACACCGCAATCCGCACCGTGCTGCACGACGCGCTGCAACTCGCTCGCCGCATGCGCGCGGCGGGGCACGGCACGGAAGTCGTGGAGGGCGCACCGCTCGCCACCTGCCGCATGTATGACGGCTTTGCCAGCAGCTGGCGCGGCTTCATCAAGAATGCGCGCGAAGGCATGGCGACGCCGGTCGGCCTGCCGATCTGGACGGCCATGCTCGCCGGCGCCTTCCTCTGGCCCATCGCGTTGCTGCCGGAAGCCTGGGCGGTGCTCGGCATCGCGCTCGGGCTCGCCATCCGCACCGCCGTCACGCTGCGCACGCGGGAGCCCTGGTGGACCATCCCGCTGCATCCCGCGACGGTCGCCGTCGCGCTCGCGATCCAATGGGCGGCGCTGGTGCGCGGCCTGATGGGCAAGCGGGAAGGCTGGAAGGGCCGCGCCTATCAGGGCGGAGCCGCCTGAGGTCCGCATGGAGGGCAGCCAGGCGATCGCGGTCGGCCCGCCCAGCCGCGACCACGACACGGAAAACTTCCCCGTCGCGTCGCTGCTGCTGCCGCGTGCCGCCCGCCCGCTGGTGCTGGCCTTCTACCGCTTCGTGCGCACCGCCGACGACATCGCCGATGCCGCCACGCTGACACCGCAGGAGAAGCTGCACCGGCTGGATGCGCTGGAGCGCCAGCTGGATGCGCCGGACGGCCCGCTGGCCGATGTCGGCACGGCGGAAGCGCGGCTGATGCTCTCGGCCTTCCGGCAGGATGCGACACAGCGCCGCTATGCCGACTGGGCCGCGCTGGAAGACTACTGCGCGCGCTCCGCCGAGCCCGTCGGGCGCATGCTGCTGCGCCTGCATGGCGAGGATCCGGCGGCGCACCGCGCCTCCGACGCACTCTGCACCGCGCTGCAGATCCTGAACCATCTGCAGGATTTGGTGCCCGACTGCGCAGAGCTTGACCGCGTCTATCTGCCGGAGCCCTGGCTGGCGCTGGCCGGCGGGGAGGCCGCCTTCTTCCAGCCCGACAATCGGCATCGCCGCGTGGTGCTCGACGCCGCGCTCGACCGTGTGGAAGCCGCGCTCGAAGTCGCAGCGCCACTGCCGCGGCTGCTGCGCTCTCGCTTGCGGCACCAGGCGGCGGTCACGCTCGCACTCGCCTGGCGATTGCTGGCGCGGCTGCGCGCGGCTGATCCCGTCGCGAGCCGCGTAGCGCTCACGCGCGCGGATTTCGCGGCTGCCTTCGCGGGGCTCGTGCTGCCGCCGCCATCGGACGCCGCCGTGGTGCGCGCGCGCGTCGCGCGCGCGCGGTCCTCCTTCGCGCGCGGCATGGCGGTGCTGAAGGGGGAACGGCGCCGGGCGCTGTTTGCCGTCTATGGCTTCTGCCGCGCCGTGGACGACATCGCCGACGCCCCCATGCCGGTCGCGGAAAAGCGGCGCCTGCTGGCGCAATGGCGGCAGAAGCTGGCGGCGCCGGATTGCGCGCTGTCGGCAGAGCTCGCCTGGGCCGCGCAGGCCTATGCGCTGCCGGCGCGCGAATGCGTCGAGATGGTCGCGGGCATGGAAACCGACGCGGAGCTCCGCGTGCGCGTGCCGGACGAAGCCGCGCTCGATCTCTATTGCCGCCGCGTCGCGGGCAGCGTCGGTGCGATGGCGGTGCGCATCTTCGGCGCGCCGGAGGCTGAGGGCTTCGGCCTCGCCCTCGGCCGCACCTTCCAGTTGGTGAACATCCTGCGCGACGCCGAGGAAGATGCCGCGCTCGATCGCGTCTATGTGCCCCGCAGCCTGCTCGACCGGCATGGGGTTGCCACCGACGACGCGGCTGCGATCGTCGCCCATCCCGGCTTCGCCGCTTGCTGCGCCGAACTCGCACAGCAGGCAGAAGCTGGCTTCGCGCGGGCCGAGGCCGAGCTTGCGCAATTCGACACCCGCGCGCTGAAGCCCGCGCGCGTGATGATGTGGGGCTATCGCCGCCTGCTGGATCGCATGCTTGCCACCGGCTTCGACGCGCCGCGTACGCGGGCGCGGCTGACGAAAGGCGAACGGCTCCGCATGGCCCTGCTCGCCCTGGCGCCGGCATGACCTTCCATGTGATCGGCGCCGGGCTGGCGGGCCTCGCCGGGGCGCTGGTGCTGGCGCGCGCGGGCCATCGCGTGATCGTCTATGAGGCGACGCCAGCGCCGGGCGGGCGCGCACGCGCCTTGCCCGACGGCACCGATAACGGCACGCATGCGCTGCTCGGCGCCAACCGCGTCGCGCTGCGCTTCCTCTCCGCCATCGGCGCGCGCGAGGCCTGGGTGGAGCCGGAGCCGCAGGGCCTGCCCGTGCTCGACCTCGCCGACCATTCGGCGCGGCGCGTCGCGCTCTCGCCGCTCGGCTGGCTGGATCAGGCGCGGCGCCCCGCCGGGCTGAGCTGGGGCGGGATCTTCGCGCTGGCGCGCCTCGCGCTGCCCGGTGCCGACCGCAGCGTGGCTGAGGCCCTTTCGGCGCATCCGGTGCTGCTGCGCGCACTCGTCGAACCACTCACCGTCGCCGCGCTGAACACGCCCGTCTCCGAGGCGTCATCGCAATTGCTCGGCGCGGTGTTGCGCCGCCTTGGCGTGCCCGGCGCGGCACGGCTTTTCGTCGCGGCGCGCGGGCTCGGCCCCGATCTGGTGGCGCCGGCGGTGGCCACCCTCGGCTGCCATGGCGCCACGCTGCGCGCGGGCGCGCGGCTGCGCGGCCTGACGCGGCAGGGTGAGCGCGTCACGGGCCTCGATTTCGGCGACGAAAACGTGACGCTGCCGCCTGAGGAAGCGGTGCTGCTCGCCGTGCCGCCCTGGGAAGCCGCGCGTCTGCTACCGCAACTGGCCACGCCGCCACTGCACGCGCCGATCCTGAACCTGCATTTTGCCCATGCGACCGAAGGGCCGGTGCGCTTCATCGGCCTGCTCGGCGGGCTCTCCCAATGGGTGCTGGTGCGGCCGGGCGGCGTCTCCGTCACCGTCAGCGCCGCCGACGAGGCCGTCGGCCTCACGGAGGAAGAGGCGACGGCCCGCATCTGGCCGGAGGTGCGCGAGGCCGCGCTGCGCTTCAACCTGCCCGGCGAATGGCCCGCTACGCCGCCGCCCGCGCGCGCCGTGCGCGAACGCCGCGCGACGCCGCGTCACGCCGCAGGCCCGCGCCCCGGCCCGCCCCGCCGGCCGCTCGCGAACCTCGCCATCGCCGGCGACTGGACCCTGCCCGAGCTGCCCGCGACGATCGAGGCCGCGATCCGCTCCGGCGAAGCCGCCGCCGCCGCGCTGCTCAGCGCCCCCGTTCCCGCGGAGACCTGATGACACCGGCAGACGCCCTGGCACGCTTGCGTGCCGCCGAAGCGCGCCATGGCCGCCCGGATATCGCGGCGCGCCGCGCGATGCTTGCGCGCCTGGCCGACACGCTCCTCGCCCGCGCCGAGGATTTCGCCGCAGCGCTCGATGCCGATTACGGCGGGCGCTCGCGGCTCGACACGCTGCTGGCCGATGTGCTCGTCGTCGCCGATGCGGCGCGCTATTCGCGCCGCAACCTCGCGCGCTGGGCGCGGCCACGGCGGGCCTATGTGCCCTATCCCTTCTGGCCCACCAGCGCGCGGGAGGAGCCGGTGCCGAAGGGCATCATCGGCATCATCGCGCCCTGGAACTATCCGGTGCAGCTCGCCCTCTGGCCGGTCGTGGATGCGATCGCGGCCGGCAACCGCGTGGTCGTGAAACCGTCCGAGCTTGTGCCGCGCACCGCCGCGCTGATCGGCGCGGTGCTGGAAGCAGCGCTCGGCCCCGACATGGCCGCCTGCGTCGAAGGAGACGCCGCGGTCGCCGCGTCCTTCGCGGCGCAACCCTGGGACCATCTGGTCTTCACCGGCGGCACCGCGACCGGGCGCAAGGTCGCCGAGGCCGCGGCGCGCAACCTGGTGCCAGTGACGCTGGAGCTCGGCGGCAAATGCCCCGCTGTGGTGCTGCCCGGCGCCAATCTGGCGGAGGCAGCGCGCAACATCCTCGCCGCCAAGGCGGTCAATGCCGGGCAGACCTGCATCGCGCCCGACACGGTGCTGCTGGTCGGGCACAGTGCGGCCGATTTCGCCGCCGCCTGCCGCGCCAGCGGCATCGCGCTGCCGGAAGGTGCCATCGCCTCCGACGCGCAGGCCGCGCGGCTTGATGCGTTGACGCGCGATGCGCAGCTCACGCCGCTGGCGCCGGATGCCGAAGGCCGCCGTCGTGCGCTGACGCTGGCAGAAGCGGCGGCCGATGCCGCACTGGGGCGCGAGGAGATCTTCGGCCCCGTGCTGGCCATCGAGCCGCTGCCCGACCTCGCTGCGGCCATCGGCTGGATCACCGCGCGCACGCCGCCGCTGGCGATCTACCTGTTCGGCGCCAGCGCGGCGGAGGAAGACGCGGTGGCCGCCGCGACGCGCTCGGGCGCGATCGTCACTGGGCGCGCGGTGGAATATGCGGCCTTTCCCTCGATCGGCTTCGGCGGCGTCGGCGCCTCCGGCCAGGGGCGCTATCACGGGCGGGCGGGGTTCCTCGCCTTCTCCGACATGCGGGCCCGCGTGCGGCATGGCGGCTGGAGCCTGTCGCGCCTCTTCGACCTGCCGCGCCGGCCGATGGCGCTGAAGCTGCTGGATCGCCTCGTCGGGAAGCGCTGAAACCAGGATGCCCGCCGCCGGACTCGAACCGGCACACCCTTACGGATTGCGGATTTTAAGTCCGCTGCGTCTACCATTCCGCCAGGCGGGCCCGGCCTTGGCGCTATAGGTTATGGCGCCAAGCGGGCAAAGGTCAGTTCGTGCTTGTTCTGGGCGCTATGGAACAGCACGGCACCGGGAATGGCAGCGAAGGCGGCCGCCACTTCGTGGTCGGTCGCGCCCTGGAACTTGATGGTGCAGACTAGGTTGCGCGCGGCCTCCGCCGCGATCCAGCGCTGCACCAGCGCCAGCAGCCGCGCCGGGTAGCAGATGACGTCGCTGAACAGCCAATCCACCGGCGGCAGGCTCTTCGGGTCGAGGCCGAAGGCGCTTTCCTGCCGTACAGACACGCCTGGCATCGCCACCACCCGCGGCTCGAGCGGCGCCTTGTCCACCGCGATCACCCGCGCACCGAGCTGCGCCAAGGCCCAAGTCCAGCCGCCCGGCGACGCGCCAAGATCAAGGCAGGTCTCGCCCGGCCCCGGATACCGCCCGAGCCGCGTCAGCGCCTCCCACAGCTTGAGATAGGCGCGGGACGGCGGGCCTGCCTTGTCCTCGACGAAGGTGACCTCGCCATTCACGAAGGGGCTGGTCTTGGTGGGGGAAGCCAGCAGGCGGTCCGGCGCCAGCAAGGTCCAGGCGCCGAGATGCCCCTGCGGCGCGGGCGCGGGAAAGGCCAGCGGCCGCGCCTTCACCGGCGGCAGGCGTTCGGTGATCAGCGCGCTGCGGCGATGATGCGTGGCGGCATAGCAGGCCCAGTTCCGCTGGATGGCGCGCAGCGCATCGGCGGCCGCCTTCACCGAGGGAGCTTCGATCTCGCGTGGGGCGGTCCAGGTGTCGAGCGCCCAGGCCGTGGCGCGCGGCGGGTTGGGCGACAGGGCCAGCCGCCCATGCCAGGCCGCGATGCGCACGCCGGCGCGGCGCAGTTCCTCTGCCAGATCAGGCTCGAAGCCTTCGGCGGCGAGATAGGCGCTGGCGATCATCGGTCGCGCGCCAGCGCGCCGCCGGCGAGCAGCACCCAGCCCAGCAGCAGCAGCATCCCGCCCGCCGGTGTGATCGGGCCGAGCGAAGTGTCAGCCAGCGCCCGCAGCCAGACGCCGGCGCAGAAGGCCAGTGCGCCCAGCGCGAAGCAGCCAGCCGCCAGATGCGGCAGGGGCCCGCGCCGCCGCTCCGCCAGCAGCCCGGCGAAGAGCAGCGCCAGCGCATGCCAGGCGCCGAGCTGCGCGCCGGTCATCGCAAGCGTCGCGCGCTCGGGCGGCAGACCGTGCGAGGCATAGGCGGCCATCGCCACCGATATCAGCCCGAGCAGCGCGCCCAGGACCATCCAGCTTCGGGACATGCCCCACGCGTTAGCCCAGCGCGGTGCGCAACGCCATCAGTCGGCGCCGGCAGGCCCATGGGCGCCTCAGGCCGCCTCGCCCCGCATCGCGGGCACCAGCAGCCCGACATTGTGGCGGAACATCGCCTCATAGGTCGCGGCCGATCCGTCCGGGGCCGAGAGCGCATCGGCATAGAGCCGGCCGCGCACGCGCACCCCCGCCTCCTGCGCCAGGCGCTGCAGGGTGGCGGGATTGCCCATATTCTCCATGAAGACGGCGGTGATCCCCTCATTGCGGATCTGGCGGATCAGCCGGCCCACTTCCGCGGCACTCGGCTCGGCTTCGGTGGAGACACCCTGCGGGGCCAGGAAGCGGATGCCATAGGCCGCGCCGAAATAGCCGAAGGCATCATGGCTGGTGACCACCTTGCGCCGCGCCTCCGGCACGGTGGCGATCTCGGCACGCACCCAATCGTCGAGCGCCGCGAGCCGCGCGGCATAGGCCTCCACGGCCTCGGCATAGGCGGCGGCGTTGGCGGCATCGGCGGCCGCCAGCGCGGCGCCGATGGTCCGCACATAGCGGATGCCAAGCCGCAGATCCTGCCAGGCATGCGGGTCGGGCACGGTGCGCGGCTGGCCGCCCTGCTGCTGGCCGGCCCCGCCATGGCTGTGGCCATGGCCATGTGAATGCGCCGCCATGCGCAGCGGGGTGATGCCCTCAGTCGCAGTCACGGTCGTGCCGCGCCAGTTCGCCGAGCGCAGCATGCGGTCGAACCAGGAATCGAAACCGAGGCCATTGCGCACCGTCAGCCCCGCGCCCCGCAGCGCCTCCGCATCCGAAGGGCGGGGCTGGAACGTGTGCGCATCCACATTCGGGCCCGCCACGGTGCGCAGCGCCACCCGATCGCCCGCGATCTGGCGCGTCATGTCCCCGAGGATCGAGAAGGACGCGACAACCCGCAGCGGCCCATCTGCACGCCCTTGAGCGCGCCCGGCCCCCGGGACGATGGCCGGCAGGAGCAGGGCCGGGGCAAGCCGCAGAAGATGGCGACGGCGCATGTCAGGCCTCAGAAACGTTATACCATAACATACGCGAGGTCTAGGCGCCGAGCAAGGCTCGACGCCAGCGCGTCAGCTCCGGCGCGCCGCCTGGAACGCCTCGAAGAAGCCGGTCGGCCGGATGATCCGGTTCTCCATCTTGATGAGCATCCCGCGGGCGCCGGCTTCCTGCAGATAGGCGCCCCAGGCCGGATCGGCCGCCATGGCTGCCCGCCGCCGCTCCCGGTCGCCCTGGTCGGCATAACCCCAGAGATGGACGACCGTGTTCAGCGCCCCTTCCACCGTCGTGTACCAGCCGAGGCAATTCTCCAGATACTTCAGCTGCAACGGCCAGGCCTTCTCCTCATAGAGCGCGACGAATTCGGCCAGCCGGTTCGGCAGCGTCGTGTAGATCCGGAGATCGGCAATCATGGGCAGGCACCTTCTTGGGCGATGGCCGCGGCACTGGCCGCCATGCGCGGGTCAGGGACAGGCGGGCAGGATCGCACCGATCGTGAAAGCCGCAAGCGGGGCGGGATGTCAGACAGCGCATTCGCTGCGTAGAAGTGAACGATTGAATGACGCGCCGCCGGCCCAGGGCGGCGCCAGGGAAGGACGGCCAGCATGCTGGAGTTTCGGGGCCTGACGCGAAGCTTCGGCGCCGTGACCGCGGTGGACGGGGTGAGCCTCGCCATCCCCGACGGGCAGATGGTCGGCATCATCGGGCGCTCCGGGGCGGGCAAATCCACCCTGCTGCGGATGGTGAACCGCCTGACCGAACCCTCCGCGGGCCAGATCCTCTATGGCGGCCAGGACATCACCGCGCTGAAGGGCGCGGCGCTCCGCCGCTGGCGCACCGACTGCGCGATGATCTTCCAGCAATTCAACCTGGTTCAGCGCTTGGACGTGCTGACGAATGTGCTGATCGGGCGCCTGAACCATCGGCCCGGGCTGATGGGCACGCTGACCTCGCTGCTCAGGCTCTTCACCGTGGAGGAGCGCGCGATGGCCGTCGCCGCGCTGGACCGCTTCGACCTGGCCGACACCGCCTTGCAGCGGGCCGACACGCTATCCGGCGGGCAGCAGCAGCGCGTGGCGATCTGCCGCGCCCTGTTGCAGGAGCCACGGCTGATCCTGGCGGACGAGCCCATCGCCTCGCTCGATCCGCGCAACGCCAAGACCGTGATGGACGCGCTGCGCCAGGTGAACCGGGAAGACGGGATCACCGTCCTGACCAACCTTCACCACCTCGACACCGCGCGCGCCTATTGCGACCGGATCGTCGCCATGCAGGCCGGCGGCGTGATGTTCGACGGCCCGCCCGCCGAGCTCACCGCGGACCGTGTGCAGGAGATCTACGGCGTCGCCGAGCATGAATTCAACGAGCACCCCGCGGCGGCGCACGCCTGATGTCGGCCACCGCGACATCCTCCTACCCGGCCATCCTCGCCTTCGAGCGGCGGCGGGCGGAGCTGCTGGCCCAGCGCCGGCGCGCCACGCTGCTCTATGGCGGATTACTGCTGCTGGCGCTGCTGGTCTCCGCCTGGTTCAGCGAAGTCAGTCCGGCGCGGCTGGTGGATGGCATCCCCCGCTTCGGCGACTACCTGGTGCAGACCGTGCCGCATCTCGAATGGCGGCACCTGTTGGCCGGGACGCAGCAGGAAGGCTCCCTCGCCTATTGGTTCTATCGGCTCGATAGCTGGGCGCTGCTGCTGCTGGAGACGGCGAATATCGCCGCCTTCGCAACGCTGTTCGGCGCGCTGCTCGCCTTCGCGCTCGCTTTCCTCTCGGCACGCAACAGCGGCGTCGCGCCCTGGCTATCGGCGTCCGTACGCCGCTTTCTGGAAGCCTGCCGCACAGTGCCGGAGATCGTCTATGCGCTGATCTTCGTCTGGGCCTTCGGCATCGGCCCGCTGGCCGGCATTCTGGCGATCCTGATCCACAGCGTCGGCGCGCTCGGGAAGCTTTTCGCCGAGGTTATCGAGAACACCGACCTTGGCGCGGCGGATGGCGTGAAATGCGCCGGCGGCAATTGGGTGCAGCAGATGCGCTTCGGCGTGCTGCCGCAGGTGCTGCCGAATTTCCTCAGCTACGCGATCCTGCGCTTCGAGATCAATGTCCGCGGCGCCAGCGTCATCGGCTTCGTCGGCGCCGGCGGGATCGGCCAGGAGCTCTACGCCGTCATCGCGCAGAACTACTATGAGGAGATCAGCGCCATCGTCGTGCTGATCATCGTCACGGTGACGCTGATCGACCTGGTGTCCGAACGCCTGCGCAAACGCCTGACCGAGGGAGGCCGCGCATGACGCCCGAACAAATCGCGCTGGCCCGCGCCCGCGTGCCCTTGGCCTTTGTAGAGCCCCTGCACAAGCGCGCACTGCGCTGGGGCATCTGGATTGCGCTGATCCTCTGGATCGCGCTTTGCGCCGTATGGTTCGACATCACGCCCCGCCGCATCCTCGACGGGCTCGGGAATCTCGGCGTCATCGTCCAGCTGATGATCCCGCCCCAGCCGGGCGAGCATTGGGACGAGATCGCGCAATCCCTGGCCGAGACGGTCGCCATGGCCTTCCTCGGCACCTTCGCGGCCGCGCTGATCGCCGTGCCGCTCGGCTTCCTGGGCGCAGGCAATGTCGTGACCAACTGGCTGTTCCACTTCTCGCTACGCCGCTTGTTCGACGGCTTCCGCGGCGTGGACCAGCTGATCTGGGCGCTGGTCTTCGTGCGCGCCGTCGGGCTCGGCCCACTGGCTGGCGTGCTGGCCATCGCGGTCGCCGATGTCGCGGTGCTGGCGAAGCTCTATGCCGAGGCGATCGAGAATGCGGAAAAGCGCCAGGTCGAAGGCGTGCGCGCCACGGGTGCGCGCAATGCGCTGATTGTCCGCTTCGGGCTGCTGCCGCAGGTCTTCCCGGTGATGCTCGCCCAGGCGCTCTATTTCATCGAGAGCAACACGCGCTCCGCCTCTGTGCTCGGCATCGTCGGCGCGGGTGGCATCGGGCTTTCGATCGCCGAGCGCATCCGCATCCGCGCCTGGGACGAGGTGGCCTTCATCATCATCCTGCTGCTGGTCACCGTCGCGCTGATCGACTGGCTCTCCGCCCGCGTGCGCAACCGCCTGATCGGCGCGCGTGAGGGTATGGTGCGGCATTAGCGGCACCGCGCAGCCTCAGCTGGCGGGCAACCAGATTTCGAGTGTCTGCGGCGCGGGCTGCGGCTGAAAGGCTCGGAAATCCTGGGCTGCCCAGCCAGGGCCCAGCCGTTCGGCCAGCGCCGTCGCGGCCGCGCGGTCTGCCTCATGGAAGTAGCGGACCACCGGGGTTGTGGGGACAAAGGACGTCCCGCGCAGCGCCTGCACCTCGAAGCCATGGCCGCGCAGCGTCTCGGCAACCGCGGATGCCGCGGCGGCCGCGGCGGCGGAATTGGCCCGATGGAGCACGACGATCCGCAGGGCGCGGCGTTCGGCGCCGGGCTGCGGCACGGCCAATGGTCCAGGCGGGCGCGCCGGCGCCTCCGCCGATTGGCGCAGCGCCTCCAGCTCTTGCTCAAGGCGACGCCGCGCATCGCGCAGCGCCGCAAGGCGCGCCTCCTCCGCCGCGATCTCCGCACGACGTGCGATGGCGGCCCTATCGGCCTGGTCCGGTAGGGAGAGCATCGGGGCAGCCGCCGGCGGCACGCCCCTCTCCCCGATCCGCACGCTCGGCGGGGCGCTCGTGCCCCCGGCCCAGAAGGCGATGGCCAGCAGGACCAGCAGGCCCAGCGCGATCCACGCCCCAAGCCGGGCTGCAAGGCGGAGGCGCTGCCATCCGCCAGGCCGCATCTCCGGCCGCGTCACGCGGCGCCGTCGCGCTCCGCCTGCGATTGCGCGGCCAGCGCGCGCGCCATCTGGCTCAGCGCCTCCTGGTGCTTCTCGTTGTGGATCAGCGCAAAATTGCGCGCGAGTTCCAGGCACATACGCTGGCGCGGGCTGCCCTCCTGCGTCGCCGTCTCAGGCGCCAGCCCCTCGAAGAACCAGGATACGGGCACACCCAGCACCTGCCCGATCTCGAACAGCCGTCCGGCAGAAATGCGGTTCAGGCCGCGCTCATATTTATGCGCCTGCTGGTAGGTCACGCCGATCATCTTCGCCAGTTGCTGCTGCGACAGGCCCATCATCACGCGCCTCTCGCGGATGCGCGCACCCACATGGCGGTCCGCCGCATTGGCGCGCTGCCCCGGGCGCTCGGCGGAGCCTGATCCCGGGCTGCGCTGCTCTGTCTGCGTGGTGACCATCTGCCTGATTCCTGCCCGGTGTGTCGGTCGCCCAGACGAATGCGCCAGCGACGCATGCGTTCCACCGGAGCGCGCATGACAAGCGCGTGAGTTTCGACCGAACGGCAATCCGCCCCGGCCTGTCACCATCACGATTGCGGCAGCTTCTCCGGCGGGGCCGGGGCCAGCATCGGCCGCCATAGGCGCCAGGTCGCGGCCAGCGCCACAAGCCCCTGCGCGCCGACCAGCGCCGTCGCGGTGGGCGCGCCCAGCCATTCGGCCAGCAGGCCGATCTGCAGGAAGCCGAGCAGCCCCGTGCCGATCGCCGTGGACAGCACGCCAAGCGATCGGCCGCGCTGTTCGGGCGGCACGACCAGATAGGTCAGCGTGGCCTGCATCGTGGCGAAGCCCGCGCCACCAATGCCAGTGGCCAGCAGGGCAAGGCCCGCGAGCTTCGGGTCGGGCGCCAGCGCGAAGGCGATCATCATCGCCAGATAGATCGTCGTGCCCCCGACATAGACCAGCGGATAGCGATCCTGACGGGTCATCAGCCCGATCATCACCGCACCCAGCAGCGCGCCCACGCCATCCATGCTGGCCAGCACCCCGACGCCTTCCGGCCCAAGCCCGAGCGCCGCCTGGCCGATCACCGGGATCATGCTGGTGCAGGGCCAGGCGAACAGGTTGAAGACAATCGTGACCACCAGCACCGCGCGCAAACGGGGCAGTTGCATCCCAAGCTTCAGACTGTCCCGCATCTCCCCCAGCACGGAGACACCGCGCGGCGGCGCCGGCGACGCCCCCACCCGGAGACCGACAGCGATCAGCATGGCCAGCAGGTAGAGCAGCGCGGCCAGCCCGAAGGCTTCGGCCGCGCCAAGGGTTGCCAGCACTGTGCCGCCCACCGCCGGGCCCGCGATGCGGCTGGCATTGTTGCCCAGCACATCGAAGGACATCGCCCGCCCCATCCGGGCGGCGCCGACCGATTCGCCGATCATCATCCGCCGCACCGGATTGTCGGTCGCCCAACCGAGCCCGCCGCAGAAACACGCCATGGCGAGGTGCCAGACCTCCAGCGCCCCGGCAAAGACCAGCACCGAGATCGCGCCCAGGGCACCGCCCTGCAACGCCAGGACGGCGACCAGCGAAACGCGCCGCGGCACGCGATCCGCCAGCACGCCGAGCAGTGCGCCGAACAGCCCCATCGGCGCCATCCGCAGCAGCGTCATCGCCGCGACAAGGAAGGCCGAGCCGGTGACCTGGAACACGACGACGCCGACCACCAGCATCTCGAGCCAACGCGCGACGGACACGGAGAGGCCGACCAACAGCAGGCGCCGGAAATCCGGCACCGCCAGGACCCCACGCCCTTGCCCCTTGTCCAACGCGTCCACCCGATCTCGTCGTTCCGCGAAGCTTCGCAGGCCTGCCCGGCCCGCTCAATCCCCGTCAGGGCGTCAACGCGGCGCCGCGGTGCGGTCGGCTTCGGCGCCGACGATGCGCCCATCCTCCATCGCGACGATCCGGTCGGCGATGTCGAGGATGCGGGGATCATGCGTGACCAGCAGGATCGGCACGCCGCGGGACTTCGCCAAGTCGCGCAGCAGCTGCACCACCTCATGCCCGCTCACCTTGTCGAGCGCCGCCGTCGGCTCATCGGCCAACACCAGCCCCGGCTGCGCCGCCAGCGCGCGCGCGACCGAGACACGCTGGCGCTGCCCGCCCGAGAGCTTGGCCGGCAGCCGGTCCTCATGGCCCGCAAGCCCGACCGCGGCCAGCAAGTCGCCGGCGCGTGCGAGGCGCGCGCGTTCCTCGAGTGCGCCATCCTGCTCCAGCGCCATCGCAACATTCTGCCGCGCCGTCAGGAAGCCGAGCAGGTTGTGGTTCTGGAAGATGAAGCCGATCCGCCGGCGCAGCCGCACGCGCGCGGCCTCCCCGGCTTCGGCCAGCTCCTCCCCCAGCACACGCGCGCTGCCCTCCTGCATCGCGCGCAGCGCGCCGATCAGCGTCAGCAGCGTCGTCTTGCCGCTGCCGGAGGGGCCGGTGAGCAGCACGATCTCGCCCTCGCGCACATCGAGGTTCACGTCCCGCAGCACGGGTCGGCGCAGCTCGCCTTCGCCATAGGCATAGGTCACGCCGCGGAGTGCGACCGGATTCATCAAAACATATCCGCGGGGTTGGCGTCGCGCAGCTTGCGCACCGCCAGCAAGCCGGCGATGGCGCACATGGCGAAGATCATCAGGAACACCGATGCGCCGAGCTGGAAATCCAGCCTGAGCGGCAGGAAGGTGGCGCTACCGACGAAGTCGTACATCACGAAGGACAGCAGCAGCCCAGGGATGAAGCCCGCCACCGCCAGGATCAGCGCCGCACCCAGCACAACGCGCGCCAGGTAGAAGCCGGAATAGCCCATGGCCTTCAGCGTCGCGTATTCCTTCAGGTGGCCTGCGATGTCGCTGAACAGGATCTGGTAGACGATCACCATCCCGACCACGAGGCCCATCAGGCTGCCGAAGGCGAAGATGAAGCCGATCGGCGTCGCTTCCTCCCAGTAACGGCGCTCATGCGCGCGAAGCTCCGCCTGGGTCATCACCATCACATCGGGCGGCAGCAGCGCACGGAGCCGCGCCTGGGTCTCGGCGATGTCCGCCCCCGGGCGCAGCTTGATGGCGACAAGGTCCACCGCCGCCACCTGGCGTTCCTTCACCACGCGGCGGAAATTCACTTCCGACAGCACCACATTGCCATCGGCCCCGAAGGACGGGCCGATCTCGACCAGGCCCGCGACCTCCATGCGGCGCTGGCCGATCTCCACCTCGATCGTCCCGCCGCCTTCGGCCAGCAACCGCCCGACAGGACCGAATTCGGGGCGCGACTGCACGTCGAAGGCAACGGTATCGGCGCGCTTCAACGCCTCGACCAGCGCGGCGTCGAGGCCCGGGAATTCCAGCACGCCCGCGGCAGTGTCCACGCCGATCAGCTGCACGGCGCGGCGGCTGCCATCCACCGGGTTCCGCCAGCTCGCCTGCGCCAGATAGACCGGCACGGCGCGCTCCACCTCCGGCAAAGCAAGGGCCTGCTGCGCGCGCACGCGCGGCAGCGGCTCCGGCCGGAAACTCGCCGTGGTCAGCGGATGCATCAGGAACAGGTCGCCACGCATCGCGCCGATCAGGTTCGTCGCGCTTTCGAACAGCGCACCGCGGAAGCCGAGCTGCATGAAGACCAGCACGCAGGCGAACAGCACGCCCGCGATCGCCGAGGCCAGCCGCGCCTTTTCTGACCGCAGCTGCCGCCAGGCAAGCCGCAACGCCAGCAGCGTGGACGCGGCAAAGCCAGGGCCGCGGCGTTGTTGCGCCGGCACAGCCTCACCGGTGCGTTCCGGCGCCCAGGGCAGCAGCGTTTCGGCGGGCGGCATCTGGTTCACGGCCGGATCGCCACCTGGACCTGCATGTTGGACCGCCGCGCCAAGGCCTCGGCCGCCTCCGGCGCAAGCGTCAGGCGCACCTCCACCGTCCGCGCATCCACGGCGGCCACCGGGTCGCTGGTGGCCTGGGTGTTGCGCCGGACTTGCCAGCCGATCTCGCGCACCGTCGCGGCGAAGCGCACCGCCTCGCCCGGCACGCGCACCTCGGCCTCGGCGCCGAGCCGGAGGCGCGGCAGGTCGGTCTCATAGACATCGGCGACGACATCCATGCGCGAGAGGTCGGCGATCTCCACCACGCCCTCAGCGCCCGCGCGCTCACCGCTCCGCGCCAGCACGCGGATGACGGTCCCGGCGATCGGCGCGCGCAGCCGCGCGAGCGCAGCCTCCGCCCCGGCGCGTGCCGCCGCGGCCTCGGCGGCGGCGAATTCGGCTTCGGCGAGTGCCAGATCCTCCGGGCGCGGACGCAGCAGCGTCTCCAGCGCCGCCTCGGCCTCGGCGCGTTCAGCGCGCATGCGGTTGGCGAGGAAACGGGCGCGCTCGGCCACGGCTTCGGCACCGGCGCCGGCCCGCTCCAGCCGCTCGGCGCGGTCAGCCTCGCGCCGGGCGCTGTCCTCGGCGTTGCGCAGCGCCTCGATCCGCGCGCGCTGCGCCGCGATCTCGGACGGCCGGCCCGCGGCCCGCGTGCGCTCCAGCCGCGCGCGGGCCTGGGCCAGTTGCGCCTCAGCCTGGCGGAGCGCGGCGTCGCGCAGCGCGGCGTCGCTGAACTCGGCCAGGACCTGCCCGGCTTCGACACGGTCGCCCTCGACGACCATCAAGCGTTCGATCCGCGCGCCGTCCTGCGACGGCGCGGCCGCCAGACGCAGGATGCGGGACGCGGGCTCGACCCGGCCGAGGGCACCAACGCCGACCGGCCCGGCCGCGACGGGCGCGGCCTGCGGCGCGCGCTCCGCCTCGCCCGGCGCGGTCCAGAGGAAGCCGGCACCGCCCGCGGCCGCCAGCACCAACACGCCGGCCAGAAGCTTCGCGCGGCGGGTCATCGCCCGGCCTCCAGAAGGCGCTGCAGCGCGGTGCGCATGGCCTGCCGCTCGCCCTCGCTCGGCGTGTAGAGGCGGAAGATGCGGGCCATGAACATGCCATCGCCGGCAGCATTGATCGCATCGCCATGGCCGGGCGGCAGGCCGTCGGCGGCGATATCGGCGCGCATGCGCCCGATCACTTCCCTGATCGGATCCAGCAGCACTGGGTCGTGGTGGAAGGCGGCGAGGAACACCGCCGCGGCCCGGTCATGCCGCTCGTTGCAGGCGAATTCCCCCTGGCCGAAGCCCCATTCGAGCATGGCCCGCGCCACGCGACCCGCGCCTTCCGGCTGCGCGGCAACGCAGGCGCGGTACTCCTGCTCCATGAAGCCCGCGAGGCGGCGCAGCAGAGCGTCGAGCAGCGCTTCCTTGGAGGCGAAGTGATAGAGCAGCCCGCCCTTGGAGACGCCGGCGTCGCGCGCGGCGGCCTCAAGCGTCAGCCCGGCGACGCCACGCGACTGCACGATCGCCTCGGCCGCGTCGAGGATGCGGGTCCGGGCGTCCGGCGGGGCAGTGGCGGGGTGTGTCGGGGGCGCATCGGTCATGCGCCTTCAACTATACCGACCGGACGGTATGTCAAGAACAAACCGTCCAGCCGGTACAGTAAACAGTCAGGCCCTCAGCCGGGCGCGGAAATGCGCGCTGCCAGCGGATCGAGGAGGCTTTCGATCGCCCCCGCCTCCTCCCAGGCCAGCGCGACGGACACGACCGTCACGCGGGCCCGATAGGCGGGCGGGATACGCACGAAATCCTTGCGGGTGGTCACCGGCACGGCGCGCAGCGCCTCGGCCTGGGCCAGCAGATCCTTCAGCTCGGCCTCGTCATAGGGGTAGTGATCGGCGAAGGCCTCGCGCCCGGCCAGGACCGCGCCGACCTCCTGCAGGGTGGCGAAGAACTTGGCGGGGTTGGCGATGCCGCAGAAGGCGAAGACCGGCTGGCCAGCCAGCATCTTGGCCTCGGGCCCCGCAACCAGCCGCGCGCGCAGCACCGGCAAGCCGGGCGGCAATTGCGCCAGGGCGCCGACCTCATCCTGCCCGATCAGCACGGCGGCGTGGGATCGCCCGGCGGCGGCGGCCACTGGCTCTCGCAACGGCCCCGCGGGGATCACCCTTCCATTGCCGAAGCCGTAGCTGCCATCGATCACCAGCAGCGAAAGGTCCTTTTCGAGTGTCGGGTTCTGCAGACCGTCATCCATGACGATGGCCTGCGCACCCGCCGCGACCGCCGCCTGCGCCCCGGCACCGCGATCGGCCGAGACCCAGCTGGGCCGGACCGCCGCGAGCAGCAGCGCCTCGTCGCCGACCTGGGTGCTGTCATGCGCGCCAGGGTCCACCAGGGCCGGGCCCTTGATGTTGCCGCCATAGCCGCGCAGCAGGAATTGCGCGTTGACGCCCCGATCGGCCAGCCGCCGCCCGATATCGAGCGCAACCGTCGTCTTGCCGGCGCCGCCCGCCGTGGCATTGCCGCAGCAGATTACCGGTACCGGCGCGCGCCAGCCGCTGCGCGCCATACGGCGTGCCGTGGCGCCGGCGTAGATCGCCGAGAAGGGTGAGAGGAGCAGGGGCGCGATGCCGCCGCCGCCCACCCAGAAGCCGGGTGCTCGCATCAGGCCTCGTTCTTCGTTCCTCAACCGGCCGCAGGGCCCGTTCAGGGACCGTGCGGGGATGTCCCGGCCGGCACATCCGGCCGTGCCAACTCCAGAAGCGCCCGAGCCATCCGGTCCGGCAGGCCGGCCTGTCCCAGTGCGACCGACGCGGCGGCATTCGCCATGCGCCCCGCGCGGTCCCTATCGAATAGCACGTCCCGGATGGCCGGCGCCAGCGCGGCCGCGCCCTCGACCCGGAGCGCCCCGCCAGCCGCCAGCAAGCGGCCGACCGGCTCCTCGAAATTCCAGGCATGCGGCCCGATCAGGATCGGACACTCCAGCCGCGCCGGCTCCAGCGGGTTCTGCCCGCCATGCGGCACCAGCGACCCGCCAACCAGCGCCACCCCGGCCAGCCGGTAGAACACGCCAAGCTCGCCCAGCGTATCGGCGACATAGATTTCCACCTCCGGGCCGGGCATGGCCCCTTCCGCCCGGCGCGCCGCACCCAGGCCGGATGCCGCCGCCAAGGCGGCAATATCCGCCCCACGCGCCGGATGGCGCGGGACGATGATGCTGAGCAGGCCCGGCAGCTCCGCCGCCAGCGCCTGGTGCGCGGCGATCACCATCTGGTCTTCCCCCGGATGGGTGGAGGCCGCGAGCACCACCGGCCGCGCGCCGATCGCCGCGCGCAAGGCCGCCAGCGCGCCGGCATCCGCCGGCAGTGCGGGCGCCGCCGCCTTCAGATCCCCCCAGCACGCCACCCGCGCCAGCCCCAGCGCCTCAAGCCGCCGCGCATCCTCCGCCGACCGCGCGAGAACCAGCTCGAACCCCCCGAGCATGGCGCGGGCCAGGCCCGGGGCGCGCGCCCAGCGGGTGGCGCTGCGCGGGCTCATCCGGGCATTGACCAGGGCCAGCCGCACGCCGCGCGCCTGGGCGGCCGCCAGCAGGTTCGGCCACAACTCGCTCTCGACGAAGGCCCCCGCATCCGGCCGCCAGCCATCCAGGAAGCGCGCCACCCAGGCCGGCACGTCGAGTGGCAGGAAGCGGTGCCGGACACGCGGCACAAGCGCTGGCGGCAGGCGCCGCGCCAGCATCTCCGCCGAGGTCACGGTGCCCGTCGTGACCAGGAATTCGAGCGCCGCGTCCTCCGCGGCCATGGCCTCCAGCACCGGCAGCATCGACATCGTCTCGCCGATGCTGGCGGCGTGCAGCCAGAACAGCCGGCCTTGCGGCCGCGCGGCATCGAGCCCGCGCCGCTCGCCCAGCCGGGCGGCGATCTCCTTCCCCCGCCGGGCGCGCAGCGCCAGATACAGCGGCAAGACCGGGCGCAGCAGGGTGGCGCCGAAGCGCCAGGCACGCAGGACGCGGCTCAAGCCCGCAATCCCACCGCCGCATCCGCCTCGGCACAGGCGGCATCGAGCGCTGCGGTCAGCACCGGCAGCGCCGCCTCCGCCCCGTCGCGCGGCACCTGCAGCAAGGGCCCGCAGGCCATCACGCCGCGCCCGAAGGGCAGCGGCAGCATCATCCGGTCCCAGCTGGGCAAAATGCGATGACGGGTGGTCGCGGCCGCAACCGCGACCACCGGGGCGCCCGAGACCGCCGCCAGCTGGACGGCCCCAGGTGCCGCCTGGCGGCGCGGCCCGCGCGGCCCATCGGGCGTGATCGCCACCGGGTTGCCGGCCCGCAGCACCCGCAGCAGCTCCACCAGGGCCTGCGCGCCACCGCGGCTGGAGGAGCCGTAGATCATTCGAAACCCGAAGGGCTTCACCGCCGCGCCGATGAAGCGGCCGTCGCGATGCTGGCTGACCAGGACATGCGGCACCAGCCGCGCCACCGTGGGGTGCTGGGCCTGGGCCAGGCGGAACAGGACCGGGATCATCGGCAGCCGCTCATGCCAGAAGGCGATGATCAGCGGCCGGCCTGCCGCAGCCTCGGCCAGCGCCGCGTCGCCGCCGAGCAATTGCCAGCGCGTGGTGCGGAGCACGAAGGCGATATAGGCGCCGAGCAGCCGCGCCAGACCTGCCTGCACGGCGGGATGGCGGATCAGCTTGCGCATCGGTCCCGGCGCGGGTGGCACATCATGCCATGGCCGTAGCACGCCCGCGCGACAGGGGAAATTATCGGCCAAGCCGCCCGAAGCCTCAGCGGACGCGGATGGCCACGCCGTCACCCGGGCCGCGATGGACGCCGCTGTGCGACAAGGCCGCCCTTCAGGCGGCGCGCGGCGGCCCGCCGAAGGCCAGCACCGCCGCGCCCAATGCAGCGCCCAGCGCGACCGCCCCGAAGCCCAACGCGGCGACCAGACCGGACATGCCGATCCCGAACAGCAGCACCGCGGCCGCGCTCGACAGCCCGGCCAGGGCAGCGAAGCCGGCCAATAGGCAGAGAGCGATCAGCACGGGGCACCTCCTCGGGTCATGGCGACATTGGGGCATATGTGCCCTTTTCCTGCCGCATTCCACTCACGGAGCCGCGAGGCAGGGATGGCGGCCTGACCTGTCCCCTATCCGCCCTGGATTGCCAGTGTGTTGCCGGGCCTGCCCGGCGCGGACCGCCCCTCAGCCCCGCGTCGGCGCGTCCGAGACGATCCGCCCATCCACCAGATGCACGCGGCGAGAGGTCAGCGCGGCCAGGTCGGGATCATGGGTGACGACGATCACCGTCCGCCCCTCCTCCGCCGCCAGCCGCGCGAAGCTGTCGAACACTGCCCGGGCATTCGCGGTGTCGAGGTTCCCTGTCGGCTCATCCGCCAACAGCAAGACCGGGTCATTCGCCAACGCGCGCGCAACGGCCACGCGCTGGCGCATGCCGCCCGAGAGCTGGTCCGGCATCTTGCCCGCCGCCTCCGCCAGGCCGAAAGCGGCGAGCAGCGCCATCGCCCGGTCGCGCGCGGCGCTGCCGCGCAGGCGCCCCAGGCGCCGGATCGGGATCAGCACATTGTCGAGCGCGCTGAACTCCGGCAGCAGGAAGTGGAACTGGAAGACGAAGCCGAGCCGCGCCAGCCGGAGCGCCGCCATCTCCGGCGCCGAGAGCCGCGCGGTGTCGCGCCCTTCCAGCAGCACCTGCCCGCTGGTCGGCCGGTCCAGCAGGCCCAGCAGATACAGCAGCGACGACTTGCCCGACCCCGACGGGCCGGTGACCGCCACGAACTCCCCCCGCCCGACGGAGAGCGAGACGTCGCGCACCAGCGTGGCGCCTTCCGGCAGCGTGCGCGTGACGCCGCGCGCCTCAATCAATGGGGCCATGTGGCCGTTCCGATTCAGACCTTCGGTGCTCGCCGCCGTCATCCGAAGGCACGCCTTCGGCGTGACGGCGGCTCCGCCCTGCGGTCATCGGAACGGATGCTCACGCCGCCCCGCGTACCACCTGCACCGGATCGAGCCGGCTGGCGCGGCGCGCCGGGATCACCGCTGCGATCCCCGCCGCGCCCACGGCGAACAGGCTCGCCGCGACATAGACCCGCCAGTCGCGCGCCAGGATGAAGCGGTCATTGCCTGCCGGCGTCTCCGTGCCGAAGCGCACCTGCGCCAGCGCCTCCACCATCAGCGCACCCAGCAGGCAGCCGACGATCGCCCCCAATATGCCGGCGATGATGCCCTGCACCAGGAACAGCCGCTGGATGTCGCCCTCAGTGAATCCGAGCGATTTCAGGATGGCGATGTCGCGCGTCTTCTCGAACACCACGGTCGAGATGATGTTGTAGATGCCGAACGCCGCGACCAGCAGAATCGCGCCCACCACCGAATACATGATCGCGTTCTGGATCACGAAGACGGTGAGGATGTTGCGGTTCTGCTCCTCCCAGCTCTCCGTGCGGTCGCCGAAGCGCGCCTCGATCTGCCGCGCGAGCGGCTCGGCCTGGCGCACATCCTCAAGCCGCAGCAGGATCTGGTTGATGACGTTCGGCCGGTTCTGCAGCACCTGGTTGACCTTCAGCAGCGTGAAGCCGCTGGCCTGATCCACATTCTGGATACCGGTGCGGAACAGCCCGACGATCTTCATCGACAGCGTCACCCCGGCCGGCGAGACAGCGGTGATCGTGTCGCCCAGCTGCGCGCCCAGCTTCCAGGCCAGCCCATCGCCGATGATGATGCCATTCGCCGTGGTGCGCAGATCCTCGATCCGTCCGGCGATCATGTCCTTCTCGATGTTCGACACGCGCGCATGCCGCAACGGATCGATCCCGGTGAGGGACGCCGAGACATCGCGCGAGCCATAGCGCAGCAGCGCCTGCCCCTGCAGCACCGGCGCGGCGGCGACACCTTCCATCGCCTCCAGAATCGCCAGCTTGTCGCCGGCGGCGCGGATGCCGCGGATGCGATCGCGCGGCTTCACGCCATGCACCTGCACCGCACCCATCGCCAAGGCGATCTCCGCCGGCTGGGCGGGCGGTGTGCGCGTGTCGTCCTTCACCGTGATATGCGGGGCGACGTCGATGATCTGGTTGACGAAATAGGTCTGGAAGCCGCGCATCAGCGCCGCGATGGCGATGAAGAAGGCCACACCGAGCGCAACGCCTGAGACCGAGACCAGCGTCTGCCGCCGGCGCCGCCGCAGCATCCCGCGCGCGAGTTCCAGCAGCAGCTCCATCAGCCGCCGCCCGGCGCGCGCGCCGCCGTGCGCCCGCCGACGCCGCCCCGGCCCGTCGTGCCATCAAGTCGCACCACCTGCCCGTCCCGCAGCCCGGCGGGCGGGGCGAGAATCACGGTCTCCCCGGCCGCCAGGCCACGGCGCACCTCGGTGGCGCGCGGGCCCTGGACGCCGATCTCCACCTCGCGCCGCTGGGCGGTTTCCTTCTCCACCACCCAGATGGTGGCGGCCCGCGTCGGGCCGGTCGCCACTGCCGGGGCGCCGCGGCTGGCGGTGGGCAGCACAACGGCAGTGGGCGGCACCAGGATAGCCTCCGCCGTCCGACGCAGCACGATGTTGGCCTCGACCGTCATGCCGATCAGAAGCGGCGTGGTGTCGGGCAGGTTCAACCTCACCCGATAGGCCTTGCGCGTGGTGTCGCCCTTCGGCGTGATCTGGGCGACCTCCGCGGTCATCACCTCGCCGGGGAAGGCATCGGCCCGGAGCAGGACGGCCTGCCCGATCTCGACGCGGGCAATGTCCTCCTCATCCACCTCGGCCGTCACGCGGAGCGGCCGCGGCTCCCCGATCCAGAAGAGCGAGGCGGGGGTGTCCACCACCTCCCCCACCTCCGCGTCGCGGCGCAGCACCACACCATCGGTGGGGGCGCGGACCAGGTAGTCATCCAGGCGCTGGATCAGCGCATCGGCCGCGGCACGGGCGGCGCGCGCATCGCGCTCGGCGCGTTCCAGCGTGGCGCGGGCGGCGATATCGCGCGCGACCAGGGTGCGGGTGCGCGCCAGATCGTCGGCGGCGAAGCGGGCGCGGGCTTCGGCCTCATCGGCCAGCAGGCGGAACTGGCGGTCATCGAGCCGGGCGAGCGTCTCCCCTTCGCGGACCCGGGCGCCTTCCTCGACCAGCACGGCGACGATCCGGGCGCGGGTGGCGGGGCCGACACGGGCCCAGTTCACCGGCTCAACCGCGCCGGTGGCATAGACGGCCTCAAGCGCGGGCCCGGCCGTGGCCATGGCCACCGGCACCCGCGGCGGCAGGGCAAACCAGACCCAGAGCCCGCCCCCGCCGGCCAGGAGCAACGCGAGCGGGAGCAGGAGGCGGCGTGACATATCCGGGGAAGCCTAGCATGCCAGGGCCGCAGGGCTAGTTTCCGCCTTTGGGCGGGTTCGGGCCGTACCGGGGCGGTTGCCCCCGGCCCTCCGGGCGGCTATAGGCCCGTCGGCGTCTATGGGCCGACATAGCTCAGCGGTAGAGCAACTGATTCGTAATCAGTAGGTCCCCGGTTCAATCCCGGGTGTCGGCACCATTTATATCAATGTCTTAGCGATCTCAGGCCAAGGCACCGTAACGCCGTGGTGCCACTATGGTGCCAAACTGTCCCAGCTTACCGGCCCCTTTGACCGTGCCCCCTCCTACTCGAGGCTGCCGGTGTAGGGCCTTTGAGACCTGCCTTTCTTCGAAGGCAGCCAAGTCTGGGCGCTGCCCCTCGATACCCAGGCGCTCCGCTGATCATGGAAGCTGGCCAGGCAGCTAAACCGCCCACCGAAAGCACGCTAGCCTCTGTCGGCCTTCAGGCCGGGGGGAGAGGCTAACGGCATGAACACTGACGATGTCGAGACAGGTTCCAAGAACGATACGGCCCCGCAGCCCTCGGCACGCGCAATCTGGCTGCCGGTCAGCCCAGCCATCTCATGGGTGGCCTTCGGCGCTGCAGAGGAACTCTGGTCCGAGAAGTTCTACTTTGGGGCATCGGCCTGGGCGTTCCTTACGCCGGCTGATGTCGTCGCCTGGCTTGATGAAGTGGCGAAGTACGGTGCCGCCGAGCCAGCCTCTATCGTCGAGTACGAAATCAACCTGATGCCTGCGATCTACCGGCGCGCGGAAGCATTCAGTCCCGCACGCATTGCCGACGACAACGCGATCCGGGCAGCAGCGGCAGAAGCTCGCCAGAAGCTTGTCGACGGCCTGGCAGATGCGACAGAGCAGTATCGTCAGATTTGGAACGCGGCAGAACGCTTACGGCTTGCGCTGGCCAAGGAAGAGATCAAGGCATTCGGCTGGCGCGGTGAATGGCCTTCCGAAGACGAGCCACGCAGCACTGACCGCGCCCGCACCCAGATACCCCCAACCGTTTTCGCAGCCCCCGTGACCCTGACGCACCGCGGGCTGCTGCCATTCATCAAGGGCGATCCCATAGACGACGGCTGGACCACGCTGTGGCACGGCATCCGCATCCACGCCGACGATCTCCTCAAGCTGCGGCCAGCGCCGCAGGGCGCCCCCTCAAACATCCCCTACGCTGACAGCCAAGCGGAGCGCCCCAAGGGCGGCAAAGGCGGCCGGCCATCGCATCCAGTCTACAAGGCGTTCGTCAAGGAGATGATCCGAGTGGCCGACCTCGACAGCCTCACGGAGATCGGTGGAGAGCACGACCCCAAAGAAGAATTCAGGGCGCATATGAGGGCATGGCTGCGAGCAAACTTCAAAGACAACATGCCCGGCGATACGACCATACGGGGCTGGGTCGACGAGTTGTGGCCAACCCCGCAGGAGCACCAGAAGAAGCCGTGATCTTGCCGCCACTGGAGCCGCACGTAGCCGCGGAAACTCCCACCGCGGAGCGCGGAAACCAGGACTGACGGGCTTTCCGCGGGTTTCCGTGCGAGTCCGCACCGAAACGGATGACGCCGACCGTCCGGCCGCCTACCTCTGCCGCCGTCAACACCGACACAGGAGACGGCTGATGCCTCTGCTTCCGCAACCCAGTTATTGCCTTCAAGGCGCCCCGCCTGCCGGATCCCCTATGACGCGAGGGCCGGTAAACGCGGATCCACTGCTAACGGCGAAGGAAGCCGCGGAGTTCAGGCGTCAGGGGCTCTCGACCTTCTGGCGCCACGTGAAGATGGGGCTGGTTCCTGCGCCCATCTACATCACGGACCGCTCGCCGCGCTGGCGCCTGTCGGATCTGTGCCCAGCGAACCCGTCCGGCACCGAGCCTACCAGCCACGCCCCGAAGACACGCGGCCGTACCACCGAAAAGCAAAACCCCGCCGATAGCCGAAGCCACCGGACGGGGTTCCCGCGAAGCATTGCTGCCACGCCTTCTTGCAAAAGACTGGCTAGCAAACTTCGCGGGCACGACGCCAGGGGTAATCGGCCGGCAAACCCCGGAGAAAATTTATCATGGTTGAAAACTACGACACGGTGGGGCCGCTGGCCTCCGCCGCGCTGATTGATTCCGAGTCCGCCACCGGCGGCACCGGGCAGCACCCCTTGGCGGACCTTATAAAGGCGCTTCCGCCCGCCGATCTGACGCAGGACACGCACGCCGTCGTCTCCGCCACACCCATTGAGGCCGCAACCAGCGCCGTCCCCAACGGCTTCAACCTGACCACCAAGGGCCTGTTCGCTGTCGATCCCGATTCAATGGGGGATGGCACGCTTATCGCTGGGCCGCTGAAGATCACGGCCCGGACCAGCGACGAGCACGGCAACCGGTGGGGCCAGCGCATCGAATGGACGGATGCTGACGGGCGCCCCCACGTCTGGAACATGCCACGTAAGCTGCTGGCCGGTGACCCGCTTACGATCCGCCAGCAGCTTCTCGATGGGGGCCTCTACCTGGCGAATACGCGCAGCGCCCAGAACAAGCTCGCCCGGTATCTCAGCGATGCCAAGCCCAAGAAGCGTCTGAGCGTGGTCTCGCGGACGGGTTGGCACAACCACGCCGGCAAGGCTGCATTCGTGCTGCCCAACGCCACGCTGGTCGCAGAGGGCAAGCCCGACATCTTCCTGCAGACCGACAACCCGACCACCAACCCGCCCATCGCGCAGGCCGGCACGCTTCAGGACTGGCAGGCCAACATCGCCGCGCTCGCGGTTAAGAACAGCAGGCTGGCTCTGAGCCTCTGCACTGCCTTCGCGGCGCCGGTCATCGGCATCGTGGACATCGAGGGTGGTGGCATCCACTTCCAGGGGCCGTCCAGCATCGGCAAGAGTAGTGCGCTGAAGGTCGCGGCCTCAGTCTTCTACGGCGGCAGGTTGCGGGACGGGCTGGGCTCGTGGCGCTCCACCGACAACAGCCTTGAAGCGGTTGCTGCCGCGCATTGCGACCTGCCGCTGGCCATTGACGAGATGGGGGAAGCGGACCCGTTCACGGTCGGCAAGACTGCCTACATGCTGGCCAACGGCCGCGGAAAGGGGCGCGCGAACCAGGACGGCAGTGGCAGGCCGGCAGCCGAATGGCGTCTTCTCTTCGTGTCATCCGGCGAAATCGGGCTGACCGAGGCCATGCAGGGCGGCAAGGGCGGCGCCGGGATCGTGCGTGCCGGCCAGGAGGTCCGCATCGTCGACCTTCCTGCTCGGGTCGGTGAGCTTGGCCTGTTCGAGACGTGCCACCACTTCGGCTCGTCCAAGGCGTTCGCCGAGCACCTGTCGACTGCCACCCAGCAGTACTACGGCACTCCGGGCATGGCGTGGCTGCGCTACCTCGTCGCCAATCGGGACCAGGTGGCAGCGGCGGCCAAGGCCCTCATCGCGGACTTCGTCAAGCACGAGGTCCCGGTGGGTGCCAGCGGGCAGGTGGCGCGGGTGGCCAACCGCTTCGGCCTCGTTGCGGCTGCCGGCGAGATCGCAGCACACGCGGGTATCCTGCCGTGGCCTACCGGCGAGGCGACCCACGCTGCATCGGCCTGCTTCAAGGCTTGGCGGGGCAACCGGGCTGCCGGCGATGGCACGGGTGAAGAGGCGCGCAGTCTGGAGGCGGTGCGGAAGTTCATCGCCACTTACGGCGATAGTCGCTTCACCACGATCAACGGGCCCAGCGACAAGACCACCGACCTGCTGGACCTGAAGATCGGCTCGCCGGACAGCGTGGTGCAGCGGACGCCTCTGCAGCGTGCGGGTTACCGGAAGCGGGACGCGGACGGCTGGCTCTACCTGATCGACACCGGGGTCTGGAAGGAGGAGGTCTGTGCGGGCCTGAATGCGACGGAAGTGGCACGCGTGCTCGTGGACAAGGGCCACTTGGTGCGGGGCGACGGGGTCAACCTGACGGTGAGCCACCGCAGCACCGCCTTCGAAGGCAAGCGGCGCTTCTACACGGTTAGGTCGAGCATCCTCGCCGAATAGAGGTCGGACCACTCGGCCGGTCGGGACATTAGCGGTTTTCTGCCATTTTCGGTGTCCCGACCACCCGCTGCCAGGTCGGACCAAGTCGGGACGGCGCA
>JBJOMW010000022.1:0-43983 GCA_046052145.1 Pseudomonadota bacterium
GCGGCGGATCGGGGCAAGGGCGCCGTTCGTGCCCTGCCCCGCCTGCGCGCTATTCCCGCGTGATGTTGGCCGCGCGGATCAGGTCGCCGAAATGCCGGATGTCGGCGGCGATGGTCGCCTGCAGCTCCTCCGGCGAGCTCGGCGCGGGGGTGAGCCCGCCGCCCCGCAGCCGCTCAATCAGCTCCGGCACCTCAAGCGCCTGGCGCATCGCGGCATTGAGGCGGGAGATCAGCGGGGCCGGCGTGCCGGCCGGCGCGGCCAGGGCGAAGAAGTTCGGCATCAGCGAATTCGGCGCGATGCCGGCCTCGGCCAGGGTGGGCACGTTCGGCATTTGCGGCAGCCGCGCCGGGCTGCCGACGCCGAGCGCGACCAGACGCCCCTCCTGCACCAGCGCCGCGACCGACTGCGCGGTGGTGACCAGCAGCGCGACGTCGCCGGCGACGGTCGCGGTCGCCGCCGGCCCCGTCCCGCGATAGGGAACATGCAGCAGCCGGATGCCGGCGTCGCGCGCGAAGGCCTCCGTGTTGAGGTGCGGCATGCTGCCGATGCCGGTGCTGCCATAGGCAAGCTCCCGCCGCCGCGCGAGCGCCACCAGCTCTGCCAGTGTGGTCACGCCGAGGCTCGGACTGGCCACCAGCACGTAATGCCCGGCGGTGGCGATGCCGATCGGGGCGAAGCCCCGCTCCGCATCATAGGGGAGCGGCGCGTAGAGCACCGGGTTGACGCCGAAGACCTCGCGCGGGGCGACGACCAGCGTGGTGCCGTCGGGCGGCGCCTTGACGACGGCCTCCGCGGCGATGACGCCGTTCGCGCCCGGGCGGTTCTCCACCAGGAACTGGCGCTGCATCGGGCCGGCCATGTGGCTCGCCAGCAGCCGCGCGGTGAGGTCCACGGCCCCGCCCGGCGCCACGGTGACGATCAGGCGGATTGGGCGGGTGTCGCCCTGGGCGTTGGCGGTGGCCGGCAGCAGCGCGGGTGCCGACAGCAGAAGCGGCGCGCCCAGGACGGCGCGGCGGCGGATGCGGATCATGCGGGGTGTCCTTCGATGAGGCCGGCGCGGCGGCGCCAGTGTTCCCAGGCCCGATCCATGGCGAAGGGGCGGAGGTTGAATTCGGCCGCCGCCTCCGCCTCGCCCGGCGTGAGCGCGCGCACCGGACCGCCCGTGGGGCTGAGTGCCGCGGCGCGCAGCTGCGTCTCGGCGTTGCGCAGGCCGTAGATGCAGCGGAAGGTGAGCTCCACCACGCCGCGCGCGGCGACCGTCGCGCCATGGCCGCGCATCAGCACCGTCCAGTGCGGCCCGAGTGCGCGCGCGAGGGACGTGCCCTGGTCCGGCGTTGCCACCAGCAGGTCGGTGTCGCCAAACTCCGCCTGGCTGTCCCAGAGCGGCACAACGGCGCCCATGGTCGCGCCGAGGTGGAAGACCGGCACCAGCGGCACGCCCGCGATTCCAAAGGGCAGCATCGCCGGCGCATGGTGGTGGCAGACCGCCATGACGTCGGGCCGCGCGCGGTAGATCGCGGCATGGATCGCACGCTCGGCGAAGATGCGTTGGCCGGTCGGGCGCAGCGGCGCGCCGTCGAGGTCGAAGGCGAGGATGTCCGCCGCCTCCACCAGCTCGGCCGCGCGGGTGCGCGGCATCAGGAAGCTGTCGGGCTGCGCCGGGTCCCGGGCGGAGACATGGCCGAAGCTGTCGATCACGCCCTCGATCGCGAGGATGCGGCTGGCTGCCACGATCTCGTCACGCAGCGCCTGCTGGTCGCTGGACAGGGTGCTTCCTCCGATTGGCCGTCGCCGGCAGTCAAAGTGAAGCATGGGCACGGCGGCCCCGGCAACGGCGGGCGGTCTTGCCTTGCCTGCCGGTCGGCACCATACCGCCCGGGTTTCGATGATCATGGGGGCGCCCGATGCGCGTGAAGGACGTGAAGAAGGTCGTGCTCGCCTATTCCGGCGGCCTCGACACCAGCGTGATCCTCAAGTGGCTGCAGACCACCTACAAATGCGAGGTGGTGACCTTCACCGCCGATCTCGGCCAGGGCGAGGAGCTCGGCCCGGCGCGCGACAAGGCGCTGATGCTCGGCATCAAGCCCGAGAACATCTTCATCGACGACCTGCGCGAGACCTTCGTGAAGGACTTCGTCTTCCCGATGTTCCGCGCCAATGCGCTGTATGAGGGGATGTACCTTCTCGGCACCTCCATCGCGCGGCCGCTGATCGCGCAGCGCCAGATCGAGATCGCCGAGGCCGTCGGCGCCGATGCCGTGGCCCATGGCGCGACCGGCAAGGGTAACGACCAGGTCCGCTTCGAGATCGGCTACTACGCGCTGAAGCCCGACGTGAAGGTCATCGCCCCCTGGCGCGAATGGGACCTGACCAGCCGCACCGCGCTGATCGCCTTCGCCGAGCAGCACCAGATCCCGATCGCCAAGGACAAGCGCGGCGAAGCGCCCTTCAGCGTGGACGCGAACCTTCTGCACAGCAGCTCCGAGGGCAAGATCCTCGAGGAGCCGTGGGATGCCGCGGATGAGATGGTGTGGCAGCGCACCATCAGCCCGATGGACGCGCCCGACCGCGCGACCGAAATCACCATCGAATTCGAGCGCGGCGACGCCGTCGGCATCAATGGCGAGCGGATGTCGCCCGCGACCCTGCTGACGCGCCTGAACGCGCTCGGCAAGGAGAACGGCATCGGCCGGCTCGACCTGGTGGAGAACCGCTTCGTCGGCATGAAGTCGCGCGGCTGCTACGAGACGCCGGGCGGCACCATCCTCTACGTCGCGCACCGCGCGATGGAGAGCATCACGCTGGACCGCGAGGCTGCGCACCTCAAGGACAGCCTGATGCCGCGCTACGCGGAGATCATCTACAACGGTTTCTGGTTCAGCCCGGAGCGCCGCATGCTGCAGGCGCTGATCGACGAGAGCCAGAAGAGCGTGACTGGCACGGTCCGCCTCAAGCTCTACAAGGGCAACACGATCGTCACGGGCCGGCAGTCGCCGCACAGCCTCTACTCGATGAAGCACGTGACCTTCGAGGACGACCAGGGTGCCTACGACCAGTTCGACGCGCAGGGCTTCATCAAGCTGAACGCACTGCGACTGCGCCTGGGCGCGATGGCCGGCCGCCGCGGCGGCGCGCTCTGAGGGTGCGCGCGGGGGCTCTGCCCCCGCACCCCCGCCGGGGACGATGATCGTCCCCGGACCCCACCATCTGTTTTTCAACGCCAAAGGGGGAGGGGGCCGAAGTGCCCCCTCCCCCTTTGGCGTTAAACGAATACGGGTCCAGGGGCATCATGCCCCTGGTGGGGGGTGCAGGGGGGCAAAGCCCCCCTGCGGCAACCCTCAGCCCGTCTGCTGGATGGCCGACAGCACCCATTCGGTGCCGGCGCGGCGGGTGAAGGTCCAGAGTTCCGTCGAGGTCTGGCGTTCCGTCGGGTGGCCCTCGACGACCTTGCCGGCGGCATCCGTCGTGACATCCACCATCGAGAAGCGCATCGCCACCGTCGCGTAGTCCTGGCCGTTCTCGGTCCAGGCTTCCGACAGGTCGCCCGCGTCCAGCTGCACGTCGCGCGTCACGTTGGTCCAGCCGCGGGCGCGGAGGTCGGACAGGTCCTGCGCGAAGTAGCGTTCCATCTCCGGCGTCGAGAGGCGGCGGAGGGTGTCGATATCCTGGCGCGACCAGGCCGCGTTGATCTCGAGCAGGCGGTTGCCGAAGGCCTCGAAATCGGCGCCGCCGATCTCGAGCGGCTGCGTCGCGAAGCCGGCGCTGCCACCCATGCCGGTGACCGGGCGCGGGCCCATGCCCTGCTGCGCCTCACGCGCGTGGAGGTCCGGCCCGCCCGCCATCGCCGGCCGGCGGCTGCCGCGGATGAGGCGCATCACCAGGAACACCAGGCCAGCGATCAGCGCGATCTGCAGCATCAGGCCAAGGACGCCCATGAACCCGGCCATGCCGCCGAACAGGCCGCTGCCGCTCAGCAGGCCGAACAGACCGGCGCCGAGCAGGCCGCCCATCAGGCCCGCCATCATCGGATTGCGGCTGAGGAAGCCGCCCGGGGCGGCGGTGGCGGGCCGCGGCGCGCCGGCGGGCTGCGCGACACCCGGGTTGGGGCGGGCGGGCGCCGTCTCGGTGCGCTGGAATTGCTGCGCCTGGCCAGGTGCGGTCTGGGTGGAGGGCGGCGCTGAATAGGTGCGGCTGCCGCGGCTGCCCGAGGAGGAATTGCCGCCCGGCTTCGCCTCGGCGAGCGCCGGGGCAAGGGCGAGGGCGACCACCGCGAAGGCGGTAAAGATGGCGGCGCCACGGCGCCGGCGGGAAGGCCGGTGGGTCATGGGATTGGCGTCTCCAGCGTTCATGTTACGGCGAATATAGGAAGTCCCGGGCCGCCTTGCGAGCCCACTTCGCAGCCCCCCGACGGGCCTGGCCGGCTCAGGCGCCGGCCAGCGTCATGCCCTCGATCCTGATCGTCGGCGCGTCGGAGCCGCGACGGAATTGCAGGTCGTTGGCCGCCGTCATGTTCAGGAACATCTCCTTGAGGGTCCCGGCGATGGTGATCTCGCTGACGGCTTCGGCGAGCGCCCCGTTGCGGATCATGAAGCCGGCGGCACCCCGGCTGTAATCGCCCGTCACGCCGTTCACGCCCATGCCGATCAGGTCGGTGACGTAGAGCCCTTCCGCGATGTCGGCCATGAGCTGCGTGGGCGTCAGCTGGCCCGGTTCGAGCCAGAGATTGGTCGGCGCCGGGCCGGGTGGGCCGCCAGTGCCGCGGCTGGCGTGGCCGGTGCTGGCCATGCCGAGCTGCCGCGCCGCGCGCCAATCCAGGATCCAGGTGGTGAGCACGCCGTCATCCACCAGCGCGCGCGGGGCGCCCGCCATGCCTTCCCCATCGAAGGGCCGGGAGCGCAGGCCGCGCCGGCGCGTCGGGTCGTCGCGCACCGTCAGCCCCTTCGCCAGAACCTGCTGCCCCAGCCTGTCGCGCAGGAAGGAGGTGCCGCGCGCCACCGCCGCGCCGTTGATCGCCCCCGTCAGGTGCCCGAGCAGCGAGGCCGAGACGCGCGGGTCGTACACCACGGGCAGGCGCGCCGTCTTCGCGCGCACGGGGTTGAGGCGCGCCAGCGTTTTCTCCGCCGCCTTGCGCCCGATCTCCGCCGGATCGTCGAGGTCGGCGAGGTGCACGACGGAGGACCATTCATAGTCCCGCTCCATCGCCGTGCCTGAGCCCGCGAGCGCCGTGCAGGACAGGCTGTGGGAGCTGCGCTGGTAGAAGCCGGCGAAACCATTCGACATCGCCAGCGCGATGCCGACGCGCCCCCAGGAGGCGTCCGCGCCTTCGCTGTTGGTGATGCCCTTGACCGCGAGCGCCGTGTCCTCGGCCGCCGCGGCGCGGGCGATCAGCTGTTCGGCGGTGGGTTCCGTCGGATCGAACAGGTCGAGCGGGGCGACGTCGCGCGGCGGGTCGAAGGCGTCGGGCAGACCGCCGAAGGGATCCTCCGGCACGATGCGCGCCATCGCGACCGCGCGTTCGGCGAGCGTCGCGAAGCCACGCGGATCCGGATCGGTGGAGGAGACGATCGCCTGGCGCTTGCCGACGAAGACGCGCAGGCCGAGGTCGAAGCCCTCCGCGCGTTCCAGCTGCTCGATCCGGCCGAGACGGCGCGAGACCGAGAGCGAGGCGTTCTGCACCAGCAGCGCATCGGCCGCATCCGCGCCCGCGCGCTTCGCTGCTGCGACGAGATCGGAGAGGCGGTCGAGGTCGTTCATCATTGGCCTTCTCGCTTCTCCCTCCCCCGCTAGCGGGGGAGGGTCGGGGTGGGGGTGCGGCGTTCAGCGCGCCCTGATCCTCACACCCCCACCCTAACCAGCCTTTGGCGCTGCGGCAGCGCCGCAGCCCCCCGCTTGCGGGGGAGGGAATAGTGAGAGGGGGCGATGCGTTACGCCGCCAGCTTCTCCGCGATCACCGGCAGCGCGGGCACCTTCTTCGCGGGGCCGAGGGCCGTCAGCGTCGGTGTGGCGCGGAACATGCGCGCGGCGCAGGCCTGGATCTGGTCCACCGTCACGGCGGCAATCTTCGCCTTGGTCTCCTCCACCGGGATGATGCGGCCATGCACCTGCAGCTGGCGCGCCAGCTGCTCGCAGCGGCTGCCGGTGGATTCCAGCGACATCAGCAGGGAGGCACGCAGCTGCGCCTTGGCGCGGTCCAGCTCCTCCTGCGTCACATCCTTCTGCACGCGGCGCAGCTCCTCGAGCGCGACGGGCACCAGCTCCTCCGCCTGGTCCTCACCGGTGCCGGCATAGATGCTGAACAGGCCGGAATCGGCGAAGGGCGAGACGAAGGAATAGACGGAATAGACCAGGCCCCGCTTCTCGCGGATTTCCTGGAACAGGCGGGACGACATGCCGCCGCCGAGCAGGGTGGAGAGCAGCTGCGTCGTCATGTGCTGCGGATCGGTGGAGGCGACGGAGGGGAAGCCCAGCACCAGATGCACCTGATCGAGGTCGCGCTCCTCGCGGAATTCGCCGCCGGTGTAGCGCGCGGTCTCTGCCTCGGTGGGCACGGCGTTGGGCAGGTCGGCGAAATGCTTGCCGACCATCGCCAGGAAATCGTCATGCTCGATGGCGCCGGCGGCGGCGACGATCATGCGCTGGCCGCCATAATGGCGCTGCATGTAGCCGGTCAGCGCCTCGCGCTTCATGTGGGTGATGGTGTCCTCGGTGCCCAGCACCGGTCGGCCCATGGCTTGCGCGCTATAGGCGGTCGCCTGGAAATGGTCGAAGACGATGTCGTCCGGCGTGTCGTTGGCCTGGCCGATCTCCTGCAGGATCACGCCGCGCTCGCGCTCCACCTCCTCCGGCGCGAAGGCGGAATGGGACAGGATGTCGCCGATGATGTCGGCCGCGAGCCCCGCATCCTCCTTCAGCACCTTGCAGTAGAAGGCGGTGTTCTCGCGCGAGGTATAGGCGTTGATGTGGCCGCCGACATTCTCGATCTCGCGCGCGATCGCCGCCGCGTCGCGCGTCGCTGTGCCCTTGAAGGCCATGTGCTCCAGGAAGTGGGAGACACCGTTCTCCACCGCGGTCTCGTGCCGCGCCCCGGCATCCACATAGGCGCCGAGGGAGACGGTCTCGACGCGCGGCATCTTCTCCGACACCACGGTCAGGCCAGAGGGCAGCTTCGTCAGGCGGATCGCGTCAGACATCAGTGTTCCTTGCAGGCCGCTCAGGCGGCGTTGCGACGGGTATGGGCGCGCACGAAGGTCTCGATCTGGCCGAGATCGGCGGGCAGGCGGGAGAGGCGCTCGGGCCGGTCGTAGAGATCGGCGAGCCGCGCGGGCAAAGGCGGCGTGATGCCGGTGGCGCGGGCCACCGCATCGGGGAACTTGGCCGGATGCGCGGTCGCGGCAACGATCACCGGGATCGCGGGATCGGCTGGCGGCACGGAAGCCGCCGCTGCGGTGCCGATCGCGGTGTGCGGATCGGCGAGGTAGCCATTCTCCCGATGGAGCCGCGCGATCTCCGCCAGCGTGCTCTCATCGTCCAACGCGAAGCCCCGGAACACCTGGGTCGCGGATTTCCATGCGGCGTCGGGGATGGGCATGCGGCCCTCGGTGCGGAAGCGGCGCATCGTCTCTGCGGTCGCCTTCGCATCGCGCCCCAGCAACTCGAACAGCAGGCGTTCGAAATTGGAGCTGACCTGGATGTCCATGGATGGCGAGAGCGAGGGCTCCACCGCGCGCACCGTCATGTCGTTGGCCGATAGGAAGCGCGTGAGGATGTCGTTGCGGTTCGAGGCGACGATCAACTGCGCGATCGGCAGCCCCATGCGGCGCGCCGCCCAGGCGGCCAGCACATTGCCGAAATTGCCGGTCGGCACGGCGAAGGCCACTTCGCGGTCCGGCGCGCCAAGCGCCAGCGCGGAGGCAACGTAGTAGGGAATCTGCAGCGCGACGCGCGCCCAGTTGATCGAATTCACCGCCGCCAGCCGCATCTCGTCGCGGAAGGGGGCGTCGGCGAACATCGCCTTCACCAGATCCTGGCAGTCGTCGAAGGAGCCCGCGACCGCGAGGTTGGCGACGTTGGGCGAGAGCACGGTGGTCATCTGCCGCCGCTGCACTTCCGAGGTGCGGCCCTCCGGGTGGAGGATCACGATGTCCACAGCGGCGCGGTCGCGGCAGGCCTCGATGGCGGCAGACCCAGTGTCGCCGCTTGTGGCGCCGACGATCGTCACGCGTTCGCCGCGCCGGGCCAGCGTCGTGTCGAAGAGCAGGCCGAGCGCCTGCATCGCCATGTCCTTGAAGGCCAGCGTCGGGCCGTGGAACAGCTCCAGCGCGAAGGTGCGGGTGTCGAGCTGCACCAGCGGGCAGACGGCGTTGTGGCCGAAGCCGGCATAGGCCTTCTGCAGCAGCGGGCGCAGCGTCGCCTCATCCGGCTGGCCGCCGGTGAACAGCGCCAGGATCCGGGCGGCGAGCTCCGGATAGGGCAGGCCGCGCAGCTCCCGCCATTCGGCGGTGGTCAGCACCGGCCAGGATTCGGGGACGAACAGCCCGCCATCCTCGGCCAGCCCGGCCAACAGGACGCCTTCGAAATCGCGCGGTGCGGCCTCGCCGCGGGTGGAAACATACATCATGGCCCCGGAAGGTAGTCCCGACCGGGCGCTAGGACGAGGGGGTGGGGCAATCCGTCCTTGGCACGGCGGCCGGGACGGCGGCAGAATGTTGCATGGCCAAGCACCGCGTCTTCCTCGCCGCCCCGCCGGGTCTCCCCCGCGACCGCTTCCGCGCCCGAATCCTGAAGGAGGTCGCCCCGGCGGTGCTGGCCGCTGCCCCCGACCTCTCGGCCGCCGCCGCCTGCCTGGTGGACGCGACCCCCGCCACGCCCCCCTGGCAGCGCCCCGGCGAGCCCGTCGCGCCCGCCGATCCGCCCTTCGACGCGGTGCTAGACCTGTGGGGCAGCGGCGCCGCGGTCGGCGCGGCGCTGGCCTGCTTGGCCGAGCGCCTGCCCGACGCCCCGCGTGCCTCCGCCCGCGTTGCGGAGACGGTGGAGAAGGACGATTTGCCCCGCCCGCCGCACCGGGCGGCGCCGGGGGTGAAGTTCCTCTCCCTGATGACCTTCCAGGACGACCTGCCGCCGGCGACAGCGCGGCGGCTCTGGGCGCATCACGCGAAGCTCGCGCTCGCCGTCCATGTCGGCATGGCGCGCTATGTGCGGGACTGGGTGGAGGAGCTGTCCCCGTCCGCGCTGCCGGTGCCGCGCTTCCACGGCATCGCGGAGCTGCATTTCCCCTCGGTGGAGGCCATGACGGAGCGCTGGTTCGACAGCGAGGCCGGGCGCGCCGCCATCGTGCATGACGTCGGCCATTTCCTGGCCCGCGCCACGCGGCTCTACACCACGGAGCACGTGCTGAAGGGCTAGCGTCAGACTTCCGCGAACAGGGTCGCCGGGTCGGCCTCGGGTGCCCAGCGCGGGGCGCTGTCCTTGTCCACCAGCACGGCGCGCACCCCTTCGGCGAAATCGGGGTGGAAGGTGACCCGGCGGGTCAGGGCCAGCTCCATGCGGAGGCAGGCGGCCAGGTCGAGGCCGGCGCCCCGCCGCAGCAGCTCCAACGTCACGGCCAGGCTCGTCGGCGACATTTTCGCCAGTGCCGCCAGCTGGGCGCGGGCCCAGTCGGTGCCCTCGGCCTCCAGCGCGGCGCGGATGGCGGGGAGCGAGGGCTGGGCGAAGCAGCGGTCAATGGCCGGGCGGAGCGCCGCGATCGTGCCCGGCGCCACCGGCGCGGCGAAGCGCTCCAGCGCGGCGATGCCCTCGGCCGCGAGCGCGGCGCGCAGCGCCGGAAGCCGCTCGCGGGGCACGAAGTGGGTGGCGAGCCCCGCCTCCACCGCCTCCGCCCCCGTCAGCCTTGCACCGGTCAGCGCGAGCCAGAGGCCGAGCGCGCCGGGCAGTCGCGGTAGCACGAAGGAGGTGCCGACATCGGGGAACAGCGCGATCGCCGTCTCCGGCATCGCCAGCAGGGCGTGCTCGGTCACGATGCGGTGGCTGCCATGGACGGACACGCCGATGCCGCCCCCCATGCAGACGCCGTCGATCAGGCTGACCCAGGGTTTCGGACACTCCGCAATTGCGAGGTTCATCGCGTATTCGGCGGCAAAGAAAGCCTCGATCCCGGCCGCGTCGCCGGCCAGCGCCAATTCGCGCATCCGCCGCACATCGCCGCCCGCGCAGAAGGCGCGCCCACCGGCGCCTTCCAGAAGCACGAGTTGCATGGTCGGATCCTCGCGGAAGCCGCGGAGCGCGTCATGGATCGCGGCGATCATGCCGGAATCGAGCGCGTTGAGCGCGCGCGGGCGGTTCATCAGGATGGTGCCGGCCAGGCCATCTCGGCCGGCGATCACGGTCGGCTCGGCGGTCTCCGCCATGGCACGCTTCCCCTGTCTGCGTTCGCAGAGGGGCTAGAGAATTCGCGCCGCCAGGGCAACAGGGCGGCCGGGGGGCTCAGCGCCGCGCTAGCCAGCCGAGGAGCAGGATGGTGACGGCCACGCCCATCAGGCCGGACTTGACGCTACGGCCGCGCAGCAGGGGCGCCAGCACCAGCGCCCGCGCCGCGCCGTCGCCGATCTGGCGCACCGCCTCTTGCCGCAGCTGACGCGCTTCCTCCGCGATGCGGTCCTGCCCGGCGCGGCGCGCGGCCAGCACCAGCACCAGCGCGATGACGAGGTCCACGCCTGCCACCGCCAGCGCTGCGCCGGCCGGGCCCCAGCCCGGCCGCAGCGCGGCGAAAGCCGCCAGGTGCAGCATCACCAGCAGCAGCACCGCGAAGATCATGGCCGCGGCGGCGAGCGCGACCTGCACGCCACGCATGCGCGCCTGGCGGCGCAGATGCAGCCCCTCCGCCTCGATGGCGGCGCGCGCGAGGCTCAGCAGGCGCATCGGCACCGGGCGTCAGTGATCGCGCCGGTCGCGCTGATAGACATAGGTGGTGCCACCGGTCATCCGCCCCAGCAGCCAGCCGCCGAGCATGGCAAGCCCGATCGCCATCAGCGGGCGTTCGCGCACCGTGGCAGAGAGCGCGCCGGCATTCTCCTCGATCGTCGCCCGCGCGCGGTGGGCGACATCCTCGGCCGTCGCGGCGGCGGAGCCGAGCGCGGGCGTGACACGATCCTGCATCAGGCGTTCCACCTGTGCGCGGAGGCGCGCGAGTTCGGCATGCGCTTCCTCCGGCAGGCGGGTCGCTGTGGTCGCCATCTCCTCGCGCATCTCTTTGGCGGACGGGGACATCGCTTCCTCCCTTTCGTTCAGGTGAACATCCTGCCGCGCGAACGTCGCCGGTCCGGCTGGGGTTCCGCGCGCGGCTCCGTTGCGGCGTGCGTCGCATCCTTTCCAGGCAGCCCTGCAGGCCCCATTTGTGGAGTGCTCAGAACGACCGAGGGAGGAGCTCACATGACGATCCTGCACCGAAGGGCGCTGTTCGGCGCCGCCGCCGGCCTTGCTACCGTCTGGGCTGCGCCGCGCGCGGCGCTGGCGCAGGCCCAGCCGCCTTCCGGCCCGCACCGCCTGCCCGATCTGCCCTATGCCTTCGACGCGAATGAGGCCGCAGTGGATGCGCGCACCATGGAGCTGCATTGGCGCTTCCACCACGGCGCGCAGGTGAACAACCTGAACACTGCGATCCGCGAGCACACGGCGCTGCACGACATGCCGCTCGACCGGTTGCTGATGAATCTCGGCCAGGTGCCGGACAGCGTGCGCACCGCCGTGCGCAACAATGCCGGCGGGCATGCGAACCACACCATGTTCTGGCTTGTGATGGGCGGGCGCGGTGGCGAGCCGACGGGCGAACTCGCCCAGGCCATCGCGCAGGATTTCGGGGACTTCGCCACCTTCCGCACGCGCTTCAACGCGGCGTCCAACGGCGTCTTCGGCAGCGGCTGGGCCTTCGTGACGGTGAGCCCTGAGGGCCGGCTGGCCATCGCGACGCGGCCCAATCAGGACACCCCGCTGATGGACGGAAGCCGCGTGCTGCTGGGCAACGACGTGTGGGAACACGCCTACTACCTGCGCTACCAGAACCGCCGCGCCGAATACACGGCGAATTGGTGGAACGTGCTGGACTGGACCCGCATCGCCGCGCGCTACGCCGCCGCCCGCGCCGGCACGCTGACGGTGTAGTCTCGACGGCCGGATGAACCGCGCTGCGTCCGCCGCAGGCGGGCGCGCTGCCGCATGGCCGCCGCGCCGTTCAGCGCGGCCAGGGCGTGAAGGGTGGCGTAAAGGGCGGCGGGTCGAGCGGCAGTAGCAATTGCGGCAGGGGCTGCATCGTCCCTGGCATGCTGGGCGGCGGCAGCGCCTCGCCGCAGGCGGGGCGGAGGATGCCGCAATCCCAGCGCCAGCCATCCGGCCGGCCAGAGACCGAGCCGCCGCGCTGGTAGCCGCAGGCGCAGAGCTTGCCCGCCATGCAGGCGACGGCGCCGGCCCGGTCCTGCGTGCAGGCCGGGATCTCCTGCGCCGCGGCGGGGAAGGCGATGAGCAGGAACAGCAGGAGATGGCGCATCGGCGCAGCCTCGCGCCGCGCGGTGAACGGCGCGTTTACGAGCCGCGCAGCGCGTCCAGCACGAGGCCTTCGGTCAGCAGCTGCGGCAGCACCACGGGCTCGGTCGCGCCGGGCGCCCAGTAGAGATACAGCGGCACGCCTTCGCGCCCATGCGCGCGCAGCAGCGCGCCGATGGCCGCATCGCCGCGTGTCCAGTCGGCCTTGAGGTAGGCGATGTTGCGCGCCGCGAACTGCTCCTGCACGGCGGCGCTGCGCAGCGCGACACGTTCATTCACCTGGCAGGTGATGCACCACGCGGCGGTGGCGTTGACGAAGACCGGCCGGCCCTCGGCGCGCAGCGCCTCGACGCGCGCGGCGGACCAGGGCTCGCTGCCGGATGTGAGGTCGGCGGCGACGGCCGGCACGGCAGACAGCCGCGGCAGCAGCGCCAGCAGGCCGAGCACCGCGATGCCCGCCGCGATGCGCCCGGCGATCGCCATCCGTCCCGCCCCCGCGCGCTGCGCCAGACCCAGCGCCCAGAGCCCCGCTGCCAGCACCACCCCGCCCGCGAGCGCCGTCAGCACGCCATCCGGCCCGCTGCCCTGCGCCAGCACCCAGACCAGCCAGGCGGCCGCAGCGAGCATCGGGAAGGCGAGGAATTGGCGCAGCCGCTCCATCCAGGGGCCGGGCCGCGGCAGCGCCCGCGCCGCGCTGGGGAAGATGCCGAGCAGCGCGTAGGGCAAGGCGAGGCCGAGCCCGAGCGCGAGAAAGACCCCCATGGTCATGGCCGGTGGCATCGCCATCGCGGCGCCCAGCGCCGCGGCCATGAAGGGCGCGGTGCAGGGGGTGGCCAGCAGCACCGCGAGTGCGCCGGTGAAGAAGGCGCCTGCATGACCGCCGCGCGCCGCCAGCCCCTGCCCGGCGCCGACCGGGCCGCCCATGCGGAACACGCCGGCGAGGTTGAGCGCGACGGCCAGCATCAGCCAGGCCATGCCGGCGACGAAGGCGGGTTCGGTGAATTGGAAACCCCAGCCTGCCGCCGTCCCGCCCGCCCGCAGCGCGATGAGGCCGCCGCCGATCGCGGCGAAGGTGGCCAGCACGCCGGCGGTGTAGCTCGCGGCATGCAGCCTTACCTCTCGCTTCGCCTCGCCAGAGAGGCGCGCGAGAGCCATCGCCTTCATCGCCAGCACCGGAAAGACGCAGGGCATCAGGTTCAGGATCAGCCCGCCGAGCAGCGCAAACAGCAGCGCCTGGGCGAAGGGGAGCGCAGGCGCGGTCATCGCCGGCCCGGCGATGGCGGCCGCAACATCGAAGGCCGCGCGCTGCCCGCCGGCATCGCGCAGCACCACCGTGCCCTCCAGCGTCTCCGGCCGCTGGCCATCCAACAGCCGGATACCGAGCGTCAGCGCGCCGTCGTGCCAACTCAGCGGTTGCGGCGCGGTGTTGTCCATCGCGCCCGGCGCATGGGGAAAGAAGAAGGCCTGCTGCACCAGCCCGGGCGCGAGGCCGGGCCCGGCGACGGTCAGGCTCGCCTGCCGTCCGCTCTGCCCGGCCTCGGCGCGCCAGGGGGCGGGGCGGGGCAGGCGCGCGGCCTCGGCCTCGAACAGCCCGGCCATGGTGGGGGAGGGCAGGGCACGGGGCGCGACCGGCAGGGTCAGCGCGAAGCGGCCTTCCTCGGGGATGCAGACCTGCTCGCAGACAAGCCAGGTCGCCTCGGCCTCGATGCGGAAGGCCTCGCCGGGCTGCGCGTTGGCGGGCACGCGCAGCTCCAGCGGCAGCAGCACCTCGCCCTTGTAGCCGAAATTGACCAGGGGCCCGTATTCGATGCGCTCCGGCGCGGGCCAGGCGATGGGGCCGGCCGTGGCGCCTTCCGGCAGGGTCAGCGCGATCTCGGTCGGCGCGCCGGCATCGCCGGCATTGCGCCAGTAGCTGTGCCAGCCAGGCGCGAGCCTGAGGCGCAGCCCGACCCGGACCGCCTCGCCCGGTGCGACGGCGGCCATATCGGCCGCGAGCGAGGCCGCGGCGCGCGGGGACCGCTGCACCTCGCTCTCGACCGCCGGGGCAGGGGCGGCGGCGAGCAGGCCGAGAAGAAGGGGGAGGGCGAGGCGCCACATGGCCCCATAGAACGGGATGGCGGTGCATCGCCGCAAGTGTCGGCGTGTATCGGCGGCCCCGGTTGACGCCGCGCCATGCCCGCCGGATGACACGACACCCAAGCAGCGGAGCCCACCCATGCGTCTCGATGCCGGCGCCCGGGGCGTCTATGTGATCGCCCCCACCCCCTTCCACCCCGATGGGCGGGTGGACGAGGCCAGCACCGACCGCATGACCGACTTCTTCCTGCAGGAAGCGGGCGCGGACGGGATGACCATCCTCGGCGTGATGGGGGAGGCGCCGAAGCTGGATGGCGCGGAATCGCTCGAGATCAGCCGGCGGATCATCCGCCGCGCCGGCAAGGCCGGCATCATCGTGGGCGTCACCGCGCCTGGGTTTGCCGCCATGCGCGCGCTGGCGCAGGGCGTGATGGACGCCGGCGCGGCCGCGGTGATGATCGCCCCGCCCCCCCATCTGCGCCACGACGAGGCGATCGTCGGCTATTTCCACCAGGCGATCGAGGCGATCGGCCCCGACATCCCCTGGGTGCTGCAGGATTACCCGCAGCTCTTCCAGGTGCAGATGACGCCCGCCGTGATCCGCCGGATCGTGACCGAGCTGCCCTCCTGCGTGATGCTGAAGCATGAGGATTGGCCGGGGCTCGAGAAGATCTCGGCCCTGCGGCGCTTCCAGGCCGAAGGCTCGCTGCGGCCGCTCTCCATCCTGTGCGGCAATGGCGGCGTGTTCCTGGATTTCGAGATGGAGCGCGGAGCGGATGGCGCGATGACGGGCTACGCCTTCCCCGACATGCTGGTGGAGCTGGTGAAGCTCTCGGCCGCCGGTGAGCGCGAGCGCGCGCATGACCTGTTCGACGCGCATCTGCCGCTGATGCGCTACGAGTTGCAGCCGGGCGTGGGGCTGGCGGTGCGGAAGTACATCCTCATGCGCCGCGGCATCCTGGCGAGCGACGCGCAGCGCCGCCCTGCGGCGGCGATCAGCGCGACGGCGCGCGCGGAGACCGAATACCTGCTGTCGCGCCTGGCGCGGCACGATGCCCGCGCGAAGCTCGCGCCGGTGGCCTGAGGAAGGGACGCACCATGACACCGCCCGAGAAGTTCCGCGCGCTCCTCGCGAAGCCCGGCTTCGTCGCCATGCCGGCGGTGTGGGACGGGATCACGGCGAAGCTGACGGCCGAGGCCGGCTTCGCCACCGCCTTCCTCTCCGGCTCCTGCGTCGCCGCCGCGCGGCTTGGCGGGCCTGACCTCGACCTGATCTCCTTCGGGGAGATGCTGAACAGCCTGGAGATAGTGCGCGGCGCCGCGCCCGATCTGCTGGTGCTGGCCGATGGCGATCATGGCTACGGCAATGCCATGAATGTGCAGCGGACCGTGCGCGCCTATGGCCGCGCGGGTGCCGCGGCGGTGCTGATCGAGGACAAGGTGACGCCGCGCGCGCTGACCGCCGGCGGCAAGCCCTGCCTGCCGCGGGAGGAAGCGCGGATGAAGATCCGCGCCGCGGTGGAAGCGGCGAAGGACAGCGGCATCCTGGTGATGGCGCGCACCGATTGCCGCCCGACGGCGGGCATCGACGAAGCGGTGGCGCGGATCGCCATGTATGTCGAGGAGGGCGCCGACATCCTCTTCCTCGACAGCCCGGCGGATGAGGCGGAGGTGCGCCGCGCGGTCGCGGCCTCGGCGGGCCGGCCGCATTTCGCCGTGCTCTCGCCCGGCGCCCCGCGGGAGACGCCGACCCAGGCGCGCGCGGCGGAGCTCGGGTTGAAGATCGGCACTTTCCCGACCGGGCTGCTCTCGCCCGCCATGTCGGCGATGAAGGCGGGGCTCGCGGCGATCGCGGCGGGCGGGTCGGAGGCGGCGGGCGCGCTGAAGCCGGCCGAGTTCCGCGATGCGCTGGGCTATGGCGCCTACGACAGCGAGGCCAAGCGCTTCGCGCTGCCGAGGTGAGGCGGGAGGGAAGATGGAGCGGGCGGGGGGAATCGAACCCCCGACATTCAGCTTGGGAAGCTGACGTTCTACCTCTGAACTACGCCCGCACCGGCGAGGCGAACTTCTATCGGGCGGCGCCCCGGAGGGCAAGCTATGCCGCCGCCCCGCCGCGCTTCGGGGCGGCCTTCTTTGGGCTGCGGGTCCTGGGGCAGCACCTTCCGCCCCGAGAGCGATGCGAGCCCCAAATGCGGCCTTATCGGACGCGATTATCTAACTGAGGGAAAAGAATTTTTTTCGGAATGGACAAACAAGATCAGAAGGCTGATCTTGTTTTCCATGCTGACCATCTCCCCCGAGGATATCTCGAATCGGTTGCGGTCCGACAACCCGTGGTGGACGGCGCGGCTTGATCTGAGCCGCGCGCCCTATAGCCTCCCCCACCGTGCCTATTTCGAGCCGCTCTGCAAACTGATCCGGGCGCCGATCAAGCGCGCCGTCGTCCTGCTCGGTTCGCGCCGGGTCGGAAAGACAACAATGCTGCAGCAGATGATCGGGGAGTTCGCGACGAGCGGCGAACTCGGCCCTGTCCTCTACGCGTCCATCGACACCCCGGCCTACACGGATCTCGCTCTCTCTCAGTTTCTCACTCTGTTCGAGCGTGAGGCACCACACGATCCCGGCGGGCCGCGTCTCGTTGTCTTCGATGAAATCCAGTACCTCAAGGACTGGGAGCGGCATCTCAAGGACCTGGTGGACCGCTACCCGGCGACCCGCTTCGTCTGTTCCGGCTCTGCCACGGCGGCGCTCAAGCGCCGCAGTGAGGAGAGCGGCGCTGGTCGCTTTACCGACTTTAATCTGCCGCCCCTGACCTTCGCCGAGTTCCTGGCATTCACCGGACGCGAGGCCGCGCTGGTGAAACGTGTTGAGCGTACAGGGCGTCCGCCCCTTTTCGGCGCGCTCGATCTGCCCGGCCTGAACGACGCGTTTCTCGACTACCTGAACTACGGTGGCTACCCGGAGGCGGTCATGAATGTTGCCATCCGGGGCGAGTTTCAACGCTTCGTCGGCAACGACATCGTCCAGAAGGTCCTGGCGCACGATCTGCCCAGCCTCTACGGCATCCAGGACATCCAGGAACTCAAGCGGCTGTTCAACGCCATTGCCTACAACACTGGGCAAGAGGTCAGCCTTGACGCGTTGTCGCAGAACGCCTCCGTCGCGAAGAACACCATCCTTCGCTACCTCGAATACCTGGAAGCAGCGTTTCTGATCCATACCGTGCGCCGGGTCGATGAGCGGGCTCAACGCTTTCAGCGACAGATGAACTTCAAGGTCTACCTCACCAACCCGTCTATGCGCGCGGCGCTGTTCGGGCCCGTCACCGCCGACAGCCCTGCGCTGGGTGCGCTCGCGGAGACGGCCACGATCACGCAATGGCTCCACAGTGCCGACCTACCCAATCTCCACTATGCGCGCTGGAACAAGCATGGCGGCGGCGAGGTCGATGTGGTGGCGATCAACCCGGCGAATGGCAGTCCGATCTATGCTTATGACGTGAAATGGACGGACCGCCCGGCCGAGGATCATCGGGAACTGGATTCGTTAGTACGCTTCGCCACGAAAGCGGGCCCCATGTCCCTCGGTTGCTCGACCAGGACACGCCAGGAACAGGTCCACTACGCCGGCAAGGACATCACCCTGTTTCCACTGGCGCTGCATTGCTATCGCGTCGGATTGCTGAACGTGGCGGAGGCGCGCGTCATGGAGCGGCTTCTCCAGCTTTCGAATGATGGCGGCCTGGAGACGGCCTGACGGTCCGCCGCCCCGCCCCGGGCAAGCCGCCTTGACCGCCCCGGCCCCGCCGCCCTAAGCACGAACTTGGCGGCAACGCCCCTCGCGATTTGTCCGGCCTGATTGCGGCGAGGTCCCGAAACCGGGCGGCGGCTCACCCCACCGAAAACAAACGCGCTAAACGGCCGTCGGGGCGCCCTGCGCCCCGCACCCCGTGAGGGTGGCCGGACACCCACGCCATGCGGCCCGCTCGCCCGGAACGGCAGGCCGCTGAGGAAGGTGTCACGATGGCCCGCAAGCTGCCCGACCGCCCGCTCCGCCCCGCCACGCAGCTCGTTCGCGGCGGGCAGATGCGCTCCGGCTTCGACGAGACCTCGGAAGCGCTCTTCCTCACCTCTGGCTTCGTCTACGAGAGCGCGGAGCAGGCCGAGGCCACCTTCCTCGGCACCCAGACGCATTATCAGTATTCCCGCTTCGGCAACCCGACCGTTTCCATGGTGGAAGACCGGCTGGCGCTGCTGGAAGGCGCGGAAGCCTGCCGGATGACCGCAACCGGCATGGCGGCGGTGCATGCCTCGATGCTGTCGCACCTCAAGGCTGGGGATCGCGTGGTGGCCAGCCGCGCGCTGTTCGGCTCCTGCCACTGGATCGTCTCCACCCTGCTGCCGCGCTACGGCGTCCGCACGGAATTCGTGGATTGCGGCGACCTGGCGCAATGGAAGCAGGCGCTGTCCACACCGGCCGACCTCGTGCTGCTCGAGACGCCGTCGAACCCGATGCTGGAGCTGGTGGACCTCGCCGCCATCTGCGACCTGGCGCATGCGGCCGGCGCGATCGTCGTGGTGGACAATGTCTTCGCCACGCCGCTGCTGCAGAAGCCCATGCAGTTCGGCGCGGATGTCGTCGTCTATTCCTGCACCAAGCACATGGACGGCCAGGGCCGCGTGCTGGGTGGCGCGGTGCTGGGCCGCAAGAAGTGGGTGGATGAGGTGCTGCAGCCCTTCATCCGCAACACCGGCCCGTCCATCTCGCCCTTCAACGCCTGGGTCATCCTGAAGGGGCTGGAGACGCTGCATCTGCGCCTGCCGGCGATGTGCCGCTCAGCGGCCGCCATCGCCGATTTCCTGGCCGAGCGCAGCGAGATTGCCCGCGTGCTGTATCCGTTCCGTGCGGACCATCCGCAGGTCACGCTGGCGAAGGCGCAGATGGCGGCGGGTGGCAGCCTGGTGACCTTCGACGTGAAGGGCGGGAAGGAAGCGGCCTTCCGCTTCATGAACGCGCTGCAGATCGTGGATGTGTCGAACAACCTCGGCGATTCGAAGTCGCTGGCGACGCATCCCGCGACGACGACACATATGCGCGTCGGCGCGGAGGAGCGCGCGAAGCTCGGCATCACCGACGGCACGATCCGGCTCTCCGTCGGGCTTGAGGATGTGGCCGATCTGATCGCCGACTTGTCGGAAGCGCTCGATGCCATCGCGCCGGCGCCGGCGCCGCGCCGCCGCGTGGTGCTGCCCGTCGAAGCCGAGGCACCGGCCGCCGCGCCGGCCGAGGAACCGGCGAAGCCGAAGCGCGGCAAGGCGAAGGGCGGCGATGCACCGCTGCTGTTCGACCTGGCCGCCGCGCTGCCGGATGCGCCGGGCCGGAAGGGATAAGGAAACGACGCGCGCGGGCCGTTCTGCCCGCGCGCGCTTAGCCTGGAATCCAGACGCGCCCGTCGAACAGCCGGCGCGCGGTGCGGTAGAAGGACCCAGACCGCGCCACCCAGGCGCCGTCCTCCTGCGCGACATCGGCGCCGACCGTCAGGATGCCGGATGGCATGCCGATGCGGAGCGGGCCGTCGGCGACGCCGGGCGGCAGGCATTCCGCCACCACACTGCCCGCGATCCGCGCCGCGACCGCGGTGCAGAGCGAGCCGGTCAGCGGCAGCGCGCGATGCGGCTGCCCGTTCGAGATGATGCGCGCGGTGAGGTCGATCGCCTCCGCCGCGATGGTCTCGCCCGACAGGGTCGGCGCTGCGGCCGGCGGGCTGACGAAGCCGATATAGGGCACGGTGCTGATGCTGCACGCGGCCTCGATGTCGGGCGCGATGCCCATCCGCACCGAGGCCTGCCGCCGGATCGCATCCAGTAGCTTCAGCATCTCCGGATTGGCGTCGAGCTCATCCGGCAATTCGCGCCCGGTGAGCCCCACATCGCGCGCGCGGATGAAGGCGCCGGCATTGGCGGCATCCACCAGCGAGGCCTCGATCGGGCCGAAGCCCGGCACGTCGAGCACATCCACCACGCGCCCGCTCGGTAGCAGCCGCCCGGTGGTGGCGCCGCCCGGCGCGAGGAAATCAAGCCGCACCGGCGCACCAGTGCCCGCGACGCCGGGAATGGCGAGGTCGCCGACGACCTTCGCCTGCCCATTCTCCAGCGGGAAGGTGGCGCGGATGATCTTGCGTGTGTTGGTGTTGTGGATGCGCACCGTCGCGGTGTCGCCCGTGGGGCGCACCAGCCCTTCATCGATGGCGAAGGGGCCGACGGCGGAGCTCATATTGCCGCAATTGCCCTTCCAATCCACGCGGGCCTCGCGGATCAGCACCTGCGCAAAGGTGTAGTCGATATCGGCGTCGTCGCGCGTCGGCGGTCCGAGCACGCAGATCTTCGACAGCGAGGAGACGCCGCCGCCCATGCCGTTCAACTGCCGGCCATTGGGATCGGGCGTGCCGAGCGCGGCCATGAAGATCGCATCCCATTCGGCGCGGTCCGCCGGCAGGTCGCTGGCGTGGAACATGATCGCCTTGCTGGTCCCGCCGCGCATGAAGACGGCGGGGATGGCGCGCTGGGGCAAGACGATGTCTCCGGCTTCGGATGAAGGGCGCGGGTCAGAAGGCGCCGGGCGCGCGGATCGGGCTGCCATCCACGAGCCGCGCGAGGGTGAAGGGCGCGGGATCGACGATGGGCGCATCGCCGGTGGCGAGATCGGCGGCAAGCCGCCCCGCACCTGGCCCGATGCCAAAGCCATGCCCGCTGAAGCCGGCCGCGACCGTCAGGCCGGGCAAATCAGCGATACGGTCGATGACCGGCACTGCATCCGGCGTGGAATCGATCCAGCCTGCCCAGGCCCGCGCCATGCGGATGCCGGCGAGTTCCGGATAGGCTGCAGTGATCTCCCGCAGCGCAGGCGCGACGATCGCGGTGTTCGGTTGCGGGTCGAGGATGCGGACCTTCTCGAACACTGTCGGCTTGTCGAAGGACCAGCGGCCGTGGAAGGCGTCAGGGCCTTCGAAGAAGCTGCGGCCGAGTCGGAGTTCCACCATCTTCCAGCGTTCCCGCAGCGTCGGCATGAACTTCCGCGCATAGCGGATGCCGGCTGGCGTCAGCTCCACCCGGCCGCGCGCCTTCGCGGCAACCAGATAGCCACCATCCAGCAGCGGCGTCAGGATGAAGTCTGGTGTCGAGAGCGGGCCAGGGCTGACCTGCTTCGCCGGCGTCGTCGCGAAGACAGTGGAGTGGGCCGAGCTCTGCGGCATGTCCACGCCGTGCCGGCGGAGGAACATGGACGCCCAGGCACCGGCGGCGAGGATCACCGCATCGGTGCGGATATAGCCCTTCTCGGTGAAGACACCGGCGATGCGCCCGCCCTTGGTATCAAGCCCGCGCACCGCGCAATTCTGGTGCAGGCTGACGCCGCGGCGCCGCGCGGCGGCGGCGAGCGCGGGTGCCGCCATCGCAGGCTCCGCGCGGCCATCGCCGGGCGAGACGACGCCGCCCACCCAATCCTGCTCATTGCCGGGCGTGAGGCGCTTCGCTTCCTCCGGGCCGACGACGCGCATATGCGCCTGGTAGGCCTGCGCCATCGCGATCCAGGATTCCCACTCGGCGAGCTGCTTCGGGTCCTTGGTGACGTAGGTCAGGCCGTTGCGCCGATAGCCCATATCGGCGCCGATCTCGGCGGGCAGGCGGTTCCACAGCTCGATGCTGTGCTGCATGAGCGGGATTTCCCGCTCGTCGCGATTCATCAGCCGGCACCAGCCCCAGTTGCGGCTGGATTGCTCGCCCGCGACGACGCCCTTCTCCAGCAGCGCGACCGAATGGCCCTTCGCGGCCAGGAACCAGGCGGCGGCAACGCCGACAATGCCTGCGCCGATGACGACGACATCGGCTGCCTCAGGCAGGGCCGTGTCGCTCTCGACCGTGTTCAGCTTGTGGTTCAGGGGCATGGGGTCAGGCCAGGTGGCAGGCGACGCGGTGGCCGGGGCGGATTTCGCGCAATTCCGGCGCCTCGCTGCGGCAGGCGCCAGCATTGGCGATGGGACAGCGCGTGTGGAAATGGCAGCCGCTGGGCGGGTTCAGCGGGCTCGGCACATCGCCCTGCAGCCGGATGCGTTCGCGCTTCAGCGTCGGGTCCGGGATCGGCACGGCGGAGAGCAACGCCTGGGTGTAGGGGTGCATCGGCGTCGTGTAGAGCTCGCGCGCCGGCGCGATTTCCACGATGCGGCCGAGATACATCACTGCGACACGATCGCTGATGTGCTCCACCACCGAGAGATCATGCGCGATGAAGAGGTAGGTGAGGCCGAACTGTTCCTGCAGATCCTCAAGCAGGTTCACGACCTGCGCCTGGATGCTGACATCGAGGGCCGAGACCGGCTCGTCGCAGATGATCAGCTTCGGTGAGACCGCGAGCGCCCGCGCAATGCCGATGCGCTGGCGCTGGCCGCCCGAGAATTCATGCGGGAAGCGGCGCATATGGTCGGCATTCAGCCCGACCGTCTCCAGCAGATGCGCGACGCGCTCCTCGCGCTCCTGCGCGGTCTTCGCCAGGCCATGGATGATCAGCGCCTCGCCGATGATGGCGCCAACGGTCATGCGCGGATTGAGCGAGGCAAAGGGGTCCTGGAAGATGATCTGCATGTCTCGGCGCAGCGCGACCATCTGGTCGTGATCGAAGCGCGTGATGTCCTGCCCATCGAACCAGACCTGGCCCGAGGTCGGCTCGATCAGGCGCAGGATCAGGCGGCCGGTGGTGGACTTGCCGCAGCCGGATTCCCCAACGAGGCCCAGCGTCTCGCCCGGTGCGAGGTCGAAGCTGACGCCGGAGACGGCATGCACCTCGCCCACCGTCCGGCGCAGCACGCCGCCTTTCACAGCGAAGCGCTTGACGAGGTTGTCCACGCGCAGCAGCGGTTGCGTGCCGCTCATGCGATCTCCTCCGCGCGGATGCAGGCGGCCTTGTGGCCGGGCGCGATTTCCCGCAGCGGCGGTTCCTGCCGGCGGCACTCCTCGGTCGCATGGCGGCAGCGCGCGGCGAAGCGGCAGCCGGGCGGCGGGTGCAGCAGGCTCGGCACGGTGCCGGGGATGGCCTCGAGCCGCCGATGCTCCGTGGCGGCGAGATCGAGGCGCGGGATCGAGCGGATCAGCCCCTGCGTGTAGGGATGCAACGGGCGGGCGAAGAGGGCGCCGACAGGCGCTTCCTCCACCACCTTGCCGGCGTACATCACCACCACGCGCTGCGCCGTCTCCGCCACCACGCCCATTGCATGCGTGATGAGGAGCACGGCCATGCCGAGCCGCTCCTTCATCTCGTTCAGCAGGTCGAGAATCTGCGCCTGGATCGTGACATCGAGCGCGGTGGTCGGTTCGTCTGCGATCAGCAGCTTCGGGTTGCAGGCCAGCGCCATGGCGATCATCACGCGCTGGCGCATGCCACCCGAGAACTGGTGCGGGTAGTCATGCACGCGGCGCTGCGGGTTGGGGATGTTGACCAGCCGTAGCATCTCCGCTGCGCGGTCCATCGCCGCCTTGCGCGACAGACCCTCATGCTCGCGCACCGATTCCGCGATCTGCGCGCCGACGGTGTAGACCGGGTTGAGGGATGTCATCGGCTCCTGGAAGACGAAGCCGATTTCCTTCGCGCGAACCTTGCGCATCCCATCTGGCCCGAGCGGCACAAGGTCGCGGCCCTGCCACAGGATGCGGCCATCCACGATCTTCCCGGGCGGCATGGCGATGAGCTTCAGGATCGTCATCGCGGTCACGGTCTTGCCGCAGCCGGATTCACCGACGATCGAGACCGTCTCGCCCCGATCCACGCCGATATCCACGCCATCCACGGCACGGACCCAGCCATCATCGGTCGAGAAATGGACCTTGAGGCCCTGGATATCCAGGATGCGGGCGGTCTCGGTCACTTGACGCGCCTCGGATCCAGCGCGTCGCGCAGCCCGTCGCCGACGAAGTTGATGGTCAGCACCGTCAGGAAGATCGCGAGCCCCGGAAACAGCGCCCAGTGCGGCGCGAAGTCGAGGTTGTCCTTGGCGTCGAACAGCAGGCGCCCCCAGGTCGGGATGTCGGGCGGGAAGCCGAGGCCGAGGAAGGACAGCGTGCTCTCCGCGATGATGGCGGCCGCGACGTCGATGGTGGCCGCGACAATCACCGGGCCGAGCGCATTCGGCAGGATATGGCGCAGCACCAGCCGGAGGCGTGAGGCACCGAGCGCGCGGGCGGCTTCGACGAATTCCTTTTCCCGCAGCGAGAAGAACTGCGCGCGCACCAGGCGTGCGACCGGCATCCAGTTGAAGCCGCCGATGACGATGACGATCAGGATGAAGACGCCGAGCTCCGGTCCGACAATGCTGACCAGGCTGTCGCGAAACAGGTAGATGATGAGCAGCAGCAGCGGCAGCTGCGGCAGGGACAGGAACAGGTCGGTCAGCCACATCAGGGCCGCATCCGTCTTGCCGCCGCTCATGCCCGCGACCGCGCCGACCAGCACGCCGAAGGTGACGGCGACCAGCATCGCCGCGAAGCCGACCGCGAGCGAGATGCGCCCGCCATACAGGATGCGCGCGAGCAGATCCTGGCCGAGATCGTCGGTGCCGAGCGGGTGCTCCCAGGACGGGCCCTGCAGGCGCGCCCGGAAGTCGATCTCATCGATCGGCAACGTCCAGACCAGCGGGCCGAACAGCACGGCCAGCACCATCACGGCCAGGATGGCCGCGCTGACCACCGCCAGCCGGTGCTTGCGGAAGCGCCGCCACGCCTCGCGCCACGGCCCGATGCGCGGGCGCGCGGCGACTGGGGCGGGGCTAGCGATAGCTGATACGGGGGTCGAGCCAGCCATACAGGATATCGGCCACGAGGTTGAAGAAGATGACCAGGCAGGCGAAGACGAAGGTCACCGCCATGATCACCGGGGTGTCGTTCGCCAGCACCGCGCTGATCAACAGCGATCCGATGCCGGGCACGCGGAAGATCTGCTCGGTCACGATCGCGCCGCCGAACACCACCGGCATCTGCAGCGCGACCAGCGTGACCACTGGGATCATGGCGTTGCGCACCACATGGCGCATGGTCACCGCACCCTCGGCGATGCCCTTGCTGCGCGCGGTGGTGACGTGATCAAGCCGGATGACGTCGAGCACGGCAGAGCGCACGAAGCGCGTCCAGGCCGCGCCCTGGAACAGGCCCAGCACCATGATCGGCATGATGGATTGCTGCAGCTGTTCCCACCACCAGCGCCAGCCTGTGGCGTCGATCTGCGTGCGGTACACGAAGGGCAGCCAGTCCAGATAGATCGAGAAGAACAGGATCATCAGCAGCCCGGTGAAGAAGGTGGGCAGCGAGAAGCCGATGAAGGCCAGTGTGTTCGCGATCTGATCGAAGATCGAATAGGGCCGTGTCGCGGCATAGACGCCAACCGGCAGCGCGATGGCCAGCGCCACGATCTGCGAAGCGCCGATCACCGCGATGGTGGTGGGCAGGCGCTGCAGGATCAGATCGGCAACCGGGCTGCGGCTGACGAAGGAATAGCCCCACTCGCCGCGCAGCATGGCGAACAGCCAGCTCAGGTAGCGCTCATGGATCGGGTCATCCAGCCCGAGGCTCGCGCGTAGATTCGCGCGCACATCGGGCGGGATGGCCGGGTTGGTCGCCAGTTCCTCGAACGGGTCGCCGGGGGCCAGCGCCAGCACGGTGAACAGGATGACGCTGATCCCGAGCAAGCTCGGGATCGCGATCATCAGGCGGCGGATAAGGTACTGCGTCACGCGGAAGGCGTCGCCGGCATCAGCCCTCGCGGTGCCAGTGGCTTAGCAGCCAGAAATCATTGTCCCAGGCGCTCAGCACGGGCCGCAGATTGTTCAGGCTGGCCCGCACACGCGGGCGGCGCACGACCGGGATGACGTAATTGCTGCCCACCACCAGGTCGTTCATGCGGATGAACAGCGCGGCGCGCTTCACCGGGTCCAGCTCGCCCTCCGCCTCGCGGTAGATGCGGTCGTACTCTTCGTTCCGCCAGCGGAGGATGTTGCGGCCCTGCCAGCTGTTGGCCCGGGTCGAGACTTCCCAGGAGACGAACTGGTTCATGAACAGCTGCGGGTCGGCCTGCGGCATCGTGGTCGTGTACATCTGCATGTCCGACCAGAACTTCGTGTAGGTGTCCGGGTTGGCGACATCCGAGGAGAAGAAGACGGAGGCCACGACCGACTTCAGCTCCAGGTCGATGCCGGCGCGCTGGGCGGCCTGCTTGTAGACGGCCTGGGTGCGCTGGCGCGGCGTGTTGACCGAGGTTTGGAAGACGAAGCGCAGCCGGACGCCATCCTTGGCGCGGATGCCATCCCGCCCACGGACCCAGCCGGCCCGGTCCAGAATCTCGTTCGCGCGGTTGAGGTTGAACTCCCAGCGCATATTCTCCGAACGGAAGCGCGGCGGATTGTTCAGGAAGTTGGCAGCGGCCGGGCCGCCACGGCCGTAGATGAACTGCTCGATCGAGCCGCGGTCCAGCAGCATCGCCATCGCCTGGCGCACGGCGGGGTCGCGGAAGGCCGGGTGCTGCGTGCTGATATGTGCGCGTTCGCCTTCCACCTCCCGGTTCGGGTCGGTGACGCTGAGCATGACGAACTCGATGTCGCCGCCTTCGATGATGTCCACGCGGCCACGGCCCGCGGCTTCGAGCCGCTTCAGGATCTCGTCCTCGACCTGCAGGTTCCAGGCGAAGTCGAAATCGCCCGTCTGCAGCACCGCGCGCGCGGCAGAGACTGCATCGCCCCCGCCCTTCACCTCGACCGTGTCGAAGAAGGGGTGGTTCGGCATGTGGTAGTTTGGGTTCAGCTCGGCCCGCAGCGTATCGCCCGGGGCGAAGCTCGTGAAGCGGTAGGGGCTGGTGCCCACCGGGCGCAGATTGCCGGGCGCATCGCGCGAATTGGCGCCGGCGAAGTTCTGGAAGATGTGCTTCGGGATGATCATCCCGCGCGAGGCAACGAAGGCATCCGCCCAGAAGGGCTGCGGCTGCGCGAACTCCACGCGCACCGTGTGGTCGTCAACCTTGACGACGTTGATGTCGCGATAGCTGCCCGAACTGACGGTCGCGGTCGCTGGGTTGCGGTTGTATTCCCAATTGAACACCACGTCGTCGGCCGAGAAATCCTGCCCGTCGTGCCACTTCACGCCGCGCTTCAGCTTCCAGGTGACGCTGCGACCATCGGCCGAAAGCCCGCCATTCTCGGTCGAGGGAATCTCAGCGGCCAGGATCGGATGCAGCGTGCCGTCCTGTGCCCAGCCGGCCAGCGGCTCGTAAAAGACGCGGCTGGCATCCTGGTTGGTGGTGCCGACCGCGAAATGCGGGTTCAGCAGGGTCGAGGCCTGCCAGTAGAGGATCTTCAGCGGGCCGCCGCCGCCGCGCCGCGTGGGGCGGTAGGGCGGGATGGACTGCGCTGAGGCCGCCGAGATGCCGTGCAGCGCCAGCAGCTGGGTCGCCATCGGCGCGGTGAGCCCCACCGCTGCCACGCGCCGGATGAAGCCGCGGCGGCTCAGCGTGCCGCGCTGCACGCGGCCGATCATCTGCCGGAGGTCGTCTTCGGTCATTGCCATCGCTCTCCCGTTGCGGCTGGTGCCGGCCGGTGGACCCGGCCTGGGCCAGCCTCAGCCATCCCACAGGGTGCGCATGGTGACGGAGACGGCACGGGCTCGTCCAGCCGTTCCTATGGCCTTTCTCTGGCCGGGAGGCACCCAGCCCCGCGCCGGTTCAGCCCGGGATCTCGGCCGCGACCGCGCGGGCCACCTCCAGCGTGCCGACGCCGCCGAATTCCGCGGTGCGCAGGCCGTTGGCGAAGGCGCGGTCCACGGCCGCCTCCAGCTCGGTCGCGGCGTCCGTCCAGGCCTGGCCCGCCCCGCGCGCGCCGAGCCAATCGAGCATCAGCGCAGCCGAGAGGATCATCGCCGTCGGGTTGGCGATGCCCTTGCCGTGGATGTCGGGGCCGGTGCCGTGGCTCGGCTGGAACACCGCATGCGTGTCGCCGACATCGGCCGAGGGCGCGTAGCCCATGCCGCCGATCAGCCCCGCGCCGAGGTCGGAGATGATGTCGCCGAACATGTTCTCCATCGGCAGCACGTCGAAATCCCAAGGGCGCCGCACGAGGTCGAGCGCCATCGCATCCACATAGTGATGCCCCGCTGGCACGTTCGGGAATTCGCGTGCCACCTCGTCGAAGACGCGGCGCATGAAGGCCATGGAGGTGAAGACATTCGCCTTGTCCACCAGCGTCACCTTCTGCGGCCGTCCCAGCCGCGCGGCGCGCCGTTCCGCGAGGCGGAAGGCGAAGCGGCTCAGGCGTTCGGTGGTCGCGCGCGTGATCACCATCGTGTCGCGCGCCTCGCGGTCCTCGATCACCTCGCCACGGCCGCGCGCCCAGAATAGCCCTTCGGTGCTCTCGCGCAGGATGACGAGGTCGAGCTCCTTGGCGCGGGGATGCGCGAGCGCCAGCGTCACGCCCGGAATGGCGCGGATCGGCCGCACCCCGGCATAGAGGCCGAGGCGCATGCGCAACTCGATCTGCGGCGCGATCTCCGTCCCGTCCGGATAGCGGATGCCGGGCCAGCCCATCGCGCCGAGCAGGATGGCGTCCGCGGCTTCGGCGCGGCGAAACACCTCCTCGCTCATCGCGGTGCCGGTCTCGCGATAGACGAAGGCGCCGGCCGGCAGTGTCTCGGTGGAGAGGCCGAGGCCGTGCCGGCGCGCGAGCTTGCCGAGCACGCCCATCGCGGCGTCGGTCACCTCCACGCCGATGCCGTCGCCCGGCATGACCGCCACGCGCATGCTGTTGCTGCTTGCGGGCATCCGCATTCTCTCCGTGCTGTCGTGCGGTTCAGAAAAAGGTGCGGATCGCGCCGCTGACGGTCAGATCATCCTCGACCAGCGGCAGAACCTGCCAGCGGTCGAAGGTGCTGCAGGGATGCCCGATGCCGAGGCAGAGGAGGTCACCGACCCTGATCTGCTCCGTCGGGCCCACCAGATAGCCATGCTGGTCGTTCATGCCGCTGACCTTGTGGAAGGCGCCGAAGGGCTGGGGCGCGTCATGTGTGCCCGGGCGGAACAGCCTGATCGGCACCGGCCAGCCCAGGTCGAAGCCGGCATCGCGCTTGCCGCAGGCGAGGATCGCGAGCCGCTGCTCCGGTACGGATTGCACGACGGTCCAGACCTCGACGGCGTGCTCCAGGTCGCCATCGGGGAAACGCAGCTTCGCCTCGCGCCGCATGCGGGCATAGGACTCGGCATAGCCCATGCTGTCCTGCGTGATGTAGCAGCCGCTGCGCAGCACGCGCCGCACGGGCCGGCCGAGTGCGCTGGCGGTAGCAAAGCCCGGCGCGATACGGTCGAAGAAGGCGGTGCCGCCGGCGGTCAGCAGCACCTCCGCATGGCCGAACAGGCCCTCCGCCGCGCAGCCGCGCGCGACCTCGGCCAGGGTGGGCAGGAAGCGATCCACCGCCGCGGCATCGGGCAGCAGCCCTTCGAAGGCCTCGACGCCGGCGAGCACGAGGCCGGGTGTCGTGGCGATGGCGCGCGCGAGTGTCAGCGCCGTCGCCGCATCCCGCGCGCCGGTGCGCCCGCCTGGCATGCCGATTTCCAGCAGCACCGGCAGAGGCCGCGCGAGACCTGCCCGCGCCGCGCCGGCGGCCAGGGCCGCGACCACCTCCGCGCTGTCGGCCAGGACGAACAGCTCGAAGCCGGGATCGGCGAGCGCGGCGAAGGCGGCATCCACCGCGAGCCGCCCGGTTGGCTGGTTCGCCCAGATCACGCGCTTGATGCCGAAGCGGCGTGCGACTTCCAACTGCTGCAGCGTGGCCACGGTGATGCCCCAGGCGCCCTCGGCGATCTGCAGGTCCCAGAGCTGCGGCGCCATCGTCGTCTTGCCATGCGGGCAGAGCGAGAGGTCGTTCAGCCGGCAGAAATCGCGCATCCAGGCGGCGTTGCGCATCAGCGCGCCGCGCCGCAGCACGGCGAGCGGCAGCGGCAGGTCGCCCCGCAGCAGGTTCCAGCCCTGCGCGCCAATCTGGTCCAGGCGCAGGCGCGCCCCCGGCGGGATGCCCTTCACGGTCGCATCCAGCATGAAGCCCGCGATCGCCTCGTCACGCGGGCGCAGCGCATTCTCTGGCGTCATGGGCGCTTCCTCCTTCGCGTCCGTGGGGGGTGGCTGGCGGCTTGCGACCGGCCAGCGACCCCCTGGGGCCTCAGGCGCCGAAATGGGGTGCCTGGCGCGCCATGGCGCCATGCAGGTCCAGCATCCGCTCGCGCCAGCCATGCACCGCATCGCCCGCATCGAGCAGCGCGAAGTCGCTGACGGTGCGCGCCCACATGAAGCTGCCGAAGACGATCATGTCCGCATAGTCCGGCGTCTCGCCGCCCAGGAACGCCTGGCTGCGCACCACCATCCGCAGCGGGTGCAGCGCCTCGCGGAAAGCGGGCAGCCGCGCCGCGCGGTCTGCCGTCACTTGGACCAGCGGCATGCCAAAGCGCTTCTCGCGGCTCGTCACGAAATAGGCCCGATCCGCGTCGCCCAGCAGCGGCGCGATGTCGGAGACGACAAGGCGCGCGATCCCCGCCTGCACAACGGCATCGTTCCAGGCGGCCACCAGCCGGTAGGGGGCGGGGTTGCCGCGCATTAGGCTCGGCCGGTCCGGATAGGCGGCGTCGAGGTGCAGCGCGATCTCCCACGAATCCGCGACCACCTTGGGCCCATCCACCAGCACCGGCACTTTGTCATGGCTGGCGAAGGCCAGACGGTCGGTTTCGGTGAAGCGCCAGGGCAGGCTCTCGAAATCGAGGCCCTTATGGGCCAGCGCCATGCGCGAGCGCCAGCAATAGGGGCTGAAGATGCGGGCGGGATCGGTGCCGCAGAGTTCGTAGAGCTGCCGTGCCATGGTCCGCCTTCCCCGATCCGGCGGTGCCTGCGCCCGCTGGTGTCGCCAAGCTAGACCGCGGCCGGCGCTTGGCCGCAAGGCCCCCGCCGGAAGGGGGGGCGGTGGGGTTGAGGATGCGGCGCCCTTGCACGGCCCCGGGAATTGGTTCCCGCCACCGGCTGCCTTATGCTTCGCCGTGGTTGGACTGCGCCCGCGCCCCAGCACGATGGCGACGGGTGGAACGAAGCGAAACAATGGGTCGGGAAGGACTACGGGCATGGCACTGCGATTCGGCCGGACGGAACGCTCCGTCCAGGAACTCTACCGCGACGATCCGACGCGGGCGGATGCGCTGGCCTTCGGGCGCCGCGGGGCGCTGAAGGGCTCGGCGCTGGCGGCGATGGGCGCCGCTTTGGGCGGGGCCATCCCCTTCGCCGGCACCATGCCGGCCGGCACGCTGCCGGCACTGTTCACCCGCCCGGCCGCGGCGCAGGGGGCCACGCAGCCGCAGGTGCTGCGGATGGATGGCAAGGGGCCGCTGATCCTGCTGCAGGAGCGGCCGCTGGTGGCGGAGACACCGGAACACCTGCTCGACGAGGCGGTGACGAGCTACGCCAACCATTTCGTCCGCAACAACGGCCAGATCCCCGAAGTGGCCAGCGGCGATCCCCGCGCCTGGCGCATCACCATCGATGGCGAGGTGAACACGCCGCTGACGCTGACGCTGGGCGAGCTGGAAAGCCGTTTCCCGGTGGTGACGCGCCAGCTGCAGATGGAATGCGGCGGCAATGGCCGCGCCTTCTTCGCCCCCCAGACGCGCGGCAACCAATGGGGCAATGGCGCGATCAGCAACGCCGAATGGACCGGCGTGCGCCTGCGCGACGTGCTGCAGGCCGCCGGCGTGAAGCCGTCCGCGATCTTCACGGGGCATTCCGGCGCGGATCCGCATCTGTCGGGCGCGACGGACCGCGCCGCGATCGGCCGCGGCATGCGGCTGGCGAAGGCGATGGACGAGGACACGCTGATCGTCTTCCGCATGAACGGCCAGCCGATCCCGCATATCCACGGCGCGCCGGTGCGCCTGCTGGTGCCGGGCTGGCCGGGCAGCCTCAGCCAGAAGTGGCTGACGCGCGTGACGCTGCGCGACCGCGTGCATGATGGGGCCGGGATGGGCGGCACCTCCTATCGTATCCCGCAGCGGCCGATGGTGCCGGGCAGCAACAGCAACGGTGCCGATTTCGTCGAGATGGAGAGCATGCCGGTGCGCTCCATCCTGTCCTCGCACGCGCATGGCGCGCGCCTGCCGGCCGGCACGCGCAGCCTGGATTTGCGCGGCGCGGCCTGGGCCGGTGACCTCTCGGTGCGCGCGGTGCATGTCAGCGTGGATTTCGGCGCGACCTGGACCGAGATGCAGGTCGCCGCGCCCGCGAATCGCCATGCCTGGCAGCGCTGGACTGGCCGCGTGGCGCTGCCGGCCGACGGCTACTACGAGGTCTGGTACCGCGCGACGGACAGCCAGGGCCGGATGCAGCCGCACGCCGCGGCCAATTGGAACCCGCAGGGCTATGGGGCCAACCCGATCAGCCGTGCGGCGATCCTGGTGGGCTGAGGGAGACCGGCGTGTTCACGATGGAACGGGTGGTCACCGCCGGTTTGCTGGGGGCCATCCTTCTGGTGCTGGTGGACGGCAGCGGCCCGCATGTCGCGGCGCCGCGGCCGGCCCTGCCGCCGACGCCGGCCGCGCTGGCCTTCCAGCAGGCTGAGGCCGAGACGGCCGCGCGCGCGGAGGCCGCCCGTCGCCAGGCGGCCGCCGCGCAGGCCGTCACCCAGCCGACGGAGGAGGAGACGGTGCTGCCCGAGGGGCATGGCCGCTCCGAGACCTTCGGCTACTGCATCGCCTGCCACAGCACGGCGATCATCCGCCGCAGCCGATTCTCCCGCGCGCAATGGGATGGGCTGATGGACTGGATGACGGAGAAGCACGCCATGAACCGGCTGGAGGGTGAGCTGCGCGAGACGATCGTGAACTACCTCGCCACCCATTTCGGCCCCGCGCAGGCGCCCACGCGCGGCCGGAACCCCTTCCTCAACTGATACCCTGCGCGCCCGCCGGCCCGGCGGGCGCAATCCGGACCATGACATGACAGGCCGCGGCGCCCCGCCCGGCCGACAGGAGACACCCATGCGACGCCGCACGCTGCTTGCGCTGCCCCCGCTGCTCGCCCTGCCCGGGCTGGCCCGCGCGCAATCCGACTTCCCCTCGCGCCCGATGCGGCTGGTGATCCCCTTCACCGCTGGCGGCAGCAACGACATCGTCGGGCGCATGTTGGCTGAGGCGCTGAGCGCGCGGCTCGGCCAGCCGATCGTGGTGGAGAATCGCGGCGGCGCGGGCGGCGTGATCGGCAATGATCTGGTCGCCAAGGCCGCGCCGGATGGCCACACCGTGCTGCTGGCCGGCAGCGGCAGCTTCCTGATCTCCTCTCTCGTGCAGCCGCGCCTGCCCTACGACCCGGTGCGGGATTTCGCACCTGTTGGCTATATCGGCGCCTCGCCCAACGTCATCTGCGTCCATCCGCGCGTCGGCGCCCGCAACCTTGAGGAGCTGCGCGCCTTCGCGCGCGCCGCGCAGACGCCGCTGCGCTACGGCACGCCCGGCGTCGGCACGACGGGGCATGCGCTGGGTGCGATGATCGGCGTCGTGCTCGGCGTCGAGCTCGAGGCGGTGCATTACCGCGGCACTGGCCCGGCGCTGAGCGATGTGCTGGCCGGCCGGCTTGAGATCATTACCAATGCGTCCGCACCGCTGCAGCCGCACATCGCCGCTGGCACGCTGCGCGCGCTGGCCGTGGCAGGGACCAGCCGCAGCGCCGCGCTGCCCGACCTCCGCACCAGCGTCGAGCAGGGTTTCCCGGAGCTCGACAGCGCCACCTGGTATGCGCTGCTGGCAACTGGCGGCACGCCGCCTGACCGCGTCGCGGTGCTGCACCGCGCGCTGAACGCGGTGCTGGAGGATGCCGATATCCGCCGCCGCCTGGTGGAGCATGGCGTGGACGAGATCGCACCGAGCCCGAGCCCCGCCCACCTCGCCCAGCTGATGGTGGAGGAGCGCACGCGCTGGCAGCGCGTGGTGGCGCGCGCCAATCTGCGCATCGAATAGCGCCGCGGTTCATCGCGCCGCCACTGCATCGCACGCCCACAGCATCGTACTACCAGTTCACGGAGAGACTGCACATGACCGAGCGGACCGCCATTGCCTATGGCGTGACGGAGGGGGTGGCGACGCTGCGCCTCGACCGGCCGGAGCGCCGCAACGCCATCGATGATGGCATGCGCGCCGAGATGATCGCGGTGCTGGAGGAAGCGGCCGGCGATCCCGCCGTGCGTGCCCTGGTCGTCACCGGCACTGGCAGCGCCTTCTGCGCCGGCGGCGATGTGCGCGGCATGCGCAACCGTCTGGCCGCGCCGCAGGAGGAGGTGGCCTATAATGGCTGGCGCCGTCAGCAGCGCACGCACCGCGCGGTCGCGCTGCTGCACACCATGCCGAAGCCGACGATTGCCGCGGTGAACGGTGCCGCCACCGGCCTTGGCTGCGATGTCGCGCTCAGCTGCGACTTCATCATGGCGGCCGAGAGCGCGCAGTTCACCATGAGCTTCATCGCCCGCGGCCTGATCCCAGATGGTGGCGGCATGTATTTCCTGCCGCGCCGCGTCGGGCTGGCACGCGCGAAGGAGCTGGTCTTCACCGGCCGGCGCGTCGGCGCGGCGGAAGCTCTGGCGATGGGCATGATCGAGCGCATGGTGCCCGATGCCGATCTGGCTGCCGCCGCGCAGGATTGGGCGCGTTCGCTTTCCACCGGCTCGCCCGCCGCGCTGGCGCTGGCGAAGTCGGTGATGGACCGTTCGCTCGAGATGTCCTTCGAACAGGTGCTGGCCGAGGGCGCGAAGGCCCAGGCGCTCTGCTACACCACGGGCGAGCACCGCGCCTCGGTCGAGGCCTTCCTCGCGCAGTCGAAGCCGCGATGAGCGGCCTGCATCGCCTGCTGCGGCCGCAGAGCGTCGCGGTCATCGGCGCCTCGGCCGATCCCACCAAGACCACCGGGCGGCCGGTCGGCTATCTGCAGCGCCACGGCTTCGATGGTGCGATCTGGCCGGTCAATCCGCGCGTCGCGGAGATCGGCGGCCTGCCCTGTTTCCCCGATGTCGCGATGCTGCCCGCCGCGCCAGATGTCGCCATCGTGCTGGTCGGGCCGGAGCGGGCCGAGGCCGCGGTGCGCGAGCTTGCGGCGCGCGGCTGCGGCGCGGCCATCGTACTCGCGGGCGGCTATGCCGAAAGCGGCGGCGAAGGCGGCGCGCGCCAGGCGGCGCTGCGTACGGCGGCTGGGCCGATGCGCCTGCTCGGGCCGAACACGATCGGCCTCGTCAACCTTGCCGATCGCATCGTGCTCTCGGCCTCCGGCGCGCTGGAGGTCGAGGACCTCGCGGCGGGTTCCATCTCCCTCGTCTCGCAATCGGGCGGGATTCTCGGCGCGGTGTTGTCGCGCGGGGCGGCGCAGGGGATCGGCTTCGCGCGCCTCGTCTCCACAGGCAATGAGGCCGATCTCGACGTCGCCGATTTCCTCGATCTGCTGGCCGAGGATGACGCGACGCGGGTGATCGCGATCTATGTCGAAGGCCTGCGCCGGCCGGATGCCTTCCGCGCCGCGGCGCTGAAGGCGGCCGCGGCCGGCAAGCCTGTCGTCGCCTACAAGGTCGGCCGGTCGGAAGCCGGGGCGCGCGCTGCCATTTCCCACACCGGCGCGCTGGCCGGCGCGGACCGTCTGTACGACGCGCTGTTCCGCCAGCTCGGTATCATCCGCGCGGAGCGCTTTTCCGACCTGCTCGACATACCCGCCGCGCTTGCATCAGGCCGCCGGCCGCGTGGGCGGCGCGTGGCGGTGCTGACCTCGACGGGCGGGGCGGGTGCGCTGCTCGCGGATAATCTGGGCCTCGCAGGCTTCGACCTGCCACCGCCGGATGAAGCGACCGCCGCGCGCATCGCCGCGCTCACCGGGGAGGCAGCGGTGGCCAATCCGCTCGACCTGACGCTCGCCGGGTTGAAGCCCGAGGTGCTGGGCGGCTCCATCGCCGCGCTGCTGGAGAGCGACAGCTACGATGCGCTCGCGGTGGTCGTCGGCTCCTCTGCGCTGGCGCAGCCGCGGCTGGCGGCGGATGCGATCGCGGCCGGTCAGGCGGCCAGCGACAAGCCGGTGCTGGCCTATCTCAGCCCGCATGCGCCGGCGATCGGCGCCGCCTTGCAGCGCCAGGGCATCCCGGCGGCGAGCGCGCCCGAGGCGATCGCGGCCATGCTCGCCGCGCTGGCCGCGCCGCGTGCCGCGGCCCCCGCCGCGCCAGCCGCCGCGCGCCCTGACATCGCGCTGCCCTCGGGCCCGCTCGACGAGGCGGAGAGCAAGGCGCTCTTCGCGCGCTTCGGCATCCCGCCGGTGCGCGAGCAGGCCTGCGCGACGCCCGCCGAAGCCGCCGCAGCTGCGCGCGGGATCGGCGGCCGCCTGGTGCTGAAGGCGCTCTCGCGCCACCTGGCGCACAAGAGCGATTTCGGCGGCGTGCGGCTTGGCCTGGCGGCGGAGCAGATCGAGGCGGCAGGGCAGGAGATGCTCGCCCGCGTCGCTGCCGCGACCGGCCGCGCGCCGGATGGCCTGCTGGTGCAGGAGCAGCTTGCGGGCGGCGTCGAGATGATCCTCGGCCTGACGCGTGATCCTTTGCTGGGTACGGCGGTGCTGCTCGGCATGGGGGGTGTGGCGGCGGAGGTGTTCGGCGACACCGCGCTGCGGCTGCTGCCGCTGTCGCGCGATGATGCGCAGGCGATGGTGGCGGAGCTGCGCGGCGCGGCGCTGCTCCGCGGCCATCGCGGCGCCCCGCCGATGGATGTGCCGGCGCTGGTCCAGGCGCTGCTGGATTTCGCCGCGATGGGCGAGGCGCTTGGTGACAGCCTCGTGACCGCGGAGGTCAATCCGCTCTTCGTGCTGCCCGAAGGCCAGGGCGTGCGCGCGGCGGATGCGCTGGCGGTGCTGGCGGAGGCGACATCGGGCACGCTTGCGTGAGCCTCTTCCGTCCGGCCCCGCCGCGCGCCAGATCGCGGTGGAGCCAGACGGGGACGGAGGGCGCATTATGTGGCGTGGCGCAGCGCCCCGCTTTGCTGACCGCGCCGAGGCCGGCGCGCAATTGGCCGACCGCATCGCAGCGCTTGGCCTGCAGGATCCAGTGGTCTTCGCCCTGCCGCGCGGCGGCGTGCCGGTGGCGGCCGCAGTCGCCGACAGGCTCGGTGCACCGCTCGACCTCGTGCTGGTGCGCAAGCTTGGCGCGCCGCGCCAGCCGGAACTCGCGCTCGGCGCGGTGACCGATGGCGAAACGCCCGAGATGGTGCTGAACGAGGATATCGTCGCCGCCACTGGGGCCGGGCCAGACTTCATCGCGGCAGCGCGCGATGCCGCGCTGGCCGAGATCGCGCGGCGCCGCGCGATCTACCTGGCGGGCCGCACGCCGCCTGATCCGCGCGGTCGGGCCGCGGTGGTGGTGGATGACGGGCTGGCCACCGGCGCGACTGCGCGTGTGGCGCTGCGGGCCCTGCGGCGGCGCGGGGCGGCGCCGCTGGTGCTGGCCGTGCCCGTCGCGCCACCCAGCACGCTCGCCGCTCTCGTGCCCGAGGCGGATGCCATCATCTGCCTGCATCAGGACGACATCCCCTTCGGCATCGGGGCCTTCTACGCCGATTTCCATCAATTGTCGGATGCGGAGGTGGTGCGCCTGCTCGCCCCGCCCCAGCGCTGATCTCATCTGGTCGCGCCGCTGCAGAGGCTGCATGCTGGCGCCAATGTCGGCCTATGGGCCGATAGCAGGCAGCGGGGATGATCGGACCATGGCCGATCGCACGGGACAGGCCGGGACGGGCTCACGCGGGTTGCTCATCGTCAGCGCCCTGGCGGGGCTTGCACTGATCGCGGCCCTGCCGGGCTGCGCGGGCAACCAGTCGGGTTTGCGCGAGTGGTCCATCCAGGCGCGGGAGGCGGTGCTGCCCCCGGCCGCGATCCGCAGCCTGCCCCTGTCGCCCGAGACCACGGCCGCGCCGCGCGGCAGCCGGGCAGATGCGGTGCAGGCGTTGCAGGAGGCCGCGGGCGCCTGGCTCGCCGTGCTCGCCGCGGTCGCCGACGATGCGACGCCGCCCGACGACTCCACGGCCCTCGCGGCGCGGGCCGCGCGCGTCGAGGCCTTCGATGCCGGGGGCGCCGCGGCGGTGACGGCGTTGTCGCAAGGGATCGCCTGGATCGCGGGGCGCGGCTGGAGCTCGGCCAGCATCGCCTATGTGCTGCGGGACGGCGATCCGCTGTTCCAGCCGGTGATGGCCGCGCTAGCGCGGCAGGAGGCGGCGCTCGTCGCCGAGGCGCCCGAGGTGGCGACACCTGCCCGAGCCGCGCGGCGCGATGTGGCGCAGCGGATCGCCGCGACGCATGCCGAACTCACGGCCCGCGGCCAGCGCGTGCAGCATGGCGACACAGGGCGCGAGCTGCGGCTGGAGGCGAGCGAGCTGCGCCGGCTTGGCGTCGCCGCCCGATGAGGGCGGCGCGCGCAAGCCGGTGCCGCAGCCTGGCGGTGGCGCTGCTCTGCCTGCTGCCGGTGGCCTGCGCGCCCGATTACGGTGCGGTGCGCGATTGGTCGGCGACGGCGCGCGAAGCGGTGCTGCCGCCTGCCGGCACGCGCCCGCCCGCGGCGCCGGCCACCGGCGCCCCGCGCCCCGGGCCCATTGATGCGACGGGGCAGGAGGGCGCGGTGCTCGCGGCACGGGACGCGGCGGCGGCCTGGCTCGGGCTGCTCGCCTGGCTGGCCGAGGATGGCTGGCCGCCGAGCCGCGACAACCTGCTCGGGCCGCATGCGGCGGCGCTGCGCCCCTACGATGCCGAGGGCGCGGAGGCGGTGCTCCAGCTTGGCGAGGTCATGGCCTTCGGTGCGCGGCGCAATTGGCGCGCGCCGCAGCTGCGCATCGCGGTCGCGCGTGGCGATGCGCCATTCCACGCGGTGCTCGCCGCGCTCGGCCGGCTTCTGCCGCCGGATGCGCCGGCGCAGGCGACGCTCACCCACATCGCAGAAGGCCATGCGCTGCTGCTGGAGCGCGAGGCACGACTCGCCGCGCCCGAGACGGCGCGGCTGTTGCGCCTGCAGGAAAGCGAGCTGCGCCGGCTGATGCTGCCGGGCGGCTGAGCCGCCCGGCATCGTATCCATCAGTCCGGGCGTGCGCCCGACGCGCGGACCACGGGCGCCCATTTCGCGGTCTCGGAGCGGATGAAGGCCGCGCACTCCTCGGGGGTCGAGGGCGTCGCCTCCATGCCGCGCTGGGCCAGCGCCTGCACCACCTCGGCCTCGCGCAGCGCGGTCGTCGCGGCGCGGTTCAGCACCTCCAGGATCGGCGCGGGCAGGCCGCGCGGCGCCATCAGCGTGGACCAATCCTGCGCGTCGAAGCTGGCGAAGCCGGGCGTCTCGGCGACTGGCGGCACTTCGGGCAGCAGCGGGCTGCGCTGCGCCGTCGCCACGGCCAGGATACGCGCCCGCCCCGCTTCCGCCTGCGGCCGCGCGCCGGAGGATGGCGTGAAGGCGAAGTCGAACTGGCCGGTGATCAGGTCCGCGATCAGCGGCCCGCCGCCACGATAGGGGATGTGCGTGTTCTGCATCCCGCCGATCATGTTGAACTGCTCGCCCGCCAGATGCCCCGCACCGCCGACGCCGGAGGAGCCGAAGGAGAGCGGGCGCTGCCGCGCTGCCGCCACCAGCTCCGCCACGTTGCGCCAGGGCCGGTCGGCCGGCACCGCCAGCACGTTCAGGATCATCGCCACCCGGCTGATGGCCGTCAGGTCCGTCTGTGGGTCAAAGGGCAGGTTGCCATAGAGCGTCGGGTTCACCGCCAGCCCGCCGATCGTGCCGATCAGCAGCGTGTAGCCATCCGGGGCCGCGCGGGTGACCGCTTCGGTGGCGATGTTGCTGCCCGCGCCGGCGCGGTTTTCCACCACGACGGGCTGGCCGAGCAGCGTCTGCAGGCGCGGCGCCAGCAGCCGGGCGGCAACATCCGTCGTGCCGCCCGGCGCGAAGCCGACCAGCAGGCGGATGGAGCGGTTCGGGAAGCCCGCGCCTTGGGCATGGACTGCCGGTGCGGCGAGCAGGGCCGGCACGGCGGCGATCAGGTGACGGCGATGCATTCTCATACTTTCCCCCAACGAAAAATCAGCGCGCCAGCAGCGTGTCGCGGATGAAGGCCGCGGCCGCGCAGGCCTCGGCATCCCGGTCGGCGAAGCCTGCAAGCTGCAGGCCAAGCGGCAGGTCCTGGTCGGCCAGCAGCGGCAGGGCGAAGGCCGGGCCGCCGACCATCGTCCAGGGCAGCGGGTAGTTGCGGGACCCGGTCCAGCCATGGTCCTGCACGGCAGGCCCTGAGGCCGCCAGCAGCACGAAGCCATCCGCGCGCCCGGCAAAGGCCGCCACGCGGTCGCGCAGCGCCTGGCGCGCCGCGAGCGCCGCACGGTAGGTCGCCGGGGTCATGCCCTCGGCCCGCGCCAGCAGCTCCTGGATGCGGGCGCCGACCATCTGCGGGCCATGCGCGCGATAGGCGCGGAGCGGCCAGCGCGCCTCCCAGGCCAGCAGGTCGTTGGACCATTCGCCGATCTCGCGCAGCGCCGCTTCCAGCGCCGCGACCTCGGCGTCGTTCGCGGCATCGAGGATGCGCACGCCTGCTGCGGCCAGCTTCGCCACCGCCGCTTCGAAGGCGGCCTGCGAGCCTGTGGGCGTCTCGGCCCAGCCGAGCGTATCGAGGCGCACCAGCGCCGCCGGCTTGCGCGCGGCGGGCAGCGTGTCCGGCCCCTCGATCCCGGTATGCGGCGGGGTGCCACCGGCGCGGCGGCCGATCTGGATCGCCGCCGACCAGACATCCTCAAGGCTCGCCCCCAGCAGGCCGAGATGGTCGAGCGTGGCCGCGAGCGGCGCCAGCCCGCCCGCATTCAGCGCGCCATGCGTCGCCTTCAGCGCATAGGCGCCGCAGAAGCTCGCCGGGCGGAGCGTGGAGGCATGGGTCTGGGTGCCGAGGCCGAGGGCTGCCATCCCCGCCCCCACCGCCGCCGCCGAGCCGGAGGAGGAGCCCCCCGGCGTGCGGGAGGTGTCATAGGGGTTGCGGGTCGGGCCCGAATTGCCGACGGCGAATTCGGTGGTGACGGTCTTGCCGAGGATCACCGCGCCGGCCTGGCGCAGCGCCAGCACGCCCGCGGCATCGCGCCGCGCGCCCCAGCCTTCGTAGATCGGGTTGTTCATCTGGGTGGGCAGATCGGCGGTCTCGATCATGTCCTTGACCACCACCGGCATCCCATCCACCGGGGAGAGGGGCGCGCCGGCCTTCCAGCGGGCGGAGGCCGCATCCGCCGCCAGCCGCGCCGCCGCCAGGTCATGCGCGACGAAGGCGGCGATGGCCGGCTCGTCACGCTCGAGGGTGGCGATGCAGCCCTCAAGCTCCTCGCGCGGGGAGGTCCGGCCGGCCCGGAAGGCGTCTGCCAGCGGCACGAAGGGGCGGAGCAGTGGCTGCGCGGGGGTGTAGGGAACCCGCCGCTGCGGCGCCTTGGGGTCGAGCGGCTTGACTGGCAGCACGGTCACGCGGGGTCTCCGGCACATTGTTCTATCGCGGGGCGCGGGATGACAGGGGGAAGGGATGGGGCTGTCAATGCGGGGTGGCCGTCCCCCGTGCGGGCCAGGGAGGCCGCTGCCGGCCCTTGCGCCCAGACCGCCCTTCCGGTAGGCGTCCGCCCCGCGCTGGCACCCCTGGAGGCCGGCGGTTGCGCGCATGCGCAACACACATCTCGCAAAAGGAGCCTGGCGATGGTCCAGACTGTTCGGATCGAGGCCGTGGCGCGCGAGCGTGCCGGTAAGGGGGCGGCGCGCGCGACCCGGCGTGGGGGCATGGTCCCCGGAGTTGTCTATGGGGCGAAGCAGGAGGCGACCCTCGTCGCGCTCGACCCCCGTGACGTGATCAAGGAACTGACCAAGGGCGGCTGGCAGTCGCACCTCTATGAGGTGGCGGTGAAGGACGGCCCGACGGAGCGCACCATCATGCGCGACGTGCAGTTCGACCCGGTCACCGACCGGCCGATCCATGTGGATTTCCAGCGGCTCGCGCCCGGCGCGCGCATCCGCATCCGCGTGCCCGTGACCTTCCTCAACGAGGACACCTCGCCCGGCCTGAAGGCCGGCGGCATGCTGAATGTGGTCCGCCGCGAGGTCGAAGTGCTGGCCGAACCGGACAAGGTGCCGGAGAAGTTCGAGATCGACCTGGCGAATGCCAAGATCGGCGAGAACCTGCGCTGGTCCTCGATCAAGGACCATTTCGGCGCGCGTCCGGGCATCGTCGGCCGCGACTTCATGGTGGCGTCCATCGCCGCCCCGACGGTCGAGGCCGAGGCCGCCCCGGCGGCTGCCGCGCCCGAGCCCGCGAAGGGCAAGGGCAAGGGCGCACCCGCGAAGGGTGGTGCGGCTCCGGCCGCTGCGGCGAAGCCCGCCGCGCCCGCGAAGAAGAAGTAACGACGGCACCAGGGGGCCGGTGTCGTGCTGCTGTGGGTGGGGCTGGGCAATCCCGGTTCCGAACACGCGAAGCAGCGGCACAATATCGGCTTCATGGCGCTCGACGTGATTGCGCAGCGCCACGGCTTCACGCCGTGGCGCAAGCGTTTTCGGGGCGAGGTCGCCGAAGGCAGCATCGGCGGCACCAAGGTGCTGGCGCTGAAGCCGCTGACCTACATGAACGCCTCGGGCGACGCCGTTCAGCAGGCCGCCGGGTTCCACAAGATCGCGCCCGCGTCCATCTGGGCCTTCCATGACGAGCTCGACCTCGCGCCCGGCAAGGTGCGGGTGAAGAAGGGCGGCGGCACCGCCGGCCATAATGGCCTCCGCGACATGCAGCGCGCGCTTGGCACGCCCGATTTCGGCCGCGTGCGGCTCGGCATCGGGCATCCCGGCCATAAGGACCGCGTGACGGGCCATGTGCTGGGCAATTTTGCCAAGTCGGAGACCTGGCTGGATTCGCTGCTGGATGCGCTGGCCGATGCCGCGCCGCTGCTGGCGGCGGGCAAGGCCGAAGATTTCATGACACGCGTGGCGCTGCTGACGCAGGAGGCCTGAGCGATGGGCGAGAGCATCTTCGAGGACAGTTTCGGCGATATGGGCCACGGCCCGGGGCCGGAGGATTTCGCCAACGGCGCCGCCGCCCTGGCCGCGGGCCTGGTGCGGGAGGCGCAGGCGCTGGCCGAGGCCGCCGCCGCGCTCCGCGCCGCCACCCAGCCCGGCCCCGATGGCGCGGGCGATGTGCGCCGCGCGCGGCTGGCCCAGCATGCGGGCGGGGAGGCTGCGCTGCGTGCCGCGCTGGCGCTCGATGCCGCTGCGATGCTGGGCGCGCAGCAATCGGCGG
>JBJOMW010000023.1:0-41561 GCA_046052145.1 Pseudomonadota bacterium
GGCTGCTGGTGGAGCACCGCACCGGCGAGCGCCCGACGCTGAACAACAGCTTTCCCCTGAAGCTGCGCGACCTCGGCCAGCCCGAGCTGGTCTATGAGCGCCCCTTCGAAAGCCGCGTCGAATTCGCGATCGCCGCCTTCGGGCGCGATGCGCTCTCCCGCCAGTCGGGGGCGGCGACCTTCCAATGGCCGAGCCCGGTGCGCGTCGGGCCGGAAGCCATGCGCCTTGCGGCCTCGGCGCGCGGGAATGAGGGCGCGACGGGCCTCTCATCGCCCAAGCGCTACCTGTGGGATGAGCGCGCCACGGCGCAGGTCTGGCGCTCCAACGGGATCGACCCCTTCGACGGGGTGACGGTGGAGCCGCCCGTCACCGGCACGCTGATGCGCTTCGTCAGCCAGGAGGGCGAGGTGCTGCGCGCGCCCCGCCGCGGCCGGCGGGGGGCTGGGCTGACGCCGGCGCAGCGCGCGCGCTTCAGCCGCTCCTCGCTGATGACCTTCCTGCTGGCCGAGATCCTCATGCAGGCGCTGGCGCAGATCAATTCGGTGGAGGCGCGCTATGCCCGCGCCTTCCCCGAAGTGCCGCGCCGCCTGTCGCGCATCATCCTGACTATGCCGCCGGCGATGCCGCTGGCCGAACAGCGCATCTTCCGCGACCGGGCAGAGGCCGCGACGCGGCTGGCATGGGACCTGCTGGGCTGGAGCGCTGCCGCGGGCCAGGCGCCGCCAGAGCCGCGCATCGTCGCCAACCTCGATGAGGCGACGGCAACCCAGATCACCTTTCTCTATTCCGAGGTGTCACAGCGCCTGCGCGGCGACCCCGCTTCCTTCTTCGCGCTGACCGGGAAGCCGCGCGCGAAGTATGGCGCGCAGCCCTCGCTGCGGGTGGCCAGCATCGACATTGGCGGCGGCACGACCGACCTGATGGTCTGCACCTTCGTCTCCGAGCAGGGCCAGGAGATCACGCCCGACCAGAATTTCCGCGAGGGGTTCCGGATCGCGGGAGACGAGGTGCTGCAGGACATCATCCAGTCCATCGTCGTGCCGCAGATCGAGGATGCGCTGATCGCTGCCGGCGCGCGCGACGCCAAGGCGCTGCTGCAGGAATTGCTCGGCGGCGAAAAGGGCGCGCAGAGCGAGGCGGAGCGGCATCTGCGCCGGCAATTCGTGGCGCAGGTGCTGGAACCCGTCGGGCTCGCCATCCTGCATGCCAGCGAGGAAACGCCGGAGCGCAGCGCGAACGAGATCCTGCGCCGCAGCCTTGGCGCGCTGCTGGATGGGCGCCCGACCGCAGCACCTATCGATTATGTCCGGCGCCTGGCCGCCCGCGCAGGGGCTGTCGCCTTCGATCCGCTCGCGGTCGAGATCGCGGCCCATGCGCGGCAGGTGGACGCCATCGTGCAGGCCTCGATCGGGCCGATCCTGGCCGATCTCTGCGAAGTGGTGCACGCCTTCGATTGCGATTGGCTGCTGGTCTCCGGCCGGCCATCCCGCATGCGCGCGGTGATGGACATGCTGCTTGCCAAGCTGCCGGTGCCGCCGCACCGCATCGTCGGCATGCACGACTATGTTGCCGGCAGCTGGTATCCCTTCCGCGATCCCGCCGGGCGCATCGCCGATCCCAAGACCACGGCCGCGGTCGGTGCGATGCTGGCGACGCTCGCTGAAGGCGGGCTTGAGAGCTTCCTGCTGCGCACCAGCCGGCTCGGCATGAAATCCACCGCGCGCTATCTCGGCCGGATGGAGCTTTCGGGCCGGCTGCCGCGCGCCAATGTGCTGCTGGAAGACCCCGACCGCGCGCGCAAGACGGGCGAGGAAGCGGAGGAGGTCGGCTTCACCGTCAGCTTCCGTGCGCCGATCTCGCTCGGCTTCCGCCAGCTCGACCTGGAACGCTGGCAGGTGACCAAGCTTTACGTGCTGGAATACGCGAATGCGGAGGCGGTGAAGCGCCTCAACCTGCCGCTCTCCATCACCGTCCGCCGCGCCGAGATCGACCCAGAGCGCGCGGATGCCGAGGAACGGCGCGAAGAGTTCAGCATCGCCGCCATCGAGGACAGCGAAGGCGACCCGCAATCGCCCGCGCTCGTCACGCTGCGCCTGCAGACCGAAAAGTCGGAAGCTGGTTATTGGCGCGACACCGGCATGCTGTCGGTGCCCTGAGGGAGCGGGGACAGGCATGGCCGTGGACGACGCCGCGCTGAACGAGACGCTCGCCCGCCAGGCGGAGGGCGTGGCCAACGCCGCCGGGGAGGCGCTGGCCTGGCTCGGCGCCACCGACGACCCGCGCGCGAAGGAGCGCGCCGGCGCGCTCGGCCGCGACCTCCGCCGCACCGCGCAGCGCGCCCGCGCCCTGGCGAAGGCGGCGCGGCGGCCGATGTGCGTCTCCGTCTTCGGGCCGAGCCAGCAGGGCAAAAGCTACCTGGTAGGTTCCCTCGCGCGGCGCGACCCCGCCCCCTGCCTGATCCGCTTCGGGGAGGAGACGCGCGACTTCTTCGCCGACATCAACCCGGCGGGTGGCAAGGAATCGACCGGCCTCGTCACGCGCTTCACCGTGCGCCCGGTGCAGGGCCTGCCCGGCCTGCCCGTGGTCTGCCGCATGCTGTCGCAGGGCGATGTCATCAAGATCGTCGCGAACGCCTTCATGGAGGATTTCGACCGCGACACGGTGCGAGCGATGGAGCCTGCCGAGGTCGAGGCCTGGATCGCCCGCTTCCGCGCCAAGGCCGCCGCCGAACCTTCGGCTGATTTCACCGCCGACGACGTCTTCGACCTGTTCGAGTATTTCGAGCGCTACTTCCGCAACCACCCGGTCCACACCGCCCTCAAGCCCGGCCCCTGGCGGGAGCTGGAGACGCTGGCCCCGCGCCTGTCCATCCCCGATCGCATCGAGCTGCTGGGCCTGCTGTGGAACGGCACGCCGACACTGACGCGCGTGGCCACCCGCATGGTCGCGGCGCTGGCCAGCCTCGGCTTCCCCGAAGAAGCCTGCGCGAGCCTCGATGCGCTGATCCCGCGCGAGAGCAGCATCATCGACGTCGAGACGATGCAGGGCATCGAGAAGGACGGCACGCCGACGCTCGAGGTCGCAACGCGCGCCGGTGCGCGCGTCAGGCTCGACCGCGCGGTGCTGACTGCGATCACCGCCGAGCTCTGTCTGCAGCTGGCCGACCAGCCCTATGATTTCTTCGGCCACACCGATCTGCTGGACTTCCCCGGCGCGCGTTCGCGCGAGAAATACCGCGCCGACGACACGGAGGCGGTCGCGCAGTCGCAGGTCTTCTGGCTGCTCCGTCGCGGCAAGGTAGCCTATCTCTACCAGCGCTACCTGCAGGAGCAGGAGCTGACCTCCATGCTGCTCTGCTTCCGCGACAGCAACCAGGAAGTCGCCTCCGTACCCATCATGGTCGCGGACTGGATCGAGCAGACGCATGGCGCAACGCCTGGCCAGCGCGCCCAGCGCTCGGATGTCTCGCTATTCCTGATCCTGACGATGTTCGACCGCGAGTTTGAGCTGAAGGCGGGCCAAAAGGATGACACGGTTGAGCGCTGGTCCACGCGCTTCGAGACGGTGATCAAATCCTTCCTGGCGAAGACGCATGACTGGCCGCTGAACTGGGCGCCGGGGCGCGCCTTCGACAACAGCTTCTGGCTGCGCAACCCGGCGGTGAAGAATCCCGGCCTGCTCGACTACGACGCAGAGGGCCGCGAGGCCGGCTTCCGCGACGCTGCGCGCATGGCGATGCTGCGCACCAACTTCCTCGGCAATGAGGATGTCCGGCGCCACTTCGCCGACCCGGCCGCTGCCTGGGATGCGGCCATGGCGCTGAACGATGGCGGCGCGCGCCGCATCGCAGAAAAGCTGCGCCCGGTCTGCAACCCGGGTCTCAAGCGCACCCAGGTGGCGCAGCAGCTCGGCCTGCTGGCCGGGCGGCTGGCGCAGGAACTCGCCCCCTTCCATGTCAGCGGCGACACCGAGGCCGAGCTCGCCAAGCGGCTTGAGGAAGCGCAGCGTGCACTGGATCAGGTGAGCGATTGTGCCGAGGCGCAGGCTTTCGGCCTGCTGCTGCGCGAGATGCAGGTGGAGGTGATGGACCTGCTGCGCATCTTCGGCGCGGAGGCTCGTCGCGCGGCCGACAATGGCTCGGCACTCGCCCGCCCGATCGGCCAGTCGGTGGATGCGTCGAGCCTGCGGAGCGCCATGCGCCAGGCGATTGCCGGCCGCGCCGCCACACCACCCGCCGCCGCCGCGCCCACGCGCGGGGATGCCGCGCCGCGCGACCTGGCGGAGGTGCTCGCCGCCGCCGCGCTGCGCCACTGGCAGGACACGCTCCACCGCCTGGCTGCGCGCGAGGACACGGCGGAGCTTCTGCGCCTCGACCGCCAGGGGCTGACGACGCTCGTCTCGCAACTGGTGGAAGCGGAGCGTCGGCTCGGCCTGCGCGATGCGATGGCACGCCGCATGCGCGAGGCGCTGGCCTATCAGCAGGGCATGGCTGACCGCTTCGTGAAGCCTGCGATGATCGCCGAGCGCGCGCTGAACGACCACATCACCTTCCTCGGCTTCCACGACGTGCCGCCGGGCTCCCGCCCGCCGGCCTGGAGCGCGACGCCGCGCCCGATCTTCGCGCGTCCGCCCGCCTCCGACGACATCCCCGCCTTGTCGGAAACGCCCGCCGCCTTCGAGCAGGACATGGTCATGGATTGGGCCGCGGCCTTCGTCGCGACGGTGGAGGCGAATGTCCGCAACGTCGGCGGCGCGCAACTCGACATCGAGGCCAATGCACGGCTCGGCCGCATCCTCGCCGCGCTGCGCGACGCGGAGCGGCAGGCGGCCTGAGCCATGCCGCGGCGGAGCCAAAACGGATGATCCGCGCCGAAGCCGAGCCCCTGCCCGAGGGCACGCCGGGCTATGGGCGCATCGTCATCACCGGCGTCGAGCCGCCGCCCGGCGGGCTTTCCTTCACGCTGAAGCGCGAGGGCTTCGCGCTCGGCTGCCTCGGCCCGCGCGGCTGGCAGGCAGCGGAGGAAAAGCTGCGGGCCGACAGCGTCGCACCGGTGCCGGAAGCGGATGGCTGGGCGATCGTGATCGGGCCGGATCTCGCGCGCTACCTGCGCCCGGCCCCCTATCTGCTCGGCCTGCCCGCGCTCGGCGCGGAAGTGCCGGTGTTCTGGCCGGACGGGATCGAGATGCCGGTCGCCGCGCAGGACCTGCCGCGGCCAGCGCCACGCGCGCCCGCGCCGCAGCGCTGGCCCGATCCGCCGCCCGCATCACCGCCACCCGCGCCACCGCCGCCCGCCGCGCCCGTGATCGCGCCGGAGGCACGCCTGGTGCCGCCGCTGCCCGCGCCGGCTCGTCCCGCGCCGCGCCGTCCCTGGGCCTGGCTCGCCATCGGCGCCGTGCTGCTGCTGGGCGTGGGGGGCGTGCTGTTGCGCGACACGCTCTTCCCGCCCGCGCCCGGCCTGGGCGAAGCGGCACCCGGAACCGTCGCCCAATCTGGCACGCCGGCTGCAACACCGTCTGCCGTGCCGCCCCCATGGCCGGAGGGCACGGATGGCCTGCCGCTGCGGGACCTCGTCGCCATCGCGCCCGACGCCGCGGGCATCCGCCTCGCAGCCGAACGGCGCCAGCGCGCCGGCCGGCATGACGACGCGCTGGCCTTGTTCGAGGAAGCGGCCAACCGTGGCGATGGCGGCGCCTCGCTCGCCCTCGCGCGGCTCTACGATCCCGTCGGCTTCACCCCCGGCCGCCCCTTCCGCACACCGGATGCTTTCCAGGCGGCGCGCCACTACCAGGATGCCGCCCGTCGCGGCGCGGCGGCAGAGGCTCCCCGTGCCGCGCTGCGCGCCCATCTGGAAGCGCAAGCCGGCGATGCCGCCGCCGCCGCGATCCTGAGGGAGTTCTGGCCATGACCGACAGCCCGCGCCGCACGGCGCTCGCGCTCGGGGCCGCGCTGATCGGCGCTGCCGCCCTGCCCCGCGCCGTGGCTGCGCAGGCCGCTGCGCCGCAGGCAGCCGCACGCCTGCCGGAAACCCTGCCCGGCGCGCCCGGCCTCTACCGCCGCATCATCGTCCGCCCCGGCTCCGCCCTCTCGCCCCAGCCCGGCGGCACGGCACGGCCGGTGCAGGGCTTCAGCGTCTTCTACGTCTATGGCCGGCGCGACGAGGCGGACGGCACCTGGCTCGAAGTGGGGCCGGCGCTCGATGGCCGCGTCACCGGCTGGCTGCCGGAAGTGCGCGGCATCCCCTGGCGGCACAATCTGGTGCTGGCCTTCAACAACCCCGCCGGCCGCGACCGCGCGATGTTCTTCCGCGATGCCGCCAGCCCCCGCGCGCTGTGGATGAACCCGGCCGAACGGGCCGCGCAATCGGCAAGGCTCCGCGCCGACGCCGAAGCCGGGCGCGACGGCCCGGTCATCGCGCTCGAGCCCGAGACGCATGTGAACATCACCGAGCAATTCTACCTGCTGCCCGTGCTGGATGCGACGCCGCTGCAGAATGAGCGCGGCGAGAGCGCGCTGAAGCTCGAGGTCATCTCCGCCCCGCTCGAACAGCAGCAGGCCCAGCCGGCCGAGGACGAGGCGTTGCGCAATTTCCGCGGTGCGCTGGTCTTCGTTATCGACACCACGCTCAGCATGGGCCCCTATATCGACCGCACGCGAGAGGCGATCCGCGCCGTCATGGATCGCATCCGCGGCACCGAGGTGGGCGAGCGCTTCCGCTTCGGCATGGTCGCCTTCCGCGATCACACCGGCGGCGATCCGCGGCTCGGCTATGTCACGCGCATGATCTCCCAGCCCGACATGGCCGAACCGCCAGAGGCCATCCTGTCGCGCCTGCCGGATGTGCAGGAAGCGCAGGTCAGCAACGACGCCTTCGACGAGGACGCGATCGCCGGCCTCGACATGGCGCTGAACGAGGTCAAGTGGGAGCCCTTCGGCGGCCGCTTCGTCGTGCTGATCACCGATGCCGGCACGCGCGACCCCAACGACCCGCGCAGCGCAACGCGGCACAGCATCGAGAACATCCGCGCGCTCGCCGCGCATCCGCAGCGGCGCGTGACGATGGCGGCCGTGCATCTCCGCACGCCGGAAGGGGCGGCGAACCACCGCCGCGCCGAACGCCAGTGGCGCGAGCTGACCGAAACAGGCACGCCCGCTGGCGCGCTCTACTTCCCCGTGCGCAACGGCGATGTGGGTGAATTCGGCCGCACGGTGGATGCGCTGACGCGCGGCATCCTCGACCAGGTGGGCCGCATCATCGGCCGCCCCGTGGGCCAGCCGCCCGCCGCGACCGAAGCCGAGCGCCGTGTCGCCGAGCAGATCGCCTCCGTCGGCCAAGCCGTGCGGCTGGCCTATCTCGGCGAGGCGCGGCGCCAGACCGTGCCCGACGTCGTACGCAGCTTCGTGCTCGACCAAGACCTGACGGATCCGAGCCCGCCGCGCCGGCCTCTCGATGTGCGCGTGCTGCTGACCTCCGGCCAATTGTCGGACATCGCATCGACGATCCGCACCATACTGGAAGCCTCGAACGCCGATCGTCTGTCCGCCGCGCAGTTCTTCGAAAGGCTGCGCGCGGCGATGGGCGCGACCGTCGCCGATCCGCGCCGCGTGCCGCAATCGCAATCGGCCGAGCTCGGCACGGTGTTCGGCGATGTGCTGCAGGGCCTGCCCTATCAGAGCCCCTTCATGGAGATCACCTTCGAGGAGTGGCGCAACATGTCGCATGGCCGCCGCCGCGAGATCACCAACCGGCTCGAATCCCTGCTGCGGCTCTATGCCGACTACAACCGCGAGCGCCGCTTCTGGACGCAGCTCGACGGCAATCCGAACCCGAATGAGGCGGTCTTCCCCGTGCCGCTGGACAACCTGCCGTGACGCGCGGGGCCGTCCTCGACCTCGAGGACGTGCTGTGCGGCCCGGATGCGGGCTTTGAGCTGACGCTGCGCCGCTTCGTCGTGCATCCGGGCGAGGCAATCGCGCTGGTCGGCCCTTCGGGCTCGGGCAAGTCCACGCTGCTCAACCTGCTCGGGCTGGCCGAAGGCCCGCGGCGCGCGGCGCGCTTCGACCTCGCCACGCGCGACGGCGCCTGCCACGACATCGCCGCGCTCTGGCGCGCGGATGCCGATGCGCGCCTCTCGGCGCTGCGCGCCCGGCACCAGGGCTATGTGCTGCAACAGGGCGGGCTGCTGCCCTTCCTCGACATCGGGGCCAATATCCGTCTCGCGCTCGACCTGCTCGGCGGGCGCGACGAGGCTGCGGTGCAGGCGGTCGCGGAGCGGCTCGGCCTCGCGCATCTGCTGCGCCGGCCGGCCGCCGCCGTCTCGGTCGGTGAGCGCCAGCGCGCCGCCATCGCGCGCGCCATCGTCCACCGCCCCGATATCGTGCTGGCCGATGAGCCGACGGCCAATGTGCATCCCTCCATGGCCGACACGGTGCTGACCCTTCTGCGCGACCAGGCGCGGGAGTCAGGCGCCGCGCTGGTGCTCGCCACCCATGATATCGCGCGCGCTGAGGCGCATGGCTTCACCATCGTACCCGTCCTGCCGGATGGCGAGGGCGCCGGCCGTTCCTCGGTGGAGCGCGTGGCATGAGCGGCCGCATCCGCCTGGTGCTGGCCTTGGCTTGGCAGGATCTGCGCCACGAACGCAGCCTTGCGCTTTGCGCCGTCGCGGGGCTTGCGGCGGTGCTGGCGCCGCTGCTCGTGCTGTTCGGCCTCAAGACCGGCGCCGTGGAGCGCGCCCGCGCGGAGCTGATCGAGAACCCGCGCGCGCGCCAGATCACCAACCTTGCCACCGGCAGCTTCGACGAGGCCTTCCTCCGCCGCCTGCAGGCGCGGCCGGAGGTGGAGTTCGTCGCACTCCGCGCCCGCAGCCTGAACAGCGAGGCCTTCTTCGCCCGCACCGACCGCCCCGCCACCGCGCGCGTGGCGGAACTCGTGCCCTCGGGCCCGCGGGACCCGCTACTGCGCGGCGCGCCACCCCCGGCGCCGGAGGAGATCGTGCCCCAGGCCAATTTCGCCGCCCGTCTCGGCCTGCAGCCGGGGATGAGCGTGCAGATGCGCGTCCCCGCCGCGACGGGGCGCGAGCCGCTGCTGGTCACGCTCCGCGTCGCCGCCATCGCCCCCGTGGCAGCGACGGGGCGGGACGCGGTGCTGGTGCATCCACTGCTGCAGCGCCTGGTCTCCGCGCATGTGGACCAGCTGCTGCCGCAGGGTGCGACGCTCGCCGATGCCGCCGCACTGCCCGCCCTGCCAGCCGAGGGGTTCCGGCTGCATGTGCGGGAGTTGCGGCATGTCGTGGCGCTCGATGCCGTGCTGCGTGCGGAAGACATCGCGGTCGAAAGCCGCGCGGAGGAGGTGGGCGCGCTGTTTGCGCTCGACCGCGCGCTCGGGCTGCTCTTTGCCGTGCTCGCGGGGTTGGGCGGGGCCGGCTACCTCGTCTCGCTCGGTGTCGGGCTCTATGCGGGGGTGGAGCGCAAGCTGCGCGAATTGTCGCTGCTGCGACTGGCCGGTTTCCGGCGCGGCGACCTTGTGCTGTTCACCCTGGCCCAGGCCGGGCTGACAGGGGCGGCCGGCGCGCTGCTCGCGGCCGGCGCGGCGCTGGCCATCCAGGCCGCGCTCAACCGCTTCTGGCCAATGGCCGATGCGGCGGGCGCGCTCTCGGCCATCGCGCTGCCGCATCTTCTGATCGCGATCGCCGGTACCATCGCCGCCGCGGCGCTCGCCGCCGCCTTCGCCGGGGCGCGCGCGGCCCGCATCCGCCCGGCCGAGGGGCTTCGCCATGGCTGACGCACGCCGTGCCATGACCGCATTCGCCCTTGTCGCGGCACTCGCCCTGCCAGCCGCGGCGCAGGCGCCGAGTTGGCCGGAGGAGGGCTGGAATCCACGCCGCGCGGCGGATGATCTGGTGCTGCCGCTGCCCTGCGGCGGTGCCATGGCGTTCCGCCCCATCCCCGTGCCAGTCCCGCCCGGCGCGCTGGCGGATCGCGAAGTCACGCTCGGCCAGCCAGACCAGGAAACAGCGACGCAGGAATTCCTGCGCCGCAGCTTCCTCGCCGGCGGCTTCCCCGGCCCGCGCGCGACCGATCCACCCCGCTTCTTCATCGCGAAATACGAGGTCACACGCGACCAATGGGCGGCGGTGATGACCACCGACTGCCCTGCCCTGCCGACCCCGCAAGGCCGCTTGCCGCAGGCCGAGATCACCTTCGCGGAAGCCGTGGAGTTCACCACGCGCCTATCCGCCTGGCTCACGCGCAACGCCCGCGACCGCCTGCCGCGCGTCGAGGAAGCCGTCGCCTTCGCGCGCCTGCCGACCGAGGATGAATGGGAATACGCCGCGCGCGGCGGCGCCGCCGTGTCGGAGGCCGAGTTCGGCGACCGCGCCTATCCGATGCCGGATGGCATCATCGCCCATGAGTTCTTCCAAGGTGCGCGATCCGCCGACCGCCAGGCGCGGCCGGTCGGCAGCCTCAGGCCCAATCCGCTCGGCCTGCACGACATGCTCGGCAATGTCGCGGAATGGACGCTCGAGAGCTTCCGGCTGAACAAGGCCGGGCGCCCGCATGGCCTCGCGGGTGGGCAGGTCGCGCGCGGCGGCAGCTTCCTTCGCCCCGAGGACGAGATCCGCGCTGCGATGCGCGAGGAATTCCTGCCCGTGGATTCCGAAACCGGCGCGCCGCGCCGCATGCGCCATGTCGGGCTGCGCCCCGTGCTGGCGCGCGGGACCACAACCTCCGCCGCGCAATTCCGCCGGCTGACGGAGGCGTTCGAGCAGGAATCGCGCAGCCGCACCACAGCGGCCGAAGACCCGCTACGCCTGCTCGACCTGCTGCAGGCGGAAGCGACCGACCCCGCCCAACGCGCCGGGATCGAGCGCGTGCGCGCGACCCTGCAGACCGAGGCGCGCGCACGCCGCGACCAGGAATCGGCAGCACTCCGCGGCCAGGTAACAGCCGCGGTCTATCTCGCGCGGCAGATCCGCTTCTCGATCGGCAGTTCCGAGATCTTCGCCGTGCTGGAACGGGTGGAGCAGGACCGTGTCGCGAGCGGCGAGCCGATCCAGCAATCCCTTGTCCGGCTCGGCCAGGCGGCCAGCACGCAGGAGATGCGCGCGCGCCTGACCGAAGCGGGCCAGCAGATCGGCGTGATGAACCAGATCTCCCGCCAGCTCTCGGCCCGCATCAGCGGCACGGTGCTGCCGGAAGCGCGCACGCGCATCAACGAACTGGCCCAGGACTACCTATCGCTGATGGCCGCAACCGCGCGCGGCGCAGATCGCGCGCGGCTTGCAGCGGAAGCAGGTGTGGTGGTCCAACAGTTCGAGGCGCGCGGCATCGGCGAATTCGGCGCGGTCTCGCAGGTCGTTGCACGCCACCTGGACGCTGTGGCCGCCGGCCGCAACCTGACGCGGGAGGAGGCCCTGCGCGACCTCGGCGCGCCGGCCGCGCCGCCAGCAACACCGCCGCGCCGCTAGATCCGCTGCTGGCGGTCCAGCGCCTGGTCCAGCGCCTGCGCGCGCTCCCGCAGGCGATCCACCGCGGCATCGCTCGCCCCGCCCGGGGCCGCGGCGGCGGCGCGGCGTTCGCGCTCCAGCGCCTCCGCCTCCCGCCGCAGGCGCTCCGTCTCGGCGCGCTGCGCGGCATCGCCCGTCCGCGGCAGGGCGGCGGCGCGGCGGCGCAAGGTGGCGATCTCCGCCTCCAGCCGGCGCAAACGTGCCTCAGCCGCACCGACGGCCACGCTGCTCGCATTCGCCTCACGCTGCGCGGTATCGAGGCGCGCACGCATCTCCGCTGCGCGGCGTTCGGCCGTGGCTGCATCCTCCTGCAGGCGGCGGTCGCGGGCGACATCCTCGCCGGTGGCGGCGGCGCCGATCGCCTCGAAGAAGCCGCGCTCCTGCGGCGGCAGGTTGGTCGCGCAACCGGCCGCGGCCAGCAGCGCGAGGATCGGGGGCAGCCGGCGGGTGGTCATGCGCGCCTCAGCCGGCCGGCACGCGGCGCAGCAACTCGTCCAGCTGCGCGGCGGAGGATTCCAGGCTGCGCTGCGCCGGACCGATCCGCGCTTCCGCCGAGGTGATGCCGGGCAGCGCGTCGCGCTGGCCCACCATGCGCTCGCGCATGGACCGCGCATCGCCGGCGGCACGCTCCATCAGCTCCTTGTCCTGCTGGATCGGCGCTGCGGCGCGGCGGTACTGCTCAGCGGTGATCTGCCGGGCGCGGTACTGGCGATCGAGCGCTTCCAGACGGCGAGAATTCTCATCCGTCACCTGCTTCGCCGTCATCGCCGCCTGCTCGAAACTCGCCGCCGCCTGCTGGGCGGAGGCGATGCGCTCATTGGCCGAGGCTTCGCGGTTCTCGAATTCCAGGGTCCGGTTGGCCATGGTCGCGCCGGCCATGGTGCCGGCGATGCCACCGATCAGCGCGCCGATCAGCGCCGCCTCGCCACGGTTGTTGCGCCCGCCGAGTACCGCGCCTGCCACCGCACCGAGTGCGGCACCCGAGGCGGCGCCCGTCGCCGTTGTCTGCCACCAGCGCTGATCCTGGTCGCGCAGCTGGCGCTGCGCCGGCGTCAGGTTCGCCGTGTTGGCCATGGGCCCGCCCGTGGTGGCGCAGCCCTGCACCAGCAGCGCCACGCCCAGCAGTGCGCCGAGCCGCGCCTTGCCCATCCTGCCGAGGATCATCGCACTGCCCATCGCCGCACCTTCGGTTCAGAAACGGTCCCACACCATAATGGCCCCGCCCTGCGGCGGGACAATGACCGACCACGCCCCGAAAGCGCCATCACGCTGGCGGCCGCGTGATCAGCGACCGCCCGGGCAGCCAAGGTGATAGGCCCAGCGCGTGAGCGGCTCGCCCGGCGCGCCGGTGACTTCGACCGTCACCACATAGTCCTGCGGCGAGCCGCCGGGCGGCGGGTTCCAGTCGAACTCGATGGTGCCGCGCCCCGGCACGAAAGTGCCCGTCGTGCCCAGCACGCGGCCGCGGTGATAGACCACGATCCGGTCCGGCGCGATCAGGTTGTTGTACTCCAGCCGGACGCGCCCCGGCGCCGGCCCGAGATAGTGGTTGCGCTCCGTCAGCCCGGCGCCACCGCTGCTCTGATTGGCGTCGCAGGGTTCCGTGTTGGGCGGCGGCCGCCGTGCCTCTGGCGCCGGTGGAGGTGGCGGCGGCTGCGGGCGCGGCGGCGGCGGGGGTGGCGGCGGAGGTGGCGGCGGGAGCGGGTCAGGCTCCCGCTGTGGCTCCGGCGCAGCCGGCGGCTCCGGTGCAGGGGGCGGTTCGGGCGCAGGCGGTGGTTCGGGCGCGCGCGGCGGCTCCGGCAGAGGGCAATTGGCCCGCCGGGCACCGAGTTCGCGCGCCGCCTCCGCGATGCGGTGGCGCAAATCCCGCTCGCGCTCCTGCGCACGCTCGAACTCGGCGGCACGCTCGAGATGTGCGGGGATGATCGCGCAGGCCGAAGCGCCGGGCGAGAACCAGGGCGCGATCAGCGGGATGAGCAGCGCCGCCAGCGCACCCAACAGCAACAGCAACGCCGCGGCGGCGCCCAGCAGGCCCCAATGCGCCGAGATCGGCCGTTCCGGCGGCCGCCCGTCATCGAGCGGCGCCAGCAGCCCAAGCCCGGCCGGATGTGTCTGCGGCGCGAGGCCCCAGCCGGCCAGGACGGGGCGGCCTTCATGGGCGAAGACGCAATCGAGGCTCGGCACCTCCCGCGCGGCCTGCACCAGTGCCGGCAGGTCGCCCGCGCCGGCGGGGTCGGCCTCTGCTGCCTGCTGCGCGGCGCGGCGCAGCGTGCCGAGCAGCCGCCCGATCTCGGCGCCGAGCTTCGCGCGCTCGCCCTCGGCCAGGTCGTCGGCGCGCGCGATGGCGCCCGGCGGGGCGAGGAAGATGCGAAGCTCGCCCTCGTCGCGGCTATCGGCGAAGAGGCCGGCGGTCTCCGGCCCGGTCGTGCGCGCGAGCAGCGCGGCCAGCCGCGCACGCGCCGCCGCGGGGTCCATCCCCGCCGGCAGCAGCCCGCGATAGCGATCGAGCCGAAGCTCCGTCAGCCGCTGCATGCCGGGCGCGCCGGGGTCAGCGGGCGGGGACATCGACATGTCCGACCTCCAGCGTCTCGCCGCGGCCGACGGTGCCGGTGATCACGCGATCGGGCCGGCCCTCCTGGCGAACCGTCACGCGGAAGGGCGAGCGCGCCGGCCCCGTCTGCTGCGCGCGCGGGAAGTTCGTCACGAAGATGCGGTAGCGGCCGGGCGCGGGCTGGCTGCCGAAGCGCACATTCTCCACCGCCTGGCTGGTGAAGGGCGGACCGACATTTGCGTCCACGTCGAGCTCACCGCCGCAGGCGCTGCGCTGCTGGAAGCTGATGCGCTGCCCATTCGGGCATTGCACCGCAAGGTCGAGGTCGTTGACGTCATCCCACCCCAGCACGATCTGCAGCGGCCCCGCCTGCCCGCCCTGCTGTTCCGCACGCTGCAGATCGCGCGAGGGTGGCGGTGTTGGCGGCGTTGGCGGCGTGGCCGGCGTCGCGGGTGGCGTCGCGGGCTCGGTGCGCGGGGGCTCGCGCGGCGGCGTGGCGGGCGGCGTGACGGGCGCGGGCGGCGGCGGGCAGGCCGCGCGGCGGTCACCGAGTTCCAGCGTGCGGCGCGCGATCTCGGAGCGCAGCGCCGTCTCCCGCGCCTCGGCCTCACGCAGCGACTGCAAGCGCTCGACCTGGCCGGGCACGATCACGCACTGCGCCATGGGCGCGCGGAACCAGCCGAAGGGATCGCGCAGCAGGATCAGCAGGAACAGCAGCAGCGCCAGCAGCAACGCCGCCGCCAGCAGCCAGGGCCACCAGGCGCCACGTGCCGCGACAACCGGCGGCGGCCCGATGATCCGCATGCCGGAGACACGCCGCGCGCCAACCCCTGCGACGCCCAGCAGCAATTCGGGTGCCGCGCTTTCGCCCGCGCGGTGATGGCCCCAGCCGGCCAGCACCGGCTGCAGCACGCCATCCGACCGTTCCACCACATGCACCGCGGCCGCATCGGGGACGACGAGCGCGAGGTCGAGCAACTCGCCCAGCAGGCGCTCATCCTCGCGCTTGCCCTGCTTCAGCCGTGCCGCGGCCGCCTGCACCTCCTGCACCAGCGCGGCCAGGCGCTCGCGCGCGGCGCTCTGCTCCGGCTCGGCCATCGCCTCGATCGGCGTCGCGCTGCCTTCGCCTTGCGCATACCAGGCGATGGTGCCGTCGGCGGCGTTGAAGCTCGGCTCCGCGAACAGCCGCGCATGGTCGGGCCCGAGCGTCGCGGCGAGATGCGCGGTGATCTGGTCCCAGCAACGCGCCACGCGCTGACCGCCCGTGCCGAGCGCGATCAGATCCGCGTTGCGCGTGGTGCGGAGAAGGGTGGCGTCCATCGTCGGCGCGCGATGCTGCTAGCGCGACCCAGGGGCGGCCGCGGGAGCTGCGGCCGCGGGTGCCGCCGGCGCCGCGGGCGCCGCCGCCTGCGGCGTGGCGGGCAGGCCGGGCGCGAGCGGCTGGCACGCATCGGCCCGGGTCGCCACGGCAATGCCGTTCTGCTGCAACCAGGGCAGGATCGAGTCCACCTTCTGCGCGTATTTCACGCTCCCGGCGAAGGCAGTGCCGCGCGTGACGAAGGTGTTGATGCCGACCACGCGGCCGCAATTATCCACCAGCGGCCCGCCGCTGTTGCCGGCCGAGATCTCCGCGCTGTGCGGGATCACCGTCGGCCCTGTGGGCAGCTGCTGGATCGAGGTGATGGAACCGCGCGTCAACACCAGTTCCGGCGGGCGCTGCAGGCGGCCGCGCGCGAGCTCATCGATGAAGCCACGCATCTCCGTCTCCTGCTGGACGACGGCAGAGGGGTAGCCGGCGGCAACGACATCGGTCAGCCGCTCGCCCAGCGCGGTCAGCGCCAGGGGCTGCGCGCCCGGCGCGGGCTCGGCCAGGCGCAGCACGGCGAGGTCGGTCATGCCCGGCTGGATGTTGCTGCCACCGGGCCCTCGCGTCATGGCGCCGATCTGCGCGGGGATGGCGCGAGCGAGCGCGGCGGAGGTCACGAAGACCCGTCCGCCCACGCCATTCTCCACCACATGCGCATTGGTCAGCACCGTGTCGGGCGCGATGAAGAAGCCCGAGCCATGGCCGAGCGTGCCGCCAGGGTTGATGGTCACGACCATCACCGTCGCGCGTTCCAGCAACTGGCCGAGCGAGTTGATGGGCGCCGCCGGCGGCTGCCCCGGCAGGGTGGGTGCGGCGGGCGGCACGGCAGCGGGCGGCACGGGGCGGCGCTCCGGCGGGGGCGCCAGTTCCAGCGGGCCGGCCGCGGTGCAGACATCCGGCACGGCGAGCGCACGGCGGACGCGCTCCAGTTCCTGTTCCAGCGCGGCGTTGGTGTCGCGCTGCACCTGCAAGGCACGCTCGGTCGCCGCTTCGTCGATCAGCGGGACCTCGATGCGGCGCGCGGCGATGTCGCGCGCAAAGGCGTTCCAGGCCAGCCAGAAGCCGAGCAGCAGGAAGGCGAGCGCGGCCAACGTCACCAGCGGCAGCACCCAAAGCGGCGGCGCGGTGCGCACCGGTGCCGCGGCCTGCGCCGCAGGCAGCGCGGTGGCGGCGGTAGCGGCCGCCGCAGCAGGCGCGGCAAAGGGCACGGCCGGGCGCGGCGCGGCCGCGGCCACCGGCTTGCGGAAGACCGACAGCGGCGCGCCGGCGAAGAAGCGTTCATCCACCCCCGCCAGCAAGGGCGAGAAGGGGCCGACCACGTCGCGGATCTGCGCGGCCATGGCCGCGGGCGTCGCCGCCGCCCCGGCCCCGAGGCAGCCCCATTCCGACAAGGTCACGCGGTCATCCAGCACCCAGATCGCCCGGCTGCCGGGGACCACCAGCGCCAACCGCAGCACGGGGCCGAGCGCCGGGTCCTCCAGCAGCGGCTCGAGGTCCCGCAGCGCGCGCGCCAGCCGAAGGCGGCCCGACTCGACGCGGCTCGCCGGCAGGGCAGAGAAGTTCAGCGCCTCCCCCTCACCTTCGCTGTACCAGGTGATGGCCGCCGCGCCGGCCAGCGGCTCGGCCAGCAGCCCCCCGGCCGCGGTGGAGGCACGGGCGGCCAGCGCGTCGCGCAGCGTGGCAAAGCGCGCATGCACGGGCTGGCCCTCGAAGGTGAGGACCTGCACCTCGGCCAGCGGGGTCTTCAGCAGGGGGCGTGGGCTACTCATGGCGGCTCCGGGTCATATCGGCTCCGGCGAGCGAGGGGATCACGGTGCGGGATCGGTCCGGGCTTGTCCATCACGCTCGATGGCGGGTCTAGCGGCGGATCATGCCCGGACGGCGAAGCCTTCATGGCGCAATCGGGGCAGCGCCGCCTGGGTGCCCTGCCGCCACGCCACCTCAGGCCGTTTCCCGGAAAATCTCGCGGCCAATCAGCAGGCGGCGGATTTCGCTGGTGCCCGCACCGATCTCATACAGCTTGGCGTCCCGCAGCAGGCGGCCAGCCGGGTAGTCGTTGATATAGCCATTGCCGCCCAGGATCTGGATGGTGTCGAGCGCCGCCTTCGTCGCGGCTTCCGCCGCGAACAGGATCGCCCCGGCCGCATCCTTGCGCGAGGACTTCCCCGCATCGCAGGCGCGCGCCACCGCATAGACATAGGCGCGGCAGGCGTTGAGTGCCGTGTACATGTCGGCGACCTTGCCCTGGATGAACTGGAACTCGCCGATCGGCTGCCCGAACTGCCGACGGTCATGGATATAGGGCACGACCAGGTCGAGGCAGGCCTGGAGGATGCCGATCGGCCCCGCCGCCAGCACCGCGCGTTCGTAGTCGAGGCCCGACATCAGCACCCGCACTCCGCCATCGAGCTGGCCGAGCACATTCTCCGCAGGCACCTCGCAATCCTCGAAGACCAGCTCGCTGGTGGGCGAGCCGCGCATGCCGAGCTTGTCGAGCTTCTGCGCGGGGCGGAATCCCCGAAAGCCGCGCTCCACGATGAAGGCGGTGATGCCCTTCGGGCCGGCCTCGGGCGAGGTCTTCGCGTAGACCACCAGCGTCTCAGCGTAGTGGGCATTGGTGATCCAGAGCTTGGTGCCGTTCAGCACGAAGCGGTCGCCACGCTTCTCGGCCCGCAACTTCATGGAGACGACATCGGACCCCGCCCCCGGCTCGCTCATCGCCAGCGCGCCGAGATGCTCGCCGGAGACCAGCTTCGGCAAATAGCGGCGCCGCTGGTCTTCCGTGCCGTTTAGGCGGATCTGGTTGATGCAGAGGTTGGAATGCGCGCCATAGGACAGGCCCACGCTGGCCGAGGCGCGGCTGATTTCCTCCATCGCCACCGTATGCGCCAGATAGCCCATGCCGGCGCCGCCATATTCCTCCGGCACGGTGATGCCGTGCAGGCCGAGCCGCCCCATCTCCGGCCAGAGATGGCGCGGGAATTCGTCGGTACGGTCGATCTCGGCTGCGATGGGCGCGATGCGCTGATCGGCGAAGGCGCGGACGCTGTCGCGCAGCGCATCGATCTCGTCGCCGAGCGCGTGGTCGAGCATGGGCAGCTGGTTCGCTGGCATCAGGGCTGCTCCTTCGCCGCATAGAGCTGGCGCAGCGCGCCGCGCATGATCTTGCCGGTGGCGGTCATCGGCAAGGCATCCGTGAACTCCACCTGGCGCGGGTAGAGATGCGCGGCCAGGCGGGAGCGCACGTAATCCTGGATCTCCGCAGCCAGCGCGGCGGAGGGCACGATGCCCGGCTTCGGCACGATCACCGCGGTGACACGCTCGGTGCGCAGGGGATCGGGCAGGCCGATCACCGCGGCCATGGCGACTGCGGGGTGGGACAGCAGGAAATCCTCCACCTCGCCCGGGCCGATGCGATAGCCGGCCGAGGTGATCACGTCGTCATCGCGGCCGAGGAAGGTGAGATACCCGTCCGCGTCCATGCTGCCGCGGTCGCCGGTCAACAGCCAGTCGCCGCGGAATTTCTCTCGCGTTGCCTCGGGCCGGTTCCAGTAGCCGAGGAACATCACCGGATCAGGTGCGCGCACCGCGATAGCGCCTTCCCGGCCGGGCGGCAGCGTCGCGCCATCATCGCCGAGGATGGCGACCTCATGCCCCGGCACGGCACGCCCCATGGAACCGGGCTTCACCGGAAACAGCCCCGCGCAGTTGGAGACGACGAGGTTGCATTCCGTCTGGCCGTAGAACTCGTTGATGGTCAGGCCGAAGGCCTCGCGGCCCCAGTCCAGCATCTCCGCGCCCAGAGTCTCGCCGCCGCTGCCGATGCTGCGCAGACGATGGCCGAAGCGGCGCGGATCGGGCACCGCCCGCAGCATCTTGAGCGCAGTCGGCGGCAGGAAGGCGTTGCGCACGCCCTGCGCGGCCATCAGCGCAAAGGCGCGCTCCGGGTCGAACTTCGCCATCCGATGCGCCAGCACCGGCACGCCGTGAAAGAGGCTCGGTAGCAGGACGTCGAGCAGCCCGCCGATCCAGGCCCAATCCGCCGGCGTCCAGAACAGGTCGCCGGGCTGAGGGAATCGCTCCTGCGGCAATTCGACACCCGGCAGGTGGCCGCGCAGCACGCGATGCCCGTGCAGCGCGCCCTTCGGGCTGCCGGTGGTGCCGGAGGTGTAGATGATCAGCGCCGGATCATCCGGCGCCGTTGCGACGCAGGCGTGGCTGTCCTTCGCGCGCGCCATTTCCGCCGCTAGGTCGCGCGCGCCCTCCCCGCCGCCCACGGCCAGCACCAACCGCAGCGCGTGCAGGCGATCGCGGAGCGATGCGACCTTCGCGAGCCCGTCCGCATCGGTGATGAGCGCGGCGGCACCGCAATCGGCCAGGCGATACTCCAGCGCCGCTTCGCCGAACAGCAGGAACAGCGGCACGGCGATGGCGCCGATCCGATAGGCCGCGAGATGCGCCACCGCCGCCTCCGGCGATTGCGGCAGCAGCACGCCGATGCGGTCGCCACGCGCGATGCCATGCGCCTCCAGCACATTGGCCAGCCGACAGGCACGACGGTGCAACGCGTCGAAGCCGATGTGCTCGACGCCGCCATCCTCGCGCAGATGGATCAGCGCCGTCCGCCCGCTGCCACGCCAGCGGTCACACGCCTCTTCCGCAATGTTGCAGCGCGCCGGGATGTCCCAGCGGAAGCGCGCGGCGACTGCGCCATAGCTGTAGCCCATCGGCAGCAGCGCCGTTGTCATGCGCTCTGCCTCGCCTCGGCCGCGAGGATCGGCATTGCATCCGCCACCCGGACGATCTCCCTCGATGCGCCGCGCACCTAATCTCCAGCGCAAGCCTAGCCGTGGCGGCGGCGCAGCGTCCATCGGGACAAGCCCGGCTTCGCCCCGGCGCTGACGGGATCGCGTTTCGCGCCGCCAGGCGCCGCCTGCCACGCTGCCCAACCGCGACCACACAAGCCCAGCGGGGACGGAGACACGCATGGCGAAGGAAGAACCGGCGCCGATACGCGCCCCCTTCATGGGCCTCGAATTCGAAGTCGGCGCCGCCGTTCTGCAGCCCCGCGCGGAGACCGAGCTGCTTTGCCGGCGCGCCCTTGCGCTGATCGCCAACACGCCCGAGCCACTGGTCATCGATATTGGGTGCGGTGCGGGCAACCTCGCCCTGGCCATTGCGGCGCTGCATCCGGCCGCGCGCCTCTTTGCGACGGACATCGCCGAGGCCGCGACCGCGACTGCAGCGCGCAATGCCAAGAGCCTCGGGTTCGCATCGCGGGTCAGCGTCGTGCAGGGCGACATGTTCGCCCCGCTCTCTGGCCTCGCGCTTGAACAGCGCGTTGATCTCGTCGTCTGCAACCCACCCTACATCTCCAGCGGCCGACTGGCCGGCGACCGCCGTCATCTGCTCGATCGGGAGCCACGCGAGGCCTTCGACGGCGGCCCCTATGGCATCGCCATCCACCAGCGCCTGGTCGCGGAGGCGCCGCCTTTCCTCCGGCCCGGCGGGTGGCTCGCCTTCGAATTCGGCGAGGGACAGGACAAGCAGGCCCTGCGGCTTCTGCAGCGCCAGGGCGGCTATGAGGCGTTGGAGCTCGTGTGCGACGCAGAGCAGCGCCCGCGCGTGGCCATCGCCCGCAAGCCGACGGGCGCGCAGATCCTGGCTTGATCTCGCGAACACGCGACGCCCTGCTCAATCCGCGCACGTCCGCGTGCGGCGTCAGCCCCAGGCCTGCCGGGCCAGCGCCTCGGCTGCGGCGCGGTCCGGCATGCTCTCCCAGCCGCTGCCACGCTCGGCCTTCAGCGCCGCGGCCGCGGTGGCAAGCCGCGCCGCATCCTCCACCGCAGCCCCCTCGGCCAGCGCCAGCGCATAGGCGCCGTGGAAGACATCGCCGCAGCCGGTGGTATCGCGCGCCTGGATACGCGGCGCGCCGAGACCCACCGCCCTGCCCCCGCGCCACCACAGGCTGCCCCGGGCGCCGAGCGTGACCGCGACCTGGCCCGGCAGCATCGCCGCCGCCTCCGCAAGCCCTGCCTCCGCATCCGGATGGTCGCAGAAGGCGGCAAGGCCGCGTTCCGAGAAGATCACATGGTCGGCCTGCCGCGCGAGGCGATGCAGCACCTCGCGCGGGGCGATGTCGGCGTCGAAAACGCGCGGCAGGCCATGCGCGGCGGCCAGCGCGAACAGCCGCTCGGCGCCGCCGACCCAGCGCGGATCGGCCAGCACGGCGCCAGCCCCTTCCAGCACTTCGGGCGGGATCGGCGCGTCCTCGGGCAGGCCGTCACCAGGGAAGACGGCCAGGATGCGCTCGCCCTCCCCATCCAGCAGCACGGCAGAATTCGGGGAACGCGCGCCCTCCGCCACGGTGACGCCGCGCGTATCCACGCCGTGACGCCGCAGCGCGGCCAGCAATGTCGCGCCCGCCGCATCCGCGCCGAGCCGCCCGCACCAGGCGGCCTCGCCGCCGAGTGCCGCGACCGCGACCGCCGCATTGGCCGCCATGCCGCCACCGACCGCGCGGAGGCCGGAGGCGATGTACTTGCCCGGCGCCTCCGGCAGGGCCGGCAGCTCCCACACCTGGTCCAGCACACCGATGCCGGAGCAGACCACCCTGGCCATAGTGCCCCACCCCGGCTGCGCGCCGGCCGCCCTGCTCAGAGCGCGCCCAGGAAGCCGACGACCGCGGCGTTGAAGTCCTTCGGGTTCTCGTAAGGCAGGCCGTGCGTGGCGTTCGGGATCACCACCACCTTGGACCCCGCGATCGCGCCCGACAGCGCTTCGACATTCGCGACGAAGCCCGGGCGCGTCTGGGCGCCATAGAGGAACAAGGTCGGCGTACGGATGGACGTGGCCCCGGCGCGCGAATAGGCGCGGCGCGCCTCATGCCGTTGGCCCAGCAGGGTGCGCGCATTGGCGCGGCTGACGGCCTTGCGCTCCTCCGGCCGCCGCTCCCAGGCGCCGGGGCCGCCAGTGTGCTCGGCCACGACCTTCAGCCCGCCTTCCTCATCGCCCGCCGCCACCAATTCGGCGGCTTGCGCGAAGGCGCTGGCCTGCGCCGCCGCGCCCGGCTTGCCCCCGAGGCTTTCATCCAGCTCGCCACCGGGCTCGGCCAGGATCAGCGCGCGCAGCAAGGCGGGATGCCGTTCCGCGACGCGGAGCGCGATATGCCCGCCGCGGGAATGGCCGAGCAGCGCGACCGGCCCCTTGCCCAGCGCCGCGATGAAGGCCGCGACATCGGCGACATGCGTGTCGATGCGGAAATCCCCGCCTTCCGCCGGCCAGGTGCCGGGCCAGCAATGGCGCAGCGACAGCGCCATCACATGGAAGCCCGCGGCGGCGAGCGGCTTCATCTGCGCGCCGAAGCTCCGCTGATCGCCGAGGGTGCCATGCACCAGCAGCAGCGGCGCGCCGCCGGCGCCAGCCTCGGCATAGTGGATCTCGGTCCCGTTCACAGACAGGCTCGGCATGGCACTCTCCCCCTCACGCCAATCTCGCGGGCATCCTGGCCGTGCAACGCCGCGCCGCCAAGCGCGGGGGGCGCAGCGCGATCCTGCGGATCACACGGCGCGGGTCAGCCCGCCATCCACGCGGATGTTCTGGCCCGTGATGTACCCCGCCCCGTCCGAGGCCAGGAAGGCGACGGTCGCCGCAATCTCCCGCACCGTTCCGTAGCGCTGCATCGGCACGCTGCGGCGGCGCTCCTCGGTTGCGGGAAGGCTGTCGATCCAGCCGGGCAGGATGTTGTTCATGCGCAGATTCTCGGCCGCATAGGTATCCGCGAAGACCTTGGTGAAGGCCGCAAGCCCCGCGCGGAAGACGGCGGAAGTCGGGAACATCGCGCTCGGCTCGAAGGCCCAGGCGGTTGAGATATTGATGATGGCGCCGGATTTCTGGGCCTGCATGATCGGCGTCACCAGCCGCGTCGGCCGGATAACGTTCATCAGGTAGATGTCGAGGCCCGCATGCCACTGCGCATCGGTGATCTCGAGGATCGGCGCGCGGGGCCCATGCCCGGCGCTGTTGGCCAGCACATCCACGCGGCCCCAGCGCGCCATCGCGCCCTCCACCAGGCGCCCCAGATCGTCATTCGACTGGTTCGAGCCCGTGACCGCGAAGCCGCCGAGTTCGGCGGCCAGCGCCTCCGCCTTCCCGGAGGAGGAGAGGAGGGCAACCTTGAAGCCATCCGCCGCCAGGCGGCGCGCCGCCGCGGCGCCCATGCCGCTGCCAGCCGCGGTGACGAGCGCGACCTTGTCCATCGACATCTAGGTGTCCTCCGTCTGGGCTTGTCCCGGTGCGGCAGAGTGATCTGGCCCCCGGCACAGGTCCAGAGGCGACGCGACGGGTCGGGGACAGGAATCGCCCCATGGCGACGGGGACAGCGTCGCCGCAGCAAGCGGTCGCCCACGTTCAGGGCCGGAACTGCCGTCCGAGCCGGTCGCGACGAATGCGCGCCGCGACATCCGGCGCTAGAAGGGAGGCCGCCCGCGAAAATCCGCGATGCGCCCTGGCGCGCCCATCCAAGGCGGAGCCAGGATCGAGCCGGGGACGACGGGCCGCACGACGACGCCATGCCGCGCGGAGATGATGGGAGAACAGGCGTGCAGCTCGCAGGCAAGACAGTTCTGGTAACAGGAGCCTCAAAGGGGATCGGCGCGGCGATTGCGCGCAAGCTGGGCGCCGAGGGGGCGACCGTGATCGCCCACTGCAACACCGACGTGGCAGGCGCCCGCGCCGCCCTCGCGGATGTCCCGCCGGGGCGCAGCCATGTCCTTGCGGCCGACCAGGGGGATCCGCCGGCCATGGACCGTCTCTGGGACCAGGCCCTCGCGATCGCACCGCGCGTCGACTGCGTGGTGCTGAACGCCGCCATCTTCCTGAATGCGGGCGGGATCGAGGACGGGCTGGAGGCCTGGGACCACGCCTGGCAGACGCAATGGCGCGTCAACGTCGCCTCCCCCACCCGGCTCATGAAGCACGCGGTGAACCACTTCGTGGCCCAAGGCGGCGGCGTGCTTGTCACCATGTCCTCCTGGGCCGCCCAGCGCGGCTCCGGCAGTCAGGCGACGATCGCCTATGCGGCGAGCAAGGCGGCGGTGAAGGCCGCGGCACAGACCGTCGCGCGGCACTACGCGAAGGCGGGCGTGCTGTCCTACATCGTCGCGCCCGGCGTGGTGCGGACGCAGATGAGCGTGGACGCCGCCGCGATCGCCGGTGGCGAGGACAAGGTCACCGCCGGCCTCGCCATGGGCGAGTGGGTGCCGCCCGATGACCTCGCGGAGCTCGTCGCCTTCCTCGCCACTGGGCGCGTGCGGCACCTGAGCGGCGCCACAATCGACGTGAACGGCGCGAGCTACGTCCGATGAGCGGGCTGCTCGCCGGCCGCATCGCCGCGGTCACCGGAGGGGCACGCGGCCTCGGCGCCGCCATCGCCCGGCGCTTCCGCGCCGAGGGCGCGACGGTCGCGACGCTTGATCTCACCGGCGCCGACATCGCCTGCGACGTGACGGAGGAGGCGCAGGTGGCGGCCGCCCTCGCGGAGGTCGCCGCCCGGCATGGCCGTCTCGACGTGCTGGTGGCCAATGCCGGCCTGGTGCCGCCGTGGCGGGAGCTCACTGCGCTCGACATGGCCGAATGGGACCGTGTCTTCGCCGTGAATGTCCGCGGCGTCGCACTCTGTCTCAAGTACGCCGTGCCGCTGATGCCGCGCGGCGGGGCGGTGGTCGCTATGGGCTCCATCATGTCGGAGCAAGGCGCGCCGCGTCAGGCGCTCTACAACGCGACCAAGCACGCAGTGCTCGGCATCGTGCGTGTCGCGGCGCAGGAACTCGGCGCGCGCGGCATCCGCGTCAATGCGCTCGGGCCCGGACCGATCGCGACCGAGGCGCTGCGCGGCCGCGTCGCGGCGCGCGCGGCAAGTGGCCTCGGCCCGTCACCCGAGGACGCGCTGGCGGCCTATGGCGCCGAGACGCCGCTCGGCCGCATCGCGACGGAGGAGGAGGTCGCCAAGGCCGCACTGTTCCTGGCGAGCGATCTCTCCTCCGCCATCACGGGGCGGCTGCTGCGCGTGGATGGCGGGCTGGCCTGAGGCCAACCCGCCCTGGCCTCACGCCACCTTGCCGGCGGTGAACTCGTCCATCATGCGGTCGAGCTTCTGCATCAGCGTGTGCAGCACCTTCACCTTCTCCCGTCCCTCCTCGCCGAGCGAGGCGAAGGTGGTGATGGGCGGGCGGACATCGCCGACCGGATAGCCCGCTGCAGCCGCCAGCGCCTTCGAATAGCACTGGTGGCCGTAGAGCGGATGGCCCTCCTTGATGATGTTCGTCATATGGTCGAGCACGTGCTGGATCGCAGTCGCCTCTCGCACGCGGCCGGCCTCGAGCAGCTGGAACAGCGCGGTGGAAGCGCGCGGCGCGTAGTTGCCGTAAGGGTCAACGTAGCCCACCGCGCCGAGCTTGAAGCTCTCCACCACGCGCTCGCCAGCGAAGACGTTCATCACGCCCTCGGTCGCCTCCACGATGTCGAAGACGCGCGCGACATCCATGCTGGCTTCCTTGATGTAGCGGATGTTCGGCAGGTGCTTCGTCATCTTCGCGACGAGATGGGGCTTGATGTCCACATGCGTCGTGAAGGGGTTGTTGTAGAGCATGATCGGGATCGAGACCGCCTCGCTGATCGCGGCGTAGTAGGCGAAAATCTCGTCCTCGGTGACGGTGTAGTAGTAGGGCGGCGCGATCATCAGCCCGTCGGCGCCAAGGCGCTCGGCCATCTTCGCATAGCGCACGGCGGTCGGCGTGTGGGCGTTGGCGGCGCCGACCATCACCGTCATCTTGCCGCGGCAATGCGCGACGGTTTCCGCCACATACTGCTCGCGCTCAGCGTCAGAGACAGTCAGGAACTCGCCGGTTGTGCCGAGGATGATGACACCCGGCACGCCGCAGGCGTGCTGCCAGTCCAGGAAGCGTTTCAGCGCGGGGACGTCGATCGCGCTGCCGTCCTCGGTGAAGGGCGTGACGGTCACGGTGTGGCAACCGCGAAATTGCTTGGTCATGTCGAACGGTCCTTATCGCTTGGACGGGCGCTGTTCCCAGCCCTGCGTGGCCAGGATGTCGTGGCTGGCGGCGAGATCGCCATCCGGGTCCGTGCCGGGCTGGCAGGCATCCGTGATGATCTCGAGCACGGTGAGGCCGGTGTAGCCGATCTCCTTGAGCGCGGCAGCCGCCGGGCCGGGCTGCACCATGCCAGTGCCGAGGCGGTCGTGCTTGAACACCTCATAGGCGCTGTCGCTGATGTGCACGTTCTTGACGCGCGCGCCCAGCATGCGGATGGCCGCCGCCGGATCCTCCTTGATGTAGGCGCTGTTGCAGACGTCGAAGTTGATCCCGACAGAGGGATCGATGTCGTTCGCGACGTCCAGCATATCCTTCGCGGTCGGGAGGAAGGTGAAGGGCACGTTCTCCAGGATGATCTCGGTGCGGCTGCCCTTCGCATGCGCCACCAGTTCCTTCATGCCCTGCACGAACCAGTCGCGCATCCAAGGCACGGGCGGGTTGATGAGGGAGTTCACCGGGCCCGGGATTGCGCAGACATAGGGGCAGTCGAGTTCATGCGCGAGGTCGATCGCCTCCCGGTAGCGGTCCAGCGTGTAGCGCCGCATGATCGGGCAGGTGCTGTTCGGGTTGTTGTCGAGCAGTGGATAGCAGAAGCTGGTGATGCGATACCCGTTGCCGTCGAGCCAGGCCTTCAGCTCCGCCTTCTCCGCCGGCGTCATGGAGGACGGCCAGAGATGCGGCGGGAAGATCATCAGCTCGAAATTCGTGTAGCCCTGCGACGCCAGGTGCTTGAGCGCACCATGCCCGGAGTGCGAATAGAGGAACGGAAAGGTCGAGGCGGCGACGCGAAGTTCAGCCATGGCGAATGACTCCTCTGCGGACTATGTGATCATCGGTGGTGGGCTCGCGGGCTGCGCGGTGGCCTATCACTTGGCGCGCGACGGCGGCGCCGATGTGCTGCTGCTGGAACAGGGCGAGTTGAACGCCGCGGCCTCGGGCAACAATTCCGGCAGCTTCCACGCGCAGATCCCGGTCGAGCCCTTTCTGAACCAAGGCGAGGGCTGGGCGCGGCGCTTCGCGCCGACGCTGCACCTGATGATGGACGGCATCGCGCGCTGGATGGAGCTGCCCGCCGAACTGGCGGCACCGGAGCTGGAGGTCAGCGCGAAGGGCGGGCTGATGGTCGCGCGCCGCCCGGCGGAACTCGACATGCTGCGGCGGAAATCCGCCATCGAACGCGCCGAGGGCCTGGATGTGCGGCTGCTGGATCGGGCGGAGATGCTGGCGCTGGCGCCCTATCTGACGCCTGAGACCATCGGCGGCACCTACTGCCCGATCGAGGGGAAGGCGAATCCGCTGATGGCGACCTTCGCCTTCGCCCGCGCCGCGCAGCGCCACGGCGCGCGCATCAGCCGCCGCACCAGGGCGACGGGCATGACGCGCGACGGCGAAGCGTGGCTGGTCGCGACGACCGCCGGCGTGGTCCGCGCGCGCCGCGTGGTGAACTGCGCTGGCGCCGCCGCGGGCGAGGTCGCGGGTTGGCTCGGCCTCAATCTGCCCATCGAGGCGCATCCGATCCAGGTGACGGTGACGGAGCGCGTCGCGCCGCTGGTGCCGCACCTGGTCTACTCGGCCGCGGATCGGCTCTCTCTCAAGCAGACGGCGCAGGGCAGCGTGATCATCGGCGGAGGCTGGCCAGCACGCCTGCATCCCGTCACCGGCCTGCCGGTGGTGAGCGAGGAGTCGCTGATCCCGAACCTTCGCCTGGCCATCGCCGCGGTGCCGGCGGTGGCGCGGATGCGCGTGGTGCGCAGCTGGGCCGCGATCGTCAACGGCACGCAGGATTGGCGCCCGATCCTCGGCGAGCTGCCGGGCGCGCCCGGCGTGTTCCTGTGCTTCTTCCCCTGGATGGGCTTCACGGCCGGCCCGCATGTCGCGCGGCTGATCGCAGAACTCGCGCTCGGCCGGCGCCGCGGCGACGATGCGGAGATCGCTGGCTTCACACCGCGCGCGCTGGCCTAGAACATTCACAGCGTCGCCTCGAGCCGCGTGTTCACGACCAGCTCCGCGACATTCGCCTGGTCGGGCAGGCGGAGCAGCAGGCAGACGATTTCTGCCACCGTCTCCGGCTTCAGGCGCCCGGCGGCCGGCGTGGCGCCGACCAGGCCCGCGATCAACTCCGTGTCGATGGCGCCGGGGCAGAGAGCGGTCGCGCGCAGCCCATCCGCGTGGCCCGCGAAGCGCGCCGCATGGGTCAGCGCCATCAGCGCGTGCTTGGTCATCGCATAGCCGAGCGGTGCCGAGGGATCGCGGATCCGCTTGCCGTCGGTGGAGGCGATGTTGACCAGCCGCCCATGCCCCGCGGCACGCAGATGCGGCAGCGCAGCCTTGATCGCGCGGAATGGCCCTTTGACATTGACCTCCCACATCGCGTCGAGATCGTCCTCGGAGCCTTCGTCGAAGGTCACCTTCCGCAGGATGCCGGCATTGTTCACCAGCGCATCCAGCCGGCCATGCGCGGCCACGGCTTCCGCGATCCAGGACGCGGCGGTTTCGGGGCGCTGCGCGTCGTAGCGATGCCAGGTGACGCGCGGGCCATCCGCAGGCAGGGCGAGCTGCGCCGCCGAGCGTGCCGGATCGCGCACACCGAGCGCCAGCGCGAATCCTTCCGCATGCAGCCGCCGCGCGATCGCCGCACCGAGCCCACGCCCGGCGCCGGAGACGGCGGCCACGCGCCCCGCCGCCGGCAGCATCGCGCCATCCGTCATCAGAACAGACCCTGGTAGAAGCCGCCGTCATTGACGATGTTCTGCGCCGTCATGAAGCCGGCCTGCGCGCTGCAGAGATAGGCGACGAGGTCGCCGCATTCCGCCGGGTCGGCGAAGCGGCCGGCCGGGCAGGTCTTCAGCCGGTCCTCGACCATCGCCTCATAGGTCGTATTCAGGCGCTTCGCATGGCCGTGCAGATTCACGCGCAGCGCTTCCGTGTCGAACAGGCCGGGACAGACGCTGTTCACCGTCACGTTGTGCGGGATGAGTTCCCGCGCGAAGGACGCGATCGCCGCCGAAAGGCCGGCGCGCGCCGAATGGCTGTGCGCGAAGCCCACCTGCGGGAACTTGATGAAGGAGACGGAGATGTTGACGATCCGGCCGAACTTGCGGTCGCACATCCCCGGTGCCACGCGCTTGATGAGGTCTACCGCCGTATAGAAGTGCTCGTTCCACCACTTGTCCCACTCGGCGCGATCCCAGCTGCGGAAATCGCCGGGGACCTGCCGCGTGCCGGGGCTGCTGACCAGGATGTCGGGGTTCGGGCAGGCGGCGAGCAACGCATCGCGCCCGGCCTCGGAGTTGATATCGGCGGCAACGGCGGTGACGCTGACGCCGAAGGCGCGGCGCATGGCCTCGGCCGCTTCCTCCAGCGGACCGGGCGTACGCGCGTTGATGATCAGGTCGCAGCCTTCGCGCGCCAGGCTCTCGGCGCAGGCGCGGCCGAGCCCCTGGCTCGCGGCGCAAACGATGGCGCGGCGGCCCCGGATGCCGAGATCCATCTCAGCGCACCCCGAGGTCGGCGAGGCCGGACTTCAACCCCTCGAGCGGCGCGCCGTGCAACGGCTGCAGCGGCATGCGCGGCACGCCGCCGCCCGGAAAGCCGAGGTGATCCATGGCAGCCTTCGTCGCCGGATACAGCGTGCGCCCACCGGTCACGAACAGATCCGTCAGCTTCCGTGCGGTCGCCTGCAGCGCCTCGGCTTCCGCCAGGCGCGCCGGATCGCGCGCCGCGTACCAAAGGTCCAGCGTGCCGCGCCACACATTCGGGAAGCAGTCCACCGTGCCGTCCGCGCCCGCATGGATCGCCGGCACGCCGAAGACCGAGGACGGGCCGCAGAACACGCGGATGCGATCCTTCACGGCCAGCAGCGTGGCGTAGAAATTGTTCCAGTCGCCACTGCTTTCCTTGATCGCCACGACCTTCTCGAGATCCGCGAGGCGCGAGGCAAGCGCGGGCGAGACCGCGTTCACCGCATTGCCGGGGATGTTGTAGACGACGATCGGCAGCGGCGAGGCCGCCGAGACCGCGGCGTAATGCGCGAAGATCTCGTCATCGGTCAGTTTCACGAAATAGGGCGGCAGGACGAGGATGCCATCCGCACCAGCGGCCTTGGCGGCATGGGCCAGTTCGATCGTGTCGGCCGCGCCGACGCAGCCCGTGCCAACGATCACCGTCCCGCGGCCGGCAGCGGCGGTGACGGCATCGGCATAGAGCGCCTTGCGCTCGGCCAGCGACAGGCTCCAGAACTCGCCGGTGCAGCCGCAGGCGACGATGCCGGTCGCACCCTCGTCGAGCAGCCGGGCGATGTTGGCGCGGAACCCGCTACGATCCACCTGGCCTGCAGCGTCGAATGGGGTGGTGACCGCGGGCATCGGCCCGGACCAGTTCACGCTGTTGCGGTCCATCTGCGTCGGTTCCTCCGGAGTCTCAGGCGGCGTCCGCCCGGGCGGGTGCTGCAAGGGCGGCTTCGATCCGCGTGCCGGCCTTGGCGTCGAAGAGGTGCAGCCGCGCGGCGCGCCGACCGAAACCGGTTATGCTCCGGTTGGGCATTCCTCACTCTTTCCCGCGACGGCCCGCTTCTGCGAGACCTGCTGTCTTGCGAACAGGATTGCGCCGAGTGAACAGGATTGCCGGCATCGCAGCAAGGGGCGATCCGCAACGCGCACGCAGTCATCCCGCCTTGTTCGCAAGGCGAACGCGCGGCAAACTTCGGCACGATATAGATGGAAGGTGGGACATGGCCCCCGACCGGGCTGCGGTGCACGACGAACTCGACCCCGAGGCGATGGGGCTCGACGACGGCGCGGAACGCCAGGGCGCCGACCGCGAACTCGTCCACTCCGCCCTGCGACTGTTCGAGGTGCTGAAGGCCTTCCGCCGCGACCGCCCGCGCATGACGCTGACCGAGGTCGCGGAGCATGCCGGCCTGACGCGCGCGAGCGCGCGGCGCTTCCTGCTCACCCTCGTCCATGCCGGCTATGCGGAGACCGACGGCAAGCGCTTCGCGCTCACGCCGCGGCTGCTCGAACTCGGTCATGCGGTGATGGCCACGTCTTCGGTGTGGGACATCGCGCGGCCGGTGCTGGCGGGACTCTCCGAGCGGCTCGGCGAGTCCTGCTACGGCGCCGTGCTCGACGGGGCGGAAGTCCTTTATGTGCTGCACATTCCAAGCGCGCGCCACCTGATCAACGTGGATCTGCGCGTCGGCAGCCGCACGCCGGCCTATTGCACCTCCGTCGGCCGCGTGTTGCTCGCCGGGCTGACACCGGTCGCTGCCGAGCGCGTCATCGCCGCTTCGCAGCCGGAGGCGCGCACCGGAAAGACGGTGACCGACCAAGCGAAGCTCCTGGCGGCGGTGGACGAGGCGCGCGAGCGGGGCTGGGCGATCGTGGATGAGGAGTTGGAGCTCGGCCTGCGCTCGCTCTCCGTGCCGCTGCGGGGCCGCGGCGGCGTCACGGTTGGCGCGCTGAACATCTGCGGCCCCACCTCGCGCGTCTCGCTGGAGGAGCTGCGCACGCAGTTCCTGGGCGAGCTGCTGGGCGCCTCGGCGCGCATCCAGGCGGCGCTGGACTAGATCAGGCGAGCGCGGGCGCGCCGGCGAAGCGGCACGGCGAGAAGGGCGCGATGTCGAAATCGAGGTCGCGCCGGCCGAGCACGGCGCCCGCCGCCAGCCGCCCCACCAGCGGCCCGAGCGTGTAGCCGGCGTCGCCCGGCACGGCGGTGAACAGGCCGGGGCGCCCCGGCACCTCGCCCAGCACGCAGCGCCCATCCACCGTGGTGTTCACGCCAGCCCAGCTGCGGAGCAATCGCAGCCGCGACAGCCGTGGCACGATGTGGCTGGCCAGGCGCAGATTGCCGATCAGGCTCGCGGCTTCGACGGTCGGGTGCTGGCGGGGCCCGTGCAGCCGCGCCGGCCAGCCGCCACCGATCACCACCTGCCCCGCGGAGAGCTGCTTCAGCGTGATCATCCGCTCGGCATGCTGCACCAGGTGGCCGATCAGCGGCGCGGTCGCCTCCGTGACATTCATGTGCAGCGGCTCTGCGACCGTCGGCACCACGGGGCCGAGCGGCGCGAGCAGCGCGCCGGTGCCCGCCCCCGCCGCCAACACGACGCGGCCCGCACGCAGCGCGCCCGCTTCGGTCCGCAACATCCAGCCGCCGCGCAGATCCGGCGTCAGCTCCTCCACCCGTGTCTCCGGCAGGATGGTTGAACCGAGCGCCGCGAGCGCACGCCGAACGGCCTGGTTCGCCAGCAACGGGTTGAGCTTGCCCTCTTCCGCACAGAACTCGGCGCCGACAACGGCTTCCCCCAAATAGGGCGCGATGCGCGCAAGCTCGGCACGGCCGAACATCTCCACCTGCAGGCCCAGCCGCTTCTCCCGCTCGCATTTGCGGGCCAGGAACTCGTAGGACTCCGCCGTCTCCGCCACCATCAGCCCGCCAGAGGCTTTCAACTCGATGCTGGTGCCGAGTTCGCCTTCCAGCTCCGCCCAGCGGCGCGCCGCGGCGGTGTAGAGGGGTAGCGAGGCCTCCAGGCCCGGGACCTGCTCCGGATACATCCGGATGAAGCGGCTCTGCATCTGCACATGCAGGCTGCCGGCATTCGCGGTGGTGCCGCCGAGCCGCGCGCTGTCGTCCAGCACCAGCACCTCGGTGCCCTCGCGCGCGAGTTCGAGCGCGGTGCAGAGCCCGACAATGCCGCCGCCCACCACAGCGACCGCGACATCGCGCGGCAGGGTCATGGGGTGGTCTCCGGCGTCCCGAGCGCCACGATGTCGGCGATCGCGATGGGCTTCACCGGCGCGCGGGGCGCGAAGAGCGCGAAATTGTCGAGCGGACGGCCCTGCGTCGCCGCCAGATGCTCAGCGAGAAGCTGGCCGCAACTGCGCCCCTGGCAGCGGCCCATGCCGCAGCGCGTACGGCGCTTCAATTCACCAAGCGCCGGCGCGCCATCCGCCAGCGCGGCGTCGACCTCGCCCTTCGTCACCTCTTCGCAGCGGCAGACGATGGTGGACTCGTCGGCCAGCGACAGCCCCGCGCGCGGCGCGGCGAAGAGCTTCCACAGCGCGTCCTGGAAACGGCGATGGCGCAGCAGGCGGCGCCGCGCGGCCCGTTCCTCCGCCTCCATCTCCGCCGGCACGGCGCGGCCGAGGCGGCGCGCGGCGGCGATGGCAGCGATCATGCCCTCCTCCCGCGCGGCCGGCGCGCCGCCGAGGCCGGCGCAGTCGCCCACGGCATAGAGACCGGGCACGGTCGTCATCGCATCGGCGTCGCGCTGCGGCACGAACTGTCCGCGCGCGGCATCGTAGCCACAGTCGGCGCCGAGCGCGCGCAGCGTCTCATGGCTCGGCAGGAAGCCGTAGCCGAGCATCACGGCGTCCACCTCGTGCAGGCTGTCGCCGCGCGCGCCGCGCAGCGTGACCTGGAGCGCGCCATCCGCCCCGCGCGCGATGCGCGTCAGCACCGTGGCGTAGAGCAGTGGGATGCGCCGCCGCGCCAGCGTCGCCAGGTAGCGCACGCCCTTCGCCGCCAGCGCCGGATCGGCGGCGGCCATCGCGATCGCCTCCTTCAGGCGGCTGGAGGGGCCGGGCGCGGCCTCCGCGATCGCGACCACCTCCGCGCCGCCCTCAGCCAGCTCGCAGGCGACCTGCATGTTGAGCGGCCCGTTGCCCGCGACGAGCACGCGGCGGCCGGGGAGCACGCGATGGCTGCGCCAGAGCGTCTGCGCCGCGCCGGTCGTCATCACGCCGGGCAGCGTCCAGCCGGGCACGACATGCGGCCGCTCATAGGCGCCGGCGGCGATGATCATGGCGCGCGGCGAGACAAGCCGCGTGCGCGCGCCGTCGAAGATCGCGAGCCGATCCAGGTCGAAGGCGCCCCAGAGCTCCGCCCCGCGCAGGATCCGCGCGCCAGAGGCTTCGGCCGCCGCCGCGAGCGCGCCGCCTTCGGCCTGCTGCGGATCGAGCGGGGGCGCATCGAGCCCCGCCGCGGGCTGCTTGTAGTATTGCCCGCCCAGCGCCGTCCGTTCCTCCACCACCAGCACATCAAGGCCGCAGCGCCGCGCGGCGATGGCCGCGGACAGACCGGCCGCGCCGCCACCCAGGATCAGCAGGTCCACGACCTCCGGCGCCGGCAGGGGGCTGTCGTCGGGCACCGGGACGGGCCCGTCCGGCAGGCGCGCGGCGCCCGGGAAATCCTGGTGGCGCAGCTGCATGCCGGGCTGCGCCTTGGTCATGCAGGCGCGCATGTTGGGCTCGCCATCCACCTCGACCAGACAGTCCTGGCAGACGCCCATGCCGCAATGCAGCCCGCGCCCTTCCCCGTCCAGGCTGCGACGTGTCGCGCGCAGCTCGCGCACGCCGGCGGCCGTCAGCGCGGCAGCGAGGTTCTGGCCGGGGCGGAAGGGGATCTCGCGCGCCGCGCCATCCGCGTTGCGCCAGGTCAGGGTGGGCTCAGGCATGGGAGAGGACATGGCGGGCGATGTCGGCATGGGTTGCGAACCAGCAGCGGCCCTTCGCGGCCGCGTGCCGGATGATCTCCTCGAGAATCCAGATGCGCGAACGGTAGCCGATGACGAAGGGGTGCATCACCAGCTGGAAGACGCTGCCTTCGTCCCACGCCGCGTCGAACTCGCGCAGGAAGATGCGGAGCACGTCCTCCGGCGTCGCATAAGGGCGTGTCGCGGGGTTGCGGTTGAACAGGAAATAGACGGCGTCGTCGCGCAGCCACTCCACCGGGATCTCCACCACGCCGGTCGGCTGGCCGTCGAGAAGCAGCTCATAGGGCTCCTCATCGGCCATCAGGCTGCTGTCGTAGAGCAGGCCAAGCTCCTTCACGAGCGCGACCGTGTGCCGGCTGGTATCCCATTGTGCGGCGCGGTGCCCGACCGGGTCGCGGCCCGAAAGCCGCGCCAGCGTGTCGCGCGCGCGCAGCATCAGCTCGCGCTCGGTCGCCTCTTCGAGGATCGAGGTGTTCTCATGGATCCAGCCATGGATGCCGATCTCGTGTCCGGCAGCGGCGATGCGCGCCGGCTCCTCCGGCCCGATCAGCGCGGCGACGGCGGGGCAGAAGAAGCTGGCCGGCACGCCGTGCCGCTCCAGCACGGCCAGGATGCGCGGCACGCCGACGCGGCGGCCGAATTCGCCCCAGGCGAGCCGCCCGACAGCCTCGCCGCCCGCGCCCATCTCAAAGGTCTCGTGGTCGCAGTCGAAGGAGAGCGCGACGGCGCAGCGCGCGCCGCCCGGCCATTCGCGCGGGCGTAGCCGCCGCCCCGCCCGCACGCGCGAGACGAGGCCGCGCCATTTCTCCTCGGGCCACTCCCAGGGGCGTGGCGTCTGGCTCACTCCGCCGCCTGCTGCTGGGCGCCGCCGCGATGCTTGCGGAGATAGGCGCGCCAGGTGGTCGCCCAACGTGCCGGATCCTCGCAACCCTCGCCCTGGACCTTGGCGATCGCGGCGTTGTGGGGTGCGGATTTCACAAGGTCCGGATTCGCATAGGCTTCCTCGCAGACCTTGCGGACCACGGCGACCCAGGTGTCGATGTCTTCCTTCGACCACAGCTCGCCGGCCTCCGGCGTGAAGGGCTCCGGGAACAGCCAGGGCTCATGCGCGAGCCAGGGCGCGTCCACGCCGTAATCAGTCATCCGGTTCGCGACTTCCCCAACGCCGATGTCCGTCTCCTCCTTCAGCGTGCCCAGCGAGTAGCGCGTCATCTCCATGCGCGGGCCGCCGATATCGGGGTGGCTCTTGGACACACCGCGGATCGCGAGCAGGCCCTTCTCCATGTAGTTGTTCGCGAGGACGGAAATGTCGGAGGCCTCGTTGATGCCCTCAGCCCCCATGCCCCGCGCCCAGGCATAGGCGCGCATGACGATATGCAGGTTGCCCATGAATTCTCGCACCTTGCCGACGCTCGCCTCCGGCACGTCCAGCGTAAAGCCCGACGCCGTCCTGTTCACCATCGGCTTCGGCAGGAAGCGGGCCAACTCCTCCGTGCAACCATAGGCGCCGGTCGCGGGCCCGCCGCCGCCCTTCGGGCCGCCGAAGGTCTTGTGGAGCATGAACATGCAGGCATCGAAGCCGAGATCGCGCGCGCGGATCTTGCCCATGACGCCGTTGAAATTGGCGTGGTCGTAGAAGGCGAGCGCGCCGGCCTCCTTCACCAGCCGCACCCATTCCTTCATGTGCGGGTTGTAGATGCCCATGTCGTCGGGGTTGTTGATCATCAGCGCCGCCGTGCGCGGGCCGATCGCCGCCTTCAGCGCCTCGACGGACGGATAGCCGCCTTCCTCGAGCGGCAGCGTAATCACCTTGAAACCGCCGGCCGCGGCGGTCGCCGGGTTGCAGGGATGCGCCTGGATGGAGGTGACGATCTCATCCCGCTGACCGAGCTGGCCCGTCGCCTCCAGCCAGCCGCGCGTGACGCAGACATGGGTGTAGGCAGCATCCGCGCCGCCCGCCGCCTGGAAGGTGAAGCGGTCCATGCCGGACAGCGCCTTCAGGATCTGCTCGAAATTCCAGACGACCTCGAGCATCCCCTGCAGCGTCGCGGGATGCTGCAGCGGATGCAGCTCCGCCATCTGCGGCCGGAGGCCGAGCGCCTCGCTGACGCGCGGGTTGTACTTCATGGTGCAGGTGCCAAACAGGCTGATCCCGACCATGCCCAGCACCTGCTGCGAAAGCCGCACGTAGTGGCGCAGCGTGTCGTGCTCGGTCATCTCGGGCAGCGCGGGCCGGGCCTTGCGGCGCATCGCGGGCGGTAGCAGATCGCCGGCCGGGCCGATGGCGGCGACCTCGGCCTCGGGCGCGGCGAAGGTGAGGCCGCGCCGGCCCGGGGCGCCGAGCTCCATCACCACCGGTTCGTTCCAGCGGGCCTGGTGGACCTCGCGGGGCGTCACATCGGCGCTCATGCCACGATCTCCTGCAGGGCGGCGGCGAGCCGCGCAATGTCCTCGGCGCTGTGCACTTCGGTCACGGCATAAAGCGCGCTCTGGCCAAGCGCGGGGAAGTCGGCCGAGAGGTCCTGGCCGCCGAAGATGCCGCGCGCGCGCAGCGCCTCATTCACCTGCGCCACGGTCCTGCCGGAGCCGTCGAAGTTGACGACGAACTCCTTGAAGAAGCCGCAGGGGAAGGCGATCCGCAGGCCTTCGATCTCCGACAAGGTCTTCGCCGCGTGATGGCTGCGTTGGAGGACCACCTCGCCAATCTCGGCAAAACCCTGCGGTCCCATCAGGGCCATGTAGGCGGCGCAGCCGATCGTCGTCAGGTAGACCGAATTCCCGGTCCAGTCCTTCCCCTCTTCCCGCATGCCGTAGCTCGACTGATGCGCCAGGCTGAGCGCGAAGCCGTGCTCGCCGGGCCTGTCGGTGGGGGCGATGGAGATGTTGAGCGTTGGGTATTCGCGCGCGTAGCGCTCCTCGTCACGGCTGGCGATGAAGCCGCCGGCGCCGCCGCCGGCCGACATATGCGCGCCCAGCGTCTGGATGGTGCCGACCACGATATCCGCGCCGTACTCGGCGGGCGGCGCCAGCACACCGAGCGAGATCGGGTCCACGCCGACGATGAACTCGGCCCCCGCGGCATGGGCAAGCCGCCCGATCTCCGCCCCGCGCGCCTCGATCACGCCGAGGAAGCCTGGGTTCTCGATGTAGACCGCCGCGGTCCTCGGCGAGAGCTTCGCCTTGAGGTCGGCCAGGTCGAGCATGCCGCTCGTTACCTCGAAGGCGACGGGGACAACGGCGATGTGGCCGTGGCTGCCCTCCGGCTCGCAGTACTGGCGCAGCACCGCAAGGCGCTCGGGATCCATCCCGGCCGGGACCAGCACCTCGCGCCGGCCGTTGAGCCGCGCGGCCATGCGGACCGCATTGCCGATCGCGCAGCCCCAGGAATAGACGGGCAGGCCGACGAACTCCATGCCGACCAGCTCACCCATCATGGAGCAGAACTCGAACCAGGCCTGGTTGCGCCCGTGGTCGGAACTCGGCGTGCCCCAGACGCTGGTCAGGAACTCTGTGCGCCCGACCACCTCGTCCACGATCGCCGGCACGTGGTGCTGCCAGATGCCGCCGCCCAGGAAGGACAGGTTCTGCTCGCAATCGCTGTTCTTCTTCAGCAGCCCGAGCATGTGGCGCTTCAGCGCGACCTCACTGGCCAGCGCCGGCGGCAGGTCGAGACTGCCGCGGAAGCGGTGATCCTCCGGGATCTGCGCGAACAGGCTCTCGATGCTCGGCGCGCCGATCGCGCGCAGCATCGCGGCCTTCGCCTCCTCCGTGGAGTTGGCCATCCAGGGGTGTGCGCCCCCGCCCTGCGCTGCCATCCGTTCCTCCCCTTCCCGAGTCAGCCTGCCGCCGCGCCGATGCGCATCACCATGCGCTGGCCCGGCGCCGTGTGGACCTTCATGTAGCCTGCCAGCATCGCGTCCACCTCGGCACTGCCGGTGTCCACATGCAGCAGGGCCGGATCGAGTGTGGCGAGCTTGCCGGCGCCCGTCACGATGGTGATGTTGTCCCGCCCGACGCGGCGGATCACCTCGGCGCTGATCTGCTGGTTGCCACGGCCGAACAGGAAGCCCTGCCCGCCTGTGACGGAGACCACGATGCCGGCCCCGCCCTCTCCCGCGCGGTCCAGCAGACGGAGCAGTTGCGCTTCGTTCGCATCGGGCGCGATGAGCCGCCCGCCCAGCGTCACATCCACGCCGAGCAACGTGCCGTCGAAGCCCATCGTGCGCTTGATGCGCCGCGTGGTCGTGCCGCAGCCGAGGATCATGAGCCGGTCGGCCGGCCATTCCCGCGCCATCACGCGCGCGAGTGCATCGAGCGCCGCCTCGTCATCCGGGCGCGCGCCGGCCTTGCAGGCCTGCAGCATGCCGCGCTCATGCGGCACGCGGGCGACGCCGTAGAGGCGGGCGCTGACCCGGCCCTGCCGGACAGCCTCCTCGTCGAGGTCCATCACCTCCGCCTCGCGCAGCCGGACAGCGGGCTCGCCGCCGAGCAGATGCGCCGCGATCCGCCCCGCCGCGCGCGGGCTCGTGCCGAAGACGGCCGAGTGCATCTTCACGCCGGTCGGCACGCCGAGAATCGGGATCTGCGTGCCCACCACGCTCATCACGTCACGCGCGGTGCCATCCCCGCCCGCGAAGAGAAGCAGGTCCACCCCTTCCCCGAGCAGCCGGGCGGCGACGCGACGCGTGTCTGTGCCATCACCGGCCAGCGCCGGCAGGTCGTGGAGGATGCGCAGGCGGAGGCCGGCCGCGGCCACGGCATCCTCCCCCATCGTCCCAGGCGGCGCGACGATTTCGATGGAGTCGGCAAACGGGGCCATGGCCTGCAAGGCCAGCGCGCAGCGAGACCCCGCCATCGGCACGGCGCCGAGCGCCCGCGCACGCGCCAGAATGTCCGGCCCATCCGTGCCCTTCAGGCCGACACGGCCGCCAAGCCCCGCGATCGGGTTCACCACCACGCCGAGCTTCTTCCGTCGCGCTTCCGGGGGCATCCGTTCCGACGCATCTTTGTGCGCGATCCGAACACCAGATCGCCTTGCGTTCATCCTACGCGGAACCGCCGCTGCGGCACCACCCTCGAAACACGCGCGCCGCCGCCGCGGGAGGATGGGCCGCGCCATGCAAAAGGGCGGCTCCCCGATGAAGGGAAGCCGCCCTGGCTTGCTTGCGGCGGTTCGCCGGCTCAGCTGTCGAGCGTGATCCCGAGCTCGCGGATCAGTGGCTGCCAGGTGGCGACTTCCTGGCGCACCAGCGCAAGCATCTCGTCGGTGCCGAGGTTGTTCGGCTCGAGCGCGAGGCCCCGCAGGCGGGTGATGAAGTCGTCGCCCTGCACCACGCGCCGCACCTCCGCCTCAAGTCGGCGGACGATCGGCTCGGGCGTCGAGGAATGCACGGCCACGCTGTTCCAGGCGTAGATCTCCGCATTCTGCACGCCCTGCTCGGCGAAGGTCGGCACGTTCGGGAAGGTGCCGACGCGCGACGGCATCGAGGTGCCGAGCGCCTTCACCTGGCCGGTCTGGATGGCCTGCACCGCGACCGCGACATCGCTGAAGCAGGCGTTCACGACGCCCGCGATGGTGTCCTGCAGCGCCGGCGCACCGCCGCGATAGGAGACCTGGTTCACCTCGATCCGCGCCGCGCGGATCAGCCGCTCGATGCCGAGATGGTTCGGAGAGCCAACGCCCGCATGGGAGACCGTCACCTGGCCCGGCCGCGCGCGGCACTGCGCGATGAATTCCTGCAGCGTGTTCGCCGGGAAGGAGGGATGCACGAGCAGCATGTAGGGGAAGCGCCCCATGCCGTGCACGATGCGGATGTCGCGCTGCGGATCGTAGGGGATGCGCTGCGACATCGCCGGGATGAAGACGAGGCCCGTCAGGTCGGCCGAGAACAGCGTGTAGCCATCGGCTGGCGCGCGCACGAAGGCCTCGGTCGCCGGGATGGTTGCGCCACCGGCGCGGTTTTCCACCACGATCTGCTGGCCGAGCGGGCCGCTGATCCCCTGCGCGACGAGGCGCGCGACGAAGTCGGACGAGCCGCCGGCGGCCCAAGGCACGATCCAGCGCGGCGGCCGGGCCGGATAATTGCCTTGCGCGAAGGCGGGCGCGGCAAGGGCCGCGAGCGGCAGGGCAGCGAGGCTGCGGCGGGTGAGGTTCTTCATGGACGCGTCTCCCTGGTTCTGGCAGGCAAGTCTTTGCCAAATGGGTTCGCCGGGCAAGCCCCGTCCGCACACCGGGCTTCTGTGCGCAGTGCGAACGCCGCGCCCATGGTTCAGGCGCCGCCGAGGAAGCGCCGTGCCGCGGCGAGGGCCTGGGCCAGGCTTGCATTGCCGACCAGTGCCTCAGCGCGAAGCTTGCCGATCCAAGGGGCGGAGGCGCTCCCAGGGCCTATGCCATCGCCGGCAATCCCAGGTATTTCCTGACGTCCCCAGATTCTCAGCGTTCCCCTACAACGTAGGATGCACGTCTTCAGACGTGCATCCACGTGTGAGCGGCCGCCTGTCCGTCGCCCGCCGACGGGTCAGGCACGGCGGGGC
>JBJOMW010000024.1:0-40014 GCA_046052145.1 Pseudomonadota bacterium
ATCGCGCGTGCAGGTGAAGGAGAAGAGCCGGTCGGTCCAGTGATGGACGGTCAGGACGCGTTCCTGGAAGAAGCCGGGGGGCGCGCCAGGGGGCGTCACGGACGGCGCGGCGCTGGCCGCATCGGCGGGGGCGGTGCTGCTCATAGGGCTCCTGTTGTGCGCCTCTCGCGCGGATGCTGCAACGCGAGAGGCCGTCCGGCCTTGCAATGGCGCAACTTGCCGCGCCGGGCCATGATCCGTCTATGCACCCGACGCCCCGCCCCGCCCCCCTTGGCCCCGAGGTGGACCCAACCCCGCGCCCCCTGCCCGCCCGCATCCCCCATCGCGGCGCGGCGGTGACGCTGGAACCCCTCGCCCCGCGCCATGCCGAGGATCTCTGGGCGGCGGCGCAGGCGGATGCGGCGGGGGTGTCCTGGGCCTATCTGGGCTACGGCCCCTTCGCGGATGCCGCGGCAATGGCCCGCCACGTCGCCAGCTTCGCCGCCCAGCATGACCCGATGGCCTGGGCCATCCGCCCGCACCGGTCGGGCCGCGTCGAGGGCTGGCTGACGCTGATGGAGATCCAGCCCGCCAACGCCGCCATCGAGATCGGCCATATCTGGTTCTCCCCCCGCCTGCAGCGCAGCCGCGCGGCGACGGAGGCGATGTTCCTGCTGATGCGCCATGCCATGGACGATCTCGGCTACCGCCGGCTGGTGTGGAAGTGCAATGCGCTGAACGCGCCGAGCATCGCCGCCGCGCGCCGCTTAGGCTTCGTGGCCGAGGGGACGCTGCGCGCGCATCTGGTGGTCAAGGGCCGCCGGCGCGACACCGCCTTCTTCTCCATCCTTGAGGAGGAATGGCCGGCGCGGCGGGACGCGATCGCCGCCTGGCTCGACGATGCCAATTGGGATCATGCCGGTGCGCCGCGCAGCTCGCTCTCGGCCGCGACCGCCCCGCTCGCCAGCCCGGCGCCCTGACCGCCTGCCCCACGCCGCGACCGCGCATTGTCTTTCGCAGTGCGTTGCCGCAGTTATCGGACGACCGCGCCAATCCGACCGAAGGGAGCAGCCGCATGCCGCGCATGATCGAGGACCGTGTGGGCGCCTTCGTGCCCGGCCCGCTTGTGGAAGTCCCGGGCGCGGCCAGCGGCCCGCTCGCCGGCCTCGACTTCGCGGTGAAGGACCTGTTCGACGTCGCCGGCGCGCCGACCACCTATGGCAATCCCGACTGGGCACGCACCCATCCGGTCGCGGCAGCCACCGCCCCGGTCGTCACCGCCCTGCTCGAGGCCGGCGCCAACCTGCGCGGCAAGACCAAGACGGTCGAGCTCGCCTATGGCCTGACCGGCGAGAATGTCTGGCACGGCACGCCGATCAACCCAGCAGCCCCCGAGCGCTTCCCCGGCGGGTCCTCCTGCGGGTCGGCCGCGGCCGTCGCGGCGGGGCTCGTGGATTTCGCGCTCGGCTCCGACACCGGCGGATCGGTGCGCATCCCGGCCTCCTATTGCGGGGTCTTCGGCATCCGCCCCTCCTGGGGCGCAGTGAACCTGACGGGCGCCTGCGGCCTCGGCCCCACCTTCGACACCGCCGGCTGGTTCGCCGCGAGCGCGAGCGTTCTGCGCCGCGTCGGCGAGGTTGTGCTGCAACCGGGTGGCGAGGGCGCCTCCGGCCCGCTGCTCAGGGTCCAGGACGCCTGGAGCAACGCCGAGCCGGCCACCGCCGCCGCACTCGCCCCAGCCTTCGCGGCCGCCGAGCGCGTGCTCGGCCAGGCGCTGTCGGTCAGCCTCGTCCCCGAATCGCTCGATGTCGTCTTCGAGCATTTCCGCCATGCGCAGGCCGAGGAAGCCTGGGCGACGCTCGGCTCCTGGGTGGAAGCGACGAAGCCCGCCTTCGGCCCCGGTGTCGGCGAGCGCTTCGCCGCCGCCAAGGCGACCGACCCGGCCAAGGCCATGGCTGGCCGGCGCTTCCGCGACGCCTTCCGCGCGCGGGTCCGCGCGTTGCTGCAGGGCGGCGCGGTGCTGGTCTACCCCACCTCCCCCATGCCCGCACCGCGGGTGGATACGCCGCTGGCGGGCCAGCAGGCGGTGCGGGAGCGCACCATGGGCGTCACCGCGATCGCCGGCCTCGCCGGGCTGTGCGAGGTCACGATCCCCGCCGCGAAGGTGGATGGCGCGCCGGTCGGGCTGTCGCTGGTCGCCGCGCCGGGGCGCGACCGCGCGCTGCTCGCGCTGGCCGAGCGCGTGGCGGCCGAAGCCGGGCTGCCTGGCTGAGGCCGGCTTGCCGGGCGTGACGGTGCGCTTTATCCCCGACGTATGCTGATCCGCGACGCCTCCACAGCCGACGTCCCCGCGATCACGGCGATCTATGCCCATCACGTGCTGCACGGCACCGGCACCTTCGAGGAAGTGCCGCCCGATGCGACGGAGATGGCGGCGCGCTTCGCGCGTGTGACCGGCCAGGGCTGGGCCTGGCTGGTGGCCGAGGCGCCGGATGGCACGCTGCTCGGCTATGCCTATCACGCGCCCTTCCGCGACCGCTCCGCCTATCGCCACACGGCGGAGGACGCGATCTATGTGCGCGACGATGTGCGTGGCCAGGGCGTGGGCAAGGCGCTGGTCGAGGCGCTGCTGGTGCGCGCGGAAGCGGCGGGGCTGCGGCAGATGTATGCGCTGATCGGCGATTCCGAGAATGTCGGCTCCATCGGTCTGCACGCGGCCTGCGGCTTCCGGCAGATCGGCGTGATGAAGGGCGCGGGGCTGAAATTCGGCCGCTGGCTGGATGTCGTGATCATGCAGCGCACCCTCGGCGAGGGCGACCGCAGCCTGCCGGGCTGAGCCGCGCGGCGCCGCCTGACGGTGCCTTAGAGAAGCCTCATCACCCAGGCGATGCCCATCGCCGTCCAGAGCGCCAGCGCCACCATCGCAAGCTGCTCGGCATGCCACAGCAGGCGCCGGCGCATCGCGCTCCGCATTTCCTCCTGCACAAGCTGCTTCGGACGTCCCCGCACGATCTCCGGCCGCGATTGGTCGAGGATCGCCCAGATCTCGCTGTGGCGCATGTCGCGCCGCGGTGCCTGCCAGGCGCCGACCAGCATCACCCCCGCCGTCAGCGCCACAAGATCGGCGCCGCAGCGCAAGGCCAGCGGCAGGTCGAAGGACAGCGACAGCATCACCATCCCGATCGCCAGGCCCGCAAAGCCGAGCCCCCGCCGGATGCAGCGATCGGTCACGATATCCAGCGGATCCATCTCGAGCGCATTCATCGGATTGCTCCCCGCAACGCGATGGGCCGAGCATGGCCGCAGCGCCGCGCCCAGGACAAACGAAATCCCGGCCATCTTGGCGCGCCACACCGCCCCGGCCGGTCCGTGGCACGCTGCCGCCTCATGGCCGCGGCAGCTGCCCGACCAGCGCCTCCAGCGTCACCTTGGCCAATTGCCGCTCCATGGCCCGCTCCGCCTCATCCAGCACCGCCCGCAACATTCCCGGCACGGCAAGCCCGAAGGTCTCCTCGGCACGCTTCGGGCCGGGATGGGTCGGCAGCAGCGGCAGGCCGGGGCGGCGCATCGCCGCCCAGACATCGGCCAGCGTGATCTCCGCCGGCGGCCGGGCCAGTTCCGCCCCGCCCGGGCCACGGCGGATGCACACCAGCCCCGCCCGCGCCAACTGGCCAGCCAGCCGGCGGATCACCACCGGATTGGTCCCGACACTCTGCGCGATCCTGCCGCTGGTCGCCTGGCCCGCCGACTCGGTCGCCAGCAGCAGCAGGATATGCAGGGCGACGGCGAAGCGCGTGGCAACCATGCCACGGCCAACACCGCCAGCACCGGGCCGGTTCCCGGCCCTGCTCGCAGCCGCTTGACCGTTCCGCGAACGGAGCGCGAACATGCGTCATGCCAACCGGCCTCGTCGCCCTCCCTGCCGAGCCCCCGCCCCTCGCACCCGCCGCGCGCACCCTCGCCGTCTGTCGCGCGGCGTCGCGTTTTTGCGCCCGGCTCGGCTGGGCGCCACTGGCGGAGGTGCCGTTGCCGAACGGACGGCGCGCCGACCTCCTCGCCCTGCTGCCCGATGGCGGCTTCGCGGTGATCGAGGTGAAGTCCTGCGCGCGCGACTTCCTCTCAGACGGGAAGTGGCCGGAGTACCGGGCGTTCTGCGACCGGCTGTATTTCGCCGTGGATCTCGACTTCCCGCAGGCGCTGATCCCGGAGGAGGTTGGGCTGCTGGTCACCGAGGGCCCGGATGCGACACGGCTGCGCGAGGCCCCGCTGCACCCGCTCGCACCAGCGCGGCGACGCTCGCTGCTGCACCGCTATGCGGTCACCGCCGCCAGCCGCCTAGCCGCGCTGCAGGACCCGTCCGGCGCGGCCGAGCTCCGCGCGGCGCTGCGCGTGGAGTAGCGCCGGCCCGCGTCCTTCACCCCGCCGGGTCCAGCCCCCGCAGCCGCGCCGCGAGGTAGCTCGCGTAATCATCAGTCATGCCCGACACGAAGTCGATCGCGCAGCGGATATTCTCGGACATGGTGAACTCCGCGCGCGGCTCGTAATCCTGCATAAGGGACAGGATCTGCCGGTCGCGGTGCCGCATCCCATCCTTGCCGCCAGCATGCGCGAAGGCGAGGCAGGCGGGGACGAAGACGTCGAGCGCCTTGCCGATCACATCGCTCGCCGCGATCTCGAATTCCACCTTGCGCGGGTGGAAGTAGATCGTCCGGCGGTTGAACTCCTTGATCGCCTTCAGACCGCGCGCGGCGCCGGCGTCGCGCTCGCCGAACAGGTCGAACAGGTCGCTGCCCGCCGGCACGCGCCCGGCCAGGATCGCGTCGAGATGGGCGACGAAGGCCTCCGCCGCTGCCTCGATCAACCGCCCGGCCGCCTTGGCGCGCAGATAGGCGATCTTCTGCGGCACCGTCTCCTCAAGGTCGAGGCTGCGCACGCTGTCCGGAATGGCGGAGACCAACTCGCGATAGGTGTCGAAGGACACCATGTCGAGCTCGACCGCATCCTCAAGGTCGGCCAGCGAATAGACGATGTCATCCGCCGCTTCCATCAGCCACACGGCCGGGTGGCGCGGATTGGCCCCCGCAAGCCCCGCAGCGTGGCGCACCTCGTCGAAGGCCGCGCGCTCAGTAGCGAAGACGCCGAATTTCACGCCCGGCCGGCCGCCTCTGACGGCACGCGGATCGGCGGCTTCCCAGGGATACTTCAGGAAGGCGGCGAGCGCTGCGATGGTCAGCCGCATGCCGCCCCGCTGGCGATAGCCATCGGCGCGCGTCAGGATCCGGAAGCCCTGCGCATTGCCGTCGAAATGCGCGAGGTCGGGATCGAGACCGAGATCGCCATGGCGGCCGAGGAACTCCGCCATCCAGTCGGCGATCACCTCCTCGCCGGCATGGCCGAAGGGCGGGTTGCCGATGTCATGCGCAAGGCAGGTGGCCTGCACCAGATAGCCGAGCTCATCCGGCACCCGCCCGATCGCGGCCAGCACGTCGCGCAGCTTTTCGCCCGCGGTGAAGCCGAGCGAGCGGCCGACCGAGGCGACTTCCAGCGTGTGCACCAGCCGGTTGCGGATATGCGCGTTGGTCGGCAGCGGATGGACCTGCGTCTTCTTCTGCAGCCGCCGAAAGGGGCGGGAGAAGACGATGCGGTCCTGGTCGATCTGGAAGGGGCTGCGATGCGGGCGCTGCTGCGCGGCGTCCTCGGCGAAGCGCCGCGTTTCGAACAGCGCGCGCCAGTCCATCGGTCAGCCCCGCAGGCGCGCGACCGTCGCCGTGGTGCTCTGGCCCGGCAGCAGCTCCGCCAGCTTCACCTCGCCGCCCCAGCCCTGCACAAGGTCGCCGCCCACCACCTGCGCCACGGTGTAGTCCGCGCCCTTCACCAGCACATCGGGGCGCAGCAGCTTGATCAGCTCGATCGGCGTGTCGTCGTCGAACACCGTGACAAGGTCCGCCGCGGCGACGGAAGCCAGCACCGCCGCGCGCGCCGCCTCGCCCTGGATCGGCCGCGCCTCGCCCTTCAGGCGCTTCACCGAGGCGTCGGAATTGAGCCCGACCACCAGCCGGTCGCACCAGCCGCGCGCCTGTTCCAGCAAATGGACATGGCCCGGATGCAGCAGGTCGAAGCAGCCATTGGTGAAGCCGACGCGCCAGCCGCGCCGGCGCCAGCGCTCCACCTGCTCGGCCGCCTGGGCGTGGCCCATCACCTTCCGGAGCGCCCCGCCCTCGGGCGAGAGCGCATCGAGCAGGTCGCCCTCCCGTGCAACGGCCGTCCCGACCTTCCCGACGACGATGCCGGCCGCCATGTTCGCCAGCCGCACCGCCACGGGCAGCGCCAACCCTGCGGCAAGGCCCGCGGCGACGGTCGCAACCACCGTGTCCCCCGCGCCCGAGACGTCATGCACCTCTGCCGCCTCGGCGGGGAAGTGGCGCACGGTGCCGGGCTCGACCAGCGTCATCCCGTCCTCGCTGCGGGTGACCAGCACGGCACCGAAGCCATGCGCTTCCCGCAAGGTGGTGGCGGCGACGACGATATCGGCTTCGGACCCCACCGGCATGCCGGTCGCAGCCGCCAACTCGGCGCGGTTCGGCGTGATCAGATCGGCGCCCGCATAGCGGCTGTAATCCTTGCCCTTGGGGTCCACCACCACGCGCCGCCCGGCGGCACGCGCAACCGCGATCAGGCGGCTCGCGGTCTCCCCGCCCAGCACGCCCTTCTGGTAGTCGGACAGCACCATCACCGCGGTCGCAGCAACCGCGTCGGTGGCGATCCGCACCAGCCGGTCAGCCAGGCGCGGCTGGATCGGGCCATGCTGCTCGTGGTCGGCGCGCAGCAATTGCTGGCCGGCGGCCAGGAAGCGCGTCTTGGTCGTGGTCGCCCGCCCGCCCTGCACCAGCAGCCAGGGCTCGACATTGGGCTGGCCGCCGATCAGCCCGGTCAGGTCGCTGCCCGCCTGGTCGTCGCCCACCACCGAGACGAAGGCCACCGCGGCGCCGAGCGCCGTCAGGTTGCGCACGACATTGCCCGCCCCGCCCGGCATCGCGACCTCGCGATCCACCGCCAGCACGGCCACCGGCGCCTCGGGCGAGACGCGCGTGACCTGGCCGTACACATAGCGGTCGAGCATGGCGTCCCCGACCACCAGGACGGAGGCGCGACGGAATTGGCGGATCGCCGCGGCGAGCTCCGAGACGGGGATCTCGGGCATCGGACGGTCACCGGGCGCGGAGCCTTGCATGATCATCGCGTAGCGCACACTCCGCGGGGGGCGCAAGGCAAGGGGCGGTGTGCCCCCCCTTCGCCGCCCCCATCCTACCCGAACAGGAAGCCCACCCGGTCCGCTTCCAGCACCGCGCAGCTCAGCGGACCGCCGTAGACCGCGCCGGTGTCGATCCCGATGCGGTGATCCAGCACCTCCGGCAGGCGCGAGGGCGTGTGGCCATGCACCACCACCGCCGGCAGGCGCCCCCGCCAGGACAGGAAGGGCTCCCGGATCCAGGCCAGGTCCATCGGGTCCTGCCGGTCGAGCGGCACCTCGGGCCGCACCCCGGCATGGGCGAAGACATAGCCGCCCAGCGCGACCTGCCAGGGCAGCCCGCGCAGGAAGGCGAGGTCCGCCTCCGGCACCGCCCCCCAGCTCCGCACATCGCGCGGATCGGCGCCATAGCTCTCGAGCGTCGTCCCCCCGCCATTGTCGAGCCAGAGCTCCACCACCTCCGCCTCGGCCCGGGGATCGAGCGCGGCCAGCATCAGCTGTTCGTGGTTGCCGGCGAGGTTCACCACCCGCGCACCCGGCACTGGGCTGGGCCCGCGCAGCAGCGCCAGCACGCCCGCACTGTCCGGCCCGCGATCCACGTAGTCGCCAAGCCGCACCAGCACGACCTCGGCGACCGGCCGCGCGGCGGCATCGGCCGCGATCTGCGCCTCCAGCGCCGCGAGGCGTGCGGCGCAGCCATGCGGGTCGCCGATCGCATAGACACGCAGCCCTGGCGGAAGCCAGCCGGGCGATAAGGATTCCGCAAGGATCACCAGGGCACATCTAGCGCCCTTCTGGCAGCCCGTCGCCCATCCCCCCGGGGTTGGTGCGGGACACATGCGGCGGAGACGCAGGCACCGGCGCATGGGCCAGGGATGCTGAAGGGCCATGCATCCGCGCCGGAAAAGCCGGCGCGCGACAGAGCTGCAGGAGTTTCATGCCAGGGACGATCGCGCCCACTGGATCGCCCGCAGCCCCCCCGCAACTCGGCGCGGCGCTGCACCACGCGCTGCGCGAGCCGCGCGGCCGCGTCGTGCTGCGTGTCGAGGACGCCGCCCCGCATCTGCGCAAGCTGGCCCGCGCCGCGTTGCAGGAAGGTGCGCTCGCCGCCGGGGGACAGGTGCTGGATGGGCCGGGGGGCGAGGTTTGGCTGCTTGGCGCCGAAGCGGCCCGCGCGGCGCGGCTTTTGGAGCTGCTGGAACGCCTGATCGCCCCGGCGGCGGCACACATCCTTTCGCTTGAGCGCGACGGGGCCCGGCTGCTCGCCTATGCCGCGGGCAGTGCCGCACCGCCCGCGCGCCCGATCGCGGAGGGCCCGGACCTTGCCGGCCTCGACGACGTCCTGACCGCGCTGCCGCTGGCCTCGGTGCTGCGCCGCCTGCAGGGCTGGCCGGTCGCCGGCCGCGGCAAGCGCCCGGCCTTCCTGCGCCTGGAGCCCGACCGCCCGCGGCTGGCCGCCGCCCTCGGCGCGCTCGGGCAGGATCACGACCTGCTCTACCACGCCGCCACGCGCCTGGCCGCGCGGGTGCTCGCGGCCATCGCCGAGCCGGCCGAGCTGCGCGCCATGATCGGGCCGGTGGCGGCGCCGCGCCTGCACATGCCGATGCCCGTCGGCCCGCGGCCGCAAGCGAGCCAGCCGCTGCCGCCGGGGCTGCTGGTCGCCACTATCCCGCTGGCCGCCCTGGCCGAGCCGCAGGCGCTCGCCGCCCGGCAGAAGACGCTCACCGCCGCCGGCATCGGCCTTGAGATCGAGGGGCTGGACGCCGCCGCGCTCCGCCTGTTGGACCCCGCCGCGCTGCCCGATGCGCTGCTGCGGCTGCGCTGGAGCCCCGCGCTCGAAGCCCCTTCGGTCGCCGCGGCCATCGCGCGCTTCGGGCCGGAGCGCATCGTGCTCTCCGGCGCGACGCCCGCCGAGGCCAGCCGCCTCGGCACCGCCTTTGTGGAAACCGAGGCGCCATGAACGCCCTCGTTGAACCCATCGCCCTCGGCGCCGCCCGCGCCGCCCTCGACCTCGCCGGCATGGTGCGGGAGGTCGTCGCCGCCGATGCGGCGCGGGACGTGCTGCATCTCCGCCTCGGCGCGATCGGCCCCGAATTGCGCCAGCCGCATCACCTCCGGCAATTGCGCGAGACGCTCGATGCGGCGCTCGACCCCTCCCGCGTCCGCGTCTTCGACCTGCCGAATGGCGATCTGGTGGCCGTCGCCCGCCCGCCGGCCCCGATGCTGGACAGCGTGACGGCGGCCCTGCGCCGGCTGCTCGATCCCCTGCCCGCTTCCGTCTTGCGCCGCCTGCGCCTGCCGGAGGATGCGGCGCTGCTGCTCAGCACGGCGACCCAGAGCCTCGGCCTCGAAGGCGGCGCAGCCTCCGAGCCACGGCCACCCACGGGCGGCGCCCCCTTCGGCAGTGCCGAGCTGGCGGCGGCCGAGCGCGCGCTCGCCGCCGCCGATCTCAGCGCCCTCACCCTCGGCCAGACCGTCTGCCGCCTGCCCCCCGATGGCGGCACGCTGGAGCCGCTGTGGGAGGATCGGCGCATCGACTGGCCAGCGCTGGTCAAGGTGCTGCTGCCCGGCCGGGACCTCACCACCGCGCCGGGCCTCATGCGGCGCCTGGCGCGGGCCACCGAAGCCCGCCTGCTGGCCGAGCTGGCCCGCCCCGCCGCCCATGCGGAGCGGCGCCCGGTCGGCCTCGCCCTCTCGCTGGCAACGCTCGACAATCCCGCCTTCGAGCGCTTCGCCGAGGCGCTGCCCGCCGCCCGCCATGCAGAACTCACGCTCGGCCTGCGCCCGAGCGACCTGCTGGCCGACACCACGGCGGCCGAGCGCGTGCTGCCCAGCCTGCGGCGACGCGGCTTCCGGCTGGCGCTGGATGACGCGGCGGCGGGCTTCCTGGCGCTGGTGCCGCCGGCGAGCCTCGGGCTTGATCTGGTGCGGCTGCGCTGGACGCCGGCCTTGCCCACCACCATGCCGGACACGCTGCAGGCCCTGCTGGCCCAATCCCCCGACCGCGTGGTGCTGACCTGCGTGGACCGCCCCGCCGCCGTCGCCTGGGGGTGGGAGGTCGGCTTCCGCCTGTTCCAGGGCCCGCTGGTGGAGCGCCGCCGCAGCGGCGGATAGGCCGCCATCCGCCCGGAACGGCCCGCCAACCCCCGCGCCCCCCGCGCGTTGGCTGCGGATGCGACCCCTGCAGGGCCCCGGCCCGCCCGCCTTCCTCTTCGCCACCGGCATCGAGAATTCGAACCCGCGCATCCAGGGCGGCAGCTTGCGCGTGGATGAGATGGAACGCTGCGGCCACTACACCCGCTGGCGCGAGGATTTCGACCTGGTGCAGGAACTTGGCCTGACCTTCCTCCGCTACGGCCCGCCCATCCACCGCACCCTGCTCGGCCCCGGCCACCACGACTGGGATTTCGCCGACCAGACCTTCGGCGAGTTGCACCGGCGCGACATCGTCCCGATCGTGGATCTCTGCCATTTCGGCGTGCCGGACTGGATCGGCGACTTCCAGAACCCGGATTTCCCGCGGCTGTTTGCCGACTACGCCGGCGCCTTCGCGCACCGCTTTCCCTGGGTGCAGCTGTTTACGCCCGTGAACGAGATGTACATCACCGCCCTGTTTTCCGCCCGCTATGGCTGGTGGAACGAACAGCTGACGTCGGACCGCGCCTTCGTCACCGCGCTGAAGCATGTCGTGCAGGCGAACATCCAGGCGATGCACGAGATCCTGCGCCACCGCCCCGACGCCATCTTCATCCAGTCCGAGAGCACGGAATACTTCCACGCCGAAAGCCCCGCCGCCATCGGCCCGGCCGAGCTCCGCAACGCCGAACGCTTCCTCTCGCTCGACCTCAACTACGGCCGGCGCGTGGACAGCGCGATGTACGAATACCTGATGGACAACGGCCTGACGCGCGCGGAATACCACTTCTTTCTCGCGAATTCGCCGATGAAGCGCCACTGCATCATGGGCAACGACTACTACTGCACCAACGAACACCTGGTCGCGCCCGATGGCCGCACGCATGCGAGCGGCGAGGTGTTCGGCTACGCCGTCCTCACGCGCCAATACCACGACCGCTACGCCCTGCCCGTGATGCACACCGAGACCAACCTGCGCGACGACCCCGACGGCAGCGCGGAGAACTGGCTGTGGAAGCAATGGGCGAATGTGCTGCGCGTGCGGAATGACGGCGTGCCGGTGATCGGCTTCACCTGGTATTCGCTGACCGACCAGGTGGATTGGGACACCGCCCTGCGGGAGCCGCGCGGGAGCGTGGACAAGGTGGGTCTCTACGACCTCGACCGCCGCATCCGCCCCGTCGGCCGAGCCTATAAGCGCCTGGTGCAGCAATGGCGCGACGTGCTGCCCGCGCAATCGCTGTGCCTGCAAGTGCCGATCGTGATGCCGAGCGCCCACGACATAGACGGCCTGCCCGACGCCTACTGGTCCCGCCAAGCCGCGATGAGGCAGAAACGCGAGACGTAGAAGCCAGGGCTCCGCCCTCGCGCCAAAGGCGCGGGAAACTGTGAAAGCGAGGGCTCTGCCCTCGCGCTCCCGCCGGGGACAATGATTGTCCCCGGACCCCTGCATCAGTTGGTGCGACTGGGAAAGTCAGGCGGGCAAGGGGACATGCGCCGCGGCGCAGGCGCGGAAACTGGCGTCGAGATCAGGGCCCATCAGACGCAAGGCCGCGAGGCGGCGGGCGGTGTCCTGCACATGCCGCACCTCGGCCTCTGTCAGCGCGCGACCGAGGATCGAGTGGTCGCGATAGGACAGCCATTTCTTGATCACCTGATAGCCGCCGATATGCGCCTCCCACACCGCATCCGGGATGTTCCGCCAGAAGCTCGTGCCGTTCATCCAGACATCGCGCGTCGTGGCGCCGAGCAGCGCGGCTTGCGCCGCCGCCGCGGCTTCGCCAGCGGCATAGGCGCGTTCATCGGTGCGGCCGCGGCCGGGCATGGTCACGCCCTTCTCGGTGCGATGCCCCCAGCCTGTCAGCGCCCAGTCGCGCGTCGCGCCGGGTGCGGTGGACGGCACCGCGATGCTGGCAAGCTCAGGGCGGGGCGTGCCCTGGGTGACACCTGGCACCGGCACATCCGGATCGAGCAGCGCGGCGACCTGCGCGCCGAGTTGTGCGGATATCGCGAGCAGGTCTGCGCTGCCCGGCAGTGGGATGCGCGGCCAGCCCTGGCGGATGGATTCGCCGTTCTCCGACAGCCAAGCGGGGCTGTAGGTGACGGCAAGGGCGTGGTGCCAGACTTGATAGGCCGTGGCTGTTGTCGGCAGCAGACCGAGTTGCGCGAGCCAAGCAACCGCGGGCCGCGACAGATTAGGGCGCGAATTCGCAGGGCGCTGGTAGTCGAATGCGAACTGCGCAGCGCCGCCCTCAACGGCGGTTAGCGCAGCCGCGGGTAATTCGGTTGGAAAAAGGCGCGCATGGCCGCGCAGAAAATCGTAGTCACAGATCAGCCTCGTGAAATAGGTTGGCGGTCCTTCGTCTGGCGTGTCCGCGTCGTCACGCGTTACGAAAAATGTGACCGCCGGAAGCTCTGATATCACCTGCAACGCAACGTTGGGCCGACTGAAAAGTGGCGCAATATCGTCGAGATACGCCCATCTCTGATCAAAGGGCTTCCATGGGTAAGGCTTGATGCGCGTACCCCGAAAGGTTTGTCTTTTCTGAAGCTTCTTCCGATCCTTCGGCCCGTTGATGCCGTTGCCGATCATTAAAAGACCCGGGTGAAGTGCCGCAACCTCGGCGTCCGACTTACTGGCGTCGAAATATGCGTGCATCCGCGTTCGCAGCGCGGCGCGGTCGGTATCAATCAGCGCAAGCGCACGGCGTTCGACCGGACCGTTAAGGGGGTGCTCGGCTGCGAGTTCGCGCACGGTCGGCCAACTGCTGTAGGCCGTAGTTTGGCGAAGCATTCGTAAGCTGAATCGGTTATCGAGGGCTGGCGCGATATTCTTATACGATGCTTCGAAAGCCCGATCCCGCTGATCAAGCGTCGCTAACAAATCCGCCCGTTTCGTCGCGCCCCAGAATTCGCGATAGAAAATCTTCGTCGCGCGCATCGTCAGGCCGCGCGCCGCGCCAGGGTGACGATGGCCGTGCCCACCCGGATGCCCTCGCGGTTGAAGTCGGTCGAGAAGGCGGAAGGATCGGGCTTGCCATCGGGCGTCAGCTTACCCGTCTCCCGGCTGTCTCCGTTCAGATTGTCGATCCAGACCGCATCGAATTCATCCAACAGCCTTTGGCGCATCACCACGTAGCTGGCACCGCCAAGCCAGGAGAAGTTCGATATGAAGCAGACAATCCCCTCGCCAGTCGCCTGCGCGATGCGCTGTTCGGCCACGCGGAAGAAGCGCACGAACAGATCGTCGAGGTTGAACTTCTTCACCCCCCAAACGTCTTGCAGACCGACCTTGTAGGCCGAGACAAGCGCATCGTCGCCCGCAGGGTCCACGCCGGCATAGGCGTTGTAGGGCGGGTTCCCAATGACAACCAATATGCGGCGCGTGCGCTTCACCGCATCCGCTTCCGTCCTCTCCCGCAGCAATTCCTCAAAGCCCTGGATCGCCGGTTGCGGCGCGTTGTGGGACCAGCCGGTCAGCGCATTGGTCAGGTAGATCGCCGCCCGCTCCTCGCCCTGCAGCGGCGCATCCTTCAGCAACTGCCCCACCTGCCAATGCGCGATGATCAGCGGCGCGGTCATGATCTCGAAGCCGACCACGCGCGTCGTCGCCGCCTGCTTCACCTTCGCCGCCGCCAGATCGCCCGCGCCGCGTTCCTCATGCGTGCGGCGGATGCGCCGTAACACCTCCACCACATAGCTGCCCGTGCCGCAGCAAGGGTCCAGCACCCACACATCCTCATCCGCCAGCCCGTCCGGCCGGCCCAGCTCCTCACGCAGCACGCGGTCCACGCGTTCGACCATGTAGGTCACGATCTCGGGTGGCGTGTACCAAACGCCCAATTGCTTCCGCAGGCCGGGATCGAAGAACTCCAGGAACGGTTCGTAGAAATACTGCACCGCATGCTCGGCATCGAAGGCAGCGAGGAAGGCCGCGCGGTCCACACGCTCGAGCGTCGCCGTCGCGGCATCCAGCAGCGGCTCCAGCCCAAGCGGGCGCAGCGCATTGGGCGCGCGCACCTGGCTGTAGAGCAGCCGCACCACCGGCAGATGCAGGTCGTAATCTGCCGATCGCCAGTCGAAGCGCCCCGCCCGCGGCGCATGCGCCGCCCAGGCCGAGAACAGCCCGTAGAACAGCGTCTGCACCAGGGTGGAGCGGAACAGGTGCTCCCCATCCTTCGCGTCGAAGGCGATGCCAAGCGAGTTTTCCAGCGCGCCGCGCAGCGCGGCCAGCGCGGGCAGGCTGGCCTTCGCCTCCATCAGTGCCAGCGCGTCGCGCGCATAGGACGCCAGGAAGAAGGCCACATCCTTCGGCCGCGCGAGCGGCGCATTCCACAGCAGGCAGCGTTGCAGAAAATCGGCGAAGCGCCGACGCAGCGCCTCCGGGCGGTTGCCCTGGGCCAGCGCCCAGAACGCGGCCTCATCCGGTGCCAGGTCCAGTTCCTCGCGCACGCCCTCCGCATCCAGAAGGCGCCATTGGCGAAGGTTGGTCGCCAGCACCAACCCGTAGCTCAGCAGGTAGCGGTCCTTCACCTGGGCGCTGCCCAACAGCTTCTCGATGCTGTGCGCGGCGCCCTTCACCTCCACCACGCCGCGTTCCGGCACGCTGCCGCCGGCCCAGGCCGGCGCTTCGCCACGCCGGAAGGCGGCGCGTTCGAACAGGCCGAAATCCGGGATGCCGGCCTTCCCGCCGCTCGGGTGGTGCAGGCAGAGGACCTTGGGAGAAAGCTGGTCGCCGACCGCGTTCAGCGTGTCGGCGATGGCAGGGTAGTAGGAGGTCTCGGCCGTACCGGCGCCCGTGGCCCGCACGCGCGCGCAACCGTCAAGGAACAGGTCGAGCGGGTCCCGGCGCGGCATGCGCCGAAGGTGAAGAGACGAGATCGGATTCGCAATATTTTGTTTTTGATACAAAACCGGCGAAAACATACAGCGCCGCCCCCCGGGCGCGGAAACCCTCGCAAAAGCCGAATGTTTCTTTTACGTTCTCAATCCGCTCTTTGACCCGCCCCCCGGCGCCTGCATCCGACTCCTCCCCGCCCCCCCCGGCCCAACCCAGGGAATTTGTCCGAAACCGTGCCGCGCGAAAAAACCACCCGCGGCCGAAAACCCGCCCCCTGCCCCGGGCCGGCGCATTTGTCCGAAACCGCAACGCGGAAAAAACCACCCCCGGTGGCCCCCACCCGCCCGGCGGGCTATCCCTCAACCGTGAACACCACCCGCCTCTTCCTCATCCGCCACGCGCTGGTCGAACCCTCCGCCCGGCTCACCATGTACGGCACCATGGATGTGGGCCTGTGCGACCTGGCGCTCCGCCAGGAAGCCGCGACCTATCGCTGGCTCGCCGCCCGCCTGCCCCAGCCGGCGCGCTGGCTGGTCACCCCCCTCTCCCGCACCCGCGCCACCGCGGCGGCCATCTTCGCCGCCGGCTATCCCGAAGCGCCTCTCGACACCCGGCCGGAGCTGATCGAGCAGGACCTCGGTGAATGGCAGGGGCTGCCGCATGAGGATTTCCTCACCCGGCTCCGCCACCCGCCCCACCCCTTCTGGTCCATCGCCGTCCATGAACGCCCGCCCGGTGGCGAGGCCTTCACCGATGTGATGGACCGCGTCGGCCCCGCACTCGACCAGCTGGTCGCCGCGCATGAAGGCCAGGATCTGGTCATCGTCGCCCATGGCGGCTCCATCCGCGCCGCACTCGCCCATGCCATGGGCGCGCCGGGCCAGTCGGTTCTGTCCTTTTCGATCAAGAACCTGTCGCTCAGCCGCATCGAGAAAGTGGGCCCCGATTGGCGCGTCGCCGCGGTGAATGAGGAAGCCTTCACCCTGCCGGCCGAGGCCTGATCCCACGCCCGCCCGGGGCCGTCCGGCCGCCGCCAACCGATCCCGCCACGGAAAGGCCGCGCAATCACCTTGGACAGCCGAGTCGCACTCCGCTAGAATCGGCGACGTGACAACCATTTATCGGAGTGCGCTGATGTTCCGTGGCATGATCCGCGCGGCCCTCCTCGCCACCTTGCTCGGCGTCGCCGCACCCGCCCTCGCCCAGCAGGACCAGCAGACCCTGGTGGACCGCGCCGCGCTCGCCGTGCAGGAGGTGATGACCTCCGGCGATCGGCCGCAGGATGCGCAGGATTTCCTCCGCCGGTCGCGGGCCGTGCTGGTCTGCCCGCGCATCTTCCGCGCCGGCTTCATCCTCGGCGGCGAAGGCGGCAGCTGCGTGCTGGTCGGGCGCGACGGCGCCGGCTCCTGGTCCTCGCCCGCCTTCTACCAGATGGGCGCCGGCAGCATCGGCCTGCAGATCGGCGTGCAGGACGCCACCGTGATCATGATGGTGATGACCGATCGCGGGCTGAACGCGCTGATGAACAGCCAGCTCACCTTCGGCGCCGAGGCGGCGATCAGCATCGCGACCATCGGCGGCAGCATCCAGGGCGCGACCACGACCGCCGCGGGGGCCGATATCGTCGCCATCGCCCGCTCCCGCGGGTTGTTCGCGGGGATGTCGCTGCAGGGTTCGGTGCTGAGCTATCTGCCGGATTACGCGCAAGCCTATTACGGTCGCCAGGTCTCCGCGCGACAGATCGTGGTTGCGATGGAGGCCCATAACCCCGGCGCGGACCCGCTGCGCGCCATGCTGATGCGCTTCGGCACCCGCCAGTAAGCGCTTACCCGACCTGATCCAGCCCGGCGCGCAGCCGGGCGACCTCCGCCGCGGTCAGGCTGCCCAGCAGCCCGTGGCGGAGGAAGAAGTCGGCCAGCACCAGGTTCACGTTGAACTTCACCCCGTTCGCCCCGGGGCCGCCTTCGGTCACGATCCGCAGCATCTCGGCCGCCGGGACCAGCGCGAAGCGTTCCACCTCCCCATCCTGGGGTACGGGGGTAACCCCCTCGGGCAGCTCCAGATCGAAGCAGTGCAGCACGTCCCGGCGCAGCCCCTCCTCATTCGCCATGACATAGGAAATGCGCCCGACCGGCACCGCGCGGGCCGCGATCTCGGCCGGGATGGAGGCTTCCTCCTCCGCCTCCTTCACCAGGCATTCGGCGGGCGAGAGGCCGGCCGGGATGCCGCCGGCGACGACGTGATCCATCTGCCCCGGCGCCACCGGCTTGGCCTGCGACCGCCACCCCACCCAGAGATGCAGCCCATCGGCGCGGCGCACGAAGCCGTTCACATGCACGCCCTGGGAGATCACGCCGAAGGCCGGCAGCGCCCCCCGATCCAGCCGCGCCAGCACCGGCCCGTCGGGTGTTGCGCGGACATCGAAGGCCTCCCCCCGCAGGCGGAAATGCCCCCGCCCGGCCAGTGAGGCCGCCAGCTTCCCGAGCGCGAGCGTGCAGGCCCCCTCCCCCCGCAGCCTTCCGGCCAGCGCAGCACCCTGGCCGTCGAAATGCACAAGGGCCGGGAAGAAGGCGAGCGCGCGGGCCAGCTCGGGCCCGAGCCAGCCAACCTGCGCCGCCCCGATCCGGAACGGGATCAGATGCGCGGGGGATGCGATGTTGTTGCATGCATCGACATGCGCGAAGAGCCGCGCGAAGAGGCCATCAGCGGTCGTCATGCGCCCCTGTAGCGCGCCCCGTGCATGGCCGGAAAGCCGGGCAGCGGGTTACTTCCGCCGCCTCGTGACCACATCTTGCCGTGCAGCGACATCCCGGAGTTCCGCGTGCCCCCCACAACCCAGGAACGAGACCAGGACGGGCGCAACCATCTGCGCACCCTGATGACGTTGGCCGGCTATCTCTGGCCGGAGGGTGAGCCGGCGCTGAAGCTGCGCGTCATCCTCAGCCTGGTGCTGCTGGCGCTGTCGCGGGCGGTGAACGTGCTGGTGCCGATCGCCTTTGGCCGCGCGGTGGATGCGCTGACCCCGCAGGGTGGCGCTATCGGGGTTGCGGCCGTGCCGGTCGCTATCGTCGTCGCCTATGGCGCGACCCGCCTGCTGAGCTCGTTGCTGAGCGAGGCGGCGGATGCCGTCTTCTCCCGCGTGCAGGGACGCGGGATGCGGCGCATCGCGCTCGAAGTGTTCGAGCATCTGCACCGGCTGAGCTTGCGCTTCCACCTCGATCGGCAGACCGGCGGCCTCTCGCGCGTGATCGAGCGGGGCACGCGGGGCATGACCTTCGTGCTGGACTTCCTGCTGTTCCGCATCGCGCCCACGCTGGTCGAGATCCTGGTGGTGGCGGTCATCCTGTGGGTGATGTTCGACTTCGCCTTCAGCGCGATCATCCTGGTGAGCCTTGGCGTCTATATCGCCTTCACGCTGCTCTTCACCGAATGGCGCCTGCGCTTCCGCCGGCAGATGAACGAAACCGACCAGGAGGCGAACACCAAGGCGGTGGACAGCCTGCTGAACTTCGAGACGGTGAAATATTTCGGCAACGAGGCGCATGAGGCGCGGCGCTACGACGCCTCCATGCAGCGCTATGAGCGCGCCTATGTCCGCAGCGAAGTGACCCTGAACGCGCTGAACTTCGGCCAGCAATCGATCGTCGCGCTCGGGCTGACGGCGGTGATGCTGCTCGCCGCCTGGCGCGCGGCGCATGGGCAGATGACGGTCGGCGATTTCGTCCTGGTGAACACCTATCTGCTGCAACTGTTCCAGCCGCTGAACTTCCTCGGCTTTGCATACCGGGAGATCAAGCAGGGCCTGACGGATATGGAGGCGATGTTCCGCCTGCTGGGTGAGGAGCGCGAGGTCGCCGATCGCCCCGATGCCCGCCCGCTGCAGGTCCCCGCCGGCGAGGTGCGCTTCGAGGATGTGCGCTTCGGCTACCGTCCGGACCGAGAGATCCTGAAGGGCGTCTCCTTCACTGTCCCGCCGGGGCGGACGCTGGCGATCGTCGGTCCGACGGGCGCGGGGAAATCCACCATCTCGCGCCTCCTGTTCCGCTTCTACGATGCCGGCAGCGGCGCGGTGCGCGTGGACGGGCAGGATGTGCGGGAGGTGACGCAGGACAGCCTCAGGCAGTCCATCGGCGTGGTGCCGCAGGACACCGTGCTGTTCAACGACACGATCCGCTACAACATCGCCTATGGCCGCCCAGGTGCCTCGGATGCGGAGGTCGAGCAGGCCGCGAAGCTTGCCCAGGTGCACGACTTCGTGCTGCGCCTGCCGGATGGCTACGACACGCGCGTGGGCGAGCGGGGGCTCAAGCTCTCGGGCGGTGAGAAGCAGCGGGTCGCGATCGCGCGCACGCTGCTCAAGGACCCCCGCATCCTGATCCTGGATGAGGCGACGAGCGCGCTGGATACGCGCACCGAGCAGGAGATCCAGGCGGCGCTCCGCGATGCGGCGCGCGGGCGGACGACGCTGGTGATCGCCCACCGGCTCTCGACGGTGGTCGAGGCGGACGAGATCATCGTGCTGCAGGACGGGCGCATCGCGGAGCGCGGCAACCACGGCGCGCTGATCGCCCGCGACGGTCTCTATGCGGAAATGTGGCGGCGCCAGTCGGAAGCGGTCGAGGCCGCCGAGGCCGCCGCCGCCGCGCAGGCCGCCGAAGCGGCGTTCGAAGCGCGGGCCAAGGCCGGCGCGTGAAGAGAGGGAGGCCGGCCAGGGGTTTCGCCGCTTCGGCGGCGTCCCCATCTGGCCGGCAGTGAAGGAGGGCAGGAATTCATGCAGTTCGACCCGCAGGGCGTGGCCCCGGACGATCTCAGCCACGCTGGCGCGGTGGTGGACAAGGCGATCGAGTACATGCTGGGCCAGGATATCGCGCCCATCTCGGTGGCCTCCGCGCTGCTCGGCGGCGCGCTCGGCATGCTGGCGCGGTCGCTCGATGACCGGGGCGTGGCCCAGGTGCTGCGCAACGCGCTGGCCTCTGTCGAATCCGGGGAATTGGCGGAGATGCGCGGCCCCTCGGGTGCGACGGCAGGGCAGATGTAGGCACGGCGTGGGGCCGGCGGCCCCGCGCAAGCCTTGACGCGGCGGCCGGTTTCCGCGATACGCGCCGCTTCTGACCACACCGCCCGCCCCGGACGGCCTGCAGGGCTGCACCGGGGCGTGGACGTTCAACGGGATACTTCGTCATGGCCCGCCGCTGCGCAGTGACCGGCAAGGGCGTGCTGACCGGCAATAACGTCAGCCACGCCAACAACAAGACCCGCCGTCGCTACCTGCCCAACCTGCAGGAGACGTCGTTCTTCTCCGATATCCTGGGCGCGCCGATCCGCATGCGGCTTTCGGTCGCCGGCATCCGCACGGTCGAGCACAATGGCGGGCTTGATGCCTTCCTGCTCTCCACCCCGGATCGCCGCCTGCCGACCGAGGCGATCGTGCTGAAGCGCCGCCTGGAGAAGGCGCAGGCCCGCAAGCTGGCGGCCTGACGCGCGCCTTGCCGCGGCCGCCAGGCCGCGGCGCCGCCGGCCTCCGGCCGGCCGGCTGTTTCGGCTCCATACCCTATTTCAGCCTTCATCTGGCGGGATCGCTGTAACTGGCGTCTCCCATAAGGCTGGCCGCAACGTGGCCCATGCGGCCGGACCGTGATGTCCGAGTTGCGTCGATTCACGCTTTGAAAACCCTTCCAGCGGCATTTTTGCCGCATGGATGGCGCGCTCACCCTCCTTCTGCTTGGCGTGGCTGCGGCGGCGCCTTTGGCCTGGGCGATCCGGCTGCGCGCCCTGCTGCGCGATGCCAACCGCCGTGCTGCCAAGGCGGAAGAGATGGCCGCGATCCGCGGCCGCAGCCTCTCCCTCGCCGCACAGGAGATGCGCGGCCTTGCAGCAAGCCTGGGCGCTTGCCGCGCCGGTCGGGCTGACCCACGCAACCCAGCGCCCGCGCTCCGCACCAGCCAGGATGGGACGATCAGCGCAGAGCTGACCCACCAGGTGCTGCAGCTTGCGGACAACCTCGACGAAGTCGTCGCCGCCGCCGGCCCCCGCTCCATTCGGGAAGCGCCGGCGCCCCTCGGGCCGATCGTCGATGCGGCCATCGCCACCGTCAGCGCCCAGATCCGCCCCGGCCATCGCCACTGGCGGTTGGATCCGGCGCTGCGCGCCCTGACTGTGCAGGCCGACAGCCGGGCGCTGGAAGGCGCGCTGGCCGCCCTGCTGCGCCGCGCCGCCAGCCATTCCCGGCATGGCGACGTGATCGGGCTGCGCTGGCTCGTCACCAGCGAGACCATCGCCCTGATCGTCGAGGATGAGGGCGATGGCATCGCCGCGCCCGACATCGTGCCGGACACCACGGCGCCGGCCGCCGGCACGCGGGGGCTCGATCTCGGTCTCAGCCTCGCCCGGAGGCTGGCCGCGGCGCATGGCGGCGATATCCGGCTGGAGACCGCGCCCGGCATCGGCGCCCGCGCCTGGCTCACCCTGCCACGCGCGCGCCTTCTGGAAGCGGCCTGACGGCTACTCCGCCAGTAACTCGAACAGCAGCAGCAGCGTGCGCTGCAGGCGATTCTCGTTGTCGTCGGAGATGATGCAGACCAGCAGCCTTCCCTGATGGCGCAGCACGGCCACGCCCTCGTAATTGTCCACCGGCATCGGGGGCTCGAAGCGCAGGATCTCCTCGCCTTCCAGCACGCTGCCCGCGCGCGCGGCCGCAAGCGCCGCGGCGCCGATCCGTGTCAGCCGGGCGGAGAAGCCGCCGAACAGCGAAAAGCCGCGCTCCAGCACCAGCGCCCCACCGCCTAGCAGCGGCGCGGCATCCACCGGCTGCATGCCCGGCGCCGGGCGCCAGCCGATCGGCACCCAGGCGCCAGGCCCCCCGATCCAGCCTGCGGTGAGGCCAGGCACCTCCGGCAGCGGCAGTTCCTCCGCGATCGCGAGCCAGCGCCCATCAGCCAGCACGGCGAGGGATTCCAGCCCAGCATTGGCCGCGGCCCGCTCCAGCCCGGGCGGCGCCTCGACATAGCTGCCCGGCCCGTCAAGGGCGGCATGGCGGCGGATGCGGTGCCAGCGTTCATAGGCGACCAGCCAGCTGCCATCGGGCAGGCGCGCCAACGCCTCGGCATCGCTCGCATGGCCGCGCGGCAGCGGCCGGCCCGCGCCATCGGCCAGCCGCCCCGTGCGGCGGAGCGACAGGCGCAGCGGACGGAGCTGCGCATCGAGCGCGAGCGACATCTCCGCGAAGCGACCGAGATCGCTGATGGCGGTCACGGTCAGGTCAGGCGCGATGTGCAGCCCGGAGAGACCGCCGAAACCGAGTTCCTGCCGCGAAATCTCAAGCCCGCCGAGCGGGCGCAGCACGGTGTTGCCGGGCAGGTCGGGCAGAGCGAAGGGTGTGGCGAGCGACCCCTCGCGCTGGGCCGCAGCGCAGCCAGGAAGGGCTGCAAGGAGAGAGGCGAGGAGTGCGCGGCGGCGCATAGGAGCGGTGGCGCCTGGGGGCGATGCCCCCCTCACCCCGACGACGCACTGCGTCGGCGCTCTCCCCCCTTTGGGGAGGAGAGGGCCTCGGCGGTGCATCACACCACCATCGCGGAACGCTCGGTGGCGGCCTTCTGCCAGGCCATCGCGGCGTCCTCGTCGAAGAGCTCGGCGAGCTTCTTCATCATCGTCCCGCCCAGCTCCTCGGCATCCACGATCGTCACGGCGCGACGATAATAGCGCGTGACGTCATGGCCGATGCCGATGGCGATCAATTCGATGAGCTCACGTCCCTCGATCTCACCGATCACCTTGCGCAGATGGCGCTCCAGGTAGTTGCCGGGGTTCACGGACAGCGTCGAATCATCCACCGGCGCGCCGTCGCTGATCACCATCAGGATCCGGCGATGTTCGGTGCGCGCCAGCAGGCGCCTATACGCCCAATCGAGCGCCTCGCCGTCGATGTTCTCCTTCAAGAGCCCTTCGCGCAGCATCAGCCCGAGGTTACGCCGCGCACGGCGCCAAGGCTGGTCGGCCGCCTTGTAGACCACATGGCGCAGATCGTTCAGGCGGCCCGGATTGCGCGGCTTGCCTTCGGCCACCCAGCGTTCCCGCGACTGCCCGCCCTTCCAGGCGCGCGTCGTGAAGCCCAGGATCTCCACCTTCACCCCGCAGCGCTCCAGCGTGCGCGCCAGGATGTCGCAGCACATGGCCGCGACGGTGATGGGCCGGCCGCGCATGGAGCCGGAATTGTCGATCAGCAGCGTCACGACGGTGTCGCGGAAATCCGCCTCGCGCTCCCGCTTGTAGGACAGCGAGTGCGTCGGATTGGCGACGATCCGCGCCAGACGCGCGACATCGAGCAGCCCTTCCTCGAGGTCGAATTCCCAGGCGCGTTGCTGCTGCGCCAGCAAGCGGCGCTGCAGCCGATTCGCCAGCTTGCTGACCACGCCTTGCAGATGGCTGAGCTGCTGGTCGAGCTGCTGGCGCAGCCGCGTCAGCTCATCGGCGTCGCATAGATCGTCGGCCTCGACCACCTCGTCGAACTGCTTGGTGTAGGCCTTGTAGGCGGAGGGGTCGTCCACCTGCGGCACTTCGCGCCGCTGGGTCGGCCCGCCGGGGCGGTCGTCGCCATCGGCTGCGGCCCCGTCCTCCTCGCCTTCCTCGGTCTCGTCCTCGGCAGCGTCGCCCTGCATGGATTCGGGCTGGGCGCCGAGCATGGATTCCTGATCCTGCGCCTGGCTCTCGCCCTCGCCGGACTGGTCCTGCTGGGGCGAGCTTTCGCCGCCCTCGCCTTCTTCCTCATCCTGTTCGGATTCGGTCTCGACCTCGGCTTCGGCGAGATCGAGCGCGGCGAGCAGCTTGCGGGCGGCGCGGGCGAAGGCTTCCTGGTCGCCAGCGGCGCCGGCCATCTCCGTCAGCGCGTCATCCGCCTTCTCGCCCAGCGTGTCGCGCCAGAGGTCCAGCACGCGGCGCGCCGCGGCGGGCACCGCCTCGCCAGAGATTTTTTCGCGCGCGAGAAGGCCAAGGGCCGCCGCCATCGGCAGCTGGTCCTTCCGCGTCATGCGGTCGTAGCCCTCGGCCTCGCACTGATCAGCGAGGCGCGCGCGGAGATTGGCGGCAACGCCGGCCATGTGCTGGCTGCCGACCACCTCGACGCGGACGTCTTCCAGCGCGTCATAGACCTCGCGCGCCTCACGGCGCGTCGGCACGCGGGCGGCGTGCAGGCCCTCGTCGTGGTGACGCAGCTTCAGCGCGATGGCATCGGCCTGGCCGCGCAGCTTCGCCATCTCGGCCGGCGGCAAGGTGCGCGTCGGCAGCGGCAGGCGCGCGCGCTTGCCCGCGAGGCCGGACGGGCCCGGCTGGAAGGCGACCTGCACCTCCGGCACCTGCGCGATGGCGCGCAGCACGCCGGCGGTGGCGCGCTTGAACTCTTCCTGCCTGGTCTGGTCTTTCGAATTCGACATCGTGACCCCTGCGACCGCACCCCCACCCCGACCCTCCCCCGCCTGCGGGGGAGGGAGACGGCAGGATGATCAGCCGGCCTTGCGCAGCAGCAGGCCGGTCGGCAGTTCCTCGTTGAAGCAGCGCTGGTAGTACTCGGCCACCGTGCTGCGCTCTGCCTCGTCGCACTTGTTGAGGAAGGTCAGGCGGAAGGCGAAGCCGATATCGCCGAAGATGCGCGCATTCTCGGCCCAGGTGATCACCGTGCGCGGGCTCATCACCGTGGAGATGTCGCCCGCGATGAAGCCGGCGCGCGTGAGGTCGGCCAGCGCCACCATCGCCTCCACCTGGCGCTTCTGCTTCGCGTCGTTGGCATCCATGCCGAGCTTCGCCATGACGATGCCCGTCTCCTGCGCATGCGGCAGGTAGTTCAGCGTCGCCACGATGTTCCAGCGGTCCATCTGGCCCTGGTTGATCTGCTGCGTGCCATGATAGAGGCCGGTCGTGTCGCCGAGGCCCACCGTGTTGGCGGTCGCGAACAGGCGGAAGCACGGGTGCGGGCGGATCACCTTGTTCTGGTCGAGCAGCGTCAGCTTGCCCTCGACCTCCAGCACGCGCTGGATCACGAACATCACATCCGGGCGGCCGGCATCGTACTCGTCGAAGACCATCGCGCAGGGGTGCTGCAGCGCCCAGGGCAGGATGCCTTCGCGGAATTCCGTGACCTGCTTGCCATCCTTCAGGACGATCGCATCCTTGCCGATCAGGTCGATGCGGCTGATGTGGCTGTCGAGGTTGACGCGGATGCAGGGCCAGTTGAGGCGCGCCGCCACCTGCTCGATGTGGGTGGACTTACCGGTGCCGTGATAGCCCTGGACCATCACGCGACGGTTGAAGGCGAAGCCCGCCAGGATGGCCAGCGTCGTGTCTCGGTCGAAGCGATAGGTGGGGTCGGCATCCGGCACATGCTCGGTGCGGACGGAATAGGCCGGCACGACGAGGTCGCTGTCGATGCCGAACACCTCACGCACCTTCACCTGGGTGTCGGGCAGGTTGATCGAGTCCGTGGTGCTGGTCTCGGCGAGAGCGACCTTGGTCATGTCGAGGTCCGGTTGTGGCAAAGGGAGGGGATGATCCTAAGGCGTGCGGCCCGATCGGGCTACCCGTCCAGGGCGAAAGCAGTCATCCGGCGGCCGTGGCCGGCTCGGCACGTGGGGTGACGCGGCGGCGGAGCAGGCTGTAGGCGCGGTTGATGTCCTTCAGCCGCTCCTCCGCCTGGCGGTCGCCGCCATTGGCGTCGGGGTGGTGGCGCTTGGCCAATTCCTTCCACCGCGCCCGGAGCGTCTCCGCATCCAGCGGCCAGCCGAGGCCGAGAACGTCGAGCGCGGCCCGCAGTTCGGGCGGCGGCTCATCGCGCTTGCGGGGCGGCTCCCGGCGGGCCTTGTGCAGCGGCGTGTCGCGCAGGACGCCGAGCGGGTCGCGGAGATACTCGCTCTCGAAGGGGTTGAAGCCGCCGAGCCGGCCGAGCGGCCAGGTCGGGCGCTGCCAGCCGGAATCGGCGCGCAGCTCATGCTCGATCTCGGTCGGGCCCATGCCCTTATAGTAGTCCCAGGCGCGGTTATAGGCGCGCACATGCTCCAGGCAGAACCAGCGATACTGGTTCAGGCGGATGCGGTCGCGGGGGGCGCGGAACTCGCCAGGCAAGGCGCAGCCATCCTGTTCGCAGGGCCTTGGGGGCGCCTCCGGACGGTCCTCGTAGCCGAGGGAAATGCGCTCGCTCCTGCGTGGCATCGGCGTGTTATGGGCGCGGGGGGCAGGGGGCGCAAGGCAGCGCAACGCTGGCCCCGCATGCGCGCAGCGGTGCTGGAAACCCTTGGGAAAGAGACTATTTCTGTCGCATGAACCGTCGTGCCGACCGCATCGCCGCAGCGCTTGCCGCCGCCTTCCCGCCCGCCGAGGTGGAGGTGGTGGATGACAGCCACCGCCATGCGGGCCATGCCGGCGCCGCGCCGGGGGGCGAGACGCATTACAATGTGAGGGTCGTGAGCCCGGCCTTCGCGGGGATGAACCGCGTCGCACGCTCCCGCGCCGCGCATGAGGCGCTGGCGGCGGAATTCGCCAGCGGCCTGCACGCGCTGGCGCTGACGCTGAAGACGCCGGAAGAGATGGCGGCCGCGCGCTGAGCGCCCCTACTCTTCCGCCTGGTCCTGCATGCGCGTGACCACCGGGCTCTCGGGCGCATAGGCGTAGCAGGAGCCGATCGGTACGGCGCGCTTGAGCGGCGGGGGGCTTTCGCCGCGGGCAATCGCTTCCTCCCGCGCCGCGCGCGCCTTGCGCCAGCGGATCGGCCCGATCGTCTGGAAAGCGACGGTCGCCATCTGGGCCAGTACCTCCCGCAGATGGGTACAGCCCTCGGCACCGCCGACCCGCTCCTTCACCGCGCGGCTGAAGCCCGGACCGATGGCCACGCCAGCGAGGCGCGCGAAGTTCGGCGTCACCTGCGGGCAGATCCTATAGGGCGTGAAGTCGCTGACGGCCTCGCAGGCGCGGATCACCATGTCCTCGCCGACGGTCATCCGCACCCACATGCCGTGCAGCGCCTCGCCTGGCACGACGGTGCCGCGGTCCTCGTTCTCGAAGGGGTAGGTCTTGGTGTCCACCAGATGCGCCTCGATGTCGAAAAGGCCATCGGCGCGCGCATAACCGCGCAGGTCGATCGCGCGCGTGTGCAGGTGCTGGCGTTCGGCGGGCGGGGAGAGCGGCATGGCGCAGCGCTATCACGCCCCCCGCGCCGCTTCCAGCGTCAGGGGCCGCAGCCCTCGTCCCGCAGCAACGCCTCGACCGCGGCCTCCGGCACGTCACCGGCGGTGAAGCAGCCGCCCGGGCCCTTGAACAGCACGAAGCGCATGGCGCCGTCGCGCGCCTTCTTGTCCTTGCGCATCCGCCCGATCAGCTGGCGCGTCGAGAAAGCCCGCGGCAGATCGCCGATCCGCGCGGGCAGCCCGACCGCCTGCAGATGCGCGATCACCCGCCCCGGCCATTCCTGCGAACAATGGCCGAGCCGGGCGGAGAGCGAGGCCGCGAGACCAAGGCCGACCGCCACCGCCTCCCCATGCAGCAGGTCGCCGCCATAGCCGCTCTCGGCTTCCAGCGCGTGGCCGAAGGTGTGGCCCAGGTTGAGCAGCGCGCGGCCGCCCTCGGCGCTTTCCTCCCGCTCATCGGCCGCGACGACGGCCGATTTCAGGCGGCAGGATTCCAGCACGGCATGGGCCAGCGCCCCGGCATCGCCCGCAACCGCGGCCGGGCCATGCACCTCGCACCAGGACCACAGCGCGTCGCCATCGAGCAGCCCGTGCTTGGCGACCTCCGCCCAGCCTGCGCGCAGCTCGCGCGGCGGCAGGGTGGCCAGCACGCCGGTGTCGGCCAGCACGATGCGCGGCTGGTGGAAGGCGCCGACCAGGTTCTTGCCGAAGGGCAGGTTGATGCCGGTCTTGCCGCCGACCGAGCTGTCCACCTGCGCCAGCAGCGTCGTCGGCACCTGCACGAAGGGCAGGCCGCGCGTCGTGATCGCCGCAACGAACCCCGCGAGATCGCCGACCACGCCACCGCCAAGCGCCACCACGGCCGTCCGGCGGTCCGCGCCCGCGGCCACGATGGTCTCGCAGGCCGCCTGCACCGCGGCGAAGCATTTCGTCCGCTCGCCGGGCGGCACCAGATGCTCGGCCAGGATGGCGAAACCAGCCTCCGCCAGCCCCGCGCGCAAGGCGGGCAGATGCAGCTTCGCAACATCGGAATCGCTGATCACCACGCAGCGCCGGGCCGGCAGAACGGGCGCCAGATGCGCGCCGGCGCGCGCCAGAAGCCCCTGCCCGACCAGGATATCGTAGCCGCGCTCACCCAAGCCCACGGCCAGGCGCCGGGGTGCCTCGCGCGCGGCGATGGCGTCGGCCACCTGGCGGGTGGTGACCTCGGGGGGTTCGTCGGAGCAATCCACGGTCACATCGGCCTCGGCGAAAAGCGGGTGGCGCGCCGCGGCCAGGCGTTCCAGCACCTCCCGCGGGTCAGCATTGAGGAACATCGGCCGGTGCTCGCGCCCGGCGACGCGGCGCAGCAGCGAGGCCATCGGCACGCGAAGCCAGACCGAGACAGCACCCGAAGCGCGGACCGCCTCCCGCGTGCGGGCATCGGCGAAGGCGCCCCCGCCGGTGGCCAGCACCAAAGGCGGCCCGGCCAGCAGGCGGGAGATGACCCGCCTTTCGCCATCGCGGAAATGCGGCTCGCCGTATTTGGCGAAGATCTCGGTGATGGGCAGGCCCGCGGCGGCCTCGATCTCGGCATCCGCGTCCTTGAAGGGCAGGCCGAACCGGGCGGCCAGGCGCCGGCCGATCGAGGATTTCCCGGCCCCGGGCATGCCCACCAGCACGATCGCACGCGCCCCGCCCGCCATGGGCGTGGGGGGAGCCTCCGGGGAGGGATCGGCGATGGGGGCCGGCTCGGACGGCAGGCCGTCCTCGGCCGCAAGGGCGGTGTTGCGTGACACGATGCCGAAGGCTAGCACAACGACGGCCTGACGAGGATCCGCCCCGCCGATGTTCCGCAACCCCGTTCTGCTGCTGGTCGGCATCGTCGTGGCCGTGCTGCTGCTCGGGCTTCTGGCCATCGGCGCCTTCCCGCCCTCCGTCACGCCCCAGCCGGTCGAGCGGACCATCCCGGCCGAGCGATTCGCCCCGCGCAGCTAGCGGCGCCGCGGCCCGGCATGGACCGCCACCTGGACGCCTTCCTCGAGATGCTGGTCGCCGAGCGTGGCGCGGCCCGTAACACGATTGCGGCCTATCGCGCCGATCTTGAGGATTTCGCGGTGCATGCCCGCGCCCGGGGCCTCGGCCCGGCGGAGGCAGGGCCGGAGCTGGTGACCTCCTACCTCCAGGGCCTGTCGGCTGCGGGGCTTTCGGCGCGCACCGCCGCGCGGCGGCTCTCGGCGCTGCGCCAGTTCTTCCGCTTCCTCGCCCGCGATGGGGTGCGCGAGGACGACCCGACGGAGCTCACCGAAAGCCCCCGCCTGCCCGCCAGCCTGCCCAAGGCACTGTCGGAGGCGGAGGTCGCCGCGCTGATCGCAGCGGCCGAGACCCTGCCGGGCAAGCGCGGGCCGCTCGCTGTCGCGCTGGTGGAGTTGCTCTATGTCAGCGGGCTGCGCGTGAGCGAGCTGGCCGCGCTGCATGCCGGCGCGCTCCGCGCGGACGCGCCGCTGGTCGCCGTGCTGGGCAAGGGCAACAAGGAACGCCTGGTCCCGATCTCTCGCCGCGCGCGGGAGGCCGCGCTCGCTGCGCGCCCGGCGCAGGACCCCCGCAAGCCCTCCCGCTGGCTGTTCCCCTCCCGCGCAGCGGGGGGCCACATCACGCGTCAGGCGGTGGGGGCGATCCTGAAGGATGTGGCGATCGCCGCCGGCCTCGACCCGGAGCGCGTCAGCCCGCATGTGCTGCGGCATTCCTTCGCGACGCATCTGCTCGGCCGCGGCGCCGATCTGCGCAGCCTGCAGGTGCTGCTGGGCCATGCCGACATCGCCACGACCCAGATCTACACCAAGGTGCTGGAAGAACGCCTGCGCCGGGTGGTGGAGCAGCATCACCCGTTGGCGGAGTGAGGCTGGCGGCCCACCTGACTACAGCTTGCCGAGCAGGTCGCCATAGCCCCAGATCAGCGTGCCGATCAGCAGCAGGGCGAAGCCCGCCTTCTCCATCACCTGCCGGTCCAGATCGCGCTGCAGGCGCTTGAAACTCTCGAGCCGCGCGGTGCGCTCCGCGCCATCGGTGCGCTCCATGTCCGACAGCAACGCGACGAGATCGGCCCGCGCGATCAGGATCTTCCGGCTGGCCATCACCAGGCCGAGCGCGGTCAGGATCGCGCCGGAGCGGGAGAACCAGGTCCAATCCCCGGTCGCGACGCTGAGCCAGAGGCTGAGCGCAGAGGCCAGCACGCCGGTCGCGACAAAGCCGCGCACGACACGACGCAGGCTGTGCGAGGCAACTTCGGCAGAGGGGACAGAACGATCTGGCATGGCCGCGCCAGATGGCGACGCGCTAGCCGACGCGCAAGAGCGCCGGGCCTTCCGCGCGCAGCCATTCCACCGCCGCGTCCCGATGCGGGCTCAGGCTGTCCACCAGCGCCCAGAAGCGCGGCGAATGGTTCAGTTCCCGCAGATGCGCGACCTCATGCGCGACGACGTAGTCGGTCACCCAGTTCGGCGCCATCACCAGCCGCCAGGAGAAGGCCATCGTGCCATCCGGCGCGCAGCTGCCCCAACGGCTGCGCGTATCCTTCACGCGGATCGGGCGCAGCGCTACGCCAAGCGCCGCGGCATGCGGTTGGGCCAGTGCGGCGATGCGCCGCTTCGCCTCGCTGCGCAGGAAATCGGCGACACGGCGGCCGAGGAATTCCCGCGCACCGGTCACAACGATGGCCCTTCCTTCCAGGAAGGCGCCGCCCCGCGCACGCGGATCGTGGCGGATCACATGCGGCTCGCCGCCGAGCAGCAGCACCGCGCCCGGCGCGAATTCCACTGGCGGGGTGAGCGCCGCCAGATGCTCCAGCACCCAGGCCTCGTGTTCGCGGATCAGGGCCAGGCCGGCGCGGCGGCCGGCGCGCGGCGGCAGCGTGACCACCACCGCGCCCTCGCGCGGACAGATGCGCAGCGAGACCCGCCGCGCACGCGCGGAGGCGCGCCAGCGGACAGGAATGCGCGCCGCCGGGGCCAGCGCGCCGCGCGGTGGGCGCAGCTTCAGGATTTCGGGTGGCGCGACCGTCATCGCCCCCACTCTGCGCGGAGCAGGGACGCGGGGCAACGCCTTGACAGCCCAGGCGGCATCGGCGCGAGTGCCGCGATGCCTCGGCTGTTGAGCAACCTGGCCGCGCTGCTCGGCGCCGGCGCGATCTGGGCCCTGACGCCGGCGATGGCGAAGCTCGCAATGGCAGAGGGCATGCGCCCGCTGGGGGTCTCCGCGCTCGCAGCCGTGGCGGCGGCGGCGACGCTGCTCATCATCGCAGCCGCGCAACGCCAATCGCCGCCGTGGGACCGCGCGCATCTGCTGCAATATGCGACGGGCGGCGTGGTGGGGCTGGCGCTCGCGCAGTTCTTCGCCTTCACCGGGCTGACGCGCGCACCGGCCGGGCTGTTCGCGCTGCTGGTGCCGCTGTCAGGCCTGTTCACGATGATCTTCTTCGCCTTCGCACGGATTGAGCGCGCGACGCTCCGCGGAGCGCTAGGCGCGGCAACCGGCATGGCGGGGGTCGCGCTGGCGATGGCGCCGGGCGCGGCGCTGCCCGATCCTGCGCTGCTGCCCTGGGCGGCGCTGATGGTGCTGACGCCGGTCTGCTATGCGCTCGCCAATCTGTTTTCGGTGCAATTCGCGGTGCGCGGCACATCGCCGTTGGCGCAAGCCGCCGGCACGCTGGTGCTGGGCGCGATCGGCGCGGCGGCGCTGGCCTGGCCGATGGGCCACCTTAGTCTGCCGCCTTCGGGCTGGATCGCGGCGCTGCTGGTGGCGCAGGGCGTGCTGACCGCGATCGCCTACCTGCTCTATTTCCGCCTGCTGGTGCGCGCAGGCGGCGTCTTCACCAGTCAGATCTCCTATGTGATCACGCTGGCCGGGCTGTTCTGGGGTTTTCTTCTGTTTGCAGAAGTGCCGGGATGGCTGACCATCCCGGCGGCGATGCTGATTTTCGCGGGCGTAGGGCTCGTGACGCTGGCGAAGCGGGCTCCACGCTAACCGGGCAGATGCTTCAGCTCGACCTCGACGAAGGCGAGCGGCGTGGCGCCACCATTCACCACATTGTGCTCGACACCGGCCGCACGCGCATAGCTGACGCCGGCTTTGAGCTCGGCTGTCAGCGTCTCACCGCCCGGCAGTTCGACCAGCAGCGTGCCGTCATTCACCGGCACGACCACATAGGCCATGCCGTGCCGGTGCCAGCCGGTCTCCGCGCCGGGATCGAAATCCCAGCGCGTGACCCGGACATGCGCGTCGTCGAGTTGCAGCGTCGGCACCGCCGGCGCGCGGCATGTCAGCGGCTGGCTCACTCCGCGGCCTTCGCCAGGCCAAGCCCCGGCAGCGGCAGCGCGCCAGCGGCCTGCATCGCCGCCCACGCCTTCTCGCCCTGCTCGGCGTTCAGCGGCAGGTGCGGCGGGCGGATGACGCACCAGCCATCATGGCCCGTGCTGCGCGCGATGATCTCGCGCAGGCCCGAGATCAGCGGCACGGCGGTCGCGGCTTTGCGCGTCGCGTTCAGCACCGCCTGCGCGGCATCGGCCTCAGCACCCGTGCGGTGGCGATAGACGATCTGCCCGAAGCGCGCATTGACGTTCGACGCCGCGGTGATGCAGCCCGCGCCGCCATCGGCCAGGATGCGCTGTACGAACTCGTCCGAGCCCGAATAGACCTCGAACCCGTCCTTGGCGAAGTGGTCGATCATCGCCTTCATGTTGGCGTAGTCGCCGGAGCTGTCCTTCACGCCCTTGATCACACCGGGGAAGGCCTTCAGTAGCCGCCCGATGAGGTCGAGGCTGAAGGGCACCGCCGATTGCTGCGGGAAGTGATAGAGATAGATCGCGATCCCGCCGCCGATGCGGTTCACCACCTCGGAGAAATAGGCGAACAGCCCATCATCGGAGGGGTTCTTGTAGTAGAAGGGCGGCAGCACCAGCACGCCGCGGCAGCCCTGCGCGCGGGCATGCTTCGTCAGCTCCACCGTGTCGGTGAGGCTCGCGCAGCCCGTGCCAGGCATCAGCGAGGCGGCGGAGACACCGCGCGCCAGCACGCCTTCCAGGATCGCCTTGCGCTCATCGAAGCCGAAGCTGTTCGCCTCCCCAGTCGTGCCAAGGATGCCGAGCCCGTTGCAGCCATTCGCCAGCAGCCATTTGCAATGGGCGGCGAAGCGGTCGAGGTCGGGCGAGAGATCGGGCTTCATCGCCGTGAGCGCCGCGGCATTGATGCCGCCGAACAGCGCATCCTTCATCGTGTCGGGTTCCTTCCCTTGGTGCGGTCCGGCGTCGTCTTGCCGGGCAGATTGGTCGGCCTTGCCGCGCGCGGAATACGCCCCGGCCAGGCCACCACGTGATCCTCAAGCGCGCCGGCCTCGCGTTCGCGCACGGCCTTGCCGCGCACGCTGATGCCGGCTTGCACCACTGTCTCGGGGTCGCCCGAGACCAGCGGATGCCACCAGGGCAGGTCCTGCCCCTCGCGCAGCAGGCGATAGGCGCAGCTCGGCGGCAGCCAGTCGATCGCCGCGACGCGCGCGGGCGTCAGCTTCACGCAATCCGGCACGCGCGCCTTGCGGTTCGCATAATCGGTGCAGCGGCAGCTCTGCGTGTCCAGCAAGCGGCAGGCGACCTCGGTCCAGGCGAGTTCGTCCGTCTCCTCGTCGCGCAGCTTGTGCAGGCAGCAGCGGCCGCAGCCATCGCACAGCGATTCCCACTCGGCGCGGGTCATCTCGCCAAGGGTCTTCATGCGCCAGAACGGGGCGGTCGCGGCCATCGCCGCTTCTGTAGAACCGTGCGGCCAGCCTGTCACGCCAGCCGGCGCAACGCGGCCAGGAAGCGGGCCGCGGCGAGCTCGGGCGGCCAGGGTGCCCAGGGGGTGCCGCCGAACTCGGCCAGCAGCGGGTCGGCTTCCGTCACGGCGGCCCGGATGCCGAGCGTCGCGCGCACCTCCGCACGCGACCAGCCGGCGACATGCACCGCCTCGGCAGCCGCGATCGCGACATCGAGCTTCTTGTGGAGCTTCCGCTCCACCTCGTCCCAGGCGGGCAGCGCATAGCGCGCCGCGATCGCCGCCCCGAGGGAGTGCTGCAACTGCTGAAAACCCTCGCCGAGGAAGGGCTTGAGCGGCGAGATGCAGTCGAAATTGATGAGCCCCTCCTCGGCGTCATGCAGCAATTCGCGGCGGAGCGCGGCGCGGCCGGCCGCCGGCTTCGCCGCCCGGCGCAGCGCCAGCACCGCCAGCGAATGCTGCGCGACGGAAAGCGGCAGCGGCCAGGTGGAATGCCCGCCCCAGCGGAAGGTGCGCGACAGGCCGATCGCCAGATCCTCATCCGTCCAGTCGAAGGGTGTCGGCGCCAACAGGTCGAGCCGGCGGCCCGATGGCAATCTCACCCAGGCCCGTGCCGCCCCCATCTGCGTCCCTCGCGGAAAGGGCGCCACACTACGCCGGTGCGGCCGCGAAGGCAGCCATCGCGCTCCAACCCGCCGACCGGGCACTCGCCGCTGCCTTGGCCTACCCAATCCTCAGCCGTCGTCGCGGGTCAGCGTCGGCCCGGCGCGCAGATGCCGAGGGGCGGCGCTTGCGCAGCGCGCGCAGTCGGGCAATGTGGGGACATCACGGATTTCGTGACTATATCGCGATGAAATTCCTGCACACGGCCGATTGGCATCTCGGCAAAAGCCTCGGCGGCGCGTCCTTTCTGCCGGACCAGGCCGAGTTGCTGCGCCGGCAGTTCCTGCGCATGGTCGAGGAGACGCGTCCCGACGCGGTGCTGATCGCCGGCGACGTCTTCGATCGCGCAATTCCCCCGGTGGAGGCGGTCGAACTGCTCGACACGCTCCTCGCCGAGATCGTGCTGCGGCTCAAAACCCGCGTGGTGCTGATCCCCGGCAACCACGACGCCGCCGATCGCCTTGCCTTCGGCGCGGCCGTGATGCGCGGCCAGGGCCTGCATATCGAGGCGCGCTGCCTCGGCGGACCGCTCACGCTGCATGACGAGCACGGGCCGGTCACGCTCTTCGCCAGCGGCTATGCCTCGCCAGCGCTGATGGGGACGATCCTCGCCGCCGGGACGGAGATCGCCGATCACGATGCCGGCTTCGGCCTGCTCTGCGACGCCCTGCGCCGCGACCTGCCGCAGGGCTCTCGCAGCGTGCTCGTCGCGCACGCCTTCGTCGCCGGTGGCGAGGAGAGCGACAGCGAGCGGCTGTTGCAGGTCGGCGGCGCCAAGGCGGTCTCGGCCGCGCGCTTCGCTGGCTTCGATTACGTGGCGCTCGGCCATCTGCACCGCCCCCAGACGCTGGGCGACGGCCGTATCCGCTACAGCGGATCGCCCATCGCCTATTCCTTCGCCGAGGCCGGCCACGCCAAATCCGTCACGCTGGTGGAGATGGACGCCACCGGCGCCGTGCGGATCGAGGCGCTGCCCTTCGATCCGCCCCGCGCGCTGCGCACGCTGGAAGGCACGCTCGATGCCGTGCTGGCGCAGGCAAACCCGGCCTGGTCCGGCGACTGGTTCCGCATCCGCCTGACCGATCCGGTGCCGGTCTGGGGCGCGATGGAACGGTTGCGCGCGGCCTTCGGCACGGTTCTGGACCTCTCCTTCGCACGCCACGACCTGCTCGACCTGCCCGGCGAGACCGCCGGCAGGACCGGCGACGATCCGCTCGACCTGCTCGACGCCTTCTTCGCGGCCATGCGCGGTGCCGCCATGACGGCCGAGGCGCGCGAGGTCGCGCGGCTGGCGATCGAGGCAGCGCGGGCGGAGGAAGCCTGATGCGCCCGTCCCGCCTGCGGCTTTCGGCCTTTGGCGCCTATGCCGGGGAGCTCACGCTGGACTTCGATGCGGCGCTGCGCGGCCACCGGCTTTTCCTCATCCACGGGCCGACCGGCGCGGGCAAGACGACCGTGCTGGACGGGCTCTGCTACGCGTTGTTCGGCCAGTCGAGCGGTGAGGAACGGCAGGCTGCGCATCTGCGCAGCCATCTCGCGGACCCTACGACGCGCACCGAAGCCGAGCTGGTCTTCGTGCTCGGTGCCGCGCGCTTCCGCATCCTCCGTCAGGCCGAATGGCTGCGCCCCGCGCGGCGCGGGGGCGGCATGGCGAAGGAGGCGGGCAACGTCCTTCTCTGGCGCCTGGAGCCCAGCGGCGAGGCGTTGATCGCGGAGGGCGAGCGCGATGTGGCCCCGCAGGTCGAAGCGCTGCTCGGCTACAAGGCCGCCGAGTTCCGCCAGGTCGTGCTGCTGCCGCAAGGTCGCTTCCGCGAACTTCTCACGGTCGAACGCGGCAAGCGCCAGGAAATCCTCTCGCGCCTGTTCCGCACCGCGCTCTATCGCCGCGTGACGGAGCAGCTGCAGGCCGGCGCAAAGCAGGCCGAGGGCGAAGTGAAGCGCCTGGAGGAACGGCGCAGGACGCTGCTCGACCAGGCGGAGGCCGCGGATCCCGAGGCCGCGCGTGCGGCGCGCGACGCGCTTGCGCGGGAACTGGCCGACGCGGAATCCGCCCGCGATGCCGCGGCGCTCGCCGCGCAGGCTGCGCGGCTTAAGGCGCAGGCTGGCGAGCGGGATGCGGCGCTGCTGCAGGAACTGGCAGAGGCCGAGGAAGAGCTATCGGCGCTGCGCTCGGAAGACGCGGCGCTCGCGGCGGACAAGGCGCGGCTGGCGGGCGCACAGCGCGCCAACCGGCTCCGCGGCCTCCATGCAGAGGCGATCGCGCGACAGTCAGAGGCGACCCGGGCGAACATCGCGCAGGCCAAGGCCGACGATGAGCTGCGCAAGGCCACCGGGATGCTCGGCCATGCGCGCGACGCGCTCACCGATGGCGCCGCGCGGGAGGCCGCGCGCGACGAAGCGCAGCGCGACGGCGCGAGGCTGGCCGCGCTGGCGACGCGCGCCGCGGAGGCAGAGGAAGCCGCACGGCTCGCCACCGCCGCGGCCGGCGAGGCCGACGCGGCCGAGGCCGCCCTGGCCCGCGCCGCGCAACAGGCCGAGCAGGCCGGAAAGTCGGCGGAGGACGCAAGGGCGGCGCATGCAGCGAGCGAGGCGACCGCCGCCCAGCTCGAACGCCATCGCCTCGCATTGGAGCGCGCGCGGCGTCTCGTCCGGGACCGCGCTGCGCTCGACAAGACCCGCACCAGGGTGGCCGCGCTGACCGAGAAGCTTGCGAAGCAGGAAGCCGACGGCCATGCCGCTGCGACACGCCTGGCCGCCGCGGAAGCAGCGGAGCGCGAGGCTGAGGCATTGATCGCGCGCGACCACGCGGCGCATCTGGCGACCGCGCTGGCCGACGGCTCGCCCTGCCCCGTCTGCGGCGCGCCGCACCACCCCTCGCCGGCGCGCCCGGTGGACGGCGCGCTGCCCGCGCTGCCGCCCCTGCGCGAGGCGACCCGGGAGGCCCGCGAGGCGCTCGCGCTGTGTCGCCAGGACTTCGCCGTCACCCGCGGCGACCTCCGCGGCGCCGAGGAGGAGCGAGACCGCCTCCTCGCCGAGGTGGACGAGGCCGCGCCACCACCAGACATCGAGGCGCTGACCGCCGCGCAGAAGGCGGCGCAGGCCGCCGCCGATGCCCTGCCCGAGCTCGCGCGCCGCCGCGACGCGGCGCGGCACGCCGCGGAAGAATGCGCGACGCAGCACGAGGCAGCGCGGCGCGCGGCGGCAACGGCTCGCGCCGAGGCGGAGGGCAAGGCGCAGGCGCGCGACGCTCTGCTGGCCGCGCTCCCCGGCGACATCGCGGATGCCACCACGCTGGCCGCGCAGGCCGACGCCGAGGCGGCACGCGCGAAGCGGATGGCCGATACGCTGGACCGCGACCGCAAGGCGGAGACCGAAGCCTCGACGATGGCCGTCGCCGCCGCCAGCCGGGCCGAGACCGCGCGCCACGATACGACCAACCGGCAGGACGAAGCCGCCAAAGCGGAAGCCACCCTGCTGGAAGCCTGCATCGCCGCCGGCTTCGCGACGCGCGAGGCCTTCGCCGCCGCGCTGCTGGACGAGACCGCGGAAGCGGTGCTGGCCCAATCAGTGAAGGACGGCGCTGCAAGGCGCAGCGCCGCTGCGGCGCGCGCAGAGGCGGCGCGCCGGGCGGCCGAGGGTCTCGTCACGCCGGACATCGTTGCGCTGCAAGCCGCCCGGGACAAGGCCGAGGCGGCAGAGCGCGATGCGACCGCCTCGGCCGGCGCGCTGCGCGAGCGCCTGGACGCGCGCGACACGCTGCTCGCCGACATCGCCGCCGTCGATGGGGCACATACCTCGGCCGAAGCGGACTGGTCGCTGCGCCAGGACCTCGCGGATCTCGCGGCGGGCAAGAGCACGCGCCAGCGCCTCGACCTCGAGGGCTTCGTGCTGCGCAGCCTGCTGGACGAGGCGCTGGCCGCCGCCAATCGCCGCCTGCGCACGATGCTCGGCGGCCGCTACAGCGTCCGCCGCGTCGAGGAGCCGGAGCGGAAGAACGCGGCGATCGGGCTGGATATCGAGGTGCTGGACGCCCATACCGGCGAGGCGCGGCCGGCCGGCACGCTCTCGGGCGGCGAGGGCTTCTGCGCCGCCCTGGCGCTGGCGCTCGGCCTGTCGGATACGGTGCAGGCCCATGCGGGCGCGCGCCGGATCGATGCGCTCTTCGTCGACGAGGGCTTCGGCACGCTCGACCCCGAGGCGCTGGAGACGGCGCTCGAGGTGCTGTCGGAGTTGCAGGCCGGCGACCGCCTGGTCGGCGTGATCAGCCATGTGCCGGAACTCCGCACGCGGATTCCTGCGCGCCTTGAGGTGACCCCAGGGCCTCGGGGCAGCAGTGCGGCCTTCCGCTTCGGCTGACCTGCGCTATCCTCTGCGCCAGCAAGAGGAACCGCCGCCCATGGACGCCCGCACGCTGCCGCCCGTCATTCGCCTCGCGCCCGAGGATGGCGTCGTCATCGCCCGGATCGGCCTGCCGCCCGGCACGCCGGTGACGGACGGCGTCACGGTGGGTGACCGCCGCATCCCGCCCGGACACAAGGTCGCCGTCCGGCCGCATGCGGTCGGCGAGCCGATCCGGCGCTACGGCCAGATCATCGGCTTCGCGACCGAGGCGATCGCGCCCGGCGAGTGGGTGCACACCCACAACTGCGCCATGGGCGATTTCAGCAAGGACTATGCCTGGGGCGTGGATGCAAAGCCGACGCCGCTGGTCACGCCGGCCGCGACCTTCATGGGAATCCGCCGTGCGGACGGGCGCGTGGCGACGCGCAACTACATCGGCATCGTGACCAGCGTGAACTGCTCGGCGCATGTCGCGGACCTGATTGCCGATGCGTTCAAGCGCAACCCCTTCAGCGGCCACGACCCGCTGGCAGACTTCCCGAATGTGGACGGCGTCGTCGCGCTCACCCACAAGACCGGCTGCGGCATGACGATGGGCGAGCCGCTCAGGCTGCTGCGCCGGACGCTCGCTGGCTTCGCGCGGCATGTGAATTTCAGCCATGTCATCGCCATTGGCCTTGGCTGCGAGGTGAACCAGCTCGGCCCGATGCTGGAGGAGCAGAAGCTCTCGGGCCGTCTGCGCAACATGGACATCCAGGAGATGGGCGGCACGCGGAAGACCGTGGAAGCCGGCATCGCCTTCGTGCGCGAAGTGCTGGCCGAAGCGAACCAGGTGAAGCGCGAACCGGTGCCGGCGAGCGAGC
>JBJOMW010000025.1:0-37667 GCA_046052145.1 Pseudomonadota bacterium
TTCAGCTTCCTCGAAGGCGCATCGCATCCGCGGGAGATTGTCGCGGCGGCCAAGGCGCTCGGCATGCCGGCGATCGGGATTGCCGACCGCAATTCGGTGGCGGGGCTGGTGCGCGGGATGGTCGCGGCCGAGCAGGCGGGTATCCGCTTCGTGCCGGGGATCCGGCTGTGCCTGGAGGATTCCTCCGAGTTTCTCGCCTGGCCGACGGACCGCGCGGCCTGGGGCCAGCTCTGCCGCATGCTATCGGCTGCGCGGATGGGCGGCGAGAAGAGAGAAACGCGGCTGACTCGGGACATGCTGATCGCGCATGCCGAGGGCAGCGTGCTGGCGCGCCTCCCGCCCGCGCAGGTCACGCCAGAGTTTGCGCGCGCGCTGCGCGCCGATGCGGTGGCGTTGCGCCGGCAACTCGCCCTGCCGCTGTTCTGCGCGGCGGATCATCGCTGCCGCGGTGACGACCAGGCGCGGCTCGATGCACTGGCTGCCATCGGCCTGCCGCTGATCGCGGCCGGCGGTGTGCGCTACCACGATGCATCCCGCCGGCGCGTGGCGGATGTGCTGGCTGCGATCCGCCTCGGCCGCCGGGTGGAGGATCTCGGCTACGACGCCGAGCCCAATGCGGAAGCGCAGCTGCTGCCGCCCGAGGAAGTCGCCCGCCGCCTGCCCCGCCACCCGGAAGCACTGGCCGCCACGCTGCGGGTCGTGGAGGCCTGCCGTTTCTCGCTGCGCGACCTGTCCTATGAATATCCGGACGAGATCCTCGACCCAGGCCTGACACCGCAGCAGACGTTGGAAGCGCGCGTCGCCGCGGCCTGTGCGGAACGCTGGCCCGCCGGCACGCCGCCCAAGGTCGCGCGCCAGATCGCGCATGAGCTGCGGCTGATCGCGCAGCTGGACTACGCAGCCTATTTCCTGACGGTACATGAGATCGTGCGCTTCGCGCAGTCGAGGCACATTCTCTGCCAGGGCCGCGGCTCTGCGGCGAATTCCGCCGTGTGCTACGTGCTCGGCATCACCGCCGTCGCGCCCGACAAGCACGATCTGCTGTTCGAGCGCTTCATCTCCGCCGCGCGCGACGAGCCGCCCGACATCGATGTGGATTTCGAACATGAGCGGCGCGAGGAGGTGATCCAGCACATCTACGCCCGCTACGGCCGCGAGCGTGCGGCACTGACCGCGACGCTGATCCGCTTCCGCGAACGCAGCGCGATCCGCGAGGTCGGCAAGGCAATGGGGCTGACGGAAGACGTCACCGCGCGCATCGCCAAATCTGTCTGGGGCGCCGGCGAAAAGACGCTGGAGGAGCTTGCCGCCGAGACCGGCTTCGACCCAGAGGCCGATCCACGCATCCGCTTCGCCATGGAGATTGCCGAGGAGATCCAGGATTTCCCCCGCCACCTCGCCACCCATGTCGGCGGCTTTGTCATCACCCGCGGTCCGCTGACGGAGCACACGGTGGTGGTGAAGGCTGCGATGGAAGGCCGCAGCACGATCGAATGGGACAAGGACGATATCGAGGCGCTACGCATCCTGAAGGTGGATGTGCTGGGCCTCGGGATGCTCACCTGCATCCGCCGCGCCTTCGCGCTGATCGAAAGCGCGGGCGGGCCGCGCCTGGCGCTGCACACCGTGCCGCAGGACGATCCCGCGACCTATGCGATGCTCGCGCGGGCGGATTCCATCGGCGTCTTCCAGGTGGAAAGCCGGGCGCAGATGAACATGCTGCCGCGGCTGCGCCCGCGGGAATTCTATGACCTGGTGATCCAGGTCGCGATCGTGCGCCCCGGCCCGATCCAGGGCGACATGGTGCATCCCTATCTGCGGCGCAGGGCCGGCGAAGAACCGGTGGAATACCCGTCGGAGGAATTGCGCGGCGTGCTGGGTAAGACGCTCGGCGTGCCGCTGTTCCAGGAACAGGCGATGCAGATCGCGATCGTCGGCGCGGGGTTTTCGCCCGCGCGCGCCGACCAGCTGCGGCGCGCCATGGCGACTTTTCGGAACACCGGCGAGATCTGGAAATTCCGCACCGACTTCATCGGCGGCATGGTGGCGCGCGGCTATGCGGAAGACTTCGCGGCGCGATGCTTCCAGCAGATCGAGGGCTTCGGGACCTATGGCTTCCCCGAAAGCCATGCGGCGAGTTTCGCGGGGCTGGTCTATGTCTCGGCCTGGATCAAGCGCCATCACCCGGCGGCCTTCGCGGCCGCGCTGCTGAACAGCCAACCCATGGGCTTCTACGCGCCCGCGCAGCTCGTGCGGGATGCCCGGGAGCATGGGGTGGAGGTGCAGCCGGTGGATGTCACGCGGTCGGACTGGGATTGCACGCTGGAGATGGGGAAGGACAGCGCGGAACCCTCTCCCACCCTCCGCCTCGGCCTTCGCCTCGTCGCCGGGCTGAAGGCCGAGGATGGCGCGGCCATCATGGCCGCGCGCCGCGACACGCCCTTCGCTGACATCCCAGACCTCGCCCGCCGCGCGCGGCTCGATCGCGGGGCGATGGATGCGCTCGCGCGCGCCGATGCGCTGCACGGGCTCGCCGGCGGACGGCGGCACGCGATGTGGGAGGCCGCCGGCGTCGAACGCCCCCTCCCCCTCTCCCAGGCGCGCGACGACGCGAACCCCGACCTGCCACCGGAAACGGCAGGCGAGGAAACCGTGCTCGACTACGCCGCCACCGGCCTCTCGCTGCGCCGGCACCCGCTCGCGCTACTGCGCCCGCGCCTGGTGGAACGCGGCGCTGCCGACACGCGCGCGCTCAACGCCGCGCGGCAGGGACGCTGGATCAAGGTTCCGGGCCTCGTGCTGGTGCGCCAGCGTCCCGGCAGCGCGAAGGGCGTGGTGTTCTTCACCGTCGAGGATGAATGGGGCACCGCCAACCTCGTGCTCTACCCCGACATCGTCACGCGCGACCGCGCCGCCGTGATCGGCGCGCGGCTGGTGATGGCGGAAGGCCGGGTCGAGCGCACCGAGACGGCAGAGGTGCCGATCATCCACCTGGTCGTGCGCCACCTGCACGATTGGTCGCGGCTACTCGACGACCTGCACACGCTTGAGGACGCCAATTGGGACCGGGTGCTGGCCAAGGCTGACGAGGTCCGCAGCCCGAACCTGCACGATGCGCGCGATCCAGCGGTGCGGGCGGGCAAGGCGGGCCGACAGGCGATGCCGCCCTCACGGGATTTCCGATGACGCCGAGCGGCCCGCCCGGCCTACCAGCGCCGCAGTCAGCAGTATCCGCGCGGCGCTACCAGCGCCGCACGGGCCCGCAATCGAGATGCACGAACCCGTCGCGGCGATAGAGCCCGACGCCGCCAAGCTGCAAATCCGCCGCGCGCCGCGCCAGCTCGATGCTGACGCGGTTCGGCAGCCGGCAATCGGCCGCCATGCCCGACATATGCAGCGAGACCGCCGAGACACGCCGGCTCTGGCGTAGATTCGCGGCATTGGTCTCGGGCGTACGGTAGCCGCTGATCACCTCCCAGGTGTCGTTGCTGTCCACCGCCTCCGCCGCGGCATGCAGCAGGTCGAACAGCCGCGGATCCATCGGCGTCGTCTCCGCCGCCGAAAGGTCGCGGAACACATGATCAAGCTGGCGCAGCGCATCCCGGTCATAACGGCCGTCGCGCCAATAGACGCCCGAGAAACTATCCTCGGTGAAGTTGCGCCGGACGCGCAGCGAACGCGGCGCGCCCTGCGCCATGGAGGGCGTTGCGGCAGCTACGGCGGCCAGGCCAACGGCGGCGGCCAGGAAGCCGCGACGCGGCAGAACCTGCTCAGCCCCGCAGCAGGCGCAGAGCGCGCCATGGCCAAAGATGCGTGCCATCAGCGGGGTCCTGCGATTGCGGCGAGTTGCTGGCGCGGCGGCGCGGCCATCGCGCGGGCATAGGCGGCGTCGAGTTCGTAGATATCGGGGCGGATGCGCACCCGCCCGGCCGGCTCGACCGTCACCGTCTGGTAGCGCAGCTGCACCGGCAGCGGGCGGCGCAGCGACACCACGCTGGTCTCGCGGCTGTCGATCGCGCGCTGGGCGCGCTCCATGTCCCAGCCAGGCGTGCCCTCCAGCAACAGCGCCATCAGCTCCGTCGGCTGCGACAGCCGGATGCAGCCAGAGGAGAAGGCGCGGTCGGGGCGGCGGAACAGGTGCCGGTCGGGTGTGTCGTGCATGAAGATGTCGTCGCCATTGGGCATGATGAACTTGATGAGGCCGAGCGCATTCGCCTCCCCCGCATCCTGGCGGATCACGAAAGGGAAGCGCTGGGCGTTGAAGCGGGTCCAGTCCACGGTGCGAGGATCCACCTCAACCCGCTCGCCGGCCACGAACTGGAAGATGCGGAAGCCACGCTCCATCACCTCCTGCGGGTTGCGGCGCAAGCGGGGAAGCAGGTCTTCGCGCGCATTGCGCTCCGGCACGCCCCAGGGCGGGTTGAACTGGATCGCTGTCATACGCACGCTGAGCATCGGCGTCTGCCGGTCCCGCCGCCCGACGATCACCGCCATGCCGAGGATCTCGCGCCCCTCCTCCAGCACCTGCAGGCGGTAGTCGGGGATATTCACCTCGATCCGGCGCCCTGGCCCGTCTGCCGCCGCGGCGCGGCGCATGTCCAGCGCGACGCGCAGCTGGTCCACCCGCGCCGAGAACGGCAGGTTCAAGAGGCCAAGCGAGATGCGCCCGACGCGCCCATCCACCTCGAGCCCATTCGCCTGCTGCCAGCGCCGGACCGCGGCTTCGAGCGCCGCGTCGTAGAGCGCGCCACGATCAGGCGCGGCGGCCAGCTGCGCATCCTCCAGTATAAGCCGCGCGCGCAGCGCGGGGATGCGCACCGGATCGCTGCTGCCGGGCTCGATCGTCGCACTGCCCGGGATGGCCTCGAAGCCGCGCGCGGCCAGCGCCCGGGCGCGGGCGAGTTCCGCCTTGAGCGCCGCAGCCCCCTCCGGCAGCAGCGCGGCGCGCTCGATCACCTCGGCCGGTTCGGGATGGGCCAGGAACTCGGCCTGCCAGCGCGCGGGGTCGAGCCGGGCCGGGTCGCGGCGAAGATCGGGCCGGCCGGGCAGCTCCCGCACACGCCCGCCCAGCAGATCGGCCAGCGCCGCCTGCCCCGCCCGGAGCAGCTCGGCCCGCGGGACGGAATACGCGGCGGCCAGGGGCTCGGGCAGGCCGTACCAGGCCGGGTCGAGCCCATCCTCCGCCAGCCGGGCCAGCCGGGCCGCGAGCCGCGCCTCGGGCGAGCCGGGGGCGGCGGCCGCGGGCGAGGCCAGCCGGCCGGCCGCGAGGCCAAGCGCAGCGGCAAGCAGGGGACGGCGGGCCGATCGCATGCGGGCGGGATTACCCCCCGGCCGCCCGCCTTGCCAAGCGCTTCATCGCCCGCCCGAGACGTCGAGCACAGCGCCCGTCACGTAGGAGGCCTGCTCCGAGGCCAGCCAGAGCACCGCCTCCGCCACCTCCTCCGCCGTGCCGAGCCGCTGCATGGGCACGCCCGGGACGATGCGCGCGACCCGCTCGGGGATGCCGGCGCGGGCATGGATCTCGGTGTCGATCATCCCAGGCGCGACGGCGTTCACGCGGAGCCCCTCGCCCGCCAGCTCCTTCGCCAGGCCCCGGACCAGCACATCCACCGCCCCCTTGCTGGCGGCGTAGTGGATGAATTCGAAGGGGCTGCCGAAGGCCGGCGCACGGGAGGAGACGCAGACGATGCCACCCCCCTGCCCGCCACGGCTCCGCGCCATGCGCCGCGCCGCTTCCCGACAGGCGGTGGCGAGCCCCAGCACATTCACCGCGAAGACCCGCGACCAGGTCTCGTCGGAGCTGGACAGGAAGTCGGAGGCCGGGCCGGTGATGCCGGCATTGCCCACGAAGACATCGAGCCGGCCGAAGCGCGCATCGAGGGCCGCGAAGGCACGCGCGGTCGCCGCCGGATCGGCGGCATCGGCCTGGACGAGTTCCACCGCGGCACCGGCCGCGCGGCAGGCCGCCGCCGTCGCCTCGGCCGCGGCTGCGTCGCTGCCCCAGGTCAGCAGCAGGTCATGGCCGCGCGCGGCCGCGAGCCGCGCCACCGCCGCCCCGATCCCCTTGCCCGCGCCGGTGATCGCCATCACGCGCCGTGCCGTCATCGCCTGCCCCTCCTCGCCGGTCCCGGGCGCGGAGCATGGGCCGGCCGGCCGCACCTGTCACCGCAGCGGCGTTGACGCCGCGGCCGCGCCGCGCCACGCCTTCCAGCAGGAGGATCCACCATGCCCACGACGCCCCGCGCGCTGCTCTTTGATGTGTTCGGCACGGTGGTGGATTGGCGCGGCGGCATCGCCCGCGACGCCGCCCCCTTCCTCGCCCGCCATGGCATCGCGATGGACCCGCACGACTTCGCCGAGGCCTGGCGCGCGCGCTACCAGCCGGCGATGCAGGCTGTGCGGACCGGCGCGCGGCCCTTCACCCGGCTCGATCTGCTGCATCGGGAGAACCTGGAGGCCGTGCTGCGCGCGGCCGGCGCCAATCCCGCCCGGATCCCGGAGGCGGAGCTCGAGGATCTGAACCGCGCCTGGCACCGGCTGGACCCCTGGCCGGATGCGATCGCGGGCCTCATCCGGCTGAAGACGCGCTTCATCATCGCGCCGCTGTCGAACGGCAACATCGCGCTGCTGCTGAACATGGCCAAGCGCGCGGGCCTGCCCTGGGACGCGATCCTCGGTGCCGAGGTCGCGCAGGCCTACAAGCCGCAGCCCGAGGCCTATCTGCGGACCGCCGAGATCCTCGGCCTGCCGCCCGGGGCCTGCATGCTGGTCGCGGCACATAACTCAGACCTGGCAGCGGCGCGGCGCTGCGGCTTCGGCACGGCCTTCATCGGGCGGCGCGAACACGGGCCGGCGCAGACCGAGGACCTGGTTGCGGAGCAGGATTGGGACCAGGTCGCCGACAGCTTCACCGCCCTGGCCGACCAGCTGGGCTGCGCAGGCTAAGCCCGCACAGCCCAGCCGTTACCGGAGCTTCGCGCTCACTCGCTGCGGATGCCGCCCTCGCGGATGATCGGCGTCCAGCGCGCCACCTCGCGGCGGATGTGGTTGGCGAAATCCTCGGGGCTGCCGCCGACCACCGTGCCGGCCTGCGTCTCGAAGATGCGCTGCTGCACATCCGGCATGGCGATGATGCGGGCGAAGACCTCGTTGATGCGCCGCGCCAGCGCCGGCTCCATCCCGGCCGGCGCCACGATGCCGTGCCAGACCGCGCATTCGAAACCCGGCAGCACGGTCGAGACCGACGGCGTGTTCGGCAGCAGCGGCGTGCCCGCGGTGGTACCGATACCGATCGCCTTGGCATTGCCCGCACGGATCTGCCCGATGCCGGAGGAGACGGTCGGGAAGCCGAATTGCGCATCGCCGCGCACCAGCGCGGTCACCATCTCCGCGCCCGACCGGTAGGGCACATGCACCATGCGGATGCCGGCTTCCTTCAGGAACAGCGCCATGAACAGGTGGCTGCCATTGCCATTGCCGGCCGAGGAATAGGTGAAGCCGTCCGGCCGCGCGCGGGCCTGGTCGATCACCTCCCGGATGGTGTTCGCCGTGACGGAGGTGTGCGCCATCAGCACCGCCGGCAGACTGACCAGGTGGATGATCGGCGTGAAGGCGGTGGGCGGGTCATAGGCGAGGTTCGGATTCAGCTCCTTGCCGATGGCGTTCGCGCCGATATCGGCCATCATCAGCGTCAGCCCATCCGGCCGTTCCCGCGCAACCGCGAGGCCGGCGATGGTCCCGCCGGCGCCGGTGCGGTTCTCCACCACCAGGTTCTGGCCGCCCGTGACATCGGCGAAGCGGGCCGCGACGGTGCGCGAGAGGGTGTCGATCGCACCACCGGCGCCGAAGGGGACAACGAGGCGGATCGGCCGGTCGGGCCAGACGGCCTGGCTACGTGCGGCGGCAGGCCAGAGCAGCGGCGCAGCCAGGGCGCCTGCCGTGGCCAACAGGCGGCGGCGCGGAAGCCGATAGGTCATTGTCGTTTCCTCCAGGTACGGATGCCGCCGCGGAACATGCGGCCCCGGTTGCCTGTGTGCAACCGACCATGCCCTTCTATTCATCGGACGACGAGGAAGGGAGGACGCGGTGACCTGGTCCATCGTGGCGCATGATCCGGCGACGGGGGCCTTCGCGGCGGCCGTGACGACCTGCGCCTTCGCCGTCGGCGCCTCCTGTACCTATGTGCGGGCGGGGGTGGGGGCGGTTTCCACCCAATCCATCACCAACCGCTACCTGGGCCCGGCCGTGCTGGATGGCCTCGCGCGCGGGCTGTCGCCGGCCGCGGCGATCGAAGGGGCGCTGGCGGGCGACGAGGGCAAGGGGCTGCGCCAGCTTCATGCCGTGGACCGCCATGGCCGCAGCGCCGCCTACACCGGGGCGAATTGCGTCGAATGGTGCGGGGAGATCGCGTCCGCGGGCTTTTCGGTCGCGGGCAACATGCTGTCCGGCCCGGCGGTGGTCGCCGACACCCATGCCGCCTTCCTGGCCCATGGCGCCCTGCCACTGCCGCAGCGCCTGCTGGCCGCGCTCGATGCCGGGGAAGCCGCGGGCGGCGACCGGCGCGGGCGGCAATCGGCGGCGATGGTGATGGTCACGACCGAGGATTTCCCGGACCTGTCGCTCCGCGTGGACGACCACCCGGACCCGCTGGCGGAGCTGCGCCGCCTGTACGGCATCTGGCAACGCGACCGCGAACCCTGGCTGCACGACCAGCCGAGCAAGGCGCGGCCTGCCGGCGCCACCGACATGGATGCGATCGAGGCGCGCTGGGCGCGGCAGGGGCTGGACATCAGGTTCCGGCGCTAGCCCGGCCGCGCGGCGATGCGCAGGCTGATCGCAGCCCCCTTCATGCTGCCGCTGGCGGCGACGTTGATGGTGCAGACCATCGGCGTCTTCGTCAGCCAGACCATCCCGGTCGTCGCGCCGGTGATGACGGCCGAGCTTGGCATCGCGCCGGAGCGCGTCGGCAACCTCGCCTCGCTCAACACGCTCGGCGCGATCCTGTTCCTGCTGTTCGGCACGCCCTTCGTCGCCGCCCTCGGCCCAGCGCGGATGCTGCAATGGGGCGTGCTGATCGGCGCGGGCGCGATGGCGCTGGCCGCGAGCGGCGCGGTCTGGCTGCTGCCCGTCGCGGCGCTGCTGATGGGCATCGGCTACGGCCCGACCGGCCCGGCCTCGAGCCGCATCCTGTACGAGACCGCCCCACCCCGGCACCGCATGCTGATCTTCTCCATCAAGCAGGCCGGCGCGCCGGCAGGCGGTGCGCTGGCGGGGCTGGTGGCCGCTCCGGTCGCGGCGGTTTGGGGGTGGCAACCGGCGCTCTGGCTCGCGGTCGGGATCGGGCTGGTGGCGGCCGTGCTGCTGGCGCCACTGCGCGGGCGGCTCGACACCGCGGCGGAGCGCCGCGTTCCCCTTGGGGAAGCCTTCACCTGGCGCCGCCTGGGCGCGCCCGTCACAGCGCTCCGCCTGCACCCGGTGCTGCCGCCGCTGACGCTGCTGGCCTTTGCCTTCGCGGCGCTGCAAGGCAGCCTTTTCACCTTCACCGTCACCTGGCTGGTCGAGACCGAGGGGATGACGCTAACCGCCGCGGGGACGGTCTTCGCGGTGATGCAGGCGGCCGGCGTGTTGGGACGGCTGGGACTGGGCTGGGCGGCGGACCGAACCGGGGATGCGACACGCAACCTTGCCGTGCAGGGTCTGGCGGCGGCGGGCATCTCGGCGCTCTTCGTGCTGGCGGCACCGGGCGCGGCCTGGGGCGTGGTGCTGGCGCTCGGCTTCCTCTGCGGCTTCGCCTCGGCGTCCTGGAACGGGATTTTCCTGGCCGAGGTGGCGCGGCTTTCGCCCCCCGATCGCGTCGCGGAGGCCTCCTCGGGCGCGATCATGCTGTGCTTCATGGGCTACCTGCTGGCGCCTTCGGTCTTCGCGCTGGCCGTGGCGGCGACGGGCGGCTGGACGGGGCCGTTCCTCGGCGCCTGCGGGCTGCTCGCGATGGTCTCGCTGGTGGTGATGGGCTGGCGGGCTGTGCGCGGCGGCTGGGCAGGCTAAGCAGCGGCGACGAGAGAGGGATTGGGCATGAGCGTCGCATTGGGCATTGTGGGCTTCGGCATCATGGGCGAGCGGCTGCTGCGCGCGGCGCTGAATCATGACGCCGCAGTGATCCGCCCGGTCGCGGTGTGGGACCCCTCGCCCGCAGCCGCCGCGCGCCTGGCGGAGATCGCGCCCGGCCTGCCGATGCTGGGCTCGGCGGCCGAGGTGATCGCGGCCTGCGACGTGCTCTACATCGCCTCGCCCCCTTCCTCCCACATCGCGCATGCGGAGGCCGCCTTCGCCGCCGGCAAGGCGGCGTTCCTCGAAAAGCCGCTGGCCTCCGACCTCGCCGCGGCGCGGCGCTTCGTCGCGGCGGCAGAGGCCGCGGGCGTGCGGGCTGCGGTGAATTTTCCGATGGCCTCCTCCCCTGCGGTGGCGCAGCTCACCGCCTGGCGCGCAGAGCTTGGCGCACCGCAGGCGCTCTCCATCAGCGCGGACTTCGCCACCTGGCCGCGTGGCTGGCAGCAGGCAGCCGCATCCTGGCTCGCGAAGCGCGATGATGGCGGCTTCACGCGCGAGGTGCTGTCGCATTTCCTGTTCCTGACGCGCCGCCAGTTGGGCCCGCTGGCGCTGCAGCACGCGGAGGCGACCTACCCGGCGGGCGATGGCGCCGAGACCGCAATCCACGCGGCACTCACCGCGGGCGGCGTGACGGTGACGGTCACGGGCAGCGTCGGGCAGACCGAGGCGGATGAGACGAATGAATGGCGCCTCACCGGCGCGGGCGGCGGCCTCCGGCTGCGCAACTGGTCCATCGCGGAGAAGCAGGCGGCGGATGGCAGCTGGCACACCGCCCCCGATGCTCTGCCCAACGAGAAGATGCGCCCGATGGTGCTGAAGGGTCAGCTCGACAAGCTGGCGGCGCTGACGCGGGGCGAGACCGTGAACCTCGCCACGCTGCGGGAGGCGCTGGAGGTGCAGGAGATCGTCGAGGGCATCCTCGCCACTTGAGGCGGGACAGGGGCGCACCGATCTCGGGCGCCATGCGACGTCGCGCTGTCCTTCTCCTGCCGCTCCTCGCCGCCCCCGCGGACGCCGAGGCGCGCTTCGTGCCCGTTCCGGCGGAGTACCCAGAGGGTGCGGCGCTGGTCGCGCGGCTGCGCCAGGGCGGTCTGGTGCTGTTCTTCCGCCACGCCGACACGCGCGGCGAGCCCTGCGATTCCAGTTTTCGGGTCGGCGACCGCGCGGGGCAGCGCAACATCTCGCCCGCCGGCATCGCGCAGTCGCGCCGCATCGGGGAGAGGCTGCGGGAGATTGGGATCCCGGTGGCGCTGCCAGTGCTGGCAGGCCCCGTCTATCGCGCGCGCGACACGGCCGAGTACGCCTTCGGCGCCGCGAATGTCACCGTCACCGACAGCCTGCTGGCTGATGATTTCTCAGGCCCGCGGCTGGATTGGGTGCTGGCCGAGCATCGCCGCCTGTTCAGCGCGCCGGTCGCGAGCGGGGTGAACCGTGTGCTGGTCGGCCACCGCACGCCGGCGATCATGGTGGCCGGCGATGCGGTGGGCGGGCGCGCCTTTCCCGAAGGCGGCGCGCTGGTGATTGAGCCGCGGAGCGGCGGCGGGTTCGGCGTGCTCGGTATCCTGATGCCCGCGCCGATCGAGAGCGGCGGGTTTCACAACTGCGGCGGGGGATGAGGCGCAACCTGCCCCGTCTCCCTCCCTGCTTATCTCTCTCCCTCCTTGGAGGGAGCGGGAGACGCAAGGGGACGGCGCGTCAGACCTCGAAGGGCAGGCCGACGTAATTCTCGGCCAGCGTCGTCATCGCGGCGCGGGACGTGCTGACATAGGCCAGCTCCGCCACCTGCACCCGATGCTCGAAGGGATCGTCGTCGCTGAAACGGTGCAGCATGGAGGTCATCCACCAGCTGAAACGCTGGCCCTTCCAGATGCGCCGCAGACAGATCTCCGCATAGCGGTCGAGCAGCTCCGTCGCGCCATCGCCGTAGAAACGCTCCAGCCCGCGCGCCAGCACGCGGATATCGGCGATGGCGAGGTTCATCCCCTTCGCGCCCGTGGGCGGGACGATATGCGCGGCGTCGCCCGCCAGGAACAGACGCCCATGGCGCATCGTCTCGCAGACGAAGCTCCGCATCGGCGTGACGCCCTTCTGGAAGATCTCACCTTCCTCCAGCTCGGCGCCGCAGCCCAGGCGCCGGTGCAGCGCGTCCCAGATCCGGGCATCGGGCCAACCGGCAAGATCCTCATCCGGCGCGCATTGCAGATAGAGGCGGGAGACGGTGTTGGACCGCATTGTCGCCAGCGCGAAGCCTTCCTCATGCCGCGCATAGATCAGCTCCTCGCTGACGGGGCGAGAGCGGGAGAGGATGCCGAGCCAGGCGAAGGGATAGACACGCTCATAGATGCGAAGATCGGGGATGGCCGGGCGGCAGATGCCGTGGAAACCGTCGCAGCCCGCGATGAAGTCGCATTCGACCACATGATCCGCGCCGCCATGGCGGAAGGTGATGCGCGGCGCTGCGCCGGTCACGTCATGGACCGCGGTGTCCTCGACATCGAAGAGGATCGGCGCATGGTCTCGCCGCGCGCCGGCGGCCAGCCGCGCGGCGATCAGGTCCTTCACCACCTCCTGCTGGCCGTAGATCGTCACGACCTTGCCGGTCAGTTCCGTCACTGGGATGCGGTGGCCGATGCCGTCATAGCGCAGCTCGATGCCGTGATGCGCCAGGCCCTCGCGGTGCAGACGGTCGGCGACGCCGGCCTCGGTCAGCGTGTCCACGCTGCCCTGTTCCAGCAGGCCGGCGCGCACGCGGCTTTCGACATAATCCCGCGCGCGGCTTTCCAGCACGATGGAATCGATGCCGGCGAGATGCAGCAGATGCGACAGCAGCAGCCCCGCGGGGCCGGCGCCGATGATGCCGACCTGCGTGCGGATGGGGGTGGGTGGCATGGTTGTCTCCCGGCGGGCTGGATCACCAACCCGCCGGTCTATGTCCCGCCGCCCGCCACCCTGGCAAGCCGCCCCGGATGGGCGGCGGGGGCCGTGCGGAAAGAGGCGCTGCTAGCTCGCGGCGCGGAGACGGCCTTCCTGCGCGCCGGGCAGGTCGATCTCGATCGCGAGCGTCGACATGTCCCCGCCGCGGTCGAGCGAGACATTCACCTTGCCCGGATCAATCGCGACATACTTCGCGACCACCGCCACGATCTCCATCTGCAGCTTCGGCAGGAAATCCTCCCGCGTCCGCCCGATGCGCTCATGCGCCAGGACGATCTGCAGCCTTTCCTTGGCCGCACTGGCAGTCGCCTGCTCCGGCTTGCGAGCCTTGAAGAAATCGAGCCAGCTCATCACGCAGCCCTCCCGCCGAACAGCCGCGAGAACAGCCCCTTCTTCTGAGGCTCCAGGAAGCGATGCTCCACCTTCTCGCCAAGGAAGCGCGAGACGGCGTCCTTATAGGCCTGGCCGGCGACGCTCTCGGTGTCCATCACCACCGGCGTGCCGGTGTTCGACGCCCGCAGCACGCTCTCGCTTTCCGGGATCACGCCGAGCAGCGGGATCGCCAGGATCTCGCGGATGTCGTCGAGCTTCAGCATCTCGCCCTTCTCGACGCGGTTCGGATCGTAGCGGGTGACGAGCAGATGCTCCTTCACCGGGTCCTTCTTCTCTTCCGCCCGCTTCGACTTCGACTGCAGCACGCCGAGGATGCGGTCGCTGTCGCGCACCGAGGAGACCTCGGGGTTGGTCACGACGATCGCCTGGTCGGCGAAATACAGCGCGAGCAGCGCGCCCTTCTCGATGCCGGCGGGGCTGTCGCAGAGGATGTAGTCGTGATCCTTCGCCAGTTCGTCGATGATCTGGCCCACGCCTTCCTTGGTCAGCGCGTCCTTGTCGCGCGTCTGGCTGGCCGGGAGGATGGACAGGCCTTCGACGCGCTTGTCCTTGATCAGCGCCTGGTTCAGCCGCGCCTCACCCTGGATGACATTGACGATGTCGAACACCACGCGCCGCTCGACACCCATGATGAGGTCGAGGTTGCGCAGGCCGACGTCGAAATCGATCACCACCACCCTCTTGCCCCGCTGCGCGAGGCCGGTGGCAAAGGCGGCGGATGAGGTGGTCTTGCCGACCCCCCCCTTCCCCGACGTGACGACGATGACTTCCGCCATGATTGGCCCCCCTGCCTTGATCCCTGCCGCCCGCCGCCGTCAGGCGAGCGGATCGAATCTCATCTGTTCGCCGATCAGGCGGGCCATCACAGGCTTGCCGATCGGTGCGTTCCCAAGCCCGTCGCGTACCGCGTAGTAGCCGGCGATGGAGACAAGCTCGGGGTCGAAATGCGTGGCGAAGACGCGCGCCCCCATCTCCGCCTGGCCGCCAGCAATGGCGCGGCCCAGCAAGCGGCCATAGACGTGGACATTGCCATCCGCGATCACCTCGGCGCCCGGATTGACGGTGCCGATCACGATCAGATCCGAGCCCTGCGCCCAGATGCGGGAGCCGGACCGGACCGGCTGATCCACGATCATGGTGGGCTTCGCGATGCCCTGCGGCTGCGGCTCGGGCGCCGGTGCGGGCGGCGGCGGGGCAGCGGCTTCGGCGGGCGCGGCGGAGGGCTCCGGCAGGGCGGCGTCGGTCTCCTTGCCGCCGGCAATGCGGAGCGGCGGCAGGCCAGCGGCGATCGCGGCCTTGCGCATCTCCGGCGTGCCGCCGGTGGTGCCGACCGGCACGATCTCGATCGCGCGCAGCCCCTGCACGAGGGCGGCGAAATCCACCTCCTGCGGGTGGGCAGCGATGTCGTCCAGCCCGATCACGATCGGCGCGAAGCGCAGGAAGCCGGGCGCGCGGCGGAACTGGTCGCCGAGCACCGGCACGACGGCGTCGGCCCGGTGGTCCAGCAGCCGCAGGACGAGCAGGTTGAAATTCGCCCCGCGCAAGCGGAAGGGCTCGAGCCGGGGGGCTCCGGAGGGGGCTGAGGGCCTGGGGCCGGCGGACATCGCGCTTCGGGGTTTCTCGGCTCGGGGGGCTTTCAGCGTCTATAGCCGCGCCCCCCGCGGCGGCGAAGCCTTCTTCCACGGAAGTTACGGAATCAAGGGCGTTGCGTGCCGAAATTCATCCGGGGCCGCAACCGCGACTCGGAGGGACCCCGTCAGGCCCCTGCTCAGCCGCCCCGAATCCCGAGCTCCCGCACCAGGCTGCTCCACTTCTCGACCTCGACCCGCAGGTGGCGCGCCAGGGCTTCGGGGGAGGTATCGGCGAACACATCCACGCCGGCGCGGGCCAGGCGCTCACGCGTCGCGGCATCGCGCGTCGCCGCGGCCGCCGCGGCCGCGATGGGGCGGATTGCCGCATCCGGCGTGCCGGGCGGGGCATAGATGCCGTTCCAGGCGGAGCTGTCGTAGCCGGGCACCCCGGCCTCGGCGAGCGTCGGCAGGTCCGGCAGCATGGAGCTGCGCTGCGCCGAGGTCACCGCCAGGCCGCGCACGCGGTTATCCGCCATCAGCGGCGCCAGCAGCGTCTGGCTGTCGATCATGAAATCCACCCGCCCTGCCGTCAGGTCGGACACGCCCTGCGGCGTGGTGCGATAGGGCACGACGGTGAAGCCGACGCCCGCGAGCTTGCGCAGCAGCTCCGCCGACAAATGGCTGGTCGCACCGATGCCGGCGGTGCCGAAATTCGCCTCACCATTGCGGCTGCGCAGCCAGGCCAGGAAGCTGCGCACATCGGTCGCCGGAACACTCGGGTGCACCACCACCGCGAAGGGCTGGTTGGTGACGAGGGCGACAGGCGCGAAGCTGTCGATCGGGTCGAAGGGGAAGTTGGCGTAGAGCGCCTTCATCGCCGCATGGCCGACGCTGCCGACCATGATGGTGTTCCCATCCGGCGCCGCGCGCGCGACGGTCGCAGCACCGATCGTGCTGCCAGCACCGCCCTGGTTCTCGACCACCATCGGCCGGCCGAGCGCGGGCGACATGAACTCGATGAGGATACGGGCCACCACATCCGTCAGCCCACCCACGCCGAAGGGCACGACCACGCGGATGGGGCGCGGCGCCTGCGCATAGGCCGGCATGGCAAGCGGTGCGACGGCGAGCGCGCCCAGCACGGTGCGGCGATGCAACGTCATTCCTGTCTCTCCCCTGGCTTCGATGCCTGGCTTTCGCAAGCCGCCCTATGGATGCAATCTCCGCGCCGCGCCAGCCCCGGGAGACGAGCATGCACAGCATCACCCTGCAGGAGCCCTTCCGGGCCCTCTTCTACACGCCCTTCTACGCGGCCCTGGCACGCGGGGATTTCGCGCGCGCCGGCGTTGAGGTGAACCTCATCACCGTCGGCGATCCTGACCGCGCGGTGGGCAATCTGCTCTCCGGCGCGGCGGATCTCGCCTGGAGCGGACCGATGCGCGTCATCCGCGAACATGCGCGCGATACCGCGAGCCCGCTTGTCAGCTTCGGCGCGGTGGTGATGCGCGACCCCTTCCTGCTGGTCGGGCGCGGCGCACGGCCGGGCTTCCAGCTGCAGGATCTGGCGGGCCAGAGCCTCGGCGTGGTGAACGAGGTGCCGACGCCGTGGTGGACGCTGCAGCTCGACCTGCAGCGGGCCGGCGTGGATGCAGCCACGATCCGTACCGTCACGGGCCGCGGCATGGCGGAGAATGCGGCGGCGGTTGCCGCCGGCACGCTCGACATCGCGCAGCTGTTTGAGCCCTTCGCGACACAGCTGGAGGATCAGGGCGGGTCGGTCTGGTACGCCCAGGCCAGCCGCGGCCTGACCAGCCTGACGGCGTTCTACGGCACCCGCCCGCTGGTGGCCGCGAAGCGTGAGGCGATGAAGGCGATGATCCGCGGTATCGCCGCGATGCAGGCCTGGCTGCACGCAGCCGAGGCCGCCGAGATCGCCGCGACCGTCGCGCCTTTCTTCGGCGATGCCGACCGCAACGTGCTGGAACGCGCCATCGGCCGCTACAAGCGGCTCGAGCTGTGGTCGCGCACGCCGCACTTCCCCAAGGAGGCCTTCGAGACCCTGGAATCCGCCATGGTCACCGCCGGCGCCATCACCCGCCGCCCCGGCTTCGCCGCTTGCGTGGACACGGCGCTGGAAGCGGAGGCGCTGGCATGAGCAAGGCGCGGCCTACGCGATCCGACTACCGCTTCTTCCTGGAGATCCCGACGCGGTGGATGGACAATGATGTCTATCGCCATGTGAACAACGTCACCTACTATTCGTGGTTCGACACAGTGGTGGCGCGCTTCCTGTTGGGGTCAGGCGCGATCAACCTGACCGACAGCCCGGTGATCGGCGTCGTCGTGGAAACGCTCTGCCGCTACCACGCGCCCGTGGCCTTCCCCGAGACGGTCACCGCGGGCCTGCGCGTGGAACGGCTGGGCAATACCTCCATCCGCTACGGCATCGCGATCTTCCGGGAAGATGAGGAGACCGCCAGCGCGGACGGGCATTTCGTGCATGTCTTTGTGGACCGCGCGACCCAGACGAAGCCCCAGCCCCTGCCCGCCCTGCTGCGGGACGCCGCGGCCGCGCTGGTGGTGCCCGGCGCGGGCACCGGTTGACGCGCGCCCTGGCACAGCCCAAAGCGACGCGCTCCAAGGACTAGGGACAACAGATGATGGCCTCGCTCAAGCGACTTGCGATCCTCGACGATTACCAGGGTGTGGTGCTCTCCATGGGCCCCTGGTCGCGGCTGCAGGGCCTCGAGATCGAGGTGTTCCGCGACACGCTGAGCGACCGCGACGCGCTGGTACAGCGGCTTCTGCCCTTCGACGCCATCCTTGGCACGCGCGAGCGCACGCCCTTCCCCGCCGCGCTGATCGAACGCCTGCCGAACCTCAAGCTTCTCATCAGCACCGGCGAGCGCAACCGCGGCTTCGACGTGGCGGCGGCCCAGGCGCGCGGCATCACGGTCTGCGGCACGCCGAGCGTCGGCGCGCCGACGGTGGACATCACCTGGGGCCTGATCCTGAACCTGCTGCGCGACATCCCCGCCCAGCAGGAGAGCCTGCGCGCCGGTCGCTGGCAGACCTCCGTCGGCACCGCGGCGGGCGGGCTGACGCTCGGCGTCGTCGGCCTCGGTAAGCTCGGCTCGGCCGTCGCCAAGGTAGGCGCGGCCTTCGGCATGAAGGTCATCGCCTGGAGCCAGAACCTGACCGCCGAGAAGGCCGCCGCCGCCGGCGCCGAGCTGGTCACGAAGGAAGAGCTCTTCGCCCGCGCCGATGTCGTGACGCTGCACCTGATCCTCTCCGACCGTTCGCGCGGCGTGGTGGGTGCGGCGGAGATCGCGCGCATGAAGAAGGGCGCGATCCTGGTGAACACCTCCCGCGGGCCGCTGATCGAGCAAGCGCCGCTGCTGGCCGCGCTGCACGAAGGCCGCATCCGCGCCGGGCTCGACGTGTACGAGCAGGAACCGCTGCCGGCGAACCACCCGCTGCTGGCCGCCCCGGGCACGCTGCTGACGCCGCATCTCGGCTATGTCTCGACGCAGAACTACGCGGCCTATTTCCAGGGCGCGGTCGAGGCGATCGAGGCCTATCTGGCCGGCAAGCCGATCCGCGAGATGGCGCCGTGACCGCGCTGCCCGCCTTCTGGGCGAAGGCGAGCCAGGCCGAACGCGACGCGGCCTATGACAATGCCGGGGCGGTGGCCGACAGCCCCGCCCTGATCGCCGCCCGCAACGCCGCCGGCGTAGCGTTCAGGGCCGCGCATCCGGACCATCTCGACCTCGCCTTTGGCGAGAGCGAGCGCGAAGCCTGGGACCTCTTTCCCGGCCGCGACCCGAACGCGCCCTGCCTCGTCTTCATCCATGGCGGCTATTGGCAGCGGAACCGGCGGCAGGATTTCGCGCATCTCGCCGAGGGCGCGCTGGCCATGGGCTGGTCGTTTGCCTGCAACGGCTACGGCCTGGCGCCAGACGCCTCGCTGACGCGCATCGCCTGGCAGGTGCATGCGGCACTCGACTGGCTCTCGGCGCATGGGGCGAAGCACGGCATCGCGGGGCCGATCGTCGCCTCGGGCTGGTCGGCGGGTGGGCATCTGGCGGCACTCGCGCTGGAACACCCGGCGGTCAGCGCGGGGCTTGCGATCTCGGGTATCTACGAACTCGCCCCGATCCGCGAGACCAACCTGAACGACGCGCTGCACCTGACAGACGCCGAGGTCGCCGAACTCTCCCCGATGCGCCGACCGGTCGTGCACAAGCCACTGGCCATCGCCTATGGCAGCGCGGAACTGCCCGAACTCTGCCGCCAGTCGCGCGACTTCCACGCACTGCGCAGCGCGGCCCACGCACCCGGCCCGCTGGTGCCCGTGCCCGGCGCCGACCACTTCCGCGTCCTCGAAGCCCTCCGCGTGCCGGATGGCAGCCTGCTGCGCGTGGCGGCGACGCTGCTGGCTTGAGGCGGCGCCGCAGGGAGGGCTCCGCCCTCCCCGCACCCCTCCCGCCAAGGGGCAGCCGCCCCTTGGAACCCATGAGTCTGGGTTGGAGAGGGAGGGGGCAGCGGGCGCCCTTCATCACCGGCGCGCCGGTGACGCCCCCTCCCTCTCCAACCCAAAACTGATCGAGGTCCAGGAGGCCACTGCCTCCTGGCGGGGGAGCGCGAGGGGGCAGAGCCCCCTCGCTGGCACCACCTCACGCCGCCAGGTAGCGCGCGGCGCCCGCGGCCAGCACCTGCACGCCGAGCGCCAGATCTTCCTCCTTCGTGTCCTCGCTCCAATGGTGGCTGATGCCGCCGATGGAGGGGACGAAGAGCATCGCGGAGGGCATGACGCGCGCGAGGTACTGCGCATCGTGTCCCGCGCCGGAGGGCATGCGCTGCCAGGCGTCAGGCGCGAGGGACGCGGCGGCATCGGCGAGTGCCTGCTGCATCGCGGCGTCACAGAGCGCGGGGGTCGAGAGGCTGACGGGTTCCAGCACGCAGGGGCATTTCTCGCGCCGGTTGCTCTCCTGCACCAGCGCGCGCAGGCGGTCTTCCATGCGCTCGATGATCGCGGTGTCCACGTCGCGCAGCTGGAACAGCACTTCGGCGCGACCGGGGATGATGGACGCCGCGCCGGGATCGAGCGCGATGCGCCCCGTGGTCCAGGTGCTGCGCGGGCCGCAGACCAGCGGGAACTGGCGGTCGATCTCCGCCAGCAGGCGAATGGCGGAGAGGCCTGCATCGCGGCGTTCGGCCATCGTCGTGCCGCCGGCATGGTCCTGCTGGCCGGTGAAGATCAGCTTCCACTGCCGGATCGCGACGATGCCCGTGACGACGCCGATCTGCAGGCCCGCACTTTCCAGCTGCGTCCCCTGCTCGATGTGCATCTCAAGGAAACCCTTGTGACGCCCCGGTTCGTGCCTGAGGCGCGGTCGGCCTTCGAGCCCGGCCTCACGCAGCGCCTGGCGGAGCGGCTTGCCGTGGTAGCGGTTGGCGAGGCGGTCGATCTCCGCCTCCTCCAGCGCGCCGATCCAGCTGCGGCTGCCGATGAAGCCGCCATAATGGCCTTCCTCATCGGCCCAGGCGACGACATCCACCGGCAGCCCCGCGCGCGCGAGTGCGAGCCCCGCAACGACGCCCAGCGCGCCGTCGAGCCAGCCGGCCTCGTTCTGGCTTTCGATATGGCTGCCGACCAGCAGATGCGGGCCTGCGCCCTTGTGGCGGCCGAGCACGTTGCCGATGCCGTCCATCACCGGCTCCAGCCCACATGCCTCCATCTTCGCCATCAGCCAGCGGCGGCTTTCCATATCCTCTGGCGAATAGGTCGGGCGATGCACGCCGGTCTTGAAGGTGCCGATCTGCCGCAGTTCGTGCAGGTCGGCCAGGAAGCGCGCGGTGTCCACATCCGCCATCATTCGGTCTCCGTCCGGCGTGCTGCGCGGCGGGCGGCCGCGACAGCAAGGATCGAACGCCGCACCGCATCGGGCGCAGCGGGCCAGGCACTGATCTCGTCCATGGTGCGCCCGCAGCCCTCGCAGACGCCGCGCGTATCCAGCACGCAGAGCTTCACGCAGGGCGAGGCAATGGCTGCGCTCAGGTGGTGAGGCCCCCGTCCACGACCACCGTCTGCCCGGTGACCATGGCCGCCCCGGCGAGCAGGAAGACGATCACCTCCGCGATATCCTCGGGCGTGCAACGGCGCTTGAGCAGCGCGTTGTCGATCGAGTTCTTCCGCTGCTCCGGCGTCCATTCGATCATCCAGGTGGAATCCACAGCGCCGGGTGCCACGGCATTGACGCGCACTTCGGGCGAGAGGCCGCGCGCGAGGTTCTTCGTCAGGCTGATCACGCCGGCCTTGGTCGCGCCATAGGCCATGGAGGAGCCGGCATGGTTGATCCCCGCGATGGAGGCAGTGGAGACCACCGCACCATGCGCCGCGCGCAGCGCCGGCGCGGCGGCCTTGGTGCAGCGGAAGACGCCGAGCAGGTTCACCTCCAGCAAGGTGTGCCAGACCTCCTCCGTCAGGCGGTCGAACTCATGCGGGGCGATGGTGCTGCGCGTGGCGGGCGTGCCGGCGTTGTTCACCAGGTAGTCGAGCCGGCCGAGATCAGCCACGGCCTTCTCCACCATGCGCGCGCAATCGGCGGCGTCGGCGACATTGCCGGGTGCGGAGATCACGCGCGCGCCGGTCATCGCATGCAGCTTCGTCACGGCTTCCACGCCGCGCGGGTCGTCGACGAGGTGGTTGATGGCGACGCTCGCGCCGGCCTTGGCCAGCATCGTCGCAGTCGCAAACCCGATGCCGGAGGCGCCGCCGGTGACGAGCGCGGTCTTGCCCTTGAGGTCGTAGGTGATCATGTCGCGCTACTCCTGAACCCGGGTGGAACCCGCCATGGTGCCGACCTGCCGCAGCGCCTGCTTCAGCGCCAGCAGCCGCCGATCGCGCGCGGCGAAGAGCTTTCGGGTGTCCGTGTCCCAATCGTAGTAGCCAGCACCGGCCATCACGCCGGTGCGGCCTTCCGCGATCAGCTTGTCCAGCGTCTCCGACTTCAGGCGCGGCTCGGGCGGCTGGTAGGTGTTGTTGGCGAGCGCATTCTGCAGGATCGGCAGGCCGGTGAAATCCGCCTTCGCCATGACGCCGACGACGGGGATGCGCAGCGCGAGCCCGTGCACCACGGCGGTGTCGATCTCCTCGGCCGTCGCCACCCCTTCATCAATTAGGCGATAGACCTCGGCGGCGATCGCCTGCTGGATGCGGTTGGCGATGTAGCCGGGGACGAATGTCTTCATCACCAGCGGCACCTTGCCCATCGCGGCGACGACATCGCGCGCCCAGTCCACGATCGCCGGATCGCAGGAGGGCCCTGCGACGATGTCCACGAGGTCCACAAGATAAGGCGGCGTGTACCAATGCATGATCAGGCTGCGCGCCTGGCGCCGCGCCGGGATCAGCGGGAAGGGATCGAGGTAGGAGGTATTGGAGGCGATGACGGCATGCTCCGGCGCGATGCGGTCCACCTCGGCATAGAGCGCGCGCTTGGCCTCGGGCTGCTCGATGATCGCCTCGACGATCAAGTCCACATCCTCGAGCGTCTCGGGCAGGGTGGGCAGGCGCGTGACCTGCTGGTGCAGCCAGTCCGCGGTGCAACCCGCCGGCGCCTCCCCGGCTTCGACGAGGGAGGCGAGTGCGGCCTCCATCAGCCCACCCGCCTTGTCGAGCATGGCCATGGAACTGTCGGTGAGCCGCACCTCATGCCCGCCCAGCGCATAGACCAGCGCGAGCGCATGTCCCATCGTGCCGGCGCCCAGCACAGCGACCTTCAAGGCCATTCTCTCGTCTCCCCTAGCGTTGCGGCGACCCTGCCCAAGGGAGCGCCGTGCCGCAAGGTCAGGAGCCGCGATAGGTCGCGTAGCTCCAGGGGGAGCAGAGCAGCGGGACGTGGTAGTGCCCCTGCCCCGCCTCCAGCCGCACCACGATCGGCACGACATCGAGGAAACCTGCGCCGCCGAAATAGGCGCCGATATGGAAGCGCAGCTCGTAGCGGCCCGGTGCGAACTCCTCGGCCGTCAGCAGCGGGGCATCCGTGCGGCCATCGGCGTTGGTCACGCGCTCCGTGACCTTGACCGCGCCGGCGGGGTCAAGGCGGAACAACTCCACCGTGACACCCGCCGCCGGCTTGCCCGCGGCGGTGTCGAGGATGTGGGTGGTCAGCGCGCTCGCCTTCATTGCGCCGGCGCCCCCGCCGCGACCCAGGCCAGGATCTTCGCTCTCTCCTCGGCGGTCATGTCGGTCATGTTGCCGGGCGGCATCGCCTCGGTCTGGACCTGCTGGCGCATGGCCTGCGCCCAGCGGCGGAGCTGCGCCGGTGTTTCGAGCATCACGCCCTTCGGCGCGGCGACAATGCCGTCGAAGGTCGGGCGCGCGGCATGGCAGGCGGCGCAATGGCTGGCTGCGATGGCCTGCACCTCGGCGATGGTCGGCACCTCCACCCCCGCCAGGCGCGGCGCCGGCGCCGGGCGCAGCGCGATCATCAGCCCGACGATCACCACGGTCGCCACCGCCGGCAGGAGGATCGGGTTCCGCCCGAACTGGCGCGAGACGAAATACTGACGCACCAGCGCGCCAGCCAGCGTGATGGCCAGCAGCACGACCCAGTTCCAGTCATGGCTCCAGGTCATCGGGTAGTGCGGGCTGATCATCAGGAACAGCACCGGCAGCGTCAGATAGGTGTTGTGGACGCTGCGCTGCTTGCCCCAGCGGCCGTATTTCGGGTCGGGCTCGCGCCCCTCCTGCATGGCGGCCACCATCTTCCGCTGGCCGGGCATGATCACCATGGCGACATTCGCGACCATGATCGTGCCCGTCATCGCGCCCACCTGCAGGAAGGCGCCACGGCCGCTGAAGATGTGGCAGGCCACGAAGGCGACGACCACCAGCAGTACGACCATGGCGATGGACAGCTTCGTCTCGTCCTCGCCGAACTTGGACCGGCAGATCAGGTCATAGACCACCCAGCCGCCGGCCAGCATCGCCGCGCTGATCGCCACCGCGACGCCGGGCGAGATGTCCAGCACCTGCGGGTCCACCAGATAGGTCGAGGCATTCGCCCAATAGATCAGCACGAACAGGCTGAAGCCGCTGATCCAGGTCCAGTAGGCTTCCCATTTGAACCAGTGCAGCTTCTCCGGCAGTTGGGCCGGCGCCACCGCATACTTCTGCTTGTGATAGAAGCCGCCGCCATGGATGGACCACTGCTCGCCCTTCACGCGCGGATTGCCATCGCGCGGCGGGTCGAGCTGGTTGTCGAGGCCGATGAAGTAGAAGCTGGTGCCGATCCAGGCGATGCCCGTGATCAGGTGCAGCCAGCGGATCAGAAGGTTGGCCCATTCGGCCAGGTAGGCGAGGTCCATCGGCGGCGGTGTCCCGGGGCGTGCGCGTCGCGTTGCGCCGCAACAATCGCGCCAGCCGCCCACCGCCACAAGGGCCCTGCTGGGTGGCCCCGCTGTGCTGTGGACGCGCGCCCCCGCCCCTGCCTAGGTTTCGTCCGTCGTTGCCGAGGTGATCCGATGCGCCTGCGCCTGATCCCGTTCCTGCTGGGCGGCATGCTGTTGGCCGGTGGCGCCGGCGCGCTCGCCCAGGCCGAGGCCGAACGCCGCCTGGAAGCCGCGATCGCGCAGCTGCGCACCGCGCTCGGCCCGGAGGCGCGGCTTGAGATCGGCGGGCGGCGAGTGGACCCGGTCAGCGGGCGCGCAGCGCTCGCCGATGTCGCCATCACCCACGGCACAGACCGCGTCACCATCCCCGAACTCATCCTCTCGGAACTCGGGGATGGCCGAATCGGCCGGGCGGAGCTGCGCCGCCCGAGCCACCGCGGCAGCACGGGGGCCAGCGACGCTGACCGTCTGGTCCTCACCGGCCTCGCGATCCCGGCAGCCGGCGCGCTGCTGGCGTTCGAGACGCTCGGCTTCGAGGCGGCGGAGCTCGAGGGCCTCCGCGTCGCGGAAGCAGAGGCAAAGCTCGTGCTGGCGCGGCTCGCCGTCGAGGGATGGCGCGACGGGTCGGTCAGCGCCGCGAGGCTGGAGGGGCTGGATTTGACCATGACCGGTCAGGCAGCCGGCCCGGTCCGCTTCAGCCTCGGCCGCGCGGAGCTGCGCGACTGGCAGCCCGGTCGCTCGACCCTGCTCCGGCTTGATGACCTCCGCGCCGGCGGCCTGACGCAGCAACTCGGCCAGCTCGACCTTCGCCTCGACAGGATCGAGCTCTCGGGCGTGGATGGCGCGGGCACGCTCGCCGCGCTGCGCGACAACCGGCAGATCCCCGACCCCTTCGACGGCATGCCCCAGCGCCTGGCCATCGAGGGGTTCCATGCAGAGGCCGAGGGCCAGCCGCTGCTCGCGCTGCGCCGCCTGCTCAGCGAGAACCGGCTGGAGCGCGGCCTGCTCTCCGGCCGGCTGGCCACGGAGGGGTTCCGGCTGACCCTGCCGCGCGGCCAAGCCGCCTGGCTGCAGGCGCTCGGCTACCGGGAGATCGCCGGCGGGATCGAGATCGCCGGCGCGGCACCGCGGGCGGGCGGGCGGCTCGACATCGATCCGGTGCGGATCGCCTGGGACCAGGCCGCCACGCTGACGCTGACAGCCTGGCTCGACGGGCTGCCGACGACGCCAGAGGCCCGGACACCGATCGACCGATCAGCGGCGCTGGCCGAATGGGCGGCGATGCGGCTGGGCGCGCTGACGCTGACGCTGCGCGACCATGGCCTGCTGGGGCGCATCGTGGCGCAGCAGGCGCGCGAACAACGCATCCCGGAAGCGCGGCTGCGCGAGCAATGGGCGCAGATGGTGCTGGCCCTGCCCCTGCCCGGCGCCGCGCCGGCCAAAGGCCCCGATCCGCTGCTGCCGCTGCGGGAGGCGCTGGCCGCCTTCATCCGCCAACCCGGCACGCTGGAGATCGCGCTCCGCCCGCCCCAGCCTCTGAACTTCGAGGAGCTGGCCGAACTCCAGGGCGACCTCGCCGCCGGGCTGCAGCGGCTCGGCCTCAGCGCGCGTGCGCGCTGATGGGCAGCATGGAAAAGCGGATCGCGGGGTGATGCGTTGCTGAGCTTCGGCTTTCTTTGGCCGAGGCCGTTATGCGGGAGCCCCGGCCGCAGGTGGGGAAGAGCTGGGGCGGTATTCCCGCCCCGGCGCCGTGACAGGGGATCAGAAGCCGATGCTGTAGCGGAGCATCGTCGTGACGGAGGGGTCGTTGCCGTAGGGCAGCTGCCGAACCGACGCATCGAAGGCCAAGGCTTGGTTCGACGCGATCATGTAGCGCATGCCCGCCGAGCCCACCGCCCGCGTCTCGTTCTGCTGCTGGCTCGCGTTGATCGAGAAGCTCTCCAGATCGGGAATGGTGCTGGTGCCCGCATAGCGATCCACCTTGCTGTTCAAGTCGTATTCCATCCCGGCGCCGAAGGTCAGGCTGAACTCCGGCGTGATGCTGCCCCTCAACCGCAGGCCGGCCGTGCCGCTGGTCACCTGCTGCCCGAAGCGGTTGTAGGTGATGGGGAACTCGACGCTGTCGGAGGTGGTCTCGGTGTAGCCCTGCCGCTGGCTGTCGCTGCGGCGCAGGCCGGCATAGGGCTGGGCCACCCAGGTGTCGTCGAGTGGGAAGCCATAAGCAATCTCGCCGCCGAACGCCAAGGCGGTCGTCCGAGCGCGACCCGTGCCTGCCTCTGTGTCGGTCAGTTCGGGGCGGGTGATACGAAGGTCGCCTTCCTGGTAGGCGAGCGCCGCCCGGATCGTCAGACCCGAGAAGTCGGGGTTCTCCTGATAGACGGCGAAGGCGCCAAGCATCGGCTGGGTGTTCTTGGGATCGACGCCAACCGGGCTTTGGGTGACCAGTTTCTGGTCGATGAAGCCGCCGATGCGGAATTCGGGCGTGACGCGGTACGCTGCGGTGAGCAGACCAGCCGTCTCGCCGCTGTCGGAGTAGTTGCTGCCCATCTGGGAATTGCGGAAACCGACCGAGACGCAGAACCCATGCTGGTCGAAGACCGAGCAGTCATAGTCCAGCGCAAAAGTCGTGGCGGCGGCACGCTGGCTCAGCACGCTGTGCACGGCGCTGGAGTTGGATTGCAGGCCAAGCTGCGTGTTCGGGGCGTCAGGGCCGAGCATCCACGCCAGCAAATCCCAGCTATCTGCTGCCGAACCGGCGGTCAGCGTCCACGCTAAGCGGCCGAGCGTGTACTGCGTCTCCTCGTTGGTGATGGCAGATGCTGACACGCCCGTCAGCACATCCGTGTAGCGATTGGCCGCCAGGGTTGACCCGACATCAACGCCGAAGGTCATGGTTCCGGAGGGGTTGGTCACCGCCAGCCGCCCGAAGCTCGAGGGCGACCGAACAAGGACAGCGTATGCGGCAGGCAAGGCGCCTCGGTAGGTCAGCGGCGTGTTGCCGCCCTGTGCATTGGTGAGCGTAACGACGCTACCGCCGCCGTCCACGAAGATGCCGAAGGCGTTAGCGCCCGTTGTTGTGATGGTGCCCAAGTTTGAAATCGTAGCGCCGCTGCCCACGACATAAATCACGTGTGCCTGGTTGCCGCTCGTCGTGATGGTGCCGGAGTTGGTGTTGGTGATGGTGGCATTGGCACCGATGGAATAGATTCCGTACGAGGAGGGGCCGGTCGTCGTGATGGTGCCGGAGTTGGTGATGGTGGCATTGGCACCGGTGGAATAGATTGCGTACGCGGAGGGGCCGATCGTCGTGATGGTGTCGGAGTTGGTGATGGTGGCATTGGCACCGGTGGAATAGATTCCGTTTGCCACGATCCCGCTGGTCGTGATGGTGCCGGAGTTGGTGATGGTGGCATTGGCACCAGTGGAATAGATCCCGTTATCCAGGATACCGACCGTCGTGATGCAGCTGTTGTTGGTGATAGTGTCACCTATCGTCGTGGACCTGATCCGACCGACGCACTGAGCCTCTGCAGACGTGCTGAGGCCGCCGACGAGGGCGACGGGCGAGAGCAGCAGGACAAGGCCGGGCCAGAGCCGTTGGGGCCTCGACGCCTGCTCAACGATGCCAAGCCGCTCTCGGGCGATGCTGTCGCGGCGCTTCGGGACAGCACGAACTCGCCCCTGAGAACGGGCGCTTCCAGGCACAACGGGGCTCGGCATTGATTGGTCTCGTCCGGCAGGGATGACGCAACTTATACGATTACAAAACAAGATAATGTGATATTAAGCTACCAGACGAACGGATGCGCAATCCTCAGCGTCACAGATGTCTTCGCAGGCCGGGGCCGTATTCTGCCCTCCGGCCAGGGCGGTCATCCCGCCCCGGCCTTCGCGTCGCTCAGAAGCCGATGCTGTAGCGGAGCATCGTGGTGACGGAGGGGTCGTTGCCGTAGGGCATCTGGCGCACGGAGGCATCGAAGGCCAGGGCTTGGTTCGACGCGATCATGTAGCGCATGCCAGCCGAACCCACCGCCCGGGTCTCGTTCTGCTGCTGGCTGGCGTTGATCGAGAAGTTCTCCAGATCGGGAATGGTGCTGCGGCCCGAATAGCGGTCCACCTTGCTGTTCAGGTCGTGCTCCACGCCGGCGCCGAAGGTCAGGCTGAATTCCGGCGTGATGCTGCCCCGCAGGCGCAAGCCTGCCGTCGCGCTGTTCACCTGCTGCCCGAAGCGGTTGTAGGTGATGGGGAACTCGACGCTGTCAGAGGTCGCCTCGGTGTAGCCCTGCCGCTGGCTGTCGCTGCGGCGCATGCCAGCATAGGGCTGGGCCACCCAGGTGCCGTCGAGCGGAAAGCCATAGGCAATCTCGCCGCCAAACGCCAAGGCGGTCGTCCGAGCGCGACCCGTGCCTGCCTCTGTGTCAGTCAGTTCCGGGCGGGTGATACGGAGGTCGCCTTCCTGATAGGCGAGGGCGGCACGGATCGTCAGCCCGGAGAAGCTGGGATTTTCCTGGTAAACGGCAAAGGCACCGAGCATCGGCTGGGTGTTCTTCGGATCGACGCCAACCGGGCTTTGGGAGACGAGGCCCTGGTCGATGAAGCCGCCGATGCGGAATTCGGGTGTCACGCGGTAGGCAGCGGTGAGAAGACCCGCGGTCTCGCCGCTATCGGCATAGTTGTTGCCCATCTGCGAATTACGGACGCCGACCGAGACGCAGAGCCCGTGCTGGTCGAAGACCGAGCAGTCGTAGTCTAGCGCAAAGGTCGTCGCGGCGGCGCGCTGGGCCAGCACGCTGCGGACGGCGTATGCGTTGGATTGCAGGCCGAGCAGCGTGTTCGGGGCGTCAGGGCCGAGCATCCACGCCAGCAAATCCCAGCTATCTGCTGCCGAACCGGCGGTCAGCCTCCACACCAAGCGGCCGAGCGTGTACTGCGTCTCCTCGTTGGTGATGGCAGATGCCGACACGCCCGTCAGCACATCCGTGTAGCGATTGGTCGCCAGGGTTGACCCGGCATCGACGCCGAAGGTCATGCTTCCCGTGGGGCTGGTCACCGCCAGCCGACCGAAGTTCGATGGCGACCGAACAAAGACGTTGTAGGTGGCAGGCAAAGCGCCCGAGTAGGTCAGCGGCGTGTTGCCGCCCTGCGCGTTGGTGAGCGTGACGACGCTACCGAAGCTGTGCACGAAGATGCCGAAGGAGCCAACGCCCCCTGTGATGATGCCCAGGTTCGAAATCGTAGTGCCGCTGGCTTCGACATAAATCCCCTCGGAGGCTGCCGTGATGGTGCCGGAGTTGGTGATGACTGAATCGCCACTGTAGAGGGCGATTCCGAATGTAGACCCTTGGCCGCTCGTCGTGATGGTGCCGGTGTTGGTGATGGTGGCAGTGCCTCCAAAGGTATCGATCCCCACCGTGCCCATGGCGCTCGTCGTGATGATGCCGGAGTTGGTGATGGTAGCACCGGCGCCGCCGGACGAAAGTACGCTCGTAAAGGTGGAGCTTGTCGTGATGGTGCCGGAGTTGGTGATGACTGCATTGTTGCCGTTCGAGCTGATCGCGTTTCCAGTGCCGCCCGCCGTGATGGTGCCGGAGTTGGTAATCACTGTATTGCCGCCAGTTTCGGAGATGCCAGATCCAAGTGCCGTGGTGATGGCGCCCAGATTTGAAATCACAGCGCCGGCTCCCCAGGAGAGAATCCCGTGTGCATAGGTGCCGCTCGTCGTGATGGTGCCGGAGTTGGTGATGGTGGAATTGCTGCCTTGGGACCAAATGGCAATTCCGGGAGTAAAGTTGACGATCGTCTGGAGGCATCCGGTGTTGGTGATAGTGTCACCATTCGTCGGGGAAATGATCTGCCCGACGCACTGAGCCTCTGCGGACGTGCTGAGGCCGCCGACGAGAGCCGCAGGCGAGAGCAGCAGGACAAGGCCGGGCCATAGCCGTTGTGGCCTCGACGCCTGCTCAACCATGCCAAGCCGCTCTCGGGCGATGCTATCGCGGCGCTTCGGGACAGCACGAACTCGCCCATGAGAACGGGCGCTTCCAGGCACAACAGGGCTCGGCATCTATGGGTCTCGTGCGGCAGGGATTACGCAACTTATACGATTACAAATCGCGATAATGTGAAATTAGACAACTGGGCGAACAGATGCACAATCCTTGACGCCATAGATACCGCCGTAGGCCGCTGCCGTGCCCGATCGCGCCACCGGATCACGTCAGGCAGATACACACCAGCCGCCCGAACCAGCGCCGCCAACTGCGGCTCAGCCCTGATCAGCAAGTCCATCTGATCCGGCCGAATAGGCCGGGACCTTACCCGCCAAGGTGGCAGCATTGTCGATTGCCAGCACAGGCGGCGTGACCGTGGCAGCCAAGCCTGCATCGACGGCACGACCCGCAGCCGCCGTGCCGATCCATGGCTTGCCAAGGCCGCGGCGAAGGGCAATTCAGCCGCGGACAAACCGGGAGCGTGGCATGAGCGGGACGGTGGCGCCCAACGCGGTGGCGGCGGTGAGCGAAGCGCGGCAATGGGACCGGCTGATGCAGATGGCGAAGCTTGGCGCCATCCCGGGCGATGGCGTGAACCGTGGCTGCCTGACCGAGCTCGACCGCCAGGCGCGGCGGCTGCTGATCTCCTGGGCCGAGGGGCTCGGGCTCGCGGTCAGCATCGACATCCTCGGCAACCTGTTCCTCCGCCAGGAGGGGACGGAGCCTGGCCTCGCCCCGGTGCTGACCGGCAGCCATATGGACAGCCAGCCGAATGGCGGGCGCTTCGACGGCATCTGGGGCGTGATCGCGGGGCTTGAGGCCGTGCAGGCGCTGAAGGAAGCCGGCGTCGCCACGAAGCGCCCGATCGAGGTCGTGGCCTGGACCAATGAGGAAGGCAGCCGCTTCGCGCCGGGCTGCATGGGCTCCATGGCCTATGCGGGCTACCGCCCGCCCGAGACCTGGGACGCGGTCACCGACAATGAGGGTCTGACCTTCGGCGCGGAGCTGAAGAAGCTGCTGGAATTGGAAGCCGACCTCCCGCGCCGAGGCCTCGGCGTCGTGGATGGTTCCGCGCCGTTTGCCTATGTCGAGGCGCATATCGAACAGGGCCCGCGGCTTGAGGCAGATGGGCTCGACATCGGGGTGGTCGAGGGCATCCAGGGCAGCCGCTGGTTCATCGTCGAGATCAAGGGCAAGTCCGACCATGCGGGCACCACGCCGCTCCGGCTGCGGAAGGACGCGGTGCAGGACATGCTGCGCGTGATCGCAGCGCTGAACGAGCTGACGCAGGACCCGGACGACGTGCTGCGCTTCACCGTCGGCCGCATCGAGGTGAGCCCGAACAGCTCCAATTCGGTGGCGGAGACGGCGCGGTTCACCATCGACCTCCGCCACCCGGACAAGCAGGTCCTGACCGAACGCGGGGATGCGATCGAGCGCGTGGTGCAGGGCGCGCTCAAGACCTGCACGGCGACGGTGACGGAACGCTTCAACGCCGCCCCCGCCACCTTCGACCCGATGGTGCCGAATGCGGTGGAGAAGGCGGCGAAGGCGCAGGGCCTCGGCACGCTGCGCATGGCGTCGGGCGCCTTCCACGACGCGCAGTTCATGATGCCGCTCTGCCCGACAGGGATGATCTTTATCCCCTGCCGCGGCGGCGTCTCACATCACCCGAGCGAGTATAGCGAGCCGGGCCAGTTGGCCGCCGGCGCGCGTGTGCTGGCGGCGGTGTTGGCGGACCTCGCCAACCGCTGAACGACTTTCCTCAGGCCGCCTGACGGCAGATCCGGCCGAGCATCGCCGTCAGTTCGGCCGGGTCATAAGGCTTGGCCAGCACCATCGCATGCTGGTGCCCGGATGGCAGTCCAGCGGCACCATAGCCCGTGGCGATCACATAGGGGATGCCCCGCCGGGCCAGCATGTCTGCCACCGGCGCCGAGGTCTCGCCCGCCAGGTTGAGGTCGAGCACCACGGCATCCGGCGCCTCGCCCTCCAGAAGGGCCATCGCCTCCGCCACGGTCGCGGCGGGGCCCATCACATCGAAGCCGGCATCGAGCAGCGCATCCTCGACCAGCATCGCGACCAACGCCTCGTCCTCCACAACCAGGACCTTCCGCGGATTGCTTGCCATGAACACCTCGTCCCCTCGCCTCACCGCGGCGCGATGGGAGACCGTCTAGCCCCGGCGGCGGTCCGGTGCCGCTCACATTCGCGCGCGTATAGCGAAAAGGCGAAAGATTCAGGCTGTTGGGTGCCAAGCCCGGGATGAGGCGCGCCAAGGCGCGGCGACCCAGGCCCGTGCGCGACGGGGGCCGCGCGGGGTCGTCACCCGCACCGGCACCAGCGCGTAGGACGCCCCCTCATAGGCCGAGAGCCGGGCAAAGGCGGCGGGCGCAAGCCGCGGCAGCAGCAGCCCCCTCACCTCTCCAGAGCCGCGGGCGAGCGTCGGATAGGGCGTGCCGCGCAGCACCACGCGCCGCCAGCCCGCCAGCCGGGCGGGCAAGGCACGGCGGAGCGGCGCGCGCCCGGCGAAGCGGGCGAAGACCCGCGGGGCGAGCAGCGTGCCGTAGATAAAGATCGGCGCGCCCAAGCTTGGCGTCAGTGCCCCGCGTTCTCGCCAGAGAAGTCGGGCGCCTTGAGGCCAGAGGCTTCGACCTGCTGCGCGATCTGCGCCTTCAGCCGCTCAAGCCCCGCCTCACTCGCTGCCTCGGCGCGCGCGACCAGCACCGCCTGGGTGTTGGAGGCGCGGAGCAGCCACCAGCCATCCTCGGTCAGCACGCGCACGCCATCCACGTCCTGCACCTTGGCGCCGGCGGCGGCCAGGCGGTCCTTCACCTCTGCCACCACCTGGAACTTGCGGGTGTCGGGGCAGTCGAAGCGCAGCTCCGGCGTGTTGATCACCTGCGGCAGCGCGGCGCGCACGGCCGAGAGCTTCCCCTGCATCCGCGCGACGATGCCGAGCAGCCGGACGGCGGAATAGGGCGCGTCGTCGAAGCCGTACCATTTGTCGGCGAAGAAGATATGGCCCGACATCTCGCCGGCCAGCGGGCTGCCGGTCTCGGCCATCTTCGCCTTGATCAGCGAATGGCCGGTCTTCCACATCAGCGGCGTGCCGCCCGCCTTGGCGATCTCGTCGAACAGGACCTGGCTGGCCTTCACATCGGCGATGATCGTGCCGCCCGGCTTCGACTTGAGAACGTCGCGCGCGAGGACGACCAGCAGCTGGTCGCCGAAGAAGATATTGCCCTGGTCATCCACCACGCCGATGCGATCGGCGTCGCCATCGAAGGCGATGCCGAGATCGGCGCCCTGGCGCGCGACCTCCGCGATGATCTGCTCCAGATTCTTGGCAACCGTCGGGTCCGGGTGATGGGCCGGGAAAGTGCCATCGATGGTGCCGTTGATGACGTAATGCGTCCCCGGCAGCCGGGCGGCGAGCATCTTCACGATCTCGGCACCCGAGCCATTGCCGGGATCCCACACGACCTTCAGCTGCCGGTCACCGCCATCCCAGTCTTCCATCATGCGCGCGACATAGCGCTCGGCCACATCCACCTGGCGGTCGGAGCCGATAGCGGAGGGCACCACATCGCCCTCCACCGCCATGCGGCCGATCTCCTGGATCTGCTTGCCGTAGAACGGCTTCTTGCCGAGCATCATCTTGAAGCCGTTGTAGTTCGGCGGGTTGTGGCTGCCCGTGACCATCACGCCGCCATCGGCTTCCAGCGCATAGGTCGCGAAATAGAGCATCGGCGTCGGACCGCAGCCGACGCGCAGCACCTCAAGCCCGCAGGCGCGCAAGCCCGCGACGAGCTGCGCCTCCATCTCCGGCGAGGAGAGCCGCCCGTCATAGCCGACCGCGACCTTCCGCCCGCCACCGCGGACCACCATCGTCCCGAAGCAGCGGCCGATGGCGAAGGCGTCCTCCGGATGCAGCGTCTGCCCGACAATGCCGCGGATGTCGTATTCGCGGAGCGAGGTCGGGTCGAAGCGGTGATGGAAGGCGGTCATCGGCGATACGGCTCCCGGCAGGTCGCGCGGTTCTGGTTCCCTCAAGCGTATCGCGAAAGGATGTGGCGCATTGAAGGCGCGAGATCCTCCCGCGCCAGGGCGAAGGCGACCTGCGCCTCCAGCCAACCGGCCTTGTCGCCGCAGTCGAAGCGCCGGCCCTCGTAGCGCAGCCCGTGGAAGGGCTGGGTCCCGATCAGCTTCGCCATGCCATCGGTCAGCTGGATCTCCCCGCCCGCGCCCTTCTCGAACTTCGCCAGATGCCCGATCACCTCCGGCATCAGGATGTAACGGCCGATGACTGTCAGGTTGGAGGGCGCCTTCTCTGCCGGCGGCTTTTCCACCAGGCCCGTCACCTCCACCAGGTTGCCCCGCGTCGCGCCCGGCGCGATCACGCCATAGCGCGAGACCTGCGCCATCGGCACTTCCTCGATCGCGACGACATTGCCGCCCGTCTCCGCATAGGCGTCGGCCAGCTGCTTCATGCAGGAGGTTTCGCAGAGCATCAGGTCGTCGGGCAGCATGATGGCGAAGGGCTCGTCGGCCACGAAGGCGCGCGCGCACCAGATGGCGTGGCCGAGCCCGAGCGGGACCTGCTGGCGGGTGGAGATGATGGCGCCGGGCGGCAGCGACTGCGCGCGCAGCATCTCAAGCTCGCGCGCCTTGTTGCGCTCCGTCAGCGTGCGTTCCAGCTCATAGGCCAGGTCGAACTGGTCCACGAGCATCGTCTTGCCGCGGCCAGTGACGAAACAGAATTGCTCGATGCCGGCCGCGCGTGCTTCCTCCACCGCGTATTGGATCAGCGGCTTGTCCACCACGGGCAGCATTTCCTTGGGCATCTGCTTGGTGGCGGGCAGGAAACGGGTGCCGAGGCCTGCAACCGGCAGCACGGCCTTGCGGAGCGGCTTGGGCACGGGCGATGAATCCTCCGTTAGTTGCGGGGAGGAGTGCCACGGACGCGGAAAGGCGTCCACCGGCCGGCCGCGCAACCTCCCGTCAACTGACAGGCGAATTCAGCCGAGCAGCACGTCGCGCGCCTCGTTCAGCCGAGAGGCGAGCCAGTCGGACCCGCCCTGGTCCGGATGCGCCGCACGCATCAGCCGGCGGTGGGCGGCGCGGATCGCGGCCTCGTCGGCGCCCTCGGCCAGGCCGAGCACCTCCAGCGCCTCCGCCCGCGTCATCCTGCCGCCTGCAGGCCGGGGTGGCGGCGGGGCGGCGGCGTCCCGCCATTCGGGATGGGCGCGGTCGAGCCAGGCTTCCAGCAGCGGCATGCCCTGCGGGTCGGCGACGGCAAGCTCGGCCAGCAGGTCGAGCAGCAGGGGCAGGTCGAGATCAGCCAGTTCCTGCCCCGCGAAGCGGCCGGCCTTCACCCGGCCGGACATCCGCCCGCTATCGTGGTCGAGGGCCATGGCGAGGTGGGAGGTCTCGACATCGCTCGCCTGCCCCGGGCTGGCGGCACCACCACGCGCAAAGGTGCGCGCGGCACGCCAGCCCTGCACGGCGCGCCAGATGGCCGGCCCGAACAGGACCAGCGCCCAGAGCGCCTGCGCCCCGCGCCCGCTGACCAGCAAAGCCGCGAGCAGCACCAGGCCGAGCAGCCCCCCGCCCCAGACCAGCGCGGTCTTCACCTGCGCCGGCTTGGCGTCCGCAAACAGCCGCAACAGCCCGAGTGCAACGACCAGGCCGAACAGCCCGACAATCACCCAGACCATGCCTCAGCGCCTGCCCGGGGCCGGCAGTTGCCCGGCAATGGCGCGCGCCGGGGCCGAGGTGAGGCGGGACAGCGCCGCCCGCCCGCCAGCGGCGAAGACGGCCACCGCCCGCAACAGATCGCGCAGCGCCTCCGCACTCGCCGCATCGAAGGGGGCGAAGGCGCCACCCGAGAGCTTCGCCACCTGGCGAAAGGCGGTCTCCGCGATCGGGTTGTGGCCTTCCTGGAAGCAGAAGACCGGCGTGCCGCGCAGGCCGAGCTCGCCGGCGGCGTGGCAGATCGGGTCCACATCCTCCTCGATCGCGTCGCCGATGAAGATGACGGCGTTCACCTTCTCCTTCTGCGTCTCGGCGAGCGCGTGCTTCAGGGTCCGCAGGATCTGCGTGTGGCCGCCGAGGCATGCGACGCCCGTCATGCGCCGCGCGAGGTCATCGGCATTGGTCAGGAAGGGGGTCGCGGCGAATTCCTGGAAGCCGCGGTAATAGGCGAGGCTGACGGCGAGCCCGCCGACGTCCCGGACAGCCATGAACATCTCCCCCTGCAGCTGGCAGGCACGGTCCCAGCTGGGCTGGCGGGAGGCGGTGGCGTCGATGGCGAAGATCAGCCGCCCCGGCTTGCCGGAGGCAGGCCGGACGGCGGGCATGGCGGCCACCTTCTGGAGGAAGGCAGCCACGGCGGGGTTGCCCAGCTTGTCGGGCAGCTTGGTCATGCGCCTGAGATGGGCGCGCCGTACGGGCGGCGGAAGGGGGAGAACCCCCTACCCTGCCTTGAGCCCGTTCGCCTGCGCCGCGGCCAGCGCCGTCATGTTGACGATGCCGCGGGCGGTCACGCTCGGCACCAGCACATGGATGGGCTTGGCCATGCCCAGCAGGATCGGGCCCACCTGCAGCCCCTCAGCCGCCGCCTTCAGCAGGTTGAAGCCGATATTCGCGCTGTCGAGGTCGGGCATCACCAGCAGGTTCGCCGCATCGCTCAGGCGGCTGTCGGGCACGGCGCGGTCGCGGATCGCGGGCACCAGCGCGGCATCCGCATGCATCTCCCCATCCACCTCGAAATCCGGGTTGCGCGCGCGCAGCACTTTCAACGCGGCGCGCATCTTCTGCGCGGATGGCGCGCCTGAGGCGCCGTAGCTGGAATGGCTCAGCAGCGCGGCCTTGGGCACGATGCCGAAGGCACGGATCTGCTCGGCGGCCAGCAGCGTCATATCGGCGATCTGCTCGGGCGTCGGGTCCACCGTCAGGTGGGTGTCCACGAAGAACAGGTGCCCGGTCGGCAGGATCAGCGCCGAAAGCGCATAGACGCGGCTCAGCCCCGGCTGCTTGCCGATCACGTCATAGGCGTGGTGCCAGTGGCTCAGCCAATCGCCGGTGCCGCCGCAGAGGCAGGCATCGGCCTGCCCCGTCTCCAGCAGCAGGGCTGCGGCGACCGTCGGGCGGTTGCCGACACGCCGTGCTGCAGCATCGGGCGGCACGCCGCGGCGGCCAACCTTCTGCTGATAGAGCGGCACCAGCTTGCCGAAGAGCTCGGCATCCGCATTCGGGTCCAGCACGCGCA
>JBJOMW010000026.1:0-37394 GCA_046052145.1 Pseudomonadota bacterium
CAAGCTTCCGCGGCACCAGCCGCTGGGCTTCCTGCAGCATCAGCCCACGGAGCATGGCCTGCCCCGGGCAGGCCGGGATGGCCGCCACCGCGTCTTCGCTCAACGCACGCAGCCGCGCCACAGCGCCGCCGAGCCCGAACACCGCCACCGCGCTGGGCCGGCCGAGCGCCGCATCGCGCCCCACCGGCTTGCCGAGGCTCGCCTCATCCTCCACCGCGTCGCGCAGATCGTCCGCGACCTGATAGGCCTCCCCCAGCCGGTCACCGAGAAGCCGCCAGGCCTCGGGTTCGGCATGACCCGACGCCGCAGCGCCGGCGACACAGGCCGCGGCGAAGAGGGCGCCGGTTTTCTGGCGCTGGTATTCGGACAAATCGACCTGGGTCTCGCATTCCCAGGCCTGGCCGGCGACGATGCCGAAGGGCACGCCGACCCCCTCCCCCACCGCCGCCAGGACAGGGCCAAGCCGGTCGGAGGCGCCTGGCCCGACCCGGGCAAGTGTCTGGAACGCCAGGATGATCAGCGCATCGCCGGCCAGCACCGCCAGCGGCACGCCGAAGGCCCGGTGGACGCTGGGCTTGCCCCGCCGCGTCTCGGCATCGTCGAAACAGGGCATGTCGTCATGCACCAGGCTGGCGCAATGCAGCAATTCGATCGCCGCCGCCGCGGCCGAGGTGAGCGCCGGGCGGTCGTCGCCACAGGCCGCAGCGACCGCGAGCGTCAGGCGGGGCCTGATCCGCGCACCTTTGGGAAAGACAGCATGTCGCATGGCCGCCGCAAGGCGCGGTGGCGCGCCGGAGGCCTCGGCCAGCAGCACGGCGTCAGCCAGGCTGGCCTCGATGCGCGCGGCAACATCCATGCCCTGTCTCCCAAGCGGAACTGGCGCCGCGCGCAACCGGCTTGGCCCACCCGATGCGTCAGTCCGATTTGTCACTCCAAGTGTCAGTCTTTCTTGACACACAAGTCAACGGCTTTCGGTGGGGCTCTCGATGGGCTGGCCTCCGGCGCTTGTGAGGTCCGCCGGCCCGCCGGCATCCCATCTTGGAGGCTGCACGGCTCGAGACCGCCTCGATCGCCCGAGCCGTCCCGGACCCGGGAGGTGCCCATGGCAGGCAGTTGGCCGGCTCCAGCGTCCTTCGCGTCAGCGGCGGCCGTGGATATCCGCCGGATCGGCCTGGCCGATCTTCGCGGCGCCTTGCGTCAGGGCTGGCAGGATTTCCTGGCAGCGCCGACGCAGTTGCTGTTCCTCGGCGTGCTCTATCCAGCCATCGGGCTGATCGCGGCCGCTGTCGCGGCGCAGCGCGATGCGATGCATCTGCTCTACCCGATGGCGGCCGGCTTCGCCCTTGTCGGTCCGGTCGCGGCGCTCGGCCTTTATGAGATCAGCCGGCGCCGGGAGCAGGGGCTGCCGGTGCGCTGGCTCGATGCGACGGCCGTCCTGCGCGCCCCGGCGATCGGCGCCATTCTGGCGCTGGGGTTGTTGCTGGTGGCGATCTTCGTCGCCTGGCTCTGGACCGCGGATGCGATCCACGCCGCGACGCTCGGCCGCTTGCCGCCGGAGACGGATGTCCTTCAGGCGCTGACCGGGACAGCGGAGGGCCGGCGGCTGATCCTGCTCGGGAATGCGGCCGGGTTCGGCTTCGCAATCCTCGTGCTGGTACTGACGGCTTTCTCCTTCCCCTTCCTGCTCGATCGGGGCGGCAGCGCGTTGCGGGCGGTCGCGGTGTCGGTGCGCGCCTTCGCCGTCAATCCGCTACCGATGATCGCCTGGGGCGTCCTCGTCGCGGCGCTGCTGATCCTCGGATCACTGCCGATCTTCGTCGGCCTGGCGGTGGTGCTGCCGGTGCTGGGTCACGCCACCTGGCACCTGTACCGGCGCGTGGTCGGCTGAGAGCCCACTGCGGGACGGCACCGGTGCCGAGCGAGACGCGGCCTTGATGTGCGTCACGCTGATCTGACGGACCCCATCGGCACGCGATCCATGCGGTCCAGCCGGTCGAAGAGCTCCACCGCCCAGAGCAGGCGGTCGCGGAAGGCTGGCGGGGGCGGCAAGGCCTCGCTGGCCGCGGGCATCTGCTCCACCGCCTCCACCAGGAAGCGATTGCCGGCCAGCGGCGGCGCGGCCTGATCGCCCGCCCGCTCCTCCAGCATGTGCAGGCTGCGCGCCATCAGGCGCAGCTTGCGATGCCCCGGCACCACTGCGCGCATCGCCACGGAATTGAGACCCCGCCGCTCCAGCTCGCGGCCGATCTCGGCATAGACGAATCGCGCCGCTGCGATGCCTGCGCGGCAATCGCGCGGCAGCAGCGCGATGCCAGCCTCGGACCGGGCATAGAGCACATCGGCCGCCTTCAGCAGCCTGGCGATGACGCGCCCGAGCGCCGGGGTGAAGACCGGCGCGGCGAGGAAGTCCGCCGGCTCGATCCCGGCCTCCCGCAGCCAGTCATGCGGCAAATAGAGGCGGCCGTTCCGCGCATCTTCCCCGACATCGCGGGCGATGTTGGTGAACTGCATCGCAACACCAAGGTCGCAGGCCCGCGCAATGGCGCGCGGGCAGCGCACGCCCATCAGCAGCGTCATGATGGCGCCGACCGCGGCCGCGACTCGCGCTGCATAGGCTTCGAGCGCCGTGAGGTCCGCGCATTGCCGTCCCTCGGCATCCCAGGCCAGCCCCTCCAGCAGCGCTTCCGGCAGCGCACGGGGAATGGCGAAGCGGGCGACCACGCGCGCAAAGGCACGATCTGCCGGATGCGCAAAGGGCTGCGCCGCATAGATCCCATCGAGCCGCTGCCGCAAATGCCCGAGCGCACCCGCGCCGCCGCCCTCATCAATCAGGTCGTCGGCCAGGCGGCAAAAGGCATAGAGCGCGGTCGCCGGCTCCGCGACACGGCGCGGCAGCAGCCGTGCCGCGGCGGCAAAGGATTTGGATCCGCCCGACAACATGGCGCGGCAGGCCGCCATATCGGCGCGCAAGGTCTCGGGCTCATGGAGAGGCATGCAGGGTTCCGCCGTCAGCCGGCACGACTGTAAGGCAAGATTGACACGGAGGGCGAGCCGATTTCCGCATCCGCCCCTTCATCGTGCAGCCGGGCCAGCAGGGCGGCCACCTGCCCTGGCTGCTCCTCATGCGCCAAATGGCCGAGGCCGGGCAGCGTCACGATGCGCGCGGCGGGCAGCCGCGCCCGCACACGCTCCGCCTGGGCGGGCGGCACGGTCCGGTCGGCGCCGCCGACCGCCAGCACCAGGCGCTGCCCGAGGCGCGGCAGGTCGTGCAGCAGCGGCGCCAGGTCCCAATTCGCCATCATGCCGAGCGCCGCGGCGACATGGCCGGAATGACGGAACAGCCGCGCATAGAGGTCCACCCCGCGCGCATCGATCCGGCTGCCGGTGTCGCGCAGCAGACGCTCCGCCACCGCGCGATTCGAGGCGCGCCAGGCGAAGAGAGAGGGCACGAAGGGCAGCCCGACCAGCATACGCGCCGCGCTGGTGAAGAAGGCTGCATGGCGTTCGCCGAGCGGCAGCAGCGCGCCATTCAGGCTGACGACCGTTCGCGGCGCGATCCGCCCATCGAGCGCGAGGCGCAGCAGCACGGCCGCGCCGGCCGAATGCCCTGCGACCAGCACCGGATTGGCGCCGAGCGCCTTCAGCAACGCATCGAGGCTGGCCGCCATCCAGGGCAGGGACAGGCGCTGCGTTGGGGGCAGGCTGGTGAAGCCATGGCCAGGCAGGTCGGGCGCGATCACGCGGAAGCAGGTGGCGAGCAGCGGCAGCACATCCCGCCAGGAATGCGTGGCCGCGGCCGTACCGTGGACCAGCAGAAGATCCGGCCCCTGCCCCGCCACCTGCACATGCCACCGCAAGCCACCGGCCATGACGAAGCGGCTGGCCTCGCGGTTCGGCCAGTCCCGCCCCTCATGCTCCCAGGACGGATGGTCCACCATGGCGCGTCACGCCGCGGGGCGCGCCGCGGCGACCGCCCCCGACAGCCGCACCGCATCGGCCGCCGGCAGCGGCAGGTAGCGCGCGCCCATCGCCTCGGCCAAGCGCTTCGCATAAGGGTGCGGCCGCGGCGACGTATCCACTAGCAGCGTCGGAATCCCGGCCAGGCGGATCGGCGCTGCGGCGGCCAGCGCATCTGCCTCTGCGGCAGGGCGGCCCTGCGTGCCGTCACGCGCGATATTCGCGCGCCCATCGGTCAGCAGCACCAGCAAAGGGGTGCGGCCGCGCCGCGCCGACTCCGCGGCGAGACCCGCCGCCGCGTCGAGGCCAGAGGCGAGCGGCGTCGGCCCGCCACCCGGCAGACCGGCCAGGCTGCGCTTCGCCCGCACGAGCGAGGGTGTCGGCGGCAGGAGGACCTCCGCCCCCTGACCACGGAAGGCCACGACCGCGACCTGGTCGCGGCGCACATAGCAATCCGCCAGCAGCGTCTCCACGGCACCCTTGGCCTCACCCAGCCGATGCAACGCGGCAGAGCCGGAGGCGTCCACCACGAAGATCGTCGTCGTGCCGGCCTTCTGCCGGAAGCGCCTGAGGCGGATATCCTCCTTGCGGACGCGGATGGGCGGGCCGTTCGGCTGTTCGCGCCGGCGCACCGCCTGCCACGGCGCGGCGTGGCGCAGCGTCTCCACCAGCGCCAGCCGCGCGCCCGAGCGCAAAGTGCCAGCGCGGGTTCCGATGGGACGGCCGCGCTGCGCGGCGTCACGCCGGGCGCCTGCCTTGCCTTCCGCCGCCTGGCGCTTGCGCGCGGCCTCGCGCAGTTGCAGCGCCTCCAGCAGGCCGGCCGGGAGCGCGGCCTGGGCCGCCGCGACCAGCATCTCCTGCAATTCCTTCGGGTCGGGGCCGCGCTCGGGCTCCTCCGCCCGGTCCTGCCGATCATCGGGCGGCGGCGGTTCGGGCGGCTGCTCCTCGGGCTGGTCCTGCGGCGGCAGCGATGTCGCCCGCGGTGCCAGGACAAGCCGGGCGGCCAGGCCCGCATCCTCGGCGCTCACCGCGTGCCGCCCCGCCAGCGCCGCGGCGGCACGGGCCGCGCGGAGCGCCAGCAGCGGCGCCCGGAGATCGTCAATGCCGAGCGCGGCGGCGGTGGCGCACATCGCCTCGGTCAAATTCTCATCCGGCTGCAGGCGCGGCAGGCGAAGACGCGCCGCGCAGATCGCATCCGCATCCACCTTGGCGGCAGAGGGCGCCGTCGCCGGCAGGTCGAGCAGGAAGGCCAGCCGGGCGCGCAGCGCGGGCGGTGCAGCCTCCTCCGGCGTGATCCCTTCATCCAGCGCGACCAGGCCAAGCCGCGCGGGAAGTTCCGCCGACAGGCCATCGCGCTGCACCGAGACCTCGCCGCGATCCATCACCGCGACGATGCGTGCGGCCGTTGCGGACTCCAAGCGTTCGGCCATCGCGGCCACGACGATCCCGCCATCGGCCTCGGCCAGCACACCGCGCTCTGCCACAGGGCGGCCTGCGGCGAGGGTTGCGGCCAGGTCGAGCCCGCCGAGCAACCGGCTATCCGGCACGCCGAGCGGCAGGCGCCGCCAGGGCGTGCCTGCCGGAAGCCCGGCCCGCAGCCGTGCCAGCCAGGCATCGCGCGCGGGTCCTGGCGACGCACGCAAGAGCGCGCCGCCGAGCCCGGCCGGATCCACCGCCAGCAGCAGCGCGGCCTGCATCGCCTCCGCGGCGGGGTCGGGCACGGACGCCGCCATGGCGTGGTCCGGGCCCGCGCCAGCGGTCACGCGGGCAGGACCTCGGCGAGGGCACGCTCCACCCGCGTCCCGGCGACGGCTTCGTCGAGCGGATCGCGGCGCAAGCGATGCCGCAGTGCAGGCCCCGCAATGCGGCGGATGTGATCGAGCGTGACCACGCGATCGCCATCCAGCGCCGCCAGCGCGCGGGCAGTGCGCATCAGCGTCAGTTCCCCGCGGAGCCCATCGGTGCCGAGCGCAAGGCAGAGCTTCGCCGCGGCCTCCAGCATCTCGGTCGGCACCTCGACCCGCGGCAGCAGGCGCCGCGCGGCCAGGATGCGCCGGCGGATCGCGGCCTCCTCCTTCGCCCAAGCGCGGACGAAGCGCTTCGGGTCCTGTTCGAACGCATCGCGGCGGCGGACCACCTCGATCCGCGTCGGCAGGTCGCGCGGGGTCCGCACTTCGACAGCGAGGCCGAAGCGGTCGGTGAGCTGCGGGCGCAGCTCACCCTCCTCCGGATTGCCGCTGCCGATCAGCACGAAGCGGGCGGGATGGCGGATGCTGATGCCTTCGCGCTCGACGACATTCTCACCGGACGCCGCGACATCCAGCAGCAGATCCACCAGGTGATCCTCGAGCAGGTTCACCTCGTCGATATACAGAAAGCCGCGATGCGCGCGGGCGAGCAGGCCGGGCTCGAAGGCCTTCACGCCATCGGCCAGCGCACGCTCGATATCGAGGGCACCGGTGACGCGGTCCTCCGTCGCGCCGAGCGGCAGATCCACCACCGGCACGGGCACGCTGAGCGCGACGCGGCGCGCGGCGGCGCGGCAGGCCTCGCAATGGCCGCCGGGCTTCGCGGGGTCGCAGGAGAAGGGGCAGCCCGCCACCGCGCGCATCGGCGGCAGCAGCGCGGCCAGGGCACGGACAGTGGTGGATTTCCCGGTGCCGCGATCGCCGAAGACAAGGACGCCGCCGATAGCGGGGTCCACCGCCGCGATCAGCAGCGCCAGCTTCATCTCGTCCTGGCCGACGATCGCGCTGAAGGGGAAGACAAGCCGCGCGGGCCGCGCAACCGGCTTCCGCGCGGCGGCGAAGCCACGGCCCGCCGATGTCTCGCTATCCGGCATGGCCCGAGAACCAGACCCGGGCGCGTCCATCAGGCCGCCCGCCGCAGACGGAACTGCGACCAGACGGCCTCGAGGCTTTCCACGAGGTGGTCCATATCGGCATCCGTGTGCACCGGGCTCGGCGTGATGCGCAGCCGCTCAGTCCCGCGCGGGACCGTGGGGTAGTTGATCGGCTGCACATAGACGCCGTAGCGGTCGAGCAGGATGTCGCTGATCCGCTTGCACTGCACCGGGTCGTACACCATCACCGGCACGATATGGCTCGGGTTGTCGAGGTGCGGGACGTTGATGGCATCCAGGCGCTTGCGCAGCATGCGCGCCCGCTCCTGCAGGGCCTCACGCTCGGCGCCGCTCTGCTTCAGATGCTGGATCGCGGCGCGCGCACCGGCGGCAACCGCCGGCGGCAGGGCGGTCGAGAAGATGAAGCCGGAGGCGAAGCTGCGCACGAAATCCACCATCGCGGTCGAGCCCGCGATGTAGCCGCCGATCACGCCGAAGGCCTTGGCGAGCGTCCCTTCGATCACGGTCACGCGGTGCGCCACGCCGTCACGCTGCGTGATGCCGCCGCCGCGAGCGCCATAGAGGCCCGTGGCATGGACCTCGTCGCAATAGGTCATCGCGCCGAACTCGTCCGCCGCATCGCAGATGGCCGCGATGGGGGCGATGTCGCCATCCATCGAATAGACGCTCTCGAAGGCGATCAGCTTCGGTGCGTCCTTCGGCAGTTCCGCCAGGATGCGGCGCAGATCGGCGACGTCGTTGTGGCGGAACAGGCGCCGATCCGCGCGGCTGTGGCGCATGCCTTCGATCATGGAGGCATGGTTCATCTCGTCGGAGATGATGATGCAGCCCGGCATCCGCGCGGCCAGCGTGGACAGGCTCGCCCAATTCGACATGTAGCCGGAGTTGAACAGCAGCGCGGATTCCGTGCCATGCAGATCCGCGAGCTCGCGCTCCAGCAGGACATGCATGTGGTTGGTCCCGGAGATGTTCCGCGTGCCGCCCGCGCCGGCGCCATAACGGTCCAGCGCCTCATGCATGGCCGCGAGCACCTTCGGGTGCTGGCCCATGCCGAGATAGTCGTTGGAGCACCAGACGGTCACTTCGCGGGTCTTGCCGGCATCGTGCCGGATGGCCTTGGGGAAGCTGCCGGCCTGCCGCTCGATATCGGCGAAGACGCGGTAACGACCCTCACGCCGCAGACCTTCGAGTTGCGCCCGGAAGAAGTTTTCGTAGTTCATCCTTGCCCCCATCGACCTGATGGCGCCATCTGGCTACGGCCGTGTCGCGGCGGCGCTGCGCGACAGGCATCCTGACAGGTGGGCCACACCGCCCCATTGATCGTGATCAAGCCAACCCGCGTCATGCGATGGTGGACGGCTCGGGCCGCCCCTCCTGCTTCGCCGCGGGGCGCGACGCAAGACCCCAGCGCCACAACAGGTCCGCAGAAACCGGCAGGACCATGAAGATATGTTCAAGCAACCCCAGCGCCACGAGGGTGGCGAGCAGGGTGAAGCCCACCGCCTCATGCCGGGTGGCGTCCGGCGAGAACGCCGCCAGAGCCAGCAACACGCAGGCCAGGACCCCGGTGACGATGGAAAAGGGAAACAGCCAATTCATTGGCCGTCGGGAGAAGAAGCTCTCCAGATACCGCAAGTGATCCGGAAGGAAATTCTCCGACAAATTTCGCACACCGAGATACAAATTCAGCTTCGCGCTTTGCCGCATCGCCCAGAACGCCAGGAAGGTCCAGGTGCCGATTTGGTTCGGCGCGCCCCATGTCAAGGCGACAAGCGCCGCGGCGAGCGCGATGATGGCCAGCTCGTGCCAGAGAATGGCCGCCAAGGCCCCCCGCAGCCGCGCCCAGCCCTGAAGACCAGGCGGGATCGCCGTGCGCCGCGGCCCCGTGACGAGACCGGTGAGGAAGGCGATCTCGATCCAGGCCCAGCACAACAGCCCGCAGACGAAGCCAAGCCAGGCCCCGGACGGGCTGACATCCCAGGCCAGCGCATGCAGGCCGAACAGGCCAGCGAGCAGCAGCGTGGTCGCGCCGAGCATGGTCCAGCGGAACGTCTCCCGCCGCAGCCCATCCAGATAGATGATCAGCCCCGTGCTGAACCACCAGATGAGCAGCGTGAAGAGGGCGGGAAGCCCGTATTCGGCCATGCCAGCGCGCCCCGCCTACCAGGCCGGCGACAGGCGCGCATCGTCCGGCAGCGCATGCCGGCGCGGACGCATGAGATAGAGCCGCGCGAAAACACCAGCAGCCGCCGCGGACAGCGCCAACTGCTTCGCCTTGCCGAGGATGCCGCCCTGGGCCTTCGCGCGGCCAAGGGCTTCGGCAATGGCGTTCAGGCGCTGCAGGTTGCGCAGGAAGGCCGGATTGTCCACGTCGAGCGTGTCGGGGAAGACCTGGCGGCAGATCTCCTCCGTGATGCGGAAGACGCGCATGTCGTAATCCGTCGCGTCCATGCCGAGCGCCTTGTGGAATTCCGGCCGGGCGTGGTCGCGGACGAACATCGTTGCGAAGACCGCCAGCTGGAAGAACCGCGCCCAGAGCCGGTTGACGCCCTTCACCAGATCCGGGTTCGCGCGCATCAGCAGGGCGAAGGCCTCGCCATGGCGGAACTCGTCGTTGCACCACTTCTCGAACCACTTGAAGATCGGGTGGAAGCGAAGCTCCGGGTGGCGCTCGAACTGCCGGAAGATCGTGATGTAGCGCGCATAGCCGATCTTCTCGGACAGGTAGGTCGCGTAGAAGATGAACTTCGGCTGGAAGTAGTGGTACTTCTTGGCCTTCGTCAGGAAGCCCAGATCCACGCCGACATTCATGTCCTTCAGCGTGTCGTTGATGAAGCCGGCATGGCGGCTTTCATCACGCGCCATGACGCCGAACAGATCCTTCATGTCCGGGTTCGTGACGCGTTTCTTGATCTCGGCGTAGAGCACGCAGCCTGAGAATTCGGCGGTGACGCTGCTGACGAGGAACTCCAGCAACTCCTTCTGCAGCGGCTCCGGCAGCGTCTTCAGGTCGAAGGCGTCGAATTCCGCGGTGCGGATGAAGTGACCCTTGTTCGGATCGGCGTGGAACTCCGCCATCAGCCTGTCCCACTGCTCGCGCACGCTCTCGACGCTGATCGCGTCCATGGCGGCGAAATCCGTGGTGTAGAAGCGCGGCGAGAGGACCGTCTCCGTCAGCGCGAGCTGCGTGCTCTCGCTCGTGGAGGAAGGGCGCCCGGCGGGCGTCATGGCGTTCATGCGACCTCCTTGGGCTCAAAGCCGCAGTGATAGAGCTCCGTCAGCTCGAACAGCGCTGACCATTGCGTCCAGAAGCGTTCGATCGGGCCGGCGCGATAGACGGTGGCCGTCGTCGCGAAGGAGATGCGCTCCCCGAACGCGATGTGATCAGGCGTGCCGTGGACGAGCACCCGGTCGCCCGGGCGCAGCTCGATCCCTTCGGGGATCGCATTCGCGTGAAAGAACTCCGCAGTCCTCTCGATTTCCACTGTGCAGGGCACCTCGACGGTTCGTCCGCCGAAAATCGCCCGGCCCACTCCCCAGTGGTCCGTCATGGCGTTCTCACTCCTCTGCTGACAAAAGACGCAAGAAGGCTTCGGCATTCGTCCGGCCGAAGGCATGCAACTCCATCGTGTTGCCGTTTGCCGTGTCCTGCAGCGTGATCCGGCCATCGGGCCAGACGCTCAGGCGGAACGGCATGTCCGGCCCGATTTCCGCAATGCGCCGCTGGCGCACCAGGCCGCGCATGGCGCCGCGCACGAAACCCTCCGTGCCCGGCTCCACCACATCCACCTCGCGCCCAGTCTGCGCATTTGTCACCACAACCGCGCCATCCGCCCGGTCAGAGAAGCGCAGATCGCGGGAGGCGGTCGGCTGCAGGCCGGCCGAGGCTGGGTTGACCGGCGCATCATGGCCGAGTGTCGCCAGAACAAGCGTGCCCGCCATGACGATCATGGTGCCGAGCACCATGCCGCGGGGCAGGGCGCCGTTCCGGAGAAGTGCGCTGGCCATCCCCGCCTCCCCTTAGGCCATCGCCTCGGCTGCCGGCTTGCCGGCAGCGCGACCGATTGGCTGGGACGCAAGGGGGCGGACCGGCATCGCGGCGGCACCCGCCAGGGCGCGGGCCAGAAGCTGCGCCACCGCCTCGGGCTCGGCGACGGCGCGCAGCGTCGGCTGCGGCTTCGAGACGTGCCAAGACCGGGTATGCGGCCAGAGCCCCAGCCAGGAGACGCGATGCGGCGGCGTGATCTGCAGCGCGATGTCGCCCGTGCCATCGGCATGCTGGGCAACCGCCGCGCTGCCGATGACCGCGAAGGGAATATTGACCGTCATCGGCAAGGCGACGCCCGTGCGGATCACCACGCGCCGCGAGGTGACGGTGTAGACCGTGCTGCGCGCCGAGGCCCAACCATAGAGCACCAGCAGCGCGATCGGGATGGTGCCGACCGCCAGGACCAGCGCCATGCCTTGCAGCACAGCGACATGGCTGGCGCCGCCCGCGACCAGGGCCGTGCCCCGCCACAGCGCGAGGATCAGGAAGTACACGGACATCCAGCGCAGATGCAGCGCCCGCCGCGCGAGGCCGTTGAAGCGGGGCGCGCCCTGCCACAGCAGCGTCTCGCCTGCCGGCAGCGGGGCCGGGAGGCCCCGCACCGGCTCGCTGTCATGCTCGAAGAAGTCGGGGCGGGTCGGGTTGCTCATGCAAAGGACTCGACGTCGCCCGGCAGGGCATAGAGTTCGCCGCCGCCGAAATAGCCGCTGATCCGGTCTTCCTCGCGCAGCGTGACCGTCTCCGGCTTCGCCGTGACCGGCGCGGCGGCGATCTGCGCCGAGGTCGCGGTATCGACCTTCACCGGGCCCTCGCCGCTCCAGCGCACGACACCGAGTGGGATCAGCACGCGCTTCGCACTGCCGGTGACTTCCACCTCGATGTAGCGGAGCAGGACGTCGGACTTGTCCACCCAAAGGTCCACCACCGTGGCGGCAACCTTGTTGTCGAGGCCCATCACGGGGCGGCCGCGAAGCTCGGGGTCGCCTTCAGGGATGTACCAGCCGGGCGCGGCGCGCAGCGGCACGATCTTCGGCGCGCCGTGATCCCAATCGAGGTCGGGCGTATCCGCACGGAGCGCATAGGACGCCGTGCCGACGCCATCCTGCATCGGGTCACCCAGTGCGATCTGGGAGGCACCCGGGAAGGGATCATAGGCCTTCAGGATGCCGGTCATGTCCCGCTCCTCGCCCGCAGCCGGCGCGTGCACCGTGCCATGGCCGTGCGGCAGGATGTAGCTCTTCGGGTCGGGCGTCGCGGGGAAGCCTTCGATCGGGGCGCGCAAGGGGCGGCCCTCCCGATCCGAGATCAGCGGGTATCCTTCCCGCTTGCCCTCGCGGTGCAACCACAGCACCAGCACAAGGAAGAACGCGAAGAAAGCGTAGAGCGACAAGGCGGCCAGGTCCTGGAAGACCGGTGTGGGCGCAGGTGTCATGGTGGACCTCCGTTGATCCCTCAGACGTGGGCAGATCCGGCGATGCCGGATCCCGGTTGCGGTCGCGAACGGGGATCGCTCGTGCCACGCACGAGCGGACCGACCACGGCCAGGGTGATAAACAACAAGGCAATCTCGACAGCGTAGACGGCGACGTAGCCCGTCGCGGGGCCAGAGAGGGCTTCGCCCAGGGCGCCACTGGCCGCGAGCCCCCCGAGCAGGTCGCGGAGGACGCCACCGATGGCGATGGCAAGCCCCGCCGCTGTGGCCTGCACGGCGCCCCAGACGCCGAGCGCAAGCCCGACCTGGTGCGGCGGCGCAAGCCGCATGCAGGAGGTGAGCGTCGCATGGGCAAAGAGCCCCGCGCCGAGACCGATGCAGACGACGCTCAGCGCGAAGAGCGGCGCGTATTCAACAAGGCCCGACAGGATGACGAGGCCGAAGGCGAAGATGCCCATTAGCGACCCATAAGCCGAAAGCCGATGCGCATCGGCGCCATCGGACAGCCAGCGCGCGCCGGCGACGAAACCGATGGCACTCCCACCCGCCAGCAGGGCGGTGAGGCCCGTGGTCGCGCCGACCCCGAGCCCCAGGATCTGCCCGCCATAGGGCTCAAGCAGCACATCCTGCATCGCGAAGCCGGCAAAGCCGCACGCCGCAGCCACCAGGCGGCGGTCCCAGGCCCCGGACGCACGCAGCAGCCGCAAGCTTTCCAAGAAGCCCGGATCCGACGCCTCCGCACCGCGGGTGCGGTCGGGGTTGCGCGCTTCCTGCTTCCACATGGCGATGAAGTTCAGGATCAGCGTCATCGCGGCGCAGCCCTGGATGACCTGGATCAGCCGGAGCTGGCTGAAATCAGCCAAGAACAGCCCGAAGCCGATGGCCGCGATGACCATGCCGACCAGCAGCATGAGCGACAGCACCGCAACCACATTGGGCTGCGACTCGCGCGGCGCGAGGTCGGTCGCCAGCGCGAGGCCCACCGTCTGCACGGTGTGCATCCCAGCGCCCACCATCAGGAAGGCGATGGCGGCCGCCGCCTGCGCCACCCAGGCTGGCGCCCAGGTGTCGCCGGACAGAACGATCAGCGCGAAGGGCATCATCGCCAGGCCGCCGAACTGGATGACCGTCCCGAGCCAGATATAGGGAACGCGTCGCCACCCCAGCAGCGAGCGATAGGTGTCGGACCGGAAGCCGATCAGCGCGCGCAGCGGCGCGAAGATCAGCGGCAGGGCGAGCATGACGGCGACGAGGCCGGCCGCCACATGCAGCTCGACGATCATCACGCGGTTCAGCGTGCCGATGAGCAGCACGGCGGTCATGCCGCAGGAGATCTGGAACAGCGAAAGCCGCAGCAGCCGCGACCAGGGCAGCCCCGGGGAGGACGCATCGGCGAATGGCAGCAGGTGGCTTCCCACCCGCGTCCAGACGCGCGCCATGCGTGCCTCGATCCGGTTCATCGGCGGCACAGCTCCATCGCATGGGAGGTGTAGAAGCCGGAGGCGATGCGCCGGTGGCGCCCGGTGCCGAAGCCCTGCAGCCCGGGCTCCCGCTGGATCAGGTTGCGCAGCGTCGCCTCGCCCACCGGCGCGATGGCAGGCGCACGGTCACCGCGGGGGAAGAAGCGGCCGGCGGCATGCATCACCGACAGCAGCGCCGTCCGCGGCGCGAAGGTGAAGGCGAGCGAGGCCTCCGTGCGGTCCGCCAGCCCGGCCAGGACGCGCACGATGTCCTCCGCCCGGTAGTGGATCAGGCTGTCCATCGCCACGACATGATCGAAGCGGCCCAGCGCCGGGTCGAACATGTCGCCCGCGAGGAATTCGACACGGCCCGGCCCAGGGATCTGCCCGATGCGCTGGCGCGCGATCTCGATCAGCCCGGGCGCGATATCCACCGCGACCACCTCGGCGCCGCGCTTCGCGGCCTCCACCGCCAGCGCGCCGGTGCCGCAGCCCGCATCCAGCACGCGCCGCCCGGTGAGGTCCGCGGGAAGCCAGGACAGCAGCGTGGCGCGCATGGCATCCCGCCCGGCGCGTACCGTCGCCCGGATGCCGGAGACCGGCGCATCCGAGGTCAGGCGTTCCCAGGCGCGGATCGCCGTGCGGTCGAAGTATTCGTGCAGCTCGCCGCGGCGCGTCTGGTAGGTCGCTGTGGGCATCAGTCGAACCCCAGCAGGTCGAAGATCTCGCGATCCTTGAGCGGCATGGCCTCCAGCGGCTGCACGCCAGCGAGCAGGCTGGCCGCAAGGCGCAGATATTCCTGCCGCACCGCCTCGATCTCGGGCGAGTCCGGCATCTCGAAGATCGACTTCTTCGCCAGGCGGGAACGCCGGATGGCGTCGAGATCGGGGAAATGCGCCAGCGTCTTCATGCCCGACGCGGCGTTGAATTTCTCGATCTGGTCGATATCGCGGGAGCGGTTGGCGATGACGCCGCCCAGCCGCACGCCGTAATTCACCGACTTCGCCTTGATCGCTGCGACGATGCGGTTCATCGCGAAGATACTGTCGAAGTCATTCGCCGCGACGATCAGGCCCCGGTCGGCATGCAGCAGGGGCGCGGCGAAGCCACCGCACACCACGTCGCCCAGCACGTCGAAGATGACGATGTCCGTCTCCTCGAGCAGATGGTGTTCCTTCAGCAGCTTGACCGTCTGCCCGACCACATAGCCGCCGCAGCCCGTGCCCGCCGGCGGGCCGCCGGCTTCGATGCAGAGCACGCCGTTGTAGCCCTCGAAGACGAAATCCTCGGGCCGCAGCTCCTCGGAATGGAAGCCGACGCCGTCGAGGATATCGATCACCGTCGGGATCATGCGGCCGGTCAGGGTGAAGGTGCTGTCGTGCTTTGGATCGCAGCCAATCTGCAGCACCCGCTTGCCGAGCTTCGTCAGCGCCACTGAGAGGTTGGAGCTGGTCGTGCTCTTGCCGATGCCGCCCTTGCCGTAGATGGCGAAGACGGTCGCGCCTTCGATCTTGGCCGCCGGATCCGCATGGACCTGCACGCTGCCCTCGCCATCGCCCAGGCGGGAATGCGACGCGCCCGGCGGCGGTCTCATGATCACGGTCATGCGGCCATCTCCACCCCAATGCCTTCCAGTCGATCCTCGAGTTCTTCGCCTGCCTGGCGCAGGGCCTCGATGGTTTCGTCGCTCGGCGTCCAGTACTGGCGCTCATGCGCCTCGATCAGGCGGTTTGCGATCCGCGCGGATGCCGTCGGGTTGAGCTTCGCAAGCCGGGCGCGCATCTCGGGGTCGAGCATGTAGGTCTGCGCCAGCTGCTGGTAGATCCAGGGCGCCACCTGCCCGGTCGTCGCGGACCAGCCCATGGTGTTCGTCACCTGCGCCTCGATCTGGCGCACGCCCTCATACCCATGCGCCAGCAGCGGTTCGAACCACTTCGGATTGAGCGCGCGGGTCCGCGTCTCGAGCGCGACCTGCTCGGCCACCGTCCGCACAACGCCGGCGCCGCGCGTCTGGTCGCCGACATAGACCGCCGCTTCCGCGCCACCCCGGGCGCGCCGCACCGCGCGGCTGATCCCGCCGAGCGTGTCGAAATACTGGTCGATCGTGGTCAGCCCGACCTCGACACTGTCGAGGTTCTGGTACGTCACCTCGACACTGCCCAGCAGCTGCTTCAGCACCTTGTCCTGGCGGGCCGGCTTGCCATCCACGCCATAGGCATAGCCCTTGCGGCGGACATAGGTCTCTGCCAGCTCGTCCTCATCGGTCCAGACGCCGGCGTCGATCATGCCATTGACGTTCGAGCCATAGGCGCCGTCGGCATTGCCGAAGACGCGCAGCGCCGCCTGCTGCATGTCGCCGCCATGCTCGGCCTGGTAGGCAAGCGCGTGCTTGCGGATGAAATTCTGCTCCGGCGGCTCATCCGCCTCCGCGGCCAGCAAAGCCGCCTCGGCCAGAAGCCGCGTCTGCAAGGGCAGCAGGTCGCGGAAGATGCCGGAGAGCGTGACCATCACATCCACTCGCGGCCGCCCAAGCTGCCCGAGCGGGATGAGCCGAGCGCCACTGACGCGCCCATAGCTGTCGTGGCGCGGCTCAGCACCCATCAGCCACAAGGCCTGGGCGAGCGGCCCGCCTTCCGTCTTCAGATTGTCGGTGCCCCACAGGACGATCGCCACCGTCTCCGGCAGGCCCTTGCCGTCCTCGGCATGCCGCGCCAGCAGCCGCTCCGCCTGGCGCGCACCGTCCTGGCAGGCGAAGGCCGAGGGGATCTTGAAGGGGTCGAAGCCGTGCAGGTTGCGGCCGGTCGGCAGCACGGCGGTGGTGCGCAGCAGATCGCCGCCGGGCGCGGGGCGGATATAGCCGCCATCCAGCGCATGGAGGATCGCGGGCAATTCCGGATCGGTTGCGAGCAGTGCATCGAGGCGCGCGCGTTCGGCCGCATCCGTGATGCCTGCCGCGTCGAGCGTCTCAGCCCGCTGCTGCCGCGTCAGCACGTCGCCGATCACATGCAGCCCATGCGGGATCAGCGTGTATTCCAGCTCCAGCAGCGCCTCGGCCAGTTTGACGACCCGGCCTTCGAGCCCGACCGCGTCCCAGGCCGGCTCCGCCTCGGCCAGGTCCACCGCGGCGGCCTGCGCCTGCACCAGCTCGGCCAGGGCGCTGCGCACGGCCGGATCGCACTCGGGGTCGAGTCCGCGCCAGCGATCGAGCGAGGCCTTGAGATCGAGCAGACCGCGATACAGCCCGGCGGTTGCCACCGGCGGCGTCAGATAGGAAATCAGCGCCGCCCCTGCCCGGCGCTTCGCCAGCATGCCCTCGGACGGGTTGTTGGACGCGTAGAGGTAGAAGTTCGGCAGCTCGCCGATCAGGCGATCGGGCCAGCATTCCGCCGACAGCCCGGCCTGCTTGCCCGGCATGAACTCCAGCGCGCCATGCGTGCCGAAATGCAGCACGGCATGGGCGCCGAAATCCTCGCGCAGCCAGCGATAGAAGGCGCTGAAGGCATGGGTCGGCGCGAAGCCGCGCTCGAACAACAGGCGCATCGGGTCGCCTTCCCAGCCGAAGCCGGGCTGGATGCCGATGAAGACATTGCCGAACTGCGCGCCGAGCACATGGATGCTCGCGCCATCCGATTGCGCGCGGCCAGGCGCCGGGCCCCATTGGCGCTCGATATCAGCCAAATGGCGCTCACGCCGGACATGGTCATCGGCGGTGATCCGCGCGGCGACATTCGCGATGGCGCCGAACTGCGAGGCGTTGCCCTGCAGCACGCGGTTGCGCAGCGCGTCCACGCTGTCCGGGACCTCCACGGCATAGCCGGCATCCCGCAGGGCGCGCAGCGTGTTCAGCAGCGATTCGAAGACGCCGAGATAGGCCGCCGTGCCGATATTCCCGGCATTCGGCGGGAAGCTGAACAGCACCATCGCAACCTTGCGTTCGGCGCGCTGCGAGCGGCGGAGCGCCACGAGCCGCGCCACACGCTCCGCCAGGCGGTCGCTGCGCTCGGGGTGCGGGCGCATGTCGCGCTGGCAGCTGACGCCGTCGCAGCCGGGGCAGGTCTTGCCGGTCGCATCCGCGCCGCAGCGGCCGCCATAGGTCATCGGCCAAATGCCGCCATCGAGCTCCGGGATGGCGACCATCATCGTGGCTTCCACCGGGAGCAGGCCGCGGGGGTCCGCCTGCCACTGGCGCATCGTCTGGAATTCGAGCGGATGCGCGCTGATATAGGGCACATCCAACTTCGCCAGCAGCTCCTCGGCCGCGTGGCTGTCGTTGTAGGCAGGCCCGCCCACCAGCGAGAAACCGGTGAGCGACACCACCGCATCCACGGCCGGCCGGCCATCCTTCATGAAGAAGCGCTCGACCGCGGGGCGGTTGTCGAGCCCCGAGGCGAAAGCAGGAATAACGCGGAGGCCACGTGCCTCAAGCGCGGAGATCACGCCGTCATAATGCGCGGCGTTACCGGCCAGGACGTAGCTGCGCATGATCAGCAGCCCAACCGTGCCCTGGCGGCCACCGACCGGCAGTTGATCGAGCCGCTCAGTGACCTTGGCCGCGAGGCGTGGATGATAGAGCCCGGTCTCCGGATAATGCTCGGGCGGCGCGACGGTCAGCGTGCCGGCCAGCGCCTTCCGCGGCCCGGCGGCATAGCGGTTGACCAGCAGGCGAATCATGTTGGCGAGGTTCGCGCGGCTGCCTGCCAGCCAGTATTGCAGGGCCAGGAAATAGGCCCGCACATCCTGCGCCGTGCCGGGGATGAAGCGCAGCAGGCGCGGCAATTCGCGCAGCATCTTCATCTGGCCCTGACCAGACGAACCGCCGCCCTTCTTCGCACCGCGCAGCTTCTTCAGAAGCCCCATGATGCCGGTGGCCTCGGCCCCCATGTCGAAGCGGCCGATCCGCGTCAGCTTCATCACCTCGCCGGCCGAGAGCATGCAGACCATCGCGTCGCAATGCGGGCGCCGTGCCGCCAGCGCCGGCAGGACGGCTGCGATATGCTCCTCCAGGAACAGCATCGTTGCGATGACAATGTCGGCGCGCGCGATGTCGGCATGGCAGGCCGCGAGTGCCACCTCGTCGCCCGCCCATTCATCCGCGGCATGGATCGAGAGTTCGAGGCCCGGGATCTCCCGGTACAGGTCGCCGCGCGCATGCAGCATCGCGCCCGCCAGATGGCTGTCCATCGTGACGATGGTGACGCGCATCGGCGCGCCGTCAGCGGGCGTAATGCGCTTTGGCATCGTACAGCGTCTCGATCGTGATCACGGCCACGCCGCGCTCAGCCGCGAAGCGTTCCGTGTTGCGCCGAGCCTTGCCGCGGACGAAGAAGGGGATCTTCTTCAGCTCCTTTTCCGCATCCGGACCCCAGGACACAGGGTCGCCCGCAGCGGCGTGGGGAGTCACCGCTGCGGGCGCGGGCAAGGGCGGCGCGGCGGGCGCCCCCCCGTTGCCCAGCTCTTGCGCCACCTGCGCACCACCACCGAGGTGCGAGGGCTTGGCGCCATCGTTGAATTCGAAATCGTCGCGGAACATCGCGAGCAGATGTTCCTCAAGCCCCATCATCAGGGGGTGGACCCAGGTGTCGAACAACACGTTCGCACCCTCGAAGCCCATCTGCGGCGAATGACGCGCTGGGAAGTCCTGCACATGCACTGGCGCGGAGATGACCGCGCAGGGAATGCCAAGGCGCTTGGCGATGTGGCGCTCCATCTGCGTCCCGAGCACGAGCTCCGGCTGCAGGGCCGTGATGGCCTTCTCCACATCGAGGTAATCGTCGGTGATCAGCGGCTCGAGGCCGAGGGGCTTGGCCGCCTCTCGCACCTCGCGCGCGAATTCGCGGCTATAGGTGCCGAGCCCGACCACCTCGAAGGCGAATTCATCCTGCGCGATCCGCGCTGCCGCGACGGCATGCGTCGCATCGCCGAAGATGAAGACCCGCTTGCCGGTCAGGTAGGTGCTGTCGACCGACTTCGAATACCAAGGCATGCGCAGCGCTGCCTCATGACCCTCGGCCGACAGCCCGGCGAGGGTTGCGACCTCCGCGACGAAGCGGCGCGTGGCGGCGACGCCGATCGGGATCTGGGTGGTGCTCGGCTGGCCGAAGCTGCGCTTCAGCCAGGACGCGACCTGGCCTGCGATCTCCGGGTAGAGGACGACGTTGAAATCGGCATCGCCCAGCCGCGCGAGATCGGCCGGCGAAGCGCCAAGCGGCGCCACGACCGAAACCTCGATCCCCATCGCCTCCAGTAGCTTCTGGATCTCCGCCACATCATCGCGATGGCGGAAGCCCAGCGCAGTTGGGCCCAGCAAATTGCAGCGCGGCGCCCGGCCGGGCGTGCGCGCCGGCCGCGGCGTGCCCGGCGGCGGCACATGGGGGCCGGCACAGGCGCGCACGAGCTGGTAGAAGGTCTCCGACGCGCCCCAATTCTCCTTCCGCTGATAGGAAGGCAGCTCGAGCGGCACGACGGGCACGGGCAGGCCGAGCGTCTTCGCCAGGCCACCCGGGTCGTCCTGGATCAGCTCCGCCGTGCAGGAGGCGCCGACCAGCATCGCCTCGGGCCGGAAGCGCTCATAGGCATCGCGGGCTGCGGCCTTCAGCAGCTCGGCCGTGTCGCCGCCCAGATCGCGCGCCTGGAAGGTGGTGTAGGTGACAGGCGGGCGCGCGGCCCGCCGCTCGATCATGGTGAAGAGCAGATCGGCATAGGTGTCGCCCTGCGGCGCATGCAGGACGTAGTGGACGCCGCGCATCGCGGTGGCGATTCGCATGGCGCCCACATGTGGCGGGCCTTCGTAGGTCCAGACCGCGAGCTGCATGCTACAACGCCAGCCGGGTGCGCCGGTCCAAGGGGCGCGAGAACAGGCCGGCGAGGTCGCCGGCCTGGTCGTAGCCCTGGATCGGCGTGAAGACGAGCTCGATGGACCATTTGGTCGCGAAGCCCTCCGCCTCCAGCGGATTCGCGAGGCCGAGGCCGCATACGGTCAGGTCGGGCTTGGCGCTGCGGCACCGATCCAGCTGGCGTTCCACATGCTGGCCCTCGGACAGCTGGACGCCAGTCGGCAGCAGCACGAGCTCCTCGGCCATGTGCTGGCGGTGGAGATACGGCGTGCCGACCTCGATCGGACGCATGCCGAGTTCGCGCGAGAGGAACCGTGCGAGGGGAATCTCAAGCTGGCTGTCGGGGAAGAAGAAGATGCTCTGCCCGTCCAGGCGCGGCCGGTGACGGGCGAGTGCGGCGCGGGCGCGGGCCTCGCCCGGCTCCGTCACGGCGCGGATCTTCTCCTCGGGCGTGCCCCAGACTTCGGCCGCCGCGCGCAGCCAGCGCGTCGTGCCTTCCGCACCGAGCGGAAACGGCGCCGCGATTCGCGTGGCACCGCGAGACTCCAGCAGCCGGGCGGTGTCGCCCAGGAAGGGCTGCGCCAGCAGGTAGCGCGTGCCCGGCCCGACGGGCGGCAGCTCCGCCGCGCTGCGCCCGGGCAGGAACCGCACGGGCCCGACGCCGAGCGCCGCGAAGTGCCGCAGCATCTGGTCCTCGACCACCTCCGCCAGCGCCCCGACGACAAGCAGGGAGCGTGCAGCGCCGGGCTCGGCCGGCATCTCAGGCACCAGAGAGGCGAGGCAGGCATCCTCACCCTGGGTAAAGGTCGTCTCGATGCCGCTGCCCGAATAGTTCAGGACGCGGACCTTCGGCATGAAACGCTGCGATAGGCGCTGCGCAGCACGCGAGAGGTCGAGCTTGATCACCTCGGACGGGCAGGAGCCGACCAGGAACAGCATCCGGATATCCGGTCGCCGCTCGATCAGGCGGGTGACGACGCGGTCCAGCTCGTCGTTGCAATCAGCGAGGCCCGCCAGATCGCGTTCTTCGATGATGGCGGTGGCGAAGCGCGGCTCAGCGAAGATCATCACGCCGGCCGCGGATTGCAGCAGATGCGCGCAGGTCCGGCTGCCGACCACCAGGAAGAAGGCGTCCTGGATCTTGCGATGCAGCCAGACGATCCCGGTCAGACCGCAGAAAACCTCATGCTGCCCGCGCTCACGGAGCACGGGCGGCTCCGCACAACCCTCAACAGTGACGGCGGGGGCTGCGCTCATGTGGCGCGCATCCCCCCGAGGCCGCCCAGCCGGGCCTCCTGCTTGCGCGCGGCGCGCAGCTTCAGCACGAATTGTGCGGCATTCACGAGGTAGGCCGCATAGGCCGCGAGTGCCAGCAGCATCTGCCCCTGCGCATCGCCGATGCCGAGGAAGACAGCCGCCAGATAGGCGGTGTGCAGCACCAGGACGAGCATGCTGAACATGTCTTCCCAGTAGAAGGCCGGCGCGAAGAGGTAGCGGCCGAAGACCTCCTTCTCCCAGATGCAGCCGGTGACCATGATCGTGTAGAGGACCAGCGTCTTCACCACGACCGAGGCGGTGGCGGCGGCGAAGCCCTCCCCCGTGGCTAGGTAGCGGAAGACCAGCCCGAGGCTGATCAGGAAGACCAGGAACTGCACCGGGGCCAGGACGCCCTGCACCATGGTCCAGGGCGAGGTGTCGCGGCGCTGCCGCTCAGCCGGCGTGTAGAGGGGTGGCGTGTCGGACTCGGCCCGGGCGAGCCGGCGCCCGGAGGCCGCCCCCCAGGGGGATGCGTCCAGCGCATCGAGCAGACCTGCAAAGTGGCGCGTCGTAAGCATTGCTTGACAACCCCCAGTCAATGGCAGTCCGCTGGCATCGGTGCGGGCCCATCCGCCGGCCGCAGGCAACGCTTCCCGAGCGTTGCCGTGGATCCGACGCAGGCTCGTTGCGCGGAGGCAGGACAGGTTTTCACTTCTCTCTCCCCACCGCGCGTCATGGAGAGAGGCTACCGAGCCCGCCGACCGAGTGTCAAGCATCATTGACGTAAATCGGGATTGACATTCGCGACCGCGGACCTGACAGTCCATTCACGGGAGAGGGCGATGACCTCGAAACCCCTGGTCGCTGGAGCACCCCGGGCTGACATGACCGAAGCCGGATCGTTCCCCCTCACCGCCCTGTCCGACCCGGCATCCGCCGGAGCTGGATCCTCCGCCCAGCGCGGCGAGGCGGTTGGCGACCGGCTGCCGGGCGAGCATGGCGCCGACCATCGCCGCGTCGCCCTGCTGGCCAGGGCGCTCGAATCCGAGGTGATCCCCCGGCTTATCCTGTCGCGACGCGCGGCAGCCGGCCCGAGCCATCGCGCTGATGCCGACCGGCCAGGGCCGACCCAACAGGATGTCGAGACGCTGACCGCCCATGCGATCAAGGGCGATGTCGCCGCCGCGGCGGCCTTCGTCGGCACCCTGCGCGCGCGGCATGTGCCGACGCAGCGCATCTATCTTGAGCTGTTCGCCCCGACCGCGCGGCACCTCGGCGCGCTGTGGGAAGCCGATCTCTGCGACTTCGCGAGTGTCACGATCGGCCTGTGCTGCCTGCAGCAGCTGCTGCTCGACAGCAGCCAGTCCGGCAGGACGCGCGCCGGCGGACGCCCGACGGACAAGCGGGTTCTGCTGGCGCCGGTGCCGGGGGAACAGCACAGCTTCGGGCTCGCCATGGTCGGCGAGTTCTTTCGCCGCCAAGGCTGGATGGTCAGCAGCGGCACCGGCGCCAGCGCCAGCGAATTGGTGGCCACCGTCCGGGCGCAGCGCTTCAGCGTCGTCGGCTTCACCCTGGCCGACGAAACCCGGCTGGATGCCCTGGCAAGCCTGATCCGGGAGGTCCGCCGCGCTTCGCGGAATCCGCAGATCGGCATCCTGGTCGGCGGCAACATCTTCGTCGCGCAGCCGGAGCTTGCCGTGCTGGTGGGCGCCGACGCGACGGCCAGCGACGGCCAGCAGGCCGTCCTGCAGGCCGAGGCTCTGCTCGCTCTACTCGTACAGGAGGCCTGATCACCCGCCGCTCACCATGCGCCGAAGGTGCAAGACCAGCGACTGATGACCAGGAGGACGTTTCTGCGATGGGGTCCCCGGGAATGAAGGACGGGATGCCGCGTGAAAGCATTGAGGGCCGCACAGACGTCGTTGGGCCACCTGGATGCGGATGTCGCAGCCGGGCTGGTGGTGGCGTCGGCGGACTTCGCCCTCGTGCTGGATGAAGCGGGCTCCATCCGCGACGTCGGCTTCGGCAGCGACGATCTGGCGCGCGACCTGGACGTAGCGGAAAGCTGGGTCGGCCGCCCCTGGATCGACACGGTCGCGCAGGAAAGCCGCGTCAAGGTGCAGGCCCTTCTCGGCGGCACGACGCAGAAGGACGCGCCGCGCTGGCGGCATGTGAACCATCTGTCGCGCGAAGGCACCGCGCTGCCGATCCTGTGCGCCGTCTCCCCGCTCGGGCGGGCCGGGCGGCGGGTTGTCTTCGGCCGCGATCTCCGCCCCCTGTCGCAGCTGCAGCAGCGCCTTGTCGAAGTCCAGCAATCCATGGAGCGCGACTATTCGCGCCTCCGCCAGGCCGAGACGCGCTACCGGCTGCTGTTCCAGATGTCCGGCGATCCGCTGCTTGTGCTGGATGCCGAATCCCTGCGCGTGCTGGAGGCCAATCCCGCCGCGCAGCGTCTGTTCGCGGACACGGCGCGTCGCCTCCAAGGGCGCCCGCTGGCCGAGCTGTTCACGCCCGAGGACCGGCAGCCGCTTCTGGCCGCCTTGCGCAGCGCCGGCCGCAAGGCGGATCTGCGCGTCCGCCTGGCCGATGATGGCCCCGCGCTTGCGCTCTCCGCCTCGACCTTCCGCCAGGAAGGGGGGCTGTTGATCCTGGTCCGCCTCGGGTCACCCGAAGGCGAGATCGAGGGCACCGAGGCCGGCGATGCCCGGGCCGAGCTGCTCCGGGCCCTTGAAGGCGTGCCGGATGCCTTCGTCGTCACCGATGCGGATGGGCGCATCATCAGCGCCAACCCGGCCTTCCTCGACATGGTGCAGCTGGGCGGCGATGAGCAGCTGCGCGGCATGTCGCTCGACCGCTGGCTCGGGCAGCAGGGCGTGGAGTTTGAGGTGCTGCTGGCCACGCTCCGCACCCGCGGCTCCGTGCGGCTCTACACCAGCACGCTCCGCGGCGAACTTGGCGCGGTGACGGAGGCGGAGATCTCCGCCGCCGCCGTGACCAATGGCGGGGAGACCCATTACGGCTTCTCGATCCGGGATATCGGGCCGCGCATCCGCCCCGCCGCACGTATCGGGGAGGGCACGACGCGTTCGGTCGAGCAGCTGACCGAGTTGATCGGGCGCGTGCCGCTGCGCGACCTGGTCCGCGAGGCCACCGATGCGATCGAGCGGCTTTGCATCGAAGCGGCGCTCAACCTGACGGGCGACAACCGCGCCTCCGCGGCCGAGATGCTCGGGCTCAGCCGGCAGAGCCTCTACGTCAAGCTCCGCCGCTACGGGCTTGGCGACCTCGCCTCCGACGACGAGACGGACGGCTGAGGGGGCGGCGATGGCGCAACAGGCACATCTCTCCGCTTCGAATGCGGCTCCGGCACGGCCCTCTCCACGGGTCGTCCTGGAGCTGCTGAAGCCGATCACCTGGTTCCCGCCGATGTGGGCCTTCGCCTGCGGCGTTGTCGCCTCTGGCGCGTCGTTGGCGCAGGCCTGGCCGCAGGCGATCCTCGGCATCCTGCTGGCGGGCCCGCTCGTCTGCGGCATGAGCCAGGCGGTGAATGATTGGTTCGACCGCCATGTGGACGCGGTGAACGAGCCCAACCGCCCGATCCCCTCGGGGCGAATGCCCGGGCGCTGGGGCCTGTATGTGGCGATCGGTTGGACTGCGGTGTCGCTCGGCGTTGGCGCGCTGCTCGGGCCCTGGGGCTTCGCGGCGACGGTGCTCGCCTGCCTCCTCGCCTGGGCCTACAGCGCGCCCCCGCTGCGGCTGAAGCAGAATGGCTGGTGGGGCAACCTCGCCTGCGGCCTTAGCTACGAGACACTGCCCTGGGTGACCGCGGCGGCCGTGCTGTCCGCCACCGCGCCCGATCCGCGGGTTGCCGCCGTGGCGCTGCTGTATGGCCTTGGCGCGCACGGCATCATGACGCTCAACGACTTCAAATCCATCGAGGGCGACCGCCGCTTCGGCGTGAATTCCCTGCCCGTGCTGCTGGGGGCGGAGCGCGCGGCGCATGCGGCCTGCCTGGTCATGGCCGTGCCGCAGGTGATTGTCGCAGTGCTGCTCGCGGTCTGGGGGCATGGGATGGCCGCGACGATCGTAGCGGGGCTGGTTGCGCTGCAGCTGCTCGCCATGCGGCGCTGGCTGACCGAGCCCCGTGCCCTGGCGCCCTGGTACAATGGCACCGGCGTGACTTTGTTCGTGGCGGGCATGATGGCGTGCTCCATCGCCCTGGCACCGGGCGCGCAGCCATGAGCGACCAGCAGGCAACGCCGCTCGGCTGGCTCGGCATCCTCAGGGTCGGCCTGGTGCAGACTGCGCTCGGCGCCATCGTCGTGCTGACCACGGCCGCGCTGAACCGCATCATGATCGTGGAACACGCGCTGCCGGCGATGGTGCCGGGCGCGCTGGTCGCGCTGCACTATGCGGTGCAGATGCTGCGCCCGCGGCTTGGGCATGGCTCCGACCAGGGCGGCCGCCGGACACCGTGGATTATCGGCGGCATGGCCGTGCTCGGCGTGGGCGGTGTCCTGGCCGCCGCGGCCACCGCCTGGATGGGCACGGCGCCCATCGCCGGCATCGCGCTGGCGGCCGTGGCCTTCATCCTGGTCGGACTCGGCGTGGGCGCGGCCGGCACGTCGCTGCTTGTTCTGCTGGCTGCCCGCGTTGCGCCGGCGCGCAAGCCGGCCGCCGCCTCTATCGTGTGGATCATGATGATCGCCGGCTTCGTGGTGACGACAGCCACGACCGGCCGCCTGCTCGACCCCTATTCGCCGGAACGGCTCATCGCCATCACGGCCGCCGTTGCGCTGATCGCCTTCCTTGTCAGCCTGCTCGCGATCATCGGCATCGAGGGGCGCGGGACAGCGCGGGCAGCCACGGCGGCGCCGCGCACGCCCTTCCGCGTGGCGCTGCGCGAGGTCTGGGACGAGCCCGTCGCGCGCCACTTCACCATCTTCGTCTTCATCTCGATGCTCGCCTACAGCGCGCAGGACCTGATCCTGGAGCCGTTTGCTGGCGCGGTGTTCGGCATGACGCTCGGCGAATCCACGCGGCTGTCCTCGCTTCAGCATGGCGGTGTGCTGGCTGGCATGATCCTGGTGGCCGTGGTCGGCAGCCTCACGAAAGGTGGCCTGCCGGCGCTCCGCGGATGGATCGTCGGCGGATGCCTGATGGCCTGCGCTGCGCTGATCGCCCTGGCCTTCGCCGATCGCACCGGGGAGGCCTTCCCGCTGCGGACGGCCTTCTTCCTGCTCGGCGTGGCCAATGGCAGCTTCGCCGCTGCTGCCATCGCCGCGATGATGCAACTGGTCGCCAGCGGCCGCCCAGGACGCGAAGGCGTCCGGATGGGCATGTTCGGTGCCGCGCAAGCGATCGCCTTCGGGCTCGGCGGCTTCCTCGGCACCGTGATCCTCGATCTCGGCCGATTGGCCACGGGTAGCGTGGCCGGTGGCTATGGCGTCGTGTTCCTGGCCGATGCCGGCCTGTTCGTGCTGGCCGCTGCGCTGGCACTGCGCATCGGCAAGGCGGCGCCATCCCGCCCCGAGGGTTTCAGCCATGCCGCCACGGCGGCGTCTTGAGGAAGGGCAGGGCATGACCACCGACACCTTCGATGTCGTCATTGTGGGCGGCGGTCCTTCCGGTGCCACCGCGGCGCATGACCTGGCGCGCAAGGGCCGCTCCGTCCTGCTGCTCGACAAGGCGGGGCGCATCAAGCCCTGCGGCGGCGCCATCCCGCCGCGGCTGATCCGCGACTTCGATATTCCGGCGAGCCTGCTCGTCGCCCGCATCACCTCGGCCCGCATGGTGTCCCCATCCGACAAGGAAGTGGACATGCCGATCGACACCGGCGGCTATGTCGGCATGGTGGATCGCGACGTCTTCGATGAGTTCCTGCGCGAACGCGCCGCCGAAGCCGGCGCCATCCGCGCCACTGGCAGCTTCGAGACGCTGAGCCGCGATCCGGATGGCACCGCCGTGGTTGAGTATCTCCCGAAGGGCGCCGCCACCACCGCCCCGCTGGAGCGTGTCCGCGCCCGCCTGGTCATCGGCGCCGACGGCGCGCGCAGCCAGGTCGGCAAGCAGGCCGTGCCGGGCGCCGACAAGGTGAAATGTGTCTTCGCCTACCACGAGATCGTCGAGGCACCGCACGGCCACGACGCGGCCGTTCCCAGCTACGACGACAAGCGCTGCGACGTGTACTACCAGGGCAAGCTGTCGCCCGATTTCTACGCCTGGATCTTCCCGCACGGCCACACCGTCAGCATCGGGACGGGGTCCATGCACAAGGGCTTCTCGCTGCGCGGATCGGTGGCCGAACTGCGCAAGGCGACCGGCTTCGACAAGATGCGGACCATCCGCCACGAAGGCGCGCCCATTCCGCTGAAGCCGCTGCGCAAATGGGACAATGGCAAGGATGTGCTGCTGGCCGGCGATGCCGCCGGCGTCGTCGCGCCTGCCTCTGGCGAGGGGATCTACTACGCGATGCTCGGCGGTCGCCTGGCCGCCGAGGCCGCCGAGGCCTTCTGCGCCACGCGCAACCCGGCGGCACTCGGCCTCGCGCGGAAGCGCTTCATGAAGCAGCACAGCCGCGTGTTCTGGATCCTCGGGATCATGCAGTACTTCTGGTACTCCTCCGACAAGCGCCGGGAGAAATTCGTCAAGATCTGCGAGGACAAGGATGTCCAGCGCCTGACGTGGCAGAGCTACATGAACAAGGAGCTCGTCCGTCGCGACCCGATGGCGCATGTGCGGATCTTCTTCAAGGACCTTGCCCACCTCTTCGGCTTCGCGCGCGCATGACCATGCCCGCGCGCGCCCCGATGCCTGGAGCCTAGCCTGAGATGAACCTGTCCTCGCTCGATGCGCCGCTGAACGCCTTGCGGCCTGCGGATGCGGCCACGGCGCACCGCCGCGGCACCACGCGCGCGCTGCCGCTGAAGGTCGGCACGCGCGGCTCGCCGCTCGCCATCTGGCAGACGCGCCATTTCCTCTCGCTCATCTCCCGCGTCTGCCCGCTGCTGCGCGAGGTGGATGCCTTCGAGGAGCATGTGATCGCGACCTCCGGCGACCGCATCCTCGACAAGCGGCTGGCGGATATCGGCGGCAAGGGTCTCTTCGCCAAGGAGATCCACGAAGCCCTGTCCGATGGCCGGGTGGATTTCGCCGTCCACAGCCTGAAGGACCTCGAGACCGAATTGCCGCCGGGCATCGTGCTCGCCTGCACCTTGCAGCGGGAAGATGCGCGCGATGCGATCGTGCTCGGCCCGGATTGCAGCGCGGCGCGCGCGGACGACCCCTATGCCTGCCTGCCGCAGGGCGCGTTGGTCGGCACAGCGTCGGTCCGGCGGCAGAGCCAGCTATTGCATGCCCGCCCCGACCTGCGGGTCGAGATGATCCGCGGCAATGTCGGCTCGCGCCTGGCCAAGGTGCGCGCTGCCGACGGGCCGCAGGCCTCGCTGCTGGCGCTGGCGGGGTTACGCCGGCTCGAGCTCGCGCATGAAGCCGGCATGGTCCTCGACCCCGAGGTGATGGTGCCCGCGGCCTGCCAGGGCATCGTCGGCGTTACGGTGCGCGCCGATGATGTGGAGCTGCGCGAATTGCTGTCCCTGATCGAGGATGCGCAGTCCGCCATCGCCAGCCGCGCGGAGCGCGCGCTGCTGGCAGAGCTGGACGGGTCCTGCCGCACGCCCATTGGCGGGCATGCGACGCTCCGGCCCGATGGCGATGTGGAGCTGACCGGGCTGATCGCCCGCGCCGACGGCTCCTTCCTGCTGAAGCGCCGCCTGGTCGGTGCGCCGGCGGATGCGGCGCGGCTCGGACGCGAGCTTGGCGAAAGCCTGCGCCGCGACGCGCCCGCCGACGTGCTGGCCTGAAAACGCATCACGCCGGGGGCATGCCCCCGGCGTGATCAGCAACAAGCGCGCGAAGGCATCGCCTTCGCGCGCCGAGTATCAATCCGCGAACTGCCCCGCGGCCTGCAGGATCGGGCGCCAGCGCTCGATATCCGCGATCAGATGCGCGCGGTGCGCCGCCGGGGTCTGGCGATCCTCGGGCTCGGGCGGGCTCGCCAGCTCATTCAGGCGATTGACGACGCGCGGATCGCGCAGCGCGGTCCGCAGCGACTGGTTCAGCCGCGCCACCACCGGCGCGGGCGTGCCGCGCGGCGCATAGACGCCGTGCCAGATCGAGATCTCGAAGCCCGGCAGGCCAGCTTGGCCAGCGGTCGGCACGCCCGGCACCTGCGCCAGCGGCTGCGCCGTCGTCACCGCCATCGCCTTCAGCGACCGTGCCTGGATGAAGGGCAGCGCGCTGGTGGTCTGGTCGCAATAGATGTCGAGGCGCCCAGCGATCAGCTCGGGATAGATCGGACCGGACCCCGTGAAGGACACGGCCGTCGCGCCGACGCCAAGGCTCGCCTGCAGCAGCGTGCCGCAAAGCTGGCTGGCGGAGCCGAGGCCCGCATTCGCCAGATTCACACGGTCCCGCCGCTCACGCAGGAAGCGCAGCATGTCGGCGAAGGTCTCGCCGGGGAAATCGGGCCGCGTCATCCACACCATCGGCGTCGCGGTGACCAGGCCGATATGCTCGAAGGACTCGATGGGGTTGAAGGGCAGCCGGCGATAGAGGATCGCCGCCGTCGCCATGCCGATATTGTGCAGCAGGATGGTGTTGCCGTCCGGCCGCGCCTGCGCAACGCGGTTCGCACCGAGCGTGCCCCCAGCGCCACCGACATTCTGCACGATCATGTTCACGCCAAGGTCACGCCCCATGACCTCCGCCAGCATCCGCCCGACGGCATCCGTCGGCCCGCCGGGCGCGAAAGGGATCACCATGGTGATCGTCTGGTCGGGCCAATTGCCCTGCGCACGCGCCATCGGGGCCGCCAGCAGCGCAGCGCCAGCGCCAAGCGCGGCGCGACGCGAGATCCTGGTGTTCATTCCGTCCGTTCTCCCTGTCTTTGCTTGAGCTTAGCTGCTTAGCGGCCGCCGCCCAGATCCACCAGCGCGCCGGTCATGTAGGAGGCACCTGGCGAGAGCAGGAATACCGCCAGCGCCGCCACCTCCTCCGGCTCGCCAGGGCGGCCGAGCGCGATCGGCGCGGTGATCTGCTTCAGGCGCTCCGCGCCAGCGCGCGCCTCATGGCTTTCGGTGCGGATCACGCCCGGGCGAATGCAGACGACGCGAATGCCAAGCTTGCCGACCTCGTTCGCGAGCCCGGCGGTGAAGCCATCCACCGCGCCCTTGGCCGCCGCATACATCACGCGCCCCGGCTGTCCGCCCAGAACGCTGGCGCGGCTGCCGATGTTGACGATCACGCCCCCCGCGCCGCCCCGGTCCGTCGCCATGCGCCGCACCGCCTCCCGCGAGCAGAAGACGGTGGTGCGCAGATTGCCATCCATCATGCGGTCGTAGTCCGCCGCGGTGATGTCCGCGATCCTGGCTTCCGCGCTGCCGCCGGCATTGTTCACCAGGCCCTTGAGCGGCCCCAGCGCATCCGCCGCGCGGAACAGCGCCTCGATCCCGGCCTCGGTCTGCACATCGGCCTGGATGGCCGTGGCCTTGCCGCCGGCCGCCTCGATCGCGGCCACGGTCGCGTTCGCCGAGGCCGCGTCGCGCGCATAATTCACCGCGACGGTCCAGCCATCCGCCGCCGCGGCCTTGGCAATGGCCGCGCCGATGCCGCGCCCGGCGCCGGTGACAACGAGGACGCCCCGGCTCACCGCGACCACCCGCCGACCTGCGACAGCTCGGCGCGGGCTTCGGCCGCCGTCATCGGCTCGGCGCCGAATTCGCGCAGGATGCGCACCGCGCGTTCCACCAGCACCGTGTTGCTCGTCGCAAGCTCACCCTTGTTGAGGTAGATGTTGTCCTCGAGGCCCACGCGCACATGGCCACCGAGCAGCCAGGCCTGGGCCAGCATCGGGAACTCCATCCGCCCGATCGCAAAGGCGGCCCAGGGGCTGCCCGCGGGGATGATGGATTTCGCGTAGTTCAGCGTCTCCGGATTCCAGTCGAAGCCCCAGCGGATGCCCATGCAGACCTGGAACAGGCAGGGGCCCTTCAGCACGCCCTCGGCGATCAGCTGCTTCGCCAGGCCGATATCGCCGCTGTCGAACACCTCAAGCTCGGGGATCGTGCCGGCGGAATAGATCTGCTCCGCCATGCGGGTGACGGACCAGGGCGCGTTGATCACCACCGCGCTGCCCGACCACATGGTGTTCAGGTCGAGCGTCGCGATCTCCGGCTTCAGCGCGACGATATGCTCCACGCGCTTGTCGGGCGGCAGCAGCGTGCTGCCGGCAGCGGCATTGCGCGGATTCTCCCTGTCCGGGACGAAGCGCCCGCCGGGGCCGGTGGTTAGGTTGATCACCACATCCGTGCCGCTGCTGCGGATGCGGTCCACGACCTCCTTGTAGAGATCGAGCGACATGCTCGGCCGCCCGGTCTCGGGATCGCGGACATGGATATGCGCGACCGCAGCACCCGCCTTCGCCGCATCGATCGCGGCATTGGCGATCTGCTCCGGCGTGATCGGCAGATAGGGCGTCTGCTCGGGTGTCGTGATGTTGCCGGTGACCGCGCAGGTCAGGATGTATTTGCGGCGCATGTCTCAGTCCTTCGCAGGCCCGAAAGCGGGCTTCCCACGCGTGATGTCGAGGAAGCGGGTGATGATCACCCGCTCGAACAGGCCATGCCGGGAGAAGGGGTCGCCGGCGGAAAACGCCTCGGCCGCCGCGCGGTCGGGCACATCCACGATGAAGACGGAGCCGATGCGCTTGTCGCCCGCATCATCCACCATCGGGCCGGCGAGTTTGATGTCCACGGGGCTCGCCTGCAGATAGGCGCGGTGCGCGTCGTAATGCTGGTCGCGGATCGCCTGGCCATCCGGGCGCTGCGTGCAATGGATCAGGAAGAGCGGCATCAGACGTTGTCCAGCTTCGGGATGCGGAATTCATAGGCAAGCTTCGCCGGCTTGCCATCCTTCTTCGGCGCGTCCCAATCCGTCACGAGGCTCGCCTTGACGCCGAAGACGGCGTCCTCATGCAGATAGGGATCGCCATCGCGGAAGATGTGGGTGATGAGGTCGCGGTAGCCCGGCTTCTTGATCCAGAAATGGACATGCGTCGGCCGCATCGGCCCACGCCCCATCGCGGTCAGCACGCGGCCCACGGGGCCATCATGCGGCACCGGGTAGCTGGCGGGCATCACGGTCGGGAAGGCGACGACGCCATCCGCCCCGGTCATGAAGCGGCCGCGCATATTATGCTCATCGCCGATCTGGCTGTCGTAATAGCCCTCCGGCGAGGTGTGCCACACATCCACCTGCGCGCCGTCCAGCGGCTGCCCCTGCTCGTCGCAGATGCGCACCTCGACCTCGAGCGGCTCGCCGGGCACGCCGGGCGACATCTGCTGGCCATTGGCCATCGCCGGCGGGTGCTCGCGGTGGAAGGGGCCGAGCACCGTCGTCTCGCTGACGCTCGCATGCGTGCGATGCGCAATGGCATCCACCAGCATCGAGACGCCGAGGATGTCCGACAGCAGGATGACCTCCTGCCGCTTGTCGTCGCACCAGCGGCCCAGTTCGCTCAGGAAGGCGACGCCCTGTTCCCATTCCTCCGGCGTCAGCTCCACCTCTCGCACGAAGTCGTGCACGTGGCGGATCAGCGCTTCCATCACCGTGCGGATGCGCGGCTCCGCATCGGGGCGGATGCGCTCCAGCACTGCCTCGGTGAGGTTCTCGCTGGTGTAGGTGATGTGACCATCCGTCATCGAACCGCCCTCCTCAGCCTTCGCCCATGGTCAGCACGATGCGCCCGCGCGTGCCGCGCGCCACCTCCGCATAGGCCTCGGCGCCGCGGGCCAGATCATAGGCGGCCGCAATCGCCGGCGCAGGATAGGTCCCGGCCTCGAAACCGGGCCGCAGCACCTCCATCATCGGTGCGCATTCGGCCGCACTCCGCTTCAGGCTGTCCACGCCGATCAGCCGGCATTCGCGCCGATAGAAGGGGATCAGTTCCAGCTTCACCTGCTCGCCCGGCGTCCCGGCGATGACCACCAGCCGCCCGCGCATGCCAAGGCTCGCGATTGCGGCTTCCGTCAGGTCGGGGCGGCCGACGCAATCATAGATGACGTCCGCACCCTTGCCGCCCGTCAGCTCGGCAATCGCGGCGGCGAGATCGGCGGCACCGATATCCACGATCTCCGCCCCGGCATGGCGCAGCGGCGCATCGGCGGGCGGCGCGCCGCGGCAGGCGGCGATCACGCGCGCACCGCGGGCGGCCCCGATGCCGCAGGCCGCACCGCCCACGCCGCCGGTCGCGCCGATCACAACCAGCGTCTCCCCCTGCCGAAGCGCCGCATAATCCAGGCCAATCAGGGCAGTGACGTAGTTCACGCCAACCGCCGCAGCCTCGACGAAGCTGAGCCCGGCCGGCATGCGGGCCAGCGCGCTCACCGGCAGGCGGAGCAGCTCCGCATGGCTGCCATCGCGCAGGAAGCCTATATCGCCACCCGTCCCCCAGACCTGCGCGCCCAGCCACTCCGCGGGCCCGTCCACGACGACGCCGGCGAAATCACGCCCCGGCGTGCGCGGCGGCACGGTCTGGCGCATGCGACCCGCCACGTTCTTGACGTCCGACGGGTTGATGGAGGCCGCCCGGACCGCGACCACCGCGTCACCCGGTGGGGTTGGCGCCGCCGGCAGAGTTTCCAGGCGCAGCACCTCCGGCCCCCCGAAGCTGGCGAAGCGGAGGCTGCGGAACGCGCCGCCCGAAGCGGCGGAACCTGCGGCGGCGGGGGAAAGAGACATGCGCTGGGCGTTCCCTGAGCTTTCGCCGAGCTAGGCGTGGCGGGCGGACTGGGTCAAGCGGTTAGTGCAACCGATTGCACATTGGCGTCAAGACAGGCATTTCCTTGGCCGTACCAGCAGAAGCTAGACTGAATCCCCTGATGCCATCGCCACCAGACACGCCAGATCGGGGCCTGTCGCCGCGCACCACCATCACCGATGTGGCGCGCGCCGCGGGCGTGCACCCGTCCACCGTCTCGCGCGCCTTGAACCCGGCCACGCGCGGCATGGTGACCGATGCCGTCGTGCAGCGGGTCATGGCCGCGGCGGAGCAGCTCGGCTGGCGCCCCTCGGCGCTGGCGGCGGGGCTGCGCACGCGGCGGTCGCGCACCATCGGCATCCTCGTGCCCGACCTCGTGAACCCTGTCTTTCCGCCGATCGTCCGCGCCGCCGAAGCCCGCTTCGCGGAGGCCGGCTATGTGGCGCTCGTCGCCAACACCGACACAGACCCCTCGCGTGAGGCCCTGCTGATCGAGCGCATGGCCGCGCATCTCGTGGATGGGCTGATCCTGGCCTCCGCGGCGCAAGGCAGCCGCGCGCTCGAGCTCTGCGCCCGCTGGAGCATCCCGGTGGTGCTGATCAACCGCAGACTGCCCGCCGCCGGCGTGCCGGCGGTCGTGAATGACGATGTGCGCGGCATGATGCTCGCGGTCCGGCACCTGGTGGCGCTCGGCCATCGGCGGATCGCGCATATCGCCGGCCCGCCTGGCGTCTCCACCGCGATGGATCGGCGCCGCGGCTTTGAGTTGGCCGCGGCCGAGGCCGGGATCGCGGCCGGCCCCATCATCGCCACCCCCGCCTACACCGAGGCCGCCGGCCGGCACGCCGCGGAGGAGGTGCTGCGCGGCCCGCCGGTCACCGCCATCGCCGCGGCCAACGACATGCTTTGCCTCGGCGTCTATGAAGCCCTCGCCGTCGCCGGGCGCGGGATCGGGCGGGACATGTCGGTGACGGGGTTCAACGACATGCCCTTCGTGGATCGGATCAGCCCACCGCTCACGACGGTCCGGATCCAGCACGCCGAAATGGGGCGCCAGGCGGCCGACGTCCTGCTCGCGGAGTTGGGCGGCGCGCCGAAACCCGCCCGCGACATCATGCTGGAACCACTGCTGGTCGTGCGCGACAGCGCCGGCCCGCCGCCAGTGTGCGTGACATGACACGCCGCCCGCGCCGGGGGACGGGATGGGCCGCCGGGCTGGCACTGCGCCTGTTTGTCGCGGCCGCGCTGCTCAGCGGCTGCACGCCTGTGGTGCTGCCAGCCGGGCCGCCGAACGGCATGCCCAATCTGCGCGATGACGCCATCCTGGCCCGCGACGGCGCCGCGCTGCCCCTGCGTCGCTTCCCCCCCGAACACGCACCCCGCGCCGTTGTGCTGGCGCTGCACGGCTTCAACGACCACGCCGGCAACTTCCTGCTGGACAGCCTGCCGCTATTCGGCAGCAGCGGCCTGCTGATCTACGCCTATGACCAGCGCGGCTTCGGCCGGGCGCCCAACCGTGGCTACTGGGCCGGGGCAGAGACGCTGGCGAGCGACGCGGCCGAAGCCGCGCGGCTGCTGCGGCGGCGCCATCCCGACCTTCCCCTCTTCGTGCTGGGGGAGAGCATGGGCGCGGCGGTCGCGATCCTCGCCGCCAGCAGCGAGGAGCCACCGCCCGTGGATGGCTATGTCCTCGTCGCGCCCGCGCTGTGGTCGCGCGATGCGATGCCGGCGCTGATGCGCGGCGGCTTGTGGCTCGCGGCGCGCACCATCCCGGTGCTGAGCTTCCAGAATACGGTGAGCGGCGTGGTCGCCAGCGACAACACCGAGGCGCTGCGGCGGCTCGGCCGCGACCCGCTGACGATCCGCACCACGCGGGTGGATGCGGCGGTTGGCCTGGTGGATTTGATGGACGCCGCCGTCGCGGCGCTGCCGCGCTGCTGCCTGGACGCCCAGGGCGCGCGTCTGCCGACACTCATGCTTGTCGGCGCGCAGGACATGGTCGTGCCCGCGCGCGCCACGCGCGAGGCGTTGCGCAATCTGCCGCCTGAGACGCGCCCGCGCGTTGCGGTCTACCCGCAGGGCTTCCACCTGCTACTGGCCGACCGGAACCGCGAGACGGTCGCGCGCGACATCCTGTCTTTCATCGCCGCGCCGGCGGCGCCCCTGCCGTCCGGCGCCGACGCGAATCTTCAACCGTGGCTGGACGGGCAGCTCAATCCAGGGTCTTGAGCACGGCGTAGAGCGCGCTCTTCGCCTCGAAGCCGATGCCGGGCACATCGGGCATGCGCACCCGGCCCTCCACCACGGGGACGTCATCGGCAAAACCGCCGAAGGGCGCGAAGACCTCCGGATAGCTCTCATTGCCGCCGAGGCCGAGCCCGACGGCGATATTGAGCGCGAATTGGTGCCCGCCATGCGGCACGCAGCGGCGCGGGCTCCAGCCGTGTTCGGCGAGCATCGCGAGCGTGCGGAGATACTCGACCAGGCCATAAGACAGCGCAGGGTCGAATTGCAGGATGTCGCGGTCGGGCCGAAGCCCGCCATGCCGGATCAGGTTCCGCGCATCGAGCATCGAGAAGAGGTTCTCGCCGGTTGCGATGGGCGGCCCGTAATGCTCCGCGAGTGTCGCATGGGTGGAGTAATCCAGCGGGTCGAGCGGCTCCTCGTACCAGCGCAGCTTCAAGGGCTGCAGCGCCGCCGCATAGGTCAGCGCCGCATGCAGGCCGA
>JBJOMW010000027.1:0-35835 GCA_046052145.1 Pseudomonadota bacterium
TGCGCGCGAGGATCGCGGCATGGGCGGCGACGGCGGCGGCAACGCGGTCGGACGCCGTCGCCGCCGCATGATGCAGCCGTTCCATATGGGCGCGGGCGCTGCGACAAGCGGCCCACATCAGCGGCAGACCGGCGGCTTCGAACAGCGCAGCGTGGAAGGCCTCGTCCAGCGCATAGACGGCGTCGCGCCCATCATTGGCCAGCGCGTCGCGCTGCGCCGCCACGAGGCGGCCCAGTGCGGGACGCAGCCCGGGGCCGGCAGCGGCGAGGCGGGCAGCAGCCTCCCCTTCCAGCAGCAGCCGGAGCGCCACCGCCTCCTCCTGCCGGGCGCGGGAGATACGGGCGACGAAGCTGCCGAGGTTCGGCAGCACATCCACCAGCCCCTCCTCGCGCAGGCGGCGCAGCGCTTCGCGCACTGGGGTTCGGCTCACGCCCATTCGGGCGGCGACCAGCGGCTCGGGCACGGCGGCGCCCGGCGGCAGGTCTAGGCGGAGGATGGCGCGACGCAGCGCCGCATAGAGCTGGTCCGGCGCCGGCCGGCTGCGATCCGGCGGCGGCAGGCAGAGGTCGGGCGTCGGGGCGGCCGCGAGCCGCGGGCGAGGCATGGGCAGAGCCTGACGCGGGTCACGCCCCGCCGCAATACCGGTGCACCGGTTTCTCGCGCCCTCAGGCGGCGTAGGCGATGTGGAAGGGCGATGAGCCTCTGTCGTGAAGCATGCAGCGCCCCGCGATCAGCGCGGGCGCCGCCGTGACGCTGGGAAGACCTGTCGAAGTGCAGCACCGCACGCGACCGCAATCGTTAACCCCGAACAGCTCGTCGCAGGGTCGAACCTGCAACGCTGATTCATCCCCTCACCCAGGCTGAAGGTTCGCCGCGCGCACCAGCGGCGCGAAGCCTGTGAGCTCCGAGGAAACAAAAGAGGTAAAGCCGTCCGGCGTGCTCTCGGGCGGCGCGGCGCCAAGCAGCTCCTGGAAACGCGCAACCGTCCGCGGCTCGCGCAGCGCATCGCCGATGGCCTGCGTCAGGCTCGCGACCACCAACGCCGGCAGGCCGCGCGGCCCCGAGACTCCGAACCACGCCGCGCTGACCAGGTCCAAGCCGGCCTCACGCATGGTGGGCAGTTCCGGCAAGGCGGGCGAGCGCGCCGCGGCCGTCACGCCCAGCGCGCGCACCGATTGGCTGCGGATATGCGGCGCGGCCGAGGGCAGGCTGTCCATCATCGCTGGCAGCACGCCGGCGATCACATCCGTCATCGCCGGCCCCGCGCCGCGATAAGGCACGGCCGTGACTGGCACGCCGAGGATCATGCCAAGCCGCACGCCAGCGAGATGCGAGGAGGTGCCAAGGCCCGCGACCGCGAAGCGCAGCTCACCCTCCCGTCGCGCCTGGCTGATGAAGTCGCCAAGCGTGCGCGCGGGATGGGCGGGATTGAGCACGAGCACCGACGGGCTGGTGGCGACCAGCGCGACATGGGTGAAATCCGCCATCGGATCATAGCCGATGGTCGGATAGAGCGCGGGCGAGACGCCATGCGAGGTGCTGTTGGACATCAGCAGCGTGTGGCCATCCGGCGCCGCGCGCGCGACCAGCGCCGCGCCGATGGTCGCCCCAGCACCGGCGCGGTTCTCCACAACCACTGGCTGCCCGAGCCGCGCCGCGACGCCCTCGGCCAGCAAGCGCGCCATCACATCCGTGGTGCCGCCCGGCGCAAAGGGCACGACCAGACGGACCGGCCGTTGCGGCCAGGCGCCCTGTGCCCGTGCGGCACCTGCCGCCAGCGCCAAGCCCGCCCCCAGCGCCGCGCGCCGTCCCATGCGCCAAGCCATCGACCGCCCTCCCATTTAGTGAAGGGAAGAACGGGCTTGCGCGGAGGTCAACTCGGCTTTGTGCCCAGGCACGCCGTGATCCAGGTGGCGAAGGCCTGCACGGCCGGCCGACGGGCCGCGCCTTCCGTCATCACCAGGTGATAGCCGGTGCCATCCGACAGGGCCGGCGCAAAGGGCCGCACCAGCCGCCCCTCGGCCAGCGCATTGGCGACCAACACGCCCCAGGCGATCGCGATGCCCTGCCCGGCCTCGGCCGCGGCCAGCGCCAAAGCCGTCTCGCCGAAGCGGGGGCCGGGCTGGGCCAGGGCCGGGTCGAGTCCGGCCTGCGCAACCCAGGCGGTCCAATGCGGGCGCTCGGCGTAGTGCAGCAGCGTGTTGCGGGCCAGGAAGGCGGCCGGCGGCAGGTCGCGCGCCGAGCCCGCCCATAGGGCGGGGGCGCAGACGGGAAACATCTCCTCGAGCGTCAGCGGGTGCACGACATGGCCCGGCCAATCCCCTGTGCCCGTGCGGATGGCAACATCCACATCCGAGCCATGCAGCTGCGCGAAATAGCGATGCGTGTCGATCCGCAGCTCGATCCAGGGGTGGGCGCGCACGAAATCGCCGATTCGCGGCGCCAGTACCCGCATGGCGAAGGTCCGCGCGGCGTTGACCACCAGCGTCGCCCGGGACCGGGGCTGGTCGATACGCACCATCCCCGTCTCCAGCTGCTCCAGCCCGCGCCGGACGTAATCGGCCAGTAGGTCACCCGCCTCGGTCAGCTTCAGGCCCCGCGGACCTCGGAGGAACAGCCTCTCCCGCAGCCGGACCTCCAGCGCGCCGATCTGGCGGCTGACCGCCCCCTGCGTGACGCCAAGCTCGGCCGCGGCGCGGGCCATGTTCAGGTGCCGCGCCGCAGCGTCGAAGGCGCGCAGCGCAGAGAGCGGCAGGGCCGCCGTGCCTTGAGGTAAAGTCATGGCTGGACACCCTAGGACGCTGCTCCCCACCTCGCCAGAGGTCTGCAAGCATGCGGCATGGCGCATTTCGACCCTGTCACCCTGCAGATCCTCTGGAGCCGGCTGATCTCCATCGCCGATGAGGCGGCGGCCGCGCTGCTGCGCACCTCCTTCTCCACCATCGTGCGGGAGTCGAACGACTTCGCCTGCGTGCTGATGGATGCGAAGGGCGCGAGCCTCGCCGAGAACTCCATCGGCATCCCGAGCTTCGTCGGCCTCCTGCCGCGCACCCTCGGCCACATGCTGGCGGAGATCCCGGTGGAGGAGTTGCGGCCGGGCGATGTGCTGATCACCAATGATCCCTGGATGGCGACGGGCCATCTGCTCGACATCACCACCGTCTCGCCGGTGTTCCATCGCGGCCAGCTGGTCGCCTTCGCTGGCGCCACATCCCACATGCCGGACATCGGCGGCGTGCTGTGGTCGGCCGATTGCACCGAGGTGCATGAGGAAGGGCTGCGCATCCTGCCGACGAAGTTCCTCGTCGAGGGGCGCGAGAACCGCGAAGTGGCGCGCTTCATCCGCGGCAATGTGCGCGTGGCCGACCAGGTGATGGGCGACATCTACGCGCAGATCGCCGCCCAGGCCGTCTGCGCGCGCCGCCTGGTCGAATTCCTGGAGGATACCGGCCTCGACGACCTGACAGAACTCTCCGATGTGCTGCAGGCGCGGGCGGATGCGGCGATGCGCAAGGCCATCGCTGCCCTGCCTGATGGCAGTTGGCACCACGTCATCAAGGCCGATGGCTATGAGGACCAGGAGACCACCATCGCCTGCACCGTCACCATCGCGGGCGACACGCTGAGCGTGGACTACACCGGCACCTCGCCGCAGATCGCGCGCGGGCTGAACAGCGTGATGAACTACACCTACGCCTATTCGGTCTATCCGCTGAAATGCGCGCTGGACCCGACGACGCCGCGCAATGAGGGCAGCTATCGCGCGGTGACGGTCACGGCGCCCGAGGGCTCGATCCTCAACCCGCGCTTCCCGGCCGCGGTCAATGCGCGCCACCTGACCGGCCTGTTCCTTTCGGGCGCGATCTATGGCTGCCTGGCGCAGGTGGTGCCGGAGAAGGTGCTGGCCGACAGCTCCTCCCCCTCCCCGCGCCCGGTCTGGACCGGGCGCAATACGCGCGGAGAGCGCTTCTCGCAGGTCATGTTCGGCAGCGGTGGCATGGGCGCGGCCGCTGGCCGCGACGGGCTGAACGCGACCGCCTTCCCGACCAATTCCGGCTTCGGATCCGTCGAGGCCTTCGAGGGCAGCGCGCCGGTCGTCGTCTGGCGCAAGGACCTGCTGGCGGATAGCGGCGGCGCCGGGCGCTGGCGCGGCGGCCTGGGGCAGGAGGTGGAGGTGGAGGTCACCACGGATGATCCCGTGCGCCTCGCCCTGATCTCCGACCGCATGAAACACCCCGCGGGCGGGCTGGCGGGCGGTCACGCCGGCGCGCCGGCGAACGTCGCGCTGCAGGATGGCAGCACGCCGCATCCCAAAGGACGCACGACCCTGCCACCCAGCGCGCGGCTGACCATGCATTACGGCGGCGGTGGCGGCGTCGGCGATCCGCGCGAACGCGACCCCGCGGCGCTCCGCAGCGACATCGAGGCCGGCTACGTCACGCCCGAGGGCGCGCGCCGCGACTACGGGGTGGAGCCATGAGCACGCAGCCCCTGCGCATTGGCGTGGATGTCGGCGGGACCTTCACGGACCTCGTCCTGGTGGATGGCGCGCGCGGCCGCGTGCTGACGGGCAAGCGCCTGACAACACCCGACGACCCGGGCCGCGCCATCCTGGACGGCGTCGCCCGCCTGCTGGATGAGGCGGGCGAGACGATCGGCGCGCTGCGCCAGGTGGTGCATGGCACGACGCTGGTCACCAACACCGTGATCGAGCGCAAGGGCGCGCGCATCGGCCTGATCACCACCCGCGGCTTCCGCGACAGCCTCGAGCTGGGGCGGGAGATGCGTTACGATCTGTACGACCTGTTCCTGGAAAAGCCCGAGCCGCTGGTGCCGCGCCAGCGCCGTATCGCGGTGACGGAGCGGCTCGACGCCGCGGGGCGGGTGCTGCTGCCGCTGGCCGAGCAGGAGGTGCGCGAGGCCGCGCGCAGCCTGAGGGCGCAAGGCGTGGAGGCAGTGGCCGTCTGCTTCCTGCACAGCTACCTCGACCCCACGCATGAGCGTCGTGCGGGCGCGATCCTGGCCGAGGAATTGCCGGGCGTGCCCGTCACGCTCTCCTCCGAGGTCGCGCCCGAGATCCGCGAATTTGAGCGTGCCAACACCGCCTGCGTGAACGCCTATGTCATGCCGCTGATGGACCGCTACCTGCAGCGGCTGGAAGCGGAGCTGCAGACCCGTGGCTTGCGCGGCAAGCTGCACCTGATGCTGTCCGCCGGCGGGATCGCCACCGTGCGCCATGCGCGCGCCAATCCCGTGCAGCTGATCGAAAGCGGCCCGGCCGCGGGCGCGATGGCAGCGATGCATGTCGGCCGCGCCGCCGGCCTGACCGACATGATCAGCTTCGACATGGGCGGCACCACCGCCAAGATGTGCCTGATCGAGGGCGGCGAGGCCGAACACGCTTCCACCTTCGAAGCCGCGCGGGTCAAGCGCTTCCGAAAGGGCTCAGGCCTGCCGCTGAAGGTGCCGGTGATCGACCTGATCGAGATCGGCGCGGGCGGCGGCTCCATCGCGCAGGCATCCGCCATGGGGCTGCTGACGGTCGGCCCCGAAAGCGCGGGCGCCGTGCCCGGCCCGGTCTGCTACGGGCGCGGCGGCACGCAGCCGACGGTCACGGATGCCGATCTCCTGCTCGGCTACCTCTCGCCCGACTACTTCCTGGGCGGCGAGATGGGCCTCGACCGCGCGACGATGGAACGCGCCATGGAAGACCACCTCGGCAAGCCGCTCGGGCTCGCGCCGCTCGAGGCCGCGGCTGGCATCCATGCCGTGGTGAACGAGAACATGGCCGCCGCGACGCGCATGTACATCGCCGAGAAGGGGCGCGATCCGCGGCGCTACACGCTGCTCGCCTTCGGCGGCGCCGGGCCGGTGCATGCCTATGGGCTCGCGAAGCTTTTGAAGATCTCGCGCATCCTCGTGCCGGCTGGCGCAGGTGTGGCCTCCGCGCTTGGCTTCCTGGTGGCGGCACCGGCGATCGACCTGGTGCGCAGCGGCGTTGCGCGGCTGTCTGGCGTGGATTGGGACCGCGTCGCGCGGCACTACGCCGAGATGGAAGCCGAGGCGCGGCGCCTGCTGGCCGAAGCCGGCGCGCGGGAGGAGGAGATCGTGTTCCGGCGGAGCGCCGACATGCGCTATGTCGGCCAGGGCTTCGACATTCCCGTGCCCCTGCCGGACAGCCTGGACGAGCAGAGCATCCAGGCCGCCTTCCTCGACGCCTACCAGCGCCTCTTTGACCGCCGCGTGGAAGGCCCGCCAACAGAAGTGTTGAGCTGGCGCCTGCACGCGACGGCAACGCGCCCGGAGGTGCCGGCGGTGCTGGGTGCCGCGGAAGGCGGCGACTCCCGCAAGGGTAGCCGGCTCGCCTGGTTCCCACAGACGGGCCTGATCGAGACGGCGGTGCATGATCGCTACCGCCTGCAGTCCGGCGTGCAGCTGCGCGGCCCCGCGGTGGTCGAGGAACGCGAATCCACCACCGTCATCGGTCCGGACGCCAGCTTTACGCTGGACGCGCAAGGCAACCTCGTCATCGAGATCGACAGCGGGAGCTGACACACATGGCCAAGAGCGCCCCCTTCGTCTGGCTGGACGGCAAGCTGGTGCCCTGGGAGCAGGCGACCCTGCACATCGCCACCGAATGCGTGCTGCGCGGCGAGAATGTCTTCGAAGGCGAGCGCGCCTATTGGAACGAGGCGCAGCAGGAACTGTTCGTCTTCCGCCACGCCGAGCACATCGCCCGGCTGCGCCAGGGCGCGCGCATCATGCGCATGACCATCCCCTACACCGATGCAGAGATCGAGACAGCGTGCCTGTCGCTGATCCGCGCCTGCGGGTACCGCGGGAATGTGCATTTCCGCCCCGTGGCCTATTTCGCCGAAGGGGAACTCACGGACTACCTGCCGGAGGAAATCCGCACGGGGATGTTCATCCTCGCCTTCAGCAAGCCGACGACGAAGGCGGTGACGCAGGGCGTGCGGAGCTGTGTGTCCACCTGGCGGCGCAACTCCGACCTCGCCTCCCCCTCCCGCATCAAGTCGGGCGCGAACTACCATAATTCGCGGCTGGCCTATATCGACGCGCGGCTGAACGGCTTCCAGGTGCCGATCCTGCTGAACGAAGCTGGCAAGGTCGCGGAAGGCCCCGGCGCCTGCTTCATGATGGTGCGCAAGGGCAAGCTGATCACGCCGCCCGTCACCGCCGACATCCTGGAAAGCATCACCCGCGACACGCTGATCGAACTGGCCCAGGCCGAGCTTGGCCTTGAGGTGGTGGAGCGCGACATCGACCGCACTGAGCTCTATGTCTGCGACGAGGCGTTCTTCTGCGGCAGCGGGCACGAGGTCTCGCCGATCAACTCCATAGACCATTATCCGGTCGGCACCGGCGAGCCCGGCCCGATCACGCGGCAACTGCAGACATTGTACTTCGACGTGGTGACCGGCACCGTGCCGAAGTATCGGCACTGGCTGACACCGGTCTATGGCGCCGCACAAGCGGCAGCGGAATAAGGGAGAGGATCATGCGAAGCACCCGGATCACGCGGCGCGCCCTGCTCGCCGCCCTGCCTGCCGGCCTTGCCCTGCCGGCGTTCTCGCAGCCTGTGACGCGCGATGTCCGCTGGATCGTCGGCTTTGCCGCCGGCGGCAGCGTGGATGCCATGGCGCGGATCGTCGCAGCCGCGATCGGCCCGCAGATCGGCCGCAACGTGGTGGTGGAAAACCGCACCGGCGCGGGCGGCTTCATCGGGCTGCAGGCGGTGGCGAATAGCGCGCCCGACGGGCATGTGCTGGCCATTGCTTCGGGCTTCAACCTCTCGGTCTCGCCGGTGCTGCCCGGCATGACCATGCCGATCGACCCGGATGCCGAACTCACGCCGATCGGCGGCATGGGGCGCGGCGCAATGGTGCTCGTCGCGCGCCCCGACGCGCCCTTCCGCGACATGGCCGGCTTCATCGCCTATGCCCGCAGCAACCGCGTGACCTGCGGGCATGGCGGCGCCGGATCGAGCCCGCATCTGATGGCGGCGCGCATGGCACAGCAGGCGCGGATCGAGTTGGAATTCGTCGCCTATCGCGGCGGCGCGCCGGCGCTGGTGGACCTTATGGCCAGCCGCATCGATGTCTATTTCGCCCTGCTGCCCGAAGCGCTGCAGCATGTGCGCAGCGGCGGCATGCGCGGCCTTGCTGTCGCCACCGAGGCACCGCACCCGACCATGCCCGGCGTGCCGGTGATGCATGCGACGCTGCCGGGCATGATCGGCGGCAGCTGGTGGGGGGTCGCAGGCCCGCGGGGCCTTTCGCCCGAATGGGTTGCCTGGTGGTCCAACCAGATCGGCCAATGCGTCCGCCGGCCAGAGGTGCGCGCACGCCTGACCGAATCCCTGATCGACGAAAGCGACACCTCCACCACAGCCTTCCGCGAGGAGATCACGCGCGAACGCCGCATCTGGGCCGACGTGATCCGCAACGCCGGCATCCGCGTGGAAGGCTGACATGGCGCGTTCCGTCGGCAGGCTCATCGCGGACAGCCTCGTCGCGCATGGCGCGGACCTGATCTACTGCGTGCCGGGCGAGAGCTTTCTTGGCCTGACGGATGCGCTGACGGATGTGCCGGCGGTGAAACTCGTCGTCTGCCGGCACGAGGGTGGCGCGTCCTATATGGCGGCAGCCGATGGGCGCATGCGCAGCGGTCGCGCGGGCATATGCCTTGTCTCGCGTGGCCCTGGCGTCGCGAATGCGATGATCGGCCTGCACACCGCCTTCCACGACGCCATCCCCATGCTGCTGCTGGTCGGCCAGATCGAGCGGCGCGATATGGGCCGCGGCGCGCTGCAGGAACAGGACTACGCCAAGCTGCTGGCGGACACGACGAAGGCGGTGATCGAGGTCTCGCAAGCCTCGCAGGCCGCCGAGGCCATGGCGCGCGCCTTCCACCTGGCGGAAAGCGGCACGCCCGGCCCCGTCGCGGTGATCCTGCCGGAAGACCTGCTGGACGACCCGGCCGACGAGGTGCCGGACGCCGCGCCGCGCCCGCGCGCCATACCCTGCGCTGCTGCGGCGCAACTCGACGAACTCGCCGCGCGGCTGGCCGCGGCAGAACGCCCACTGGTGCTGGTGGGCGGTGCGATGGATGGCCCACCCGAATCACTGGCCGCGCTGCCGCGCCTCGCCGAGGCCTGGACGCTGCCCATCGCGCCCACGCATCGCCGGCCGCATCTCTTCGACAGCCGCCACCCAAACTATGCCGGCTATGTCGGCAACCGCGTGCAGCCTAAGCTGATGGCCGCCTTCCGCGAGACCGACCTGCTGGTCGCGCTCGGCGAGCGCATGACCGATGTGGTCAGCCAATCCTACACCTTCCCGACCGCCGCACCGGATCCGCAACTGCCGCTGGTACACATCTGGCCCGATCCGTCCGAGATCAACCGGGTCTTCCGTGCGGCGCTGCCGATCGTCGCGGACCCGCATGACGTGGTGGCAGGCCTGCTGGCGCGCAGCCCCGCCGCGCCGGCCGGCCGCGCCGCCTGGGTCGCACGGCTCAACGCCATCCACCGCGAACTCACCGCGCCGACGCACACGCCCGCGCCGGATGGCGTGAACTTCGCCGCCGTCTGCATCGCCCTGGCGCAGCGCATGGCCCCCGATGCGGTGCTGACGACGGATGCCGGCAATTTCACCAGCTTCGTCCACCGCCACATCCCCTTCGGGCCGCGCAACCTCTTCCTCGGTTCCGCCGTGGGTGGGATGGGTGCCGGCATGCCCATGGCGGTTGCCGCCGCGATCCGCTTCCCCGGCCGGCAGAGCATCGCGGTGGTCGGCGATGGCGGCGCGCTGATGACCGGCAACGAGATCGCCACCGCCATCCGCCACGGCGCCGCGCCAGTGCTGCTTATCGCCGATAATGGCACCTATGGCTCGATCGGGATGCATCACGGCAAGCGCTATCCGGGCCGCCCCGTCGCCGCCGCCGCCGACCTGGTGAATCCCGATTTCGCCGCCTGGGCGCGCGCCTTCGGCGCAGAGGGCTATACGATTGCGACCGAGGCGGACATCGCACCCATGCTGGACGCCGCGCTGGCGCCACGTCGCATCCCCGCGGTGGTGCATGTTCGCGCCTCTGCGCTGCAGGTCACCGCATGGACAAGGATCGGCTAGATCCGGGGCGATATCGCATCAGCATCGGATAAGACCGACCCGGCATCGCCTGCCGAACGCGCCTGCAACTGCGCACGCATCCAGGTGATGCGGCCTGCGATCAGGCCGCCAGCAACGGCGATCTTCGACCCAGTGACGCGGGCGTGCGACTTTCGGGTCCGCGGTCAATGAACACCTGATCCGTCATCGCCCCGACCGCCCCCGCAATAACCCCCGCGATGGGCTGCAGAAGCCAAGCCCTGTGCCCCGAAGGCTTGGGAAGCCGATAAGCTGCCCGCACGGACGCAGAACCGATTTCGGGAGGACGGGATGCAGCTGTCGAGGCGCGGGCTTGCCGCCGCACTGGCCATCATCGCCGCGGGGAGCCAGGCCCGCGCACAGGGGGCCGCCTGGCCCGACCGGCCGGTGCGGCTGGTTACACCCTTCGCCGCCGGCGGCGGCACCGACATCGTCGCCCGCCTGATTGGCCCGCGCCTGTCGGAGACACTGCGGCAGCCCGTCATCGTGGAGAACCGCGCAGGCGCCAATGGGGTGATCGGCCTGCGCCACGTGGCCGCTGCGGCGCCCGACGGCACCACGCTGCTGCTGGACGCGCCCGGCATCGCGATGAATTTCTCCCTGCTGCGGGAGCCGATGTACGACCCGCTGCGCGACTTCGAGCCGATTGCGCAGATCCTCTCGGTGCCCTTCGTTATCGTCGTGCCGCCCAACCTGCCGGCGCGCACGCTGGCGGAGTTCGTGGCGATGGCGAAGGCGCGGCCCGGCGTGCTGAACGTCGCAGCCGGCGGGCCATCTACGCTGCTCGCGGCGCAGCTCTTCCGGCTGCAGGCGGAGATCGACCTCACCTTCGTGCCCTACCGGGGCAGCGCCCCGGCGGCGGCGGCGACGATGGCGGGGGAGGTCCAGATCATGTTCTCCGACTTCCCCTCCGTCGCGGGCCAGTTGGCTGGCGGCGCGCTGCGCGCGCTTGCGGTGAGCACCGAGGCGCGCTCCCCGCTGCTGCCAGAGGTGCCGACCGCGCGCGAGGCGGGGATGCCCGACTACGTGGTGGACATCTGGTACGGCCTCTATGCGCCGCGCGGCACGCCCGGGCCGGTGGTCGAGCGCCTGCACGCCGAAGTCAGCCGCATTGTGCAGTTGCCGGAGGTGCGGGAGCGATTCGCGACACTCGGCGCGACCCCCGTCGTCACGACGCGCGACGCCTTCCGCGCACATCTCGCGCGGGAGGTCGAGCGCTGGCGCGACGTCGTGGCGCGCGGCGGGATCCGGCAGGAATAGCCGCGCGCAGTTGCCAGCGGGCCGGGGGCTGCCTAGCCTCCCGGCCATGCTGCTCCAGCAGATCCGCTGCTTCGTCTCGGTTGCCGAGACCGGCAGCCTCACCTCCGCCGCTCGGCTGCTGAACCTCTCCCAGCCGGCGCTGGGGGCGCATGTGAAGAACCTCGAGGCGACGCTCGGCATCCGCCTCTTCGATCGCCATTCTCGCGGCGTCGCGCTGACCAGCGCCGGCCAAGCCTTCCTGCCGGAGGCGCGCCAGGTGCTCGATGCCGTGCAGCGCGCCCGCGCCGCAGTGGAGCCCTTCATCGGCCGCAACGAGGTGCAGGTCTCGCTCGGCATCACGCCGACCTCGGGCAAGACGCTGGTGCCCGACCTGCTGGTGGAAAGCGCGGCCCAGGCGCCGGAGCGGCGGCTCTATCTGCGCCCCGGCCTATCGGACGACCACCGCCGCCTGCTGCTGGCCGGCGCCGAGCTCGACGCCGCCTTCTGCTACGACCCCGAGCCGCATGAAGCGCTCATCATCCACCCGCTTTATGAGGAAGATCTGTTCCTGGTCGGCGCGCCGGGCATCGTGGAGAGCACTGCGGGGCCGATCGCCTTCGCCGGATTGCCGGCCTTCCCCCTGGTGCTGGACCATCGCTTCCACGCTGCGCGGAGCCGCATCGAGGACATTGCCACGACGCGCGGCGTGAAGCTGCAGGTGCGCCTTGAAGTAGAGCCGGCGGAGGTGAAGCGCGCGCTGATCATGCAGCGCAGCGCCTGCACCCTTGTGCCCTATGGCCTCTTCATGGAGGAGATCGCGCAGGGCCTGATGAGCGCGCGGCGCGTGGCGGACCCGCCCGTGCGCCGGCGGATGGCGCTGGTGATGCGGCGCAGCTTGCCGGCCGTGGTGGCGCTCGGCCTGCTGGCCCTGGTGCGGCCGATCGTCAACCGCAAGATCGCCGAGGGCGGCCTCGGCTGGCGCGCCTGCGCGGACGTGCCCGACAGCGTCTGAGGGAGCGATGACCGGCAGCAGCCTCGACAAGGCGCTCGGCATCCTCGACCTGCTGGAGGACGCGCCCGGCCCGGTGGCGTTCGAGGCGCTGCATGCGCGCTGCGGCTTCACCCGCTCCACGCTCTACCGCTACCTGAAGGCACTGCAGGAGGCAGGGCTGGTCACCGCCTTCCAGGATCGCGGCTTCGCGCTCGGGCCGCGGGTGGTGGAGCTCGATTTCCGCATGCGCCGCGCCGACCCGCTGATCGCCGCGGCGCGCCCGGCCATGGCGGCGCTGGCGGCCGAGTTGCCCGGCATCGCGCTGCTCTGCCGGCGCTACCGGGACCGCGTGCTCTGCGTGCACCAGGAAGGCAGCCTCGGCGCCGGGCGGCGGAGCACCTATGAACGCGGGCTGGCGATGCCGCTGTTCCGCGGCGCGGCGTCGCGCGTGATCCTGGCGCATCTGCCCCCGGGCGCGATCGCCAGGCTCTATGCGCAGGATGCCACCGCCTTCGTCGCGGCCGGGCTCGGCACGACCGTGGCCGAAGCGCGCTCGGCCCTCGGCACGATCCGTCGGCGTGGCTTCGACGTAACGGCGGGCCAGGTCACGCCGGGCGTCACAGGGATCGCGGCGCCTATCCTGGATGCAGGCGAAGCGGTGGTCGGCAGCCTGAGCGTCACGCTCCGCCGCACGCGCCTCACCGCGGCCAGCGCCGCGGCGATCGGGGAGCAGATCGCGGCGGCGGCACGGCGCCTCTCGGCCGCTGCGGGGTAATGCGCCCAATCCCATATGTTGGGACTTGACCATTCGCTCCCCTGCCCCACCATAGTGCGGGCAGGGGGGACGGCGCATGCTGCAGACTGAAGTCGTGATCGTCGGCGCCGGACCGGTCGGGCTGACGCTGGCTGTGGATCTCGGGCGGCGCGGCATCCGCTGTGTGCTGGTGGAACGCAAGCCCGCGCCCGAGTTCCTGCCCAAGATGGAACGCTGCAATGCGCGCAGCATGGAGCTCTACCGCCGCATCGGCCTGGCGCCGCGCATCCGCACCGCCGGGCTGCCCGCGGAGGTGCCGATGGACGTCTTCGTCGTGCTCTCCATGGCAGAGAAGCCGCTGCTGCACCTGCCCTACCCTTCGGTCGCGGACTCGCAACGGCAGATCCGCGCGGTGAACGACGGCACGCAGCCCTGCGAGCCCTATCAGCTGATCTCCCAATACACGCTCGAGCCGCTGCTGAAGTCGGTCGCCGAGACGCTGCCCAGCGTGACGCTGCGCTACGGGCACGAATTCCTGGAGTTCGCGCAGGACGCCGAGGGCGTTACCGCAACGGTGCGGACGCCCGAGGGCAACACGACGACGATCCGCGGCGCCTACCTTGTCGGCTGCGACGGCGGCGGCAGCCCGGTGCGCAAGCAGCTGGGTATCCGCCTGCGCGGTGAGGGCAACCTGCTGCAGCTGTTCCAGGCGCTCTACCGCTGCGACGAGCTGTTTGACCGCATCCCGATCGGCGAGGGGCCCGGCCATGGCCGCCACTATCACGTGGCGGACGACCGCGCCTCCTTCCTCATCATGCAGGACAGCACGCGCCACTGGACGCTGCACGCGACCGTGGAGCGGGCGGAGGACATGGCCGCGCAGTTCGAGAAGGTGGTCGCGACGCCGGTGCGCTACGAGATGCTCTCCTGCGCGCCGTGGCGGCAGAACCTGCTGCTCGCGGACAGCTACGGATCGGGCCGCGTCCTGTTGGCCGGCGACGCCGCGCACCTCGTGATCCCAACGGGGGGGCTCGGCATGAACACGGGCGTGGGCGATGCCTTCGACCTGTCCTGGAAGCTCGCCGGCACGCTGCGCGGCTGGGGTGGTCCCAATCTACTGCGCAGCTACGAGGTCGAGCGCCGCCAGGTGGGTGATCGCAATGTCGGCGCCTCGGGCTATGCCTCGCTCGGCCGACGGAAATGGCGCGGGCAGTACCGGCCGGACATCCGCGAAGCGACGCCGGCCGGCCAGGCCACCCGCGACACCCTGGCGCGCATCGCCGATGTCGAGCAGCGCAAGACGAACGAGATGATCGGCGCCGAGCTCGGCTACCGCTACGTGGACAGCCCGGTGATCGACAACATCCCCGGCGGGCCGGAGCACCTTTTCCGCGAGTACCACCCGACCACCTGGCCAGGCGCAAGACTGCCGAATGTCTGGCTACAGAACGGCGCGGCGCTGCAGGATCTGATCCCCGACGATGCCTATTGCCTGCTGCGCGTCGGCAAGGGACCGGGTGCCGCGACCGATGGCCTGGCGCGCGCCTTCGCCACCCATGGCGCGCCACTCAATGTGATCGACGTCGCCGAACCGGCTGCGCGCGACGTCTATGGACACGACCTGCTGCTGCTACGCCCGGACCTGCACGTGGTCTGGCGCGGCAATGCGCCGCCGGAGGACCCGGCAGGCCTCGCCGCGCTCGCCACGGGGCATTGAACCGCGGGCGAGGCCGGCGGTTCAGTCGGCCTTGATCCCACCCTCGCGGATCACGCGTGCCCAGTGCTGGATATCGGCGGCGATCTGGGTGCGGAACGCCTCGGGCGTGCCGCCGGCCGCGGTCATGCCCTGCGCCCGCAGCCTCTCCTGCGTCTCGGGCAGGGCGAGCCACGCATTGACCTCGGCATTGTAGCGCTGGGTCAGCTCCGCGGGCATGCCAGGCGGGCCGAACAGGCCATACCACAGCGTCACATTCGTCATCGGGAAGCCCGCCTCGGCCAGGGTCGGGATCTCCGGCGCCTCGGCCGCGCGGCGGTCAGTGCCGATGGCGAGGATGCGGATGCGTCGGTCGCGCGCCAGCGGCAGCGCGACATGCACGGGCAGCATCATGGCATCCACGCGCTGCCCCATCAGGTCCTGCACGGCCTGGGCGCTGCCCCGGTAGGGCACATGCGTGAGCGTAATGCGCGTGTTCAGGCGGAACAGTTCCATGATCATGTGGTGCGGCGTGCCACTGCCGGGCGAGGCATAGGTCATAGGCTGCGGCGCGGCGCGCGCCATTTCGACGAAGCCGCGCACATCCTGCGCCGGCAGGTCGGGCCGCACCGCGAGAACGATCGCGCCATGGGCCAGGTTGAGCAGGAAGGTGAAGCCGCTGATCGGGTCGAAGGGCAGGCTCGGCATCAGCGATGGGTTGGTCACGAAGGGATCGCCGAGCACGAGCAGCGTGCGCCCGTCCGGCGCCGCGCGATTGACCGCCTGCGCGGCGATCACGCCGGATGCGCCGGTGCGATTGTCCACCACGAAGGGCACGCCGAAGCGGGCCTGCAGGTGGGGCGCCATCAGCCGCGCGAGGATGTCGTTCCCGGTCCCGGCGGTGGAACCGACGATCAGCGTCACGGGCCCATCGGGCTGGCGCGGCTGGGCGCGGGCGACACCGGCGAGGCCAGTGCCCGCGAGGGTGGACAGCGCGGCCCCAAGGGCCTGCCGGCGCGTCGTGCTCATTCCCATCGTTCCTTCCCGGCCCCGGCTTGCATCGCTCCGCGGGTCTTCGCCATGCGGGAAGCGCAGCACACCGGGCCGCGCGAAAGCAACAGCGCAGCGCCTCACGCTGCCATAGGCGACGGCTTCCGCCCCAAGCCGGCGCCTATGGCTGCCCGCCGGAATCCCGACTGGCCCCGCCATGCCGCGATCGGCAAGCTTCGTACCGAACGCCACCCGGACACCGCGCGCCGGGGAAGGCCAAAGGGGGAGGAACATCACCATGCGAGGGATGCGTCTCGGCCGCCGGTCACTTCTTGCCACGCTCGCCATGGCCCCGTGGCTGGCCAGGCCTGCCCTGGCGCAGGGCCAATGGCCCGACCGACCGATCCGGATTGTCGTGCCGTACCAGCCGGGCGGCGGCACCGATATCACGGCGCGCGTGCTGGCGCAGAAGCTGCCCGAGTTGCTTGGGCAGCCGGTGGTGGTCGAGAACCGCTCGGGCGCCGCGGGCACCATCGCGGGCCGCTTCGTCGCCCATGCGCCGCCAGATGGCTACACGCTGCTGATCGACAGCCTCAGCATCGCCCAGAATGCCAGCCTGTTCCGCAACCCCGGCTTCAGCGCAGCAAACGACCTGCTGCCGGTCGCGCAGTTGGTGGAGTTGCCCTTCATCCTCGCGATCAACCGCAAGGTGCCGGCGCGCAACGTCGCTGAATTCGTCGAGATCGCGAAGCGTCGACCGGGCGCGCTCAACGTCGCGGAATCCGGCACCTCCCCCCGCCTCGTGGGTGAGCTGTTCCGGCTGGTGACGGACACGCAATTCACCTTCGTTCCCTATCGCGGCAGCGCGCCCTCCGTCGCGGCGCTCCTGTCGGGCGAGGTCGAGGCCTTCTTCGCGGACGTCCCCTCCATCGCCCCGCACGCGCAACGCGCGGACAGCCCGGTGGCGGCGCTGGCGATCACCAGCCCGAACCGCTCGCCCGTCCTACCCGATGTCCCCACCGCGCGAGAGGTCGGTCTGCCCGGCTTCGAAGTGATGTCCTGGTACGCAATCTTCGCCCCGCGCAACCTGCCGCCGGCGATCGCGCAGCGCCTGAACGCCGCCATGAACACGGCGCTCGCGGCGCCCGATGTGCGCCAGCGGCTTGCCGCCATCGACGCCGAGCCGGCGCCGCGCAGCCAGGCGGAGTTCGCCGCCTTCTACCAGACCGAAATCACCCGCTGGCGCGAGGTAATCCGCCGCGCTGGAATGCCGCTGGTGGATTGAGGAACGAAACGTCATGGCGCTTGCCGGCACCGGCGCGGTCGCGATCTGGAACGATGTGCGTGAGGGACTACAGCGAGATACGCTGGAATGGCACGATCGCGAGCATATCCCCGAACGCGTCGGCATCCCGGGCTTCCTGCGCGGCCGTCGCTTCACGCGCATCGAAGGCAGCCACGCCTACTTCATCCTCTATGAGACAGCCGACCCCGGAGCCGCCCAGTCGCCCGCCTATTTCGAGCGGCTGAACAACCCAAGTGCCTGGACGGTGAAAGCCAACAAGGCCTTCCTCGATACGGTGCGCGGCATCTGCGTGGTCGCAGCCTCGGTCGGGCATGGCGAAGGCGGCTGCTGCCTGACGCTGCGTCTCGACCCGCCCGAGGACCAGGCGGCGGCCTTGGATGCGGCGCTCGGCGCGCTGCTGCCGGCCCTGCTGGCGGAGCCTGGCGTGGTCGCCGTGCATCTGCTTGTGGCGCAGCGCGCGGTCAGCCTTGTCGAGACGACGGAACGCATCGGCCGCACGCCGCTGCGCGCACCGAACCGCATCCTGATGCTGGAAGGCCACGGGCCTGAGGAGCTGATCGCGGCCTGGCAGGCGCATCTCGCGACGTTCGGCGGAGAGCGGGCGCTGCATGCGCTGCAGATGTCGCGCGCCGCTGAGCACCGGGACTGACCTACAGATGGACGCGGTCCTGATGCGCTTCGCCGAAGCGATCACGCGCTTCGGTGGCTTCGCCACGCTGCCCGACGCAACCCGCCACGACGCGGTGCGCCGCGTGCTGGACACGGTCGGCTGCGGCCTCGTCGCCTTCCATCACCCGGCGGTGCGCGCCGGCCGCACTCTGGCGCTACGCGCGGAGGAACGGCCGGGCGCGACTCTGCTCGGCACCGCGCATCGCGCGCCGCCTGAGATCGCGGCCTTCGTCAACGCGACCGCAGGGCGCGCCATGGAGGGGAACGACGCCTATCCCGGCGGCGGCGGCCATCCCTCCGACGCGATCCTGCCGCTGCTCGGCCTGGCCGAGAGCCTGGAGGCGGATGGGGAGGCGCTGCTGGGCGCGGTCTGGGTCGCCTACCAGCTGCATTTCGCGCTGTTCCGCGACCTCCGGCTGCGCGATGCGGGTCTCGACCATGTCCTCTATACCGCCGTCGCCACGGCAGGGGGGGCGGCGCGGCTGCTCGGGCTCGATGCGGCCGCCACGCGGGATGCGTTGGCGCTCGCCTTGACGCCGAATCTAGCGCTGCATGCGACCCGCGTCGGCGAGCTGTCGATGTGGAAGGGCGCGGCGGCAGGCAATGCGGCGCGCGCCGGCATCTTCGCCGCGCGCCTGGCCGCCGCCGGCATGACGGGCCCGGAGCGGCCGATGGATGGACATCACGGCCTACTGGAGCTGATCGGCCCGCGCGAGGCCGGGCCGGTCTTCGCCACGCCGGACCCGATGCGCGCCCGCGCCGCGCACAAATTCCTGCTCAGCGAATACCACGCCCAGGGGCCGATGCTGGCGGCGCTCGAGCTGCGCCCGGGCCTGCGGATCGAGGACATCACCGATGTCGAGGTCTTCACCTACTGGTTCACCTGGAGCGAGATCGGCAGCGGCGCCGAGAAATGGCGCCCGACCACGCCAGAGGCCGCGGACCATTCCCTGCCCTGGATGATCGCCGGCGTGCTGGTGGACGGCGCCTTCTCGGACGCGCTCTTCGCGCCGGAGCGACTTGGCGATCCGCGCATCCACGCGCTGATGCCATGCATCCGCGTGACAGAGGACCAAGCGCTCTCCGCGATCTTCCCGCGCGCCTATCCCTGCCGCGTCGCGATCACGCTGAAGGATGGGCGCGTGCTACGCGCAGAGGTGCCGAACCCGCCCGGCCATCCCGACAACCCGATGACCGATGCACAGATGGGGGAGAAGTTCCTCGCACTCGCCAGCCGCGTCCTGCAGGCGAACCGAGCTGCGGCGGCGCTCGACTGGCTCTGGGCGCTGCCGACCCAGCGCAGCCTGCGGCCGCTGCTCGACCTGGTGCGGGTCGCCGCTTAACCCCTCGCCGCCGCCTGCCCCGCGAGCCGGCCGAACACGGACCCGGCCATCAGCCCCGATCCGCCCGGATAGCCGAAGTAGAACAGCCCGCCGACCAACTCACCCGCGGCGTAGAGGCCGGGGATGGGCTCCTGGCCGACATCCAGCACCTGGCAGCTCGTCGGCTCCACCGCGATGCCGCCGAAGGTGAAGGTGATGCCGCAGCCGACCTGGTAGGCCTCGAAGGGCGGCGTATCGATCGCCTGCGCCCAGTTCGACTTGTTGAGCGGAAGCCCTTCCGTGCGGCGCCCGTCCAGCACCTGGCGGTCGAAGGGGATGTCGGTGCGAACCGCGGCGTTGAAGCGCGCCACCTCGGCCAGGAAACCCTTGGGATCCACGCCTTCCATCTTGCCGGCCAGCTCCTCCAGCGTGTCGGCCCGCACCTTGGAGACGCGGCGGATGCGGTAGGTGTCGTTGAGCAGCGGGATCGTCTTCGCGTCGAAGACCTGCCAGGCGAACTGGTCGGGCTGGCCCAGGATCGCGCGGCCCATCTTGGAGTAGGTCCGGATCCGCAGATCCGACCCCTCATCCACGAAGCGCCGCCCCTCCGCGTTCACCATGATGGAGTAGGGGTAGGAGAATTTGTTGAAGCTGTCGCCGATCTCGATGTCGCCGGTCGGCGGCGCGCCATTGTCCCAGGCCACCGAATGGCAGCCCGACCACTGGCCCGTCGACATCGCGCCGATCTCGAGCGCCATGGCGATGCCGGCGCCGGTATTGAAGCGGCTGCCGCGCACCTTCGCGAGTTCCCAGCCCGCGCCGAGATAGCGCGTACGCCATTCCGCATTCGCCTCGAACCCGCCGCAGGCGAGGATGACGGAACGGCCCGCGATCTCCTCGACACCCGCCGGCGTGCGCACCTTCACGCCGCGGACAGCGACGCCATCGAAGAGAAGCTCCGTCACGCGGTGCCCGTAGCGGATCTCGACGCCCATGCGCGCACAGGCCGCCATCTCGGCGGCGATCAGCCCCTGCCCGCCGCCCCAGGCGTCGAGCGTCAGCTCACCCGTGAAGCTGAAGCGGCCATCGGGATGCTTCAGCGCCATGCGGCCCCAGATCGGCACGAAGCGGACGCCCATCTCGCGCAGCCAGAACATCGTCTCGCGCGATCGGCCGACGAGCTGCTCGGCCAGCCCCTGATCGGCGCGGTAGCGCGTCACGCGGAAGAGGTGCTCGTAATAATCCTCCTCGGTGCAACGGCCAAAATCGGTGTTCGCGGCCTCGGCATCCGTCAGGTCGGGTACCAGGCGGCGGATGTCGTCATTGCCCTCGTAGCAGAATTTGAAGGCGCCAGCGGTGAAGCGGGAATTGCCACCCGCCTCGGCCTCGGGCGCGGCCTCCAGAACCAGCGTGCTGGCGCCGGCCTCGCGCGCGGCGAGCGCGGCCGAGAGCGCGGCATTGCCCGCGCCGACAATGATGACGTCGAAGTTCATTCCGCAGCCCTCGCCGGCATCGGTGCGTCCATACCCTCGCGGTCATTCGCACCGCTGCGCGCGCCTCCGCGCACGACGCTGCGCGCCGCATGCCGGCCGGAGACGAAGGCCCAGGCGAGGTGGTGCCCATGCCCGTCGAGGATGACACCACCCTGCCCGGCCCCGCCCGCGGCGTAGAGCCCGCGGATCGGCACGTCGCCCGCGCCCAGCACCTGCAGGTCATCCGTCACGGCCAGCCCGCCTTCCGTCACCGTCAGGTAGCCCCGCGCGGGGCCGAGCGCCGTGAACGGCCCTTCCAGGATCCGCTGGTCGGCCGGGCGGTGCGCATTATGCGCAGCGACGGCCGCAGCAAGCCGCGCCGGATCGGCGCCGAGCTTCGCGGCCAGCGCCTCGATCGTCGGCGCGTCGAAGGTGATGTCGGGCCGCGCCGCGCGGTAATCGGCCAGATAGGCATAGGCCACGCCGGGCGCGGTGGAGACGAAGTTCGGCCAGGTCTCGAATCGCCGCGCAAGCCGCGCATCGAAGACGATGTAGCCCTTGTTCTCCTCCGTCATCGCGAGGTTCCGCGCCGGGCTCGAAAGATCCATCTCGACCAGGTCGCCATTGGAGGCGACGAGCGCCGCGCCCTGCTTGAACAGCGCCGGCTCCGGCCCCAGCACAGTGGTGATGAAGCGCATCAGGAAGGGCCGCATGATAGCGGGCGGCAAGGTGCGCCAAGCGAACTGCACCATGCGCGTGATGGTGCGATGCGGCGGCAGCTTCAGCACCCAGCTCTTCGATGCGGGCGGCACGAAGCGCATCCGCGGAATGTAGAAGTTGGAGTAGTCGCCGTTGACGATCCGCGCGCCATGCCGCTCGGCGATCTGCAGGACCTCGCCGGTATTGTGCTTGTAGGTCGGCTCCGCATTGACGACCGGCGGCGGGAACCAGCGCGCGCGCATCTCCTTGCTGCCGGCGAAATCGCCAGACGCCAGCACGACGCCTTTCGTGGCCCGCAGCACTTCCTCCGCGCCGCCGTCACGGCGGACCTTGATACCGGTCAGCGCGTCATCCTCGATGACGAGGTCGGTCAGCGCGGTGCTGCAGCGTATCTCGACGCCAAGCTGCCGCGCGCGCTTCTCAAGATGCCAGGTGAGAGAGGAGGCGCCGGGGATCGCATTGTGCATTCGCGGCTTGGTGTGCGGTGTCTCGAGGTTCGGGCCGATGAACTCGACGCCCATCTCCATCAGCCAGCGCAGCGTCTCCGGACCCTCGAAGACCATCATGCGGCGCAGGCCCATATTGTCGGGCCGCTTCGCGCCAGCATTCACCAGTTCCATGTCGGCGTAGTGCTGTTCCGGGCTGTCCTCCACGCCCGCGCGCTTCTGGTGCGGCGTCGAGCTTGTTGTGTAGGCGCCGACCGCCCAGGAGGTCGCGCCACCGCAGGCCGGCGCTTTCTCCACCAGCAGCACCTTGGCGCCGAGGGAGGCCGCCTCCACAGCCGCCGCCAGCCCCGATCCGCCGCCGCCGACCACGATCACATCGTGCATCAGAACCGCTCCCCCTGGTCAGCCTGCCTTACGCTTCGCCAGCGCGCCATGCAGCGCGCGCAGCCCGAGCGGATAGACCTCCAGGCCGAAGCCGCAGATCAGCCCGAGCACGGACTTGCTGAGCATCGAGGGCGGGCGCCAGGCGTCGCGCTGGTAGATGTTGGTGATGTGGATCTCGATCACCGGCACGCCGATCGCCTTGACCGCGTCGTGCAGGATGATCGAGGTCCGCGCCAGGCCAGCCGCGTTGATGACGATGCCGTCGAAGGCCGTATGCGCCTCGTGCACCCAGTCGATCAGCACGCCTTCATGGTTGGTCTGGCGGAAATCCATCTCCATCCCGAGGGCTGCGGCCTCGGCCTCGCACAGCGCCCGCGCATCCGCGAGGGTCTGCGTGCCGTAGAGATGCGGCTCCCGGATGCCGAGCATGTTGAGGTTGGGTCCATTCAGGACCAGTGCGCGGGCCATGGTGCGGCTATTGCGGCTGGATGCCGGCGCCGGCGATGATCTGCCGGTACCGCTCAAGGTCATCCCGCACCACCTGCGTGAACTGCTCCGGCGTGTGGTTGCCGAGCACGAGGCCGCGGCTGGTGAGGCGCTGCGCCACTTCGGGCTCCGCCAGCACGGCGCGCGTCTCGTCATGCAGGCGCTGCACGATGGGGCGCGGCGTCGCGGCGGGCACCGACAGGCCGTACCAGCCGACGATCCGGAAGCCTGGCAGCGTCTCGGCGATTGTCGGCACATCGGGCAGCAGCGGCGAGCGGCGGTCTGAGGTGACGGCGATGGCGCGCAGCGCACCGCTGCGCAGATGCCCCTCGATGTCGAGCCCGCCGAAGCCCTGCACCGTCAGCTGCACTTGGCCGGCGAGCAGGTCGTTCATCACAGGCCCCTCGCCGCGATAGGTCGCCTGCTCGATGCGGATGCCAGCCATGCTGGCCAGGAGCTCGATCGTGAGCATGGCCTGCCCACCAATGCCGCCATTGCCAGCGGTGAGACCCCGCGGGTTCGTCTTCGCGTATTCGATCAGCTCCGGCAGGGTGCGCGCGGGCACGCGGGAGTTTACGACCAGCACAGACCCGACCTCGGTCATGATCGTCACGTGCTGGAAGTCGCGCACCGGATCGAACGGCATCTCACGGTACATGTAGGGATTGACCGTGATGTTCTGCGTCGTGTTGGTGATGGTGTAGCCGTCCGCCGCAGCGCGCGCGCCGGCGGCAAAGCCGATATTGCCGCCCGCGCCACCGCGGTTTTCCACCGTCACTGGCTGGCCGAGCCGCACCGCAAGCCGCTGGGCCACGATGCGCGTGACGAAGTCCGAACCGCCGCCCGCGGCGAAGGCGTTGACCAGCGTCAGCGGCCGGTTCGGCCAGGGCGCCTGCGCCGATGCAATGCGCGGCGCGGCCAGCAATGTCGCTGCACCTGCGGCGAGCTGCCTGCGTGTGAGCATGCCCGTCTCCTCCCCCTGTTGGCCCCGGCTTGCCGCCGGTGGCCCGTTGCTAATCGGCCGCGGAGGCCATCGTCCGCGTCTTCAAGCCAAAGAGCTTCTCGGCATTGCCAAAGTTGATCTTGTCACGGTCCACCGCGCTCATCTCGATCGATTCCAGCACGCGGATCGTATCGCGGATATAGCCAGGGCCGCGCTCCGGATCGAAGGGGCAGTCGGAGGCAAAGAGGACCTTGTCCGCACCGTAGAACTCAAGCCCGCAGACCGTCGCGGCGCGGCTGCCAAAGACGGCGCTGTCGGCGTAGAAATCCTTGAAATACTCGAAGGGCCGCCGCTTTAGGCGCTGCAGCACGGGGGCGAGGTCCTCATCCGTCGTGCGCTTGCCAAGCTGGTCCCAACCGGGGCCGACGCGGCCTTCGAAATAGGGCACCATGGCGCCCAGGTGATGGGCCATCACCTTCAGCTGCGGCAGGCGGTCCAACACGCCGCCGAAGACAAGCCGCGCCATCGCGGCACTCGTCTCGTAGGGCCAGCCGAAGGTCCACCAGATCTCGTACTTGGACCGGTCCTCCGTCTTGTAGTCGGGCATGTCATTCCCGCGTGAGGGATGCAGGCAGACGGGGCGGTCGTATTTCGCCGCGATTTCGAAGATCGGGAAGAAGCGCTCCTCGTCGATCGGGGCGCCGTTGATGTTGCTGTGGATCTGCAGCCCGTTGGCATCGAGATCGCGGAAGGCACGCTCGGCCTCCTTCGCGGCTTCGTCCGGCGCATTCATCGGCAGGGAGGCGAGGAAGCCCGCGAAACGCTCCGGGTGCTTGCGCACCAGCTCCGCCTGGCCGTCATTGGCGATGCGCGCCAGATCCGTCACCAGTTCCGGCGTGCCGAGCTTCTCAAGCGGCGGCATGCCGAGCGAGATCACCTGCGTGTAGTCATGGTGCCGGAACAGGTCCATGACGCGGAAGCGCTCGTCGAGGTCGTAGATACAGGGCACGCCGCGCATCCGCGCCCCGATGCCGGCGGCCGCTCCTTCCAGCCGCAGCATCCGCTGCCAGAGCGCGTCAGGAAAGAAGTGGCAGAAGGCATCCACATAACGCATGGCGTTTCCCCATAGTCCCTTGCTTCACCGAGGATGCACCCCCTCGGCAGGGTGGACCAGCAACTTTGCCCTTGCGCAGCCATAGCCCCTGCGAAGGGGTCAGGCCGCCTCCATCAGGCCGCGCATATAGCCCGCGGCACGAGCTGCGCAGGCGCGGCGGTCGGGCTCGAAGACGAAGGGCTCGACCGCCACCCAGCCCGCATACCCATGACGCCGCAGCGCCGCGACCACGGGCGCGAAGCGGGTCGTGCCCTCGCCCGGCGCGCGACGGTTCGCGTCGTTGACATGCACATGCGCGATCAGGCCGGTCGGCAGCCAACGATCCAACAGCGCCTCCGGCAGTTCCGCCTCGGCCTCCGCCGCGGTGCAGGTATCGAGCATGGTCCGCAGGCCGGGCGTGGCGGCGGCCCGCACGATGGCGGCGGCTTCCGCGATGGTGTGGATACAGTCCGACCGGCTGGCGCGCACCGGCTCCACCAGATAGGTCACGCCGGCGGCGGCAGCCGCCGCGCCGGCTCGCGCATAGGCCTCCGCGGCACGCGCCAGCCCACCTGCGCGATCCGCGGGATCGAGCCGCCGCTGGTCCGGCGAGCCATGCACGACGTAGCTGCCCCCAAGATCGGCACAGAGCCCTGAGAGGCCGCGCATCGCCTCCAGCGTGCGCGCGCGCACTGCCGGGTCGGGGCTGGTGATTGAGAGGCCGGGTGGCTGCACCACCGCATAGTTGAAGCCGGTGATCGCGATCCCCTCACCCGCCGCGATGCGCCGCCATTCCGCGCGCGTCGCGCGCGACACATCCTGCGCCGGCGAACCGGGCCGAAAGGCGGCGATCTCCAGCCCATCATAGCCGAGCGCAGCGGCGAAGGCGCATTGCGCGGCGAAATCCTCCCCCGCCAACGTCTCGGCGCAGAGCGCAAGCCGCATCGAGCTATTCCGCCGTGATGCGACGGTCCGCGACGAGCCGTTCGTAGAGCCGGAAGTCGCGCTCTGCGATGGCGCGGAACGCCTCGGGCGTGGTCGGCTCAGCGTCGAAGCCGCGCGCGGCAAGTTCGGCCCGCGTCTCCGGCAGGGAGAGCACCGCCCGGATATCGGCGGCCAGCCGGTTCGCGATCGCATCGGGCGTCGCTGCTGGCACCGCCAGCCCCCACCAGCCGCTGTACTGGTAGCCGGGCAGCGTCTCGCCCACCGTTGGCAATTCCGGGAAGGCGCTGATCCGCGTCTCGTTGGAGACGGCGATGGCGCGCAGCGCACCCGTGTCGATGTGCTGGCGGAGGCCCGCGGCCGAATGGAAGGCGATGTCGAACTGGCCGCCGATCAGGTCGTTCAGCATCGGCCCTTCGCCGCGATACGGAATCTGCCGCACCTCGATGCCGGCCTGGCTCATCAGCAGTTCCATCGCCATGTGACCGTTGCCCGCAACGCCGCCATTGCCGGCGGCGAGGCGGCCGGGATTGGCCTTCGCATGCGTGATGATCTCCTCGAGGGTGCGGAAGTTCACGCGCCGCGGGTTCACCAGCAGCACCGAATGCACCTTCACCATCAGCGACAGCAGCCGGAGCGAGCCGAGCGCGTCAAAGCTGTTGTCGCGATAGAGATGCGGGTTGGAGGAGATGTTCTGCGTGACGGAGGTGATGGTGTAGCCATCCGGTGCCGCCCGCGCCCCGGCCTGGAAGCCCAGAATGCCGCCCGCGCCGGACCGGTTCTCCACCACCACGCTCTGACCGAGCCGATCCGCCAGGCGGCGCGCGACAATGCGGGTGACGATGTCGGACCCGCCGCCCGCGGGGAAGGCCACGATGACGGTGACCGGGCGGCTGGGAAAGGCGCCCTGGGCTTCGGCCCGGCCGGCAAGGCCGCCGGCCGCGAGCACGCCGAGCAGGCGCCGGCTGAGGGGCGTCGTCATCATCCGTCGTTCCTCCCGCGGGGCCGGCGCGTGCCGGCCTGTCGCGAGGCCATCCTGACCGATGCCGGCACGGCAAGGCCACAAGGGATGGCCGCGGGAAGCCATAAGCCGGGGCTTGGACGCGGCCGCCGCGTCAGGCTGGGGGAAGGACGAACCGCCTCGGCCGAGTTCAGTCCGATGCGATCTCGCCAACGACGCGCGCACGCACCCGTAGCGCCCCTCCGGGCAAATAGGCGATGGGGAGGTCCTCGACATCCACCAGGATGAGGCTGTCCGGCGCTGCCCCGGCTTCCGCAGCCCGGGCGCGTGCAATCCGCTCGGCCTCCCGCAGCGCCTCGGCCCGCGTGAGGCCCTGAAACACCTGGTCGGCCTCGCCACTCACCTGCGCGATGGCCGCGCCGACCGCATTGGCAACGGCGGCATGGGCCGGGCGCAGCACCTCGGAGATACCGGGCAGCGTGTCCGGCACCAGGAAGGCGCCGCCACCAACGGCCAGCAGCGGCACCGCGGTGGCTTCCGTCTTCATGCGGTCGGCCGCGTCCTCGAGCATCCGTGCCGCCTCTGCTAGCACGGCGCGGGCGAAGTCCGGATCAAGGCCAGCCACGCGGGCGGCATCGCCGAGACCCAGCATGCCGAGCCGCACCGCGGCGTCGCTCGTGGTCAACTGCGGCCCGCCGAAGACGCGCGCGAGTTCGGGCAGCCGGAAGCCGACACTTCGCGGGCCGATGGCGACGCGCCCATCCGCCTGCGTCGCGACATGGGACCCGCCACCGAGCCCGATCGAGAGCAGGTCCGGCATCCGGAACAGGGTCCGCACGCCGCCGACCTGCACCACCGCATTCGCCTCCCGCGGGAAGCCCGCCTTCAGCGCGCCGAGGTCGCTTGTCGTACCACCGACATCCACCACGAGAGCATCCATCACACCCGTGAGGAACGCGGCGCCGCGCATCGAATTGGTAGGCCCCGAGGCGAAGGACAGCACCGGGAAGCGCGCTGCCAGCTCCGCACGAATCACCGTTCCGTCATTCTGCGTGATGTACAGCGGCGCCGCGATGCCGGTCTCCGCCAGCGCCAGCTCGAATGCGCGCACCGTATGCGCCGCCAGCGGCGCCAGCGCGGCGTTCAACAGCGCCACATTCTCCCGCTCCAGCAGGCCAATCCGGCCGAGCTCATGCGACAGGGTGATGGCGGCGTCCGGCACCTCCTGGCGCACGATCTCCGCCGCGCGCAGCTCCATCGCTGGGTCGAGCGGCGAGAAAATGGCGGAGACGCCGACACACCGGATGCCCGCCGCCCGCATCTCCCGCGCGGCGGCTGCGATCGCGCGCTCGTCGAGCGGCATGATCGGGCGTCCGTCATAGTCGTGGCCGCCCTCCACCATATGAACTTGGCCACGCACGATGGCGGCCAGATCGTCCGGCCAGTCGCAGAAGGGCGGCAGCGTGGCGGCTGCCGGCAGGCCGATGCGCAGCGCGCCGACCGGCGCCAGGTCGCGCCGTTGCACCACGGCGTTCACAAAATGGGTGGTGCCGATCATCACCCCCTGCACGCCCGCCGCCCCGATCGCCGGCGCCACGCCCTGCAGCGCGAGCTTCACGCCGGTCAGCACATCGGCCGTGGTCGGCGTCTTGACCGCCTGCAGCACGCGATCCCCTTCGAGCAGCACCGCATCCGTGTTGGTGCCGCCCACATCGATGCCGATCCGGCGCCTCATGGCATCTGCCCCCCGCGCGCCGCATCGTCGAAGACACTCACGAAGTCGAGGTCGTAGCCGAAGGCCCGTGGGCCGACGAACTCGAGCCCCCGCGGCGAGAGAAACACCTTCGGCGCACGCAATGCGACGACGGTCACGCGCTGGCCATAGCGCAGCGTCTCCGTCCCGATCGCCTCGCCAGTCACGCTGTCCAACACGCAGATCAGGTCGGGCGTCATCACGCGCGCAACGCCGTCGAGCCAGCCCACAGCCCACTCGTTCTGGAACGCCAGCTCGAAGCCGCGCCCACGCCAGTCATCGAGCCCGTCAAGCTTCGTAGTGCCGCGCAGGAACCCCTCTGTCGTGCGGCGCGAAATGTCGGCGACCTTGCCGCGGAAGATGAGCCGCCCGTCCTCCGCGTCCAGAATGGCCTGGATCGGGTCTCGGTGCTCCCGCTGCGCGCGGCGGATGGCCTGGCCCAGCGCGATCGCCTGGGTCGTGGTGTGTGGGATGCCCCAGGCCTTCACCTCCGCCCCTGTCCGCGGCGCCTTGCAGGTGGCTGCGATCGAGCCGACCTCGACGCACATCTTGCGCGAGAGCCGTTCCATCCACTTCCAACTCGGCACCTTGGCGACAATGCCCTCGACACCGCGCGGATCCACCAGCGAGAGCGGGTAAGGCTTCAGGTCCGCCACCGCGAAGCTGGTCATCTGCGCCTCGGGGTAGGCACGGCCCATCGCATCCGCATCCACCACGGGCTTGCCGAGATGGGCCGCCGCCATCAGTGGCTGGATGCCGTTATTGCCGCCGATCTCCACCGACATGATCGCGCGGAAGGGCCGGCCGAGATACTCCTCCATCAGCGTCACGGCGCGCGCGATGTTGTGGCTGTCCGTCAGCCTCTCCTGCCCGACCAGCGGCGCGCCCATGTTCGACACCACGGCGACGAGGTCGTCATCGGCGAGATCCTCCGGCGGCATCAGGCTGACGCGGTGCCCCTCGGCGTAGAGGCGTCGCATATTGAGAAGCCCGAGATAGGGCGAGCCCCCTCCCCCCGTGCCGAGCACCCAGGCGCCGACCGCCAGGGCCTCGATCTCATCCAGTTCCAGTTCGCGCATCAGTCTTCCGCCAGCAGCGAGGCCGCGGCACGCGCCGCAACCGAGATGGACAACAGGATCGGGCAGGCGAGCACGGTGGAAAGCACCGCCTTGTCGCGCCGCGCGTAGCTCATGCAGTCGAGCAACACGAGATCGGGCTGCGCCGCCGCCATGCGATGTGCCGCGTCGAGGCGCGCGGCTTCGTCCCTGTGCGGGCGGAGCGCGACCGTGGTCACCGTGAGGCCCTCGCGCGCCCGCGCCCCGCCAAGCGCTGCCTCCTGTTCTGCAAGCGGCAGGAACAGGCCGAGGCGCCCGCGCGGCAGCAACGCGCTGGCCAGCGCGTTCAGCACCTCCGACGGCTGCACAAGGCCCGGCCGCTCGGGCAATCCCTCGAAGTGGCCGGTGCAGGCCAGCAGCACGGGGCCGCGCAACGCGCCGAGCTTCTCGCGCAGCCGCGCCGTGACCGCCGCCTTGGACACTGTGATGGCCTCGCCGGAGGGCAGCACGGTGAAGAGTGTGTCGGCACCGTTCTTCGGCGCGAGCACATCGAGAGCGTGACGCGGGATGCCGTCGAGTGCGCCTTGCATACGGATGGCCAGGCCGGGCACCGCCGCGCGGATTTCGGCCTCCACATCCGGGCGGGGGGCCTGGCCGATGACCAACACGTCGAGAACGGCTGGCTCAGTTGCGGGCATGGTCAGGTCCCTCTGGCGTGGCTGCCCAGCAGGCAACGCGATGAGCCGCGCCGGTCAGCATCGGGTCTTCCCGCGTGCAGCGCTCCATCCGCAGCGGGCAGCGCGGCGCGAAGCGGCAACCAGGCGGGATGTCAGCCGCATTCGGCACATCGCCGCCCAGTGGCGCTTCCGGAATGCCCGAAGGCCTTGGCGGCAGGACGGAGGCAATCAATGCACGGGTGTAGGGATGCCGGGGCGCGGTGAAGATCGCATCCACCGGCGCTTCCTCGACGATGCGCCCGAGATACATCACTGCCACGCGGTCGCAGACCTGGCGCACCACGGCGAGGTTGTGGCTGATGAACAGGTAGGTGAGGCCGAAGCGGCTGCGGAGGTCCTGCAGGAAGTCCAGGATCTGCGCCTGTACAGAGACATCGAGCGCACTTGTCGGTTCGTCCAGCACCAGCAGCTTCGGCTCCAGCGCGAGCGCGCGGGCAATGCAGACGCGCTGCTTCTGCCCGCCCGAAAGCTCGTGCGGGTAGCGCCAGAGAAAACTCTCCGGCAGGCCGACCTGGCGCAGCAGCGTGGTGACACGCGCAAGCGTCACGTCGCCCTGCGCGACGCCCTGCACCACCAGCGGCTCCGACACCGAGGCGAAGACGGTGCGGCGCGGGTTGAGCGCCGCGTGGGGGTTCTGGAAGATCAGCTGCATGTGTCGCCGCAGCGGACGGAGCGCGGCATCCGACAGCGGGGCGATGTCCTGTCCCTGGAAGCGGATCGCGCCGGCACTCGGCGGCACCAGCCGGAGCGCGAGACGCGCAACGGTGGATTTGCCGCAGCCTGACTCGCCGACAAGGCCGAGCGATTCGCCCGGCCGCAGCGCCAGGTCCACGCCATCCACCGCCCGCACAACGCGGCCACCCTTCAGCGGATAATGCTTCGCCAGGCCTGCGATCTCGAGCAGCGGCATCGTCATGCGAGCGCTTCCTCGGCGCGGTGGCAGGCGACGCGCCGACCTTCTACCTCGCGCAGGGCCGGCTTCTCCTGCGCGCATCGATCAACCGCGAGGGGACAGCGCGGATGAAAGCGGCAACCCGAGGGCGGCGCCAGCAGGTTCGGGATGTGGCCGGGAATGGGCTGCGCGCGATGATCCGGCCGCGCGAGATCCGGCACGGCGGCGAGCAGCCCACGTGTGTAGGGATGGGCCGGCCGGTCGAACAGCGTCGTTGCCGCGGCGTCCTCCACCACGGTGCCGGCGTACATCACCACAATGCGCCGGCAGAGCGCGCCAATCACGCCCAGATCGTGGCTGATCAGCATCAGCGTCAGGCCGCGCGCCTGGACGAGTTCCGCGATCAGCCGCAACACCTGCGCCTGGATGGTCACGTCGAGCGCGGTGGTCGGCTCGTCCGCCACCAGCAGCCGCGGGTTGCCGGTCAGCGCCATGGCGATCAGCACGCGCTGCCGCATGCCGCCCGAAAGCTCATGCGGATAGCGGTCGAGCAGCCGTTCGGGCTCCGGCAGGCGCACCGCCGCGAGCACCTCCGCCGCAGCGGCGCGCGCCGCGGCACGCGGGCGCATCCGCTCGCCAGCCGCGCGGTCATGGGCGCGAATTACGTCCACCATCTGCGCCCCGATCGAGAAGACCGGGTTCAGGTAGGTCATCGGATCCTGGAAGATCATCGCGACACCATGGCCGCGCAGGCGCGCCAGCGCGCGGTTGTCCATGGCGAAGACGTCCTCGCCGGCGAAGCGGATCTGCCCGCCCAGCACACGGCCAGGCGGCATATCCACCAGGCGCGCAATGGACCGCGCCAGCACCGACTTGCCGCAGCCCGTCTCTCCGACAATGCCGACCGTCTCGCCGGCCTCGACGCGGAGGTCGATGCCGTCCAGCACCTGGGCGCGCCCTTCGAAGCCATCGAAGGCGAGGCGGTAGCCGGCGATCTCCAGCAGCGCGTTCACCCGCGGCTGCTCTTCGGGTCGAGGATGTCGCGCAGCCCGTCGCCGAACAGGTTGAAGCCGAGGACGGTGAGGTAGATCGCGAAGCCAGGAAACACCGCGTACCACCACCAGTTCGGCATGTAGGTCCGCGCGACCGAGATCATCGCGCCCCATTCCGGCGCTGGCGGCTTGGCGCCAAGCCCAATAAAGCCGAGCGAGGCCGCCGCCAGGATGGCGAGGCCCATATCCATCGACGCCTTCACGATGATGGGCGAGGTGCAGTTGGGCAGGATGTGCACGGCCAGGATCCGCGCATGGCTCGCGCCAACAGCGCGCGCCGCCTCGACGAAGGGCTCGTTGCGCAGCGCCAGCGCCTTCGCCTCGACCAGACGCACATAGCCCGGCCACCAGACGATGGAGAGCGCGACGATGCCGTTCAGGATCCCAGGCCCGAGCGCCGCGACAATAGCGAGCGCGAGCACGATGCCAGGTACTGAGAGAAAGACGTCGGTGACCCGCATGATCACGCTGCGGATCGTGCCGCCGAAATACCCAGCCGCGATGCCAAGCGGCACGCCAACCGCTGTCGCAATGCCGACGATCGTCAGCCCCACCCAGAGCGAGGTGCGTGTCGCCAGCACAACGCGGGAGTAGAGGTCGTTCCCCATCTCATCCGTGCCGAACCAATGCGCGGCGGAAGGCGGCTTGAGACGGTTGCCGAGGTTCATCGCGCCCGTCGCGTCCTGCGGATAGGGCACGATCAGCGGCCCGAAGGCGGCCAACGCGAAGAAGGCCAGCACGATCGCCAGCCCGAGCAGGGAGGACGGGCTGCGCCCGAAGCTCCAGGCGTAGAAGCGGAGCTGCCGCAGCGTGGCGGCGTGCCGTTCCGCGAAGGACGGGCGGCGCAGCGCAGCGCTCATTGCGCCGTCCTCAGCCTTGGGTCGAGCACCCCGTAGAGCAGGTCCACGATGAGGTTCGCGATCATGAAGTTCAGCCCGATCAGCAGCGTCACCCCCATGACGGGCTTGAAGTCCCCCGCAATGGCCGAGGACACCGCGTAGAGCCCGATCCCCGGCCAATCGAACACCGTCTCCACCAGCACGGTCGAGCCAAGCATCCAGCCCCAGCGCAACCCGATGATGGCGAGCGTCGGCAGCATGGCATTGCGCAGCGCCAGGACGCAGACCACCCGCAGGCGGGAGATGCCGTGGGCACGCGCGGCCGTGACGTAGTCCGAAGACAGCACCTCGATCATCTCCGCGCGGTTCACCCGAAGGATCGACGCGAGGCACGGGAAGGACAGCACGAGAGCCGGCAAAACGGCATGGGACAGCGCGTCGCCGAACGTCGCCCACTGCCCTGCCACGGCGCTGTCGAACAGCAGCATCCCGGTGATGGGCGGCGGCGGCGCCGTCGCCACCTCAAGCCGGCCGGAGGTCGGCAACCATTCGAGGTGAACGGAGAACAGCAATTGCAGCAGGATGCCGAACCAGAAGGCCGGCAGCGCGACGAGCGAAACCGCCACGAAGCGCGTTGCGTGGTCCGGCGCGCGGTTTTTCAGCACAGCCGAGAACATGCCCATGGGCACACCCACAAGCACACCGAGCGTCATCGACAGCAGCACCAGTTCGAGCGTCGCCGGGAAATAGCGCGCAAGGTCCTGCGTCACGGGGCGAGTGGTGACGATCGAGCGGCCGAGGTCGCCCTGCAGCAGCCCGCCAACATAGCGCACGAACTGCTCCGGCAGCGGGCGATCAAGCCCGTATTCCCGCCGGATCGTCTCCACCATGTCGCGCGTGGCATCCGGCCCCGCCGCAAGCGCGGCAGGGTCGGACGGCGCCACATTCGACACTGTGAAGGTGATGCAGACGAGGCCGAACAGCATCAGCCCCGTCAGCGCCACCCGCTTCAGGATAAAGAGGAGCAAGCGCCCCTCCTCAGGCCGCGTCGATCCAGATGGGGTGGGTGTCGATCTCCCCCGTCAGGCGCAGCGGGCAATAGGCGAAGCCGCGCACATAGTCGCGCATCAGCCACCGCCGGTTGGCCAGCATCCCGAAGACCTCCGGCTGAAGCTCGACCGCGCGCCTTTGGATGTCGGCGTAGATCCCGTTGCGCTTCGCCTCATCCGTCTCGACCCGGGCGGCGTCCACCCAGGCGTCGATCTGCGGGTCGGTCAGGTGGTGCATGCCCCAGAAATTGCCGTGCGCGCGGGTATGGTACTTGCCAGCGATCACGTCGGGGTCCGTCGAGACCGGCGTGACATAGACGCTGACCATATCGGGCGCCGTTTCTGCCCGCGCCCCGCGGGAGACCATGGTTGGCCAGGGCTGGGCGACGATGTTCACCCGGATATTGAGCGCCTGCAGGGAGTTCAGCAGCAGCAGGCCGATGCGGCGCGGATCCTCGAGCCCCTGGACATGCACGTATTCCAGCTCGAAGCCGCCATTCGGGAAACGGCTCTGCGCCAAGAACTGCCGCGCACGATCAAGGTTGCGACGCGGCATGCCCGGCACCGCCACATAGCCCGGAATGGCTTCCGGGAAGGGGCTGGTCATCAGCGTCGCCGCGCCGTTGTGGATCTGGATCAGCCCGTCATAGTCGAAGGCATGCGCGATGGCCTTGCGGACGTTGATGTCCGCCGTCGGCCCCTTCGTCGTGTTCATGGTGATGGCGAAGGTCGTCAGGCCGCGATGATCCTCGGGCCGGATGCCGCGCGCGCTCCGCAACTGCTCGAAATCGTCGGCCGGGATCTCCGTGATCATGTCGGCTTCCCCGCGTTGCAGAAGGGCGCGGCGCGCCGCGGGCTCACGCACGACGCGGTAGATGAAGCCCGAGAGGCGCCGCGCATCGCCCTGCGGCCAGCCCTTCCAGTAGTCGGGCACGGCGTCGAGGTGGATCACCGACTGCGGCTCGAAGCGGCGCAGACGGAAGGGGCCAGAGCCCGCCGCGTTGCTGGTCAGCCAGGCCTCGCCATAGTCGTTGTTGGCCACATTCGCCTGCACCTGCTTCGGATTCACGATGAACCAGAGCGGGATGAAGGTCAGGAAGCTCGGCATCGGGCGCGTCAGCGTGAAGCGCACGGTGCGGGGATTGACCGCCTCGATCGCCTCTGGCGCCAGCACGTCCTTCAGCATCCACGCGACGCCCTTGTTGAGGCGCAGCCCGCGCTCGAAGGAATAGCGCACGGCTTCGGCGTCCACCGGATCGCCATTGTGGAAGCGCGCATTGGCGACGAGGTGGAACGTCCAAACCCGCTGGTCTGCGCTGGTCTCCCAACGCTCCGCGAGCCAGGGGACGATCTGCGGCGGGTCGTTCACGTATTTGGCCAGCGCGTCGTAGACCGATTGCTGGATCATGCGCGTAGACCAGTCGTACCGCACATGTGGGTCGAGCACCGGAACGGGCTGGCCGCCGGCGAAAACCATGATCTTGCGGTTACCATCGCGCTCGAAGGCGACGGCGGGGGAGCCGGCGGCGAGCATGCCGGCTGCGCCAAGGCCGGCGGCGATCGCGCCGCGCCGGCCGATAGTGAGATCGTGCATCCTCTACCCTCCTCTCCGGTGTCCTCAATCCGCCGCCGCGCTGCCCCGCAGGCGGCGGCTTGCGTCCTCGTCCAACGTGCCATCGGCGTGCAGCACAACGCCATAGTCGCGTATGGCTGCCGCCGGCGTCACGTAGCCATCGGCGAGGTCGGCTGCGACCGCGGCCAGGCTGCGCTCACGCGCATCGCCATAGCCAGCGCCGCCACACAGCTGCACCTCCGCGATCTCCTGCGTGCTGGTCACTGTCACCAGCTCGCCCGTCCCAGTATCCCGCAGCACCG
>JBJOMW010000028.1:0-34700 GCA_046052145.1 Pseudomonadota bacterium
GCGGCGGCATCGGGCCGCGCGCTGCCCGGGGCAGGCGGTGTGGCGGGCGGCGTGGCGGGCTGGGCAAGCGCCAGCGCGGGGCAGAGCAGCAGCAGCGCGGCCAGGCGGGTCATGGCCCGAGAATCGGCCATACGCCCGGCCGCGCGCAAGCTCTATCGGCCGAGCTGGATGTTGGCATCGCGCACGATGCCGCGGAACTTCGCGAGCTCTGCGGTGACGAAGGCGCGCGTCTGATCGGGCGTCGAGGGCGCGGCGGCGTCCACGCCGGCGGTCGCCATGCGCTCACGCAGCTGCGGCTCGGCGAGGGCGGCGCTCGCGGCCTCGTTCAGGCGGGCGAGGAGTGCCGGCGACAGGCCGCGCGGGGCGAGCAGCACGTTCCAGGTGGTGATCTCGACATCCGCCAGGCCGAATTCGGCGACAGAGGGGAGATCGGGGAACATCGGGTGCCGGCGCGGCACCGTGACCGCGAGCGCGCGGGAGGTGCCGTCGCGCACATGCGGCGCGGCGGAGGCCAGCACTTCGACCGAGAAGTCGAGCTCGCCCGAGGCCATCGCCGCCAGCACCTGCGCGCCACCGCGATAGGGGATGTGCTCGGCGCGCAGCGGGCCGGCCGCACCGCCACCGCGGAACATCACATATTCCGCCGTCAGGTGACCGATGCCGCCGGCGCCGGAGGTGCCGAAGGAGAGCGCGCCGGGCCGCGCGCGGGCGGCGGCGAAGAGTTCGGAGAGGCTGCGGATCTGCGACCGGCCGGGCACGACCACCACCATCGGCCCGCCGCCGACGATGGCGACATGGCTGAAATCCTCGACCGGGTCATAGGGCGTGTGGGAGGGCAGCGCGGCTGGGTTCGTCCCGTGCGAGGAGGCGGTGGCGAGCAGCAGCGTGTGCCCATCCGGCGCCTGCCGGCGAACATGCTCGGCGCCGAGCGAGCCGCCAGCGCCGGCGCGGTTTTCGACGACGATGCGCGCATTGGGGCCGAGGCGCGGGGCCATGCGTTCCGCCAGGATTCGCGCGGCGATGTCGGCCGAGCCGCCGGCGGTGAAGGGCACGACGAGGGAGATCGGCCGGTCCGGGAAGGCGGGCTGCGCCAGCGCCGGCAAGGGAAGCGCGGTGAGCGCGGCGGCGGCGCGGAACAGATCGCGGCGATGCATGGACGGGGTCCCTAGGGTTCTTGGCCGCGAAGCTGCCGCCGCACGGTGGGATGTCAAGCCGCGGTCACCTTTCCCGCTGGGCGGGCACAGCCCCCCTCACCCCAACCCTCTCCCCCCGTCGGGGGGAGAGGGGGATCGGGTCAGGCCGCCTTCGCACGTCGCGCCGCGGCGACCTGCGCGGGCTCCGGCCCACCGGCCATCCAGTCCAGCAGCTCCACCGTGTGCAGCGTCGGCATCGTGCCGCCCGCAAGCTGCGTGATGCAGCCGATATTGCCGGAGGCGACGAGGTCGGCCCGCGTGCGATCGAGATTCGCCACCTTCCGCTCGCGCAGCTGCGCGCTGATCTCGGGCTGCAACAGGTTGTAGGTGCCGGCAGAGCCACAGCAAAGATGCCCCTCGGCGGGTTCCTTCACCGCGAATCCCGCGCGCTTCAGCAGGTCCTTCGGCGCGGCGGTGATCTTCTGGCCGTGCTGCAGGCTGCAGGCGGCGTGGTAGGCGACGGTGAGGCCGGGCGCCGCGCGGCTCGGCGCATAGCCGAACTTCACCAGCACTTCCGAGACATCCATCGCAAGCTTCGAGACGGCATCGGCCTTCGCCGCGATGTCGGCGCCCTCGGTGCGGAACATGAAGCCGTAATCCTTCACCGTCGTGCCACAGCCCGAGGCATTGACGACGATGGCATCGAGCCCCTCGCCCGCGATCTCCGCGTCCCAGGCCTCGATATTGGCGCGCGCAAGACGCATCGCCGGGTCGTGGTGGCCCATATGGTGGTCGAGCGCGCCGCAGCAGCCCTGGCCTGCCGTCACCACCACCTCGATCCCCATGCGCGTCAGCAGGCGGATCGTCGCCTCATTGATCGAAGGCGCCAGCACCTGCTGCGCGCAGCCCGCGAGCAGCGCGACGCGCCCGCGCCGCTCACCCACCGCGCGATGGGTGCCCGGCTTCTCAATCGGGCTCGGCGAGGGGACGGAGCGGGGTGCGAGGCGCATCATCGCGCGCAGCCGCTCAGCCGTCTGCGACCGGCCCGGGATCAGCCGCGCCAGTGGACGCGCGAGCGCGCTGCCGAGCAGCGCCACGCGGAAGCGCCAGGGATAGGGCAGCAGGAAGGACAGCAGCTTGCGCAGCGCCTTCTCCGACCGCGGGCGATCGTAGGTTTCCTCGATGTGGCGGCGCGCATGGTCCACCAGGTGCATGTAGTGCACGCCCGACGGGCAGGTGGTCATACAGGAGAGGCAGGAGAGGCAGCGATCCACATGCTTCACCACCTCCGGCGTCGCGGGGCGGTCATTCTCCAGCATGTCCTTGATGAGATAGATGCGCCCGCGCGGGCTATCCAATTCGTCGCCGAGCAGCACGAAGGTCGGGCAGGTCGCCGTGCAGAAGCCGCAATGGACGCAGGTGCGGAGGATCTTGTTGCTCTCGGCGATATCGGGATCGCGGAGCCGGTCCTCGGTAAAGCTGGTCTGCATCGGTCCCCCCTGCCGCCGGCACATAGGGTTTTGCGGGGCGCAGGGGAAGGCGAGATGCTTGCGGTCCCTGCCGGGGACGCCGCATGATGCGATACCGGAAGGAATTCGCCATGACCGTGCTGCTGGATATCGCCTCGGCCAGCCTTTTCCTCTTTGCCGGGCTGATGCTGGGGGTGCAGTTCCTCGCGCTCTGGGCCGGGGCTCGGATCGGCGAGCGGCAGGCAAAGCGCGTCGCGGCCGGGGATGCCGATCCGGTGGAGGGGATCGGGGTGGTGGTCGGCGGCCTGCTTGGTCTGCTGGCCTTCACGCTGAGCATCTCCATCGGGATCGCCGACAAGCGCTATGACGACCGCCGCCGTGCCGCGCTGAATGAGGCGAACGCCATCAGCACCGCCTGGCTGCGCGCCCATGCCGTCGGCCACCCGAGGGGCGAGGAGGTGGCCCGGCTGCTGGAGGGCTACACGGCGAACCGCATCGCCTGGATCAAGGCCGACCGGACCAGCCCCGAACTCGCGGCGAGCCTCGACGCCGCGGGGCGCGCACAGGGGCTGATCTGGGGGCACGCCGCGGCCATGGTGCGGGAACGGACGGACCCCGTCACGGTGTCGCTGATGACCGCGCTGAACGAGGTGTTCGACCGGACCACGGAGCAGCGCTGGGCCTTCCGCACCCAGACGCCGCCCGAATTGCCGATGCTGCTGCTGGGCCTGACGATCGTGAGCGTGGGCTCGATCGGCTACCAATGGGGGCTGAGGGGGCGCTGGCATCCCGTGATGGGCGCCCTGCTGCTGCTGGCCTGGAGCGGCTGCCTGACGATGATCGTGGACCTCGCCAATCCCCGGCTTAGCCCCACGCGGGTGGATTTCGCGCCCTATGAATGGACGCAGGAGGGCTTCGCGGGCGGCATCCCGATCCCGCCGGCGCCGCAATAGCCGCGCGGCTACAGGCCGGCGCGCATCCGCCCCGGATTGAAGACACCCGCAGGGTCCAGCGCTGCCTTCACCCGCGCGGCGATGGCCGCAAGCGGCGCGGGGTCCTCGGGCAGCACGGGGACGGCGGCACGCAGCGCCTCTGGCGCGCGGACCAAGGTGAAGGTGCCGCCCGCGGCTGTGGCGGCAGCGATCACGGCGCGATGCGCGGCTTCCGTCGCCGGCCCCGCGGCCCAGACCAGCCCGCCGCCCCAGTCGAGCAGCAGCCGCGCTCCGAAGGCCGCGGACAGCGCCGCCGCCACGCCCGGACCCGCGCTCGGGCGGACGGAGATGCGCCAGATCGCGTCTTCCGCCGCCGCGCCGATCCCGAGGTCGCGCACATCGCGCCAGATGGCGCGGGAGGCCGCGTCCTCGACTAGCGTCACCTCGCCATGTGGCGCGAGGTCGTCGCGGAGCCGCCCGGCGCGATAGGCGACGAAGGAGGCGAAATCCTCAAGCCGCAGCGCCGCAACTGGGCCGCGCAGGCCGTGTGCCGGCAGGCCATCGGGCAGCAGCGCCGCGCCGGTGACGCCATAGGGGCTGCCGAGGCCGGCGCTCAGCGCGCGCACGCCGGCCGCCAGGTCGGGCACGCGCACGGCCAGCGTCGCGCTCGTCTCCGGCGCGGGCAGCACCTTCAGCGTCACCTCGGTGATGACGCCGAGCGTGCCGTGGCTGCCGCTGAGCAGCTTGCAGAGATCGAGGCCGGTGACGTTCTTCAGCACCCGCCCGCCAGAGCGTACCACCTCACCCGCGCCGTTGACGAAGCGCAGCCCCATCACATGGTCGCGGATCGCGCCCACCGTGATGCGCCGCGGGCCCGAGAGGTTGGTCGCCACCACGCCACCGATCGTCGGCTGCGTGCCGGCGGCGAAGAGGCAGCCGGCGGAGGGCGGCTCGGGGGCCAGCATCTGGCCCTTTTCGGCTAACGCTGCCTCGACCTCGGCGAGCGGCGTGCCGGCGCGGGCAGAGATGATCAGCTCGGTCGGGCGATAGAGCGTGATGCCGGAGAGGTTGCGCGTCGAGAGCACGCGCGCGGCCTGCACCGGGCGCAGCTGCGCGCGCTTCGATCCATTGCCCTCGATCGCGAGCGGTTCCTTCGCCGCCGTAGCGGCGGCCACCGCCGCGGCAACACCCGCCTCGTCTGCGGGGGCGAGCAACGCTGCACTCATTCGGCCGCGACCTGCAGCGGAAACACCTTGTGCGGGTTCAGCAACCAGGCCGGGTCGAAGGCGGATTTGATACGCCGCTGCTGGTCCAGCTCATGCGCGTGGAACTGCACATTCATCAGGTCGCGCTTCTCGACGCCGACGCCGTGCTCGCCCGTCAGGCAGCCGCCCACTTCGACGCAGAGCTTCAGGATATCGGCGCCGAAGGCCTCGGCCTTCCGGAAGCTATCGGGGTCGTTGGCGTTGAACATGATCAGCGGATGCAGGTTGCCATCGCCCGCGTGGAAGACGTTCGCGACCTGCAGACCGTACTGCTCGCTCATCTCGCCGATGCGCTTCAGCACATGCGGCAATTCGCCGGTCGGGATGGTGCCGTCCATGCAGAGATAATCGGGGCTGATGCGCCCGACGGCGCCGAAGGCGCCCTTGCGGCCCTTCCAGATCGCCATGGATTCTTCCGCGCTTGTCGCGACCTTCAGGCTGATCGGGTCGAAGCGGCCGCAGATCTCCTTGATCTTCGCCAGCAGCTCGTCCTGTTCGGCGACGCTGCCCTCGACCTCGATGATCAGCATCGCCTCGGCATCCAGCGGATAACCGGCATGCGCGAAGGCCTCGCAGGCATGGATGCAGGGCTTGTCCATGAATTCGAGCGCGACGGGGATGATGCCCGAGCCGATGATGGCATCCACCGCCGCACCTGCGATCTCAGTGCCCTTGAAGGCGGCCAGCATGGCGCGCGCGCCTTCGGGGCCGCGCAGGATGCGCACCGTCACTTCCGTCACGATGCCAAGCTGGCCTTCGCTGCCGGTCAGCAGGCCGAGCCAGTCATAGCCCGCGGCATCGAGATGCGCGCCGCCAACTTCGACGATATCGCCTTCGGGGGTCACGAACTTCACGCCGAGCAGGTTGTTCGCGGTGACGCCGTATTTCAGGCAATGCGCGCCGCCCGAGTTCATGTTGACGTTGCCGCCGATCATGCAGGCGAGCTGGGAAGATGGGTCGGGCGCGTAGAAGAAGCCCTCATGCTCCACCGCCTTGGTGATGCCGAGGTTCGTCACGCCGGCTTCCACCACTGCGAGCCGGTCGTCGAAATCGATGTCGAGGATTCGGTTCAGGCGCATCAGCCCGATCACCACCGCATCCTCGAGCGGCAGCGCGCCGCCAGAGAGCGAGGTGCCCGCCCCGCGCGGCACCACGCGGATGCCCTGCTGGTGGCAGTAGCGCATGACGGCGGCGACCTGTTCGGTCGCGGTCGGCAGCACCACCGCCAGCGGCGGCTGGCGATAGGCCGAGAGGCCGTCGGTTTCATAGGGCTTGAGGCGGATCGGCTCGCTGATCGTGCCTTCGCCCGGGCAGATGGAGCTAAGGGCGGCGACGATCTCCGCGCGGCGCGCGAGGATCTCGGCCTTGGGCGGTGGCAGGGCGATCATGGCATCTTCCCGAGTCTCGTCGCGGAACATGGCGGCGCAGTGCCGGGGCGACAAGCAGCAGGCTGCGCTTGCATCACCCAGCGGTTGTGTTGAAAGGTGATTCAAACCAACCTCAAGGTGATTTCGATGCGCCTGTTCCTGTCCCTTCTCGCTTTCGGCTGTGCATTGGCCACCCCCGCCGCGGCGCAACGCGCCGGCACCTACCAGGTGATCGGCTCAGGGCCTGATGGCGCACGCTACGAGGGCACGATGACGCTGCAATCCACCGGGGCGCAGACTTGGCGCGTGGTATGGCGGATCGCGGGCGAGACCTCCTCCGGCGTCGCGGTGTCCGAACGCGGGGTGTTCGCGGTGGGCTATGTGCTCGGCCGCGATGTCGGCACGGCGCTCTACACGGTGCAGCCGGACGGGTCGCTTGACGGAATCTGGACGGCAGGCACCGCGGGGGGCCTCGGCCGAGAAAAGCTGACACCGCGCTGAGCCGGCAGCGGCCCACAGCAACGAAAACCGCGCCGAGAGCCCCGGCGCGGTTCCGAAACCTCTGAGGCCCGGGGACAAGCCCGGGCGACCAGCCTTAGCCCTGGCGGGCCTTCAGGCGGGGGTTCTTCTTGTTCAGCACGTAAACCCGGCCCCGGCGACGCACCAGGAAGCAGTTCTTGTCGCGGGTCTTCGCGGTCTTGAGCGAGTTGCGGATCTTCATCGGAGTGACCTTTCGAGGCCGCGCGAGATACGGGGCGGGGGGCGGGCTGTCAACCGCCGACGGGCACCACGGAGGTCCAGCCATGCGGGTCGTTGGTCCGCCCATACTGGACGCCGACGATCGCGTCATAGAGCCGCTTCGTCAGCTCCCCGGTCTCGCCGCCATTGATCAGCACCTGCCGGCCCTTATAGCCCAGCGTGCCAACCGGAGAGACGACGGCGGCCGTGCCGGTGCCCCACATCTCCCGTAGCGTGCCGGCCTCAGCGGCGGCCAGCACCTCGTCGATGGAGACCGGGCGTTCGGTGACCTTGAGCCCCCAATCCCGCATGAGCTGGATGGTGGAGTTGCGCGTCACGCCGTCCAGGATGGTGCCGGCGAGCGGGGGGGTGATCACCTCGTCGCCGATGCGGACCATGATGTTCATGGTGCCGACCTCATCCAGGTACTTCCGCTCCACGGCATCCAGGTAGAGCACCTGCGTGAAGCCCGCCGCCGCCGCATCCTGCTGGCCCGACAGGCTCTGCGCGTAGTTCGCCGCCGTCTTGGCCTCCCCCGTGCCGCCCTTCACGGCGCGCACATGGCTGTCGGAAGCCAGGATCTTCACCGGCTTCACGCCTTCCTTGTAGTAGCTGCCGACCGGCGAAAGGATCAGGAAATACAGGTAGCTGTGCGCCGGATGGACGCCGAGCATCACGTCGGTCGCGATCACCGTCGGGCGCAGATAGAGCGAGGTGCCCGGCTTCCGCGGCACCCAGTCATGGTCCACGCCGACCAGCGCGTCGAAGCTGGCGCGGACGATGTCCACCGGCATCTCCGGCATGCACATGATGCGCGCGGAGCGGTTGAGGCGCGCGGCGTGGCGGTCGGCGCGGAACAGGCGGATCGTCCCGTCCTCGCCCCGAAACGCCTTGAGCCCGTCGAAGATCGCCTGCCCGTAATGGAGCACGCTGGTCGCGGGGTCGAGCGCGAGCGGGCCATAGGGCTCGATGCGGGGGGAGTGCCAGCCCTTCCCCTCGTCGTAGTTCATCAAAAAGATGTGGTCAGTCAGGACCTTGCCGAAGGCCAGGCTGTCATCCGAGGGCTTGGCCTTCGGCGTGGTGGTGCGGGTGATGGGGAACGGGCCGGTGCTCATCGGGACGCCGCCACTGCCTTCTTGTTTGGTGACTCTGTCGTGCGTATCGCGCCTGAGGCGATTGGGAAAGGGTCGCTGCCCTCCAGCGTGATCCACATTCGTGGATCACGCCGTCGCCGGTGTTGCAGCGACTGATTCACCGCTCCGGCGTGTCCGCCTCCGCGGATCAGGCGCTAATCGCCCGCGAGCTTCCCGGCCGCCCCTTCCTCCGCGATCAGCTTCAGCCAGCCATCCCGGGTCTGGGGCAGTTTCCGGCCCAGGATCTGCTCGGCAACCTGGGTCCGCAGCACCTGGGCCGTCCCGCCGGCGATGGCGAACATCCGCGCGTCGCGGAGGTACCGCTCCACCGGGTTGTCCTTGGAATAGCCCGCAGCGCCCCAGACCTGCAGCGCGGCGTTGGTGACGCGGATCGCCATTTCGCTCGCAAACACCTTGGCCTGAGCGGCCGCCAGCCGATCGGGGAAGCCAGCAGGGCCAGCGCTGCGCGCGGCGCGGTGGATCAGGGCGCGGGCGGCCTCCACCTCGATGGACATATCCGCCAGCATCCAGCCAAGACCCTGGAACTCCGCGATCGGGCGGCCGAATTGGCGCCGCGTGCCGGCCCGCGCCAGGGCGTGATCCAGCGCCCCCTGTGCCAACCCAAGTGCGACCGTCGCCGCGCCCACACGCTGGCCGTTATAGGCATCGATCAGGCGCCCGAAGCCGCGGGCGAAGCCGCCGGGCGCGCGCAGCACCATCGAATCGGGCACCTCGAGGTCGCGGAACTCCAGCTCCGCCTCCGGCATGCCGCAGAGGCCGAGGGAGGGGATGCGGCGCTTCACGATGAGCCCCGCAGGGTCCCCTTCCCCGCCCCGCACCACGATGAAGCCGCCGATGCCCTTGAACTCCCCATCCTCCACCGCGCGGGCGAAAATCAGATGCAGGCGGGAGACGCCGCCGCCGGTGATCCAGGTTTTTTGGCCGTTGATGATCCAGCGATCGCCGCGGCGGGTGGCGGTGGTGGTCATCTCGGTCGCCGCCGATCCGGCCTCGGGCTCGGTGATGCAGATGGCGGGCTTGTCGCCGCCGAGCACCAGCCCGGCCGCGAGCTTCTTCTGCGCCTCGGTGCCATAGGCCATGATGGCGCCGAGCGCGCCCATATTGGCTTCCACCGCGATGCGGCCGCAGACGGCGCAGGCGCGCGAGAATTCTTCGACCACCAGCGCGGCATCCAGCACCGATCCGCCCGGCCCGCCCCATTCCTTCGGGATGGTGAGGCCCATGAAGCCGGCCTCCGCCATGCGGGCGACCATCGGCCAGGGATATTGGCCGGAGCGGTCGGTCTCAGCAGCCTGGGCCGCGGCGTCCTGCGCCAATTCGCGGGCGCGGTCGCGCAGGGCGCGCTGCTCGGCGCTGAGACCATCGGTGTTCATGTGAGACGCTCCTCGATCGCCGCCGCGGCAGCCTTGTCGAGCTTCAGCGCCTGAGCGAGCGCGTCAAGCCAGGCGCGCTCCGGCGGCGTGATGTCGCCGGCGCCGGCGAAGGCGGCGGCATAGAGCCGCGCGCGAAGCATCGGGTCGCGCGCCTCCCGGGCAAGCGCTTCCGGCGTCAGCGGCCGGTCGAAATCCGCCAGCACGAAGTCGCGCTCCTCGGCCGAGAGGCCGGCGGCGTCGAGCTGGCCGGCGATGGCAGCGCGTTCGGCCGCATCCACCCGGCCATCGGCCTTGGCAGCCGCGATCATGGCACGGGCCATCAGCAGCGCCTCCGCCTCCTCGGCGTCGGGGCCGTCAGGCACGGGGGTGGGCGCGGGGGCGGGCTTGGGCGCAGCCCAGGGGGAGCCGCCGGTCGCGGGGATGCGGCGCGCGGGTGCCGCCGCGTCTCCCCCGCCCCAGCGCCCAGGGGCGGGTGCGGGCGGCGGGGCGGGTGGCGCGGCCTCGGCCTGCCGGCTGCTCCGCGCCATCCATTCCGTGATGGCACCCGCCGCGAGCGCACCGATCGCCCGCGCCGCCCGGGCCTCGACGCTGCGGCCCGTCAGCAGGGAGGAGACGCCGGTGCTCGGGCGCCTCCGGCGCCGCGGCGGCTGGCCGGCCCCGCCAAGCAGCGCCCCGAGGACACGATTGAGATCCATGCCGACCCTCCGTTTCCCGCCATCCACTCCCCTGGGAGGTAGGATGGATCACCGCCCGCCGGAATAGGTCAGCGGGGCAGCAAGCGCCGCAGAAAGTCGCCAGCCGGCCCCGGCAGGGGCGCAGGGCTGCGGTGCTGCGGCGCGGGGGCGTCCGGGGGGGCTTGGTCCGGATGGGTGCGCGGGGTGGGCGTCGGTCCCGCCCGCCCGCCGCGCGCGGCGGCCAGCGCCGGGCCACATTCGGGCAGTGGGGCCGGGCGGGCGCCTGGCCGGTTGGCCAGCGCGCCGAGCAGCGCCCCCGCATCGCCGCCCAGGCGCTCGGCCAGCCCGCCCACCAGCGCGCCGAGGTTCTGCACCTGCACCCCCTGATAGGCCGGCGCCGCCAACGTGCCGCCCAGATCGGCAGCGACCCGCACTTCTGCCCCCGCGGCGCGGATATCGTGCAGCAGGCGGAGCGCGATCGCCTCCGTCCCGAGGTTCACCGTGCCGCTCCCCGCGACCTTGGCCGCCGGCGCATCCACCAGCAGCGTGCCGATGCGCGCAACGCCGCCTTCCGCATCGGCGCGAAGGGCGACGCATTCCACCGGCAGGCGCTGCGGCAGGGGCGGCAGCACCGGGGCGCGGGCCCGCAGCGCCTGCCCCACGGGGCCGAGCAGCGCGGGCTCCACCATCGCATCCAGCATCGCGAGGCCGAGATGCCCCGCGAGGCTCCCTGCCACCTCCCGGAGGCCTGCGCCGGTGCCGCGCAGATCGGCCTCCACCTCGCCCTGGCCGGTCAGGTAAAGGGGCTGGCCGAAGGCGCGCTGCAGCGCCGCCAGATCGAGGCGCGGCGCGCGGACAGCCAGGGCCAGGCTTGGCGTGGCGGCGGCAGCATCCGCGCGGAGTTCGGCCGTGACAGGCCCGCCCGGGGTCGTGATGGCGAGAGGGGCGATGCGGGCGCGGCCGGCCTCGATATGCAGCGGCAGCTGGATGTCACGCCACGCCGCCCCGCCGGCGGTCAGATTTGCGATGGTCAGGCTGAGGTCGGCGTCGAGGCTGCGGAGCGCGCCGATGGGCAGCTTCACATCCGGGATGACGCGGCCCTCGCGCGCCGGCGGCGCGGGTTGCGCGGGCTGCGGCTGGGCCGGAGCCGCCGGCGCGGCGGGCGCGGCGGGCGCGGCCAGCGCGTCCAGGTCGAGCCGCGTGACATCAAGCCGCCCCGACAGGCCTGGCCGTTCGCCGACCACCAGCGTCAGCTCGCCCCGCGCCTCGGCGGCGGAGGAGGTCAGGGTGAGGTCGCCGACATGCGCGCCACCCCGAAAACCGGGCGTGCGTTCCCGCAGGCGCGCCCCGGCGGCGATCTCCTTCACCGCCGGCAGCGGCGCACCGGCGAGCGGGGCCAGCGCGGCGAGGTCGGGAATGGCAAGGGCCAGCGCCAGGTTGACGCCCGCCATGGCCTGCGGGTCGGCGATCTCGCCCCGGATCGTCGCCTCGGCACCGGCGGCGGCGAGGCGCAGCTCCACCGGCAGCGCCCCCCGCGTCTGGCCGAGCAGCAGCGCTGGGCTGCCCGTGCGGCCCTCGGCGCGGATCGGCAGGCCGGCCAGCGCGGCCTCGGCGGCCAAAGTCACCGGCGCGTCGAGCCGCGGGGCGGCGACCTCCAGCCGCGCCAGCCGCAAGCCGGGGCGCAGCACCGACAGGTCGCTGTCCCCGACGCGGAGGGAGACGGACTCGGCACTGGCAAGCCGCCCCCACTCCCCGGCGAGCCGCGCCGTGGCCTGCACATCGCGGAGCGGCGGCAGGGGAAGGTCGGGCAGCAGGGACGCGAGCCGGACGGCATCGGGCAGGCGCGCCGAGGCCTCGGCAGTCCAGGCGGCGCCGGGGCCGAGCGTGCCGCGGGCGCGGGCCTCGCCGCCGGCGAGTGCGAGGCGCAGGTCGAAGGGCCAAGGCGCGGCGCCGCCGAGCGCGGCGACCGGACCGGTCGTCGCCTCCACCGCCACCTCCTGCCCCCGCAGGGCGAGGGTGCCGCGCGCGGTCACGGGGCCGGCCAGCGGAGCGCTGGCATCGAGCGCAGGGATGGCGATGGTCTCGGCGCGGCCGCCATCGCGCCAGGTGACGCGGGCGTTGCGGACGCTGAGCGCGTCGAAGGAGACCTGCAGCGGCGTGCCGCCCGTCCGGGCCGGCGCAGGCTGCGGCGCGGGGGTGGGATTGGCGGAGGCTGCGGCCTGGCGGAGCACCCAATTGCCGCGGCCCTCCGCATCCGTCTCGATCAGCAGATCGGGGCGGTCGAGCAGGATCCGCGCGATCTCGACCCGGCGGGAAAGCAGCGGCAGCAAAGCCAGCTGCACCTCGACGCGGTGCGCGGTCAGCATCTCCGCCCGGCTGCCGCCCGGCGCATTGGCCAAGGCGATGTCGGTGAGCGCGAGCGTCGGGCGTAGTGAGAGAGCGAGGCCGACATCGCCGAGGCTGAACTTGCGGCCCGTTGCCTCCTCCACCGCCGCCACAAGCCGCGGGCGCAGTGCCTCCGGGTTCAGGAGGGCCCAGAGCGCGACGAAGCCCGCCAGCGGCAGCGCAACCAGCAGGGCGGCGAGGATCAAGGGCCAACGCAGGCGGCGACGGGGCGGTTGTTGATCGGTCATCGGGTGCTCATGCCTCAGCGGTGCAACGCCCGAGAGAATGGCGAGTGTCCCCGGTCCCGACCCGTTGCGCAACTACCGATGATTGTGGGCGCGGAAGAGATCAGGTCGTCCGGCGGGGCTTCGGCGTGCGGGGGGCCTCGAAGCCGAAGAAGGCGAAGGTCTCCTTCATGTGCGGCGGCAGCGGGGCCATCACCTCCAGCACGCCGCCGGCCGGGTGCGGCAGGCGCAGCGCGCGCGCATGCAGATGCAGCTGGCCGGGCAGCCCCTCCATATGCGCGGCCGCGCCGCCATACTTGCCATCGCCGAGGATCGGGCAGCCCAGCGCGTCCGCGCAATGGACGCGGAGCTGGTGGGTGCGGCCGGTGATCGGCTTCAATTCAAGCCAGGCCGCGCGGCGCCGGGCGGCGTCGAGCGTCTGGAAATCGGTCACCGCGCGGGCGGCGTCCTTGTCGCCGGGCTCGGCCGCAGCGGTGCGTTCACCGCGCGGCCCGCCCTGCTTGACCAGCGCGAGATCGATGCGCCCGGCAGGCGGCATCGGCTGGCCGATGGTGACGGCCCAATAGGTCTTCTCGACATCGCGACCGCGGAAGGCGGCGGCGAGCTTGCTGGCCGCCGCGACGGAACGCGCCAGCACCAGGACGCCGGAGGTGTCCTTGTCGAGCCGGTGCACCAGCCGCGGGCGCTCCGCCGCGTCGAAGCGCAGCGCATCGAGCATGCCGTCCAGGTGCCGCGCGATGCCAGGCCCGCCCTGCACCGGCAGGCCATGCGGCTTGTCGAGCACCAGCACATCCTTGTCGCGATGGATCACCATCGCCTCGAGAGCCTGTTGTTCGCGCGCATCCACGTGCAGCGCGCCGCGCGGGCGGTCGGGCGGCGGCGCGTCGGGCAGCGGCGGGATGCGGATCTCCTGGCCCGGCGCGAGGCGCGTGTTCGCCTCCACCCGCTTGCCATCCACGCGCACCTGGCCGGTGCGCAGCATCTTCTGCAGCGCGCCCTGGGTCAGGGCGGGGAAGTGGCGGCGGAACCAGCGGTCGAGGCGGGTGTCGCCCTCATCAGCGGCGACGAAGCGGGTCTGGACGGTCATGATGCGTTGCAGCTTAGCACGCCACGGCGCCCCTTCTCACCCCGGCTTGATCAGCCGATTCGCTCCCACACCAGGTCGAGCCGCTGCATCGTGTCGCGGAAGGGGCGGAGCGGCGGGGTGAGCACCATGCGATCGCCCTCTATCCGCACGGCGCGCGGCTGCTCGCCGCCGATCCAGCTGGGGTCGGAGGCGGCCTCCACCTGCGTGATGAAGCGCTCGCCATCGAAGCTGCAGGGGCCAGAATAGGCGATCCAGAAGCGGGCGGTGCCGGGCGGCAGCGTCGCGCGACCATCGCCGAGCGCGGCCTGCATCCGGCCAGCCGTGATGTGCAGGATGCCGGTGGGCTCGGGGCCGTAGCGATGCTCGGGGACCGGGCGGCCATCGGTGTCGAAGCCGCGCACCTCCACCAGCCGCCAATAGCCGATGATCTCCAAGCCGCCCCCCTTCCCTCAACCGCGCCGCGTCAGCCACCAGGCGAGCGCGAAGGCCGCGAGCCCGAACGTGACGGAGGCAAGGACATAGAGCACTGCGAGCAGCGGTGAGCGTTCGAACAGCGCGCCCGTCTCCAGGCTGAAGGCGGAGAAGGTGGTGAAGCCGCCGAGCACGCCGGTGACCAGCAACAGACGTTGCTGCCCCTCGATCCCCATCCCCGCCGCCACGCCGATCGCCGCACTGCCGAGGATGTTCACCGCCAGCGTGCCCCAGGGAAATCCCGCGCCAAGCGTGGCGAGGGCGGCGACCGAGACGAGATGCCGCGCGACGGAGCCCACCGCCCCGCCCAACGCGACAAGCAGGACACCCGACAGGGACACGCTCATCCCTTGCCCCCCCAGCGGCGCGCGCGGAGCGCATCCCACTCCCGCAGCCGCTCGGCGATCGCGGCTTCGGCGCCGCGATTCGTCGGCCGGTAGAAGCGCCGCCGCGCCATGCCTTCCGGCCAGTAGTCAGCGCCGGAGAAGCCTTGCTCCGTGTCGTGGTCGTATTCGTAGCCCGCGCCGTAGCCGAGTTCCTTCATCAGCTTCGTCGGCGCGTTCAGGATGTTCGCGGGCGGCATCAGGCTGCCGGTTTCCTTCGCCGCGCGCATCGCCTCGTTGAAGCCCGCATAGACCGCGTTCGACTTCGGCGCGGTGGCGAGATGCACGACCAGCTGCGCGAGCGCCAATTCGCCCTCCGGACTGCCGAGCCGCTCATAGGTCTCCCACGCCGCGACCGCGAGCGGCAGCGCGCGGGGATCGGCCATGCCGACATCCTCGGCGGCGAAGCGCGTCAGGCGGCGGGCGATGTAGCGCGGATCCTCGCCGCCCGTGAGCATGCGCGCATACCAATAGAGCGCCGCATCCGCGTCGGAACCGCGCAGCGATTTGTGCAGGGCGGAGATGAGGTTGAAATGCTCCTCCCGGTCCTTGTCGTAGAGCGCAGCGCGCTTCGCCAGCAGCGCGGCGAGCGCGGCGGGGTCGAGAGGCTCGCCACTGGGCGGAACCGCCAGCAGCTGCTCTGCGAGGTTCAGCAGGTAGCGGCCATCGCCATCGGCCATGGCGCGGAGCGTCGCGCGGGCGTCTGGCGCGAGCGGCAGGGCGCGATCCTCCATCGCCTCGGCACGGGCCAGCAGCGCCTCGAGCGCGGCGTCGTCCAGGCGCTTCAGCACCATCACCTGGCAGCGCGAGAGCAGCGCGCCATTCAGCGCGAAGGAGGGGTTTTCCGTCGTCGCACCGACAAGGGTGACGGTGCCGTCCTCCACCACCGGCAGGAAACCGTCCTGCTGGGCGCGGTTGAAGCGGTGGATCTCGTCCACGAACAGCAGCGTGCCCTTTCCATTCCGGATCCGCGCCCGCGCTTCATCGAAGGCGCGCTTGAGGTCAGCGACGCCAGAGAACACCGCGGAGAGCGGCTGGAAGGCGAGGCCCGCGGCTTCGGCCAGCAAGCGCGCGATGGTGGTCTTGCCCACCCCCGGCGGCCCCCAGAGGATCAGCGACGGCAGCGTGCCGCGCGCCAGCATGCCGGTGAGCGTGCCGGCTGCACCGAGCAGGTGGTCCTGGCCGATCACCTCCCCCAGCGCGCGCGGTCGCAGCCGGTCCGCCAGCGGGCGGGGACCGGCGGGAGCGGCGGGCATCTCGGGCGCGCCGAACAGGTCATCGGCGGGCGGTGCTTCGGGGCGGCGGGCAGCCATGGCGGCAGACTACACCCCGGGGCGAGGCTGGCGAATGGCGCCTGTCATCGTTCCATCCCTTGACCGTCGCAGCGCCGTGACGGAACCCTATCGCATGCTCCGACGCACAATCCTCTCCCTTCCCCTCGCCGCGACCATGGTCGCGACCAGCCGCGCCCAGGCGCAGGACCGGCCGACCCGGCTGGTCATCGCCTTCCCGCCCGGTGGGTCCACCGACATCCTCGGCCGGCTGATCGCGCCGCGCATGACGGAGATGCTGGGCGCCGCGGTGACGCCCGAGAACCGCACCGGCGCCTCGGGCGCGGTGGGCGCGGGCCATGTCGCGCAGTCGGCCCCCGATGGCACGACGCTGCTGCTCGATTCCGGCGGACAGACGGTGAACCCCTTCATGATGCGGGGCCTCAGCTTCGATTATGTGCGCGACCTGGCGCCGGTGACGCTGCTGGCCACCCTGCCGCTGCTGCTGGTGGTGCGGGCAGAGTTCGGCCCGACGACCCTGCCCGAGCTGCTCGCACGGCTCCGCGCCGAGCCGGCGCAGGCGCGCTATGGCAGCGTCGGCATCGGCGCGCGTACCCATCTGGCCATGGCGCAGTTGCTGCGCCGCGCGGGCATCCCCGGCGAGCACGTGCCCTATCGCGGCGGGGCGGACCAGATTGCGGGGCTGCTGCGCGGCGACACGCCGATGGGCTTCACCTCGGTCGCGCTGGCGGCGCCGCTGATTCGCGATGGGCGCGTGAGGCCAGTGGCGATCTCCGTCGCGGCGCGGAGCCCCCTCTACCCGGATGTGCCGACGGTCGCGGAGCAAGGCTTCGCCGGCTTCGGCATGGGCGACTGGCTCGGGCTGCTCGCCCCCGCCGGCACGCCGGCGCCGGTCGTCGCGCGGATCGCGGCGGCGGCGGTGGATGCGGTGGGGCAGCCGGCGCTGCGCCCGCGGCTCGATGCGCTCGGCCTGCAGCCGGCGGCCGAGGGGCCGGAGGCTTTCGCCCGGTTCCTCGCGGCCGAACGGGCCGAGATGGAGGCGCTGATCCGCGCCGAGGGCGTGCGGCTGGAAAGCTGATATACATCCCGCGGATCGTGACCGATCCGCCCTCAGGCGCCGGCGCGCGCATCCGCGCGCTTGGCTGCGCGGCATAAGCCGCGGCGCCCGTTCGGGCGCTCGCCCACCTTCGGTGGGCGCAGGTCGTCCTGAGTGAGATTGGGTATGAGCTGCGCCCTCATGCGCGATGCGGGCCAAGGCGAGCGGTTGACCGGCGCGGCGTGACAGCCGATGTGGCGCGCAACGAAACGCGCCAACAGACGGAGACGCTCGACCATGGCCCCCGCCCCTGCCGCCCTCACCCGCCGCATGGCGTTTGCTTCCGCGGCGGGCTTTGCCCTCGCCCCGGCCGCGCGCGCGCAAGGCGCCTGGCCGCAGCGCTCCATCCGGCTGGTCGTGCCCTTCGCGGCGGGTGGTGCGGCGGACAGCGCGGCGCGCGTGCTGACGCCCCGCATGGGCGAGCGGCTTGGCCAGGGCTTCGTGGTGGAGAACCGCACCGGCGCGGGCGGCAGCCTGGGCGGGGCGGAGGTGGCGCGTGCGACGGATGGCCACACCTTCCTGTGGGACGCGTCGAGCCACATCGTGAACCCGTCGCTGCTGCGCGGCCTTCCCTTCGACTATGCGACGGGCTTCACGCCGATCTCGCTGGTGGTGACCTTCCCATCGGCCATCGCGGTGAAGAACGACTTCCCGGCGCGCACGCTGGCGGAGTTCGTGGCGGCAGCAAAGGCGCGGCCGGGCACGATCACGGTCGGCACGCAGGGCAATGCGACGGCGGGGCACCTCGGCCTTGCGGCCTTCGCGCGGGCGGCGGGGATCGAGGTGATCCATGTTCCCTATCGCGGCGGCGCCGCGGCGGCGCAGGACCTGGCAGCGGGCGCGATCGATGCGGTGTTCACCACGCTGGTCTCGGCCGGCCCGGTGGTGGATGGCGCGCGCGCGCGGTTCCTCGCCGTCGGGACGCTCACGCGGGTCGAGAGCCGGCCGGATGTGCCAACCATCGCCGAGCAGGGTTTTGCCGGCTTCGAATCCAATGAATGGGCAGGGCTGTTCGGGCCGGCGGGCACGCCGGCGCCGGTGGTGAGCGCGATGTATGACGCGCTGGCGGAGGCGATCGCCCAGCCGGCGCTGCGTCAGCGCCTGGTGCAGATCGGCTGCGTGCCGGTCGCCTCCCGCCCCGCCGACTTCGCGCGCTTCGTGACGGAGGGCCGCGCCGCGATGGCGACCCTGGTGCGTGAGGCGAATATCCGGGCTGAGTGATACCGTCGGCGTGGTGAACAGACCTGCGCGCGCCGCAGGCGGGCGAGCGGCCAGCCGGCCGCCGCGCCTCATGGCGCGTCAGCCAAGCCTGCGGAGCAGGCGCCGGCGATTGAGGCTACGAAAAGCTACGCCAGCGGTCATTGCAAATGACCGCTGGAGTAAGGCTGCCCTGCGGCCCGGGGGCGGGGTATGAGCGTCGGATGAGCACGCCCGCCCCCAATAACCACCTTGCCGGCATCCTGCTGATGGCGGCGGCGGTGCTGTGCTTCACGTTGAACGACGTGCTGGGGAAGTGGCTGGTCGCGACCTACTCGGTCGCGCAGGTGCTGGTGCTGCGGTCCATCGCCGCACTCGCCGTGCTCTCGCCCATGGTCGCGCGCGAAGGCGCGGAGGCGTTGCTCCGCCCGCGGCGCAGGGGCCTGCAGCTGCTGCGGGTCGCCTGCGGCACGCTCGAAGTCGCGGCCTTCTACTGGGCAGTGTCCATGATGCCGCTGGCCGACACGCTGGCCTTCTGGATGGCGACCCCGATCTTCGTGGCCGTCGCCGGCGCGGTCATCCTGAAGGAAAAGCTGGAACCGGCGCGGCTGGCCGCGGTGGTGCTCGGCTTCATCGGCGTGCTGCTGGCGCTGGGCGCAGGGCTCGATGCGGGCTGGCTGCCGGTGCTGGTCGCGGTGTTCGGCGTGTGTGTCTACACGGGCTACCTGCTGTGCACGCGCGCGCTGCGCGGTACCCCAGCGAGCGTGCTGGCGGTGTACCAGATGCTGGGCGCGCTGATCTTCGGGCTGATCATGCTGCCCTTCGGCTGGGTGACGCCGAGCCTGGCCGATGTGGGGCTGCTGATGCTGCTCGGCGTCGTCGCGACGGGGGCGCATCTCGCGGTAACGAAGTCGCTGGCGCTCGCGCCGGCCGCGGTGGTGGTGCCGTGGCAATACAGCATGATCGTCTGGGGCATCCTGTGCGGCTGGATCTTCTTCGCCGAGGTGCCGGAGCCGCTGATGCTGGCGGGTGTGGCGGTCATCGTCGGCGCTGGTCTGTGGCTGACAAGGCTGGAGATGCAGGCCGCGCGCCGCTGAACTGCCGGCGGGCTCAGGGCGGGTTGGGCGATCGCACTGTGCGCTTTGGCACAGCCCACCGGACGCTGTAGCGGCACCCTGCTTCGCACGGAGGACGCCCCTCCGGACCAGGCAGGAGAAACCGCCATGTTGCGTACTCCGACCAGCAAGATCATCGCGCTCGGGGCCGTGCTGAGCCTCGGCACCGCCCTTCTTGTCGAGAACCCGGCGCCCGCCGACCCGAAGACGCAGGTCGGCCGGAGCGGCCCCAGCTTCGAGGAGCTGAACTCCACCATTCCCGCGGGCGTGACGACGGAGAGCTTCGACCTCTCCGTCCTGATGCCAGGCGATCGCGGCCTGCGCGGATAAGCGGAGGCGACGCAACAGAGCGCTGAAACGACGAAGGGCGCCTTGCGGCACCCTTCTGCGTATCCGGATGCAGCCGGCAGCTTACGCCGCCTCCTGCTCCTCGACGGCTTCCGGCTTCGGGCCGCTGTCGAGGCCCTTGGCGTTCACGTCGCGCTCGACGAGCTCGATCACGGCCATATCGGCGGCGTCGCCATAGCGGACGCCCGCCTTCAGCACGCGGGTGTAGCCGCCCGCGCGCGCCTTGTAGCGCTCCGCGATGGTGGTGAAGAGCTTGTCCACCACGCGCTCGTCGCGGATCTGGGCATAGGCCTGACGGCGGGCATGCAGGTCGCCGCGCTTGCCGAGCGTGATGATGCGCTCGACATACGGGCGCAGCTCCTTCGCCTTCGGCAGCGTCGTCGTGATCTGCTCGTGCTTGATCAGGCTGGTGGCCATGCTGCGCAGCATGGCCACCCGGTGGGTGGAGGTGACGCCGAGCTTACGGCCCGAAACCCCGTGACGCATGGTCGTGCTTCCTTAAACTCTGTCGCGGGGCCCTTAGAAGGGCTCCTCCAGCTTCTTGGCCAGGTCCTCGATGTTCTCCGGCGGCCAGCCCGACACGGTCATGCCGAGGCCGAGGCCCATGGAGGAGAGGACTTCCTTGATCTCGTTCAGCGACTTGCGGCCGAAATTCGGGGTGCGGAGCATCTCCTGCTCCGTCTTCTGCACCAGGTCGCCGATATAGACGATGTTGTCGTTCTTCAGGCAGTTCGCGCTGCGGACCGACAGTTCCAGCTCGTCCACCTTGCGGAGCAGGTTGCGGTTGAAGGGCAGGTCGTCGCGGACCTCCTCCACAACGCGCGCGCGCGGCTCCTCGAAGTTGATGAAGAGCTGCAGCTGCTCCTGCAGGATGCGGGCGGCGATGCCCACCGCATCCTCAGGCGCCACGGTGCCGTCGGTCTCGACCGTCAGGACCAGCTTGTCGTAGTCGGTCTTCTGGCCGACGCGCGTCGGCTGCACCTGATAGGCCACGCGGCGAACCGGCGAGTAGATCGCATCCACCGGGATCAGGCCGATCGGCGCGTCCTCGGGGCGGTTCTCGGCGGCCGGGACATAGCCCTTCCCGGTCTCGACCGTCAGTTCCATGGAGATCCGCGCCCCGTCATCCAGCGTGCAGAGCACGAGGTCGGGGTTGGAGATCTCGATGTCGCCGGTGGTCTGGATCTGGCCGGCGGTGACTTCGCCGGGGCCGGTCGCGGTCAGCTGCAGGCGCTTCGGGCCTTCGCCCTGATAGCGGATCGCCAGCTGCTTCACGTTGAGGACGATGTCCGTCACGTCCTCACGGACGCCGGCGACCGAGCTGAACTCATGCAGCACGCCGTCGATGCGGATGCCCGTCACCGCCGCGCCCTGGAGGGACGACAGCAGGATCCGGCGCAGCGCATTGCCGAGCGTCATGCCGAAGCCGCGCTCCAGCGGCTCGGCCACGATCGTGGCGGTGCGCGTCGGATCGGCGCCGAGCTCGACGTCCTTCTTGGTCTCGATCAGCGAGCGCCAGTTCTTCTCGATCACGGTGTCTTCCCTTGTCCCGGCAGGTGGCGGCACGTGGCGAACGGCGGCGGGTCAGACCCGCCGCGGCGTATCACACGCGGCGACGCTTGCGCGGGCGGCAACCATTGTGCGGGATGGGCGTCACGTCCTTGATGGCGGTGACGTAGAAGCCCACGGCCTGCAGCGCGCGGAGCGCGGACTCGCGGCCCGAACCCGGACCCGAGACCTGGATCTCCAGCGTCTCCATGCCGTGCTCGCGCGCCTTCTTGCCCGCATCCTCGGCCGCGACCTGCGCGGCATAGGGGGTGGACTTGCGGCTGCCCTTGAAGCCCTGGCTACCGGCCGAGGACCAGGCAATCGCGTTACCCTGCGCGTCGGTGATGGTCACCACCGTGTTGTTGAAGCTGGCCAGAACATGCGCCACGCCGGACGAGATGTTCTTCCGTTCCTTCTTGCGCGGGCGGTTGCCTGCCCCGGCGCGAGGTTCGCGAGCCATCTTACTTCGTCACCTTCTTCTTGCCGGCGATCGCGACCGCCTTGCCCTTGCGCGTGCGCGCATTGGTGTGCGTGCGCTGGCCGCGCACCGGCAGGCCCTTGCGGTGACGCAGGCCGCGGTAGCAGGCCATGTCCATCAGCCGCTTCTTGTTCATCGCCTCTTCGCGGCGGAGGTCACCCTCGACGCGGTATTCGCGATCGATCAGCTCGCGGATGCGAAGGATCTCGTCGTCGGTCAGCTGGTTCACCCGGCGCTCGGCGGGAATGCCGAGCGAGCCGCAGATGTCAGCCGCATTCTTCGGACCAATGCCATAGATGTAACGAAGCGAGATGAGCACCCGCTTGTTGGTCGGGATGTTCACGCCGGCGATGCGCGCCACGGTGCGTCTCTCCTCAAGGGCTCTGGGCCCCACTCGGCCGGCGGAGGCCGGCGTTTCATCAAGAACTTGCGCCAACCGAGGCCGGCGCAGGGTGACAGGTCCGATAGTGCAACGGCGAAGGACGGCCGAGGCGTACCTCGGACCGCGAGGGCGGCGACCTACACCGCCCCCCGCCAGTGAGTCAAGCGCCCCGGGTCACGATGCCGTGCCGCCGGAACCACCACCCGCCCCCTTGGCGCCCCCCTTGGGCGCGCCGAGGATGGCCTTCAGCTGGCGGGTGACCTCGTCCATCTCGGCCATGCCGTCCACAGCCTTGAGCTTGCCCTGGGCCGCGTAGAAGGGCAGCAGCGGCGCGGTCTGGCGGTGATAGGCGCCGAGCCGCGCGGCCACCGTCTCGGCCTTGTCGTCGGCGCGGCGGGTGAACTCCGTGCTGCCGCAGGCGTCGCAAACGCCAGGCTTGGCCGGCTTCTTGAAGCTGTCGTGGTAGCCCTCGCCGCACTTGGCGCAGGTGTACCGACCGGCGATTCGCTCGACCAGCGCGCTGTCATCCACCTTCAGCTCGATGACATGGCCGAGGTCCATGCCGTACTGGCGCAGCATGACATCCAGCGCCTCGGCCTGCGGCACGGTGCGGGGGAAGCCGTCCAGAATGAAGCCTTTGGCACAATCAGGCTTCTGCACGCGCAGCGCCAGCATCGCGGTGATGATGGCATCCGGCACCAGATCGCCGCGCTCCATGATCGCCTTCGCCTCGAGCCCGATGGGCGAGCCCGACTTCACCTCGGCGCGCAGCATGTCGCCGGTGGAGATCTGGGCGATGCCGTAGCTCTCCTCCAGGCGCTTGGCCTGGGTGCCCTTCCCGGCGCCGGGCGGGCCCAGCAGGATCAGCCTCATCGTCCGCGTCCCCCTGGTTGCGTGCCGCGGCCACCGAGCCGGGCCTTCTTGATCAGACCCTCATATTGGTGGGCAAAGAGGTGGGACTGCACCTGCGCCACCGTGTCCATCGTGACGGAGACAATGATCAGCAGCGACGTGCCGCCGAAGTAGAAGGGCACGCCGTAATTGGCGATCAGCACCTCAGGCACCAGGCAGATGACGGCCAGGTAGATCGCGCCGACCGTGGTCAGGCGCGTCAGCACCCGGTCGAAGTAATCCGCCGTCGGCTGGCCCGGGCGGATGCCGGGGACGAAGCCGCCATACTTGCGAAGATTATCCGCCGTCTCCTGCGGGTTGAACACGACCGCAGTGTAGAAGAAGGCGAAGAACACGATGCCGATGAGGTAGAGCAGCATGTAGAGCGGCTGCCCATGCGCCAGCAGGTTCGCGGCATCCGTCAGGAAGGAGGCCTCGCTCCGGTCCGTCTGGAAGGCCGCGAAGGTTGCCGGCAGCAGCAGCAAAGAGGAGGCGAAGATCGGCGGCATCACGCCAGCGGTGTTGAGCTTCAGCGGCAGATGGGTGCTTTCGCCGCCCGTCATGCGGTTGCCCACCTGACGCTTCGGATACTGCACCGGGATGCGGCGCTGCGCGCGCTCGATGAAGACAACCGCGGCGATGATGCCGAGCGCTGCCAGCAGGAAGAAAATGATGAAGAAGGTCGAGAGCGCGCCGGTGCGGCCGAGCTCGAGCGTGCTGGCGAGCGCCGAGGGCAGGTTCGCCACGATGCCGGCGAAGATGATCAGGCTGATGCCGTTGCCGACACCGCGGGCCGTGATCTGCTCGCCGAGCCACATCAGGAACATCGTCCCGCCGGTCAGCGTGATGACGCAGGAGATGCGGAAGAACCAGCCGGGCTCGATCACCGCAGGGCCGAAGCTGCCACGCAGCGCTTCAAGCCCGATCGCGATGCCATAGGCCTGGAAGATGGCGATGAAGAGCGTGAGGTAGCGGGTGTACTGGTTGAGCTTCTTCCGCCCCAACTCGCCTTCTTTCTTCAGCGTCTCCCAGGACGGGATGGCGGCCGTCATCAGCTGCACGATGATGCTGGCCGAGATGTAGGGCATGATGTTCAGCGCGAACACGGTCATGCGCCCGAGCGCACCACCCGTGAACATGTCGAACATGCCAAGGATGCCGCCGCCCATCTGGTTCAGCAGCTCGCCCATCACCGCAGCGTCCACGCCCGGCACCGGCACATAGGAGCCGATGCGGTAGACGATCAGTGCGCCAAGCGTGAACCAGATGCGCTTCTTCAGCTCGGTGGCCTTCGACAGCACACCGAGGTTGAGATTGGCCGCGAGCTGTTCGGCGGCGGACGCCATGCGTGTCCCTCCTCGCGCAAGCGGCGCCCCAAGCCCTGCCTGGGACGCCGCAGCGCAGCCACCCTAAATTGCCGTTCGCACCCTGCCGCTGCAAGGGCGCACGGCCATGTGCGTCAGCCCTCGGCCGCCTCGGCCGCCGGCTGGGTCACGGTCACCTTGCCGCCCGCGGCTTCGATCGCGGCGATGGCCGCGGCAGAAGCACCGGTCACGGTCAGCGCCACCGCGCGCTTGATCTCACCCTTCGCGAGCAGGCGCACGCCCGCCAGCTTGGAGGAGGTCTTCACGATCCCCGCCGCCTTCAGCGCCGCCTCGTCGATCGGCTGGCCGGCCGGCAGGCGGCCTTCCTCGATCGCCTTGTCGAGCGAGCCCAGGTTCAGAACCGCATATTCCTTGCGGAACGGGTTCACGAAGCCGCGCTTCGGCATCCGGCGGTAGATCGGGAGCTGGCCGCCCTCGAAGCCGTTGATGCGCACGCCGGTGCGCGCCTTCTGGCCCTTGACGCCGCGGCCGCCGGTCTTGCCCTTGCCGGAGCCGATGCCGCGCCCGATGCGCTTGAACTTGTCCCGCGCGCCGTCGTTGTCGCGGATCTCATTCAGCTTCGGCATGTCAGCCCTCCACCTTCACCAGGTGGGCGACCTTGCGGATCATGCCCCGCACCGCCGGAGTATCCTCCAGCTCGCGCGACCGGTGCATCTTGTTGAGGCCGAGCCCGATCAGCGTCTCGCGCTGGCCGGGCTTGCGGCCGATCGGCGACCCGGTCTGGGTCACCTTGACGGTCTTCTTGTCAGCCATTGGCCGCCTCCGCCGCCGCTTCGGCGTCCTTCTTGGCGCCAAGCAGATCGGTCACTTTCTTGCCGCGGCGCGCCGCAACAGCCCGCGGGCTGGTGGTGCGCGACAGCGCGGCGAAGGTCGCCTTCACCATGTTGTGCGGGTTCGTCGTGCCCGTGCACTTGGCGACAACGTCGCCCATGCCGAGCGTCTCGAACACCGCGCGCATCGGGCCGCCGGCGATGATGCCGGTACCCGCCGGAGCCGCACGCAGGATAACGCGCCCGGCGCCGAAATCGCCGACGATGTCATGGTGGAGCGTGCGCCCCTCCTTCATCGGCACGCGGATCATGCCGCGCTTCGCCCGCTCGGTCGCCTTGCGGATCGCCTCCGGAACCTCGCGCGCCTTGCCGGCACCCCAGCCGACGCGGCCCTTCTGGTCGCCCACAACGACCAGCGCAGCGAAGCTGAACCGCCGGCCGCCCTTCACCACCTTCGCGACGCGGTTGATGGTGACGAGCTTGTCTTTCAGCTCATCGCCTTCCGTCCGCTCCGCCCGGTTCTCCCGCTCGCGATCGCGCCCGCGGCCACGGCGGCGATCGCCACCCTCGCCGCCTTCGCCGCCCGTCCTCGGCTCACGTGCCATGGTTCAGATCCTCAGAACGACAGGCCGCCCTCGCGGGCAGCCTCCGCCAGCGCCTTGACGCGGCCGTGATAGATATAGGGCCCGCGGTCGAACACGACCTCGGTGACGCCAGCGGCGAGCGCGCGCTCGGCCACCAGCTTGCCCACTGCCGTCGCGGCGTCCTTGTCGGCGCCGGTCTTCAGCCCCTCGCGCATCGGCTTTTCCATGCTCGACGCGGCGGCAAGGGTACGGCCCTGCTTGTCGTCGATCACCTGCGCGTAGATGTGCTTGCCAGAGCGGAACACCGAGAGACGCGGGCGACCGCCGCTCTTGATCTTCAGCTGGTAGCGCAGTCGCGCGCGGCGGCGCGTCTGCAGTGCGAGCTTGTCGGCCATTACTTCTTCTTACCCTCCTTCCGGAGGATCTGCTCGTTGTCGTAGCGCACGCCCTTGCCCTTATAGGGCTCGGGACCGCGATAGGCACGGATCTCAGCCGCGACCTGGCCCACCTGCCGCTTGTCGATGCCTTCCACCTTCACGGAGGTCGGCTTCTCGCAGGTGATCTTGATGCCAGGCGGCACCGGGTAGCGGATCTCATGGCTGTAGCCGAGGTTCAGGATCAGATCCTTCCCCTGAACGGCCGCCTTGTAGCCGGTGCCGGTAATTTCCATGGACTTCACGAAGCCCGTGGAGACACCCACCACCATGCTGTTGATCAGGCTGCGCGTGGTGCCCCACATGGTGCGGGCGCTGCGGCCCTCGCCGCGCGGGCTCACCGCGACAGCGCCATTGGCCACCTCGACATCCACATCATCCGTCAGAGCGAGCGTGAGTTCCCCAAGCTTGCCCTTGGCCACCAAAGTGCGGCCCTGCAGCGCCACCTGGACGCCAGCCGGGACAGGCACCGGGTACTTGCCGACGCGAGACATTCCCCTGCCCTCCCTCAGAACACGCGGCAGAGGACCTCACCGCCAACATTGGCGGTGCGGGCCTCATGGTCGCTCATCACGCCCTTCGGCGTGGAGAGGATGGAGATGCCAAGCCCGTTGTAGAACTTCGGCAGCTCGGCGATCTTCGAATAGACGCGCCGGCCAGGCTTCGAGACCCGGTGGATCTCCTTGATGGCCGGCTCGCCCTCCGAGTACTTCAGCTCGATCGCGATGACCTTCACGCCGGGGCGAAGCTCCTCGGTCGAGAAGGCACGGATATAGCCCTCGCGCTTCAGCACCTCGAGCACGTTCTCCCGCAGCTTGGAGGCCGGGGCGACGCAGCGGCTCTGGCGAGACGACTGGGCGTTGCGGATGCGGGTGAGCAGGTCACCCAGCGGATCGGACAGCGACATGCGCAGCCCTCCTTACCAGCTCGCCTTGACCACGCCCGGAAGCTGGCCGGTATTGGCCAGTTCGCGGAGCATGTTCCGGCTCAGCTTGAATTTGCGGTAGTTGCCGCGGGGACGCCCAGTGAGCTCGCAGCGCAGGCGGACGCGCACAGGCGCGCCGTTACGCGGCAACTGGGCAAGCTTCAGCGTTGCCTCGAAGCGCTCTTCGACGGGCCGCGCACGGTCCATCACCACTGCCTTGAGGGCAGAACGCTTCGCGGCGTGCAGCTTGGAAAGCCGCGCGCGCCGGTTGTTCTTCTCGACTGACGAGGTCTTGGCCATGTCGTCTCAGGTCCTCCGGAACCTGCCGGCCGCGGGGCAACTGCCCCGGACCGACGGTTTTCCAAACGGGTTCAGTTGGCGAAGGGCAGGTAGAAGGCCTTGAGAAGGGCCTTCGCTTCCTTGTCCGTCTTCGCTGTGGTGACGAACTGGATGTCCATGCCGCGGATCGTATCCACGCGATCATAGTTGATCTCGGGGAACACGATCTGCTCCTTCAGGCCCATGGCGTAGTTGCCACGGCCGTCGAAGCCCCGCGTGCCGGGGATGCCGCGGAAGTCACGCACGCGCGGCAGCGCGATGGTGACCAGGCGGTCCAGGAATTCGTACATGCGGGCCTTGCGCAGCGTGACCTTGCAGCCGATCGCCTGGCCTTCGCGGATCTTGAAGCCCGCGATCGCCTTCTTCGCCTTGGTCTTCACCGGCTTCTGGCCGCTGATCGCCATCAGCTCGGCCACCGCCGCGTCGAGCTTCTTCTGGTCGCCGGCGGCTTCGCCCACGCCCATATTGATGACGATCTTGTCGAGCTTCGGCACTTCCATCGGATTCGTGTACCCGAATTCCGCGACGAGCTGCTTGCGCACCACGTCGTCATAGTGCTTGCGAAGCCGCGGCTGCTCCGCCGGGGACGCCGCTGCCGGCCCGGCCTTCACCGCAACCGACGTCGCCGCCTGCCCGCCACGCTCGGCACCACCCGGCGCCGCCTTGGCGGCCGCCTTCTTCGGGGCCGCGCCCTTCTTCGTATCGCTCATCGGTCGATCACCTCGCCCGAGGCCTTCGCCACGCGGACCTTTTTACCGTCCTCAAGCGTCTTGAACCCGACGCGGGTCGGCTTGTCGGTCTTCGGATCCAGCAGCGCGAGGTTGGAGAGGTCGATCGGACCCTCCTTCTCCGTGATGCCGCCCGGTCGGCTCATGCCCTGCGGCTTCTCATGCCGCTTCACCATGTTCACGCCCTGCACGAAGGCGCGGTTTTCCTTGGGAACGACGCGAATGACTTCGCCCCGCTTGCCCTTGTCGCGACCGGCCAGAACCTGGACCTTGTCGCCCTTCTTGATCTTCGCCGCCATGGCCTTACAGGACCTCCGGCGCCAGCGAGATGATCTTCATGAACTTCTTCGCGCGCAGCTCGCGCACGACCGGTCCGAAGATGCGCGTCCCGATGGGTTCGCCCTGCTTGTTGATCAGCACCGCGGCATTGCCGTCGAAACGGATCGCCGTGCCGTCGATGCGGCGCACGGGATAGGCCGTGCGGACGATGACGGCGCGATGCACTTCGCCCTTCTTCACCTTGGCGCGCGGGATCGCTTCCTTCACGGAGACGACGATCACGTCACCGACGGACGCCGTCTTCCGCTTGGAGCCACCCAGCACCTTGATGCACTGGACGCGGCGCGCGCCGGAGTTGTCGGCGACGTCGAGGTTGGATTCGACCTGGATCATGGATCAGGCCTCCGCCAGCGCCGAAGCGGCGTCGAAGCCGGCCGGACGCGAAACGGACTCGCCGTTGCGGCTCACGACCAGCCAAGACTTCGTCTTGCTGATCGGCCGGCACTCCTCGATGGAGACCAGGTCCCCCTCCTTGCAGAGGTTCGCCTCGTCATGCGCTGCATAGCGCTTCGAGCGGCGGATGAACTTCTTGTAGAGCGGATGCATCACCCGACGCTCGACAAGGACGGTCACCGTCTTGTCGGTCTTGTCGCTGACCACCCGGCCCGTGAGGACGCGCCTCGGCATCGCCCGGAACCCCTTACGACTTTGCCGGAGCGCGGTTGCGCTCGGCCATCACGGTCTTCACCCGCGCAATGGTACGACGCACTTCCTTGATGCGCCCCACCGCCTCGAGCTGGCCGGTCGCCCGCTGGAAGCGCAGGTTGAACTGCTCCTTCCGAAGGCCAACCAGCATCTCCTGCAGCTCGTCCGCGCTCTTGCCGCGAACGTCCACGATCTTCGCCATCGCCATGATCAGGCCTCCGCCGGCGCCGCGCCGAGGCGCGTGACGATCTTCGTCTTGATCGGCAGCTTCGCCGCGCCGAGCTCGAGCGCCTCGCGCGCGATCTCAGCCGGCACGCCGTCGAGCTCGAACATGATCCGCCCCGGCTTCACGCGGCAGACCCAGTATTCGGGCGCGCCCTTGCCCGAGCCCATGCGGACTTCGGCCGGCTTGGTCGAGACCGGCACATCCGGGAAGATCCGGATCCAGACCCGACCCTGGCGCTTCATCGCACGCGTGATGGCGCGACGAGCGGCTTCGATCTGGCGCGCGGTCACGCGCTCCGGCTCGAGAGCCTTCAGGCCAAAGCCGCCGAAGTTCAGGCTGAACCCGCCCTTCGCGACGCCCTTGATGCGGCCCTTATGGGCCTTGCGGAATTTTGTGCGCTTCGGAGACAGCATCTCACATCACCATCAGCGCTGCGGGGCCTGTTCCGCGGCGCGCTTGTCCTGCGCCATCGGATCATGGGCCATCACCTCGCCCTTGAAGATCCACACCTTCACACCGCAGGTGCCATAGGTGGTCTTCGCGGTCGCGGTACCAAAATCGATATCCGCACGGAGCGTGTGCAGCGGCACGCGCCCTTCGCGGTACCACTCCATGCGCGCGATCTCGGCACCGCCGAGACGGCCGGAGCAGTTGATCCGGATGCCACCCGCGCCGAGGCGCATGGCGGACTGCACGGCGCGCTTCATCGCACGGCGGAAGGCAACCCGGCGCTCCAGCTGCTGGGCGATGCTCTCGGCCACCAGCGTCGCGTCGATCTCGGGCTTGCGGATCTCGACGATGTTCAGCGAGACCTCGGCCCCGGCCATCTTGGCCAGGTCCTTGCGCAGCACCTCGATGTCGGCGCCCTTCTTGCCGATCACAACACCCGGCCGCGCCGCGTGGATCGTCACGCGCGGCTTCTTCGCCGGACGCTCGATCACCACGCGGGACACGCCCGCGCCCTTCAGCCGGTCGCGCAACGTGCGGCGCAGCTTCAGGTCCTCATGCAGCATCTTGGAATAGTCATCGGCGGCGAACCACCGGCTATCCCAAGTCCGATTGATGCCGAGCCGAAGCCCGATCGGATTAACTTTCTGGCCCATCTTACGCGGCCTCCTGCTGCGGCGCCGGCGCGTCCGCGATCTGCTCGGCCACCACGATGGTGAGGTGGCTGAACCACTTTTCGATGCGCGACGAACGGCCACGACCACGCGCGTGGAAGCGCTTCATCACGACCGAGCGGCCCACCTCGACGCGCGACACGACCAGGCGGTCGACATCGAGCTGGTGGTTGTTCTCGGCGTTGGCAATCGCGCTCTCGAGCGTCTTCTTCACCGTCTGCGCGATGCGGCGCTTGGAGAAGGTGAGCGTCGCCACCGCGTCCTGCGCGGTGCGGCCGCGGATCAGACCCGCCACCAGGCTCAGCTTGCGCGGGCTGACGCGGATGTTCCGCGTCGCCGCCTGGGCCTCGGTCTCGGCGAGGGTGCGTGCGTGCTTCGGCTTGCTCATCTCAGCCCCGCTTCGCCTTCTTGTCGGCCGAATGGCCGTTGAAGGTGCGCGTCGGCGAGAACTCGCCGAACTTGTGGCCGACCATGTTCTCCGTCACCTGCACCGGGACGAACTTCTTCCCGTTGTAGACGCCGAAGGTGAGGCCCACGAACTGCGGCAGGATCGTGCTGCGGCGCGACCAGATCTTGATGATCTCGTTGCGCCCCGAGGCACGGGACACTTCCGCCTTGTTGAGCAGGTAGCCGTCGACGAACGGCCCCTTCCATACGCTGCGCGGCATCGCGATCAGCCCTTCGTCGCGTTGCGGCGCCGGACGATGAGCCGGTCGGTCCGCTTGTTGTTGCGGGTCTTCGCACCCTTCGTCGGCTTGCCCCAGGGCGTGACCGGATGGCGGCCACCCGAGGTCCGGCCCTCACCACCACCATGCGGGTGGTCGATCGGGTTCATGGTGACGCCGCGGTTGTGCGGGCGGAAGCCCATCCACCGCTTGCGGCCAGCCTTACCGATCTGCTGGTTCGAGTTGTCCGGGTTGGACACGGCGCCGATCGCGGCCATGCACTCGGCGCGCACGGTCCGCAGCTCACCCGACATCAGCTTGATCTGGGCATAGCCCGAATCCTTGCCAACCAGCTGGGCGAAGGTGCCGGCAGAGCGCGCAACCTTCGCACCCGCGCCCGGCTTCAGCTCGATCGCGTGGATGATCGTGCCGACCGGGATGTTGGCCAGCGGCATCGCATTGCCCGGCTTAACGTCCGCGCCCTTCGAGCCGTTCACCACCGTGTCGCCCGCCTTCAGGCGCTGCGGCGCGATGATGTAGGCCAGCTCGCCGTCCTGATACTTGATCAGGGCAATGAAGGAGGTGCGGTTCGGGTCGTATTCCAGGCGCTCAACGGTCGCCGGCACGTCGAACTTGCGGCGCTTGAAGTCCACCATGCGGTAGGACTGCTTGTGTCCGCCGCCCCGGAACCGGACGGTGGTACGGCCGTGGTTGTTACGCCCGCCCGAGGAGGTCTTGCCGACCGTCAGCCCCTTGACCGGCTTGCCCTTCCACAGCTCGGACCGGTCGATCAGGACCGTGCCGCGCAGCGAAGGCGTGACGGGATTAAAGTTCTTCAGCGCCATGGTGTCACGCGAGCCCCGTGGTGAGGTCGATCGTCTGGCCGGCCTGCAGCTTCACGATCGCCTTCTTCCAGTCGGACCGGCGGCCTTCACGGCCGCGGAACCGCTTGGTCTTGCCCTTCATCACGACCGTGTTCACTGCCTCGACCTTCACCGAGAACAGCTTTTCCACCGCCGCCTTGATCTCCGGCTTCGTCGCATCCAGCGCGACGCGGAAGGTCACCTGGCTGAACTCGTTCAGCCGGGTCGCCTTCTCCGTCACGACCGGGGAGACGATCACCTGGTACATCCGCTCCGCGCTCAGCTGCACGCCGCGCGGCTTGTCTGCCGCCTCGCTCATGCCGCGGCCTCCTTCACACCATTCAGCCGCGCCTCGAGCGCCGCAACGCCCGCACGCGTCACCGCCAGCACATCGTGCTGGAGGATGTCATAGACATTGGCGCCGATCGTCGGCAGCACGCTCACCTTCGGCAGGTTGCGCGTCACGCGGGCGAAGCCGGCATCCACCGCCGCATCCACCACCAGGGCAGAAGACCAGCCGAGCGCCTTCAGCTTCGACGCCATGGCGGAGGTCTTGGCATCCGCGCCGGCCGCGGCGGTGTCGAGCACCACCAGCTTGCCCTCGGCCGCCTTGGCCGACAGCGCGTGGATCAGGCCGAGACGACGGACCTTCTTGTTCAGGCTGTATTCGTGGCTGCGCACGACCGGCCCATGCACGACGCCGCCCTTGCGGAACTGCGGCGCACGGAGCGAGCCCTGGCGGGCGCTGCCGGTGCCCTTCTGACGATAGGGCTTCTTCGTGGTCCCGGAGACCTCGCCCATGCCCTTCGCCTTGTGGGTGCCAGCGCGGCGCTTGGCGAGCTGCCAATGCACCACACGTGCGAGGATGTCGGCGCGCGGAGCGACGCCGAACAGCGCCTCCGGCAGCTCGATCTCGCCCGCCGGCGAATTGTCCAGCGTGATGACGGGAAGCTTCGGCATTGTCACTTACCCCTGCACCACGGCAGCCGGGAACGGCGCCTCGGCCGGACGCGCGCGCTTCACAGCGTCACGCACCAGCACATAGCCGCCCTTCGGGCCCGGAATGGCGCCCTTGATCAGCAGCAGCCCCTTCTCCGCATCGTGCCCGGCGACCACCAGGTTCTGGGTGGTCACGCGCTCGACACCGAGATGGCCGGCCATCTTCTTGTTCTTGAAGGTCTTGCCCGGATCCTGACGGTTACCGGTCGAGCCCAGCGAACGGTGGCTGATCGAGACGCCGTGCGACGCCTCGAGACCCGCGAAGTTCCAGCGCTTCATGCCGCCCGCGAAGCCCTTACCAACCGTCACACCCGTGACATCGACCTTCTGGCCCGTCACGAAATGCTCGGCCGAGAGCTTGGTGCCCGGCGCGACCAGCGCTTCGGCCGGCACGCGGAACTCCACCACCTTGCGCGGCGCCTCGACGCCAGCCTTGGCGAAGTGGCCCTTCTGCGGCTTGGTGACGTTCTTTGGCTTGGCATTGCCAAGGCCGAGCTGAACGGCATCGTAGCCATCCTTCTCCGCGGTGCGGTTCGCCACCACGCGCACATCGTCAAGATGCAGCACGGTGACGGGCACGGTGGAGCCGTCGTCGTTGAAAAGCCGGGTCATCCCCAGCTTGCGGGCAATGAGCCCGGTCCGGCCGTTGGTGGCCATCGTCCTGGTCCCTTTGCGCGCGTCAGATCTTGATCTCGACATCCACACCCGCCGCGAGGTCGAGCTTCATCAGCGCGTCCACGGTCTGCGGGGTGGGGTCGACAATGTCGAGAAGGCGGCGATGCGTGCGAATCTCGAACTGCTCGCGCGACTTCTTGTCGACATGCGGCGAGCGGTTGACGGTGAAACGCTCGATCTGGGTCGGCAGAGGGATCGGGCCGCGCACCCGCGCGCCCGTCCGCTTGGCCGTGTTGACGATCTCCCGCGTGCTGCCGTCCAGCACGCGGTGATCGAACGCCTTGAGGCGGATGCGGATGTTCTGGCTGTCCATGACCGTGAGTCCCGGATCCGCCTTACTTCACGATCTTGGAGACGACGCCGGCGCCGACGGTGCGGCCGCCTTCGCGGATCGCAAACCGCAGGCCTTCGTCCATGGCGATCGGCGCGATCAGCTCGACATCCATCGACACGTTGTCGCCCGGCATCACCATCTCAACGCCGTCCGGCAGCTTCACCACGCCGGTCACGTCCGTCGTGCGGAAGTAGAACTGCGGACGGTAGTTCGTGAAGAACGGCGTGTGGCGGCCACCCTCTTCCTTCGTCAGGATGTAGGCCTCGCCCTTGAACTGCGTGTGCGGCGTGATCGAGCCCGGCGCCGACAGAACCTGACCGCGCTCCACATCCTCACGCTTCGTGCCGCGCAGCAGCGCGCCGATGTTGTCACCCGCCTGCCCGCTGTCCAGCAGCTTGCGGAACATCTCGACGCCCGTGACGATCGTCTTCACCGTGTCCTTCAGGCCCACGATCTCGACTTCATCACCAACCTTGATGATCCCGCGCTCCACGCGGCCCGTCACCACCGTGCCGCGGCCCGAGATCGAGAACACGTCCTCGACCGGCATCAGGAACGGACGGTCCAGCGCACGCGCCGGCTGCGGGATGTAGGCGTCCACCGCCGCCATCAGCTCCAGGATCGCCTTCTCGCCGATCTCCGGCG
>JBJOMW010000029.1:0-31550 GCA_046052145.1 Pseudomonadota bacterium
GCATCGTGCCCCAGAGACTGCCCTCCACATTCATCAGCGCGGCAATCTCAGCCTCGGCCAGCACGCGCTCCTTGGGATCGACAGCCTTCGGCGCCCGGATCTGCCGGCACACATTCTCCCCGACCAAGTCGCGGTCCTGGCACCAGCCCAGGAAATGCGACAGATACGAAAACAGCTTCCGCCGCACGGCCGGTTTCTGCGCATAGGTATCGAGCAGCCGAGTGACGTCGCCCTTCGTCACCTTCTTGATCGGGCGATCCTTCAGCCCCTTCAGTGCCGTCTGAAGTGTTGACCGCTTGTCCGCCACGGTCCGCGGCCGGTTGTCCGTCAGCGTGCCCAGATACTCGTCCAGCAGCAGGCCCACGAGCTTCTGGTCCTGGACTGCCTTCTCCTGCCGTGCGTGCCGGGGGTCGCTGCCCTCCTCGCAGAGCCGCCTATGGGCCTCTCCCAGCTTCCGGGCTGCTTGCAGCGACAGGCCCGGATAGCGGCCGAGGCTGATGGCGAAGCGCTGGTTGGACCCACGAACCCGGCCAAGGAACCGGACGCCCGCCTTGCCATCCTCGAAGAAGCGGAATTCCAGGCCGCCCTCCCGGAGGATCTGCCGCTTGGTGGCCTTGCGCAGCGCGATGTCGGTAAGGGGCACCCTTGGCTTCTCCCTGCCATCCGTGGTGCCACTATGGTGCCAAATCGTGTGAGATTCAACGAGTCTGCCCGAGACGAGCCGAGACTAATAAATTATATAAAACATGTGCTTAATTGGCACCGTGAGATGCCAAGAGACGCCCCAAGACGACGAACGCAAGGATTCGTAATCAGTAGGTCACTGGTTCAAATCCGGGCCTCGGCACCATCGTCCCCGTGGGCCCCCAGGCATATGCGGGCTGGCCCGCGAGCGCCGCTGGTGGCATCTCGTCCTCACACGGAGGCACCAGATGGGCTTCGCGCAGAGCGTCGGTGGCACGCGCCATGTCTTCGCGGATCTACGCACCCTGCTCGCGCGGGCCACACCACCCCGTTCGGGCGATGCGCTCGCCGGCGTCGCCGCAACCAGCGCGGCCGAGCGCGTCGCGGCGCAGCGCGCGCTCGCCGACCTGCCGCTGCGGCACTTCCTGACCGAAGCCGTGATCCCCTACGAGGCCGACGAGGTCACGCGGCTGATCATTGACCGCCACGACGCCGCAGCCTTCGCGCCCATCTCACACCTCACGGTCGGCGGCTTCCGCGACTGGCTGCTGGCGGACGCCGACAGCGCAGCACTCGCCGCCCTCGCCCCTGGCCTTACGCCGGAGATGGCCGCCGCCGTCAGCAAGATCTGCCGCCTGCAGGACCTTGTCGCGATTGCGGGAAAGTGTCGCGTCGTCACCCGCTTCCGAAACACGATCGGCCTGCCCGGCACGCTCGCCATCCGCCTGCAGCCCAATGACCCGGTGGATGATCCGAAATCCATCGCGGCCCAGATCCTGGATGGCCTGCTGCTGGGCGCGGGCGATGCCGTGATCGGCATCAATCCCGCGACCGACAATGTGGACAGCCTTCTGCGCCTGCTCGAACTTCTGGACGCGCTGCGGGAGCGCTTCGCCATCCCGACGCAGTCCTGCGTTCTGGCGCATGTCACCACAACCATGATGGCCATGCAGCGCAGCGCACCGGTGGACCTGGTGTTCCAATCCATCGGCGGCACCGAGGGCGTGAACCGCAGCTTCGGCGTCTCCCTCGCCCTGCTGCGGGAAGCGCGGGAGGCTGCGCTTTCCCTCAAGCGCGGAACCATCGGCGACAATGTGATGTATTTCGAAACCGGCCAGGGCAGCGCCCTGTCGGCAGATGCGCATCACGGCTGCGACCAGCAGACGCTGGAAGCCCGCGCCTATGCGGTGGCGCGCGAATTCGCCCCGCTGCTGGTCAACTCCGTCGTCGGCTTCATCGGCCCCGAATACCTTTTCGACGGCAAGCAGATCATGCGCGCCGGGCTCGAGGACCATTTCTGCGGCAAGCTGCTCGGCCTGCCGATGGGCGTGGATGTCTGCTACACCAACCACGCTGAAGCCGACCAGGACGACATGGACGCGCTGCTGACGCTGCTCGGCGTCGCGGGCGTCAACTACGTCATGGGCGTGCCGGGCGCGGATGATGTGATGCTCGCCTACCAATCCACCTCCTTCCATGACGGGCTCTACGCGCGCGCCGTGCTCGGCAAGCAGCCAGCGCCGGAATTCGCCGAATGGCTGGAGCGCATGGGCCTGGCCGCAAGCACGCCGGAGCACCTGCCCGGCGCGTTACGACAGGCGCTGACATGAGCAGCACGCCCACCCTCTGGTCCGACCTCCGGCGTTTCACCGCGGCGCGCGTTGCGCTCGGCCGCGTCGGCAATGCGCAGCCCACCGCGGCGCATCTCGATTTCGTGGAAGCGCATGCCCGCGCGCGGGACGCGGTGTGGTCTGCGCTCGACGCCGATACGCTGGCGACCGCGCTCGCGCCGTTCGGCGCCGCCACGCGCCGGGTTACGAGCGCGGCCCCGGACCGCCGCAGCTACCTGCTGCGTCCCGATCTTGGCCGCCGTCTGCACAGCGATGATCGGGCGATGCTGTCCGGCGACGCGCAGCCCGGCAGCTTCGCCATCGTGATCGCTGATGGGCTGTGCGCAGCCGGCGTGCAGGCGCAAGCAGCCGCGCTGCTCGGCACCTTGCTGCCTCGGCTGCTTGAGGCCGGCTGGGCGCTCGCGCCCATCGTCATCGCAAGCCAGGCACGCGTCGCGCTCGGCGACGACATCGGGGAGGAGCTGGGGGCCGCCGCCGTCGCCGTGCTGATCGGCGAGCGCCCCGGGCTGACCGCGCTCGACAGCATGGGCATCTACCTCACCTGGGCGCCGCGGCGCGGACGCAGCGACGCGGAGCGCAACTGCATCAGCAATATCCGCCCCGGCGGCCTCGGCACGGCGGAAGCGGCGCGCAAGCTGCTCTGGCTGGTCGCCGCCGCGCGTCGCATTGGCACCACCGGTGTCACGCTGAAGGATGAGGAGCCCGCCGCGCTCGCAGCGCCGCACGCCGCACCCGCCTTGCCTCAGTCGTAGGTCACCATCCGCGCCGCCGCCTCGCGGTCGTAGCCTTTCGACGCCAGCAGCAGCTGGCGCGTATAGGCCTCGCGCGGGTCCTCGCGGCGGAGCGTCGCGACGTCCATCTCCTCGACGACCAGGCCGCGATTCATCACCGCCAGCCGGTCGCACATATGCGCCACCACCGCCAAATTGTGGCTCACCAGGATCATCGTCAGCCCCTGCGCGGTGCGCAGCCGGCGCAGCAGGTTCAGGATCTCCGCCTGCACGCTGACATCCAGCGCGCTCGTCGGCTCGTCCAGCAGCAGCACCTTCGGCTCCAGCATCAGCGCGCGCGCGATCGCCACGCGCTGGCGCTGCCCGCCCGAGAGCTGGTTCGGATAGCGGAAGCGGAACGTCGGGCCGAGGCCGACATCGGCCAGCGCCTTCTCGACGCGGGCGGACACATCGCCGATGCCGTGGATCTCGAGAGGCTCCGACAGCGTGCGGTCCACCGTGTGGCGCGGATGCAGCGAGGCGTAGGGGTCCTGGAAGACCATCTGCACGATGCGCGGCAGGCGCCGGTCGCGCGCCGCGACATCGAGGCCAGCGATCGCGGCGCGTCCCGTCCAGCTGCGGTTCAGCCCCGCCAGCGCGCGCAGCACGGTGGATTTCCCGCTGCCGCTTTCGCCCACCAGCCCGAAGCTCTCGCCTTCCGCCACATCGAAGGACACGCCGCGCACGGCGCGCACCGCATCGCGGCCCTGGCCGAAGGTGACGACGAGATCGCTAACCGAGATCACGCGCTCAGCCCTCCAGCCAGGCGGGATCGCGCGCAAGCGTCGGCAATTCGGGCCGGTCATCGGCGATGCGCGGCAGGCTCCGCAGCAATCCCTGCGTGTAGGGATGCGTCGCGGCGGCGAGGTCGCGCGCGGCGCGCTCCTCCACAACGCGGCCGGCATACATCACCAGCACGCGGTCGCAGAAGCTGGCCACCAGGTCGAGATCGTGGCTGATGAAGATCAGCCCCATGCCGCGCTTCGCCACCAGGTCGTCCAGGATCGCCAGCACCTGCATCTGCACAGTGACATCCAGCGCGCTGGTGGGCTCATCCGCGATCAGCAAATCGGGCTCCGGCACCAGCATCATCGCAATCATGATGCGCTGGCCCATGCCGCCCGAAACCTCATGCGGATAGAGCCGCGCGACACGCTCGGGATCGCGGATGCGTACCGCTTCCAGCATCTCGAGCGTCTTGCGCTTTGCCTCGCGCACCGAGACGCCCCCATGGATGCGCGCGGCCTCCGCGATCTGGTCGCCCACGGTCATCACCGGGTTCAGCGAATACTTCGGGTCCTGCAGCACCAGCGAGATTCGCGCGCCGCGAATGCCGCGCAGCGTGCGCGGGGAGGCGCGGAGCAGGTCCACACCATCGAAGGACAGGCGCTTCGCTTCCAGCTGCGCAGATGGCGGCAGCAGGCGCATGATGGCGCGGCCCGTCAGCGACTTGCCCGACCCGCTCTCGCCCACGATGCCCAGCCGCTCGCGCCCGAGCGCGAAGGACACGCCGCGCACGGCGCGGAACGGGCCGGTCGGCGTGTTGAACGTCACCCGCAGGTCGTCGACCTCTAGCAGCGCGCCTTGGGCGTGGTGCGGCCGATTCACGCCTCCGGTGCTCGGCCCTTCGGGCCTCTCCCCTCCTACGATCGGACGCATCATTTCTTCTGCCTCGGGTCCAGCACGTCGCGCAGACCGTCGCCCAGAAGGTTGAAGGCCAGGCTGACGACGAAGATCGCCAACCCCGGGATGGTTGCGACCCACCATTGGTCCAGGATGTAGCGCCGGCCAGAGGAGACCATCGCCCCCCATTCCGCCATCGGCGGCTGCGCGCCGAGGCCGAGGAAGCCAAGCCCCGCCGCCGTCAGGATGATGCCCGCCATGTCGAGCGTGACGCGCACCGTCAGCGAAGACACGCAGAGCGGCATCACATGCCGGAACAGGATGCGCCCCGTGCCGGCGCCCTGAATGCGCGCGACGGCGATGAAATCGCTGTTGCGGATCGTCAGCGTCTCCGCCCGCGCGATGCGCGCATAAGGCGGCCAGGAGGTGAGCGCGATGGCGATCACCGCATTCTCGATCCCCGGCCCCAGCGCGGCGACGAAGGCCAGCGCCAGGATCAGGCTGGGGAAGGCGAGGAACACGTCGGTGATGCGCATCAGCGCCGCATCCACCCAGCCACCGAGATAGCCCGCAGCCGTGCCGACGATCAGCCCGATGGGGGCGGCGATCAGCGCCACCAGCACCACGATGTAGAGCGTCACGCGCGCGCCGTAGACGATGCGGGAGAAGATGTCGCGCCCGAACTCATCCGTGCCGAGCCAATGGCCGGCCGTCCCCGGCGGCAGCAGGCGCTGCGCCAAATTCTGTTCATAGGGACTGTGGGTCGCGATCCAGGGCGCGAAGGCCGCTGTCAGCACCAGGGCGATGACGATCGCGAGGCCGAGGACAGCAAGCCTGTTCCGCTTGAACTGCAGCCAGCCGCGATAGAGCTGGCCGAGCTTCGCTTCCCGCCGCGAGCGCGGCGTGTCGGTGAGCAGGCGCGCGCGCCAGCCGGGTTCGGTGGCTGTGCTCACTTCGACCTCGGGTCCAGCAGGCGGTAGAGCAGGTCGGACAGCAGGTTGATGCCGACGAAGACCAGCCCGACGACGATGGTCGCGCCCAACACCGCGTTCATGTCGGCCGCAAGCAGCGCGGTGGTCAGATACCGACCAAGCCCCGGCCAGGCGAAGACTGTCTCGGTCAGCACCGCGCCTTCCAGCAGCCGCGCATAGGACAGCGCGATGACCGTCACGAGGGGCACGGAGATGTTGCGCAGCGCATGCACCCAGATGATCCGCGCTTCCGACACGCCCTTGGCGCGCGCGGTGACGACATATTCCTGGTTCAGCTGCTCCAGCATGAAGGACCGCGTCATGCGGGCGATATAGGCGACGGAGAAATACCCCAGCACAGCAGAGGGCAGCACCACATGCCCGACCGCGTTCCAGAAGATCTCCCATTCGCCCGCGATCGCCGCATCCACCAGGATCACGCCGGTGACGACGGGCACCATGTCCTCGAAGAACACGCCAAGCCGCCCCGGCCCCTGCACCCAGCCAAGGATCCCGTAGAAGACCAGCAGGCCGATGATCCCCAGCCAGAAGATCGGCACGGAATAACCGACGAGCCCGACCACGCGCACGATCTGGTCCGGCCAGCGATCCTGCCAGACCGCGCCCGCGATCCCCATCGGCACGCCGAGCGCCACGCCGATGACGGTGGCGAAGGTCGCAAGCTCCAGAGTGGCGGGGAAAACGCGGGCAATGTCTTCGATCACAGGCCGGTTGGTGACCAGCGACTGGCCGAAATCGCCGGCGGCCATCTTCTGAACGTAGAGCCAGAACTGCCACCACAGCGGCTGATCGAGGCCAAGCTCACGCGTCACCGCCTCATACACGTCGCGCGGCGCCTGGTCGCCGACGACGGCGAGCACCGGGTCGATCGGCACGACGCGGCCGATGAAGAAGGTGACGGCCAGCAACCCGAGCAGCGTCAACGCGACCTGCAGCAGGAAGCCCGGTGTCTGGCGAAGGGCGTTGGTCATGCAGCTCTCTCCCTCCCCCGCAGGCGGGGGAGGGTCGGGGTGGGGGTGCGAAGATCAGGGCGCACTGCGCAAATCCCCCCTACCCCAGCCAGCCAGCGGGGGAGGGAGAACTCGATCCTCACCCCTTCGTCGCCCGCCAATAGATCGCCGACAGCCCCGGCGAGCTTGCCATGTAACCCGTCAGGTTGCTGCGCACCGCCACCTGAACCTGCTGCTGCGCGAAGACGGCGAAGGGCGAGGTGCCCATGAACTCTTCCTGGATCTGGCGATAGATCGCCGCGCGCGCATTCTCGTCGCGCTCCCGCATCGCGGCTTCGGTGCGCGCGGAAAGCTCCGGGATATTCCAGTTGTTCCGCCAGGTCAGCTTGCCCGGGTTGTTCGCGCCGGGCGGGTTATGCGCGAAGCTGTCGGCATTGTAGTGCGGGTCCGGGTAGCCCAGGCCCCAAATGCCGATGAAGAGCTGGTGGTTGCGCGCCCTGAACTTCGCCAGCACCTGCGCCCCCGTCGCCGGCAGCACTTCCAGCGTCACACCACCGCGGGCGAAGCTCGCCTGCAGGGCCTGCGCCACGTCGAGGTTGGGGAAGGTGTTCGCCGTGTCCATCGTCAGGCGGATGCCGTTCGGGTGGCCGGCTTCGGCCAGCAGGGCGCGGGCGCGCGTGGGGTCGAAGCGCCAGGGGCGCGCATCCACCTCGCCCAAGATGGCGCGGGGGATGAAGGATTGGTGCGGGAAGACCTGGCCCGGCAGCAGGTTGTTGGCGATCGCGTCGTAATCCACCAGGTGCTTCAGCGCTTCGATCACCTTGGGGTTCGACAGGATCGGGTCGCCCATATTGGCGCTGAAATACTGGATGGTGCCGCGCGGGAATTCCTGGATGGTGATGCCCGCCCGGCCGCGCAGCGCCGTGATGTCGGTCGGCGTCAGGTTGCGCGCCACATCCACGTCGCCGCGTTCCAGCAGCAGGCGCTGAGTCGCCGCTTCCGGCACATGGCGCACGATCACGCGCTGCAGATTCGCGCGCCCGCGCCACCAGCTGTCGTTGCGGTCGAGCGTGTAGCTCTCATTCGGCTGGTAGCGCGTCAGGCGATAGGCGCCGGAGCCCGCGGAGTTGCGGTTCAGCCAGGTATTGCCGCGATCCTCGCCGGCATTCTGCTGCACCAGGCGGCTATCCACGATGGAGCCGATGGTTGCCGTGAACAGGTTCTGGATCAGCGTCGGCGCATAGGCTTGGTCGAAGGTGACCTGCACCTCGAACTCGCCGGTCTGGCGCACCGTCTGCTCGACATTGTCGGCGGTCAGGCCGACCGAGCGGTACATGAAAGCCGGCGTGCGGTTGATCTGCAGCGGCCGGCGGAGCGAGAACACCACATCGGCGGCCGTCAGCGCATTGCCGGAATGGAAGCGCACGCCCTGGCGGATGCGGAAGGTGAAGGTCCGCCCGTCATCCGAGACGGTGAAGGATTCCGCCAGGCCCGGCCGCAGCTCGGCAGTCGGGCGGGTCTCGTCGATGATGAAGAGCTGGTCGTAGACGTTCTTCAGCAGGTCGGAGCCCGTCACCTCAAAGGAGTGGTGCGGGTCGAGTGCGACGAGGTCGTCGATCTGCGCCGCGATCACAAGTGCGGTCCGCGGCGTCTGCTGCGCCTCGGCGCGGCGCGCGCCAGGCAGGGCGGCAACGGTCAGGGCGGCGGCGCCACCGGTCAGCAGGGCGCGCTTGGGCAGGCGGGGCATCATGGCGACGGGCTCCGGCGAATGGACTCCGCCGTATGTCGCGTTCCCGGAAGCCGGCTGTCAACGGCGCCGGCCTGCGGCCGGCCGTCTAGTCGTATCGCAGGTCCATCGCCTTGCCGCCGAAGATGCGCCAGGCCAGCACCGTGTAGGCCATGATCACCGGCAGCACGAAGGCCGCGCCCATCAGGATGATGCTGAGCGATTCCGGCGCGCTCGCCGCCTGGAACAGCGTCAGTCGCTCCGGCACAATATAGGGGAAGAAGGACCAGGCGAGCCCCGCGAAGGACAGGCAGAACAGCCCGACCGCTGCCCAGAAGGGCACGCGCCGCAGCGCATCGCCCGGCAGCGGCATGTGCCGCAGCAGGGCCGCGAGCCCCACCACCAGCGCCGCCGTCGCCAGCGGCAGCGGCGCCAGCAGAAGCAGGTTCGGCATCTCGAACCAGCGCGCCATGATGCGCGGCGAAGCCAGCGGGGTCGCCAGCGACACGCCGATAATGCCGGCCGCCACCACCCAGAGCGTCATGCGCGCCCAGGCCACGGCGCGTTTCTGCAGCGCGCCCTCGGTCCGCCAGATCAGCCAGCAGGCGCCGATGAAGGCATAGGCCGCCGCGACGCCGAGCGCCGACAGCGCCGCAAAGGCCAGCGCGCCCCAGCCTTCCGCGAAGCCCAGCACATAGCGCCCGAGCATCCAGCCCTGCGTGAGTGCCGCCAGCGCCGATCCGCCCGCGAAGGCCATATCCCAACGCCGCTTGTCCACGGCATTGCCCGCCTTGGCGCGGAACTCGAAGGCGACGCCGCGCAGCGTCAGCCCCACCAGCATCAGCGCAACCGGCAGGTACAGTGCCGTCAGCACCACACCATGCGCGACCGGGAAGGCCACCAGCAGCAGCCCGACGCCCAGCACCAGCCAGGTCTCATTCGCATCCCAGAAGGGCCCGATCGAGGCGACCATGCGGTCGCGCTCCGCCACATCCGGCGTCGCCTTCAGCAGCAGCCCGACGCCGAGGTCGTAGCCGTCCAGCACGACATAGGCGAGGATCGAGACCGCCATCAGCCCCGCGAAGACCAGCGCGAGCGTGTCGGGCGGAAGGAAGGGCGTCATCGCGGCCTCACGCGGTCTGCGGGACGGCGGCGTTGCCCGGCGCCACTTCCGTCAGGCGGCCCTTCGCCGCCAGGCGGAACAGCGCGGCGATGTAGGCCGCGAGCAGTGCCGCGTAGAGCACCAGGTACATCACCAGCGTGCTGGCGACCGCGCCCGCTGGCACGGGGCCGACAGCATCGGCGGTGGTCAGCACGCCCGTCACCAGCCAGGGCTGGCGGCCGATCTCGGTGACGTACCAGCCGGCCAGCGTCGCCACCCAGCCCGCGAAGGTCATCACCACGAAGCCGCGCAGCAGCAGCTTGGGCAGGGCTCCGCGCCGCCACAGATACCAGGCGCCGAGCAGGCCGATCGCGATCATCGCCATCCCGGTGCCGACCATGATGCGGAAGGCGTAGAAGACCGGCGCCACCGGCGGGTGCTTGCCCGCGAACTCGTTCAGCCCCGGCACCACGCCATCCGCGCGGTGCGTCAGGATCAGGCTGGCGCCGGAGGGGATCGCGATCTCGAAGCGGTTCTCGCGCGCCGCCTCGTCCGGGATGGCGAACAGCACCAGCGGCACATGGCCGCGCGTCTCCCAATTGCCTTCCATCGCGGCGACCTTGGCGGGCTGGTGCTGCAGCGTGTTGAGCCCGTGCAGGTCGCCGACAACGAGCTGCGTCGGCGCCAGCACCGCCGCCAGCACAACCCCCGTGCGCAGCGCCGCCGTCACACCCGGCGCGCGATCCCCGCGCAGCCAGCGCCAGGCCGACAGCCCCGCGATCAGGAAGGCACAGGTGAGCCCCGATGCGATCAGCATATGCGCCAGGCGGTACGGCAGGGACGGCGTGAAGATGATCGCCCACCAATCCGTCGCATGCACGATGCCGTCGCGCAGCTCGAAGCCGGCCGGCGTATGCATCCAGGAATTCAGCACCAGAATCCAGAAGGCGCTCATCGTGGTGCCGAAGGCGACCAGCACCGTCGCGGTGGTGTGCACCCAGCCCGGCACGCGCCGGAAGCCGAACAGCATGATCCCGAGGAACGTCGCCTCCAGGAAGAAGGCCGTCAGCACCTCATAGGCCAGAAGCGGCCCCGCGACATTGCCGACCTTCTCCATGAAGCCCGGCCAGTTTGTGCCGAACTGGAAGCTCATCGTGATGCCGGAGACCACACCAAGGGCAAAGGACAGCGCGAAGATCTTCACCCAGAAGCGATAGGCATCCATCCACTTCTCGTCGCGCGTGGCGTTGAAGCGCAGCTTGAAGAACAGCAGCACCCAGCCCAGCGCGATGGTGATGGTCGGGAACAGGATGTGGAAGGAGATGTTCGCCGCAAACTGGATGCGGGCGAGAAGCAGCGCGTCCATCTGGTTTCAGTCCTTCTTCTTCCGGCGACCGAGCGAGACGACCTTCTCCGTCGCCTCCACCAGCCGCGCGACGCGAGAGCCAAGCGCGAGCAGCTGCGCCAGCCGCTCGGTCTCCAGCTTCTTCACATCCTCGTACCAATTGGTCAGCTGCTCGATCAGGCCATGCATCTCGGCCATGCGGGCCTGGGCGTGGCGTTCGGCCTCGCTCGCCGGCGCCTGCATCAGCAATTCGCGCAGCACCGACAGCGTCGGGTCCACCTCGCGCTTTTTCCGCTCCTCCGCGAGCACGCGGAGAATCTCCCAGACATCGCCGGGCGTGGTGAAATGATCGCGCCGGTCATCCGGCACATGCTTCGCGCGCACCAGGTTCCAGCCCTGCAATTCGCGCAAGCCCATCGAGACGTTGGAGCGGCTGACGCCGAGCGCCTCCACGATCTGGTCGGCGTTGAGCGGCACCGGAGAGACATAGAGCAGCGCATAGATCTGCCCGACCGTGCGGTTGATGCCCCAGCGGCTGCCCATCTCGCCGAAATGCAGCACGAAGGCCTGGATCAGGGGGGGCAGTTGCATCGGTCAGGGGTCCGGGCGGCTCTGGCGTTCTGACTTTTCAGGAATTTCTGAAAATGCAGATAACGCTGCCCGCCAATCCGATCAAGCCCTGACTGTCACCCCCGCCCGTCTGGCCTCCGCCCGCCAGCCGACGCATCATCCGGCGCCATGACCCATCCCGACATCGCGCTTGCCCGCAGCATCCTGTTCGTCCCCGGCCACCGCCCCGACCGTTTCGCCAAGGCGCTCGCCACCGGCGCCGATGCGGTGGTGATCGACCTCGAGGACGCCGTCCCCGCCGCCGAAAAGCCGGCCGCCCGCGCCGCCGCCCTCGCCCGCCCCGCCGCGCCGGAGGGCGTCGCGCTCGGCATCCGCATGAACCCGCTGCCGACGGCCGACGGCATCGCCGACCTCGCCGCCCTGCTCGGCGCCGCCGCGCCCGATTTCCTGATGCTGCCGAAGGTCGAGGCGCCAGAGGAGCTCCGCATCGTCGCCCGCGCCTTCGCCGCTCATCCCCGCGCGCCGCAGCTCGTCGCGCTGATCGAAAGCGCCGAGGGCCTGGCGCGCGCCGCCGCCATCGCGGCCGAACCGGGCTGCGCCGCGCTCGGCTTCGGCGGCGTGGACCTCGCCGCCGATCTCGGCTGCCAGGTCGCGTGGGAGCCGCTGCTGCCGCATCGCGGCGCGCTGGTCGCCGCAGCCGCGCGGTCCGGCCGGGGCCTTGTGGACGTGCCCTTCCTCGCCCTCGACGACGAGGCAGGGCTCGCGGAGGAAACGCGGCGCGTCGCCGCGCTCGGCTTCACCGCCAAGCTCGCCATCCATCCGCGGCAGGTCGCGACGATCCAATCCGTGCTGACGCCCACACCCGAGCAGGCCACCTGGGCGCGCCGCATCCTGGCCGCGCTCGATCAGGCCGCGGGCGGCGTCTGCGTGGTGGACGGCAAGATGGTGGACCTGCCCGTCGCGCGCGCCGCGCGCCGCGTGCTGGCCCGCACGCGGAGCTGACGCGCAGCGCGGTCGGCCGCGCTACAGCCGCACGGCACCTGTCATGAGGCCGCGCGCCCCGCGCGGCTCGAACACCTGCTCCAGCCGCGCGGCCCAGGCCTGCGACGGGGGGGAGCGTTCGCCGCCGACATCGCACAACCGGTCGAGCAACCCGATCGCGATGTCCCACAGCCGGTCGGCCTCATGCGGGTCCGTCGTCTCCCGCGCCGCGCGCGCCAGCAGCCGCCCGACTGCGCCGGCGGCGGCGATCGCGCGGGCCATATCCGCGCCATCGGCCAGCGCCACCGCGCGGTCCATCATCCATTCCGCCTCACGCTCCAGCCGGCGCATGCCGAGCAGCGACCACAGCCGCCACAACGCGCCCGTGAAGCGCCGCGTCTGCGACGTCTGCCGCCCGCCGAGCTTCGGCAGGATCTCCTGGCTGAGCGACTGGCGCAGCAGCTCCGCCCGGACCGCATCCTGCCCGTCCTGCGTGCCGAGGATGCGCGGCGCAAACGGCTTCAGCTTCTGCCGCACCCCATGCGGCATGTTGTCGTTCAGCGGGATCGCGAAGGCGCGGATCAGGGGCGAGGCGCAGGCCGGGCTGTCGGTGTGCTCCTCCCCCGCCAGGCAGGCGACAAGCGACATCACGCACATGCGCCCGGCATCGCGCGTGCCAACGCCAGTGACGAGTTCGACACGCTCAAGCGCGCGTTCAAGCCGAAGATCGAGGTGCATGCGGACCATCCTCCATGCAGCCGCGGCGGATGCGGCAGGCGGGGCGCGACGTTGCCACCCCGGTCTCCTGCAGCCTCCAACGAGGGTGCCCGCGGCCTCAATGCACGAGACCGCCATCGCGTTCCCCCGGCCCGCGCGCGCCCCTGGGGCCAGCGCGCGCCCCTGGCGTCACAAGGCGGCGACGGGCCGGCGCGCCCGGCCTGGCCGGGGCCCGGACGCGTCCCTCACGCCAGAGGGCTTGAGTCCGCGCCCGCCGCGGCCGAGATTGCGCGCCGGGGCCTGGGGCTCCATGAGGGCAGGATGCGCGACGACTACAGCGACACGACCCGTTCGATCCGCGTCTCGGTGCGCGCCTTCTACCTGGCCGACCAGTCGGAGCCGGACCGCAGCCACTTCGTCTGGGCCTACCGCGTCGCCATCGCCAATGAGGGGCAGGAGACGGTGCAGCTGCTGAAGCGCAGCTGGCAGATCACCGACGGGCTCGGCCGCACCCAGCAGGTGCAGGGGGAGGGCGTGGTCGGCGAACAGCCGGTGCTCGAGCCGGGCCAGAGCTTCGAATACACCTCCGGCACGCCGCTCAGCACGGCATCGGGTTTCATGCGGGGGGCCTACCACATGGTTGTGACGGCGACCGGCGAGGCCTTCGATGTCAGCATCCCCCCCTTCAGCCTCGACAGCCCCCACCAGCATATAAGAGTGCATTGATTTTTTTGCCCTCAGACGGCGGGCGCGCGCTCCGCGCGCTTGCCTTCGCGCCGCAGACAAGGCGCGCGGGGTGGGAAGGTTGGTCGCGGCGCGGGCGGCCTTTGGCCGCCGGGGTGCTGACCTTGGGGGGGGCGGGCGCATGGCGGGCCTACGCAACCGTCATGGTCTTCCCGCCGCCGGATGGTTGCGCGATGGCGGACTCGACCTATTTGCGAGGGAATGAGGAAGGCGCCGTGATGCGGCAGCGCGTAAACGCCTCCGCCGCACCCTGACGGGCCGCCACGCCGTGGACGATCCGCAGGCCCCCGCCCGAGGACCGAAGACCGTGAATATCCAGACGCCGAAAAGCCGGCTCGCCAAGCCCGACCCCGAGCCCCGCCCGACGGCCGAACAGGCCGAGGACGCCATCCGCACCCTGCTCCGCTGGGCCGGCGACGACCCCAGCCGCGAAGGCCTGATCGACACGCCGAAGCGCGTCGCCAAGGCCTATCGCGAATGGTTCTGCGGCTATGAGGAAGACCCGGTCGAGCTCCTCGCCCGCTCCTTCGAGGAGACGGACGGCTATGACGAGATGGTGCTGCTGCGCGACATCCGCCTGGAAAGCACCTGCGAGCACCACATGGCCCCGATCCTCGGCCGCGTGCATGTCGCCTACCTGCCCTCGGGCCGGGTGGTCGGCATCTCGAAGCTCGCCCGCGTGGTCGAGGCCTATGCCAAGCGGCTCCAGATCCAGGAAAAGATGACGGCGCAGATCGCCAACACCATCAACGACGTGCTGAAGCCCAAGGGCGTCGCCGTGGTGGTGGAAGCAGCGCACCAGTGCATGACCACGCGCGGCGTCCACAAGCCGGGCGTCACCATGGTCACCAGCCGCATGCTGGGCGCCTTCCGCGACGACCCGTCCACGCGCCGCGAAGTGCTGGCGATGATCGCCGCCCCGCGCCCGGGCGAGGGCTGACAGCCAGCCGAAGACCAGCCGGGCGGGGGGGCTCCCCGCCCGCGCTGTGTTAGTCGGCGACCGCCTCCGCCTCCACCTCGAAGACGAAGCGCGGATCAGCGAGGCCAGCGACGATCAGCAGCGTGCTGGCCGGCGCGAGCTGGCCGAGAAGCCTCTCCCGCTCCTCCCGCCAGACCGGGATCAGCGCCCGGTCGGTCAGGAACACGCCCATCTTGGCGATGTTCGCCGGCCCCATCCCATGCGCGGCCAGCACGGCGCCGAGATTGGCCAGCGCCTGCGCGATCTGGTCGCGCCCGGCCGGCCGCACCGTGCCATCCGACGCAATGCCGACCTGCCCCGAGATCAGCAACCGCCGCCCCGGCCCGTCCACCACCGCGGCATGGGAATAGCGCGACCCCGGCGCATGCACCCCGGCCGGATTCGAGAAGCTGAGCGCCATCGCCTCAGCCCCGCGGCGGCTGCAGCGTCTGGGGCTGCGGCGCGCCGGGCTGCTGGCCGCGCGGCAGCTCCTCGCGCTCGATGCCGCCCGGGCCGGTCGGCACCGGCGCCACGCTGCCATCGGCCAGCCAGGGGCGCAGGTTGCGTCGCACCTGGAACTCGAACTCGACATTGAGGTCGTCCATCGCCTGGCGAAGGATTTCCTCCGCCGCGCGGCGCCGCTCGGCAGGCGTGGCGCCCTCCGGCAAGGTGCGCTGGCGCCGTACCTCGGCCTCGACGAAGCCGACGCGCCGTGTGTCCGTGCCGACAACCTCAAGCCGCGCCTGCAACCGCGTCGCCAGCCGCTCCCCCGGATCGCCGGTGAACATACCCACAACGCCGCCGCGGGCTGCCAGCGACTCGCGCCGGAACTCGGCGATCTGCACCAGGAAGCGGGCACGGTTCTCGGTGCCCGCCGCCACCAGCCGATCCTGCGCCATCCGCACCATCTCCTGCTCCGGCCGGAGCGGGGCGGGCTCATCCACCCGGATCGTGGCGGAGCCGAGGGTCATCACCTCGACCTCCGCGACATTCAGCCGGATCGGCGTCAGATGGCGGTAGCCGCTGACCAGCGGCGCCAGCACCTCCGGCTCGCCCGACGCACAAGCGGCGGCAGCGAGTGGCAGGGCCAGCAGCAGCGTCCTGCGCGCAAGCATCGTCGAACCCCTCCGGAAGACCGAATCCAGTCTAGATCGTAACGCAGCGCGCGAAAAACCTCACGCCCGCCCGGCCTTGCCCTGCACCTCATCGCGCTCGAAGCGGAAGTCGAGGTTGCAGAATTCGCAGGTCATGGTGATCGCACCGGCTTCCGCCATGTGGTCCAGATCGTCGGGCGGGAAGCCTTCCAGCACCTGCGCCAGCCGCGCGCGCGAACAGCGGCAGCCATAGGACAGCGCCCGCGGCCGATCGAGCGCGAGCCCCTCGGCATGGAACAGCCGGTGCAGCAAGCGTTCGGCCGGCAGCAGGTCGTCGAGCATCTCCGCCGCCGTGATCGTGCCAGCCAGCGCCTGGGCGGTGCGCCAGGCATCATCCTGCGCCTCGGCATCCGATTGCGGATCCACGCCGCCTTCGCCCGCGACGCGCTCGATCACCAGGGCGCTGGCGCGCCAGCCGGCCGGCGTGCGCGCCGCGGCCAGGTACACCTGGCTCTGCAGCTGTTCCGAGGTGCGGAAATAGGCGCCCGTCATCTCCGCCAGAGTCGTGCCCTCGATGGCGACGATGCCCTGGTAGCGGTCCATGTCCGGCCCCTGGTCGCAGGTGAAGGCCATGTACCCCGCCCCGAGCAGCTCGGCGGCCGAGGGCGTGCCCGCTGCCAGCAGCGCGGCGAGCTTCTCGGGCTCGGCCCGCGCATAGCCGCGCAGCGCGCCCGCTTCGGTGCAATCCGCCAGCAGCATCGGCACCGCGCCGTCACCCTTGGCCTGCAGGCTGAAGGAGCCGCGGAATTTGAGCGCGGTGGCCAGCGCCGCCGTCAGCGCCAGCGCCTCTCCCATCAGGCTGAGCACTGCGTCGTGCTGGGTGCCATGGCGGGCGAGCAACGCCTCAGCCAGCGGGCCAAGCCGCACCAGGCGGCCGCGCACGGGCTTCAGATGCAGGTGGAAGGGCTGCACGCCCCGCGGCACCACGATGTCGGGCACAGGGGGCCGATCGTGGTTCAGAAAGGGGGGGGTCGCCGAAGGCTGGGTCGGATCGGTCAAGGGAAGCTACCGGAAGAAGGGGGGGGTTTCGGCCTCTAGATAGGCCCGCGCGGCCGCCAGGGCCACGTCACCCCTTGGAAACGGTTTCCCGCATCATGGCGCCGCCGCACGAAACAGATATTCGGTGCCCGGATGACCCAGGGCGCGATGCGGCGGACTCGCCGGGCGGACCTGCCATCCGGGGGCGCTGGACGCCCCCCCGGGCCCTCGGCGGGTCTCAGCTACCCGTCAGCCGTTCCCACAGGCTGCGCTGGCGCGGCTGGACGATCGGGGTTTCGCCCTCGGTCTGCTCGCGGCCGAGCGCGGCGTTCTCGCGCAGGCGCTGGGCCTCGCGCGTCGGGTCCACGGCGATGCCCGTCGGGCCGGCCGGGCGCCAGAACATCATCCGGTCCACGAAGCCTTCCGGCGGCTGGTCGAGCCGCAGGCTCTCCTCATCCACGCGGCGGCGAATATTGCTCTCCACCGGGGTGCCAGCCCGGGCGACCAGGGCGCGCTCGGCCGCGGAGGGCTGGGCGGCGGCGACGCCGGGCGCGAGGATGGCGGCCGCCGAGCGGCTATCCTGCGGCCGCGGGGCGCCGGGGGTCGGCGTCGGCAGATCGCCCAGCCGCGGCGGGACGGAGAGCGGCGCGCGCGTCGTCACCTGGAACTCGTCCGGCGGGGCGCGGGTAAAGCCGAGCGTGCGGGAGGTGTCGCCGCCACAGGCGCCCAGCGCCAGCAGCAGCGGCAGGGCCAAGGCGAACTTGCTGGCGGCTTTGGTCGGACGGGCGGGGCGCTGTGTCATGGGGCAGAAGGCTTAACGCCGGCGGGTGGCCGGAACAAGGCGTCTGCGACCAGCGCCAGCACGCCCAGCACGATCGCCGCGTCGGCGACGTTGAAGACGTACCAGTGCCAGCCCCAGGCATGGGCGTCGAAGAAATCCGCCACCGCCCCGAAACGGATGCGGTCGATGACATTGCCGACCGCCCCGCCAATGACCGCGCCGAGCGCGAAGGCCGTGGTGCGGTTATCCGCCCGCGCCATCCAGCGCAGCAGCACGCCTGCGATCACCAGCGCCAGCGCGCCAAGCGCGAATTGCGTCCAGGCCGCATCGCCGGCCAGCAGGCCGAAGGTGACGCCGCGGTTCCACACCATGGTCAGGTCGAAGCCGAAGGGCCCGATCTCGACCAGCGGGATGTGCTGCACGATCGGCAAATGCAGCACGAACAGCATGTAGTGTTTCGACGCCTGGTCGGCAGCGAGGATCAGCGCCGCCAGGATCAACCCCCGCCGCAGCATCCGCGCAGCTTCTCCCTCCCCCGCCTGCGGGGGAGGGTCGGGGTGGGGGTGCGAAGATGGGTGCTGGTTCATCACCCCGCCTGCCCCTCCACCACCGCCTCGCAGCGCCGGCAAAGCGCGGGATGCGCCTGCGACTGCCCCACTTCCGGCAGCACCCGCCAGCACCGGTCGCATTTCTGGCCCGGTGCGACCTCGACGACAGCCTTCGCCTCGCCCCCCGGCGCGACCGCCACCTGGGAGGCGATCAGCACCTCTTCCCAGGTCTCGGCCGGGAGCGCGGCGAAGGCGTTGCCCGCCAGCGCGACGCGCGCCTGCAACGACGCGCCGATCAGCCCGTCGCGCCGCGCAACCTCGAGCGCCGCCGTCGCGACGCCGCGTGCCTCGCGCAGCGCAGCCCACTTCGCCGCAAGCGCCTCATCCCGCCACGCCGCCGGCAGCACCGGCCAATCCTGCAGATGGATGCTCTCGCCCTCCGGGAAACGCGCGAGCCAGGCCTCTTCCGCCGTGAACACCAGCACCGGCGCAAGCCAGGCGGTCAGGCAGCGATGCAGCTGGTCGATCACCGTCCGCGCCGCGCGCCGACGCAGCGACTCCTTCGCATCGCAATAGAGCGAATCCTTGCGGATATCGAAGTAGAAGGCGCTGAGATCGGCCGAGCAGAAGGCGTGGATCTCAGGATAGACGCCGCTCCAGTCATGGTCGCGCTGGGCCTGGCGCAGCTTCGCATCGAGCTCCGTCAGGCGATGCAGCACCCAGCGTTCCAGTTCGGGCAACTGCTCATGCGGCAGCGTCTCGCTCGCGTCGAAGCCATCCAGATTGCCCAGCAGCCAGCGCAGCGTGTTGCGGATGCGCCGATAGAGCTCCGCCTGCTGATCGAGGATGTTCTTGCCGATCCGCTGGTCCTCGGTGACGTCGGTGTTCATCACCCAGAGCCGCAGGATATCCGCGCCGGTCTTCGAGACGACCTCCTGCGGCGCCACGACATTGCCGAGCGACTTCGACATCTTCCGCCCCTGCTCGTCGAGCACGAAGCCATGCGTCAGGATCGCCTTGAACGGCGCCTCGCCCCGCGTGCCCACGCTCTCCAGCAGCGAGGACTGGAACCAGCCGCGATGCTGGTCCGAGCCTTCAAGGTAAAGGTCCGCCTTCGCCGGCAGGCCGCGCCCGCCCATCTCGCCCAGCACGAAGGCGTGGGTGGAGCCCGATTCGAACCAGACATCCACGATGTCCATCACCTGCTCGTAATCGGCAGGATTCCGCCCCTCGCCCAGGAAGCGCTGCGCCGCACCCGGCATGTACCAGGCATCCGCGCCTTCGGTGGTGAAGGCCGCGACAACACGGTCCACCACGGCCTGGTCGCGCAGCGGCGTGCCGGTTGCCTTCTCCACGAAGACCGGGATCGGCACGCCCCAGGCGCGCTGACGGCTGATGCACCAATCGGGTCGGCCTGCGACCATGCTGCCGATGCGGTTGCGGCCCATATCGGGGACGAAGTGGGTTTTCGCGATCTGGTCGAGCGCGGTCTTACGGATCGAGCGCGCATCGTCCGTCACGCCGGAGGCGTGCTCTCCATCCATCCGGATGAACCATTGCGGCGTCGCGCGGAAAATCACGGGCTTCTTCGAACGCCAGCTATGCGGGTAGCTGTGGTTCAGCTTGCCCTTCGCCGCGAGCGTGCCGAGCGCCTCGCAAGCCGCATAGACGGCGTCATGCGCCTTCCAGACATGCAGCCCGACGAAGCCCGGCGCCTGCGCCGTATAGGTGCCGTCATCGCCCACGGTTTCGGGCACTGGCAGCCCATGCGCGCGGCCGAGGTTGAAGTCGTCCTCGCCATGGCCGGGCGCGATATGCACGAAGCCCGTGCCGGCTTCGGTCGTCACGAAGTCACCGGGCAGCAGCGGCACATCGAAATCGTAGCCGCCGGCCGCATCCGACATGCCGCGCAGCGGATGCGCGGCGATGGCGCCCGCGAGCTCCGCGCCCTTCAGCACGCGCCGGATGCTGTGCGCGCCGAGCCCTGCATCCTTCTCGAATTGCGGCAGCAGCGGCAGCGCGACGAGCAGCACCTCGCCGACCTTCAGATGGCTGCCATCCGCGACACCTTCGACATGCACGAGCGCATAGTCGATCTCATCGCCATAGGCGACGGCGCGGTTGCCCGGGATGGTCCAGGGCGTCGTCGTCCAGATCACCACCGACGCGCCGACCAGCTCCGTGGCCTTCGCGCAGGTGATGCGGAACCGCGCCCAGAGCGTCGGCGAGACATGGTCGTGATACTCGATCTCGGCTTCCGCCAGCGCCGTCTTCTCGACCGGGCTCCACATCACCGGCCGCAGCCCGCGATAGAGCGAGCCATTCATCAGGAAGCGCCCGATCTCGCCCGCGATCACCGCCTCGGAGGGGAAGTCCATCGTCGCATAGCGCTTCGCCCAATCGCCGGCGATGCCGAGCCGCTTGAACTCCTCCGCCTGCACCTCCAGCCAGCGCGCGGCATAGGCGCGGCATTCGGCACGGAAATCGAGGATCGGGACATCGTCCTTGTTCTTCTTCTTCGCCCGGTATTCTTCCTCGACCTTCCACTCGATCGGCAGGCCGTGGCAGTCCCAGCCGGGGATGTAGTCGGCATCGTGGCCTGCCATCTGCGCCGCGCGGTTGATGACGTCCTTCAGCACCTTGTTCAGCGCATGCCCGATATGGATGTTGCCATTGGCATAGGGCGGGCCGTCATGCAGGACGAAGACCGGCCGCCCCTTGGAGCGTTCGCGCAGCTTCGCCCACAGACCCATGCCCTCCCACCGGGCGAGCCAATCGGGCTCGCGCTTCGGCAGGTCGCCGCGCATCGGGAAATCGGTCTTCGGCAGGATGACGGTGCCGCGGTAGTCGCGGGCGGCTGGCGTCTCGGGGGCGCCAAGGGGCGTATCGTTCATGGGTGCGGCTCTCGGGCGGCGTGATCGGGCCGCGGGGTCAGCGTGGGGCGCGTGCGAAACTCCCGGCCTTCAGGCGAAGGCCGGGGAGATAATTCGAACAGGGACGCGCAGCCAAACCATCGGCGTCATATGCGGACGGCCCCCGCCCAGGGTCAAGCGCGGGGCGGCGCTCATCCTGCCATCCACTGCGCGCCCCACACCGCCGCCACACCCGCGCAGATCGCAAGCCCAAGGTTGCGGGTGCCAAGCTGCACCACGACCACCGCCACCGCGCCCACCCAGGCCGGCCAGGACCCCGCCACCAGGGGCGGCGCCACATAGGCCGCGAACAGCGCGCCCGGCAGGTGCCGCAGCATGACCTCCACGAATTCCGGCGGGCGGATGCTGCGCAGGATCGCATAGCCCCCCGCCCGGCAGGCATAGGTCACCAGCGCCATCCCGAGGATCGCCAGCAGGACGTCCGGCCGCAGCTCCATCATGTTTGCGCGGCCGATTCAGACCTGCGGGCCTTTGGCCCTCCGGTCATCGGACGCGGAGGCCCGCCATCGCGGCGCCCGCGCAGCTCGATCCAAGCCCCCAGCGCCGCGCCGGCAAAACTGCCCGCCAGCAGCGGCAGCGGCGCCGGCACCCCCGCCCGGTGCAACGCCAGCGCCACCAGCCCCGCCACCACCCAAGGCGCCAGATCCACCCGCGGCCCGCGCCACAACCCGACCAGCATCGAGACAAAGGCCGCGACCGAGGCGAAGAACAGCGGATGCCCCGGCGGCACCCGCACCAGGCTCCCGGCCAGATGCCCGATCGCCGTCGTCGCCACCCAGGCCACCCACAGCCCGAGCCCGACGCCCAACAGGTAGCCGGCATCCCGCCCGCCGCGGCGCTGCTCCTGAACCGACATGGCGAAGGAATGGTCCACCAGCGTCGCCAGCGTCCCCCACAGCCGCACGCCCCGCAGCCGGTCGAGCCAGGCGGCCAGCGCAGCGCCCTGCGGCGCCATGCGGATATTTACCACCCCCGCCGCGACGATCGCGGCCAGGATCGGCACCGGATCGGCCCAGAGCTCCAGCGCCAGCAGCTGCGATGCGCCGGCATAGACGATCATGCTCATCAGCACTGCCTCGGCGAAGGTGAGGCCCTTGGCATCGGCCAGCACGCCGATGACCAGCCCGAAGGGCACCATGCCGAGCCAGAGCGGCAGGCTCGCCACGACCCCGCGCCACACCCCGGCGCGCGTGAAAACCACCGGCCCCGTCATGCCTGCCGCGCCGCGATCAGCCGCGCCTCCGCCTCGTCCGGCTCCATGCCGAGCGCGCGGGACGCCATCTCGCGCCCGAAGCCGGCCCGCGCCAGGGCGCCGAGCGCCTTCAGCCGCGCCTCCGGCGTGCCAGCCGCCGCGCCGAACGGACCGATGCGCCGGCGCCGGCAGAAGGCGAGCGCGGCCGCAAGCTCCGCCTCCTCGCCCTCGGGCAGGGCGGCGGCGGCAGTGGCGGCGTCCACGCCCTTCTCGCGCAGATGCGCCAGCGCCGCGCGGCGCGAGCGGCCGGTGCGCAACAGCCGCCGCGCACGGCTTTCGGCGAAGGCCGCATCATCCACCGCGCCTTGCGCGACCATCCGCTTGGCGACCGAAGCGGCCGCGGCCTTCGCGGCAGCGGTGCGGGGGGCGACATCGGCCTGGCCCTCGGCCTCGGCCGCGCGGGCCCAGCGGTCCACGCGCCGCGCCAGTACACGTCGCAGCCCCGCCTCGGTCGCGGCGAAGCGCGCGAGATGTGCGAGCGCCGCCTCAGCCAGGCGCGCTTCATCGGGAGGGGGGCCGGCCGGACGGGGTCCCTCTCGCCCGGCCCGGCGCCGCTGCGGCGTCATGCCCCCTTGTGCCACGCCCCGGCGGAGGCTGGCGACCCGCACCGCGCGCAGGGCGGCCCCCTGCCAAGCCACTCCCGCAACCATCCGGCACGCCAGGGCGTTGCGATGCTGGGCGGATTGCGACACGGGAGATCGCGGCATGCGCGGATGGCGACAAATTCTACTAATGACGGGCGCGGCCGCGCTCTGCGCCGTGCCCCTGCTCGCGCTGGGCCAGGCGGACAGCGGCGGCAGCAGCCAGCGGCAGGATACCACCCGCACCCTGCCATCGGAGGACGACCCAGCGGCGCCGGGCACAGGCGCGGCCACTGGCGCGACGAGGGAGACGGGCTGAGCCGCGCGGATATCGTTACGGCTGCGCGTCAGACATACCGGGCCGGAGGGCGGCGCATGCCTTGCCGGCCCGGCACGTTTTGACCCCCAGGAGCGATTCGGGCATTTTGGACCGCTTCCGCGCCTGCTGGGGGCATCTCGCCCATCGGCCGCGCGGAGCCGGAGGAAGCGAGGAACATCGTGATTCCCGCCCTGATGCCGAACTACGCCCGTGCCGACCTTGCCTTCGAGAAGGGCGAGGGCGCGCAGCTCTGGGCCGCGGATGGGCGACGATACCTCGATTTCGGCGCCGGCATCGCGACCTCCAGCCTCGGCCACGGCCACCCGCATCTGGTGAAGGCCATCGCCGAGCAGGCGGCGCGGGTGATGCACGTCTCGAACCTGTACCGCGTCCCGCAGGCCGAGGAGCTGGCCGCGCGCCATGTCGCGCAGTCCTTCGCCGACAGCGTCTTCTTCTGCAATTCAGGCGCCGAGGCGAATGAAGGCGTGGTCAAGGCGGTGCGGAAATACCACGCCGAGAATGGCCACCCCGAGCGCTACCGCATGATCTGCTTCGAGGGCGCCTTCCACGGCCGCACCCTCGGCATGATCGCCGCGACCGGCAATGCCAAGTACCTCGCCGGCTTCGGCCCGACGGTGCAGGGCTTCGACCACGTTCCCTTCGGCAACATGAACGCCGTGCGCGACGCCATCACCGCCGAGACCGCCGGCATCCTGATCGAGCCGGTGCAGGGCGAGGGCGGCGTGCGCCCGGCCGACCTGCAGTTCCTGCGCGACCTGCGCGCCACCTGCGACGAATTCGGCCTGCTGCTGGCCCTCGACGAGGTCCAGACCGGCATGGGGCGGTCCGGCAAACTCTGGGCGCATCAATGGGCCGGGATCGAGCCGGATGTGATGTCCTCGGCCAAGGGCATCGGCGGCGGCTTCCCGCTGGGCGCGGTCTTCGCCAAGGAACATGTGGCGAAGCACCTGAAGCCCGGCACGCATGGCACGACCTATGGCGGCGGCCCGCTGGCCTGCGCGGCCGGCAATGCCGTGCTGGATGTGATCCTCGCCCCCGGCTTCCTCGATAGCGTGGACCGCGTGGCGCGGCATCTGTGGCGCGGGCTGCTGGCCCTCGCGCAGCGCCACCCGACGGTGATCGAGGGCGTGCGCGGCGCGGGGCTGCTGCTCGGCCTCAAGCTGCATGAGGCCGTCAGCAATGGCGCGCTGCAGGACGCCGCCATGCAGGAAGGCCTGCTGACCGTCGCGGCGGGGATGAACGTGCTGCGCCTGGCGCCGCCGCTGATCATCACCGAAGCGGATGCGGATGAGGCGATCGCGCTGCTGGACCGCGCCTGCCGCCGCGTCGCGCCCGACGCGGCCAGGGCCGCGGCGCAATGAGCGCAGCGTTGAAGGTGGCGGGCGGGGGCAGCGCGCCCCCCCGCCACTTCCTTGAGATCATGGACCACGACGCGGCGACGCTGCGGCGCATGCTGGACCTGGCCCAGCAGGCCAAGCGCGGCGCCGTTGCGGGCAAGCCGCTCGCGGGCAGGACGGTGGCGCTGATCTTCGAAAAGCCCTCCACCCGCACCCGCGTTTCCTTCGAGGTCGGGATCCAGCAGCTGGGCGGGCAGGCCATCGTGCTCTCCTCGCGCGATATGCAGCTCGGCCGCGGCGAGACGCCGGCGGACACCGCGCGCGTGCTGAGCCGCTACGTGGACGCGATCATGCTGCGCACCGACAATGTGGCGAAGATCCGCGAATTGGCGGAACACGCGACGGTGCCCGTCATCAACGGCCTCACCGACGTCTCGCATCCCTGCCAGATCATGGCCGATGTGATGACCTTCGAAGAGCATCGCGGCCCGATCGCCGGGCAGACCGTCGCCTGGACCGGCGACGGCAACAATGTCGCGCAGAGCTTTCTTCAGGCGGCCGCGCGCTTCGGCTTCAAGCTCCGCCTGGCCACCCCGCCCGAGCTCGCCCCGCCCGCGCAGCTGGTGGACTGGGCACGGCGCGAGGGCGCGGAGATCGAGCTCACCGCCGATCCCGTCGCGGCCGTGCGCGGCGCGCGCTGCGTCGTCACCGACACCTGGGTCTCCATGTCGGATGAGAAGCCGAATACGGCGACCATCAACCGCCACAACATGCTGGCGCCCTATCAGCTCAACGCCGCGCTGCTGCGGCACGCCGCGGCGGATGCGATCGTCATGCACTGCCTGCCCGCCCATCGCGGGGAGGAGATCACCGACGAGGTGATGGACGGCCCGCAAAGCGTCGTCTTCGACGAGGCAGAGAACCGCCTGCACGCCCAGAAGGGCGTGCTGCTTTGGGCGCTCGGGGCCGGCTGACGCCGCCCCGAGCATCTTTATCCCGCACGCCTCCGGCGTGACGCGCCGGCTGACGCCGGCAACAAGCCCTTTTCCCCCGCTCGCCTGCAGCGCGGGCGTTCGCAACGAAGCGTCACCGACACGCCGAAAGGACTTGGCCGATCGGCCCGGCGGGGCCACCTTCGGCGAATGACCCCACTCACCCGCCGCGCCGCCCTGCAGGCGGCGGCCTGCGCCGCGGCCGCCGGCACCCTGCCCCATGACGCCAAGGCCCTGTCCCCGGCCCGGCAGCCCGCCATCGCCGACCGCCCGCTCTTCGGCGCAACGCTGCGCACCCTGCCGAACGGGCTCAGCGTCGCCTTCGTGGAGCAGCGCCGCGCGCCCGTCGTTGCGCAATACGCCTATGTCGCGGCCGGCGGCGGGGAAGACCCGGCCGGGCGCTCGGGCGTCGCGCATTTCCTGGAACACATGCTGTTCAAGGGCAGCCCGCGCGTCGCCTCCGGCGAATTCTCCCGCCGCGTCGCGCGGGAAGGCGGCAACGACAACGCCTTCACCTCCCGCGATGTCACCGGCTACTTCCAGCATGTCGAAGCCTCGCGCCTCGACCTCATCGCGATGATGGAAGCGGACCGCTTCGCCGCCGCCCACATCCCCGCCGCGGAGCTGGAACCCGAGCGCCGCGTGATCCTGGAAGAACGCCAGCAGCGCACCGACAGCTCCCCCCGCGCGCTGTTCTTCGAAGCCTTCGACGCCGCCATGTGGGGCCCGCAGCATTGGCGCGGCCGCCCCATCATCGGCTGGGAGGACGAGATCCGCGCCATCACCCACCAGGATCTGGTGGAGTTCTTCCGCGCCCGCTACGCGCCCGGCAATGCCGTGCTGGTGGTCGCCGGCGCCGTCGCGCAGGATGCCTTCTGGCGCAGCGTGGAGGAGCATTGGGCCGCCCTGCCGCCCGGCCCTGCCGTGCCGCGCGGCCGCATCGCCCCGCCCGCCGCACCGCCCACGCCCCGCTACACCCGCAACGACGCGCGCCTGCGCGGGGAGGCAGTCTTCCTCCGCTCCTGGCAGGCGCCGACGCTGACCGCCGGCGAGGCGCGCCTCGGCGAGCCGCTGGAAGTGCTGCGCCATGTGCTCGGCGGTGGCCCCGGCTCTCGCCTGCATCGCGCGCTGGTGGAAAGCGGCCTCGCCGTCTCGGCCGGTGCGTCCTACGACGCCGATGTCGCGTCCTGGACCGATTTCGACATCTCCGCCGTGCCGCGCCGCGATGTCGCGCCCGCCCGCATCGAGGAAGCGGTCATCGCCGTGGTGAAGCGCCTGCTCGACGACGGCGGCCCGACCGAGGCCGAGGTCGCCCGATCCATCCGCCAGATGACCGCCGGCGCGCTGCTCGCGCTCGATGGGCTTGGCGCCGCGCCGCGGATGATCGGCAATGCGTTGGCCATCGGCCTGCCGATGGAGACGGTGGAGTTCTGGCCCGCCCGCATGCGCGCCGTGACCCGCGACCTGGTGGCGGAGGCCGCCACCGCCGTGCTCGGCCGCGCGCCGTCTGGCAGCGGCTGGCTGCTGCCCGATGGCGTCGCCGCCCCGGCGGAGGTCGCGCTGTGAGCAGCTTCCGTCTCGACATCCAGCAGGTCACCGCCGGCACGCGTTCGGCCTGGCTGATCGAGGACCAGTCGGTCCCCGTCATCTCCATCGCCTGGGCCTGGCGCGGCGGCGCGGCGCTCGACACCGACGCCCATGCCGGCGCACTCGCCATGGGCGCCGCACTCCTCACCGAAGGCGCCGGCACCCTCGACAACACCGCCTTCGCCGATGCGCTGCGTGATGAGGCGATCGGGCTTGGCTTCGACGCGCAGCGCGACGGCTTCGAAGGCTCGCTCCGCGCGCTGCGCCCGGCGCTGCCGGAAGCGGTGCGGCTCGCGAACCTCGCCATGCGCAGCCCCCGACTCGATCCCGCCGCCGTCACACGCGTCCGCGCCCGCGCCGTCGCTGGCGCCCGCGCGTCGCTCGAGACGCCGCGCGGCCAGGTCGGCCGCGCCTTCTGGGCCGCCGCCTTCCCGAACCACCCCGCCGGCCGCCCCACCGGCGGCACGGTGGACACGCTGAGCGCCCTGCCCGAGGACGCGATCCGCGCGGCGCTCACCCGCCAGCTGCGCGCCGACGGGCTGATCGTCGCCGCCGCCGGCGCGATCACCGCCGACGAACTCGCCCGCCTGATCCCCACTTTGTTCGAGGGCCTGCCCGAAGGCGCCCCGGCCGAGGCGCCGCCCCTGCCGCCCTTCACCGCCTTCGGCCAGCGCGTGGTCGAGGTCGCCTCCCCCCAATCCGCGGTGCTGTTCGGCCAGCCCGGCCTGCCCGTCACCGACCCGGACTGGGAGACGCTGCAGGTGGTGCTGCGCGTGCTCGGCGGTGGCGGCTTTTCCTCGCGCCTCATGGAAGCGGTGCGGGTGCAGCGCGGCCTGACCTATGGCATCGGCGTCGGCCTCGATTCGCTCTTCGGCCAGGGCGTGATCGTCGGCTCCACCTCCACCGACAATGCCCGCGTGGCGGAGACGCTGGCCGTGACCCGCGCCGAATGGACCCGCATGGCCGCCGAGGGCCCGACGCCGGCCGAGTTGGACGATGCAGTGGCCTTCCTGACGGGCAATTTGCCGCTGCAATTCACCGACAGCCGCCGCATTGCCGGCACGCTGCTGGCGCTCCGCCGCAACGACCGCCCGATCGGCTGGCTGAACGAGCGCGCCGATCGCCTCCGCGCCCTGACCCCCGCCGCCACCGCCGCCGCCGCGCGCCGCGTGCTGGATGCGGGGACCCTGGCGGTGGCCATCGCCGGCCGCCCCGAGGGCGTGTAGCGCCGCATCATCCGCCCACCCGGTCACGCTCTGGCCTTTTTTTGAGCGGATACATCATCCCCCAGCCGTTCCGCCCTCGCGGATCAGGCACTAGCTGGCTGGCACGCGGCGATACGCGGAGGACAAGGATGGCAGGGCAGGGCGAGGCGCGGAGGACCGCCTGGGAGGCCGTGCGGCAACTCGCCGCCGCCCCCGGCGCCCACGCCATCCGCGCGAAGCTCGACGCCGAGCCCGACCGCTTCGCCCGCCTGTCCCACCGCGGCGCCGATCTGCTGCTCGACCTCTCCCGCACCGCGCTCGACACCAAAACCCTCGCCGCCCTGCTCGACTACGCCCGCGCCGCCGATGCGCTCGGCTTCCGCGACGCCATGGCGCGCGGCGAAGCGGTGAACGCCACCGAACGCCGCGCCGCGCTCCACCTCGCCCTCCGCGCCCCGCCGGGCCAGTTCCGCGCGGGGCCGGAAGACGCCTCCGCCGAGGTCCACGCGACGCTTGCCGCCATGCGCGCTTTCACCGAAGCCGTGCACGCCGGCACCATCCGCGGCGCGACCGGCGCGCGCTTCACGGATGTCGTGAATATCGGCATCGGCGGATCGGACCTCGGCCCCGCCATGGCCACCCGCGCGCTCCGCCACGACACGAGCCCCATGCGCGTGCATCACCTGGCGAATGTGGACGCGCATGCCTGGGCGGCACTCCGCCCCGCGCTCGACCCCCGCACCACCCTCGTCCTCGTCGCGTCCAAAACCTTCACGACGCAGGAGACGATGGCCAATGCCGCGCTCGTGAAATCCTGGCTCGCCGAAACCCTCGGCGAGGCCGGCGCGCATGCGCATCTCGCAGCACTCTCCACCAACCTCGCCGCCACCGCCGCCTTCGGCATCGCGCCCGATCGCGTCTTCGGCTTCCGCGATTGGGTGGGCGGCCGCTTTTCGCTCTGGTCCGCCATCGGCCTGTCCATCGCGCTCGCCTGCGGCGTCGATTCCTTCGACCGCCTGCTGGCCGGCGCACGCGCCATGGACCAGCACTTCCTGACCGCGCCCGATACCGAAAACCTCCCTTTGCTGCTGGCCCTGACGGAGCTCTGGCATGTGGACGCGCTCGGCCTGCCGGCCCGCGCCGTGCTGCCCTATGACGAGCGCCTGGGCCGCCTGCCCGCACATCTCCAACAGCTGGAAATGGAATCCCTCGGCAAGCGCGTGACCGCCGCAGGCGCGCCCGTGCCGATGCCGACCGGCCCCATCGTCTTCGGCGAACCCGGCACCAACGCCCAGCATTCCTTCATGCAGCTGATCCACCAGGGCCCGACGCCCGTGCCCGTGGATTTCATCCTGGTCGCCCGCCCCGACCACGCCCACGCCGCCAGCCACCGCATCCTGCTGGCCCACGCCCTGGCCCAGGCCGAAGCACTCGCCCGCGGCAAGACAGAAGCCGAAGCCCGCGCGGAGATGACCGCCGCCGGCCTGCCGGCCGCGGAGGTGGACCGCCTCGCCCCCCACCGCGTCTTCCCCGGCGACCGGCCGAGCGTCTCCATCCTGCTGCCGCAGCTCACCCCCGAAGCGCTCGGCGCCCTCGTCGCGCTCTACGAACACAAGGTCGCCTGCCTCGGCGCGCTCTGGGGCATCAACCCCTTCGACCAATGGGGCGTCGAGCTCGGCAAGCAACTGGCCAGTGGCATCCTGCCGGCACTCGACGGCACCGCGCCGCTCCGCGACGCCGCCACCGCCGCCATGACGGCCGAGATCAAGGCCCGCTGGCGATGACGGACGCGACGAAACCCTACCGCACGAATGTCGGCGCGCTGCTGTTCAACGACGCCGGCCTGGTGCTGGTCGCGCGCCGCGCCGACATGCCGAACGCCGAAGGTGCCGCCGGCGGCTGGCAATTGCCCCAGGGCGGCGTGGACGATGGCGAGGATCTGCGCGCCGCCGTGCTGCGCGAACTGGCCGAGGAGATCGGCACTGACAAGGCCGAGATCATCGCCGAACACCCCGGCTGGCTGACCTACGACTTCCCGCCGGACCTCGCCGCGTCCGGCTTCCGCATCGCCCAGAAATACCGTGGCCAGCGCCAGAAATGGTTCGCACTACGGTTTCTGGGCGTGGAATCCGACATCCGCCTCGACGCCGACGACCACCCCGAATTCGACGCCTGGCGCTGGGCCCGCATCGAGGACCTGCCCACCCTGGCCGTCAGCTTCAAACGCGCGATCTACGAAGACCTGTCCCGCACCTTCGCGCATCTCGCGGGGCGGTAGGCGCGTAAGCCAGGGGCTCCGCCCCTGGACCCAGCCGGGGACGATGATCGTCCCCGGACCCCTCCGTTAGTGCAGCCAATCGTGAACGTTGCGATATAAACATAATTACGGTATCGCCTGAACCCCAGGGCCGGGGGATGCGATGAAGCGCAACGCGCTGTTCTACGGCGACAATCTGGAGGTTCTGCGCGGCCGCGACGCAGACGGGCGGCCGCTGATCCGCGATGAGAGCGTGGACCTGATCTACCTGGACCCGCCCTTTAACTCCGCCTCCAACTACAACGTCCTGTTCAAGGCACCGGACGGCAAAGCCAGCGACAGCCAGATCGAAGCCTTCGAGGACACCTGGCACTGGACCGACGCCGCCGTACGCTGCTTCCAGGATGTGGTGACCGGCCACCACCAGCGCGCCGGCACATTGCTGAAAGCCATGCGCGACGCGCTGGGTGAGAACGACATGATGGCCTATCTGGCCATGATGGCCGCACGGCTGGTGGAACTGCACCGCGTGCTGAAACCGACCGGCAGCCTCTATCTGCACTGCGACCCCACCGCGAGCCATTTTCTTAAGTTGCTACTCGACGGGATTTTCGGCCCAGAGAATTTTCGGAACGAGATCGTGTGGAAGCGCGGCCACGCCCACAACAGTGCGAAGCGTTATGGCCTGACGTGCTCCCCTGAAATGGCGCCATTTATCGGTAGAGTCTGCTCCAACGAGGGACGGACGAATGAAGCGCAGCAGGTTCAGCGATGAGCAGATCATCGGGATATTGAAGGAGCAGGAGGCCGGT
>JBJOMW010000030.1:0-31268 GCA_046052145.1 Pseudomonadota bacterium
GCATTGCCCGCCGCCAGCGCCGGCAGCAGGTTCCAGCCGCAGGTGAACAGCGGCGCATTCCAGGGCGTGATCGCCAGCACCACGCCAAAGGGCTCACGCCGCACATAGACAAGGTGGCCCGAGGGGACGGGGATCGTCCGTCCCTCGATCTTGTCGCACCAGCCCGCCCAGTATTCGGCCATCTCGGCGACCCGGGCGGCCTCGGCGCGGCAGTCGCGGAGCGGCTTGCCGGTATTGGCGCATTCAAGCCGCGCGAGCGCCTCTGCCTCCCGCCGGATCAGCGCGCCCAGCGCCCAGAGCCGCCGCCCACGCTCGGCGGCACTCAGCGCGATCCAGGCACGCTGCGCCTTCGCGGCACCTGCGGCGGCTGCGCGCGCCACGGCCGCCCCGGCATCGGCATAACTCAGCAGCGCCGTGCCGGTCGCGGGGTCCTCGAGCGCGACGGGCGCGCCCTGCCCCTCCACGATCTTACCATCCACGAGGCTGCCGACACGCCCGCCGAGCAGCGCCGCAACGCCCTCCGCCGCGACCTGCGATGCGCGAAAACCGCTCATGCGCCCTCTCCCGCCAGCAATGCCGCGGCGACGCGGTTGAAATCCTCGGCATCGGCAACCGGCGCATCGCGCCACACCGCGGCCGCGCGGGCGCAAGCCTCGGGCGCGGCGCCGACAGCCTGGGCCAGTTCCATCGCCAGCCGCACATCCTTGCGCATCAGCCCCGCGGTGAAGCCGCTTTCCACCCCCGGCAGCACCCAGCGTGGCAGGTTCACCTCGGTCGCGGCGGAGCGGCCGGAGGCCGCATTGATCACCGGCAGCAGCGCCTCCGGCTCCACCCCCGCCAGCCGGCCAAGGCGCAGCGCCTCCCCGGCGGCGACGAGATGCGTCGCGACCAGCAGATTGTTGACGAGCTTCGCGACCTGCCCCGCGCCAGCCGCGCCGACATGCACGATCCGCGCGGCGATGCGGTCGAGCACCGGCCGCGCGCGGTCGAGCGCCGCGGCCTCACCGCCCGCCATCACCGTCAGCGTCCCCGCCGCGGCACCAGCCGGCCCGCCCGAGACCGGCGCATCCAGATAGGCGATGCCCGCCGCCGCGGCGCGCGCAGCGAAGTCCCGCGCCGCGAGTGGCGAGAGGGTGGAGGTGTCGGCGATCACCGCGCCCTGCGGCAGCGCCGGCAACAGCGCGGCGAGCACCGCCGCCACCGCCGTCTCCTCCGGCAGGGAGAGGATCACAACCGGGGCGGCGATATCGGCCAGACGCGGCAAGCCGCCCCGCGCCGGATCGAGGTCGAACCCCGCCACCTCCGCGCCCGTATCGACGAGCCGCCCGGCCATCGCCGCGCCCATCCGTCCGAGCCCCACCAGCCCGACCCGCATCCCGTCCCGCTCCGTGCTTCGATCAGGCAAGGCTCGCAGGCCGCACCCGCCGCGTCCAGAGAGGCCGGCTTGCCACCTTTCCGTCACCGGGGCGTGGTTTGACCCGGCCCGCGCAGCGCACATGCTGCGGCGCCACAGGGGACAGGCATGTCGGACGCCATCGCCAGCTGGCTCGCGGGTTGGATCGGCCGCGAGCGCAGCCGCACGCTGCTGCAATTCCTCCGTTTCGGCGTGGTCGGCACGGTCGGATTTCTGGTGGACACCGCGGTGCTCTATGCCGGGCTGGCGCTCGGGCTCGGGCTCTATGGCGGACGGGCGCTGTCCTATCTGGCGGCGGCGAGTGCGACCTTCGCGCTCAACCGCGCCTGGACCTTCCGCGGCCAGGGCGAAGGCCGCGTGGCCCGGCAATGGGCTCTCTTTGTCGTGCTCAACCTGGTCGGCTTCGCCTTCAATTACGGCACCTATGCCGCGCTTGTCGCGACTGTGGCGCTGGTCGCACAGCATCCGGTGATCGGCGTCGCGGCAGGCAGCCTCGCGGGAATGATGGGGAACTTTCTGCTGTCGCGCCGTTACGTTTTCGGTGGCGCGTCCCGCGCCCCTGACCCCTGATGACCTGACCGAGACGGATGCGCGCAGCCACCCCCAAGGCCGACACCGATCTGCGCCGGGCCGGCGCCCTCCCCGACAGCGGGGGCGGGCGCCGCGGCGACCCGATCCACCCCTTCCCCACCGCCGAGCTTGCCGGCGTCACCGCGTTGCGCCCCGGGCGGCAGGAGCCGCCCTTCGAGCGCATTCCCGCCAATGACGCGTTTCGCGTCCCGCCACCGCCCTGGCCGCCATTACTGCTTGGCGCGGCGGTGATGCTGCTCGATCTGCTGGCGCTGGCCGGCGCGGGGTTTGGCGCCAACCTCCTCGCCGGTCCGCCCATGCTGGCCAATGAAGCCAAGGTGGTCGCCCTGCTGGCCGCGCTGACCATGGGCGGCGGGCTGCTGGCCTCGGCCTACGATCATGCGCAGCTGTTCGATTTCCGCCGCCAGTGGCGGCGGATCGGCGCAGCGGGCGCCGGCGCGCTGGCCGCGACGCTGGCCGCCGCCTGGGCGTTCGGCGCGCTCGAACGGCTTGGCGCGGCCTGGATCGCCACCTTCGCTGGGCTTGGCGCGACAGGGCTGATGGGCGTGCGCGCCGCCGCGGCCGGCCTAGTACGGCAATTGCCGCGTGCGGCGCGCCGGACCGTGATCATCGGCACCGGCCCGCAGGCCGCGCGCCTCGCCGATGCGCTCCGGCGCGAGCCAGCGGGGCTTCAGGTGATCGGAGCGGTGGATGAGCGCACGGGCCGCGGCGCCACCCCACCGGGCGTCGTGCTGCTCGGCGGCATGGCGCATTTGGCCGCGATGATCCGCCGCGGCGAGGTGGATGTGGTGGTGATCGCGCTCCCCTGGTCCATGGAGGAGCGCATCCTCTCCCTGCTCGATGAGCTGTCCGCCTTCCCGGTCGAGGTGCGGCTCGCGCCAGACATGATGGCCGCGCGCCTGCCGCGGGAGGACCACCCGGCGCTGCCGCCGCTGCTCTGCGCGCGGCCGCTTTCGGGTGCCGGCGGCGCGGTGAAAATGGCCCTGGACTATCTGGTCTCGGCGCTGGCGCTGCTGGTGCTCGCTGTGCCGATGGCGCTGATCGCGCTGGCGATCCGGCTGGACAGCCCGGGGCCGGTGCTGTTCCGCCAGCGCCGCATCGGCTTCAACGATCGTCCCTTCGAGGTCTTCAAATTCCGTACCATGTTCGACGACGCGGCCGACCACGACGCGGCGCGGCAGGTGCTGGCCGGCGACCCGCGCGTGACGCGCATCGGGCGTCTTCTGCGGCGCAGCTCGCTCGACGAGTTGCCGCAGATCCTGAATGTGCTGCGCGGGGAGATGAGCCTGGTGGGACCGCGCCCGCACGCGCCCGGCACGCGGGCCGGCCATCGCCGCTTCGACGAGGTGGTGGCGAATTATGCCGCGCGGCACCGTGTGAAACCTGGCCTGACGGGCCTCGCCCAGGTGCGCGGCCTGCGCGGCCCGACGCCGAATGAGGAGCTGCTGCTGAAGCGTGTCGAGAGCGACCTCGAATACATCGCGCATTGGTCGCCCTGGCTCGACCTGCTGCTGCTGCTGCGCACACCGCTGGCCGTGCTGCGCGCGCGGAACGCGTTGTGAAGCCCGGCCATATCGCCGGCGCCGCAGGCCCAGCCGAGGCGGTGGAGGCGGATGTGATCATTCTGGCCCTCGACCGCGCGGAGGAGACGGTCGCCGCTATCGCCTCCGCCCGCGCGCAGCTTGGCGTGACGAAACATGTCTGGGTCGTGGACCAGGGCAGCCGGCCTGAGGCGCTGGCCCGGCTGGCCGCCGCGGTGGGTGGGGCGTGCGACGCGACGCTCGTACGCCTCGCTCGCAACCATGGCGTGGCGGGCGGGCGCAACCGCGCCACCGCGCTCGGCCGCGCGCCCTTCATCTTCGCGCTCGACAATGATGCGGAATTCGCCGACCCCAACACGCTGGCGGCGGCCTGCGCGGCGCTGCGCGCCGCGCCTGACATCGCCGCGATCGCCTGCCGCATCCTGGTGCAGGGCACCGGGCAGGACGACCTCTCCTCCTGGGGTTATCCGCGGGCGCTGCTGCCGCGTGCCGCAGCGGATTTCGACGCGGCGACCTTCGTCGGCGCCGGCCATGCGCTGCGCCGCGCCGATTTCGAGGCTGCGGGCGGCTATGACGAGGCGCTGTTCTTCACCTGGGAGGAGTTCGACCTCGCGCTGCGCCTGATCAATATGGGGCGACGCATCCGCTACCGCGGCGACATCGCGGTGCTGCACAAGGTGAGCCCCGAGCAGCGCCACGCTTGGTCCGGCACGCGCTGGCACCATTTCGTGCGCAACCGGCTTTATGTCGCGATGAAGCACGGCGCGCACCCGCTGGCCCTGCTGCCGCGCTTCCTGGCCTATCAGATGAAGGGCGCGCGCAATGGCGTGCTGATGCAGGGCCTCCGCGCGGGCCCGGCCGCGCTCGGCCTGGCGCGTCGCTTCCGCCCGGCGGCGGGCACCGCCCATCTCTACGGACCGACGCCGGCGGCGCGCGCTTATCTGGCGCGCACGGACGGCGCGCATCGCGGCGGCTGGCTCACGCGGCTCGGGACCGAGGTGCTCGGCCTGCTACCCGCTGCCCGTCCGTCGCAGCGCTGACCTCTCGCGCCACAACAGGGCGAGGATGGCGGGGTCGTCGCGCAGGTAGCGGCGCGCCAGGCGGCGCGGATCCTGCGCCAGCCGCCACGCCCATTCGAAGCCAGCGCGCTGGATCAGGCGCGGCGCGCGCCGCTCCTCGCCCGAGAGGAAGCGCAGGCTCGCGCCCACACAGAGCGCCGTGCCGCGCGCTACACCGCGGGCAGCCAGCGCACGCGCGACCATCTCCTGGCGCGGCGAGCCGACGCAGAGCAGATGGAACCGCGCGCCGCTGGCCTCGACGAAGCGCAGTGCGGCCTCGAAGGCGGCCGGCTCGGCGTCGAAGCCCATCGGCGGATCGTGGTGCAGCAGGGCCAAACCGTAGCGCGCCTGCAGCCGCGCCACCGCCTGCGCGCTGGCGCCGAGCACTGTGACAGCCTCCCCGCGCGCCGCGACCCGGTCCAGCAGCTGCGCCGTCAGGTCGCTGCCCGGCACCACCGGTGGCACCGCGAGGCCGAGTAGCCGCGCAATCCGCGCCACGACCCGGCTGTCCAGCAACCGCCACTCGGCCCCGGCATAGAGCGGGCCGTAGCGCGCCGGATCGCGCGCAAGCCGCACCAGATGGTCGGCATTCGGCGTGACGATATACGCGAAAGGCGCTGCCGCCGAACGCGACGCCAGCAGTGACAGGGTGGCCTCGAGGTCGAGATCCGCGAAGTCGAGCCCGAGAAGCCGGGTCATGCGAAAGCCGCCGCTCGCACCGCCTACAGCGCGATGCGCAAGCGCAGTTGGAAGAGGTTGCGGTCGTATTCGTCGAGCCCCTCCGTCGCGTTCAGCCGGCGGATATGCTGCCAGGAACCGACCAGGGCGAGGTTGCGGTTGATCAGCCAGCGCGCGGACAGGCCGACGAAGCCATCCGTCGCCTCCTGATCGGGGTCCTGGTACTCGCTCAAGGAGGCGCCGATCTCTGCGCCCAAGATGACGTTGCGCAGATATTCATGGTCCACCCGCACCCGCCCGAGCGTGCGCGTATAGGCCACGGCATCGCCGCGGATCGATTCCTCGATGCTGCGCCGCGCGGCGAAGGTCACCGTCGTCAGCAGCGTCGGCTGCCAGATGACCTCACCCTCAAAGGCGGGGCCGGAGAGGTTCCGCAGGCCCGAGCCCTCATAGTCGCGCTCGCGCCAGCCCAGCGCGATGCGCGCCGCCCAGACGCCGTCGAAATCATAGGTGAAGCCGCCCAGCACCTCCCAGGTTTGGCTGTCGCGATCGCGCTGGGACGCATCCTTGTAGGTGATGTCCTGCAAGCGCGTGATCAGGTTCACGAAGCGGCCCGGGGCCAGTTCATAGGACAGGCCAAGCGCGCCGATCACACTGTCGAAGTCGAAGATCGAGACCTCGCCCGGCGGCAGCGCACCCGGCGTGAGGGCGGGGCCGAGGTCCACATCCTCGAAGGCGTAGCTGCGCCAATTGCCAACGACCAGCACGCCGAGGCGGTTGAAGCGCGTCTGCCCGCTGGCCTGCACCTCGTTGTAGGCGTAGGGGACCGGCCGGTTCAGCCCGGCTTCCTGCACATCCACGCTGGCGGTGTCGAGGTGCTCCTGCACGCGCGCCAGGCGCAGTTCGACGGAACTGACGGCGTCGAAGTCATAGCGGCCGAAGGCGCTCAGCGAATAATCCGTCCAGTCCTGCTTGCCTTCATCGAGGTAGCGCCGCTCCTCGATGCGCGCGCTGGCGCCGACCGCATGCTGGCTCCATTCGGATTGCAGCCCGCCTTCCGCGAGCCAGCTGCCGAAGCCATCGGCCACGGTGCCGGAGCGGGTGCCGAAGATATTGTCGTCGTAGCCGAGCCCGAGTTCGGCCGCGGCGGTGGCGCGAAAGGCGCCGAGCCGGACGCCGAGCGGATCGAAATCCGCGCGTGGCCGGGTGGCAACGGTCTGGCCGCGTTCCGTCGTGCCGCGTGGCACGGGCTGTGCCTCGGCCAGAAGCGGCACGAGGCTGATGCCCATGGCCGTAACGATCCGCCAGCGCCGTTGTGCCGACATGCGCAATCCCCGCGTCCGATAGCTCTTGCTCCTGCTACCACGGGGCGTGGGCCCACTCTCTTCAACGAAACGAAATCGCCTTTCACGAAAGGTTTATTGGCGAGCATGCAGACCACGACGGCATGCGCGCGGCGCCTGCTGGTTGAGCAGCGGATCCGATGTATCGCGGCCTCATATGCACATATTTCTAAAATCCGCACTAAACTGCGTGATATTTCTAAATCGTTTTGAAGTCGCTCTCATTTGTGTGATTTGTGATCGCAAAGCGCTGGCAATCCCGGTTTGGCCCGTGCTAGCGATTTTCCGGTCGGTCATCTGGCCTTCGCACGCACCATTGATTACTTCTCCTGCGTATCTTCTTGCGCGATAGTTGACGGGATCACGACCTGCATGTTGCGACCCTTGCCGCTCAACGCCGCAGGCATCGAGCCGTCCACCGAGACCGTGCTGTCCCAGGCGCTCGGCGCCAGCCGACAGCAGCTGGTGGCGGTGGGGGTGTTCAGTGGCGTGGTGAACCTGCTGCAGCTCACCGTCTCGCTCTATATGATGCAGGTCTTCGACCGCGTGCTGTCCACGCGGAGCCTCGACACCCTCTATTACCTGACCGCGATCGCCATCTTCGCGCTGCTGGTGATGGCCCTCCTCGACGGGCTGCGCAGCCAGGTGATGCAGCGCATCGCCGGCTGGGTCGAGGGCAAGGCCGCACCCGAGGCCTTCGTGCGCGCGATCGAGAGCCAGCTGCGCAACCGCCCCTACCGGATGGAAGCGCTGCGCGACCTCGCATCCTGCCGCAACTGGATGGGCTCGCCCGCCTCGCTCACGCTATTCGATGTGCCCTGGGTGCCGATCTTCCTGGCCGTCATCTTCCTGCTTAACCCGCTGCTGGGCTGGATCGCGCTCGCTGGTGCGGGCCTGCTGTTCCTGCTGACCCTGGCGAATGAATGGGCCACGGGGCGGCTGGTACGCCAGGCCTCGACAGGCGCGATGGCCAGCCAGCGCCGCGCCGAGAGCATAGTGCGCAACGCCGAGGTGATCGACAGCATGGGCATGGCGCCGGCCGTGCTGCAGCGCTGGCGCGAGGGCCTCTCGGCCTCCCTCCTGCCGCAGGAACGCGCCGCGGATCGCGCGGCGCTGCTGCTCTCCGTCACGCGCTTCTTCCGCCTGGCGGTGCAGGTCGCAGTGCTTGGCGTCGGCGCCTGGCTGGTGCTGGAGCAGCAGATCACCGCGGGCGCCTCCATCGCCGCCTCCATCATCATGGGCCGGGCGCTCGCGCCGGTGGAACAGATGATCGGCGGCTGGAAGCAGCTGGTGCAGGCGCGCCAGGCCTATCGGCGTCTGCTGGGCTTCCTGGCGCTGCCGCGGCTGCGCCCGCCCGGCATGGCGCTGCCCGCGCCGACGGGCAAGATTGCGGCCGAACGCGTGACCTTCGGCTTCCCCGGCCAAACCACGGCGATCGTGAAGGGCGTCTCCTTCAACCTGGCCGCGGGGGAATCGCTGGCCGTCATCGGCCCCTCGGCGGCGGGCAAGACCACGCTGATCCGGCTGCTGATCGGCACGCTGCAACCTTCCGCCGGCACGGTGCGCCTTGATGGCGCCGATGTGTTCACCTGGATGCGCGAGGATTTCGGCCGCCATGTCGGCTACCTGCCGCAGGATGTGGAACTGTTCGACGGCTCCGTCTTCCGCAACATCGCGCGCATGGGCGATGCCGATCCCGAGCTGGTCTTCGAAGCCGCGAAGCTCGCCGGCTGCCACGAGATGATCCTGCGCCTGCCGCAAGGCTACGACACCGAGATCGGCGATGGCGGCCAGCATTTGTCGGGCGGGCAGCGCCAGCTGATCGGGCTGGCGCGCGCGATGTTCGGCGCACCGAAGCTGGTCGTGCTGGACGAGCCCAATTCGAACCTCGACGGCGATGCCGAGCAGGCGCTGATCCAGGGCCTGCAGGAATTGAGGGCGCGCGGCACCACGCTGGTCCTCGTCTCTCACCGGCCGACCCTGGTGCAGGGCGTGGACAAGGTGTTGCTGATGCGGGACGGCGCGATCGAAGCCTTCGGTCCGCGTGCAGAGGTGCTGAAGCGCCTGGTCCAGCAGGCACGCCCAACCGAAGTGCCCTCGGGCCGCGCCGAGGGAGGCGCACGATGAGCGATATGGCCATGCGGCGCGGCGATGTTCCCGCCATTCGCCAAGCCTCGGGCGTGCCCGCGCTGTGGCAGCCACCGGGGGAGGTGCTGATCCTCGACGCGCCGCGCCCGCGCACGCGCATCCCGGTTCTGCTCGGCTGGGCGGTGGTGCTGATCTTCGTGTTGGGTCTCGGCAGCTGGGCGGCCTTCACGCCGCTGGCCGAGGCGGCAATCGCGCAAGGGCTGCTGAAGGTCGAGGGCACGCGCCGGACCATCCAGCATTTCGAAGGCGGCATCGTGCGCGAGATCCTGGTGCGCGACGGCGACCAGGTGCGGCAGGGCCAGGTGCTGGTCCGGCTGGACCAGCCCCAGGCGGGGCAGCAGACCGAAACGCTGCGCAGCCAGCGTTGGGCGATGCTGGCGCAGGATGCGCGGCTGATGGCCGAGCTTGCCGGAAGCCGCGAGATCGCCTTCCCGCGCGAACTCTCGACGCTTGAGGCCGCGCGCGCGCAGGACGCGGTCGCCGGCCAGCGCAGCCTGTTCGAGGCCCGCCGCACCGCACTCGAAAGCCAGCTCACCGTCCTGGGCGCCCGGATTGAGCAGTTCGAGGCGCAGATCCGATCGAGCGACGCGCAGCGTGACTCCCAGTCCCGCCAGCTTGTGCTGCTGCAGGCCGAGGAGGCGAACACCCAGACCCTGCTCAGCCAGGGCCTCGCCCGCCTGCCCCAGCTTCTGGCGATCCAGCGCCAGGTCGCGGCGACCGTCGGCAACATCGCCGATATCGGCGGCCAGATCGAACGCTCCCGCGCGCAGATCGTCGAGGCCGAGCGCGACATGCGGCGCGTGACCGACGCCCGCCTGCAGGAAGTCTCGACCGAGCTGCGCGAGTTGCGCGTGCGCATGGCGGAGACGGAGGAAAGGCTCCGCGCTGCCGAGGATGTCTCGACCCGGCTTGAGATCACCGCGCCAGAGGACGGCACGGTGCTGAACCTGCGTGTCTTCACCATCGGCGCCGTGGTCCGCGCCGGGGACCCGGTGATGGAGCTGGTGCCGATCCGCGACCGGCTGGTGGCGGAGGTGAACGTCCAGCCGAACGACATCGAGGTCATTCACCCTGGCCTCGTCGCGGAAGTGCGCTTGCCCGCCTTCAAATCGCGGCTGGTGCCCTATCTGCACGGGCAGGTGACCTTCGTCGCATCCGACGTCACCCAGGATGAGCGCCGCGGCATGGCGTTCTATCGCGTGCAGATCGAGATCGACCCCGACCAGCTGCGCGCGCTGGATGGTGTGCAGCTGCGCCCGGGCATGATGGTGGAGGCGTTGATCCGCACCGGGGAGCGGTCCTTCGGGCGCTACCTGCTGCAGCCCATCTTCGACAGCTTCCATCGCGCCTTCCGCGAACAGTAGCCCGCGAACAGCGGCGCCAGCGCGAACACAACACGGTGTGCCCCGCTGGCGGCGACACCGCCGCGACGCCATAAGCCTGGAAAGAGAAACGCAGATGATCCCCACCACCCTCTTCGCCGACGGCGTCATCGACATCCATGTCGCCAACGGCGTCGCGCGCATCACCCTCGGCGCCTCGACCGGCCAGCAGGAGCAGAAGCCGGTACCCTCCGGCGTGCTTATCGTGCCGGTGGTGCAGCTGCCGATCTTCGCCCGCGTCTTCGGCGAGGTGACGCGCCAGATCGAGCAGCGCACGAAGGACGCGATGGCCCAGTCGCAGGCGAAGGCGGAGGCCGGTGCAGAGGCCACGCCCGCCGCCGATGGATCGGCCGGCGCCTTCCGCTTCAACGGCTGAGGCCGGGCGGTGGGGCCTGCGACCGACCTCGCCGTCATCATCTGCACCCATGCGCGGCCGCACTACCTGGCCGCCTGCTTGGCCGGGCTCGGCGCGCAACAGGGCGCGCGCACGCGCATCATCATCGTGGACAGCGCTTCCCCCCCGCCGCAGGCCGCGGAGATCGCGCGGCTTGCCGAAGCGGCCGGGGCACAGCTGATCCGAGCCGAACAACCCGGCCTGTCGCATGCGCGCAACCTTGGCCTCGCGGCCTCCGGCGCGGCGTGGACCGCCTTTCTCGATGACGATGCGGTGCCGGCGCCGGATTGGGCCGCCCGGCTCCAGGCCGCAATCGCCGCGCTGCCGCGGGATGTGGCCGCGCTCGGCGGCCGCATCCTGCCGGAGTGGGAGCAGCCGCTGCCCGCCTGGTGGCCGCCCGCGCTGCGCGGCGTGCTGACCATCGTCGAATGGGACGGCCGCGGCGAGGAAGGCCGCGACCTGCCGGCGGGTGTCGCGGTCTATGGCGCCAACATGGCCTTCCGCACCGCAGCCCTCGACGCCATTGGCGGCTTTCCGGAGAACCTCGGCCGCATCGGCCGGCGGTTGCTGTCGGGCGAGGAGGTGGAAGTGCTGGACCGGCTGCGCGCGGCCGGCCATCGCTCTGTCTATGACGGGTCCGTCACCGTGCGGCACAGCATCCAGGCCGAACGGCTCGTGCCCGGATGGCTGCTCTCGCGCCTGCATTGGCAGGGTGCGACGGATGCGCTGCGCGACCGCCGGCGCGGCAAGGCGCGGCGCGCGCCCGGGGCGGCGGCGAAGCTCCTGCTGCAGGCGCCGCTGCTGCTGGTGCCGGCGCGCGCGACCAGTTTACTGCGCGCCCGTTGCGGCGCCGCCTACAACCTCGGCTATCTGCGCGGCGCGCTGCAATCGGGCTAGCATCCGCGCCCTCGGGAGAGACGGGGATGGGGGGCTCTGCCACGCGGCGGGGGCTGCTGGCGGGTGGCGCCGCGTTGGCCGGCGCGCAGAACCGCGCCACGGCGGCGCAGCCCGCTGACCCGCGCGCGCGCTTCGCCGCGCTCGGGCTCGGCGCCAATCTCGAGCGCTGGTTCCCCATCGCGTCCGATGCACGCCCGCGGCGCCTTGGCCGCGCCTGGTGGCAGGGGCTGCGTGAGGCTGGCTTCGACCATGCCCGCCTGTTCCTGCCGAGCGATGCCGGCGATGGCGAGGAGGTGCCGCGCCTGTTCCTGACGGCGGTCGAGGATGCGAACGCGGCCGGGCTGCCGGTGCTGCTCGGCCTCGATGACCTGTTCGAATCCACCGCGCCCTGGTCGCCTGCACGCCTCACCCGCATGGCGGCGCGCGCGCGGCTCTTCGCGCGGGCAACCGACCCGGCGCTGGTCGCCCTCGCGCCCCTGAACGAGCCCGCCTTCCCCTCCGTCGCCGAGTGGCTGCCAGTGCGCGACCGGCTGCTGGCGGCAACGCGGGCGGAAGCGCCGCGCCATGTGCTGCTCTGGGGCGGACATGAATGGTGTTCCTGGCGCTCGCTGCTGCCGCTGCGGCCGCCCGCCGATCCGCTGACCATCGCGGAGGTGCACGACTATCAGGGCGGCGATGCCGCCTGGATCGGCAGCCGCTTCGGCGATGTCGCGGCCTGGAGCCGCCGGCATGGCGTACCAGCGATGGTGACCGAGCTCGGCGGCGCGCTGCCGCATGCGGAGGATGAGCGCGCCTGGGCCGAGGATCTCAACCGGCTGCTGCCGGTGCTGCGCCGGCTCGGCCTGCCGGCAACGCTCTGGGCGGTGACGCATGGCGGGCATTGGCGCCTACAGCGCGACCAAGGCCCGGCGCTCCGCCCGGCGCTCACCGCCGCGATCAGGCGTTGAACCACCGGCGCTCCGCAAGAAAGCGCGCCGCAGGCTGTTCCACGAAGCGCCAGGCCGCCCAGCCGAGCGCGAAGCTCGCCGAGAGGCCGAGCAGCATCAGTACGCCCCGGCCAGTCGCGCCCGGATCGGCGACGCGCAGCATAAGGACCAGCGCGGCCTCGACGAAGACCCAGGCAAGGTAGACGCCGAAGGAGGCCTCGCCGAGCCGCCAACGCAGGTCGCGCGCCGCCCCCTGGCCTGGCGCCTGCATGCCGAGCCGCGCGACAAGCGCCGCGAGCCCCGCCACCACCACCACATCCCAGCCCGCCAGGATGCCGAGCGGCAGCAGCAGCACGGCCAGCATCGTGACGCCGGTTGCATCCACGACGCGCAGCGTCACCAGCCGCGCGAGCGCCAGCCCGAGCGCGAAGTCACAGGCGAAGCGCAGCAGGCCGAGATGCAAGCTGCGGTTCAGTTGCGCCCCGTCCGGCAGCGCGCCGAGCCAGCCAAGCCCGGCCAGCGCCGCGGCCACGATCGCCCAGCATGCGGTTGGTCCACGAAGCAGCAGCGCAGGTAGCAGCAGCGGAAAGACCAGCGTCCCCGCCCAGATCGCCGACAGTGCCCAGGACGGGTAGTTCCAGGCGTGGATCTCCGTCGTCTCCCAGGCGTGCAGCAGCAGCGCCTGCATCACGAATTCGAAAGCGCCGAAGCGCTGCGGATCGTTCACCGTGGCGCCGGCCAGCACCGCCGCGCCCACCATCGTCGCCAGCAGCGCCAGCGCTACCAGATGCAGCGGGAACAGCCGCGCCACCCGCTTTGCGACAAAGCTCGCCCAGCCCGCGACGCCGAACGGCGGCCGATGTCGGTAGCCAAGCACCAGCGCGAAGCCAGACAGCACGAAGAAACCATCCACGCCGAGATAGCCCTTGAGCGCCACGGCCTCCGCCACCGGCAGGCCCTGCAAGGCGCGCAGCGCGAGCTCCAGGTGATAGACCAGCACCCAGCCGATCAGCAGCGCGCGTAGCCTGGTCAGGGCCGCCAGCCGTTCCGGCTTCGCCGCCGCCCGCAGAGCGATCCCAACGCTCATGGGTTACGACCTGCGCCCGCCGCAGGCGGGCGAGCGGCCGAATGGCCGCCGCAGCCTTTGCCGCGAAGCCAAGCGCGCGGAGGCGCGCGCCGGCGATTGAGGGCGGATCGGCCACGATCCGCAGGATTTGGTTTGTGATCGGCCGCCCCCATCCACCTCTCCTGTTGATGATTGGGCCGCCCGTGCCCGCGCGTGGCAGAACGCATGGGCATGCGTACCGTTCCGCCCGCGCTCCTGTCCGGCTTCGTCCTGCTGCTGGCCGCGACCATCCTGCTGCTGCTGGCGATCGCCGCGCCGCGGATGGCGCTGGCGCTGCTGCCGGCTGCGGTCGCGCTGATGTTGGCGCTGCTGTTCTACGAGGCGCCGCTGCTCTCGGTCGGTCTGCTGCTGGCCTGCTACGGGCTGGCGATGGACATCCAGCTCGACATCCTGGCGGCGAGCGGGGCGGCGGGCGGGATCGGCACGCTCGGGGCGGCGGTGGTGAAGGTGATCCCCTTCGGCATCGCGGCGATGCTCTGCCTGCGCTACGGCTTCGCGCCCGCGATCAACTGGCCGTTCCTGGCCTTCGCGCTGGTCGCGGCCGTCAGCCTCGCGGTGCTGCCGATCGGGCGCGTCTCCACCTTCGGGGAGATGGTGCGGAGCTTCATCGGCTCCACCGCGCCCTTCGTGCTCGCCTTCGCCGCCGCGCCACGCGCTTTCTGGTCGGCACTGTGCAAGGCGGTGGTGCTGGTGCCGCTGGTCAGCGCCGCGGTCGGGCTCGGCATCGCGGCGCCCATCGGCTTCTACGACGCCTTCGACGCCAATTGGCGCTTCCAGGGGCTGCACTCGCCGCCCTTCCTGGCGGGGTTCTGCACCACGGCGGTATTCGCCGCGACGCTCGAATACCTGCGCAGCTTCCGCACGCGCTGGCTGGTGCTGGGCGGCGCGGCGCTCGCGGTGCTGCTGGCCACCCAGGCCCGCGCGCCGACCGTCGCGGTGCTGCTGTTCCTGCTCCTTGTCTTCGCCTTGTCTGGTCCGCGCATCCTGCCCGCGAAACGCAAGCTTGATCTGGCGATGGGGGGGCTGCTGCCGGCGGCGGTGCTGCTCGGCCCGATCCTTGTCTTCGCGCTCGACCGCTTCCTCGGCGGCACCGATGCGTGGAGCCAATTCTCCGGCCGCGACATCATCTGGCCCTACTTCCTGGATGCCATCGAAACGCGCCCACTCTTCGGCTACGGCCTCGGCGCGGGCAAGCTGATTGTGAACCCCGAGGATCCGCTGATCCGCCTGATCGGATCGAGCGCGGCGCATAACGAGTATCTGCGCCTGGCGGTGGATGCCGGCATCATCGGTGCCGCGGCAATCTTCGGGGCGATCGCGCTCTGGGTCTGGACGGGCACGCGCGGCGCGCGCGCGGCGGACCGACTGGTGCTGCGCGCTGCCCTGCTGGCCGCGCTGCTGCATAGCGGCTTCGACAACACGCTGATCGCGAGCACGGCGGTGATCCAGTTCGCCTGGTTCTCCGCCGCCCTCGCCCGCGCGCGGATGGAGCGCGCCGAGACCAGCCGCGGCGCGCGGCTGCGCGCGGCGCTGGCGCGGAGTGCGGCGCGCGCATGAATGCCCTGCCGCCGCTGCGCCTGCCGTTGCGGGAACGCCGGCTCGACCTCGACCGCGCCAAGGGGATTGCGATCCTGCTGGTGGTGCTGGGGCATATCGTCGCCGCCGCGCCGCCAGCCGGCGCCGAATGGTGGGATGGGCCGCGCTATGCGCTCTATCGCTTCCACATGCCGTTCTTCCTCTATCTCAGCGGCTATGTCGCCTGGCTGAGCGGCGGCCTGACCTTCCCCGCGACGCAGACGCTGCGGCATGCGGAGCGCCGGGCGCGGCGGCTGCTGCTGCCCTTCTTCCTGCTCGGGCTTGTTGTGCTGGTCGGCAAGCTCGTCGCGCAGGATCTGGTGCATGTGGACAACCGCGCCGCCGGCCTTCTGCCGGGGCTGCGCGACCTGGTGCTGACGACGGAAGACAGCCCGGCGACCTTCATCTGGTTCCTGCTGGTGCTGTTCCTCTGCTCGGTACTGGCGCCGCCCGCCTGGCGCGTGGCGGGGACGCCCGGGCTGCTCATCGCCGGGCTCGCGCTGATGGCGATGGAGCCGCCGGCGATCGCCTATCTCGACCGCTTTGCGCGGCACGCGCTGTTCTTCGCCATCGGCGTCGCGGTCGCGCAGCATCAGGCGCGGCTGATGCCGCTCTTCACGGCCTGGCTGCCGGGCTGGTGGGCGATCTTCGCGGCAAGCCTCGCGGCCGCGCTGGCGGGGTGGCTGGCGGGGGATTGGTCGCTGCTGCTCTGCGGGCTGGCCGCGATCCCCGCGCTGCATGGGCTGGTGCGCGCGCCCGCGCTGGCGCGGCAGGGCTGGCCGCTTTTGCTCGGCCGCTACACCATGGCGATCTACCTGTTCAACGTGATCGCCATCGGCGTCGTGAAGGCGGCGCTGATCCAGTTCGGCGTGCCCTGGACCGCAGAGGGGTTCTGGATCCACGCACCGGCGCTGGCGCTGGCGGGCATCGCCTTGCCGATCCTGTTCAAGCGGCTCTTGCTACGCCACGCGCCGCCGCTCGACCGGATGACGGATTAGCCTCCGCGCGGAAGCCGCGACCGCGCCGGCGGCGAGGACAAACAGCCAGGCGATGCGCCCTGGTCGCGCGGCTCCACGCTCGACAAGCCGCCTGCGACAGTATCCGGCATGAGCTGCGCGAACGGACCGCCTTGCGGTCAGCCGGCGTAGCCGCGCGGATGGGCGCGATGCCAGGCCCAGGCGGTGCGCACAATGTCATCCAGCGCGGCGAAGCGCGGCGTCCAGCCGGTCTCGGCCCGCAGCCGCGCGGAGGAGGCCACCAGCGCCGCCGGGTCGCCCGCCCGCCGCGGCCCGAAACCATGCGGCACCGCCACACCACCGACCCGCCCGACCGCCTCGATCACCTGCTTCACCGAATAGCCCGTGCCATTGCCCAGGTTGAACCGCACGGAGCGGTGATCGAGCAGCGGCAGCACGCGCAGATGCGCGTCGGCCAGGTCGCTGACATGGACATAGTCGCGGATGCAGGTGCCGTCCGGCGTCTCGTAGTCGGTGCCGAAGACGGTCAGCGGCGGCCGCGTGCCCATCGCCGCGCCAATCGCCAGCGGGATCAGATGCGTCTCTGGGTCGTGATCCTCCCCGGCGCGGCCGGCCGGGTCGGCTCCGGCTGCGTTGAAGTAGCGCAGCGCCGCGAAGCGCAGCCCGTGCACCTGCTCGGCCCAGGCCAGCGCGCGTTCGCAGATCAGCTTGCTCTCGCCATAGGCCGAGGCCGGGGCGAGGCGCTGCTCCTCATCGATCGGCACGGCCTCGGGGAAGCCGAAGAGCGCGGCGGTGGAGGAGAGCACCATCTTCCGGCAGCCCGCCCTGACGGCCGCATCCGCCACCACGGCAACACCCGAGAGGTTTTCCGTCATGTAGCGCAGCGGCGCGCGCATGCTCTCACCGACCAGGGACAAAGCGGCGAAGTGCAACACCGCCTCGAAGGGCCCGGCCGCGAAGGCGACCTCGACCGCGGCGGCGTCGGTGCAGCGGCCTTCCACCAGCTTCGCCGCTGCCGGCACCGCCGCGCGATGGCCCTTCGACAAATCGTCGAGCACCACGACCTCGTCGCCGCGGTCGAGCAGCGCGAGCACCGTGTGGCTGCCCACATAGCCGGCCCCGCCGGTCACCAGGTAACGCGCCAAGTCCCTACTCCCGGAAGTACCCGCTGTAGCGCGGGTGGTAGACCTCGCTATCCGCATAGCCGGATCGGCGATGCGTCCGCGCATCCACCTGCGTCAGCGCGACGCCCACCAGGCGGGCCTTCGCGTCTTCCAGCAGGGCGAGCGAATTGCGCACCACCGACCGCGGCGTATCGCGCCACTTCACACAGAGCAACGTGGCATCAGCAAGGCGGGCAACGACGCGGGCATCGGCCATGGCCAGCGCCGGGGGAGCGTCCAGCACCACCAGATCATAGTCGCGCCGGACGCGTTCCAGCAGCGCCGCCATCGCCTCCGACATAAAGAGGCCGAGGGAATGGATTTCCGCCGCCCCGGCCGGGATCCAATCGAGCGCGGTCAGGTGGTCCCGGCGCAGGATCTGCTCATACCCCGCCTGGCCCAGCAGGAGGTCGGTGATGCCGGGCGTCCCCTCGGTCCGGAACAGCCGCCCGACCGAGGGCTGGCGGATGTCGCAATCGATCAGCAGCACGCGTTCGCCATTCATCGCGGCCGAGCGCGCCAGCGCGATTGCGGTGGTGGTCTTGCCCTCCCCCGGCCGCGCGGCCGAGACCAGCACCACCTTCGGCGGGTCGGAGCCGAGCCAGAGCGCCGCGCGCAGCGTGCGCATCGCCTCCGCGAAGGGGGAGAGCGGTTTGCGCGCGACGTAATCCTCCACGCGATGCCGCCCCAGGATGCCCCGCCGCAGCCTCGGCACCAGCGCGAGGCAGGGCAGGCCGAGCGCCCCGCGCACCTCGTCACCGCTGCGCAGCGTGCTGTCCGCCTGTTCCAGGAACCAGACCAGCAGCAGGCCGAACAACCCGCCCAGCGCCGTCGCCGCCGCAACGAACAGCAGCGGCTTCGGGAAGGACGGCACGCCAGGCACGGTGGCGGGCGAGAGGATTCGCGCATCCGGCTTCTCGATCGCGGTCTGGCTCACCGTGGTCTGGCTGCGCTCCAGCACGGCGCGCAGCAGGCTGCGGGCGGCTTCCGTCTCACGCTCCAGCGCGTTGATGCGGATCTCGGCCCCTTGTGTGCGGTTCAGCCTGTCCTGCTGCTCGGCAAGGCTCGCCTCGAAGCTGGCGACGCGGGCGCGCGCTGCCCGAGCCTCGGCATCCAGCGCCTGGACGACGCGGCTGGTCTCGGTCGCGACCGCGCGATCGGCGGCGCCAAGCCGCCCGGCGGCGGCGCGCACATCCGGGTGGCCGCTGCCGAGCGTGGCCGACAGGCGGTTGACCTCGCGTTGCGCCTCGTCGCGCGCAGCCCGCTGGGCGACGAGGTTGGCCGAGCCGAGTGCGGTCAGATCCGCACTCGCACCCCCCACCCCGCCCGCGCGCACCGTGCCGAGCCGCGCTTCCGCGCCGGCCAGCGTGTTGCGCGCTTCGATCAGGTCCTGGGTGATGCGGCTGATCTGCTCGGTCTGCAGCCCGGCATTCACGCCGCGCGTCAGGCCCGATGTGGCGCGCAGCTCCGCGATCTCGGCCTCGTTGCGGGAGACTTCGCGACGCAGCGCCGCGACGCGCTGGTCGAGCCAGTCATTGGCGCGCCGCACCGCATCGAATTTCGCATCCAGCTGATCGGCGAGGTAGAGCTCGGCCGCGAGATTCGCGACCTGCGCAGCCAGCTGCGGATCCTCCGAGGTGAAGCGGATTTGCAGCACGCGCGAATTGCGCACGACTTGCACCGCCAATTGGTCGAGCACCGCCTCCGCCGCCTGGATCTCCGCCAGCTCCCCGGGCGGGGTGTCGGGCGGGGGGCTTGGGGCGATCATCTCACCGACCATGGGCGAGAGCTGGGCCAGCCCCTCCGCCACGCGCGCCTGCGCCCGCCACATCCAGCCTTCGGCCTGGGCGCGATCCTGCAGCCACCAGGCGAATTCCTCGCGCTCCGCCAGGCCGAAGCGCCGCACCAGGCGCCGCGCGACGGACAGCGACCGGATGATCTCCACCTGGGAGGCGAGAACGGCATCCGTCGTGCTTTCGTCGCGCAGGATGCTCTGCAACTCGCGCGCGGCGTATTCCGTCGGCTCGAACATCACCGTGGTGGCGGCGGTGTAGCGCGGCGTCAGCGTCTTGGCCGCGACGAACGCCACCAGCGGAAACAGCAGCAGGCAGGCGATCAGCACGCCGCGCCGGCGGCGCAGGGCGCCGAGCAGGGCGGCAAGGTTGAGGCCCTCCGGCTCGATCGGCGGCGCGCCGGGCATGGCGGTGACCGCCGGCCGCCGTTCGGCGGGCGGGCGGGTGTCGGCGATGGGACGGTCGAGCATCGCGGTGCAACTCCCCCGGGGCAGCCGGGCGCAGGCCCGCCGGACGCACGACCGGCGCTGGCGGGTCCTAGCGCCCGGCGTTCAACCGTTCCGCTGCCCGGTGGTTCCGCAGGCCGGAAAACAAGGCCGTGATGTGCCGGTAGCGGAAGGAAACGCTGGGGCGCCGTCTGCGTCGCCTCTCGCACGAACGCCGAGGCCGTTCGCCAACGTTCGAGAGAGAGGACCGCTCACCATGACCAGGACAACCGCCATCCCCCGCCCGGCCCGGCGCCGTGCTCTGCTGCTATCGCTCGGGCTGCTGCCGCTCGGGCTGCTCGGCGCCTGCGCCACCCCCGGCTCCGACCTGCCGCCCCTGCCGGAGGGGGAGCGCAGTGCGTATCGGCTGGGGCCCGATGACGAGGTCCGCGTCACGGTCTTCAACGATCCCCGCCTGACCGGGGAGTTCCGGGTGACCGATGCGGGCCAGCTTGCCCTGCCGCTGGTCGGCTCGGTCCAGGCGGCGGGACGCACCACGACCGAGGTGGAGCGCGACATCGAGCAGGTGATGACCGCGCGCAACCTGTTCCGCGATCCGTCCGTGGCGGTGCAGGTGCTGCAATACCGCCCCGTCTTCGTGCTGGGCCAGGTCGAGCGCGGCGGGCGCTTCCCCTACCAGCCGGGGATGACCACGCTGTCGGCGGTGGCGGTCGCGGGGGGGTTCAATTATCGCGCGCTGCAGGACCATGTGGCGGTGACGCGCGTCGGCGAGGATGGCCGCCCGCGCGAATTCCGCGCCACCCGCCAGACGCTGCTGCAGCCGGGCGATGTGGTGACGGTGTTCGAGCGGCGGTTCTGAACGCGCGGCGCACAGCGCCAAGCCAGCACCGGGTTGGGTGCGCAGCCGCGCCTGCGCTACCCTTTCATCCGTGCGCCGTCTGCTGACGCTTCTGCTGCTGTTTTTCGCGACGCCGGCCTTGGCCGCCGAGGGCCCGCTCGCGCGCGCCGCCGAATGGGCCGCCGCGACGCGTCCTACCGCGGGCCCGCCGCGCGCCATCGGCGGCACGACGCTCGGCTGCCTCGCGGGCGCGGTGCAGCTGCCCTTTGACGGGCCGGGCTGGCAGGCCATCCGCACCTCCCGCAACCGGCACTGGGGCCATCCGGCGGCGATCGGGCTGGTCGAGCATGTGGCGCGCGAGGCCCGCGCCGCGGGTCTCCCCGAGCTCTGGATCGGCGACATCGCCCAGCCGCGCGGCGGGCCGATGCCCTGGGGCCATGCCAGCCACCAGACCGGGCTCGACGTGGATATCTGGCTCGACCTGCGCCCCAAGCCGCGCGTGCCGCCGGCGCAGCGGGAGGAGGTGACGATCCCCTCCCTGGTGCTGCCGGACGAGTCCGGCGTGGACCCGGCCCGCTGGACCGCGCGCCACGGCCAGCTGATCCGCATCGCGGCGGAGGCACCGGGGGTGGACCGGGTTCTCTTGAACCATGCGATCAAGCGCCGGCTCTGCCAGGACCATGCGGGATCGCCGGGCGCCGCGGCCTGGCTCCAACGCGTGCGCCCCTGGCGCGGGCATGACAGCCACATGCATATCCGCCTGCGCTGCCCGCCCGGCAGCACCGATTGCCGAGACATCGCCCCGCCGCCGCCCGGCGATGGCTGCGACGCCAGCCTCGATTGGTGGCGCTCTCCCGAGTCGCGGCGGCCCACCCCCGCCCCGCCTGGCCCGCCGCCCCGGCTGCCCGCCGCCTGCACCGCCGTGCTGGCCGCGCCCGCGCAATAGGCAGGATTGCCACAAAATCAGGCACTCAGCCCTGCCATGCTGCATCGCGGCATCACCTGCCCGCGGCGCGCGTCTTGCGTGACGATGCCCGTGTGACGCACACCTCACGGCATTGAGCGGACCAGGGGGCATGATGGAGCGGCCATTCGTCGAGATCTCCGAGGTCGCCATGCGCTATGGCGGCGTGGAGGGGACCCTCGCGCTGCAAGGCACCAGCATGAACATCGCGCGCGGCGAGTTCGTGGCGGTGGTCGGCCCCTCGGGCTGCGGCAAATCCACGCTGATGCGCCTGGTCACCGGCCTCTGGCCGGCTACGGCGGGTCAGGTGGTGGTGGCGGGCGCCGAGGTCTCGGGCCCCCTCTCGATCGCGGGGATGGCCTTCCAGAACCCGACCCTGCTGCCCTGGCGCAACATCCTCGACAATGTGATGCTCCCGCTTGAGGTGGTGGAGCCGCATCGGCGCCAGCTCCGCGCGAAGCGCGCCGAGTACGAGGCCCGCGCGAAGGAGCTGCTCGCCCTGGTCGGTCTCGGCGGCTTCGAAGCAAAGTTCCCCTGGCAGCTCTCGGGCGGCATGCAGCAGCGCGCGAGCCTCTGCCGCGCCCTGATCCACGAACCCGCTCTGCTGATGCTGGACGAGCCCTTCGCCGCGCTCGACATCTTCACGCGCGAGGATCTCTGGTCGGTCCTGCAGGATGTGTGGATGGTCCGTCGCCCGACCGTGATCCTGGTCACGCACGACCTGCGCGAGGCCGCCTTCTTGGCCGACCGGGTGCTGGTGATGTCTTCGCGCCCGGGCCGCATCATCGCGGAGCGCAAGGTGGACTTCCCCCGCCCGCGCACGCTCGAGACCACCTATAGCCCCGAATTCGTCTCCCTCGTGCACGATCTGCGCGAGTACATCAGCGCCGCCCGCAAGGGCGAGGAGATCGCGCATGCCTGACGACACGGGGACGGTCCGCCCGGCCGCAGCCGCCAATCCCGCGGGCATGTCGCCCGAGGCGATGAAGCGCCTTCAGGAAATGGCCGCCGCCGCGCGCCGCCGGCGCCGGCTGCAGGCCTGGCTGCCCTGGCTGGTGATCGTCGGCATGTTCATCGTGTGGGAAGCCGCGGTGCAGGCGTTCAACGTGCCGCAATTCGTGCTGCCCGCGCCAACCGACATCGCGGCGAGCATGGTGAAGTGGTGGAAGCCGCTGCTCGACAATTCCTGGCAGACGCTGATGACGACGCTGATCGGCTTCGGCTTCGCCATCGTCTTCGGCCTGCTGCTGGGCATCGCCATCGGCAGTTCGACGCTGCTCTATCACGGGCTCTATCCGCTGCTGATCGGCTTCAACTCCATCCCGAAGGTCGCGGTGGTGCCGATCCTGGTGATCTGGTTCGGCATCGGCACCGTGCCGGCCGTCATCACCGCCTTCCTGATCAGCTTCTTCCCGATCGTGGTGAATGTCGCGACCGGCATCGCCACCGTGGAGCCGGAGTTGCGCGACGTGCTGCGGGCGCTCGGCGCGCGGCATGTGGACATCATCAAGAAGGTCGGCCTGCCGCGGGCGATGCCCTATTTCTTCGCCTCGCTGAAGATATCGATCACGGTGGCCTTCGTGGGGTCCATCATCGCGGAGACGGTCGCGGCCAATAAAGGCATCGGCCATCTGATGATCCTGGCTTCCTCGCGCTTCGACGTGCCGCTGGTCTTCGCCGGGCTGATGGTCACGGCGGTGATGGGCGTTGCGATGTATGTCGCCGCCGTCGCGATCGAGGACCGCACCACCGGCTGGGCCATGCGCGGGCAGAACGACCAGGGTGAGGTGAAGTTCGGCGGGGCGTAAGCGGCCCCATCGGCCTCACCCCCCGAGGATGAAGGCGTCCGGCACCTCGTAGCGCTCGCGTTGCAGTCGGATCAGGGTCAGGTCGCCGTCGCGCTGCACCTGCGGCCAGCCCGGCGCCGCGGGCGCATCGGCGCCCGTGAACTGCCCCTGCACGAAGAACAGCATGCGCGTGCCACCGCCAGGCAGCGAGACCGCAACCGTCGCCTCCCCCGACGGGCCGCGGGCGACGCCGGCGGGGCACCGCCCCATCGTCGCGCCGGTGCCGATCGCGCAGGGCATCTCCGCCCGGGCGTCGAAGGCTCCGCGCGCGGCACGCACGGCGCTGCCCAGGCCCGGCGGCGCCCCGGCCGCCTCGCCCGCCGCCCCGCCCCCACCGCTGACACCGACCCGCAGCGCGAAAGACGCGCGCTCGCCTCGCCGGCCGGCGGCGCGGCTCTGGAAGACCTGGATCAGATACTCACCATCCTCTGCAGCCCGCAGTTCCGCCTCGGTGCCGACGACCACACCGATGAGCAGCGCCTCCGCCTCACCAGGACGCCGGCCGGGGGCGAAGACATTGAAGGCGACGTGACCGCTGCCGGAGGTCAGCCGCACCTGCAAAACCTGCCCGGCCCGCAGGGCGACCAGATATTCATGGCTGTCCCGCCCGGTGATGCGGTCGCGGATGGTCGTGGCGTGGGTGCCGGGCTCGATATGCACACGCTCGCGCTGGACCTGCTCCGCGATCGCCGGCTGACATGCCAGGATGGCCAGGGCCAGAAGGCCGAACAGAGCGGGGCGTCGCACGCGGCGTGCTCCTTCGTCGCGGTGGGCCGGAGCGGGCGCGGCCCTTGGCGGCCAGACTGCCGGTGACGGGGCCGCAACGGAAAGCATTTCCCACACGGGCCGGTGCGGCCCCCGATGGACAGACGCCGCGCCCTGGCGCATCCCCGACACGGGACGAACGTTCGAGGCAGCATGATCGGCGTCGATTGGGGCACCACCAGCCTGCGAGCCTACCGGCTGGGGCCGGATGGCGCAGTGACCGACCGGCTCGACCGGCCGGGCGGCATCCTGACCGTGCCGGCCGGCGGCTTCCCGGCCGCGCTGGCCGAGGCCATCGGCCCCTGGCTCGCCGCCGGCGAGACGCGCGTGCTGCTCTGCGGCATGGTCGGTAGCCGCCAGGGCTGGGTCGAGGCGCCCTATCTGCGCTGCCCCGCCGGCCCCGCCGAGATCGCCGCCGCCACCATCCCGATCCCCTTCGACGCCGCAGAAGTGCGCTTGGTGCCCGGGCTCACCACCGAGGATGCGGATGGCATCCCCGACGTGATGCGCGGGGAGGAGACGAAGCTGGTCGCGCTGGCCCGCACGCTGGATGACGGGCTCGCCTGCCTGCCCGGCACGCACAGCAAATGGGCCCGGCTCACCGCCGACCGCATCACCCACTTCACCACCCACATGACCGGCGAGGCCTTCGCCGCGCTGTCGCAGCACACCATCCTGGCGCGCACCAGCGCAGACGGCCCGCATAGCTCGGCTGCCTTCGCCCGCGGTGTCGCGCGCGCGCGGCAAGGGGGCGGGCTGCTGCATCACCTGTTCGGGGCGCGCACGCTGCATCTGATGGACCGGCTGACACCTGCGGAAACGCCAAGCTTCCTCTCCGGCCTGCTGATCGGCCACGAGATCGCCGCAGCGTTGGCGGAGACGGGCGCGCGGCAGGTCGAGTTGGTCGGCGCCGCCGGACTTGCCGCCCGCTACAAGGAAGCGCTGCGCCTTTCGGGCATCGAGGTCCGCACCCATGACCCGGACCTGGTCGCAGCCGGGCTGCATGAGATTGGCAGGAGCCTCGGATGGGCCTGACGGAATTCCTCGCGCGCTGCCCGCTGGTCGCCATTCTGCGCGGCGTGAGACCCGATGAGGTGGAGGCGATCGGCGATGCGCTGCTTGCCGAGGGCATCGCCATCATCGAAGTGCCGCTGAACTCGCCCGAGCCGATCGAGAGCATCCGTCGGCTCGCCGCGCGCTGCGGCGGCCGCGCGCTGGTTGGCGCGGGCACGGTGCTCGATCCCTCCGATTGCGCGCGGATCGCGGCGGTGGGCGGCCAGCTGGTGGTGACGCCGCATGCCGACCCCGAGGTGGTGCGCGCCGCGAAGGCCGCCGGCATGCTCGCCGTGCCCGGCTTCATGACGCCGGCCGAAGCCTTCGCCCTTCTGCGCGCCGGCGCGGATGGGCTGAAGCTCTTCCCGGCCGAGGCGGCTTCCCCTGCCGTGGTGAAGGCGCTGCTCGCCGTGCTGCCCAAGGGCACGGCAATCCTGCCTGTGGGTGGGATCGAGGCGGGCAATATGGCCCCCTGGCGCGCGGCTGGCGCGGCCGGCTTCGGGATCGGCAGCGCAATCTACCGCCCCGGCGACACGGCCGAGGTGGTGGCGCGCAAGGCGCGCGCGCTGGTTGCCAGCCTGGCTGGCGCTTGAAGCTACACCGTGCCTGGCTGGCGCTTGAACAACAGGCCGGCCACATCTATTCCGGCAGCAAGGCCGCAATGAAGCGGCCAGGGAGGTTACGGACGCCATGATCGCACGTCGTTCCCTGTTGCTGGCCGGTGCCGCCGGCCTTGCTGCGCCCGCGCTGGTCCGCCCGGCCGCCGCGCAGGAAATCACGCTCCGCCTGCATCACTTCCTGCCCGCCGTCTCCAACGTGCACCGGCACTTCCTGCAGCCCTGGGCGCAGAAGATCCAGACCGAGAGCCAGGGCCGGCTGCGCATCCAGATCTTCCCTTCCATGCAGCTCGGCGGCGCGCCGCCGCAGCTTTTCGACCAGGCGCGTGATGGCGTCGCGGACATCGTCTGGACATTGCCCGGTAACACGCCTGGCCGCTTCCCGCGCATCGAAGTGTTTGAGCTGCCCTTCGTCGCGGACCGTCGCGCGGCGCCGAACGCCAAGGCGGTGTGGGAATTCTACCAGACGCATCTGCGCGACGAATTCCGCGAGGTGCATCCGATCACCGTCTGGGCGCATGACGGCGGCGTCATCCACGCCAACAAGGAAGTGCGCCGGATGGAGGATCTGCGCGGCCTGAAGCTGCGCTTCCCGACGCGCCAGGCCGGCGAGGCGCTGCGCGCGCTCGGCGCCGCGCCGATCGGCATGCCGGTGCCGCAGGTGCCGGAAGCCGTCAGCCAGCGCGTCATCGACGGCGCCGTGGTGCCGTGGGAAGTCGTGCCCTCCATCCGCCTGCAGGAGCTGGTGCGCCACCACACCGAGATCCCCGGCAACCCGGCGCTCTACACCGCAACCTTCATCCTCGCGATGAACCCTGCCCGCTATGCTGGCCTGCCGGCAGAGCTGCGCCAGGTGCTGGACGCGAATTCCGGCATGGTCGCCGCCGAGATGGCGGCGAAGGTGTGGGACGAGCAGGGCCCGGCGGTGCGCGAGCAGGTCGCGCGCCGACGCGACAACCGCATCATCCAGATCACCGAAGCCGAGAAGGAGCGCTGGATGATCACGACGCGCCCCGTTCTCGACAGCTGGATCGCCGGCTCGCGCGAGCGCGGCTTCGACGGCGCGGCGCTGCTGGCCGATGCGCGCGGGCTGATCGCCAAGCACGGCGCCGCGCGCGCCTGAGCCACGCCATCGCCCCGCCCCCGCATCGTCGGGGGCGGGGCGGATGCGGGGCATGCAGCGAGGTAGGGGGAGAGAGACAGGTTGAGCGAGCACACCCCCTCCCCCACCGGCCCCATCGCGCATCTCGCCCGCGCGCTCGCGCTGCTGGGCGGCGCGTCTCTGCTCTTCGCGGGCTGCGTCACCACTGTCTCCGTCGTGCTGCGCTGGGCCACCAACCACCCGATCCGCGGCGATTTCGAGATCGTCTCCATCGCGGCCGGCATCGGCGTGCTCGGCTTCCTCGCCTATGGCACGCTCATGCGCGCCAACATCCTGGTGGACAGCTTCACCACCTGGCTGCCGGCGCGCGTGAATGGCGCGCTGGACGCATTCTGGATGCTGGTCTGGGCTGCCATCGCCACCTGGCTGGCGGAGCGGATGCTGCTGGGCACCCTCGACACCTGGCGCAGCGGCACGCGCACCATCGGGCTGCTGGCGATCCCCTATTGGTGGGCAATCGGGGTGGGCGCGATCTGCTTCGCTGCCACCGCCCTGGCGGCGCTGTGGTGGCTGCCACGGCTGATGCGGATCGGCCGCTGATGGCACCGGAATTCATCCTGGCCGCCAGCGGCTTCGCGGTTCTGCTCGGCCTGATCGCGCTCCGCGCGCCGGTCGGGCTCGCCATGCTGCTGGTCGGCATCGGCGGCTATGTCCACATTCTGGATTGGACGGCGCTCGGCAATTATCTCAAGACCACGCCCTATCACCTGTTCTCGAACTACACGCTCTCCGTCATCCCGCTCTTCATCCTGATGGGCGCGCTGGCCGAGCGCGGCGGGCTGGCGCGCGACCTGTTCGCGGCGGCCAATGCGCTGATCGGCCGCAAGCGTGGCGGCATGGCGATGGGCGTGATCGGTGCCTGCGCCTGCTTCGGCGCAGTCTGCGGCAGCTCGGTTGCCACCACCGCCACCTTCGGCCGCGCCGCGCTGCCGGAGCTGCGCCGCTATGGCTACGATCCGGGCTTCTCCACCGGCACGATTGCGGTCGGCGGCACGCTCGGCATCCTCATCCCGCCCTCGGTCATCCTGGTCGTCTATGCGATCAGCACAGAGCAGAACATCGCCAAGCTCTTCATGGCCGCGCTGATCCCGGGCCTGATCGCCACCGCGCTCTACATCCTGGCCATCGCCATCATGGTGCGGCTGCGCCCCGAGATCGGCCCGCCGGGCGAGGCACCGACCGCCGCCGAGCGCCGCCGCGCCTTCCTCAATGTCATCCCGGTGCTGCTGATCGCCATCGTGGTTGTCGGCGGTATCTATGGCGGCGTCTTCACCCCGACCGAGAGCGCCGCGATCGGCTGCATCGCAACCCTCGCGGTTGGCATGCTGCGCGGCACGCTCGGCGGTCGGGAGGTGAAGGACAGCCTGCTCGCCACCGCCGAGACCTCGGCGATGATCTTCGTCATCCTGCTCGGCGCGGAGGTGTTCAACGCCTTCCTCGCGCTATCGCAGGCGCCGGACCTGCTCGCGCTTTGGATCACCGAGCAGAATTTCCCGCCCTACGGCGTGCTGATCTTGCTGCTCGTCGCTTACATCATCCTCGGCGCAGTGATGGACGAGCTGGCGATGATCCTGCTGACGCTGCCGGTCTTCTTCCCTGTCGTCACCGCGCTCGATTTCGGCCTGACGACGGAGGAGACGGCGATCTGGTTCGGCATACTGGTGCTGGTGGTCGTCGGCATCGGGCTGACCGCGCCGCCGATCGGGCTGAATGTCTTCGTTGTCTCCGGCCTCGCGCGCGACGTGCCGATCACCCAGACCTATCGCGGCGTGCTGCCCTTCCTGGCGATGGATGTGATCCGGCTGGTGCTGCTGGTCGCCTTCCCCGCGCTGTCGCTCTGGCTCGTCGACCTCCTCAGTTGACGCGGCGCGCGCGGGGCGGGAAACCCGTGCCGACAAGGAGGAACCCCGCCATGGCCGACGCCTTCATCTGCGACGCCGCCCGCACCCCCATCGGCCGCTATGCCGGCGCGCTGAAGGAGGTTCGCACCGACGACCTCGGCGCGATCCCGATCCGCGCGCTGATGGCACGCAACCCCAAGCTCGACTGGGCCGCGGTCGAGGATGTGATCTTCGGCTGCGCCAATCAGGCCGGCGAAGACAACCGCAACGTCGCGCGCATGGCGTCCCTGCTCGCCGGCCTGCCGGACACCATCCCCGGCAGCACGGTGAACCGGCTCTGCGGGTCGGGCATGGACGCCGTCGGCATCGCCGCGCGCGCCATCAAGGCCGGCGAGACCGAGCTGATGCTGGCCGGCGGCGTCGAGAGCATGACGCGCGCGCCCTTCGTGATGGGCAAGGCGCAGGAAGCCTTCAGCCGCAGCGCCGAGATCTACGACACGACGATCGGCTGGCGCTTCGTCAACCCGCTGATGAAGGCGCAATACGGCATCGATTCCATGCCGGAGACGGCGGAGAACGTCGCGCAGCAATTCGGCATCTCCCGCGCGGACCAGGACGCCTTCGCCTGGCGGTCCCAGCAGCGCGCCGGCCGCGCCATCGCCGCGGGCCGCTTCAAGGAGGAGATCGTCCCGGTGACCATCCCCCGCCGCAAGGGCGAGCCGGTGGTGGTGGACACCGACGAGCATCCCCGCCCCGACACCACACTGGAAGCGCTGGCGAAGCTCGGCACCCCCTTCCGCAAGGAAGGCGGCAGCGTGACGGCGGGCAATGCGTCCGGCGTCAATGACGGCGCCTGCGCGATCCTGGTGGCTAGCGAGGCGGCGGCGCGCAAGCATGGCCTGACGCCGCGCGCCCGCGTGGTCGCGACCGCGACCGCCGGCCTCGCACCGCGGATCATGGGCTTCGGCCCGGCGCCGGCCACGCGCAAGGTGCTGGCCAAGGCCGGGCTCACCATGGCCGACATCGCCGTGATCGAGCTGAACGAGGCCTTCGCGGCGCAGGGCCTCGCGGTCACGCGCGACCTTGGCCTGCCGGACGACGCCGAACATGTGAACCCGAATGGCGGCGCCATCGCGCTTGGCCATCCGCTGGGCATGAGCGGCGCGCGGCTGGTGCAGACCGCGGTCGCCGAGTTGCACCACCGCAAGGCGCGCTACGCGCTGGTGACCATGTGCATCGGCGTCGGCCAGGGCATCGCCATGGTGCTCGAGCGGGTCTGACCCGCGCCTTACACCCCAAGCCGCCCCCTGCGCTTGCGGCAGGAGGCGGCTTGGGGGAACCTGTCAGCCACCACAGTGTGGACTCTCGGCAGCCATGTTCCTGCAGATCGGTGACATCGTCGTCCACGCCGAGGTCGAAGGCCCGCCCGGCCTGGCGGACCAGCCGCCAGTACTGATGCTGCATTCCATCGGCACGTCCATGCATGTGTTCGCCCCCCAAGCCGCCGCCATTGCGCGCCATCGCCGTGTCATTCGGATGGATCTGCGGGGCCATGGCCTCTCAGGTGTTACACAGGGCCCCTATTCCATGTCGCTGCTGGCGCGCGATGCGCTCGGGCTGCTCGATGCGCTCGGCGTGCGGCAGGCGCATGTGGTGGGGCTTTCGATCGGCGGGCGCATCGCGCAGCAGATGGCGGCCGAGGCGCCGGAGCGCGTCGCCTCGCTCTGCCTGATGGACACAGCCGCCGAATTCCCCCCGCCCGACTCCTGGCAGCAGCGCATCGACGCCGTGTTGGCCGGCGGGACGGAGGCGCTGGCCGAGATGGTCATGGCGCGCTGGGTGTTGGATCCCTCGCTCGCCTCCTCCCATGGCTTGCGGCGGATGCTGCTGGCCACCGACCGGCAGGGTTACGCCGGCGCGGCCGCGGCGCTGCGCGATGCGCGCGCGGCGGACCTCGCGGGCCGCATCGCCTGCCCGGCCACGGTGATCGTCGGTGACCGCGACATCGCCACCCCGCCCGCCATGGCCGAGGCGCTACGCGCCATGATCCCGGGCGCAGCGCTCACCGTCATCCCCGAGGCCGCGCATATCCCGACGCTCGAACGCGCCGAGGCCTGCACCGCCGCGATCCTCGCCCATCTCGCGCCCTTCGCGCCGCCACCGGGCGCGGAAGGCGGTCTCACGATCCGCAAGCAGGTGCTGGGGGCTGCGCATGTCGCGCGCGCGCAGGCGAATGTGACGCCGCTCGATACCGCCTTCCAGGATTGGATCACCGCCAATGTTTGGGGTGGCGTCTGGACGCGGCCTGGCCTCACGCGTCACCAGCGCAGCATGCTGACGCTGGCGATGATGGCAGCACTCGGCCGGCACGAAGAATTCGAGCTGCATGTCCGCGCCACCCGCAACACCGGCGTGACAGCCGAGGAACTCTCAGAGATCCTGCTGCAGGTCGGCGCCTATGCCGGCGTGCCGGCCGCCAATTCCGCGCTGAAGATCGCTAAGCGCATCCTGTCGGAGGAGAACCCGGCGTGAGCGACCCCATCCCTTTCCGCCGTCCCGAACCCGGGACGCAACCGCCGCTCGATGCGCCGGCCTATGGCAGCACGCATAAGCGCCACCCGAAGCAGCCCCTGCTGCGCATCCCACACACGCTGACCGAAACCGCCGCCCCGCGCTTCGATCCCGCGCGCTATCCGGTCCAGGCCGATATGAGCCAGGTGAACGGCAAG
>JBJOMW010000031.1:0-30595 GCA_046052145.1 Pseudomonadota bacterium
CCGCGGCGTTATCGCCGTCGATATTGCCGAAATTCCCCTGGCCTTCGACCAGCGTGTAGCGCGCGGCGAAATCCTGCGCCTGACGGACCAGCGCTTCATAGATGCTGCTGTCGCCATGCGGGTGATATTTGCCCATCACGTCGCCGACGATGCGGGCGCATTTCTTGAAGCCGGCTGCGGGGTCCAGCTTCAGCTGGTGCATCGCGTAAAGCAGCCGGCGATGCACGGGCTTCAGCCCGTCGCGCACATCCGGCAGCGAGCGGCTGACGATGGTGGACAGCGCATAGGCGAGGTAGCGCTCCGACAGCGCGTCGGCGAGCTTCGTCTCGCGGGAGGCGCCGCCCTCGGGCAGCGTCTTGATGTCGTCCGGCATGATGATTCGCGGTTCGTTCCTGTGGGCCGGTCTCTAGCCCATCCCGGCCGGGGGCGCCACCAGCGCGGCCACCCGATCCGCCAGCATCTCCCGCGCCGTGGGCACGGGTTTGTGATGCGTGCCGAAGACGTCGCGGGCCAGGAAATGGCCCGTGAGGCGAAGCCCCGCCAGCCAATCAACCGGCCCCGACGGCCCCTGGCCCAGCAGGAAAGGCGGCAGCGCCAGCAGCCTCTCCGCCCACTCCCCCGCGCCCCCGCGCGAGACCGCGCGCCCGCTGCGCGGGGAGACGAAGGCCAGCTCCTCCGCGCTGCCGGTGACGGCGCAGCGCGCGAGATCGAGCCCATAGCCGAGATCGGCCAGCAGATCGGCTTCCCAGCGCACCAGCTCGGGCAGCGCTGCCTCGGGCCCGCGCGCCAGCTGCGCGATCAGCGCGACCAGGCCATGGAAGACGCGCGGATGCGCCTCCCGCTCCGGCAGCGCGCCATCCGCGACGGCGGTCGCGGCGCGGAGCACGGCCAGCGCCAGCGGATCCTCCATCGCCAGCGCCGCGGCGGCGTGGACGATCTCCCCTGACAGCGCGCCAAGCTGGTCCGCCAGCCGCCCGACCCAGCGCACCTCCACCAGGTTCCCCGGCTGCCAGAGCGCGGCCTGCGCGCGGCTCGCGCCGCCCTTGGCAAGGCCCGCGTGGCGGCCATGCGCCTCGGTCAGCACCGTGACGACGGCCGCGGCCTCGCCATGCGGGCGGACATCGAGCACCACGGCGGGGGCCTGCCATTCCATCCGCCCCGCCTCCCACGCCCGGCACGCGCGATCAAGCGCCCGAGCGCGCGCAGGCGGCGAAGTCTGGCGGCAAGTTGAGCCCCGCGCCGTCCCAAGCGCGCGAGGTACCGGCGCCGTTCCCCCGCCACACCGTTACAGCGCGGCCATGCGACGCAGCTTCCTCGCGGCCGGTGCGGCCGCGCTCACCAGCCTCCTGCTGCCCCGCCTGCCGCAGGCCGGCCCCTCGCGCCGCCTTGCGCTCCGCCATGCCGCGACCGGCGCGCGCTTCGACGGGCCGTGGCATGACGGCCGCATGCCCGATCCGGGCGCGCTGGCCGAACTCTCGGCCGTGCTGGCCGATCCCGGCGCCACGCCGCCCTTGGCCTTCGACACGGCAACGATCGGTATCGTGTGGCAAGTGGCCACCCAAACGGGGCTCGAAGGACCGCTCGAAATCCGCTCGGGCTACCGCACGCCGCAGATCAACCGCCGCGCGCATGGGGCGGGCGACAGTCTTCACCTGCGCGCTTCGGCGGTGGATCTCAGCATCCCGGCAAGGCGCATGGCGGCGGCGACGGAGGCCGCGCTGAAGCTCGGGCGCGGCGGGGTCGGCGTGTATCGCGCGCGCAGCTTCATCCATCTCGACAGCGGCGCGGTGCGGCACTGGTCCGACAGCGCCACCGGCAGCGTCGATCCGGGTGAGCCGCGCGCGGCGCGGATTGCCGCGGAATGGCGAGGCACGCTGCGCGTCGAGCGGTTCTGAGGGCCGCCGAAACCGCCCGCGGCGTTAGCCCACGTCGTCGAGACCGATGGCGCGCAGGCGGGAGCGTTCGTCGTCCCAGCCAGCGCGTTCCTTGACGTTCAGGAACAGGTGGATTCGCCGCTCCAGCAGCTTTTCCAGCTCCGCCCGTGCGCGCTGGCCGATCTCGCGGATGCGCGCGCCCTTGTCGCCGATCAGGATCGCCTTCTGGGTGGCGCGGCTGACATAGATCGTCACATCGATCCGCGCGCTGCCATCCTTGCGCTCTTCCCAGCTTTCCGTCTCGACGGTCGCGTGGTGGGGCACTTCCTCATGCGTCTGGCGCAGCACCTGCTCGCGCACGATCTCGGCGGCCAGCATGCGCTGCGGCAGGTCCGAAAGATCATCCTCGGGAAAGAGATAGGGCCCGGGCGGCATCGCCGCGGCCAGCGCATCCAGCAGCCGCTCGAGCCCGTCGCCCTTGAGGGCCGAGATCATGAAGGTCTCGCGGAAGGGAACCAGCTCATTCAGCTCCTTCGCCAGCGGCAGCAGCCGCTCGCGCGGGATCAAATCGGCCTTGGTGAGTGCGAGCATCAGCGGGCGAGTGGACTTCGCCAGCCCCTCCACAATCTTGCGCACATCGTCCTTCAGCCCCGCACGCGCATCCACCAGCAGCAGCGTCACATCGGCGTCCTGCGCGCCACCCCAGGCGGCGGCGACCATGGCGCGATCGAGCCGGCGGCGCGGCGCGAAGATGCCGGGCGTGTCCACCAGGATGAGCTGCGCCGCTTCGCGCATCACCACCGCGCGAATACGGAAGCGCGTGGTCTGCGGCTTGGGGGAGACGATCGTCACCTTGCTGCCGGCCAGCGCATTCACCAGCGTGGATTTCCCGGCATTCGGCGCGCCGACGACGGCAACGAGGCCGCAGCGCGTCTCTGGCTGCTTGTCGCTCATGCTGCCCCCAGCTGCGCCAGCAGCCTCTCTGCCGCTGCCTGTTCGGCCGCGCGCTTGCTCTCGCCCGAGCCTTCCGCCTCCTGCCCCGCGGCGAGCACGCGGACCACGAAGATCGGGCTGTGCGACGGGCCGGTGGTGGACACCAGCATGTATTCTGGCAGGCCAAGCGCACGCCCGAGCGACCATTCCTGCAGCCGCGTCTTCGGCGAAACCGGCGGCCGGGCGGAGGCTTCCAGCAGCGGCGCCCATTCGCGCCGCACCAGCTCGCGCGCGGGCTGGAGCCCGCCATCGAGATAGATCGCACCCAGGATCGCCTCCACCGCATCCGACAGCACCGAGGCGCGGTTGCGCACGCCCGAACGTTCCTCATTGGGCGGGATGCGCAGCGCCGGCGCCAGGCCCAGCGCAGCCGCGACCTTGGCCAGCGCATCCTGCGCAACCAGCGCGGCGAGGCGCTTGCCGAGGTCGCCTTCGCGCTCGGCAGGGAAGCGTTCGGCCAGCCATTCGGCCATCAGCAGCGCCAGCACGCGGTCGCCGACGAATTCCAGGCGCTCGTTCGAATCCAGCATCTGCTTGCGCGGATCGGCCGCGGAGCGATGCGTCAGCGCGTGCAGCAGCAGGTCCGGGCGGGCGAAGCGGTGCGGCAGGCGCGCCGCGAGATCCCCGATAGGATCAGGCGCAGGTGCGCTCACCGAACGGCGCTGAACAGGCGCGACCAGCGGATCGCCATCGGCCAGGCCCAGACCTCCCAGAAGCGCGCAGAGCCATCCACGGAGAAGAAGATGAACTCCGCCCGGCCCACCAGGTTCTCCACTGGGATGAAGCCCACGGCGTTCTGGGCGCGGCTGTCGAGGCTGTTGTCGCGGTTGTCGCCCATGGCGAAGACATGACCCGCGGGCACGACGAATTCCGGCGTGTTGTCGAAGGGCTGGTCGTCCGACTGTTCGAGGATGTAGTGGGCATGCGCCTCGATCCCCGGCTGTGGCGGCAGGATCTCGCGGAACTGGCGCACCACCATGCGCGGGCCATCGCCCTCGACCGTGAAGTTGCCAATCAACTCGCGCCGGACAGGCTGGCCGTTCAGATGCAGCACGCCCTGGCGCACCTGCACCCGGTCGCCGGGCAGGCCGATGATGCGCTTGATGTAGTCGGTCGAGTTATCGCGCGGCAGCTTGAACACCGCCACATCCCCGCGCGCCGGCAGCGAGCCGAAGATGCGCCCCGAGAACAGGTTCGGGCTGAACGGCATCGAGTGCCGCGAATAGCCGTAGGAATACTTCGACACGAACAGGTAGTCCCCCACCAGCAAGGTCGGGATCATGCTGCCGGAGGGGATGTTGAAGGGCTCGAAGGCGACCGTGCGGATGCCGATGGCGATCAGCCCCGCATAGACGACCGTCTTGATGGATTCGAGCCAGCCGCCCGATCTCTGCTTCGCCATGGGGGTAATTTTCGGGGGCATCCTGGTGTCAGGGCCAGCCAGGCCCATGCTTGCGCGGCCGGATAGAGCGCGGCGGGGCCCGGCCTGTCAAGGAACGCCGGCCTTGGCGCCGGGCGCGGGCGCCCCCCTGGCCGCGCCCAGCGCACCGCCCAGCGCCGCGGTCAGCGGCACGGCGCTGATGATGACCATCGCCTGCGCATAAGGGTACTCATCCGTCATCGTCAGCGCGACATGGGCAAGCTGCCCGGCCGGGGTGATCGCCTTCAGCCGGTCCGCAGCGCCCCCGGTCATGCGCAGCGTCGGCGCGCCGGAGGACAGGTTGACCACCCCAAGGTCGCGCCAGAACACCCCCGCCCGGAAGCCGGTGCCAAGCGCCTTGGAAGCCGCTTCCTTCGCCGCGAAGCGCTTGGCGTAGGTGGCGGCGCGGATGCGCGCATCGCGCTTTTCCGCCTTGGCGCGCTCAGCGGGTGTGAAGATCCGCTCCAGGAAGCGGTCGCCATGGCGGGCGATCACGCGTTCGATCCGGCGGATGTCCACCATGTCGCTGCCGAGGCCAATGATCATGCGCCGCTCCCTGCCCGGCCCGCGCCGGATCGCAGGGGGGTGTCGGCAATCGCGGCGCGGGTCAAGGCCGGGTCAGCCCTTCGCCCGCTCGGCCTGGGCCACGCCCTGCACCCCGCGGAGCGCGGCGATGATGTTCGACAGGTGGCGCAGGTCGGAGACCTCGACGTCGATCGAGATCTCCTGGAAGTCGGGCCCGCGATGGTTGATCCTGAGGTTCTGGATCGCCCCATCCTGCCGCGCGATCGCGTCGGTGACGGCCGAGAGCGCGCCCCGCTCGGCGGAGGCCACGACATCCACCCGCCCGACATGCGCGCCCCCTGCCCCGCCCTCATAGTCCCAGTCGATATCGAGGAAGCGCTCCGGGCTGTCGGCGAAGCCCGAGAGGTTGTGGCAATCGGCCTTGTGCACCGTCACCCCCTTGCCGGTGGAGACGATGCCGACGATGCGGTCCCCGGGCACCGGATGGCAGCAGCCTGCGAAATTCACCTGCATCCCCGCGACGAGGCCCGAGACGCCCATCGCCACGTCCCGCCGCCCGCCCTTGGAGGGGATGGTGGCGAGCGCTCGCGGACGGGAGCGCGCCAGCGGCAGCGGGTCGGCTGCGCGCGGCGGGCCCTTCAGCTCGGGGTAGACCGCATGCACCACGTCCCGCGGCGTCAGGCCGCCGGCGGCGACGACGAGGCATAGCTCCTCGAAGCTCGGCTGCTTGAATTGCTTGAGGACGGGCTCGACCGTCTTGTCGGAGAACTCGACCCCTTCCTGGCGGAAGGCCTTGGCGATGGCCGCGCGGCCTTCCTGGCGCTGCACCTCGCGCTGCTGGGCATGGACGAAGCGGCGGATGCGCGCCTTCGCCTTGCCCGTGATGACGAAGCGGTCCCATTGCGGGTTCGGCGTGCCACCGCGGGCGGTGATGATCTCGACCTGGTCGCCATTCTCAAGCGGGGTGCGCAGCGGCTTGATCTGGCCGTTGATCTTGGCACCGACGCATTGGTCGCCGACCTGGCTGTGCACCTGATAGGCAAAATCGACGCAGGTCGCGCCGCGCGGCAGCGCGATGAGATCGCCCTTCGGCGTGAAGCAGAAGACCTGGTCGCGGTGCAGCTCAAGCCTCGTGGCATCCAGGAATTCCTGCGGCTCGGCCGCCTGTTCCAGGATATCCAGCAGCGCCTTGACCCAGGGGAATTTCTGTTGGTCGCGCGCCGCCGCGCCGCCCTGCTTGTAGATCCAATGCGCCGCGACGCCGAGTTCGGCGACTTCATGCATCTCGCGCGTGCGGATCTGCACCTCGATCTTGGCGTTGCGCTTTTCCGGCACCGTCACGCCCGTGTGCAGCGACTGGTAGCCATTGGGCTTCGGCGTCGAGATGTAGTCCTTGAAGCGCCCGGGCACCACGCGATAGGCGCTGTGGACCGCGCCGAGTGCCGCGTAGCAGGCCGCCTTGTCGGGGACGATGATGCGGAAGGCCATGATGTCCGAGAGCTGCTCGAACTCGACCTTCTTGCCGTGCATCTTCATCCAGATGGAGTAGGGTGATTTCTCGCGCCCGGTCAGCTCCAGCGCCTCGATCCCGTCGGCGCGCAGCACGCGGGTCAGGTCGGCCTTGATCTCCTCGATCAGGTCGACGCCCTGGCCGGTCAGGAAGGCGCGGCGTGCGGCGATGGTCTGGAAGGCGTCGGGGTCGAGTTCGCGGAAGGATAGCGTCTCAAGCTCGGTCTTCAGCGCGTCCATGCCGATGCGTTCGGCGAGCGGCGCGAAGATGTCCATCGTCTCGCGCGCGGTCTTCCGCCGCCGCGCTTCCTGCGGGACGTAGTGAAGCGTGCGCATATTGTGCAGCCGGTCCGCGAGCTTCACCAGCAGCACGCGGATATCCTCGCTCATCGCGAGCACCAGCTTGCGGAAATTCTCGGCCTGCTTGGTGCGCTCCGACTGCAGTTCGAGCCGCGTCAGCTTGGTGACGCCATCCACCAGCCGCGCGACTTCCTTGCCGAAGCGCTTCTCGATCTCGGCGAGGCCGGTCTTGGTGTCCTCGGCGACGTCGTGCAGCAGGGCGGTGGCGATGGAGGCGGTGTCGAGCCGGTACTGCGCCAGGATCTGCGCCACCGCGACCGGATGGGTGATGTAGGGGTCGCCATTCTCGCGCTGCTGCCCGGCATGGGCGGCGGCCGCGACCTGGAAGGCGCGCTCGATCATCGCCGCATCGGCGCGCTGATCGTAGGTGGCAACGAGACGAGCGAGATCCTGGCCCGTGCCGGGCGGCACGCCCGTGGCCAAGCCCTCTGGCGCCCAAATGGGGCCAGGCTCCGGGCGGGTGGGCGTGTTCATGTGAGGCGCGCCGTGGGGTGGTTCCCGCGGCGCCGCAGGCGGGATGCGGGGGCCTGGCCCCCGCTGCACCCGCGCCCGGTCAGCGCTTCCCGCCGCCGAGTTCGGCCGCGATCGCGGCCTCGATGTCGTCGGCCGAGAGGTCCTCGAGGCCAACGCCGTCGCCGGACGGCTCCTCGTTGACGTCCATCACGCCGAAGATGTTTTCGTCCGTCGCGATGAGGTCCAGCACCTCTTCCTCGGCCGGCTCCGGCTCCGGGGCGCGCTGGAGGGACTTCACCAGGTCGGCCTGCAGCAGGTCGAGGTCCACGGTGGCGTCCGCGATCTCGCGCAGGGCGACGACCGGGTTCTTGTCATTGTCCCGCTCGACCGTCAGCTCTTCGCCGCGGCTGATGTTGCGGGCGCGCTGGGCGGCATGCAGGACCAGCTCGAAGCGGTTCGGCACCCTGAGGACGCAGTCCTCGACCGTGACGCGTGCCATGGCGGCTCCAATTCTGCGGGTCGGCGGCTGCCAGCCGGGCAAGCGCTTGCCCGGGACCCCGCTTCCCTGTCGTGGTGAACCCTCCATGTAGACAGCGCAAGGGGCCGGCGCAAGGCTTAGAACTCCCCACAAAACCGCTTCGCGGCCTTGCGGGGGCCCCGGCTTTAGCGCCTGCCCCGGGCTGCTGCGCCGCGTTGCCGCGGCAAAGCCGCGGCGCCGCCCAGTACAGCGCCAGGGTCTCAACAGGCGCTCGTAGAGCCTGCTTCGCACCGCGGGCAGCAGTGAAGCGGGCTGGTCAGCCGAGGGGCCGGACCTCCTGCGGGCCAAGCCCGGCCAGAAGCCCTGCCGCGCTGCGCCCGAGCACCGGATGCACCCAGCCCGGCGCGATATCGGCCAGAGGCGCCAGGACAAAGGCGCGGTCCTGCATCCGCGGGTGCGGCAGGATGGGGTCGGGCCCAGCCCGCACCTGCCCATCGAGGTGGAGCAGGTCGAGGTCGAGGGTCCGCGGCGCGTTGGGATAGGGCCTGACGCGCCCCGCCCCGGCCTCGATCGCCTGGAGCGCGGCCAGCAGCGCTTCGGGCGCCGGGGGGGTGGCGCCCGGCCGCGGCTCCAGCAGCGCGACGCCGTTGATGTAATCCGGCACCCCCGGTGTGGCCGGAATGGGGGCGGTCGCATACCAGCGCGATAGCGCACGCAGCCGGAGCCCCGGCAGCGCATCGAGCGCGGCCGCGGCCCGCCGGCAGGTCTCGATCGCCGGCGCGCCGTCCGGGCCCGGCAGGTTGGCGCCGAGTGCCACCAGGATCACGAAACCGCGCCCCTCCGTTCGGAGCGGTGACGATCCGTTCCCGGCGGCCTATGGTCCCGCTGTTTCAAGCGAAAGATCCAATTATGCATTTCGATCCCCAGGAGAGGCTCGGCCTTTTCATTGACGGCGCGCATCTCTACGGCGTCTCCCGCAATCTCGGCTTCGATGTGGATTACAAGAACCTGCTCGGCTTTTTCCGCCGCCAAGCGCGGCTGGTGCGGGCTTCCTATTACACCGCGCTGCTCGAGAACGAAGACTACTCCCCCCTGCGGCCGCTGGTCGATTGGCTGGGCTACAACGGCTATGCGGTGGTGACCAAGCCGGCGCGCGAATTCACCGACGCCACCGGGCGGCGCCGCGTGCGCGGGGACATCTCGGTCGAGATGACGGTGGATGTGCTGAGCCTCGCGCCGCGGCTGGATCATGCCGTGATCTTCGCCGGCGATGGCGACCTGCGGCGCATGGTGGAAGGTGCGCAGCAGCTGGGGCTGCGTGTCTCCGTGCTCTCCACCATCCGCACCCAGCCGGGGATGATCGCCGACGATCTGCGCCGGCAGGCCGACCAGTTCATCGATCTGGCCGACATCGCGCCCGACATCACCCGGCGCCAGGTGGAGCCCCGCCCCCGCCCGCAGACCGCCCGCCCGGCCGAGCGCCCACGCGCCACGCCGGCCGAGCCCTTCCGGGACCCGGTGGACCTGCCGGACTAGGGCCCGTTAGACAAGGCAGGCGGCTGAGGGCCGGCGAGGGATTTTTTGTCCTGGCTAGGAAGGTGGCGCAGCCGATGGTGGTTCCATCGGCAAGCCGCCTGACGAAGCCAGGGCGAAAAAGACCCGCTGGACCGACCCGCCTCTGCCTTGTCTAGCGGGCCTTGGGCGCTTTATCGGCGGGGCATGAGCATCCCCGCCGAATCCCCCGGGCGTGACTGCCCGCTCTGCCCGCGCCTGGTCGCCTACCGCACGGCCAACCGTGCGAAATGGCCGGACTGGCACAATGGGCCCGTGCCCTGCTGGGGGCCGTCTGAGGCGCCGCTGCTGGTGCTCGGCCTGGCGCCGGGGGTGAAGGGGGCGAACCGCACGGGCCGCCCCTTCACGGGCGACCATGCTGGCAAGCTGCTCTACGCCACGCTGCTGAAATTCGGCCTGGCGCGCGGGGCGTATCGGGAAGACCCGAAGGACGGGATGGAATTGCTGGGCGTCCGCATCGCCAATGCCGTGCGCTGCGTCCCGCCCGAGAACCTGCCGACGCCTGCCGAGATCAAGACCTGCAACCGCTACGTCATGGCGGAACGTGCGGCGATGCCGCAGCTGAAGGCGGTGCTGGCGCTTGGCCTCGTGGCACACAACGCGCTGCTCAAGGCCTATGGAATCCCCGCCGCGCGGCTGAAGTTCGGCCATGGCGCAGTGCATACGCTGCCAGACGGCGTGATCCTCGCCGACAGCTATCATGTCAGCCGCTACAACACCCAAACCGGGCGGCTCACGACGGAGATGTTCGAGGCCGTGGTCGCCGACGTGCTGCGGCGCATCCGCTAGGCGAGGAAACGCCTCTCCAGCGCGGTAGGCCGCCAGCGTCCCGCACGGGCCAGGCAAAGGGTGGATACGCGCCACAGCCCTCGCCAGCGCCGCAATCCTCCCCGCCCTTATCGTCTGGATCGGGCGAAGCGCTCCCCTGCCTAGAAGCTGTAGGTGAGTCGGGCAGAAACGGCGTGCAGCGCGTCGGCGCGGTTGAACACGGCGTCATAGCCAAGCCGCAAGCGCGTGCCGGGTGCGATCTCCGCGACCGCGGCCAGCCCGGCGACGACACTGTCGCGCTCTGTGCTGGCGGCGGCGCTCCGCAGGTGGACACCAGGCGCGCCGCGATAAGCGCCCTCGACGATCGATGACGGGGCGCCAAGCGCGTACTGCCAGCCAAGGCTCGGTTCGAACACAATTGGCCGATCGAACATCTGCACCCCGATCTCGCCGGTCAGGCCCGGGGTCATCAGCAGGCTGGCCGTTTGGCTGCGGTCGGCGGCAAAGGCGTCGGCCGTATCGCCGCGCTCGTTGTAGGCGTCGCGCCAATGGAAGGTCTGCTGGAGACGGATGGCGGGCGCCAGAGCCAAGGCCCCGCGCGTGCCAAACCACCAGCGCGCTTCCCCGGCCAGACCCGCATGCTGCTCAAGGTAGTCGGCGCTGATCGTCGTGGCACCGCCAGCCAGGCTGGACGGGCGTCGGGCGTCGATGCTCTGCAAGGTAAAGCTCAGCATGCCACGCAACTCGAGCGGTCCGCTCGCCCAGCGCATCAGCGCCGCAGCCAGCAGAGCGTCGTAACGGGTCCGCGATCGTCCGTCGGCGGAGCCCGAAGGTTCGAAGCTGCCCGTGCCAAAGCCAAGGACAAAGCCCAACCAGGTTTCGTCGCCGATGCGTTCGATCCTGCCGATCACGGCGTCGGCCCGGCGCAGGGCCAGCGCGCCCTGTCCTGGCGCTGACGTCACGCCGCCACCAAGGCCGGGCTGGAGCACAGGGCTCTCCGCAGCGCTGCCTTCGACGCGGCCAGAGAGAAGCCGCCCCTGGGCGACATAGCAAAGCTGTTCGGTCCGCATCGCGCCGCCAAGCCCTTCGGGCCGATGGCAATCCGCCTCAAGCCCGAAGGCGGCATTGGCGCCAGAGATCGCCTGTTGCCGGAGGACGCGGTCGCGCGTCTGCAGCTCCGGCGGTGGCTGCCGAAGCAGGATCAGCAGGTCGCCGCCGCCCTCATCCGCGCCATCGCTGACCGTGTCCCGCAGCGCGAGTTCGACGTCCGTGCCGTTGTCCGGATATTCTGCACGGACCTCGGCGAGGTTGCTGAGCGCAGCGTAGCGCGTGCCACCAAGGCCGCCCTGGGCGCGCAGCACAAGCCAGCGCAGCTCGCCACGCGGTGAGGCCGCAAGGGCAGCATTCATCGCCGCTGCGGTGCCGCGGCGGACGGGTACGATGCTGGCCGCAGCGATGTTCGCCGTGCCGCTGACGAGGAGCAGATCTGCATCCTGATCGGCCGGTGTCGCAGCCGTGCCTTCCAGCGTGTTGCGGCCGCGCGCCAGACCGACCGGCGGCGGGCGGTATTCCGCTTCATGGGTGCCGGTTACGGTCAGGTTGCCGCTGACGCTCAGCGTCCCGATCGAGTTGCCCGGCGCGATCGTACCGGCCACCTGCAAGCCGGTACCTGGCGCGGCGCCGGTATAGACCGTGCCGATCCCGCTCAGCCGCCCGCCCGGCTCGACCACCACCCGCTCCGCGCGGATGGCGCTGTCGCTGGCAGCCAGGTTGAGCTCGCCGGATGCCACCTCGATGCGGCCGCCCGGCATCAGGGCGCCCACCGCGGCGCCGTAGTCCTTCGCCTCCAGCACAGCCCATCCCGGGGCGCTGCCAGGCGGCGCCCCGCCGACCGCAACAACACCGGCGCCCTCGATCCGGATGGTCCTGAAGTTATAGAAGGGCTGATCGCCGTTGGCGTCCGCCAAGATCTCGCGACGCTCCCCTGCGCCGGTCTCGATGCGCAGGAGATTATTGCCGGTCCACCCGGTGACCACCCCGTCAAAGCGACCACCGGGGCGAAGAATCACCGTGTCGTCGCCTTCGCCAAGCCCCACCCAGCCGGTGATCCGCCCGGCATTGTCGATAACGGAACTGGCGAGGGTGTATATGTCGATGGCGGTGTGGCCCGACGACGCGGCCTCGATGACGCCCCCGGCCAGGTTGGTCAAACGCAGTGCCACGTCGCTGCCCGTGCGCGTGGCGGGGATGAGAATGACATTGTCCGGCGACGAGATCGTGCCAGAGTTCGTGACCGTCAGCGAGCCCTCGCTCCAGATCGCGTGGTAGTTGGTGGAGGTGATCGTGCCGCTGTTTTCGACGACGAGAGGCAGCGCGAAACGCGGCCCGCCACCGATGATGCGGGAGCTGTCATTCGCCGCGTTGACGATGGCCGAGAAACTGACCGCTGAGAGCGTGCCGGTATTGACGAGGCGACCACCCAGCGTGGTGTAGATGGTCCCCCAGTCGGCGCTGTTGAAATCGGGCCTGGTGCCGGCCATCAGCCCATCGTTCCGGATGAACACGCCGCGATCGGGGGGCGGCGAGTAGCCCTGGATGATCTGATCGGCGGCAATGTAGGCGACCCCCAAGGGTGTCGTGATGCGGCCCGACGCTTCGTTGACGACGGTGATTGGAACGCCGGTGGAATCCGTGATCACCGGGAAGGCATAAAGCATCGGCCCTTCACCTCTCTCCTGGGCGCTGCTGCCGGCGAAGGACCAGGTGAGCGGTATCTCGATCGTGCGGCGGTTGATGAGTTCCGTCTCGCCAGAGGTGTAGAGGATGGCGCCGGAATAGGCGCGCATCGTGCCGTCGTTGACCAGCCTCACCCGGCCGGATGTGCTGGTATCGATCGCATTGTACATCTCGATGGTGGCGTTCGCCCTGTTCGTGATGTCCACCGTGAAGACGCCAGGCCCTGACGTCGGCGGCATGAAGCTCATGTTTTCGCCGCCGATGAAGCCAGCATTGTCAATGACAAGCGCGGCCCGGCTGCTCGCCGACGGTTGGAAGGTGATCGGATCGTCGTGGATGGTGAAATTGAAGGCGCCGAGCCGCCCGGAGTTATTGATGGTCAGGGAGCCATCTCCCGTGGCGGAGATTCCAGCCCCGCGATCGAGCGACGAGATAATGGTGTTCGCGCCGATGTTCAGCGTCGTCATGCCGGACGGTGCCCGGATGTCGAGGAAGGGAGGGGCCAGGACGGGGCCGCCAATGGCATCGAACAGGCTGTCGAAAGCGCCGCCGTTGAAGCTGACGGTGTTGTTCGTGCCGACAACACGCAGCGACCAAAGGGGGAATGCGCCGGCGACGGAGCTCCGGAGCGGCCCGGTCAGGTTGATGGTCTGATCGCTGCCCGTGATCTCGGGATGCCAGGGCTGTGCGATGGCTGCCGCCGGGATGCCGAGGCCAGCGGCGATGGCCAACCAGCGCGAGAGCCAGAGTTGCGCAACGGACCGTCCTGAAGTGTTCGCTTCACCCGTCACCATCGACCTGCCGCCTGCCTCATTCCGTATGTATTTCTTTTATGATATAGCAACGTTCCGGATATATATCTTTTTATCCATCGTGGATCGAATATTTGGACGGATGCGCCGCCCCCCTGTGGTCCGCCGCATGCGACAACAGCCTTGGCGCGCTGTGGCACCACCGCGGCCACTTGTGTCGACGCTGGTCACCGTGGATCCGAACGTGGCCGAGGTGCGGCGCTCTGCGTCCTGTTCCTGCTGCCTTCGGCAAAGATGCGGCGCATCCCGCCGTGAGGCGGGCGGGCAGACCGCCGGTGTGTGGCGACCAGAGCAATGTGAAGGAAAAGCTAGGCCTCAGGCATGGCCGCACGGGCAGCGGTGGCCCGCCGCACGAAGGCTATGCCAGCGACACCGTTGATCCATCGCGGCCCATGCCCAAGCGGCGGAAGCGCGCAGCCATCCGACCCGAGCGGACCCAGAGCTAGACCAGGGAACGCCCTGCCAGCGCGGCTTCCACCGCGCGCATCAGCACAGGGGCTTCAGGCTCCGTCGCGGTCGGGAAAGCGCGGACGCTGCGTCCGTCCCGCGCGACCAGGAACTTATGAAAGTTCCAGCGCGGCGGGCCGCCGGCCTCGCGCGCGAGCCAATTGAAGAGCGGATGCGTCCCCTGCCCGCGTACGCGCGTCAGCGCGGCCATCGGGAAGGTGATGCCGAACATCGTGTCGCAGAACTGCCGGATGCGCGCGTTGTCCGCGCTTTCCTGGTTGAAGTCATTGGACGGCACGCCGATCACGGCGAAGCCGCGCGCCTCGAAGCGGTCATGCAGACGCTGGAGTGCGGCATATTGCGGCGTGAAGCCGCAGAAGCTCGCAGTGTTCACCACCATCAGCGCGCGGCCGCGGAACTCCGCCAGCGGCATATCACCGCCCTCAAGCCGCGGCAGGGTGAAGTCGAAGACGGTGGGCGCCGGGGCCGCAGCCATCAAAAGCGGGCTCGCCAGCAGCGCACGGCGCGCGACATCAGCCATAACGCTCCTCCTTCCACGGATCGCCGCGATGGTGATAGCCACGGACTTCCCAGAAGCCCGGCCGGTCCTCGCGCAGGAATTCGATGCGCGTCACCCATTTCGGGCTCTTCCAGAAATAGAGATGCGGCACGACCAGCCGCACCGGCCCGCCATGGCGGCGCTCCAGAGGCGCACCGGCCCAAGCGTGCGCGAAGAGGTTTTCGTCGCGGGCAAAATCCTCGATGGCGAGGCTGGTCGTGTAGCCGTCGTAACTGGTCAGCGCGACGAAGCGCGCCTCGTCCTTCGGGCGCGCCAGCTCCAACAGCGTGGCGACGGCGACACCCTGCCAGGTATTGTCGTAGCGCGACCATTGCGTGACGCAGTGGATGTCATTCACGCGCTCGGCCTGCGGCAGCACCATGAACTCATCGAGCGTGAGCCGGACCGAGGCCATCACCAGCCCTTCCAGCCGCAGCCGCCAATTGGCGCGCGTCACCTCCGGCTGCACGCCGAGGTCGAGGACGGGGAAATCCTCCACCAGGCGCTGGCCGGGCGGCAGTCGGTCGGCAGCGGGATCGGCGGTGCTGCCGGTCAGCAGCCGGCCCTCCCGCGCCCAGCCCTGCTTCGTCTCCACCAGCTTGTCCCGGACCTGGCCGGTCAGGGGCACGTCGTCATCGGTCATGCCGCTTACCTCGGTCTGCGGCCGCCCGATGCAAGAGGCGTCAGCCGCCCCAGAGCAGCGTGACCCCGCCGCCCAGCCAGGGCGCGCGATAGGGCCGGAAGGGCTGGAGCGAGGCGCGGATCGCCGCATCGCCGCCCCAGATCTCGAGCCCCTGCGCCATGTCGGCGAGCCAGGGCCGCGCCCCAACCAGGCGCGACTGCGGCGCACCGGCCAGCGCCGTGATGCGCGCGGGGTCGAGCGCCTGCGCATGGGTGAAGCGCGCGAAGCGATCGAGCGCGGCGCGTCCCGCGGGCGAGAGCGATTCCCCCGCTGCCTCCCCGATACGCGCCAACGCCGCCGCGGCCTGTAACGCGAAGAGGTGGTAGTGCAGCGCCATCTGCCCACGGGCGAGTTCCTGCGGATGCGCTCCCTCGGGTGTCACCTGCGCCAGAAAGGTCTCGCCCCGCGCCATGCCCCAGCGCAGCAGCGCCCGGTCGCCGCCCGCAACACCCGCAGCAGCTACAGCCAGCCCGGCCCAGGCGACGTGGTTGTTCAGCACTTCGCGCCGTACCGGAGACCGACCCGGCAGCGGCTGTTCATAGGCGGGCGCGACAGCACGTCCCACCTCGGCCAGCCAGCCACCGATCGCCGCCTGAAGCTCGGGTGTCGCTGCCGGTGCGTCGCGCAGCGCCAGATAGGCGATGGCGGCACCGGCCAGCGTCCATTTCCGGTGATAGCCGCCCTGCGGGTTGAACCAGCCGAGCAGCGCGCCCGCCCTGGCCCAGGCCTCGAGCTGGTGCAGCGCGCAGGCGGCCTCGGCGGGATCGCGCAGCGCCACCCAGCGCTCCGTCGGGCGCTGGATGGCGTCGAGCCATTCGCGCAGCGGCCGCGAGGCTTCCGTATCGGCGGCAAGCCGCGCCGGATCGGGGACGGAGGCGGCGCCGTCCCGGTAGAAGTGCTCGCTCATCAGGTTGCGCAGCGGCGGCAGCGGCACCGGGCATGGGCGTGCGGCGAGCGGCGCCGCGGGACCGGGCCGGCCAAAGGGGCCGGAAAGCGGCTCCAGCACTGGCGGCGTCGCGCAGCCGGCCAGCGCCAGGGTCAGCACCGCCGCGCGGCAGATGGCCCGCACCGGACTGCTCATCCGGCGGGCGCCGATGGCAGGTGCCTCTCCACCGGGTCTAGCACGGGCTCGCTCAGCCCTTCTCCCGCATCAGCCGCGCCTTGTCGCGCTGCCAATCACGGGCCGCAATGGCCGCGCGCTTGTCGTGCTTCTTCTTCCCTTCAGCGAGGCCGAGCGTGACTTTCGCCACGCCCCGCTCGTTGAAGTGGATATCCATCGGCACCAGCGTCGTGCCTTCGCGCGTGATGGAGCCGATCAGCTCCCGCACCTGCTTGCGGTGCAGCAGCAGCTTGCGCGGGCGGCGCGGCTCGAACTTGGCGGCGAAGCTGCCGGCCTGCCATTCGGGGATGTAGCAGTTGAACAGCCACATCTCCCCGTCGCGCTCGCCGGCCCAGGCCTCGGTCAACGTGGCGCGGCCGGCGCGGAGCGACTTCACCTCCGGCCCGACCAGCATCACCCCGGCCTCGATCTCCTCGCCGATCTTGTAGTCGAAGCGCGCCTTGCGGTTCTGCGCGGCGATGCCGTGGCTGATCAGGCCCTTCTTGCGGGGTTCCGCCATGCGCGTGCTAGTTCAGCAGGCCTGCGCCCGCCATCGCCTCACGCACACGCGCCTTGGTGCTGTCCGCAACAGGGGCCATGGGCAGGCGGCAGAGATCGCGCGAGCGGCCGAGCAGGCTCGCCGCGTGCTTCACCGGACCCGGCGAGGTCTCGCAGAACATCGCGTCATGCACCGGCACCAGGCGATGCTGGATCGCCATCGCTTCCGCCACGCGGCCGGCGGCCCAGGCGTCATGCATCTGGCGGCAGAGGCGCGGGGCAATGTTCGCGGTGACGCTGATGCAGCCATGCCCGCCAGCCGCGAGATAGGCGACGGCGGTGTGGTCCTCGCCCGAGAGCTGGCAGAACTCCGGCCCGCAGGCGATCGTCGTGTGCAGCGGGCGCGTCAGGTTCGCGGTCGCATCCTTCACGCCGACGATGTTCGGGTGCTTCGCCAGCCGCGCCATGGTCTCGACGCTCATATCCACCACGCTGCGGCCGGGGATGTTGTAGATGATGATCGGCAGCGCCACCGCATCGGCAATCGCCATGTAGTGGCGATACAGCCCTTCCTGCGTCGGCTTGTTGTAGTAGGGCGTGACCACCAGCGCCGCATCCGCGCCCGCTTCCTTGGCGTGGCGCGTCAGCCCGATCGCCTCGGCCGTGCTGTTGCTGCCCGTGCCCGCGATGACCGGCACGCGCCCCTTGGCGGCGGCGATGCAGGCCTCGACCACCTGGTTGTGCTCGGTGTGCGTCAGGGTCGGGCTTTCGCCGGTGGTGCCGACCGGGATCAGCCCCTGCGTGCCCTCGGTGACCTGCCATTCCACGAAATCGCTGAAGGCCTTGAGGTCCAGGGACCCGTCTGCCTGCATCGGCGTGATCAGCGCGACGAGCGAACCCCTGAACATGGTTTTTCGAGCCTCGGTAGCCGTTTGGGACCGCGGAACCTAGGCCGCAGGGGCGATGGCGGCAAGGCCGCTGCCTGGGACGGAATCGCGCTATAGAGGGGGGCATGCGCCTTCTCCTCCGCCTTGCCCTGCTGCCCCTTCTCCTCGCCGGCCCGGCCGCCGCCCAGCCCTGGGCGAGCGAGCCGCAGCGCGCCGCCGGCCGCCAGGCGCTGGCCGCCGCCCAGGCCGGCCGCTTCGCCGAAGCCGAGACGCTCGCCGCCAGCGCCGACCCGATGGCCCGCAAGCTGGTCACATGGCTGCGCGTCCAGGCCCGTAATGGCGGGACCACGGGGGCGGAGATCGCCGCCTGGCTCGCCGCCAACCCCGATTGGCCCCTGCCGGAGACCATCGCCCGCCGCGCCGAGGAGCTGCTGGCCAACGACCCCGACGATGCGCTGGTGCTGCGCCATTTCGGCCGCATCGCACCCCGCGGCATCGAGGCCGCGCAGCGCTTCGCCGATGCGCTGGGCCGCGCCGGCCGGGGTGCTGAGGCTGCGCCGATCCTGCGGGAGGCCTGGCGCCAGGGCCCGCCAGCCGATCCAGCCGCCGAGGCGGCCTTCGCCGAGCGCAACACCGCCATCCTGACCGCCGACGACCATTGGCGCCGATTCGACAGGCTGGTGTGGGAGAACCAGGCGGGAGCCGCCTCTCGCATCGTGCCACGGCTCGACACCAATCGCCGCGCGGCGGCCGAGGCGCGGCTGGCTGCGCGCGGGGAACGCGAGCCGGAAGGCGCCGCGCGGCTGCGCGACATCGGCGTGATGTATGAACGCGCGCGCCTGCTGCGCCGGCGCGACCGCGATGCGGAGGCCGCCGCCGTCTGGGCCTCGGCCGAGCCGCTGCAGACCAATCTCTCGCCTGCCGCCGCCCGCGCCATCTGGGCCGAGCGGCAGATCCTGGCCCGCAAGCTGATCCGCCTGGGCGATGCGCCGACCGCCTATCGGCTCGCGGCCAATCACGGCCAGGCCGACGCCGGGGAGCCGCGGCAGGAGGCCGAGTTTCTCGCCGGCCTCATCGCGCTCCGGCGGCTCGACGACCCGGTGCGCGCCGAACGCCATTTCGCCCGCGTCGCGGAAGGCAGCCAGAGCGTCATCACCCGCGCGCGCAGCGCCTATTGGGAAGGGCTCGCGCTCGCGGCGCAGAACCGCCCAGCCGAGGCCCGCGCCCGCTTCGAAGCCGCGGCCGCCTTCCCTGTCGCCTTCTACGGCCAGCTCGCCTCGCTGGCGCTGGGCGAGACACCGGCCCAGCTTTCGGCGCGGATCAACGCCGCCGCCCTGCCCGAGCCGCCGGCCGATGTCGCGCGCAGCTTCGGCGCGCGGGAGCTGTCGCGCGCGGCGATGACACTCGCCGATCTCGGCCAGCCCGACCGGGCGCGCATGTTCCTGCTGCGCATGGAGGATGTTGCGCCGGATGCCACCGATCGGTGGCTGATCGCGCGCCTCGCGGTGATCATGGGCCGGCCGGACCATGCCGTCTGGGTGGCGCGACGCGCCGGGGTGGATGGCGTGATGCTGGTCGAGGATGGCTGGCCCAGCCCCTTCCCCATCCCGACCGAAGGCGCGGAGCCGGCGTTGGTCAACGCCATCACCCGGCAGGAGAGCAATTTCGATCTCAGCGCCGTCTCCTCGGCCAATGCGCGCGGGCCGATGCAGCTGCTGCCGGCGACTGCGGAGTCCGTCGCACGGCGTCTCGGCATCCGGCACAACACGGCGATGCTAACGACGGATGCGGCGCACAACATGCGCCTCGGCTCGGCCTATATCGCCGATCGGCTGTCGCGCTATGCGGGCGCGCTGCCGCTGGCGGCAGCCGCCTATAATGCCGGCGCCGCGCGGGTGGATGAATGGCTCGTCACCTATGGCGACCCGCGCATCCCCTCCGGCCCCGATGTGCGCGAATGGATCGAGCTGATCCCCTTCGGCGAGACGCGCAACTACGTGCAGCGGGTGATCGAGAACACCGTCGTCTATCGCGCCCGCGACGCCGCAACCGCCAACCTGCCGCATCCTTTGGCGCCGCTGCTGGAGGGCCGCCGTTGAGGACGCTGCGCTTCCGCGCCCGCGATGGCCTCGGCTTGGCCGCGGTCGATCATCCGGGGCCGGAGGGGCGCACGCCGATCCTGTGCCTGTCGGGGCTAACGCGGAGCGGCGGCGATTTTGTCCGCCTCGCCGCGCGCCATGCCGGCACGCGGCGCGTGCTGACGCTGGACCATGCCGGCCATGGCGATAGTGAGCGCCCTCAGGATATCGCGCGCTACGCCATCCAGAATTCATTGGGCGATGTGCTGGACGCGATGGCGGCGCTGCATGCGCCGCGCGCCGTGATCGTCGGCACCAGCTTCGGCGGGATCCTGGCGATGGTGCTCGCGGTGCTGCGCCCTTCGGCTATCGCGGGCGTCGTGCTCAACGATATCGGCCCGCGGGTGGAGAATGTGGGCCTCGATTTCGTGCAGTCCTTCGTCGCGCGCGATCCGGCTTTGCCCTCGCTCGAGGCCGCGGTCGCGCATCTGCAGGCGACGCTGCCGCCGCTGACGCTGGATGCCGCCGGCTGGCTGCACTTCGCCGCGCTGACCTATGCGCCAGGGCCGGATGGGCTGTGGCATCCGCGCTGGGACACGCGCATCGCGGAGGCCTTGCGCGGCAACGGCCCGCCGCCGCCGCTCTGGGGTGCCTTCGGCGCCTTGGCGCATGCGCCGCTGATGCTGGTGCGCGGCGCATCATCGGAGCTGCTGTCGCCCGCCACCGCCGCCCGCATGCGCGCCATGCGCCCCGATATGCGCTTCCTGGAAGTGCCGGGCAGCGGCCATTGCCCGACGCTGGAGGAGCCGACGGTGGTCCCCGCGCTGGATCATTTCCTGCAGGAGATCGCATGACGCCCGCGCGGCTCATTGCAACGCTCGGCGGTGCGGGGCTGCTGCGGCCCGGGCCCGGCACCTGGGGCTCGGCGGTGGTGCTGCCACTCGTGCTGCTCGGCCCGCTGGCCTGCCTAGTGCTGGCACTGGCGGTAACGCTCGCGGGCTATTGGGCGGCGCAGCAGGTGCTGCGCGACGGCACCGAGGATCCGGGCTGGTTCGTCGCGGATGAAGGCGCGGGGATGCTGCTCGCCCTTGCCGCGCTGCCGGCGGCGAGTTGGACCGGCGTGCTGGTGGCCTTCGCGCTGTTCCGGCTGCTCGACATCGCGAAGCCCTGGCCGATCTCCTGGGCCGATCGCCAGGCCGGCGCCTTCGGCGTCATGCTGGACGATGTGCTGGCCGGCGCCATCGCCGCCGCCGTGCTGCTGGCCCTGCACATGGCTGTTCCGGGAGTGCTCGGCTGATGCTGGACCAGGCGATGCTGGACGAGGCCGCGGAGCTGCTCGGCGCGCTGCAGGCGAAGGGGCGGACACTCGCGACGGCAGAGAGCTGCACCGGCGGGCTGATCGCCGCGGCGCTGACCGCGATCCCCGGCTCCTCCGCCACTGTGCTCGCGGGCTATGTCACCTATTCGAACGAGGCAAAGACCCGGATGGTCGGCGTGCCTGCCGCGATGCTAGCCGCGCATGGCGCGGTCAGCGAGCCGGTCGCGCGGCAGATGGCCGAAGGTGCGGCCGCCGATGCCGGGGCGGACATCGCCATCGCCTGCACCGGCATCGCCGGGCCGTCGGGCGGCAGCGCGGCGAAGCCCGTCGGGCTGGTCTTCATCGCCTGCGCCGCCCGTGGCAAGCAGACGGTGGTGGAGCGCCACATCTTTCCCGGCGACCGCACCGCCATCCGCGCCGCGACCGTCGCGCGCGCCTTCGCGTTGATCCGCCGCGCGACCGAGGAGTAGGCCATGGACCAGACCGACACGCTGCTCGCCGCCATCGACGCCGACCACGACCAGGCCGTCGCGCGGCTGGTGGACTGGCTGCGCATCCCCTCCGTCAGCGCGCAGCCGCAGCATGCGGGCGATTGCGTGCGCGCCGCGGAATGGGTGCGGGACCAGCTGATCGGCCTCGGCTTCACCGCCAGCCTGCGGCAGACGCCGGCGCATCCGGTGGTGGTCGCGCATCATCCGGGGCCCGGAGGGAACGCTCCTCATTTGCTCTACTATGGCCATTACGACGTGCAGCCGGCCGATCCCTTCGAGCTGTGGACCAGCCCACCCTTCGACCCCGCCATCGTGGACGGGCCGCACGGGAAGCGCGTGGTTGCGCGCGGCGCGGTGGACGACAAGGGCCAGACGCTGATGTGGATTGAGGCGCTGCGCGCCTGGCAGCGCATCGCCGGCGGCCCGCCCTGCGCCATCACCGCCGTGATCGAAGGCGAGGAGGAGATCGGCTCCCCCAACCTCGCGCCCTTCCTCGCGGCACACCGCGAGGAACTGAAGGCCGATGTCGCGGTGATCAGCGACACCGGCATGTGGGACGTCACGACCCCTGCCCTGTCCACGCGGCTCCGCGGCATGTGCTACGTGCAGCTCGACCTCAAGGCCGCCAGCCGCGACCTGCATTCAGGCATGTATGGCGGCAGCGCGCTCAATCCGCTGAACCTGATCACGAAGATCCTCGGCGACCTGCACGACGCGAAGGGCCGCATCCAGCTGCCCGGCTTCTACGACGGCGTGCCGGAGCTCTCAGCCGCGCAGCGCGCCGCCTGGCAGGCGCTCGGCTTCAGCGAGCACGATTTCCTCGGCGATATCGGCCTGTCGGTGCCGGTGGGCGAGGCGGATCACGGGCCGCTCGAGCGTCTCTGGGCGCGGCCGACGGCGGATATCAACGGCATCTGGGGCGGCTATACGGGCGCGGGCAGCAAGACCGTGATCGCGTCGGAGGCGCATGCGAAAATCTCCTTCCGCCTCGTGCCCGGCCAGGACCACGCGAAGGTCTTCGAAGCCTTCCAGGCCTTCGTCCACGCGCGTCTGCCGTCGGACGCGAAGGCCGCCTTCCAGGTCTTCTCCTCCTCGCCCGGCATCGAAGTGCCGGCCGATAGCCGCTTCATCCGCGCAGCGCAGGCCGCACTCGCCGATGAATACGGCAAGCCCGCAGCCATGATCGGCTGCGGCGGCTCGATCCCCGTGGTGTCCTCGCTGAAGGACATCCTCGGGCTCGACACGGTGCTGATGGGCTTCGGGCTCGACGACGACCAGGTGCATTCGCCGAACGAGAAGTTCGACCTGCGCTGCTTCCACGGCGGCACACGCAGCCATGCGCGGCTACTGGCGAAGCTGGCGGCGCGGTAGGGCGGCACAACGAAGCCTTCCGCCGCCGCGGCGGCGGAAGGTCGCGCGCGCGATCAACCCTTGCCCGTCATCCGGGCAAAGACCAAGCGGTCCTTGTTGTCCTGCATCAGCATGGTAATGCCCGGGATCTTCTCGAAGCCAAGCCCGCGTGGCAGGCCGGTATCGGCATCCGCCTCGACCGCGGCATAGGCTGCACCTGCCACCTTCTCCCACTTGCCGGCCGGCTTCTTCACCTCGAGGTTCACGACCGTCGCCTTGAAGACCATCCGCACGATGGCCTCCTTCGGGTTGGACGGTTTCACCAGGCTCGGCGCGCCGGCCATCATCTGCCAGCCATTCGCCAGCGCCCAGCTGGTCAGCGCCGCGCTGTCCATTCAGCCGCCACCGGTCTTGGGCGCGGGCTTCTTGGATGAGGGCGGCTGGCTGAAGGGCGAAGGCGCCGGGCCTGCCGGCTTCTTGTCGGCCTTCGGCTTCTTCTTCTCCCGTCCGCTGCGAAGCTGTCCCTTGGCCATGTTGGGCGGTCCTTCCTGCTGGCTAGAGGCGCAGCATGCGCCTTCCGCAGCCCTTATGCAGCCCCGCCTTGAGGGCGGAGTGCAGAAGGGCGTCAAGGACGGGGGAGCGGGAGAATCTCTCAGCCGCGCCCGATTGCCGCGCGCAGCAGTTGCAGCGTTTCCTCGATCATCGCCGCCGTGACGTCGAGATGCGTGCAGGCGCGGATGCGGCCGCCGAGGATCGAGAGCTGCACGCCGTCCAGCCGCAGGCGCTTCACCAGTTCCGGCGCGGCAACCCCGGTGCCGGTCGGGTCGAAGAACACCAGGTTGGTGTCCGGCGCCTCGACCTTCATGCCCGGGATCTGCGCAAGCCCGCGCGCGAGCGCCTTCGCATTCGCATGGTCCTCCGCGAGGCGCTCCACATGGTGATCGAGCGCATAGACGCAGGCCGCGGCGGAGACGCCGCCCTGTCGCATCGCGCCACCGAGGCGCTGCTTCCAGCGCCAGGCCTGGTCGATGAAGGCGGCCGAACCGCACAGCACCGCGCCGAGCGGCGCGCCGAGCCCCTTGGTGAAGTCCAGCCATACGCTGTCGAAGCCAGCCGTCATCTCGGCCGCGGGCACGCCGGCGGCGACGCAGGCATTCATCAGCCGCGCGCCATCCATGTGGGTGGCCATGCCATGCTGTTTTGCGATCGCCGCGATCTCATCGAGCTGCGCCTTTGGCCAGACGGCGCCGCCGCCGATATTCGCGGTCTGCTCCACCTCGACCAGACTCTGCGTCGGCGTGTGGCGCGACTTGCCGCGGACGGCAGCGCGTAAGGCATCCGGGGAGAAGAGCCCACGCTCGCCCTTCAGCGGCAGGATCTGGAAGCCGCCGAGCGCGGCATGCGCGCCGCCCTCGCTGGTCAGGATATGCGCCGTCTCATGCGCGATGATCTCCTCGCCAGGTCGGCAATGCACCAGCGTGGCGGCGACGTTGCACATCGTGCCCGTCGGCATGAAGACCGCCGCTTCCTTGCCCATCAGCGCGGCCATGCGATCGCAGAGCGCGTGCACGGTCGGGTCGTCGCCATGCTGCTCGTCGCCGACCTCGGCGCGCATCATCGCGTCCTTCATGGCGATCGTCGGGCGCGTCTGGGTGTCGGAATAGAGGTTGATCCGCACCGGCGGCAGCGCGGGGTCGGGGCGCTGCGGGGTGTAGAGGCCGCCGGCAAGCGGCAATTCGGATCCGGCCACGTCGCACACTCCTGGATGGCGCGGCCTCGGGGCATAGCGGCCGCGCGTGCAAAGGCTTATCCGGCCCCGCTCCGCCTGTCACCCGCGGCCATCGCCGGCGCCGCGGCATGGTCGAAGACCACCGCTTTCACCAGCGCGAAGAGCGGCATCCCGGGCTGGAGGCCGAGACGGGCAACCGTATTCTGCATGACGCGCGCCAGGATCACGCTGCCACCAAGATCAAGGCGCAGGAACACCTCATGCGGCACGCCCGCGGGCACGATGGCCGCCAGCGTGCAGGGCAGCGCGTTGCTGGTCGAAAGCCCCTCCGGCGGGCGCGTCGCCACCGCCACGTCGCGGGCGCGCAGCCGCAGGCGCAGCCGCGCGCCCGGCGCTTCCTCGCGCAGCGGCACCACCATCGCCCCGCCCGCAAAGCCGAGCCGCGTCAGGCCGCGCGCCGCATCATGGTCGAGCACATGGCAGGCCAGCACCACGCCGCCATCGCGGCGCTGCGCCAGCGGCAGGTCGGTGCGTGCGGCGAGCTCCTCCAGCGGGCCGGCGGCGCGCACACGCCCGCCTTCCAGCAGCACCAGCCTGTCTGCCAGCGCATCCACTTCGTCCAGCGCGTGGGTGACGTAGAGGATCGGCAACCGCGCCACGTCGCGCAGCCTGGCGAGGAAGGGCAGCACCTCCGCCCGGCGCGGCGTGTCGAGTGCGGCCAGCGGTTCGTCCATCAGCAGCAGACGCGGCCGTGCCAGCAGCGCGCGGCCGAGCGCGACACGCTGCCGCTCCCCGCCCGACAGCCCCGCGGGACGGCGCGCCAGCAGCGGCGCGAGGCCAAGCAGCGCCACGACCTCCTCGAAGCCCGGTCCCGCCGCATCGCGCGGCGCGCGGCGCAGCCCGTAACGCAGGTTGGTCTCGACACTGAGATGCGGGAACAGCCGCGCATCCTGGAACACGACGCCGCAGCGCCGCGCCTCGGGCGGGAGGAAGACGCCGCGCGCCGTGTCGAGCAGCAGCGTGCCATCCAGCGCAACGCGCCCCGCATCGGGCCGCAGCAGCCCAGCCATGGCGGCGAGGATCGTGCTCTTGCCGCAGCCCGAGGGGCCGAACAGCGCGGTGACGCCGGCCTCCGGCATCGCAAAGGCGGCATCGAGCGCAAATCCGTCCCGCCCGTAGCGATGGCGCAGCGCGACATCCAGCATCAGGCGCGGCCGAGCAGGATGTGCATCCGCCGCGCGATCACCTCGGCCAGCAGCAGCCCGGCGACGGCCAGCGCGAAGGAGACGAAGGCCAGCCGCGCCGCCATCCCCTCCCCGCCCGGGGTCTGCGTCGCGGCGTAGATCGCCAGCGGCAGGGTCTGCGTCTCGCCGGGGATGTTGGAGGCGAAGGTGATCACCGCGCCGAATTCGCCGAGGCCCGCCGCGAAGGCTGTCACGGCGCCAGCGAGAATCCCCGGCGCCATCAGCGGCATCGTAATCGTGACGAAGCGATCGAGCGGCCCAGCGCCCAGCGTGCGCGCCGCCGCCTCCAACCCCGGGTCCACATGCTCGAGCCCGAGGCGCACGGCGCGCACGATCAGCGGGAAGGACATCACCGCGGTCGCCAGCGCTGCACCTTCGGTCGAGAAGACCAGGCGGATGCCGAACCATGCGTCGAGCGGCGCACCGATCGGGCCGCGCACGCCGAACAGCATCAGCAGCGCCCAGCCGACGACGACAGGCGGCACGACCAGCGGCAGATGCACCAGCGCATCCAGCAGCATCCGCCCCGGAAACCGCCCGCGCGCCAGCAGCCAGGCAACACCGACCGCCGGCAGCAGCGACACCGCGACGGAGCGCGCCGCGACTTCGATGCTGAGGCGCACCGCCTGCCATTCCTCCGCGCCGAGCCCGAGCATCGCCTCAGCCGGGCAGCGTGAAGCCGAAGCGCTGCCAGGTGGCGGCAGCCTCGGGGCCGGTCAGGAAGGCGTGCAGCGCTCGCGCCTCGGCGCTCGCCCCGCCGCGGCGGGTGAGCGCGACAGGGTAGGTGATCGGCGGGTGGCTGCCGGGCGGGAAGCTGCCGATCACGGTCACGCCGCGCGCCGCGGCCGCGTCGGTCGCATAGACGATGCCGAGCGGCGCCTCACCCCGCTCGACCAGCAGCAGCGCGGCGCGGACATTGTCGGCGCGCGCAAGGCGCGGCGCCACAGCCTGCCATTGCCCCATCCATTCGAGCGCCGCCTGCGCATAGCGCCCGGCCGGGACATGGGCCGGATCGCCCGTGGCGATGCGCCCACCCGCCGCCAGCGCGAGCAGATCGGTCCCGCGCGCCAGCGTGATGGGGCGCGCGCGGTCAGACGGCGCGATCAGCACCAGCGCATTGCCGATCGGGCTGCGCCGCGTCGTGGCCTCGATCAGGCCGCGCGACCGCAAGACATCCATCCAGGCCTCGTCAGCCGAGAGGAACAGATCGGCCGGCGCCCCCTGCTCGATCTGGCGCGCGAGCGCCGAGGAGGCGGCGAAGGAGTAGCGCGGCGCCGGGTTGCCCCGCGCAGCCCAGTCCTGACCAAGCGCCCGCAGCGCATCCGTGAGGCTCGCCGCGGCGAAGACCGTTGCCCCGGCCTGGGCGCGCGCCGGTGCGGTGGCCAGGGCGGCAAACGCGGCCAGCAGGGGGCGACGGCGCATCCGGGCTCCAGGACAGGGTTGCGTTATCTCCAGCTGACGATATCCATGACAGCAGATAGATCAAGCCGGACCCGCCCCATGCCGGATGCCCCAGCCGCGCCGCCTGCCGAGACCCCCGCCCGGGGCGGCGGAAGGCTGCGCATCCGGATCCTGCTGGCCGCGGGCGAGCCCTTCGGCCCGGGCAAGGCGGAGCTGCTGGAAGCGATCCGCGACACCGGGTCCATTGCCGCGGCGGGGCGGCGGATGGGCATGTCCTACCAGCGTGCCTGGGACCTCGTGGCCGCGATGAACGCGCATTTCCGAGAAGCCGTCGTGGCGCCGGCCAAGGGCGGCGCGCGCGGTGGCGGCACCGCGCTGACCCCCTTCGGCACCGAGGTGCTATCCGCCTATCGGGAGATCGAGGCGCTGGCCGAGGCCGCGGCAGCGGACCGGCTGGAATGGCTCCGCGCGCAGCTCGCGCCGAGCTGAGCCGAGGATCAGGCCGGACGCTTGCGCAGCAGGTAGCGGTGGCGGCCCTCCAGCACCAGCACGCCGCGCTGGTTATGGACAGTGCTGCGCAGCCCGACGACGCCGGTGGTGCGGTTCGGCGTCAGCTCATCCACTTCCAGGCAGGCATAGAGAGTATCGCCGACGAAGACCGGCTGCAGGAAGCGGCTCGACTGCTCGAGGAAGGCCTTGAGGGAGTGCTCGACCAGATGCGGGAAGGTGCCGGCGCCGGCGGCGGTCTGGATCGCAACCAGATAGCCATGCGCCAGCATGTCCGGCAGTCCGCGCGCCTGGCAGTAGGCGCGGTCGTAATGGATCGGGTGGTTGTCGCCGCTGGCGGCCTGGAAAGCGAGGAAGATCGCCTCCGTCATGGTGCGGCTGGGCAGCGGGAAGCGCTCGCCGAGCCGAAAATCCTCGAACCAGCGCTGCTCGGGGAGCATGCGGTGGCTGGCGGGATCGAAGGCGGGCGGGACGCGGTCGGTCATGCGCGGCGCGGCGGGGCGCGTCAGGCCGTCGGCGCGGGTTCGGCGGGGGCGGAAGCCGGCGGAGCACTGCGGCGATAGAGGGCATAGGCGCGGCGCTCGAAGGCGCGGACCATCATGCGCACGGCCTCGTTGAAGACGGTGCCGATAACGGCCTGCAACAGGCGCGACTTGAATTCGAAATCGACGAAGAAATCGACTTCGGTCGCAGGCCCGCGCGCGTCCTGCGCGCCACCATTCTGGACGGGCCGGAAGCGCCAATGGTTGTTCAGGTAGCGGAAGGGCCCGGTCAGGTAGCGCACATGCACATGGTGCGGGTGCTCAAGCGTGACCTGGCTCCGAAACGTCTCGCGGAACATCTTGAAGCCGATGGTCAGGTCCGCGACCAGCTCTGTTTCGGTGCGAGAGATGATGCGCGCGCCGACGCACCAGGGCAGGAATTCCGGATAGCGGCGCACATCGGCCACCATCTCGAACAGCTGCTCCGACGTGTAGGGCAGCACTTTCTTCTCGGCGTGGGTGGGCATGGGCGGGGCCTTAGGCGGCCCTGGACTTGAGCTGCGCCTCGCGCGCCTCCCGCAGAGCCGCGAAGTCGCGATCGGCGTGGTAGGAGCTGCGCGTCAGCGGCGTCGCGGAGACGAGAAGAAAACCCTTGCCGCGCGCGACCTGCGCGTAGTCGGCGAATTCCTCGGGCGTCACGAAGCGGTCCACAGCGGCGTGCTTCACCGTGGGCTGCAGGTACTGGCCGATGGTGAGGAAATCCACCTCGGCGCTGCGCAGATCATCCATCACCTGCAGCACCTCGATCCGCTTCTCGCCAAGGCCGACCATCAGGCCCGATTTGGTGAAGATGGACGGATCGAGCTGCTTCACCCGGTCGAGAAGCCGCAGCGAATGGTAGTAGCGCGCGCCGGGCCGGATGGTGGGGTAGAGCGCCGGCACCGTTTCCAGATTGTGGTTGAACACATCCGGCCGCGCCGCGACCACGACCTCGAGCGCGCCGTCCTTGCGGAGGAAATCGGGCGTCAGGATCTCGATCGTGGTGGCAGGAGCGGCGCTGCGGATCGCGCGAATGGTCTCCGCGAAATGCTCGGCGCCGCCATCGCGAAGGTCATCGCGATCCACGGAGGTGACCACGACATGCTGCAGGCCAAGCTTCGCCACGGCATCGCCAACGCGGCGCGGCTCATCCGTATCGAGTGCCTTGGGGATGCCAGTCGCGACGTTGCAGAAGGAACAGGCGCGGGTGCAGGTCTCGCCCATGATCATCATGGTGGCGTGGCGCTGCGACCAGCATTCGCCGATGTTCGGGCAGGCGGCTTCCTCGCACACCGTGACCAGCTTGTGCTCGCGCATCAGCGCATGCGTCTCGCGGTAGATCGGCGAGGTCGGCGCCTTGACCCGGATCCAGGCGGGCTTGCGCTGGATGGGGTTGTCGGGGCGGTTGGCCTTCTCGGGGTGCCGGTCGGCGCCCCGGAGCGGGCCTTCGGCCTTCCGGTGGTCGATGTCGACGCGCGTGGTCATGGCGGGGATATAGCGATGGTCGGCGCGGAGGACGAGGGCGTCATGGCTTCGTGGCGCGCAGGACAAGCGCGAGCGGCAGCCACGGCTTGTCCGGCCAGGTCCAGAGGCCGTCGGCATCCTGCACGCAGCCTGGGAAAGGCGACCAGATAAGGCGCGGATGTTCCTCCAGCCGGTCGAGGCGGAGGCCGGCACGCTGCAGCGCGCCGAGGATAGCGGCCAGGCCGTGCTGGAACTCCACGGTGCGGCTGTTGGTAAGCCGCGCCTCCGGGTCCTGGTAGTCGGTCGGGTCGTCGAACTCGATCGGCCCACCCTCGAAGTAGGAGAAGGCCCAGCCCGGGAAGCCCGGCGCGGCGGTCGCCGCATCGCCGAGCCCACGGGCGACGGGGTGCATGTCGGCGAAGACGAAGGCGCCGCCCGGCCGCAGCGCGAAGGCGATGCCCGCCGCCCAGCGGTCGAGGTCGGGCAGCCAGCAGATCGTCCCCCAGCTCGTGAAGACCAGGTCGAAGGCCCTGGCTTCGCCCGGCAGCGCGGCTGGGACGTCCTGCGCGTCGGCCAGGACGAAGCGAGCCTGCGTCAGGCCGCATTCCGCCGCCAGTGCGGCCGCGGCTTTCAGCGCCGGCGGGCTGAAATCCACGCCGAGGACGTCGCGCGCGCCGCGCTGCGCCAGCGCGACGCTGTCATGGCCGACATGGCATTGCAGGTGCAGGACCGACAGGCCTGCGACGTCGCCAATCGCGGCTTCCACCATCGGGTCGAGCCAGCCTCGCCCGGCGCGGTGCGTCGACAGGTCGTAGCCGCG
>JBJOMW010000032.1:0-29424 GCA_046052145.1 Pseudomonadota bacterium
CGGCGCTGATGCCGCAGGCCAGCGTCACCGCGCAAAGCGCCCGCAACGACTTCTCGGCCGATACGACCCGCCGCGTCACGAGCAACCAGGTGACCGCCAACCTCACCGTGCCGCTGTACCAAGGCGGCGCGGAGCACGCGCAGGTGCGTCAGGCGCGTCAGCAGGCGCAGCAGGCACGCCAGGTGGTGGAGGATCAGCGCCGGCTGGCCACCCAGCAGGCGACCCAGGCCTTTGAGAGCCTGCAGGCGCTGCGGGCCCAGGCAGATGCCAACCGCGCCCAGATCCGCGCCGCCGAGATCGCGCTGGATGGCGTGCAGCGGGAGGCGATCGTGGGCAGCCGCACCACGCTCGATGTGCTGAATGCCGAGCAGGAACTGCTGAACGCCCGCGTCACGCTGGTGCGCGCGCTGGCCAATGTGATCACGGCCTCCCACAACCTGGCCGTCGCTGTCGGCCGCCTCACGGCGCGCGACATGAACCTGCCAGTGCCGCTCTATGACGCGGAGGCCTATTACCGCGAGGTGCGGAACCGCTGGGCCGGCTGGGGCGATCTCAGCCAAGCCGCCGCGCCGGCCGCCACCGCCCCGGGGCGCTGAAGCCGTGAGCAACACACCGCAGGATTAACCTGCATCCTGTTGTCTTGGAGTTGGGGTTGAGGGGGCGGCCAGACCGTGCCCTTTTGGATGCCGCGGGAATGCGCCGGGATCCCTCGGATAGTGACCTGCTACCCGTCTTCGGTTGGCCTGACGGGCGTCTTCCCGGGCGGTGCCGTGCCGCCCAATCTGCCTCGGCCTAAGCTGAAGGCGGCGATCATTCGCCACGGCTTTCCCGACAGCTGGCCATCAGCTGCCCCGGCCAGACGCGCGAGAGCTTTAAATTTTTGCTGACCATCTGCTGACCGCATGTGGGGGGCGGTCAGCGAGGACGGATTGAAGCTCGTGAAGAGAATGGTCGGAGCGGCGGGATTCGAACCCACGACCCCCAGTCCCCCAGACTGATGCGCTACCAGGCTGCGCTACGCTCCGACTGCGGGCGGCATAGCACCCGCTGCGCCGCCTCGCCAACCCTCTCGCCGCTGTTCAGTTCCGTGCGGCGAGGATGCGAAGCTCCGCGGCAAGGCCCTCCAGCACCTGCAGCGCCTCGCGCAGCGCCACGGTGGCGAGCTCGCCCTCCTCCTGCTCCTCGGTCTCGGGCTCGGCCAGCGGCAATTCGGGCGTGCCGGCCTCCTCAAGCGTGCCGTCGCGCAGCAGCCGCTGCACGCCCTTGATCGTGTAGCCCTGCGTGTAGAGCAGATGGGAAATCCGGCGCAGCAGCGCGATGTCCTCGGGCCTGTAGTAGCGCCGCCCGCCGCCGCGCTTCAGCGGCTTGAGCTCGGAAAATTTCGTCTCCCAGAAGCGCAGGACATGCTGCGGAATCTGAAGATCGTCCGCGACCTCGCTGATCGTACGGAAGGCCGTCGGCGCCTTGCGGGGGCGGGTCCGGCCGGCCTCCGCCTCGTCCTCCGGCATGTCGCCGGTCATGCGTCGTCGCCGCCGCGCTGCGGCGTGCCGGGGTTGAGGCGCGCCTTCAGCACCTGGGAGGGGCGGAAGGACAGCACCTTGCGCGGCAGGATCGGCACCTCCACCCCGGTCTTGGGATTGCGCCCGACCCGCTTGCCCTTCTGGCGCACAACGAAGGAGCCGAAGGCCGAGATCTTCACCGACTCTCCGCCTTCGAGCGTCGCCGACATGCGCTCGAGCACGGTCTCGAGCAGGGCGGAGCTCTCGTTCCGGGACAGGCCGACCTGGCTGTAGATGGCCTCGGCCAGGTTGGCGCGCGTGATGGTCTTCATGGCAGGGCCTTCATGGCGACGCTTCGGCTGCAGCATAGCGCCGCAAGCCCCTCAGGACGCATCAAAAACCGTCAGTATGGGGGCCGTCAACCGGCCATCATCGGGGGCAGCAGCTGCTGCTAGCGGAAGATGCTGCAAGACTTGAAGATATTCCATTAAGTATGTGTTTTTAAAAAATTACTAGAACCGCGCCAGCGCGGCGCCCCAGGTCAACCCGCCCCCGATCGCCTCCAGTAGCACCAGATCGCCCGGGCGGATCCGCCCGTCGCGCGTTGCCTCGGCCAGCGCCAGCGGGATCGAGGCGGCAGAGGTATTCGCGTGCCGGTCCACCGTCACCACCACCCGCTCCAGCGGCAGGCCGAGCTTCTTGCCCATCGCCTCGATGATGCGGATGTTGGCCTGATGCGGCACCAGCCAGGCGACCTCGGATTGGTCAAGCCCGTTCGCCGCCAGCGCCTCATCCACAGCGGCGGCGAGTTTCGCCACCGCATGCTTGAAGACCTCGCGCCCGGCCATGCGGACCACGCCCGTGCCGCCCGTGGACCCGGCGCCGCCATCAACCTGCAGGATGTCGGCATGCCGGCCATCGGCATGCATGTGGGTGGAGAGCAGGCCCCTGCCCTCGGCCTCGTCGGCCGGAACGCCGCGGAGGAACACGGCGCCCGCGCCATCGCCGAACAGCACGCAGGTGCCGCGATCCTCCCAATCGAGGATGCGGGAATAGACCTCAGTCCCAATCACCAACACGCCGCGCGCCTGGCCCGCGCGCACCAGCGCATCGGCGACACCCAGCGCATAGACGAAGCCGGTGCAGGCGGCCGCGATGTCAAAGGCAAACCCACGCGTCACGCCAAGCTTGCCCTGGATCCGGGCGGCGGTGGCGGGAAAGGCGCTGTCGGGTGTCGAGGTCGCCACGATCACCGCATCCACATCCTCGACCGTCGCGCCGGCCTGGGCGAGCGCCGCGCGGGCGGCCTGCACGCCGAGGTCAGACGCTGTCTCGTCCTCGGCCGCGATGTGGCGGCGGCGGATGCCGGTGCGCTCCACGATCCAGGCGTCGGAGGTCTCGAGCCCTTTCCAGGCGGCGAGTTCGTCGTTGCTGAACGACCGGGCCGGCAGATAGCCGCCGGTGCCGGCGATCAGGGCGCGCAAGGCGGAAATCGGCGTACTCTCCCTGTCTGGCCGGCGCGGGCCGGGCGGGCCGCGTCAGCGCGGCTCGGCGGCGAGGCGCGGCGGGGCGGTCTCAGCGAGGCGGGCCAGCCCCTCGCGGATGCGATCATTGAAGCGATGCGTGACCATGTCCATCGCAACATCCACCGCATGGGCGAAACCGAGCGCATCGGTGCCGCCATGGCTCTTCACCACGACGCCGTTCAGCCCGATCAGCACCGCGCCATTGTAGCGCCTGGGGTCCATCCATTCGCGAAGGCGGTCCAGCGCCGGCCGCGCCAGCAGGTAGCCAATCCGCGCCGGGATGGAACTCGTGAAAACCTGCCGCAGCAGGTCGCGCATCAGCTTCAGCGCGCCCTCCCCGGTCTTCAGCGCGACATTGCCGGTGAAGCCGTCGGTGACGATCACGTCCACCGTGCCGGCGGCGATGTCATGGCCTTCGACAAAGCCACGGAAATTCGCGCCGAAGGCCGAATCGCGCAGCGTTTCGGCCGCCAGCCGCACACGCTCATCGCCCTTGAGTTCCTCGGAGCCGACATTGAGCAGCCCGATGCTGGGCTTGGTCAGACCGAGCACGGAACGCGCAAAGGCGTCGCCCATGACGGCGAATTCGACCAGGTTGCGCGCATCGCATTGCACATTGGCACCGAGGTCGAGCATGACCACGTCGCCACGCGCCGAGGGCCCGATCGCCGCGAGCGCCGGCCGGTCAATCTCCGGCAGCGTCTTCACCACGATCTTCGCCAGCGCCATCAGCGCGCCGGTGTTGCCGGCCGAGACGACGCCCGCCGCCTCCCCGGCCGCCACCGCGTCGATGGCAACCCGCATGGAGGAGCCGCGGATGCGCAGCGCCGCCGTCGGCTTCATGTCGCCGGAGATGGTGTCCGGCGCATGCCGGATCGAGCACACCTTGGCCGCACGCTTGCGCGTGGCCAGCATGCCCGTCAGGCGCGCCTCGTCACCGACCAGCAGGAAGCGCGCATGGGGATGGCGCTCCGCAGCCAGTTCCAGCCCGTCCAGGACCGAGTCCGGCGCATGGTCGCCGCCCATCGCATCCACCGCGAGCGCGAAGGACCCGTGCTGGGTGGAGATGCCCGCCTCAGCCACGACCGGCCGCCTGGGACATGGACGCGGGACTCCGCCGTCGGCCGCGCGTCAGGCGCGGACGACGCCGCTGGTCTTCTCAGCCGCGACGACTTCGCGCCCATCGTAATGCCCGCAATGCGAGCAGACGTGGTGCGGGCGCTTCAGCTCGCCGCAGTTCGAGCATTCCTGATGCGCGGAGGCGCTCAGGGCGTGATGGCTCCGGCGCATCCCACGGCGGGAGGGCGAAACCTTCTTCTTCGGGACGGCCATGGTGCCGAGCCTTTCCGATCAATGGACTGTCAGGTCGAGAGAGCCGCGCGGATTACCACCGCAGGTCCGCCACCGCAAGCGGCCCGCGCAAGGGCAGCCGCGCAAGGGGCACGAGGCTGCCTATCCCCGCCGCAACTTCGCGAGCCCAGCGAAGGGGTTGGGCCGCTCCGGCGGGGTCGGGTCCGGTTCCTCCGGCGGGTCGAATTCGGGCAATTCCGCCCCCGCGGCGCGGGGATAGGGATCAAGGGCAAGCGCCAGCTGCTCCGCCACCGCCTCGCCGAGGTCCACCGTGCCGCCCTCGCTCTCGATCTCGTCGGGGCTGTCGGGGTCCTCATCGGCGGGCGTCTCGCCCTCGCCCAGGATTCGCAGGTCGATGGCTGCCTCCACGCGCTGGCGCACGGGTTCGAGCGTCACCACGCAGGCCTGCTCGACCTCGGCCGAGAGCTTGCCGCGCGCCCGGATCGTCCCGCCGGGCTCAGGCCGGAGAGCCAGGCGCGCCGACAGAGCGTGGATGCCGATGATGCCGAAGCGTGTGGTGAGCGCCGCCCGCTCGGCCGCATTCGCTTCGAGCACCACGTCGCGCGGCTCGGGGGCGAGGCGAATGGGGCGGCAGAATTCGGGCTGCATCAGGCTGCCACCGCGGGGAAGGTCACCTGCCCTTGCGCCAGCCGATCGAAGGGCTGGGCGGCGAGCGCCGCATCGGCGGCGGCAACCAGCGCAGCAAGGCGGACCGGCGCGTCCTCGGGCGCGGCGCCGCGCCAGACATTGCGCGCCAGCGCCTCGGCCAGCGCCGCCAGGTCGCCCGCGCGGAGCGCCTGGTCGTAGGCCTGGGCCCGGCCATGGAAGGCCTCCCACATCCGCTTCACGCGCTTGCCGACCGCCAGATCGCCCACGCCCATCTCGCGCAGATTCACGTCCATGTCGGCGAACATCGCATCGAAGACCGCCTGCGCCAGCCCTTTGGCCCGCGGGTCGGAATCGCGCGAGATCCGGCAGACCAGCAGCCCGGTGTGCAACGACACCAGATCGAAGCGCCCATCCAATGTGTCGGGCACGCCGAGCTCGGCGAAGAAATGCGCCTGGCGCGCCGTGGCAACGGCGGCGCCATAGAGGGCGAAGCCCGCACGCTCGTGCGGCTTGCGCCGGAAAAGGCCGAAAAGGCCCATGCTGGTCTCCGGACAGGGGTGCGGCTGCGACGCGCGGATTGACCGACGCACGCCGCGATGGCATGCGGCCCACATGGAGCGCCCCTGCCCGATGGTCAACGCGTCACCGAAGGCTGCATCCGCTGGACGGCGCGTCCGACGGGGTGCGCAGGGCGGGGCGGCGCTTGCCGCGCTGCTGCTGCTGGGTGGCTGTTCCCTGATGCCGGACATGCCCCCGCCCCCCGGGACCGACATGTTCAGCAGCCCGAGCCAGATGCGCGGCAACATGGTCGAGGATGAGGATCTGCGGCAGATCACTGTCGGCGTCTCCTCGCGTAGCGATGTGCAGGCGCTGCTCGGCTCGCCCTCGCAGACCAGCACCTTCGACGACAGCGAGTGGTTCTATATCGGCGCCATCACGCGCCAGCGCCCCGGCCGGCTGCTCGGCATTGAGGACCAGCAGGTGGTCGTGGTCCGCTTCGATGCGCGCGGGACGGTGCGCGAAATCCGCCGCCTTGGCCCGGAGGATGGGCGCGATGTGGTGGCCGTCACGCGCACCACGCCGTCGCCGGGCAATGAGCGGACCATGCTGCAGCAATTGTTCGGCAATATCGGCCGCGTCGGCCCCGGGCTTGGCGCGCAGCAGGGCGGCCCCGGCGCACCGGGGCCCGGCTCCGCCCGCTGACGGCGTAGCGCGGCCGCCTCAGGCGGCGCGTAAGCCTGGGCGGTACCGCAAGACCATCGCGAGTGCCACCGCCAGCGCCGGCAGCAGGGCCAGGTTCAAGACGTTCCAACCGAAACCGGCATGCACCGCGCCCGAGGCCAGCGCCGTGAAGGCGACCGTGCCGAAGACGATGAAGTCGTTCGCCGCCTGGGTGCGCAAGCGCTCCTCCGGCCGGTGCGCCTCCCCCAGCAGGTTTGTCGCGCCCTGGAACATGAAGTTCCAGCCGATGCCGAGGAAGACCAGCGCAAGGGTGAAGTGCCAGAACTCCCGCCCCAGCAGCGCCACCGCGACACAGAGCGCGTTCAGCACGACACCCCACAGGATGATCCGGCGCGCGCCGAAGCGGGCGACCAGCCGCCCTGTCACGAAGCCCGGCGCGAACATCGCCACCGCATGCGCCTGGATGACGGTCGCACTCGCCGCAACCGCGAAGCCGCAGGCCATCATCTCAAGCGGGGTCGAGGTCATGACCAGGTTCATGGTGCCATAGGCGACCGCGCCGGTGATGGCGGCGGTCAGGAAGGCGGGTCGGCGGATGATCTCGCCAACCGGAGTCGGGCTCGCCTGGCGGGGCGGCGCGGGAGGCAGGCGCACCAGGGTCAGCAGCCCGAGGCAGATCACCGGCAGCACGGCGAAGATCAGATAGGTGCCGAGGAACATGAAGGGCTCGAAGAGATCCTTCGAATGCTTCACGAGCTCCGGCCCGAACACCGCCGCCATGATGCCGCCCGTCATGACAAGCGAGATGGCCCGCGGCCGATAGGCCGGCGTTGCGACCTCGGCGGCGGCGAAGCGGTAGTGCTGGGCGATGCCGAAGCCGATCCCGGCAGGCACCGCGCCGGCGACATAGAGCCAGAAATCCCCCTGCCAGATGCCGGCAGCGAAGGTCAGGCAGCCGATGAGCGAGGCCAGCGCGCCCAGGCTGAAGCCGACCCGCCGGCCGAGCCGGGCGAAGACGATCCCGGCCGGGATGGAGGCGGCCATGGTCGCCAGCATCTGCAAGCCCATCGGCAGGGTGGCCAGCGACTTATCCTCGGCCAGGCTATATCCAACGAGCGCGCCCATCGCGACCTGGCCGACGATGGAGGCGTTCATCAAGGCCTGGCAGAAGAACAGCTTCAGGACATCGCGCTTCATGGCCCGATCCTGGGCGCGGTCCTCGGCGGCGGCGGCGTGGCTCATGCGAAATGGCTCCAGCCGGCAGCCGGCAGGTCGAGGGGCTTTCCGCTGGCATCGAGCACCATCACGCCGGCGCCGTCCAGGAAGCGGCCGATGCGCGTGACGGGGGTCTGCGTTGCCGCAGCGGCGGCCAGGATGCGGGCCGCATCCTCCGGCGCGGCAGCGAAGAGCAATTCGTAGTCGTCGCCACCGCCGAGGATTCTCGTCAGTTGCGCTGGATCGCCGGAAAGCACGGCGCGCGCAGCCTCCGAGAGCGGCACGGCCTCGGCGCGGATCTCCGCCCCGCAGCCTGCCGCGCGGGCCAGATGGCCGAGGTCCTGCACGAGCCCATCCGAGACATCCATCGCCGCCCGCGCGATTCCCGCCAGGGCCTGGCCGAGGGCAAGGCGCGGCCGCGGCAGCCGGTAGCGATCGGCCAGATGCGGATCGGGCGGCAGCCGCCCGGTCAGCGCCAGCAGGCCGAGCGCGCCATCGCCGATCGTCCCCGACACCCAGACCTCGTCGCCCGGCCGGGCGCCCTGCCGGCGCAGCGCCTGCCCCGGCGTGACGCTGCCGAGGATCGTGAGCGAGAAGCTGGCCGGCCCCGGTGTCACCACCGTGTCGCCGCCCAGCACCGTGAGGCCGAATTCCGCCTGGTCCTGCGCGAGGCCGGCGACGAAGGCGGCGATCCAGGCGTCGCTGGTCCCCTTCGCGAAGCCGCAGGTCATCAGGTAGCCGAGCGGCGCGGCCCCCATCGCGGCGAGGTCCGAGAGGTTCACGCGCAGCAGCTTGCGCCCGATGGTTTCCGGCGGGTCATCGGGCAGGAAATGCACGCCCGCGACCATCGCATCGGCCGCCAGCACCAGTTGCTTGCCCGGCGGTGGGTCGAGCAGGGCCGCGTCGTCGGAGAGATCGAGCGCGCCCGGCCCCGCCAGCGGGCGGAAATGCCGGGCGATCAGGGCGAATTCGGCGGGCAGCGCGCTATCGGTCATCGGACACCCTCCCTCCGATCATCGCCAACTTCCCCGCGCCACGCCATTCCCTCCCCCGCATTGCGGGGGGCTGGCGCACTGCGCCAGCGCCGAAGGCTGGTTAGGGTGGGGATGCGGCGACTGTGTGCTGCGCCGACAGTCGGACCGCCACCGGCATTCGTACGCAGACCGGCATTCGACCGCGCGCCAATCCTCGCACCCCCACCCCGACCCTCCCCCGCTGGCGGGGGAGGGAGAAGTCATCACGGCCGGGCGAATTCGTCGGCGCGGAACTTCCGCGCGAGTGCCTCCAGCACGCCATTGGCGAATTTCGGCTCGTCGCCGGTGAAGAAGCCATGCGCGATGTCGAGATACTCGTTGATCACGACGCGCATCGGCGGCTCGTGCGGCGTCATCAGCTCGGCGCCCGCCGCGCGCAGCAGCGCGCGCAGCACCGGGTCGAGCTTCTCAAGCGGCCAGTCCTTCGACAGCACCTCGCCCAGCGCCGCGTCGATCGCCTCGATGTTCCCCGCCGTGGCACGGACCAGCTTGGCGAAGAGCCGCACATCGGCATCCGGCACGCGGCCTTCCGGGTAGCCCTCCTCGGCCTCGTTCGGGCCGAGGCGGTGGCGGACGAATTGCTCGATCACAGTCTCCGGGCTCTCGGACGCCTGTTCGGACTGGAACAGCGCCTGCACCGCAGCCACGCGCGCACCGGTGCGCGGGCGGCCCGCGCCCCCCACCTTGCGCCCGCTCATCGGGACCACCGACGGGCCAGGGTAAGCTGACCGAGCAGCGCATGCGCTGCCTCGGCCCCCTTGTTCATCCGGTCGTCGCGGGACCGCTCCACCGCCTGGTCCAGCGTCTCCACCGTCAGAAGTCCGAAGCCGAGCGGCACGCCGGTCTCGGCGGAGATGTCCATCACGCCATGGCAAACAGCGTCGCAGATGAAGGTGTAGTGGTCCGTCGCGCCCCGCACGACGCAGCCGAGCAGCAGGAACCCATCCCAGGTACCGCATCGGATCGCCATGCGCAGCGCCGCCGGCAGTTCATAGGCGCCAGCGACATCCACCGTTTCGATCCGCGCACCGGCCGCTTCCAGCACCTGCACCGCGCCGCGATGCATGCCGCCCACCACATCGGCGTAATAGGGCGCCTGGATGACCAGCAGGCGGGCCGGCGGGCCGTCGAGCCGCGCGACCTGGCGGTCGGGAGAGTCCTTGGTGCTCACTTCACATCCTTCGGGATCGGCCGCGTCTCGACGACGCTAAGCCCATAGCCTTCGAGGCCGACGACAGGACGCGGGTTGTCGGACAGGCGGATGATCTCGCGCAAGCCCAGATCGGCCAGGATCTGCGCGCCAATGCCATAGTCGCGCAGCTCCGGCGCCGCGGCCCGCTTCTCCCGCCTTGCCCGGATCGCCTGAGACAGGCCATCGGCGCGCCAGTCGCGGAGCAGGACAACGACCCCCCTGCCCTCGGCCGCGATCGCCTGCATCGCGGCGTGCAGCTCATGCTCGGCGCGGCCGGCGACGAGGTCGCGCAGCATGGAAGCCGCATGCATCCGCACCAGCGCCGGTTCCGCCATCGCCAGATCGCCCTTCACCAGCGCCAGATGCTCGCCCTGGTCGAGGCTCGAGGCATAGACGACGACGCGCCAGGTGCCGCCGACGCCCTCGATCTGCCCTTCCTCAACGCGCTGCACCAGGCGCTCGGTGCGGCGGCGATAGGCGATCAGGTCGGCGATGGTGCCGAGCTTCAAATTGTGACGCTGCGCGAAAGCGACGAGGTCGGGCATGCGCGCCATCGTCCCGTCGTCGTTCATGATCTCGCAGATCACGCCGGACGGGTTGAGGCCGGCGAGGCGCGCGAGATCAACCGCCGCTTCCGTGTGTCCCGCGCGCACCAGCACGCCGCCATCGCGCGCGACCAGCGGGAAGACATGGCCGGGCGTCACGATGTGCTCGCGCCCGAGCTCGGGGTTGATGGCAACCGCGACGGTGCGCGCGCGGTCGGCGGCCGAGATGCCGGTGGTGACGCCCTCCCGCGCCTCGATCGAGACGGTGAAGGCGGTCTGGTGGCGCGTGCCGTTCGACTGCGCCATCAGCGGCAGACCGAGCTGCTCGACGCGCGCGCGGGTCAGCGTCAGGCAGATCAGCCCGCGCGCATGGCGGGCCATGAAGTTGATCGCATCGGGGGTCGCGAACTGGGCGGGGATGACGAGGTCGCCCTCATTCTCCCGGTCCTCGTCATCCACCAGGATGAACATGCGGCCCCTGCGCGCTTCCTCGATCAGCTCCTGCGCGGGGGAGAGGAATTCGGCGAAGCTCGTGCGCGTGACTTCGATATTCATCGCGCATACTCCCTGAGCCGCGCGACATAGCGCGCCATCGTGTCGATCTCGATATTGACGCGCGCGCCCGGCTGCAGCGTGCCGAAGGTCGTCATCATCGCCGTGTGGGGGATGATGTTGACCCCGAAGGTCTCGCGGTCAACCTCGTTGACCGTCAGCGAGACGCCATCGATGGCGACCGATCCCTTGGGCGCGATATAGGGCGCGATCTCGGCCGGCACCCGGAAACGCCAGCGGACGGAGCCGTTCTCCGGCGTGGCAGAGAGCACCTCCCCCGTGCCGTCCACATGGCCGGCGACGAGATGCCCGCCGAGTTCGTCCCCGACGCGGAGCGGCCGTTCCAAATTGACCCGCGTGCCGGCCTTCCAGCCGCCGAGCGTGGTCTTCGACAAGGTCTCGGCCGAGGCCTCCGCCGCGAACCAGTCGCCCCCGAGTTCCACCGCCGTCAGGCAGACGCCCGAACAGGCGATGGAGGCGCCGAGCACCACCGGCGCCGGCGCGGTGAGGAAGGCGGGCGAGGTGCCGATGATCAGGCGGTGGTCATGGCCGCCGCCGATCGGCTGTACCTCGCGGACCGTGCCGAGGGCGGTGACGATGCCGGTGAACATGGGTCAGGCCCTCTCGAATTCGGTCAGCCAGTCTTCGCCGAGCGGGCGCGCGGCGGTGCGGCGGAATCTGGGCATGGCGGCCAGGACCTCAACCGGCAGGGCATAGGCCGCCGGCAGCCCATCACCGCCCATGACGGAGGGTGCATGGAACCAGGCGAGGCGGTTGACCAGCCCCTCCCGCAACAGGGCGGCCGCGATGCCGGCGCCGCCCTCGGCCAGCACCCGCGTGATGCCGCGCTGGGCCAGCGCCGCCAGCAGGGCACCTATCTCAAGCCCCTCGGAGCCGCGGGCGACGGTCGCCACCTCCACCCCCGCCGCCTGATAGGGGGCGAGTGCCGCCGGCTTGTGGCCGGGGGCGGTGACCAGCAGCGTCGGGGCCTGCCGGGCGGTGGCGACCAGCCGCGCGGTCGGCGGCGTGCGGAGCCTCGCATCGGCCACCACCCGCAGCAGCGGCTTCGGCGCCGCGCCGGCCAGGCGACAGGTCAGGTCCGGATCATCGGCCAGCACCGTGCCGGAGCCGACCAGCACCGCATCGTGCCGGGCGCGGAGCATATGCGCTTCCCGCCTGGCCGCGGGGCCGGTGATCCACTGGCTTTCCCCCGCCGCCGTCGCGATACGGCCATCGAGGGTGGTGGCCAGCTTCAGCGTGACCAGCGGTAGGCCATGGGTGATCCGGCAGGCGAAGCCGGCATTGAGGGTGCGTGCCTCGGCCTCCAACAGGCCTTCCTGGATCTCGATCCCGGCTTCCCGCAGCAGGGCGAAGCCACGGCCATCCACGCGGGGGTCGGGGTCGCGCATGGCCGCGACCACCCGCGCCACACCGGCGGCGACCAGCGCGTTGCAGCAGGGCGGCGTGCGGCCGAAATGCGAGCAGGGTTCGAGCGTGACATAGGCCGTGGCCCCGCGCGCGAGAGCGCCGGCGCGCCGCAGCGCCTCGGTTTCGGCATGCGGGCGGCCGCCGGGCTGGGTCCAGCCGCGGCCGACCACCTGCCCGTCACGCACGATGACGCAGCCCACGGCGGGGTTCGGCCAGGTGTTGCCGAGCCCGCGCCGGGCCAGCGCCAGGGCGGCGCGCATATGGGCGATGTCGTCGGCGGTCTCGGGCACGGGCTCGGGCGGGCGGTGGCGGGAGGCTTTACTTGGCGTGCCAAGGCGGGCGACGGAAGGCCCCCGCGCGCCGCCCCGCCATGCGCAAGGCTCTCAGCCCTGGTCGATCTTGCCCAGGAACTGCTGGAAGTCCTTGGCTTCGCGGAAATTCTGGTAGACGGACGCGAAGCGGACATAGGCCACCTGGTCCACATCGCGCAGCGTGTCCAGCACCACCTCTCCGATCCGGCGGGAGGTGACTTCGCTATCCGCCTCCACCTCCAGCCGGCGCTGGATGCCGTTGACGATGCGCTCGATCCGCTCCTCCTCGAAGGGGCGCTTGCGCAGCGCGACGCGGACGGAGCGCGCCAGCTTGTCCCGGTCGAAGGCGACCCGGCGGCCATCGGTCTTGATGACCGTCAGCTCCCGCAGCTGGACGCGCTCGAAGGTGGTGAAGCGGTTGCCGCAGCCCGGGCAGGAGCGCCGGCGCCGGATGGCGGCGCCATCCTCGGCCGGACGGCTGTCCTTCACCTGCGTGTCTTCGTTCCCGCAAAACGGGCAGCGCATGGGCTAGAGGTCCCTTCCCCGTTCGGCCCGTTCCTTCCCCCGCCTGCGGGGGAGGGTCAGGGTGGGGGTGCGAGGATCAGGGCGCGCTAAATGCCGCACCCCCACCCCATCCCTCCCCCGCTTGCGGGGGAGGGAGGCGCCGGCCGGGTGAGGCATCGCGTGCATGGCGGAGGCCTACTGATAGATCGGGAACCGCCGGCAGAGCTCGAGCACGCGGGCCTTCACCGCCGCTTCCACCGCCGTGTTGCCGTCGGGCGCATTGGCCGCGGCGAGGCCATCCAGCACCTCGCCGATCATGCGCCCCACCTCGCGGAACTCCGCCTCGCCGAAGCCGCGCGTGGTCGCGGCCGGGGAGCCGAGGCGGATGCCGGAGGTCACCATCGGCTTCTCGGGGTCGAAGGGGATGGCGTTCTTGTTGCAGGTCAGATGCGCGCGGTTCAGCCCGCCCTCGGCCAGCTTGCCCGTCAGCTTCTTTGGCCGCAGGTCCACCAGCACCAGGTGGTTATCCGTGCCGCCCGTCACGAGATCGAGGCCCTGGCGCTGCAGCTCCTCGCCCAGCGCCTTGGCGTTGGCGACGACCTGCCGGGCGTAAGCCGCGAATTCGGGCTTCAGCGCCTCCCCGAACGCCACCGCCTTGGCGGCGATCACATGCATCAGCGGCCCGCCCTGCAGGCCGGGGAAGACGGCGGAGTTGAACTTCTTCGCCAGCGCCTCGTCATTCGTCAGGATCAGGCCCCCGCGCGGGCCGCGCAGCGTCTTGTGGGTGGTGGTGGTGACCACATGCGCATGCGGGATCGGCGAGGGATGCGCCCCGCCGGCCACGAGGCCCGCGAAATGCGCCATATCCACCATGAAGTAGGCGCCGACCTCGTCCGCGATGGCGCGGAACGCGGCGAAATCCCAGGTGCGGGCGTAAGCCGAGCCGCCGGCGATGATCAGCTTCGGCTTGTTCTCCAGCGCGATGCGCCGGACTTCCGCCATGTCGATCCGCTGATCCTCGCGGCGCACCGTATAGGGCACCGGCTTGAACCACTTGCCCGACTGGTTCGCCGGCGCGCCATGCGTCAGATGCCCGCCGGCCGCGAGGTCGAGCCCCATGAAGGTATCGCCCGGCTGCAGCAGCGCCAGGAATACCGCCTGGTTGGCCTGCGCGCCGCTATGCGGCTGGACGTTGGCGAAGCCGCAGCCGAACAGCTTCGTGACACGCTCGATCGCCAGCGTCTCGGCGATATCCACGAATTCGCAGCCGCCATAGTAGCGCCGGCCCGCATAGCCCTCGGCGTATTTGTTGGTCAGCACCGAGCCCTGCACCTCGAGCACGGCGCGGGAGACTATGTTCTCGGAGGCGATCAGCTCGATCCCGTCCTGCTGGCGGCCGAGTTCAAGGCCGATGGCATGGGCGATCTCAGGGTCGGTCTCGGCGACGGAGGCCTGGAAGAAGCGCGCGGGCGTCATGGCGGGGGTCTGGCTGTTCATGGGCGCGGGCTCCAGTCCGGGGTCAGCTTGGTCACGCGGCGCTCGTGCCGCCCGCCGGCAAAGGGGGTTGCAAGGAAGGCGCGGAGCGCGTCGAGGGCCACTTCCGGCCCGGTCACGCGGGCGCCGAGGGCCAGCACATTGGCGTCGTTGTGCTCCCGGCACAGGCGCGCGCCGGTGACGTCATGCACCAGGGCGCAGCGGATGCCGGCATGGCGGTTGGCGGCGATCGAGATGCCGATCCCGGTGCCGCAGACCAGCACGCCGAAGCGCGCCCGGCCCTGCAGCACGGCGGCCGCGACGGCATCGGCGTAATCCGGGTAGTCCACGCTCTCCGGCCCATGGGTGCCGAGGTCGAGCACGGGGTGGCCAGCTTCCTCGAGCGCCGCACGCAGCGTCGCCCTGAGGGCGGGGCCGGCATGGTCGGAGCCGAGCGCGACCGGGATGTCCTTCGGTGTCATGGGGCACGGGATACCACGCCCTGTGGCGCCGAGGAACCGGACACCCAAGCCCTTGCGCTGCCCCAGGGCTTGGCGGTGGTCATCCCCCAAGCCCCGCCCGGCGGGGAAGTCCCTTCCCCGCCCCGGCCCTCGACAAGGATGAAAGCCTCGTAGCTTGGCCCCGGCCCGCCTGCCATGCCACGCTGGCGCCCGAAGGCGTGAGGAAGGCCATGACCCACACCAATCCGGAGACTGTCGCGCTCCATGCCGGCTGGCGGGCGGACCCGACGACCGGCTCGGTCGCCGTGCCCATCCACCAGACGACCTCCTTCCAGTTCCAGGACACCGGCCATGCCCAGCGCCTTTTCGCGCTGGCCGAGCTCGGCAACATCTACACCCGCATCATGAACCCGACCGTGGACGTGCTGGAGAAGCGCGTCGCGGCGCTGGAAGGCGGCGTTGCCGCGCTCGCGCTCGGCTCGGGCCAGGCGGCGACAACGTTTTGCGTGCTGAACCTCTGCGAGGCCGGGGACAACATCGTCTCCTCCACCGACCTTTATGGCGGCACCTGGAACCTGTTCGCGAACACGCTGAAGCAATTCGGCATCGAGGTCCGTTTCGTGGACCCCGCCGAGCCCGAGAACTTCGCCAAGGCCACCGACGCCCGCACCCGCGCCTGGTATGCCGAGACGCTGCCGAACCCGAAGCTGCAGGTCTTCCCCATCGCGGAGGTCGCCGCGCTCGGGCGCAAGCTCGGCGTGCCGCTGATCATGGACAACACCGCGGCGCCAATCATCTGCAAGCCCCTCGCCCTGGGTGCTGCGATTGTCATGCACTCCACCACCAAGTGGATCGGCGGGCATGGCACCAGCATCGGCGGCATCGTGGTGGATGGTGGCAATTTCGACTGGGAAGCGTGGGGGGATCGCTTCCCGACGCTGAACACGCCCGATCCCAGCTATCACGGCGCGGTCTGGACCCAGGCGGTGAAGCCGCTCGGCCCCATCGCCTACATCATCCGCATGCGCACCTGCCTGCTGCGCGACCTCGGCGCGCCCATGTCGCCGATGAACGCCTTTATGTTCCTGCAAGGGTTGGAGACGCTGCCGCTGCGCATGGAACGGCACTGCGCGAATGCACTGAAGGTCGCGGCCTGGCTGGCGCAGCATCCGGCGGTGGCGAAGGTGATCCACCCGAGCCTGATGCAGGGCGAATGGAAGCGCCGCGCGGATGCGGCGCTGAAGGGCGGCTATGGCAGCCTCATCGGCTTCGAGCTGAAATCCGGCGCCGAGGCCGGGCGACGCTTCATCGAAGCGCTGAAGATGTTCTATCACGTCGCCAATATCGGCGATGCGCGCAGCCTCGCGATCCATCCGGCGACGACGACGCACAGCCAGCTCTCAGCTGAGGAGCAGGCTGCCTCCGGCGTCACGCCGGGCTATGTGCGGCTGTCGATCGGCATCGAGCATATTGACGACATCATCGCCGACCTGGACCAGGCATTGGCCGCGGCGGGCTGAGGGGATTGAGGATGAACGCCTTCGACAAGCCGGGTGCCGGCATTTCCGTGCAGCTTGGCGCCCAGCCCGGCGGCTTCCCTGCCCTGCGGCCGCGCCGCAATCGGGTGGACAGCTTCACGCGCCGGCTGGTGGCGGAGAACCGCCTTTCCGTGGACGATTTGATCTGGCCGATCTTCGTCATCGAGGGGAGCGCGACGGAGACCCCGGTTGCTTCCATGCCCGGCGTCAAGCGCGTGACGCTCGACCGCCTGGCGGCGCATGTGGAGCCGGCGGCAAAGCTCGGCATCCCGGCGCTCGCGCTGTTCCCCGCAACGCCGGCGGAGAAGAAGGACGCCGAGGGGACGGAAGCCAAGAACCCCGACAACCTGATGTGCCGCGCCGCGCGGCTGCTGAAGCGCGAGTTCCCGGAGCTTGGCCTCGTCGGCGATGTCGCGCTCGACCCCTACACCGACCACGGCCATGACGGCGTGCTGCGCGACGGGCCGGGGGGCGCGTATGTGGCCAATGACGAGACGCTCGAGATCCTGGCGATCCAATCGGTGATCCAGGCCGAGGCCGGGATCGACGTGATCGCGCCGTCCGACATGATGGATGGCCGCGTCGCCTGCATCCGCGCCGCGCTCGATTCCCGCGGCCTGATCCACACGCGCATCATGAGCTACGCCGCGAAATACGCCTCGGCCTTCTACGGCCCCTTCCGCGATGCCGTCGGCTCGGGCGGCGCGCTCAAGGGCGACAAGAAGACCTACCAGATGGACCCGGCCAATTCGGATGAGGCGATGCGTGAAGTCGCACTCGACCTCGCCGAAGGCGCCGACATGGTGATGGTGAAGCCCGGCATGCCGTATCTCGATATCTGTCGGCGCGTGAAGGAGCGCTTCGCGGTGCCCACCTTCGCCTACCAGGTGTCGGGTGAGTACGCGATGATCATGGCGGCCGTGCAGAATGGCTGGCTGAACCATGAGAAGGCGATGATGGAGAGCCTGCTCGGCTTCAAGCGCGCCGGCTGCGACGGCGTGCTGACCTATTTCGCCGTCCAGGCCGCCGAGGTGCTGAAGCGCGGATGAGTGACCCGCTGCGCCGTCCCTGGCACGGCGCGCCGGATCGCCCCGAGGAGCCCGCCGTCGCCGCGCTGCGCCTGCAGCGCGCGGAGGTGGAGGCGCTGCTGGCTTTTCGGCACGCCGAACCCGGCGAAGACGAGAACCTCGCCTGGTGGCGCCTGCAGCGCATCCGCGTGGCGCGGATCGCGCTGCTGGACGCGGCCGCGCGTGCCGCGCTCCCTGCCCTGCCGAGCCCGCCGGCCCATGCGTTGTCCTGGTGGCAGGGCGTGAAGTTCCGGCTCGGCCGGCTGGACCACGCGCAGGAGGTCCCGCCGCGCGCCATCGCCCGCCAGCTGGCGGGCTGACGGCGGCCCGCGGCGGGCTCAGCCCGCCGCGTCGCGCCTCATTCCACCTGCATGCGCAGATCGCGCACCAGCGGGCGCACCGCGGTGATCTGGGCGATCACACTCGCGCCGAACTCGGCCGGGGAATTGCCGCCCGGCTCCGCGCCGAGCTCTGTGATGCGCGCGGCCAGCGGCGGGTGCTGCGCGGCGGCTGCGATCTCGGCATGCAGCCGCGCCAGCACCGGCGCCGGCGTGCGGGCGGGGGCGAAGAAGCCGTTCCAGCCCAGCAGCTCGGCATTCGGGAAGCCCTGCTCGCGCACCGTCGGCACATCGGGCAGCGCACGCGCACGCTGGGCCGCTAGCGTCGCGATCGGGCGCAGCGTCCCGGCGCGGATATGCGGCAGGGAGGAGGAGAGCTGGTCGCCACCAAAGGCGATGCGCCCGGCCAGCATGTCCTGCACCAGCGGCGCCGCGCCGCGGAAGGGCACGTGTTCCATCTGGAAGCCGCCGTCGCGCTTCAGCACTTCGCCGATCAGGTTGATCGTGCTGCCCGGCCCGGTCGAGCCGTAGAAGGCCGGCGGGTTCTGCGCCTTCGCCCAGGCCACCAGCTCGGTCAGGTTGCGCACCGGCACCTGCGCGTTGACAAGCAGCATCATCGGCACGTTCGCGCCGAGCGTGATCGGCGCGAAGTCACGCTCGATCGAATGCGGCGCGCGACCGACGAATTCGAGCGCTGCGGTCGTCGTGGAGAAGGTCAGGTTGTGGAACAGCAGCACCTGCCCATCCGGGTTCGCCTTCGCGACCACATCGGCGCCGATCGAGCCGCCACCGCCGCCGCGATTCTCAACCACCACCGAGACGCCGAGCGTCTCCGTCAGGCGCTGCGCATAGAGCCGCGCCAGGATGTCGGTGGTGCCGCCGGCCGGAAAGGGCACGACGATGCGGATGGGGCCGCTGGGCTGCCAGGCGGCGCCTTGGGCACGGACGAGCCCGGGCGCGGCGAGCAGCGCGGACGAGGCCAGGACAAGGCGGCGGGTGATCATCTGTCGTTTCCTCCCGGGCGCCGGCGTGACGCGGCGCATTCGGCGCCGATTGGGCGGCGAGTGCGGGCCGGCGTCAAGCGGTGGCGTACTGCCGCCCTCAGGCGGTCCAGCCGCCATCCACGGCCACTTCGGCGCCGGTGATGTAGCTCGCCTCCTCAGAGGCGAGGAACAGCACCAGCCGAGCGACTTCCTCGGCGCTGCCGGCGCGCTTCAGTGGTGTCGCCGCGACCACGCCCGCATTCACCTCAGGCGTGTTCGCCGCGATCATCGGCGTGTCGATCAGGCCGGGATGGACGGAGTTCACCCGGATGCGGTCGGGCGCGAGTTCGACGGCTGCGGTCTTCGTCATCCCCCGCACCGCCCATTTCGTCCCGACATAGGCGACCGCGCCCGGAAAGCCGCGCAAGCCTGCAATGGAGGAGATGTTGACGATCGCGCCCCCGCCGCGGGCGCGCATCGCCGGCACGGCGGCGCGCATCCCGAGGAAGACACCGAGCTGGTTCACCCGCCAGATCCGCTCGAACAGCGCCGTCTCGCAGTGGGCCAGCGGCGAGGGCTGGTAGATGCCGGCATTGTTCACCAGCACATCCAGCCCGCCGAAGTCTTGCCGCGCGAGCGCGATCGCCGCCGCCCAATCTTCCTCCCGCGTCACGTCGTGATGGTGCCAGCGCGCCGCGGCGCCGATCTCGGCGGCCACCGCGCGCCCCTCCGCCTCCAGCACATCGGTCAGTACGACCTTCGCACCTTCGGCCGCGAAAAGCCGCGCTTCCGCGGCACCCATGCCGCGCGCCGCGCCGGTGATCAGCGCGACCTTGCCCGCCAGCCGTGCCATGCCCCTGCCCTCCTCCCGCCGGCATCATCGCCGAAGGGCAGGCTAGCGCCGGCCGGGGGCAAGCTTCGCGCCCGGCACAGGTCCATCGCGGGCTGTTGAAGGCGCTACGGCGCGGCGAGGAAGCCGGCGACGATCTCGATCTGCGCAGGCTCCATCAGCGCCGGCGCATGGCCGATGCCAGGCAGCACGACCAGCTGCACGCCCGGCCGCATGGCCATCTCGGCGGCCGTCTCCGTGTCCAGGATGTCGCTCTCGGCGCCTCGCAGCAGCAGCGTCGGCACGGCGACGCGCGACCAGACGACGGAGAGGTCCACGGGCCCCGTCGCCGAGGCCTCGAAGGGCGCGGCAAGCCCGGGATCGTAATGCAGCCCAAGCCGCCCATCCGGCAGGCGGCGCTGGCTGGTCTCCGCCAGATGCCGCCATTGCGCATCCGTGAGCGGGCCGAAGGGCGCGTGCACCTGGCGCAGATGCGCCTCCAGCGCGGCGATGTCGGGGAAGGCCAGCGGCAGGCGGATATAGGCGGCGATCCGCTCGGCCGCCGAAGACGGCACGCGCGATCCGATGTCGTTCAGCACCAGCCGCCGGATCGGATGCCCCGTCCCGGCCGCGACCATCATGCCGCAGATGCCACCCAGTGAAGTGCCGACCCAATCCACTGGCTTATCGAGCCGCGCCAGCAGATGCGCCAGCGCCACCACATAGCTCGGTGGCGTGTAGAGCATCGGCTCTGGCAGCCAGTCGGAGGCGCCGCGCCCGGGCAGATCGGGACACAGCACGCGCAGCCCGCGCTCGGCCAGCGCCTGCGCCAGGATGTCGAAGTCGCGCCCTGTCCGCGTCAGCCCGTGGCAGCAGAGCACCGGCGCGCCATCCTCCGGCCCCCACTCCGTCCAGGCCAGCGTGTGGAAGCCGCCGGCGAGCAGGTAGCGGAGGCGATGCTGACGCGGGCTCATCGGGGCTCCTGGATGCGTCGGGCAGACCAGCGCCCGCCGCGGGATGGTGGCGTCCCGCGGCGGAGCGCGGGTCAGACCACCTTCTTCTCGCGCAGCGCCGCGATCTCGGCCGCGGTCATGCCGAGCAGGCCGGAGAGCACTTCCTCGGAATGCTCGCCGAGCAGCGGCGGCGGCACGCGGTAATCGGCCGGCGTGCCGGACAGGCGCACCGGGTTGGCGATGACCTTCACCGTCTCACCCGAGGCATGGGGCAGTTCCACGACGCAGCCGCGCGCCTGCACATGCGGGTCGGCGAAGACATCGGACAGGCGGTTGATCGGGCCGCAGCCGATCTTCTGCGCCTCCAGCGCCGCCACCCATTCGGCGGTGGTCTTCGACTGCATCACCGGCGTCAGCGCCGCCGTCACCGCATCGCGGTTGGCCACGCGTTCCGCATTGGTGGCGAAGCGAGGATCGGCCAGCATCGCCTCGCAGCCGAAGGATTTGCAGAAGCGCTCGAAGGTCGGGTCGTTGCCGACCGAGAGAACGATATGCCCGTCCTTGGTCGGGAAGACCTGGTAGGGCGCGATGTTCGGATGCTGGTTGCCGAGCCGCGGCGGATTCTCGCCCGTCGCCAGGTAGTTCATGCCCTGATTCGCCAGCCAGGCGACCGAGGTGTCGAGCATGCCGATATCCACCTGCTGCCCCTGCCCCGTGCGCTCACGGTGACGCAGCGCGGCCAGGATGCCGATGCAGCCATAGAGGCCGGCAAAGAGGTCCGCGACCGGCACGCCCACCTTCTGCGGCATGCCATCGGGCTCGCCGGTCAGGCTCATCACGCCGCCCATGCCCTGGATCAGCGCGTCATAGCCGGGGCGCGGCGCATAGGGGCCGGTCTGACCGAAGCCGGTGATGGAGCAGTAGATCAGCCCGGGGTACTTCACCTTCAGCTGCTCGAAGCCGAGGCCGTATTTCGCCAGCGCGCCGACCTTGAAGTTCTCGACCAGGATGTCGCAGGTCTCGAGCAGGCGGTGGATGATCGCCTGGCCTTCCTCGGCCGCGATGTCGAGGGTGAGTGACTTCTTGTTCCGGTTGACCCCGAGGAAATAGGCGCTCTCCTGGGTGTTCGGCCAGACGGGGGGCGCGAAGCCGCGCGTGTCGTCGCCGGCGCCGGGGCGCTCGATCTTGATCACCTCGGCGCCCATATCGCCCAGCATCTGCGTGCAGGTCGGGCCTGCCAGCACCCGGGTCAGGTCCAGGACCCTGAGGCCCCTCAACGGGCCGCTCGGTGCCTTCTCCGCCATCATCGTCCCTCGGTTCTCTCCGGCCGGCCGCCCGCGTCTTGTCCCGGGGGGTCTGGCGCCGCATTGTCGCGCCACCCTATTAGGTCCCGGACACGCCGGAGGAAACCCATGCTCGACCGCCCCCACCCGACGCCTGAGGCGCCGACCACCGATTGCTTTGCGCTCGCCAAGGCCCTGTCGGGGCATCACTTCATCGGGGGGCGCTATGTTCCGGCCCGCTCCGGCAAGACCTTCGCCGTCGTGAACCCTGCCACGGGTGCCGAGATCGGCCGCGCGGCGGATGGCGATGCGGCGGATGTGGAGGTGGCCGTCGCCAATGCCGCCGCCGCGCAGAAGGAGTGGGCCAAGATGCCGGCGCGCAAGCGCGGCGCGCTGGTCCATGCCTGCTCGGCCGCGCTGAAGCAGCATGTGGAGGAGCTGGGCTGCCTCATCGCGCTCGAGACCGGCAAGGCGCTGCGCACCGAAAGCCGCGTCGAGGCCAATGTCGTCGCCGATGTCTTCGAATTCTTCGGCGGCCTCGGGTCCGAGCTGAAGGGCGAGAGCGTGCCCTTCGCGCCGAATGTGCTGAGCGTGACCGTGCGCGAGCCGCTCGGTGTCGTCGGCGCCATCATCCCGTGGAACGTGCCGATGCTGCTGATGGCGCTGAAGGTCGCGCCCGCACTGGTGGCCGGCAACACGGTGGTGGTGAAGTCGGCCGAGGAAGCGCCGCTTGCGGTGCTCCGCATCTGCGAGATCCTGAACCGCGTCCTGCCGCCGGGCGTGTTCAACATGGTCTCGGGCTTCGGCCCGGAATGCGGCGCGCCACTGGTGGCGCACCCGCTGGTGCGGAAGGTGACCTTCACGGGCTCGGTCGAGACCGGGAAGATCGTCGCCAAGGCCGCGGCCGAGAAGCTGGTGCCGGTGACGCTCGAGCTCGGCGGGAAGTCGCCGATGATCGTCTTCGCCGATTGCGATTTCGAGAAGACGGTCTCCGGCGCGCTGACCTCGATGCGCTTCACCCGTCAGGGGCAGAGCTGCACGGCGGCGAGCCGCATCTATGTCGAGCGCCCGATCTTCGACCGCTTCGTCGCGGCGATGAAATCCGCCGTGGACAAGATGATCATGGGCGACCCGCTGGACGAGAAGACCGACATCGGCACGATCGTCAGCGAAGGCCAGATGGAGAAGGTGAAGGCCTATATTGCGGAAGGCGCGGCGACGCCGGGCGCGACCGCGCATGTGTGTTCTGCCATGCCGACCGACCCGGCGCTGAAGAAGGGGCTGTTCATCCAGCCGGTGATCTTCACCGGCCTTGATGGCACGAGCCGCCTGGTGCGCGAGGAGATCTTCGGCCCCGTCACCGTGATCCAGGCCTTTGACGATCCGGAAACCGTGCTGGCGGCCGCGAATGACAGCGAATACGGCCTGGCCGCGAGCCTCTGGACCAACAATCTGAAGGTCGGGTTGGACCTCGCGCACCGGCTGGAGGCGGGTCTGGTGCAGATCAACCAGAACCTCGTGGTGCAGGCGAACCTGAGCTACGGCGGCGTGAAGTCCTCGGGCCTCGGCAAGGAAGCCTCGCTGGAGGCGATGCTGGAGCACTTCACCCACAAGAAGACGATCATGGTGAATATGGGCTGACGGGTGTCCGCGCGGGCGGGGTTTTCAACCCGCCCGCGCCGGGCCAAGTGAGGCGCAATGCGCGCCCTCCTCCGCTTTTCCGGCCGGCTGCTCGGCCTCCTCGGCGTCTTCGCCCTGCTCGGCGCATTCCTCGCGCTTGCCATGGTCTTCACCTCGCTGCCCGAAGCGCGCGAGGAGCTGGCGATCCCGACCCTCTCCGCCCCGGTCACCATCACCCTCGACCAGGACGGCATCCCCCGTATCAGCGCCGAGACGGAACGCGATGCCGCCGTGGCGCTCGGCTACATCCATGCGCGCGACCGCATGTTCCAGATGGAAGCCATGCGCCGCGGCGCCGAAGGGCGCATGGCGGAGATCGCGGGCAGCGCCGTGCTCCGCCTCGATCGCTTCACCCGCACCCTTGGCCTGGCGCAGCGCGCGCGCGAGGATCTGGCGCATCTCTCGCCCGAAGCGCGCGACCTGCTCGATGCCTATGCGGAGGGCGTCAACGCGCTGATCGCCGCCCGCGGGCGGCTTGCCGCGCCGGAATTCCTGGCGCTTGGCGAACCGGAGCCGTGGAGGCCCGAACACTCCCTGCTCTGGGGCAAGGTGATGGGGCTGTGGCTGTCGGGGAATTGGCGGCGCGATGTGGAACGCGCGCGCCTCGCGCAGCTGCTGCCGCCCGAGCGGCTGCGAATGCTCTGGCCCGAGGATGACAGCCCCGGGCGGCCCGACCTCGCCGCGCTCGATCCCGCCGCATTGGGGCGCGTGCTGGCGCAGGTGCCGGTGTTCGGCGAGGACGCGCCGCTGCCCGCCTCGGCCTCCAATGCCTGGGTGGTCGCGGCCCCGCGCTCGGCCTCCGGCGCGCCGATCCTGGCGGCCGATCCGCATCTCGGCTTCCAGGCGCCGGTCCTCTGGTACCTCGCGCGGATCGAGCTGCCGGGCGGGCGGTTCCGCGCCGGCGCGACCTCCCCCGGTGTGCCGGCCATCGTCATCGGCCGGAACGAGAGTCTCGCCTGGGGCTTCACCACCACGCATTCGGACACGCAGGACGTGTTCATCGAACGCCTGGTCGGCCCCGACAGCTACGCCACCCCCGACGGCCCCCGCCCCTTCACGGTGCGGGAGGAAGCGATCCGCGTGCGCGGGCGGGACGTGCCCGAGGTGCTGCGCGTGCGAGAGACGCGGCATGGGCCGGTGATCAGCGACCTCGACCCGCAAGCCGGCCTCGCGCCAGGGACGGTGCTCGCGGTGGCGATGGCGAACCTGGCCCCGGCCGATACCTCGGCCGATGCGCTGCTCGCGCTCAACCGCGCGACGAACCTTGCGGGAGCGCGTGCCGCCGCCGCGCGGCTCAGCTCACCGCCGCAGAATCTGATGGTGGCCGATGCCACGGGGCGGATCGGGCAATATCTGGTCGGCCGTACGCCGATCCGCCGCGGGGGCGATGGCACGCTGCCTGCAGCGGGCTGGGATGGCGCCGCGGATTGGATCGGCTTCGTGCCCTTCGACGCCATGCCGCATGCCGAGAATCCGCCGAGCGGCGTGCTGGCCGCGGCGAATAGCCGCCCTGCGCCGGCGGATCATCCGGTCTTCCTCGGTCGCGACTGGAACGGCGATTGGCGCCTGCGCCGCATCGCGGAGCTGCTGGGCGAGCGCCCACGCCATGACGCGGCGGGCTTCGCCGCGATGCAGACCGACATCGTCTCCTCCTTCGCGCGAGAGGTGCTGCCGACGCTGCTGGCGGTGCAGCCCGGCCCGCAGGCCGCCCGCGCCCACGCCCTGCTGCGGGATTGGGACGGCGCGATGCGCGCCACTGCGCCGCAGCCGCTGATCTTCCACGCCTGGCTCCGCGCTTTTCGGCGCCTCGCATTGCAAGCCGGCAGCGCGGCGGAGGCCGAGGATGTGGCAGGCGCGGAATTCCTGCGCTTCCTGTTGCACCCGGATGGCCGCGGCCGCGCCTGGTGCGGGGAGGATCGCTGCCTGCCCCTGCTCGCCCGTGCGCTGGAGGAGGCGGTGCGGACACTCTCCGACCAGCACGGCGCCGATCCGGCCGCCTGGCGCTGGGGGGCCGTGCATGTCGCGCGCTTCGAACACCCGCTGCTGCGCTTCGTCCCCGGCCTCAATACGCTGATGCGGCTTGAGGTGCCGACGGGCGGCGATGGCGAGACCATCGCCCGCGGCGGCTTCCGCGGCGCGGGCGATCGGCCCTTCGCGCATGGGCATGGGGCGGGGCTGCGCCTTGTCGCCGACCTTGGCGATCCGGATGGACTGCTGGCGATGATCGCCACCGGCCAGTCGGGGCACCCGCTGTCGGACCATTGGGGAGACCTGCTGCAACGCTGGCGCGACGGCGACGTTCTCCGCCTCGGCCGAGAGCCGGAGCGCGAGGCCGGGCGCATTCGGCTGACGCCGTGAGGCGTTGCGGCGGAAGAGGTTGATTCGGCCCGGCACTCGGCCGAGATTGTAGGGAGACCGATGCTCCAGCGCGCCGCCCGCCGACCGCAATTCTTCTACACGACCGCGCCCCTGCCCTGCCCCTATCTGCCGGGCAGGACGGAGCGGAAGATCGTGACCGAATTGGCGGGCACCGAGGCCGAGGGGCTGCATGACCGCCTCTCCCGCGCCGGGTTCCGGCGCAGCCACAACATCGCCTATTCGCCGGTCTGCCCGGGCTGCCGGGCCTGCATCCCCATCCGCATCGTCGCCGGCGCCTTCCAGCCCGACCGCACCCAGCGGAAGGTGGCGAAGGCGAATGCCGATCTGCTGGCCTATGAAATGCCGGCGCGGGCGAGCGCCGAGCAATTCGCGCTGTTCCAACGCTACCAGGCCGCGCGGCATGGCGATGGCGACATGGCGGCGATGGGCTTCTACGATTATCGCGCCATGGTGGAGGACACGCCGATCACCACCGGCGTCGTCGAGTTCCGCGACCCGGCCGGCGCCTTGCTCAGCGCCTGCCTGACCGATTGGGTCTCGGACGGGCTCTCGGCGGTCTATTCCTTCTTCGACCCGGACCAGGACCGGCGCAGCCTCGGCACCTATGCGATTCTCTGGCTGGTCTCACGCGCGCAGTCGCTTGGCCTGCCTTATGTCTATCTGGGCTATTGGGTGCCGGAGAGCCGGAAGATGGCCTACAAGGTGCGCTTCCGGCCGAGCGAGGCGCTGTCGGGCGGGATGTGGCGCGTGCTGGCGGACGACATCGCCGCCCCGGCCCCGGCCGAGGGTCAGGCCAAGGTCAGCGTCACGGGCTAAGTCGCCCCGATGACCGAAGGGGTTTCGGTCCCGGGGGTCTTAATCGGCTTGCCCCATATACAAAGCGCCCTCAGGCCGGCTGCAGCGCCACCAGACGCGGCCGACGCGCCATGCGTTCGGCCATCACGGCATCGAGCGCCTGGGTGATCATGGTCCGCAAGGCCGGGTCGGGCTCACCCTCCGCCGGGCCGAACAGCGCCACCAGCAGCTGCAGGGTTTCGGCGCGGGTGCGCTGCAGGGCGTCCACGGAATCGGGCGCCGCGGCGGCCATGGTGTCGAGCAGGTCGCGGATGGACGGACGCATCCACATTGAAGCTTCCTTCACCGCCAGGTGGCGGAGCGGTTGGCTGACAGCTGCCGTCCTCGAAAGCTTTGTAAGCCGGCGACTTGAAATCTCCGCCGTGCATTCCCAGTAGGGCACGCCGGAGGCCGAACCGCAAGCGAAACCGTACCGGTTCTCACGAACGTCACGATCGGGACGGGCGGGCGCAGGCTACTGCCCCGCCCGCCCGTGCGCCTTACCCGCCCCATTAAGGTTTGACCTGCGGCCCGAAGGGCCGAGGCCGCGAATGCGGCCCGCGGCTTATGCCGCGAAGCCAAGCCGCGCGGAGCGCGGCGCGTCACGCCGCAGGCGTGCCCCCAGCACGACGCGTCTGAGGGGCACGAAGGTGAAACCTTCGTGCACTTGGTCTCACACACCGAAGCGGCGGCTGCGCGGGAAGCCTGACGGGTGGCTCTTGCCGGCGGAGGCCCGCTCACCGCGCCAGGCGCGCAGGTCGGTCTCGACTCGCACGCCGCTGCCATAGAGCCAGGACAGGCCTTCCTTCAGGGTGAAGACCTTGGCGTCCAGCAGATCGGCGTTGTTGAGCTTCATCAGCTGCACGCCTCGCCCGCGCGCCATCTCCGGCAACTGGTCCAGCGGGAAGATCAGCAGCCGGGCCTCCGAGGTCACGGCGACCGAATCGCCCTCCGCCGGCGCGCAGACCAGCGCCTCCTTCCCCGACTCCACCACCATGACCTGCTTGCCAGTGCGCTTTTCGGCGACGAGGTCTTCGCCCTTCACGACGAAGCCCTTGCCGTCGGTCGAGGCCAGCAGCCACTTCGTGTTGTCCTGGTGGACGAACATCGCGACCACCGCGTCCTCGTTCGTCATCTCCACCATCAGGCGCAGCGGCTGGCCGTCGCCGCGTCCGCGCGGGATCACATCGGCCTTCAGCGTGTAGGCCTTGCCGTTGGTCGCAAACAGCACGATGCGATCGGTCGTCATCGCGTGCACCGCCAGATGCAGCTCGTCGCCTTCCTTGAACTTGAGCTCCGCATCGGCCGGCAGGTGGCTCTTCACCGCGCGGATCCAGCCCTTCTCGGACAAGATGACGGTGATCGGCTCCTTCTCGACGAAGGCGGCCTCGTCCACCGCGATCTCCGGCAGCGCGGCCCCGACTTCGGTGCGGCGCGCACCCAGCGCGCCATCGCCGAATTTCTGGCGCACCGCCTCGATCTCCTCGGCGATCGCGTCCCAGCGCGCCGCCTCCGACTTCAGCAGGCCCTGCAGCTTCTTCTGCTCCGCGCTGAGCTTCTTGTGCTCCTTGCGGATCTCCATCTCTTCCAGCTTGCGCAGCGCGCGCAGCCGCATGTCGAGGATGGCGTTGGCCTGCACCTCCGTCAGGCTGAAGGTCGCCATCAGCGCGTCCTTCGGCTTGTCCTCCTCACGGACGATGCGGATCACCTCATCGAGGTTGAGATAGACGATCAGGTAGCCGTCGAGGATCTCGAGCCGCCGCGCGATCGCCGCCAGGCGATGCTCCGTGCGGCGGACCAGCACGACATGGCGATGATCGAGCCAGGCGCGCAGCACGTCGCGCAACCCCATCACGCGCGGTGTGCGGTCGGCGTCGAGCACGTTCATGTTCAAGGGAAACCGCGACTCCAGCGCGGTTGCGCGGAACAGCGTCTCCATCATCACCGCTGGGTCCACGGTGCGCGCCTTCGGCTCCAGCACCATGCGCACGACATCCGTGCTCTCGTCGCGCACATCGCCGAGCAGCGGTAGCTTCTTCTCATCCATCAGCTCGGCGATCTGCTCGATCAGCCGCGATTTCTGGACCTGGTAGGGAATCTCGGTGACGACGATCTGCCAGGTGCCGCCCTTGAGCTTCTCGACCTCCCACTTCGCGCGGATGCGGAAGCCGCCGCGGCCGGTGGCATAGGCCTCGCGGATCGCCTCTTTCGGCTCGATCAGTATGCCGCCGGTCGGGAAGTCGGGCCCGGGCAGGTGCTGCAGCAGCGCATCCACCGACGCATCCGGATTGCGGATCAGCTCGAGTGCCGCGGCGCAAACCTCGCCCGCATTGTGCGGCGGGATGGAGGTCGCCATGCCCACCGCGATCCCCGCCGCGCCATTGGCCAGCAGGTTCGGGAAGGCCGCCGGCAGGACGATCGGCTCCTTCTCCTCCCCGTCATAGGTGGGGCGGAAATCGACCGCATCTTCCTCGATGCCATCGAGCAGCGCCTGCGCGACCTCGGTCAGCCGAGCCTCGGTGTAGCGCATGGCCGCGGCGTTATCGCCGTCGATATTGCCGAAATTCCCCTGGCCTTCGACCAGCGTGTAGCGCGCGGCGAAATCCTGCGCCTGACGGACCAGCGCTTCATAGATGCTGCTGTCGCCATGCGGGTGATA
>JBJOMW010000033.1:0-29080 GCA_046052145.1 Pseudomonadota bacterium
GCAACCCATGCGTAGCCCGCCATGCAGATCATGCCGGGGGACCGCGTTGACGCTCTGCCGCAGGGCACCATAAAGGTATCCGCGAGGAAGGTGCGCGGCAGCGATTCAGGCAAGAAGCTGCCGACGCGCAATAAGGAGTCGGGCGGCATGTCCAGCACGCAGGATTCACGCGAGGCGACCATGATCGGTCGTCGCTCGGACGGCACGCTCATCCGTCGCCCGCTCTCGCCGCACCTGCAGGCCTACGACATGCTGCAGATGACGAGCGCCCTTTCCATCTCCCATCGCATCAGCGGCGTCGCCTGGGTGGCGGGCGTCCTGGTCATGACCTGGTGGCTCGTCGCCGCCGCGACGGGGCCTGCGGCCTTCGGCGCGGTGCAGTGGTTCCTCGGCTCCTTCGTCGGCATCCTGCTGCTGATGGGCGTCACCGCGGCCGCCTGGTTCCACACGCTCGCGGGCATCCGCCACCTGGCCTGGGACGCCGGCTGGGGCTTCGACATCCCGACCGTCTACAAGACCGGCCGCGCGGTGCTGATCGGCACGGCCGTGCTGACAGCGCTGACCTGGCTCGCGCTGCTGATCTCCTGGTGAGGGCCGAGACCATGTCGCACAGCACTTCCGGCCAGGCGCCCCGCCAGTCGCAGCTCCGCAGCCCGCTCGGGCGCGTGCGCGGCGCGGGGGCTGCGAAATCCGGCGCGCATCACTGGTGGATGCAGCGCCTCACCTCCATCGCGCTGCTGCCGCTGACCATCTGGTTCATCCTCTCGCTCGCGACCAATGCCGGGATGACCCATGGCGAGGCGCTGGCCTGGGTCGGCAACCCCTTCAACGCGGTGCTGCTGCTGGCGCTGATCGGGCTGACCTTCCACCACACGGCCTCCGGCCTGCAGGTGGTGATCGAGGATTATGTTCACCAGGAAGGGCTCAGGATCGCAGCGATCCTGGCCGTGAAGGGCCTGTCCTGGCTGCTCGCCATCGCCGCCATCCTGGCGGTGCTGCGCATTGCGGTCTGAGCGGCCAGGGCCAAATTCCTAAACTAAGGGCGGGGTCCTATTCCGGGCCTCGCCGCACCAAACGGACGGCAATCGGATGAACGCCATCTCCAAGCCCTCGCGGGGGGCCTACCGGATCGTGGATCACACCTATGACGTGGTCGTCGTGGGTGCGGGCGGCGCGGGTCTTCGCGCCACCTTCGGCATGGGTGCGGCGGGGCTGAAGACCGCCTGCATCACCAAGGTGTTCCCGACGCGCTCCCACACCGTGGCCGCCCAGGGCGGCGTCGGCGCCGCGCTCGGCAATATGGGCGAGGATGATTGGCGCTGGCACATGTACGACACCGTGAAGGGGTCGGACTGGCTCGGCGACCAGGACGCCATCGAGTATATGTGCCGCGAGGCGATCCCCGCGATCATCGAGCTTGAGCACTACGGCGTGCCCTTCAGCCGGACCGAGGACGGCAAGATCTATCAGCGCCCCTTCGGTGGCCACATGCAGGATTACGGCAAGACGCCGGCGATGCGCGCTTGCGCCGCCGCCGACCGCACCGGCCATGCCATCCTGCACACGCTCTATCAGCAGAGCCTGAAGCATAATTGCGAGTTCTTCGTCGAATACTTCGCCCTCGACCTCATCATGGACGATGAGGGCGTCTGCCGCGGCGTGACAGCCTGGTGCCTCGAAGACGGCTCCATGCACCGCTTCCGCGCGCAGACCGTGGTGCTGGCGACCGGCGGTTATGGCCGCGCCTATTTCTCCTGCACCTCCGCCCATACCTGCACGGGCGATGGCGGCGGCATGGTTCTCCGAGCTGGCCTGCCGCTGCAGGACAATGAGTTCGTCCAATTCCACCCGACGGGCATCTATGGCTCGGGCTGCCTCGTCACCGAAGGCGCGCGCGGCGAGGGCGGGTATCTCACCAACTCCGAAGGCGAGCGCTTCATGGAGCGCTACGCGCCGACGGCGAAGGACCTCGCCTCCCGCGACGTCGTCTCCCGCGCCATGTCGATGGAGATCCGTGAGGGCCGCGGCGTCGGGCCGCACAAGGATCACATCCACCTGCACCTCGAGCATCTCGGCGCCGACCTGCTGCATGAGCGGCTGCCGGGCATCTCCGAGACCGCCAAGATCTTCGCCGGCGTGGATGTGACGAAGGAGCCGATCCCGATGCTCCCGACCGTCCACTACAACATGGGCGGCATCCCGACGAACATTCACACGGAAGTGCTGAACCCGACCGCCAAGGACCAGGACCGCGTCGTGCGCGGGCTGATGGCGGTGGGCGAGGCGGCTTGCGTGTCGGTGCATGGCGCGAACCGCCTCGGCACCAATTCGCTGCTCGACCTCGTGGTGTTCGGCCGGGCCGCGGCGCATCGCGCCGCCGAGACGATCAAGCCGGGCGCGACCCAGCCGCCGCTGCCGGCCGGCGCTGGCGAGAGCAGCCTCGATCGCTTCGACCGCGTCCGCAACGCCAAGGGCGATGCGAAGGTGGGCGAGGTGCGACTGGCCATGCAGCGCACCATGCAGGAACACGCCGCCGTCTTCCGCACCAGCGACCTGCTGAAGGAAGGCTGTGAGAAGATGGCGAAGGTCGCTGCCAACTACGACAATATCCGCATCGCCGATCGCAGCCTGATCTGGAACAGCGACCTCGTGGAGGCGCTGGAGCTCGACAACCTGATCGGCAATGCGCTGACCACGGTGGTTGGCGCCGAGGCGCGCAAGGAATCCCGCGGCGCCCATGCGCATGAGGACTTCCCCGAGCGCGACGACGCCAACTGGATGAAGCACAGCCTGGCGTGGGTGGACGACAAGCGGAACGTCAAGCTCGACTACCGCGACGTGAAGATGCGGACCCTGACGAACGAGGTCCAGGTCTTCCCGCCCAAGGCCCGCGTCTACTAGGAGCCCGCGAGAAGATGGCAACCTTCACGCTTCCCAAGAACTCCAAGATCACCGAGGGCAAGCGCCACGCTGCGCCTTCGGGCGCGAAGAACGTCAAGGCGTTCAAGATCTACCGCTTCGATCCCGACAGCGGCGAGAACCCGCGCACCGACACCTTCGAGATCGACATGGATCAGTGCGGGCCGATGGTCCTGGACGCGCTGATCAAGATCAAGAACGAGGTGGACAGCAGCCTCACCTTCCGCCGCTCCTGCCGCGAGGGCATTTGCGGCTCCTGCTCGATGAACATCGACGGGCTGAACACGCTCGCCTGCCTGAAGCCGGTCGAGGATGTGAAGGGCGATGTGAAGATCTCGCCCCTGCCGCACATGCCGGTGGTGAAGGACCTCGTTCCCGACCTCAGCCAGATCTACGCGCAGCTGCGCAGCGTGGAGCCCTGGCTGAAATCCGACACGCCGCCGCCGCCCGATGGCGAGCGGCTCCAGTCGAAGGAAGAACGCGCGAAGCTGGATGGGCTGTGGGAGTGCATCCTATGCTTCTGCTGCACCACCTCCTGCCCGTCCTATTGGTGGAATGGCGACCGCTACCTCGGGCCCGCAGTGCTGCTGCAGGCCTATCGCTGGATCGCGGATAGCCGCGACGAATACACCGGCGAGCGGCTGGATGCGCTGGAGGATCCGTTCAAGCTCTATCGCTGCCACACCATCATGAACTGCGCCCGCACCTGCCCGAAGGGTCTGAACCCGGCGCAGGCGATCGGCGAGATCAAGCAGATGATCGCCGCGCGCCAGGTCTGACCGACCCGACACGCCGCCCGGAAGAACCCGCCCGTGAGGGCGGGTTTTTTCATGCCCACCCCGGGCGCCGCGTTCAGACCCGCCGCAGCACCAGCGTGACGTTGTTCGCGGGCATCTCGATCACCTCCGGCAGCGCGAATGCCGCCCCTGCCGCGGCAACCAGATCCTCAAGCCGCCGCAGCCCCCATTCGGCGTTCCGCGCGCGCAGGCTGGCGTCGAACTCCAGGTTGCTCGGCGCCGTCTCAACGCCGGCGCGGCTCCAGGGGCCGTAGAGCACCAGCGGCGCACCCGCCTCCAGCACCCGCGCTGCGCCGCGCAGCAGCCCCTCCGTCGCCGACCAGGGCGCGATATGCGCCATGTTGATGCAAAGCACCGCATCGGCGCGCTGCACCGGCCAATCGGCAGACACCACATCCAGCGGCAGCGCTCGCCGCACATTGGGCAGCGCGCCGCACCAGGCATCGCAACTCGCTCGTCCCTCTGCCTCCGGCTCGGTCGGCTGGAAGCTCAGCGCGGGCAGTGCCGCGGCCAGATGCGCGCAATGCTCGCCCGTCCCGCTCGCCACCTCCAGCACCAGGCCGGTTGCGGGCAGCAGCCGTCGCAGCACGGCCAGGATCGGATCACGGTTGCGCGCGACGGCGGGGGCGAAGCGGCGGGGATCGTCGGACATGGCTCTCGATCATCAACAGACGGCGAAACCAAGCAAGTTGTAATCATTCGTTAAGTTTTCACGACTGCCTTCCGGGAACATGCTGGGCAAAGCCGGCGACACGAACAACAGCCGGCAAGGGAGAGAACCGCATGATGTATCGCAGGATCATGGCGGCCGGCGTGCTCGCCGCGCTGACAGCCTTCCCCGCCCTTGCCCAGCAGCAGCCCGCCGCGCCCGTCCCGGGCTGGGCGGTCGGCCGGCCGGAGGGCTCCACCCTCGCCCCGCATGCCCCGCGCATGACGGTGACGGCACCCGACCAGGTGCCGGTCGGCGCGATCCGCCTGCCCGCCGGCTTCTCGGCCGAGATCTATGCCCATGGCATGCCCGGCGTCCGAACCATGACGGAAGGGCCGAACGGCACGATCTTCGCCGGCACCCGCGCGATCGGCCGCGTCTACGCCATCACCCGCAATCCGGACGGCACCACCCGCACGCGCGTGATCGCGCAGGGCCTGGCGCAGCCGAACGGCGTCGTGATGGTGGGTAACGACCTGTATGTGTTCGCCGTCAACCGCGTGCTGCGCTACGTGAACATCGAGGCGAACCTCGACAACGTGCCGGCGCCGCAGGAGCTTACCGCGGCCTATGCCCTGCCGACCGAGCAGGACCATGGCGGCAACCATCACTGGAAGTTCGCCAGCCTTGGCCCGGATGGCCGGATCTATACGAACATCGGCGTCAACTGCAACGTCTGCAACTTCGACCGCGACGTCTTCGCGACGCTGATCTCCTTCAACCCCGATGGCAGCGGCCGCCGCATCGAAGCGCGCGGCGTGCGCAACAGCGTCGGCATGGCGCATCACCCGGTGACGCGTGAGCTCTGGGCGACCAACCATGGCCGCGACTGGGCCGGCGACGACACCCCGAGCGACACGCTGATCCGCGTCCGCCGCGCCGGCGAGGATCACGGCTTCCCCTACTGCGTCGGCAGCTGGGCGGACCCGCAGTACAATGCCGGGCGCAACTGCAGCGAGTTCCAGCAGCCCGCCGCGCTGCTCGGCCCGCATGTCGCCGCGCTTGGCATGCGCTTCTACACCGGCAGCATGTTCCCCGAGCAGTACCGCAACCAGGTCTTCATCGCCCGTCGTGGTTCGTGGAACCGCTCGCGCCTCTCGGGCTTCGACGTGGTGGTCGCCCATCTCGACGCGCAGGGCAACGTGACGCGCGTTGAGGACTTCATGACCGGCTTCCGCGACGATGCCGGCCAGCGCTTCCTCGACCGGCCGGCCGATGTGCATGTGATGCGCGACGGCTCGCTGCTCGTCTCCGGCGAACAGATGGGTGCGATCTACCGCATCACCTATCGCCGGTGATCCTGGCGCGTCTCCTGGCGGCGGCCCTTATGGCCGCCGCCTTTCCCTCGGCTGCCACAGCGCAATCCGCCGCACGCGGTAGCGAGCTCGCGCAGCAGGCCTGCACCAGCTGCCACGGCGCCGATGGGCGCAGCCAGCAGCCGGACATCCCCTCGCTTGCGGGTCAGCAGCCGGATTTCATCACGCTGCAGATGATCCTCTTCCGCGAGGGTGTCCGCCAGCAGCCGGTGATGAACCAGTTCGCGCAGGGCCTGCCCGACCGCGACATCGAGGACCTGGCCGCCTTCTTCGCCAGCCTGCCGCCCGGCCCGCCCGATGACCGCTCAGCGCGCGACGCGGCGCTGTTCGAGCGCGGCCGTGCCCTCTCGGCACGGATGAATTGCGGCGTCTGCCACCTGCAGGACTATCGCGGCCGCAACCAGGTCCCGCGCATCACCGGCCAGCGGGAGGAGTTCCTAGCCCGTACCATGGCGGAGTATCGCGACGGCCGTCGCATCGGCGCCGACCCGCAGATGAATGGCGCGGTCTTCGGCGTGAGCGACGCGGACCTCGCCGCGATCGCGCACTACCTCGCGCATCGCGACTGAGACCTGGCGCCGGCGCAATGCCGGCGCCACCCTCTACCGCAGCCCGATGCGGCCATCCGTGCGCGGCGCGACGGGCGAGCGCGCGGCGAGGAACTCCGCCACGACCTCCTCCAGCAGCGGCCCGCTGTCATAGGCCTCGAGCGCGTGGTCGCGCAGCGCCGCATAACCGTCGCCGCCAAGCCGCAGGAAGTTGTTGGTGACGATGCGATAGGCGCGCTCGGGATCGAGGCGCCCGCGCCGCTCCCCCGCGGTGATCTCCGCTGCGACGATGCGCTGCCCGGCTGGGCGCGCCATGTCCACCTCCAGCCTCATCCCCGCCACCTGCGGGAATCGCGCAGAGTTGGGCAGCGCAAACCCATTCTCCAACGCCGCCAGCAGATGCCCGCCGCGGATCATCGCCGTCGCCACCGTGTTGCCGAAGGGCAAGGTGGTCAGCACATCGCCATAGGTGATCATGCCCGCGGGCAGACCCGCGCGGATGCCCCCGGCATTCTGCAGCGCGACATCGGCGCCGGGCACCGCGGCCAGCATCGCCTCCGCGATCACATTGCCGATCGCGCATTCGCGCTGGCGGCAGGTGTCGTTACCCATCGCCGCCTGCGCAGTCGCCACCGGCCGCGTGCGCAACGCCGCGATGGGCGCGCCGAAGCGCGCGACGATGTCGCGCGCCCCGACATCTTCCGGCAGGTCGGGCGTGATCTCCTGCGCGTCGCCGTGATGCGCCGCGACGCGCCCCTGATCCGTGAGGTCGAGATCGAGCCGGCCCAGGAACCGCCCGAGCGCACCGGCCTGCACGATCCGCACCGGGCGGTCCGGCCCCTCCACCACAACCGGCGCCGGCCCCGCCGCGCCCGCGCGGTTCGCGAGGATGGTGTGCGAATGCCCGCCCACAATCACATCCACGCCGGGCAGCCGGGCAGCCAGCCGTCGGTCGGCGCCGTAGCCGCGATGCGACAGAAGAACCACCGTCGCCGGCCCCGCCGCGCGCGCCTCCGCCACCGCGCGCTCCGCCGCCTCCTCGGCATCCAGGAAGCGCAGCAGCGGCCCGGGTGAGGCGATGCTCGGCGTCTGCTCCGTGATCAGCCCGATCACCACGATCCGCGAACCAGCGCGACGAAACTCGACGGAGCCGCGCACCAGCCCGGCCAGCGCCGGCTCCTCCCGCGCATCGATATTGGCCGCCAGCACCGGCACGCCGAGGGCGCGGATATAGCGCGCGGCATTCTCCGGCCCGTGGTCGAATTCGTGATTGCCGAGCGCCATCGCCTCCACGCCCCAGGCCTGCTGGATCGCCACTTCAGCCAGGCCCCGGTGCTGCGTGTAGAACAGGCTGCCCATGAACTGGTCGCCCGCATCGAGCGCCAGCGTCGCGCGCCCCTCGCGCAACGCGCCCTCGCGCGCGACCTTCACCGCGGCGACCAGCCTGGCGCTGCCGCCCAGGCAATCCTGCCCGTCGCGGCAGGCCCCACCATTCGCCTCCGCGCCCTCATGGCGGCTGTGGAAGTCGTTCAGGTGGATCAGGCGAAGGCGCGACGCGGCCTCGGCCGGCGCCGGCCGCAGCGCGGCCAGCGGGAGGCCAAGGCCCAGGGTGGAGGCAAGAAACCGGCGGCGCTGCAGCATGGCCGCGTGATAGGGGACGCCGCCCGCCCCTGTCACGCGCAGCCTGCAACTCGGCCCCGGGGGTACATCAGGACCGCGCCGCATTCCCGCCACGCCGGCATGCGATTTTGCCTCACCAACGCTGCCGCGTGATTCTGCCCGAATCCATCCGGGCGTGTCATTCTGCGCGACGAATCAGGTCCGGATGCGATGCAGGTCTATCTGCCGATCGCCGAGATGTCGGTGGATGCCCTGCTGCTGCTGGGCATCGGCTTCGGCGTGGGCTGGCTCTCGGGCCTGTTCGGCGTGGGCGGCGGCTTCCTGCTGACCCCGCTGCTGATCCTGATTGGCATCCCCTCCGCCGTCGCGGTGGGCTCAGGCGCGAACCAGACGCTGGGCGCCTCCGTCTCCGGGCTGATCGCGCAGTGGCGGCGCGGCAATGTGGATGTGCGGATGGGGCTCGTGCTGCTGGCCGGTGGCTTCGCCGGTTCGCTGCTCGGCGTGCAGCTCTTTGCCTTCCTGCGCCGCATCGGCCAGGTGGATCTGGCGGTTGCCATCTTCTACGTCGTCGTGCTCGGCACGGTCGGCACGCTGATGGTGCGTGAGAGCGTCGGCGCCATCCTGCGCCGCGGCAAGGGACGCTCCACGCGGCTGCACGAGCACTTCTGGATCCACGGCCTGCCCTTCAAGGTCCGCTTCCGCAAGTCGCGGCTCTATATCTCCGTCATCCCGCCGCTGCTGATCGGCTTCCTGATCGGCCTGCTTTCCGCGGTGATGGGGGTCGGCGGCGGCTTCATGCTGGTGCCGGCGATGATCTACCTGCTCGGCATGCCGACCGCGGTGGTCATCGGCACCTCCCTGTTCCAGGTGGTGTTCGTCACCGCGAACGTGACCTTCCTGCAGGCTGTGCAGGTGGGCAGCGTGGACATCGTGCTGACAATGCTGCTGCTCGCCGGCGGCGTGGCGGGCGCGCAGTTCGGCGCGGCGATGGGCGGCAAGCTCCGCGGTGAGGAAACCCGCGCCCTGCTCGGCGCACTGGTGCTCTCCGTCGCGGTCGCACTGCTGTGGGACCTGCTGCGCGTACCCGAGCAGCTCTTCGTCATCGGGCCGGCGCCATGAGGTGGTGGCGCGGGCAGCGCCGGGAGGGACGCTGTCCCTCCCGGACCCTCCCTGCCAAGGGGCAGTGGCCCCTTGGAACCCATGAGCCATCGGGTGGAGAGGGAGGGGGCATGGCGCGCCTGTTGGCTCGGCTGCGCCAGGGACGCCCCCTCCCTCTCCACCCGAAAACTGATGCAGGTCCAGGAGCCTCAGGCTCCTGGCGGGTGGGGTTCGGGGGGCGCGGCACTGCCGCGCCCAGAGCCCTCCCCGCTCTCCGCGCCGCCTTCCTCGCGCTCGGGCTTATGGCGGGGCCGGCTGGGGCACAAGTGGCGCCGCCGTCGCTGGCCGTGGAGTTGTCCACGCGGCGGATCGAGGTGACGACCGCTTTTGCCGGCAGCGAGATTCTGGTTTTCGGCGCGACGGAGCGCCTGATTCATGCCGGCGCCGACGAGGTGGTGGTGTTGGCGACGGGTCCCGCGGCCTCGATGGTGGTGCGTCAGAAGGTCGAGGTGCTGGGCTTTTGGGTCAACGGGCCCTCGGCGCGGTTCAACGGCGTGCCGTCCTATTGGGCGATGGCAGCGACGCGGCCGCCGGCGGAGATGCTGGCCGAGGTCGAGCGGCGGGAGCTGCGGCTTGGGATGGACCTGATCACCCTGCCCCAGCTCGGCGCCCGCGCGCCGCGGTTCCGTGATGCGCTGCAGGAGCTGAAGCGCGCGGACGGGACCTGGGTGGAAGCCGTGCCGATGGAGGTCGCGGGCGGCCGGCTGTTCCATGCCAGGCTGCCCGTGCCGTCGACCGTCGCGACGGGCGAGTATCGCGTCCAGGTTTTGCTGGTCCGGGCCGGGCGGGTGGTCGCGCGGCAGGAGCTGTCTCTCGATGTCGTGCGCGTCGGCACGGCGGCGCAGATCGCCGATGTCGCACGCGGCCTGCCGGTGCTGTATGGCGTTGTCTGTATCCTGCTGGCGGCCTGCGCGGGCTGGCTGGGCAGCGTGCTGTTCCGCAGGAACTGATAGGGCGGAGGATACGATGGGCGAGACGGCAGCAGCGGCGCAGGCGCGGCGGGACCGTGTCTTCCTGGTGGTGGTGGATGACAGCGCGGAGCGGCGCGTGGCGCTGCGCTATGCGTGCCTGCGCGTGCGGAAGTCGGGCGGGCGCGTGGCCTTGTTGCGGGTGATCGAGCCGGCCGGCCAGGTCGAATGGGCCGGCGTCGGCGCCATGCTGGCCGAGGAGCGCCGGCAGGAAGCGGAGAAGCTGCTCTCGGCGCTCGCGGCCGAGGTGACCGACCTGACCGGCGGCCTGCCCATCCTGCTGATCCGGGAGGGGCATCCGCGCGACGAGCTGCTGGCCCTGCTGCAGGAGGATCCGCGCATCTCGATCCTGGTGCTCGCGGCGGCCTCGGGCGGGTCGGGGCCGGGGCCGCTGATCGCGGCGCTGACGGGGCGCTATGCGGCAAAGCTCACCGTGCCGATGACGATCGTGCCCGGCGACCTGAGCGACAGCGAGCTCGACCGGGTGACCTGAGCGGGGCCGCCGGGGACCGGTTCCCCCCAGGCCGGCGCGGTCGCTGGGCGTTGCATGTCTTGTGAATCCGGACCAGATGGGTCTTCATTCGAAGCTCCCTGCGGATACAGAAGAAGATGTTCATCGAGACGGAAGGCACCCCGAACCCCGCGACGCTCAAATTCCTCCCTGGCCGGGAGGTGATGGGTGGCCGCGGTACCGCCGATTTCACCGCCGCCCCCGAGGCCGAGGGGCGCAGCCCCCTGGCCGCGCGCGTCTTTGCCGTGAGCGAGGTGGCGCGCGTCTTCCTCGGCAATGACTTCATCACCGTCACCAAGGCCGAGGATGCCGATTGGCAGCAGCTGAAGCCGCGGGTGCTGGGCGCGATCATGGAGCATTACCTCACCGGCCTGCCGGTGCTGGAGGGCGCCGAGGACGCGGCCGAGGAGGAGGATTTCGCCCCCGAGGACGGCGAGATCGTCGCCCAGATCAAGGAGTTGCTGGACACGCGCGTGCGCCCGGCGGTGGCCGGCGATGGCGGCGACATCGTCTTCCGCGGTTTCCGGGAAGGTGTGGTCCGGCTGCGCATGCAGGGCGCGTGCAGCGGCTGCCCCTCCTCTCGCGCGACACTGAAGCATGGCGTCGAGACGATGCTGCGCCACTACGTGCCTGAGGTGGCGCGGGTGGAGCAGGTCGAGGCCTGATCCGCAGGGCCGCTTCCAGCGGCCCTCCGCATCAGCCCTTTGCGTGCCTCAAGCGCCGGCGCCGCTCCGCGGCTTGGCTCGCCGAACTGGCGGCTTCAGTCGTCATTCACGGGGCGGATGGCAGTCATCCGCCCTGGCCGCTCTGGCGGATCGCCGCGGCGCCCCATATCGGGCGCAGCATTGAAACCTTGCGGGACCGACCATGCTCTCCGACCCCACCAATCTCGATGACCGCGCGCTCGACCAGCTCTGGCGGGAGGCGCGGACCCAGAACAAGTGGCAGGACCGGCCCGTGCCGGACGCCAAGCTCGAGGAGGTCTACAACCTCCTGAAATGGGCGCCGACCTCGGCCAATTCCTCGCCCGCCCGCTTCATCTTCGTCCGCACCTCCGAAGGCAAGGCGAAGCTCAAGCAGGCGCTCAGCGCCGGCAACATCGAGAAGACGATGACCGCGCCGGTCACCGTCATCGTCGCCCATGACGTCGAGTTCTATGAGAAGCTGCCCTTCCTGTTCCCGCATGCCGATGCGCGGTCCTGGTTCGCTGGCAACCCGGCCTTCGCCGAGGCCAGCGCCTTCCGCAACGGCACGCTGCAGGGTGCCTATCTGATGCTGGCCGCGCGCTCCGTCGGGCTGGATGCGGGCGCGATGAGCGGCTTCGACAATGCGAAGGTGGACGAGCTGTTCCTGGCCGGCACGAGCTGGAAGTCGAACTTCCTGGTCAATCTTGGCTATGGCGACGTGCAGGGCCTGTTCCCGCGCAGCCCGCGCCTCAGCTTCGACGAGGCCTGCCGCTTCGAGTGATGCCGCTCACCCTCCCCCGCCATGGCGGGGGAGGGGTTGGCGCGTCATGCGGCCTGCTGGGTCGCCCTGCAGGCGTGGGGGTCCAGGCGATACCCACCACCCTCGGTCAGCAGCAGCCGCGCCTGGGACGGGTCGGGCTCGATCTTCTGGCGCAGGCGGTAGATGTGCGTCTCAAGCGTGTGCGTCGTCACCGCACTGTTGTAGCCCCACACCTCGTTCAGCAGGATCTGCCGCGCCACCGGCCGACCGCCGGCGCGGTAGAGATACTTCAGGATCGCCCCCTCCTTCTCGGTCAGGCGGATCTTGCGGTTCCGCGCGACCTCCAGCAGCAGCTTGGCGCTCGGGCGGAAGGTGTAGGGCCCGACGGTGAAGACCGCGTCTTCGGAATTGTCGAAGACGCGCAGCTGCGCGCGCAGCCGCGCTGTCAGCTCGCTCACCCGGAAGGGCTTCGCCACATAGTCATTCGCCCCGCTATCCAGGCCGCGGACCACATCCTGCTCCTGGTCGGCGCCGGTCAGCATCAGGATCGGCATGCGCATCCCCTGCTTGCGCAACCGGGCGCAGAGCTCGCGCCCATCGCCATCGGGCAGGCCGATATCGAGGATCACGGCGTCGAAGCGCGCATCCTCCGCCGCCAGCCGCGCCAGCGCCTCGGCGGCGGTGGCGGCCTGGACGGGGGCGAACTCCCCATCATGCGCCAGCTGCTCGCTCAGCGTCTCGCGCAGGGCGTCGTCATCGTCCACGACAAGGATTGGCCGAGGTCCCGCCATGTTGACTCCCGTTCCATTGGACGGCGTGATACCGCCGTCGTGACATTCGTGATCGGCGCAGCCTGCCTCCGGCACGGCCCGGACCGGGGGGATGTCCCCGCGGCCCAGTGCAGCGCAGCAGGCTGCCGACGGGGCCGACACTGCATCACGGCTCACGGCGGGAGCAAGCCTCGCGAAGCCTCCCGCACGATCACCAACGCTTGACCATCGGAATGTTTTTGGGCGCGGCCGCCCCTGCAAAACGCCACGGGCACGCCACATTGCGGCGGGCCTATAGGGGAGCCAGCGCGGGACGGCGATGACGAAAGGGACCGGACAGCTCGTGTCACAGCTTCGCGATCACGCCCCCGACACGGCCCCGGACGGGCCCGTTCGGGCACTCCGCGCGGTGCACCGCGCCGCTGCGGAGCTGCGCCGCGGCACGCCCGTGCTGCTGCGGGGCGCCGAAGGCGTGCTGATCGTCGCCGCCGCCGAGACCGTCTCCGCCCGCGCACTCGCGGAGATGGCCGGTGCCGCGCATGGCCCGCTCGCGCTCCTGCTCGCGCCGGTGCGTGCGGCGGCCGTGCTGCAGCGCCCGGTGCCGCAGGCCGCACCCGCGGGCAACGCAGCGGAGCTCGCCGCAGTCGCGCTGCGCCTGCCGGCCGCGCTGCTCGATCCCACGACGCTGAAAAGCCTCGCCGATCCCACCGCCGAGCGGCTGCTGCCGGCCGAGCCGGAGCGCATGGCCGCGCCTGCCCTCGCGCCGGCGGCGATCGCGCTGGCCAAGCTCGCCCGCCTGCTGCCCGCGCTGGTCGCCGCCCCGGCCACCGAGCCGGCCGCGGGGCGGCTCGACCTGCTCGCGGTCACGGCGGATCAGGTGCTGGCCTATCCCGACACCGCCGCGACGACCCTCACCCGCGTGGCCGAAGCCCGCGTGCCGCTCGAGGACGCGCCGGAAGCGCGCATCGTCGCCTTCCGCGCCGCCGATGGCGGCATCGAGCACCTGGCGATCCTGGTCGGCACGCCAGAGACCGCGCTCGCCGCCGGCCAGGTGCCGCTGGCGCGCATCCATTCCGAATGCTTCACCGGCGACCTGCTGGGGTCGCTCCGCTGCGACTGCGGCCCGCAGCTGCGCGGCGCGATCAAGCGCATGGCAGAGGATCCGGCGGGCGGCGTGCTGCTGTACCTCGCGCAGGAAGGGCGCGGCATCGGGCTGGTGAACAAGCTCCGCGCCTACACGCTGCAGGACCAGGGGCTCGACACGCTCGATGCCAACCGTGCGCTGGGCTATGGCGCGGATGAGCGCAATTTCTGGGTCGCGGCGGAGATGCTGCGCGCGGTCGGCATCGGCCGCGTGCGGCTGCTGACCAACAACCCCGACAAGATCGCCGGCCTTGGCGCCTGCGGCATCGAGATCGAGGGGCGCGAGGCGCATCAATTCGCCGCCAATGGCGTGAACGACGAATACCTCGCCACCAAGGCCCGCCGCTTCGGACATCTGCTCGCCTAAAGGCGAGCAGATGTTTTTTGTGTCCTCAGACGCCGGGCGCCGGCTCCGCTGGCTGGGCTTCCGCGCCTCAGACATGATTCGCCCGGCGCGTCGGTTGGTCGTGGCGCGGGGCCGCCTTGCGGCCCTGAAGGGGTGCACGCGATAAGGCGCGCCATGAGTGCTCCCGATCCCGCCTTCGCCCTGGTCTTCCCCGATGGCCGCTTCGTCTTTCGCGGCCAGACGCTGCGCTGCGCGCTGGGCAAGGGCGGCGTGAAGCCGGCAACGGACAAGCGCGAGGGCGATGGCGCGACGCCGATCGCACGCATGGCACTGCGCCGCATCCTGTTCCGCGCAGATCGCGGCCCCGCGCCGCGCTGCGCCGTGCCGGTAGAGCCCATCGCGCGCGAGGATGGCTGGTGCGACGATCCCGCGCACCGCGCCTATAACCGCCCCGTCCGCCTACCCTTCGACGCCTCGCACGAAACGCTCTGGCGCGACGATGCGGTGTATGACGTGATCGGCGTGCTGGGCTGGAACGACGAGCCCGTCGAGCGCGGCCGTGGCAGCGCGATCTTCCTGCATCTCGCGCGCGAGGATTTCCGCCCAACCGAAGGCTGCGTCGCGCTCGCCCCGCGCGACCTACGCGCGGTGCTGGATGCGGGGCTGCAGGGGCTGGTGGTGGTGGGGTGACGGGTGGGGGTTCGGGGAGCCTGGAGCCGCCTGTACCGAACAGCGGCCACACCAGAAAACGATGTGCCGCGCATGGGTGCGGACCTGCCGCATGTCGCGTACAGCGCCGCCAAGCACGGGGTGATCACGCTGTCGAAGTCAGTCGTGATCGAGACTGCTGGCTGTAAGCCCGCTACGCCCCCTCCCTGCCGAGCGGCGCGCGCGGGATCAGGCCCGTCGCTCAATCGGCGGTGATCTGCGCCTCTCGTACCACCGCGGCCCAGCGCGCAGCGTCGCGGGCGATCAGCGCGCCGAACTCGGTGGGCGTACCGGTGAAGGGCACCATGCCCTGCGCGCGCAGCTGATCGGCGGTCGCGGTGTCGTTCACCCAGGCGGTCAGAATCGCATTGAGGCGCGCCACCAGAGGCGCCGGCAGCCCCGCCGGCCCCAGCAGCCCGTACCAGAGATCGGCCAGCACGCCCGGGAAGCCGGCCTCGGCCATGGTCGGCAGGTCGGGCGCCGAGGCGGCGCGTCGCTCGCTGCCAAGGGCGAGCATACGGATGCGGCCGTCCTGCGCGAGCGGCAGCGCGGTGTGCACGGGCAGGAACATGGCCGCGATGCGACGCCCAAGAAGGTCCTGCACCGCCGGCGCCGACCCACGATAGGGTACGTGGTTCAGCTGAACCCCGGCCTGCTGCGCGAACAGCGCCATGGACAGGTGCTGCGGCGTGCCATTGCCCGGAGAGGCATAGTCCAGCGCGCCGGGCCGCGCGCGCGCCAGATCGGCGAATTCGCGCGCGCTGCGCGCCGGCACGTCGGGGTTCACCACCAGCGCCAGATCGCCGCGCGTCAGCAGCGCAATTGGCGCGAAGGCGTTGACGGGGTCGTAGGGCACCTGGCGGAACAGCGACGGGTTCATGACGAAGGTGTTCACCTGCATCATCAGCGTGCGCCCGTCCGGCGCGGCGCGCGCCACGGCCTGCGTGCCGATGTTGCCGGATGCGCCCGCCCGGTTCTCCACCACGACCGCCTGGCCGAGCCTCGCCTGCAGCACCGGGGCAACCAGGCGCGCGAGGATGTCGGGACCGGTGCCCGGCGTGTAGGGCACCACGATGGTGATCGGGCCGTCGGGCGACTGCGCCCAGGCACTTGCGGGCAGCAGCAGCGGCAATGCAGCCGCGGCCAGTGCGCGGCGCGACAGGGTTGTCCGATGCACGGGCGTGACCTCGTCTTGTCGTTCTCTCCCGCTCGCGTATGTGGTCGGACGGCGTCGCCCCGTCAATCGGGCGGCAGGCGGGAGAGAATGTCGGCACGATGACCGCAGCAGAGAGCATCACCACGGAGGTCGTCATCGTCGGCGGCGGTCCGGTCGGCACGGGCCTCGCGATCGAGCTGGGCCAGCGCGGCATCGGCTGCGTGCTGGTGGAGCGGCATGAGACGCCGCAACCCATCCCCAAGGGCCAGAACCTGACCCAGCGGACGATGGAGCATGTGCAGCGATGGGGCGTCGAGCCCGCGCTACGCGCCGCCCGCACCATACCGCCCGAATACGGCATCGGCGGCATGACGAGCTACGGAACGCTACTCGGCCCCTACCACCACGACTGGCTGCAGCGACAGTTGGTGCGCCCCTTCTACTTCACCGACAATGAGCGCCTGCCGCAATACGCGACCGAGGCGGTGCTGCGCGCCCGCGCCGCCGAACTGCCGGCCGTCACCACGCTGTTCGGCTGGGGGGCCGAGAGCGTGACGCAGGACGCCGGCGGCGTGACGGTGACGGCGGCGGAACGGCGCGGCGGCGGGCGCCGTACGATCCGCGCGCGCTATGTGGTCGGCTGCGACGGCGCGCGGTCCACGGTGCGGGAGCAGGCCGGCATCACGCAGACACGCTCGGACCATGACCGGCTGATGGTGCTGCTGGTCTTCCGCTCGACGGGGCTGCACGAATTGCTCAAGCGCTATCCGGGCAAGAGCTTCTACTGCGTCCTGCATCCGGAGCTCGATGGTTATTGGCGCTTCTTCGGTCGCGTGGACCTGGGCAGCACCTGGTTCTTCCATGCGCCGGTGCCGCCGGGCACCACGAAGGACAGCATGGATTTCACGCAGCTGCTGCACGCGGCCGCGGGCGCCGAGTTCGACGTAGAGTTCCAGCACATCGGCTTCTGGGACCTGCGGGTGGCCGTCGCTGACAACTACCGGCAAGGGCGCGTCTTCGTCGCGGGCGATGCGGCGCACAGCCACCCGCCCTATGGCGGCTATGGCATCAACACAGGACTCGAGGATGCGGCCAATCTCGGCTGGAAGCTGGCCGCGACGCTGCAGGGCTGGGGCGGACCGGCGCTGCTCGACAGTTACGACGCGGAGCGCCGGCCGGTCTTTGCCTCCACGGCGCGCGACTTCATCGAGAAATCCATCGAAGTGGATCGCGACTTCCTGCGCCGCTTCGATCCCGCGCGCGACATCGCTGCCTTCGAGGCGGCGTGGGACCAGCGGCGCAGCGGCGCGACATCTGAGGTCGGCAGCTTCGAGCCGCACTACGAAGGCTCGCCCATCGTGTTCGGCCCGCTGAGCGGGATGTGCAGCGCCGTCGGCTTGCACAGCTTCGCGGCGCGGGCGGGCCACCACCTGGCGCCGCAGCCGCTCGGCGGCGGGCGGCGCATCCAGGACGAAGTGGGGGCCGGCTTCACCCTCCTGAGCTTCGCGGAGAGCACCCTGCCGGCACGTCTCGCGGCAGAGGCATCAAGGATCGGCGTGCCGCTGACGCTGGTACACGGCACTGACCCCGCCGCGCGAGAGGCCTATGGCGCGGCGCATATCCTGGTGCGGCCCGACCTTTTCGTGGCCTGGGCCGGCGAGGACGGCGATCCGGCGTCCGTCCTCGCGCGCGCGACAGGGCAGGGGTAGCGCGGCCCGCCTTCAGGCCGCGTTTAGGCTGCGGTGCCCCAGACCTCCTCCGCGACCTCGACGATCATCTCGAGCTTCCGCCACTGCTCATCTTCGGCCAGCGTGTTGCCTTCCTGGGTCGAGGCGAAGCCGCATTGCGGGCTGAGGCAGAGCTGGTCGAGGGGTGCGAACTTCGCAGCCTCCTCGATGCGGCGCTTGATGTCGTCCTTGCTCTCGAGCGTGCCGGTCTTCGAGGTAACGAGGCCGAGCACGACGGTCTTGCCCTTCGGCAGGAAGCGCAGGGGCTCGAAGCCGCCGGCTCGGTCGCTGTCCCATTCCATGAAGTAGCCATCCACCGGCATGGTGTTGAACAGCACCTCGGCCACCGGCTCGTAGCCGCCTGAGGCAATGAAGGTGGAGCGGAAATTGCCGCGGCAGAGATGCATGGTGATCAGCAGGTCGGCCGGCTTCTGCGCCAGCGCCGCCGCCACCATCCCGGCATAGATGGTGGGCTGGCGGTCCGGATTGTCGCCGCGCTCGCGCAGCATCTCGCGCTGCGCAGGGTCGCAGAGATAGGCGAAGGAGATGTCGTCGAGCTGGAGGTAGCGGCAGCCAGCCCCGTACATGTCAGCGACGGCGCCGGCATAGGCGCGCCCGACATCGGCGTAGAACTCCTCCATGTCGGGATAGAGCCCAGGCTCCATCATCTTCCGCCCGCCGCGGTAGTGCAGCATCGACGGGCCAGGGATCGTCATCTTCGGGGTCTTCCGCGCCTTCGAGGCGAGGTAGCGGAAATGCCCCACCATCGGGTGCTGCGCGTAGCCGACCTTGCCCTTGATGCGCAGCGTCTTCGGCACGCCGATGCCGCCCTTGAAGTTCATGCCGCTGTCGCCGTCCTCGGAGGTGACGCCGGGCAGGCGCTCCAGGAAGTCGAAATGCCAGTAGGCACGGCGGAACTCGCCATCAGTCACGCTGCTGAGACCGATCGCTTCCTGCTTCGCGACGAGGGCCGCGATCTCCCGGTCCTCGATCTCCTGCAGCGCGGCGGGGGTGATGCGGCCAGCCAGGGCGGCTTCGCGCGCATCCTTGAGCGTTCCCGTGCGCAGCAGGCTGCCGACATGGTCGGCGCGGAAGGGGCGAAGCCCGGTCATCAGATGCTCCAGCTAGACGGCAGATGTAGGAATGGAGGCCGGCTGCGGCGCCCTCGCGCCGCAGCCGCGATGCTCACGCGCTGAGTGCGGCGCGCACGCGATCCTGCGTGAAGGGCGTCGCGTTCAGCCGCTTCCCCGTCGCCGCCAGCACGGCATTGGAGATGGCCGGCGCGACGCAGCCCAGGCCGAGTTCCGCCGCCGGCAGCGGCATCTCGCCGCTGCGGATCAGCCGTACCTGGACCTCGGGCGTGTCGGCGGCGCGCAGCACCTCGTAGTCGGTGAAGTTCGTCTGCTGCACGGCGCCGTCGCGGAAGGTGAGGCGTTCCGTTAGCGCGCTCGAGACACCCCAGAGGAGGGAGGCCTCGATCTGACGCATGGCGTTGCGCGGCTGCACGGGCAGGCCGATATCGGCGGCGCACCACAGGCGCAGCACGCGCAGCTTCCCGGTCGCGCGGTCGATCGCGACCTCGGCCACGGTTGCGGCCAGCGCCTCGCCAAGCTGCGGCAGGCCGAGCTTGGAGAAGCCGATGCCGAGGCTCGTGCCCTCGCGCCGGCGGCCCCATTCGGCCATCTGGCCGGCCGCCTCGACCACGGCCTTCGCGCGGGCATCCCGCAGCAGGGCCAGGCGATAGGCCAGCGGATCGGCATTGGCCTGCCGCGCCAGGTCGTCGATCACCGCTTCCACCGCGAAGGCGTTGGGGCCGGCGCCGATGCCGCGCCAAGGCGCGGTGCGCACGCCATGCTCGCGATAGACATGCTCCGTCAGCGTCGCGGGTACGTCGTAATGCGCGACATTGGCGTGGTAGGTGACGATGTGGTCCACGCCGCGCTGCGCCTCGAGCCGCGCGCGGCCGTAGAGGATCGGCACCACCAGGTCGGCCGCGAGCCGATGACGCCAGCCGGTGATCTTCCCCGCGGCGTCGAGCCCGACATCGATGCGATGCGCGGTCATCGGACGCACATGGGCGTTCGCGATGTCGTCCTCGCGGGTCGCCATCACCTTCACCGGGCGGCCGACGGCCTTGGCGATGTGGATGGTCTCCAGCGCATAGTCGATCGCGGCGCGCCGGCCGAAGCCGCCGCCCATGGTCAGCATATTGACCTTCACGCGCTCGGCCGGAACGCCCGCGATCTTTGCCGCCTCATCGCGCACCAGGCTCGGCCATTGCGTGCCGGCCCAGACTTCGACGGCATCCGCAGTCACGGAGGCCACGCAGGTCAGGGGCTCCATCTGCGCGTGATAGACGTAGTCGGTCGTGAATTCCGCGGTGTGCACGCGTGCCGCGCCGGCGATGGCCTGCGCAGCCTCGCCCGTGCGGCCGGCGGTGACCGCCTGCTTTGCCGTGTCGCGCGCATCGGCGAGATAGGAGGCCAGCGCCGCATCCGACCCGTGGGTGGCGCCCTCGCCGGGCGACCATTGCACCGTCAGCGCGCGCCGCGCGGCGAGCACCGCCTCGATCCGCTCGCCGACAATGGCGACCCCCTGCTCCAGCGGCAGGACATGCGTGATGCCCGGGCGACGCAGCAACTCCGCCCCGTTGTGCGAGACCGGGCGCGCGCCAAGGCCGGGCGACCGCGCGACGGTCGCATGCAGCATGTTGGGCAGTCGCACATCGATGGCGAAGACTGTCGCGCCCGTGGCCTTGGCCGGCACGTCGAAGCGCGCCACGTCGCGGCCGATCAGGCGGAAGGCAGAGACTGGCTTCAACGCGGCAGGCGCGATCTCCGGCAGCGTCGCCGGCACTGTTGCGAAGGCCGCGATCTCGCCATAGCCGATCCGGCGGTTGGAGGCCGCGTGGACCACCATGCTCGGCTCGGTCGTCAGCTGATCGACCGGGACGTTCCAGCGCGCGGCCACCGCATCGAGCAACACGCGGCGCGCCTGGGCGCCGGCGATCCGCAGCGGCATCCAGTAGCCGCGCACCGACAGGCTCGCGACAACGAACTGGCTGCGGAAGATCGGGCTGTCATAGGCTGGGCGCACCGGCGCGGTTTCGATCCTCACGCGGCTCCAATCGGCGTCCAGTTCCTCGGCGACGATCAGCGGCAGCGCGGTGTTGGAGCCCTGGCCCATCTCCGGCACGGGCGCCTGGATGGTGATGGTGCCGTCCGGCGCGATCCGCACATAGGCGTTCAGCGTGGCCGGCCCGGCCGGTATCGCGGCCGTCTGGGCCCCGGCGGTATCCGGGCCGGCGAAGGCGAAGGTGAAGGCGAGGCCGGTGGCGCCGGCCAGCAGGCCCCGGCGGCCCAGGGGCTGGCCGAGGGTGTTCGCGTCGGTCATCTCACGCCCCCCGCGCGGCGCGTTCGACCGCCTCGACAACCTGGTTGTAGGTCGCGCAGCGGCAGAGATTGCCGTCCATATGGGCGACGATCTCCTCCCGCGTCGGGCGCGGCGTGCGCGCGAGCAGCGTCGCGGCCTGCATGATCTGGCCGGCCTGGCAGTAGCCGCATTGCGGCGCTTCCACGGCAACCCAGGCGCGCACCAGCGGGTTCTCCGCGCCGCCGGGCAGGCCTTCGATGGTGGTGATCGCCTTGCCAACCGCGGCCGAGACCGGCAGCGAGCAGGACCGCATCGCCTCGCCATCCAGATGCACGGTGCAGGCGCCGCAGGCAGCGACGCCGCAGCCATACTTCGTGCCGGTCAGGCCAAGATGCTCGCGCAGCACCCAGAGCAGCGGCGTGTCCGGTTCCGCCGCGACGGATACGGTGCGGGTATTTACGGTCAGCGAAATCATGGCGTGCCTCCGTTGTCTTGTGCGGCCTTCAGCGGGCCGTTGATCACGCAGCCCTTGGGTGTCAGTCCGCCGTCGCGCCGGTCTCGCGCACCAGCCTGCCCCACTTTTCGGACTCGGCTCGCGCGAAGGCGGCGAAGTCTTCGGGCGTGCCGCCACGCACGATCGCGCCCTGCCCGGCCAGCATGTCGCGCAGCTCCGGCACGCGCAGAATCTGGTCCACCTCGGCCGAGAAGCGCCGCACGCGATCCGCGGGTGTGGCGGCATGCATGCAGAGGCTCATCCAGGTGGCGGAGATCAGATCGGGCACGCCCTGTTCGACCGTCGTCCGCACATCCGGTAGCAGCGCGAGGCGTTCGGTATGCGCGACCGCGATCGCCTTCATGCGCCCGTCGCGCACGAAGGGCGCGGCGGAGAAGGCGGCATCCCACATCGCCATGGTCTGCCCGCCCATCAGCGAGGTCAGCGCCGGCGCGCTGCCGCCGAAGGGCACATGCGTCGGATCGCCGCCGCGGCCCATGGCGCGCGTCATCGCGATGGTCAGGTGCGACGGCGTGCCGATGCCGGCCGAGGCATGCTTCAGCTGGTCACCCTGCCGGCGCGACAGCTCCAGGAACTCCTGCAGATTATTCGCCGGCACCGAGGGATGCACGACGAGCACCAGCGGGATGACGCTAATCAGCGAGGCGAAGGAGAAGTCGCGGAACGGATCATAGGGCAGGCGACGATAGAGATGCGGGTTGATCGCGATCGGGCCCGATGGGGTCGCGAACACGGTATGACCATCCGGCGGCGCCTGCAGGAAGGCCTGCGCTGCGACGATGCCGTTGGCGCCTGGGCGGTTCTCCACCACCACAGGCTGACCCCAACGGTCGGACAGCCGCTGCGCCACGACGCGTGCCTGGGCATCCGCCGAACCGCCCGCGGCCACCGGCACGACGAAGCGCATGGCGCGGGAGGGGAAGGCCTCCGCCTGGGCCAGCGCTGGACGCGGAAGGAGAGGCAGCGCGAGGAACGCCAAGGTCGCGCGGCGGCGAATGGTGGTCATGGCTTATATCTCCTCCCTGGCGGCGCGCGCGGCGCGCGAACAAACGACCAGGGGCCGAGCCATCCTTTGTGGAGAGGGCGAGCGATCCCGGCGGCGCCGCGCGGCGTTCTCTGCGTCCGCCTGTATGCAAACCTTACTCGTTTTTCACTGACGCGACAACGCCGACAGAAACGGATGATCTTATATCATTGAAAGAATGAGAAATTCCAGCGCTTCTCGTGCCCGGAAAGTGGAAGATACGACAGTCATGGCAAGACAATCGCCACGCCTGTATACAAGGCAAATGCCCTGTTCGGACGCCCACACCACGCCCGCCGCCCCACCCTCACCCATCAACGGATGGCACGCCGCCGCCCGGCGTGGTGCGTCGCAGGGCAGAGGCAGGTCATACGCGATCGCGGCCGACTAGCATGTCGCAAACGCTCTCTGCCCAACTCCGCCTGCGCGACCTGATCCTGAGCGGCGCGTTGCCGCCAGGCGAGCGGCTGTCCGAACCCTCGGTCGCCGAACGCCTGGGTGCGTCGCGTACGCCGGTGCGCGCGGCCCTGGCGCGCCTCGCCGATGAGGGGCTGGTGGAGGCCATTGCCTCTGGCGGCTTCGCCGTCAAAGCCTTCACTGAGGAGGAAATCCGGGACGCCATCGAGTTGCGCGGCACGCTCGAAGGGCATGCCGCGCGCCTCGCCGCGGAGCGCGGCGCGCAGGGCGCCGCGCTGGCGGAGATGAAGCGCCTGATCGCAGACATGGACGAGGCCACCGCATCCCCGATCAGCGAGGCTGGCTTCACCGACTACGTGGCGCTCAACGCGCATTTCCACGAATTGCTCGTGGAAGCGGCCAGCAGCGCGGTGGTGGCCCGCCAGATCGGGCGGGTCGTCGCACTGCCCTTCGCCTCGCCCTCGGGCTTCGTCCTTGCCCAGGCAGCCCTGCCCGAAGCGCAGCGCGTGCTGACGGTCGCGCAGGAACACCACCGCGCGGTGGTGGAGGCCATCGAGCATCGTGAGGGCGCGCGGGCCGAGGCGCTGATGCGCGAACATGCCAGGCTGGCGCGGCGGAACCTGGAACTCGTGCTGCGGGAACAGGATTCATTGCGCCTGGTGCCGGGCGGCGCGCTCATCCGCCGCAGCAGCTGGGCCTGAGGAAGGACCAAGGCTGTGCATCGCGCCGAGACCTGGATCGGCGCGACACTCCCCTCCACGCAGACGCTGACGCCCGGCATCCGCGAATTCACCCTGGTGCCCTGGCGGCGCTCTTTCCCAGCGGTGGGCCTCGGCGCATCCGCCTCGACCTCGGCGGTCCCTTTGGTGTCGCGCCATGACGCGCTGGTCGGTCCCGCGCCACGGGCTGACCATGCCCCGGGATGCCCGAAGTTTCGAAAATCTTGACCCCTTCGATAATCCGGGCGAGGCTGCCAGGGTCATGCCGCGCAGGCCGGGGGAAAGATGAGACGCTATCGCCAGCATCCGCCGCGCCGCGACCAGAGGCTCCGTCCATGATCCCCGTGAAGCGTCTCCGGCATCTCGCCCTTTTCGCATCGGACCTTGAGCGGCAGCTCGCCTACTACCGCGACGTCATCGGCCTCGCCGAGGTCGGGCGCGAGGCGGGCCGCATCTTCCTCGCGAACGAGGCGGGGCAGTTGTCCATCGTGCTTGAGCAGGGGGCGACGCCCGGCCTCGCACGCCTGGCCTTCGACCTGCAGCCGGACCGCGACATCGCCGATGTCGAAGGCGCGCTGCGCGACGCCGGGCTGCCCGCGGAGCGCTGTTCCGACCCCGCCCCAGGCTGCCCCGTCGCGCTGCGGTCGCGGGACCTGGACGGGCGGGCGATCGAGTTGCACCTCGCCCTGCATTGCCACGACAACCGCCAGCCCCTGCCCGGCATCGCGCCGCTGAAGCTCGGCCATGTCGCCTGCCATGCGCCCGACCCGGCGGCGATCGCGGGGTTCTATACGGACAGGCTCGGCTTCCGCGTCTCCGACTGGATCGAGGACCGCTTCGTCTTCCTGCGCTGCAGCCACGAACATCACACGGTGAACTTCACGCGCGGGCCCGATGCGCGGATGCACCACATGGCCTTCGAGTTGCGCGACGCCGCACATATGCACCGCGCGGCGGATATTCTCGGCGGCCAGAAGGTGCCGATCCTCTGGGGGCCGGTGCGGCACGGGCCGGGGCACAACGTGGCCATGTACCATCGCGACCCCGAGGGCAACGCGATTGAGCTGTTCTACGGCCTGGATTGCATGACGGACGAAGCGCTCGGCTTCTGGGATCCGCGCCCCTGGCACCGCGACCGGCCGCAGCGCCCCAAGGTCTGGGTCGGCCTGCCGCGCGACGTCTGGGGTCTGCCGCCCTCCCAGGCCTTCCTTGAGATGCACCGGCTGCAGCTACCGGAAGGAAAGGCCTGACGTGATGGCTGCGAGCGCATGTCGATGACGGCCGAGCCGACCGCCGCCGAGATCCTTCGCCTGGAGGATCTGCGCTTCGCGGCCATGACCGCGAATGACTTGGGCGCTCTCGACCGGCTGATCGCCGATGATTTGCGCTTCGTCCATTCCAACGGCTCGGTGGAAGACAAGGCGGAGTTTCTCCGCAAGCTTCGGGCGGGAGAGCGGCGCTACCTCGCCTATCGCGCGCTGGTCCGCGAGGTGCGGCAGGAAGGCGGCTTCAGCTTCGTCTTCGGCGAGGCCGATGCCGAGATCGAACGCCCTGGCGGCGGCATCCGCACGCGGATGACCTACACCGCCATCTACCGCAACGCGCCGACGCCGCGTCTGTTCGCCTGGCATTCGGTCAAGTCGCCCGCGCCCTGATACAAGCCGGGCGCTTGAGGCGGCAGCGGCGCGAGGCCAAACTCGCGCCACCGCAGGAGATGTTCCGAGCCATGCCCGCCAGGGCCGCCCCGAAACCCGCCGTGCCGAAACCCGTCGCCCAGAAGCGCCCTGCCCTGAAGCCGGGCGCGCCGAAGGCCGCTGCGGCGCCGGCGGTTCTCGTCAGCCAGACCGTGCTGAACCGGCTGCTCGCCGATATCCTCGACGGGCGCTACGAGCCCGGGGCGCGGCTGCGCTTCGCGGAATTGCAGGCCGCCTATGAGGTCGGCATCGGCACGCTGCGTGAGGCGCTGTCGCATCTCGCCTCGGTCGGGATGGTGGAGGTGGATGCCAATCGGGGCTTCCGCGTCGCCCCGGTGTCGGAGGCGGATCTGCACGATGTCTCCTCCCTGCTGATCGAATTCGAGCAGCGCGCGATCCTCTCCTCCGTCGCGCATGGCGACAGGTCGTGGGAGGAGGCGGTGGTGCTGACCTTCCACCGCCTATCCGCGATCGAATCCCGCCCGCGCGCCGAACGCGCCGCGCGCTTCCACGAATGGGTGGCGCTGCACCGCGAATTCCATCATGCGCTGGTCTCCGCCTGCGACTCCCGCTGGCTGCTGCACATGCGGGCCCTGCTCTACGACCACATGGAGCGCTACCGGCTGCTGTCGCAGCGCCACCGCCCGCAAGGCCCCGGGCGGCTCGCGGAGCATGAGGCGATCAAGGAAGCCGCCCTGGCCCGCCGCGGCACGGAAGCGGCGGAGCTGCTCCGGCGGCAGTTGCAATGGACGGTGGATAATGTCCGCCGCTACGCGCCCCAGTTCATCCGGCCGCCAGGATAGCGCCGCGGGCCGAAACCCGCCGGCCGCCGGCCCCGTATCGTCGAAGATATTGATAGTTTCGAAAATCCAGGCATCCTGCCCGCTCCGTGCGGGAATGCCGCGACGAGGGGAGCCAGGACATGGACAGCGAGATCACCTTCACCTCGGACGGGTTGACGCTGGCCGGCAGCCTGCACGTGCCGGACACGCGCGGCCCCGACCAGAAGCTTCCCGCCCTCATCGTCCTGCATGGCTTCATCGGCGCCAAGGACAACTCCTATTCCGAGGTCGTCAGCCGGCTGATGGAAAGCTGGGGCTATGTCGTGCTCCGCATCGACTTCCGCGGCTGCGGCAAAAGCGAGGGGAAGCGCGGCTATGTGCTCTGCCACGACCAGGTGGCGGATACGCGCAACGCCATGACCTGGCTGGCGCAGCGGCCGGAAGTGGACCCCGCGCGGATCGCCGTGCTCGGCCATTCCTTCGGCGCCGCCATCGCGGCCTATACCGCCAGCACCGACACGCGCTTCGCCGCCGCCGTCATCTCCTGCGGTTGGGGCCATGGCGAGCGTAAGTTCCGCGGCCAGCATCCCACGCCGGAGGCCTGGGCGAAGTTCACCGCGATGCTGGAAGAAGGCCGCGCCCACAAGCAGCGCACCGGCGAGACGCTGATGGTCAGCCGCTGGGACGTGGTGCCGATGGCCGAACACCTGCGGAAGAATCTCTCGCATCTCGCGCAGACGGTGGTCGCCGCGGACACCGCGCAGAGCATGTTCGACTTCAAGGCCGAGGAGGTGATCGGCCAGCTCGCGCCGCGCCCCGTGCTGTTCATGCACGGCGCCGACGACACGGTGACGCCGGTCGAGCAGTCCATCCGCCTGTGGGAGCGCGCCGGCCAGCCGAAGGATCTGGTGCTGATCACCGGCACCGACCATTTCCCGATCTTCGGCAAGGATAGTCGCGGGCGCGACATCCTAAAGGGCTGGCTGGAGCGCTACTTCCCCCTGGCCGCCGCATGAGCACCCGCATCGCCCCGGACGCGCTGCGCGACTTCGCCGCCGCGATCTTCCGCGCGGCGGGCGTCGCGCCAGACGATGCGCGGAGCTGGGCGGAGACGCTGGTCTGGGCGAATCTGCGCGGCGTGGACAGCCACGGCGTGCTGCGCATCCCGCGCTATCTCGAGCTGATCGGCACCGGCGCGATCAATCCGCGCCCGCAGATGGCGATGCGGATGCAGGCCGGCGCCATCGGGATGCTGGAAGCCGACCTCGCCCCGGGCCCTGTCGCGATGAACCGCGCGATGGACGAAGCCATCGCCATCGCGCGCCGGCTCCATCTCGGCTGGGTGGTGGCACGCGACATCACCCATGCCGGCGCGGTCGGCCATTTCGCGCTGCGCGCGGCCGAGCAGGGGTTTGCGGGGCTAGTGATGACCGCCTCCGGCCCGCTGATGGCCTGGCCCGGCAGTGCGGGCGCGGTCGTCTCCACCAACCCGCTCGCCATCGCGATTCCGGCTGGCGCGCGGCCACCGCTGCTGCTCGACATGTCCACCGCCGCCGTCGCGCTCGGCAAGGTCATGGCGGCGAAGGATGCCGGCACGCCAATCCCCGAAGGCTGGGGCGTGGATGCGCGCGGCCAGCCGACGACGGACCCCGCCGCCGTCGCCACGCTGTTGCCCATGGCCGGGCCGAAGGGCGCGGGGCTGTCGCTGATGATCGAGTGCCTGGCGAGCCTCGCCGCCGGCAACCCGCTGATCGCCCCGGTGCTCGGCGGTCAGGGGCCGAAGGACGGGCCGCGGATGAACGGCCTTGCCATCGCGCTCGACGTCGCGGCCTTCGGCGATGCTGGGAGCTTCGCGCGGGAGGTGGATGCCCTGGCCACGGCCGTCGCCAACGTGCCGGCCAGCGGCGACGAGCCCGTGCTGTTGCCGGGCGAGCGTGGCGGCGCGGTGATGGCGCGCCGGCTGCACGAGGGCATCGCGCTGCCCGCCGGGACCTGGAAGCGTCTGGCGGCTTCGGCCGCGGCGCTGGAGGTGCCGATGCCGCCCACCCTGGCCGGGTAGGCGGCCGCGGGCCTCAATCCGGCGTCAGGTTGCGGCTCGCGATCAACTCGCGCCAGCGCGTGATCTCGCTGGAGACCAGGCTGCGCAGTTCCTCGGACGAGCCGGTGCGGACGCGGCCATCCACCAGCGCGGCCAGCCGGCTGCGATGCTCCGGCTGCTGCGCCAGCGTGATCACCGCCTGATGAAGGCGATGCAGCACCGGCGCGGGCAGCCCGGCTGGCGCGGCCAGCCCGGCCCAGGTCGTCACCGCGTAGCCGCGCACCGTCTCGGCGACCGGCGGCACGGTGGGGAAGGCCGGCAGCCGTTCGGGCGCGGTCACCGCAAGTGCCCGCAGCCGACCGCCCTGGATCTGGGGGCCGGCCGTGACCGTGGTGATGACGGCGCAGTCGAGGGTGCCGCCCATCAGCCCGGTGATGGCGTCCGCCTCGCCGCGATAGGGCACATGCACCAGCCGTGCACCGGACATCGCGCCGAGCAGCTCGCCGGCCAGGTGATGCGTGGAGCCGGCGCCGGCGGAGCCAAAGGTCAGACCCGCGGGCGTGTTGGCCATCTGCAGCAGAGCGGCGAGATCGCGCGCGGGATGATCCGCCCGCACCGCGATGACGAAGCCGAACTCGACGACCTGGGAGATCCAGGTGAAGCCGCCCACCGGGTCGA
>JBJOMW010000034.1:0-28172 GCA_046052145.1 Pseudomonadota bacterium
CGGTTCGGCACATCCAGCCGGATCAGATCGCCATCGCGCACGAAGGCGAGCGGGCCGCCGACATGGCTCTCGGGCGCCACATGCAGCACGCAGGTGCCGTAGCTGGTGCCCGACATGCGCGCATCCGACAGCCGCACCATGTCGCGCACGCCCTGCTTCAGCAGCTTCTGCGGGATCGGCATCATGCCCCATTCCGGCATGCCCGGCCCGCCCTGCGGGCCCGAGGATTTCAGCACCAGCACGCTGTCCGCCGTGACCTCCAGCGCCGGATCGTCGAGCCGCTTCTTGAGGTCGGCATAATTCTCGAACACCACCGCCGGGCCGGTATGGGTCAGCAGCCGCGGATCGGCCGCACTCGTCTTGATCACCGCCCCCTTCGGCGCGAGCGAACCCTTCAGCGCCGCCAGACCCCCTTCGGCCTGCAACGGGTTGTCGAGCGGGCGGATCACATCGGCGTCGAACACATCGGCATCGGCGATGTCATCGCCCAGCGTGCGGCCCGTGACGCTGCGCGCCGACAGGTCGAGATGCGGCGCGAGACGATTCAGGAAGGCGCGCGAGCCGCCGGCGTAGTGGAAATCCTCCATCAGATGCGTGTCGCCATTCGGCCGCAGATTGGCGATCAGCGGCACGCGGCGGCTGATCGCATCGAACCGCTCCAGGTCCAGTTGCAGCCCCGCGCGGCGCGCCATGGCGATGATGTGGATGATCGCGTTGGTCGAACCACCAAAGGCCATGGTGGCGGCGACCGCATTGTCCACATTCGCCTGGGTCAGGATGCGCGCCGGCGTCAGGTCGTCCCACACCATCTCGACGACCCGCTTGCCGGCCTCGGTCGCCATGCGCGGATGCGCGGCATCGGCGGCGGGGATGGAGGAGGCGCCGGGCAGGCTGAGCCCCATCGCCTCGACGCAGAGCATCATCGTCGCGGCGGTGCCGGCGGTCATGCAGGTGCCGAAGCTCCGCGCCATACCGGATTCCATGTCCTTCCACTGCGCCGGCGTGATGTTCCCCGCGCGAAGCTCGGCATTGTACTTCCATGCATCGGAGCCCGAGCCGAGCGTCTTGCCGCGCCAATTGCCGCGCAGCATCGGCCCGGCGGGGACGAAGATGAAGGGCAGCCCAACCGAGAGCGCGCCCATCACGAGCCCCGGCGGCGTCTTGTCGCAGCCGCCCAGCAGGATGAGGCCGTCACAGGGCTGGGAGCGCGCCAGCTCCTCCGTCTCCATCGCCAGCATGTTGCGGTAGAGCATGCTGGACGGCTTCATGTACTGCTCGGTCACCGGATGCGCCGGCAGTTCCACCGGAAAGCCGCCCGCCTGCCAGACGCCGCGCTTCACTTCCTCCGCCCGCGTGCGGAAGTGGAAATGGCAGGGCGAGAGCTCGGACCAGGTGTTGATGATTCCGATGACCGGCTTGCCGCGGAAGTCGCTCTCGGCAAACCCCATCTGCAGCATGCGCGAGCGATGGCCGAAGGCGCGGAGATCATCCACGCCGAACCAGCGATGGCTGCGAAGCTGTTCCGGCGTCTTGCGGGCCATGCGGCCTTCCTCCCTCGTGCAACTTGGTGCCGAACCTGCCACCGCGGGGCGCGGCGGACCAGGGGGGCGGCTTGACCATGATCCGGCCCGCACGCAGGGTCCGCGGCCGTGACAATGTCCCTTCCGAACCACGCCCATCCGACGTCGCGCGCCTCATGAGCACGACAACGCCCATCGCCATCGTCGGCGCCGGCCCGGTCGGCCTCGTGCTCGCGCTCAAGCTTGCAACGCTCGGCGTGCCGAGCGTGGTGCTCGAATCCGAGCCCGACATCTCGGAGGAGTTGCGCGCCTCCACCTTTCACCCGCCCAGCCTGGACATGCTGGACGAGCTCGGCCTCGCCGCGCCGCTGATCGCGCAGGGGCTGGTGACGCCGACCTGGCAGATCCGCCGCCACGAGGATGGCGCGCGCGCGGTCTTCGACCTCGGCGTGCTGAAGGACGACACCGCGCATCCCTATCGGCTGCAGGCCGAGCAGTGGAAGCTCTCGCGGCTGGTGCTGGCGAAGCTTGGCGCGGCGCATGCCGGCGCCGTGACGCTGCGCTTCGGTGCCCGGGTGAACCAGGTGGTCCAGGATGCCGATGGCGTGACGCTCACCGGCGAAGGCTTCGATCCGATCCGCGCGGCCTATGCAGTGGGCTGCGACGGCGCGCGCAGCGTGGTGCGGCGCGCCATGGGGCTCGACTTCGCCGGCGACACCTATCCAGAGACCACCATTCTCGCCACCACGCACTTCGATTTCAGCGCGGTCTTCGAAGGGCTGAGCAACGTCAACTATGTCTGGACGCAGCACACGGCCTTCAGCGGCACCTTCAGCCTGCTGCGCGTGCCCGGCAAATGGCGCGCGAGCCTCTACCCCGCGCCGGGCGAGGCCATCGAGGACGCGCTGCGCCCCGAGGCGATCGAGCGCAAGCTGCAGGCGATCCACCCGAAGGCGACACCCTATGAGGTGCCGGACCTCCGCCCCTATCGCATCCACCAGCGGATCGTGGAGAGCTACAATCGCGGCCGGCTGCTGCTGGCGGGCGATGCGGCGCATCTGAACAGCCCCTCGGGCGGGATGGGCATGAATGGCGGCATCCATGACGCGATGGAGCTGGCCGCCACCCTCGCCCCGGTCTGGCGGGGCGAGGCGGAGGCAGCATTGCTCGACCGCTACACCCGCCGCCGCCAGCCGGTGGCCGAGCGGGAGATCCTGGCCCAGGCCGACCGCAACCGCGCGCGCATGCGCGAATCCGACCCGGCGCGGCGTGCGGAGCTGCTCGCCGGCCTGCAGCGCACCGCGGCCGACCCGGCCCTGGCGCGGGAACAGTTACTGCGATCGTCCATGATCGCGGGCCTGAGGGCGGCCGCCAACGTTCCCTGAGGCCCTACACGACCCCCGTTCCGGGCCTTCATTCTTCTGTCATATTTTTGTAAAGAGGAGGCAACGCGGCGCGGATACCAGCCCGCGGCCAACCCACTGACGGGGAGAGGAAAGCCACATGTTCCGCCGTAGCATCATGGCTGGCGCTGTCGCGCTGGGCCTTGCCGGGGCCGCAGTGCCCGTATCTGCGCAACAGCCTGTCGAGATCCAGTTCTGGCACGGTCTGACCCAGCCGCTGGGCGGCATGCTCGAGCAGATCGCCACCGACTTCAACGCGACCCAGAACCGCTACCGGATCAACGCCACCTTCCGCGGCGCCTATCCGGAGACGATGGTGGCCGCCATCGCCGCCTTCCGCGCCAGCCAGGCACCGCACATCGTGCAGATGTTCGAGGTTGGCACCGGCACCATGATGGCCGCCGGCCGCGCCATCAAGCCGCTGCACGAGCTGCTGGCTGAGACCAACACCCGCATCGACTTCAATGACTACCTGCCGGGCGTGCGCGGCTATTACAGCCTGCCGGATGGGCGGATGATGTCGATGCCGTTCAACAGCTCGACCTCGGTGGTGTTCTACAACAAGGACGCCTTCCGCCGCGCCAACCTGAACCCCGACCAGTTCCCCGAGACCTGGGAAGGTGTCGAGGCCGCCGCCCGCGCGCTGCGCGCCGCCGGCGTCGCCTGCCCGATGACCACTGCCTGGCCGACCTGGCTGATGGTCGAGCAGTTCAGCGCCATCCACAACATCCCGCTGGCGACCCAGGCCAACGGCATGGGCGGCCTGAACGCCGAGCTGCGGATCAACAACCCGCTGCTGCTGCGCCACTTCAACAACCTGGTGAATTGGCAGCGCGAGGGCATCTTCCGCTACGGCGGCCGCGACGGGGCGGCGGATGCGCTGTTCCCGTCGGGCGAATGCGCGATGATCTTCGCCTCCTCGGGCCTGCGCGCGCGCATCCAGCGTGAGGCGCAGTTCCAGTGGGGCGTCGGCATGCTGCCGGTCTACCAGGGCACGACGCCGATCAACTCGATCATCGGTGGCGCCAGCTTCTGGGTGATGAACCGCGGCCCGAACGCGCAGCGCAGCGCGGCCGAGCATCAGGGCATCGCCGCCTTCTTCGCCTATATCGCGCGCCCCGAAGTGGCCGCGAAGTGGCACACCGATACGGGCTTCCTGCCCGTGACCCGGACGGCCTTCGAGCAGGTCCGCGCCACCGGCTTCTACAACCAGCCCGCCAATGCCGGCGCCGACATCCCCATCCAGCAGATGCTGCGCGGCGGCGGGCAGATGACGGAAAACTCGATGGGCATCCGCCTCGGCGGCTTCGTCGAGATCCGCACCATCATCCAGGAGGAGCTTGAGCGCGCCTTCCAGGGCCAGCAGACGGCCGAGCAGGCGCTGGTGAACGCGACGAACCGCGGCAACACGGTGCTTCGCAACTTCGAGCGCCAGAACCGCGGCGGCTGAGCCAGCGGGCGTGAATGAAGGGGGCGGGCTGCGCGCCCGCCCCCTTTGCATGTCGGGCCGGGGAGACGTGCGATGCGAAAGAAGGTGATCTTCAAGGGCGTGGCCCTGCCCTACCTGCTGCTGCTGCCGCAGCTCGTCATCACCGGCATCTTCTTCTTCTGGCCCGCCGGCCAAGCGATCTACAGCTCCTTCCTGCGCGAGGACGCCTTCGGCCTGTCGCGCCAGTTCGTCGGGCTCGAGAATTTCCAGGACGTGCTGGCCGACCCGAACTACGTCTCGGCCATCTGGAACACCGTCGTCTTCTCCTCCTCCGTCGCTGCGCTGGCGCTGGGCGCCGCGCTGTTCCTCGCCGTGCAGGCGGACAAGGCGATCCGTGGCTCGGATGCCTACAAGACGCTGCTGATCTGGCCCTATGCGGTGGCGCCCGCAGTGGCCGCCGTGCTGTGGCTGTTCATGTTCCACCCGCAGATCGGCCTGTTCGGGAAGATGCTGAACGGCATGGGCATCCGCTGGGACTACAAGGTCAATGGCGACCAGGCGATGCTGCTGGTGATCCTCGCCGCCGCCTGGAAGCAGGTGAGCTACAACTTCATCTTCTTCCTCGCCGGGCTGCAATCCATCCCGCGCGCTGTGCTGGAAGCGGCCGCGATTGACGGCGCCCGCCCCGCGCGACGCTTCTGGACAGTGATCTTCCCGCTGCTGGCCCCGACCAGCTTCTTCCTGCTGGTCGTCAACATCGTCTACGCCTTCTTCGACACCTTCGGCACGATCCACGCACTCACCCAGGGCGGGCCGGGCCAGGCGACGACGACGCTGATCTACAAGGTCTATGTGGATGGCGTGCAGAACCTGAACTTCGGCGCCTCTGCGGCACAGAGCGTGGTGCTGATGGCGATCGTCATCGCGCTGACCGCAATCCAGTTCAGGTTCATCGAGCGGAAGGTGCATTATTGATGATGCCCTCGCTCAACACGCCCTCTCCCCCCGACGGGGGGAGAGGGTTGGGTGAGGGGGGCTCAGCCCGTCTGACCCAGCCTTTCTCCGACACGCGCCACGATATCCGCCAACACGCCGTCGAGGTTATCTGCCACATCGGAATTCCAGTAGCGCAGCACCAGCCAGCCCATCGCCACCAGCTTCGCATCGCGCGCGGCGTCCGCAGCGCCGCCATGCTGACCACCATCAAGCTCGACAACCAGCCGTGCCTCGATGCAGGCAAAGTCGGCGACATAGGGCGGGATCGGATGCTGCCGGCGGAACTTGAAGCCATGCTGGCGACTGCGCAGCGCCGACCAGAGGCGGTTCTCCACCTCGGTCAATTCGCGACGCAGGCGACGTGCGCCGGCATGGGATCGCGGGGACGGCATGGGATGACACGCTATCGTTTCGCGGGCATCCGTCCAACGGCGAAGCCCCCCTCACCCAACCCTCTCCCCCCGTTGGGGGGAGAGGGCTTTGCCGGTCCGCTCCCATGCTGATGCGCGACACCACCGCTGACGACCTCCGCCTCGCCCGCGCGACGGAACGCCGCCAGGCGCGCAGCCGCTGGATCGCGCATGCGATCCTCGCCCTCGGCGTGCTGATCTTCGCCTTCCCGATCTGGATCACCCTCGTCGGCTCGACGCATGACGTGAACACGATCGGCCGCGGTGAGGTGCCGCTCTGGTTCGGCACCGAGGCCATCGCGAACTACGTCTCGGCCTGGACCACCGGCGGGTCGTCCGTGCGCACCACCGGCGCGGTGCCGGCCTGGCTGATGCTGTGGAACAGCCTCAACATGGCCGTCTTGATCGCGGTCGGGAAGATCGCGATCTCGCTGCTCTCGGCCTATGCCGTAGTGTTCTTCTCCTTCCCTGGCCGCATGGTCTGCTTCTGGCTGATCTTCATCACGCTGATGCTGCCGGTCGAGGTGCGGATCATCCCGACCTTCGAGGTCATGGTGAACATGAACCTCATCAACTCCATGGCGGGCCTGGTCGTGCCGCTGGTCGCCTCCGCGACCGCAACCCTGCTGTTCCGCCAGTTCTTCCTCACCATCCCCGACGAATATGTGGAAGCCGCGAAGATCGACGGCGCCGGGCCGATGCGCTTCTTCAAGGATGTCGTGCTGCCGCTGTCGGTGACGAACATCGCCGCCCTTTTCGTCATCCTCTTCATCTATGGCTGGAACCAGTATCTCTGGCCGCTGCTGATCGTCTCCGACAAGGATCTGGAGACGGTGGTGGTCGGCATGACGAAGATGATCGGCACCTCCGATGCGCAGAATGAGTGGAACGTCATCATGGCCACCGCCGTGCTGGCGATGGTACCGCCCGTGCTGGTGGTGATCTTCATGCAGCGCTGGTTCGTGAAGGGCCTGACGGAGACCGAAAAATAATGGCCACGCTCTCCCTCTCCTCCGTCAAGAAGCAGTTCGGGCAGACGCAGGTGCTGCACGGCATCGACCTCGAGGTCGCCGATGGCGAGATGATCGTCGTCGTCGGCGCTTCCGGCTGCGGCAAATCCACGCTGCTGCGCATCGTCGCGGGCCTTGAGACGCCCTCCTCCGGCACCGTCCGCATCGACGGGCGCGACGTGACGAAGCTCGAGCCCGCCGACCGCGACATCGCGATGGTCTTCCAGAACTACGCGCTCTACCCGCACATGACGGTCTTCGAGAACATGGCCTATGGCCTGAAGATCCGCGGCATGCCCATGGCCGATATCCGCAAGCGTGTGGCGGATGCCGCCGAGATGCTGGAGATCGGCCCCCTGCTGGAACGCAAGCCGCGCCAGCTCTCGGGCGGCCAGCGCCAGCGCGTCGCCATGGGCCGCGCGGTGGTGCGGGAGCCCAAGCTGTTCCTGTTCGATGAGCCTTTGTCGAACCTCGATGCCAAGCTCCGCGTGCAGATGCGCGCCGAGATCCGCCGCCTGCAGAAGCGCCTTGGCGTCACGTCGCTGTTCGTGACGCACGACCAGGTGGAGGCGATGACGCTCGGCGACCGGCTCGTGGTCATGCACCAGGGGCGCGCTGCGCAGGTGGCCTCCCCGATGGAGGTCTGGGGCGTACCGGCCGATACCTATGTCGCCGGCTTCATCGGCAGCCCGGCGATGAATTTCCTGAAGGCCAGCCTGGCCATGAACGGCGCAGGCGCGCGGCTGGCCGCCGGCCCGGCACAGCCCTTCGCCGATGGCCCGCACGGCGGTGAGGAGGACGAGGCGCTGACCATCGGCATCCGCCCCGAGCATGTCCTCCACGCGCCCGAGACCTCGGGCGCCCTGCCGCTCGCCATCGAGCTGGTCGAGCCGCTCGGCTCGGAGACCGTCATCCACGGCCGCCTGCCGGGCGGGGAAGCGCTGGTGGTGCGCCTGCCGCTTGCCGCCAGCGCGATCGGAGAGGTGCTGCCCGTGCTGCTGCCCGCCAGCGCCTGGCATGTCTTCTCCGCCGCGGGCGTCAGGCTGCCCGCCCGCGCCGCCATCCCCGCCTGAGACTTGCTCCTGGCCGGGTGGACGGGGCGTGGTCGGCACTCGGCGCCCGCGCCCCAGAACCTGACCAGTCCTTGGGGTCCTCGCATGACAAACGGGTAATCCAACAAGCGGCCGCTTCAAGCTGCGGCCTTGCCGCGGGGCGGCTTCACGGGCAGAACGCGGCGCCCTCCCCCGGATCACGTCCCGATGAACGATCGCATCTCGCTCCCCAAGGACCGCATCCGCATCCTGCTGCTGGAAGGCATCGCGGATTCGGCCGTGGACCTGTTCGGCGGCGCCGACTACGCCACCATCCACCGCGAGAAGCGCGCGCTGGAAGGCAAGGCGCTGATCGAGGCGGTGAAGGGCGTCCACATCCTGGGCATCCGCTCCCGCACCGAGGTGACGGAAGAAGTGCTGGCGGCCGCAGACCGGCTGATCGCCATTGGCTGCTTCTGCATCGGCACCAACCAGGTGGATCTCAGCGCCGCCGCGCGGCGCGGTGTGGCGGTGTTCAACGCGCCCTTCTCCAACACGCGCTCGGTCGCGGAGTTGACGCTGGCCGAAGCGGTGATGCTGCTGCGCGGCATCGTGGACAAGTCGAATGCCGCGCATGTCGGTGGCTGGGACAAGTCGGCGGCGAATTCCTGGGAGATGCGCGGCAAGACGCTTGGCCTGATCGGCTATGGCAATATCGGCAGCCAGCTCTCGGTGTTGGCCGAGGCTTTCGGCATGCGCGTGCTCTACCACGACCACACGGCGAAGCTGCCGCATGGCAATGCGCAGCAGGCATCGAGCCTGGCGGAGCTTCTGCGCCAATCGGATGTGGTGACGGTGCATGTGCCGGAGACGTCGGAGACCATCGGCATGATCGGCGCGGCGGAACTCGCGCTGATGAAGCCGTCCTCGGTCTTCATCAACAACGCCCGGGGCACGGTGGTGGATGTCGTGGCGCTGGCCGCGGCGCTCCGCGAAAAGCGCATCCTGGGTGCGGCGGTGGACGTTTTCCCTGAAGAGCCGAAGCGCAATGGCGATCCCTTCGTCTCGCCGCTGCAGGGCCTGCCGAATGTGATCCTGACGCCGCATATCGGCGGCAGCACCGCCGAAGCCCAGGACCGCATCGGCGCCGAGGTCGCGCGCAAATTGGTGGATTATTCCGACACGGGCGCCACGATGGGCTCGGTGAACCTGCCGCAGGTGCAGCTGCCCCCACGCCCCACCGGCGCGCGCTGGACGCATCTCCACCGCGACGCGCCGGGCATCCTGAGCCGTATCAACGAAAGCTTCGGCCGGCGCGGGCTCAACATCGCCGCGCAGTACTACCAGACGGATTCCGAGCTCGGTTACGTCGTGGTGGAATCGGTGGAGGCGCGGGCGGAAGCGGAGGCGATCCTGGCCGAATTCCGCGCCCTGCCCGGCACGGTGCGCGCCCGCCTGATCTACGAGCGCAGCTGATCGCAATGTAGAGCGCGGCCGAGCGCCGCGAACGCCCGCCCCGTGGGGCGGGCGCCGGGGCTTGTGTCAGCCCGCGTTGGTGACGGCGCGCTTGGCCATCACGGTCACAAGATGCGCGCGATACTCGGCGCTGCCGTGAATGTCGCCATTCATCATGCCCGCATCGAGCTTGATGCCCGCGACCGCATCCGCCGACCACTTGGCGGCGAGCGCCTTTTCCATCTCTGCCGAGCGGAAGGCGCCATTGGCGCCCGCGCCGTTGACCGCAACGCGCACGCCCGCCGGGCCCTTGGCGACGAAGACGCCGGCCATGGAATAGCGGCTGGCCGGGTTCTTCATCTTGGCATAGCCCGCCTTCTCCGGGACGGGGATGTGGATCGCGGTCACGATCTCACCCGCCTCGAGCGCAGTGGCGAACATGCCCTGGAAGAAGTCGTCCGCCGAAATCTTGCGCTTGTTGGTCGCAATCGTCGCGCCCAGTGCCAGCAGCGCCGCCGGATAATCGGCGGAGGGATCGTTGTTGGCGATGGAGCCGCCCATCGTGCCGCGGTTGCGCACCTGCGTGTCGCCGATGGTGGACGCCATCCAGGCCAGGGCCGGGATCGCCGCCTTGATGTCGGCGTTGGTCGCAACCTCGTAGTGCTTCGCGAGCGCGCCGACGACGATGGTGCCGCCCTCGCGCTTGATGCCGCGCAGCTCCGCGATGCCAGACAGATCCACCAGCGCCGTCGGCTTCGACAGCCGCAGCTTCAGCGCGGGCAGCAGCGTCATCCCGCCCGAGACGGGACGCGCCTCCGGGTCGGCCGAGAGCAGCTTCACCGCATCGGCGACGGAGGAGGGCTTGTGGTAGGTGAACTCATACATGGTGCTGACCCCCGTTATTCCGCCGCCATCTTGCGGCCGCCATTGATGATGTTCCAGATCTTCTGCGGCGTCGCCGGCATCTCGACATGCCGGACGCCATAGTCGCGCAGCGCATCCACCACCGCGTTGATCACCGCCGGCGGCGAGCCGATGGCGCCGACCTCGCCGCAGCCCTTCACGCCAAGCGGATTGTGCGTGCAGAGCGTGGTGTGCGTCGCCACCGACACCGGCGCCAGATCATCCGCGCGCGGCATGGTGTAGTCCATCATGGAGCCGCTGATCAGCTGCCCATGCGCGTCATAGATCGCGCTTTCCAGCAGCGCCTGGCCGATGCCCTGCGCGACCCCGCCCTGCACCTGGCCTTCGACGATCATCGGGTTGATGACGCGCCCCACATCGTCCACGGCTGTGAAGTTCACCATCGCGACCTTGCCCGTCTCCGGGTCGATCTCGACCTCGGCGATGTGGCAGCCGCCGGGATAGGTGAAGTTCTTCGGGTCGTAGAAGGCGGTCTCCTCCAACCCCGGCTCGATCTCCTCGATCGGGTAGTTGTGGGGGACATAGGCCGCGAGGCTGATATCGGTCAGCGTCTTGGTCTTGTCGGTGCCCGTCACGCGGAAGGTGCCGCGGTCGAACTCCACATCCTCGACACTCGCTTCCATCAGATGGGCGGCGATGCGCTTGCCCTTGGCGACGATCTTGTCCATCGCCTTGACCATCGCCGAGCCACCCACCGCGAGGCTGCGGCTGCCATAGGTGCCCATGCCGAAGGGCACCTTCGCCGTGTCGCCATGCACGATGTCCACATTCGCGATGGGCACGCCCAGCCGGTCCGCGACCAGCTGAGCGAAGGTCGTCTCATGCCCCTGGCCGTGGCTATGCGCGCCGGTCAGCACGGTGACGCTGCCGGTCGGATGCACACGGATCGTGCCGACCTCATAGAGCCCCGCCCGCGCGCCGAGGCTGCCAACCACCGCCGAGGGCGCGATGCCGCAAGCCTCGACATAGGTCGAGATGCCAATGCCGCGCAGCTTGCCCTGGGCCGCCGCCGCCTTGCGCCGTGCCTCGAACCCCGGATAGCCGGCGGTCTCAAGCGCCGCGTCCAGCGTCGCGAAGTAGTTGCCGCTGTCATATTGCAGCGCGACCGGCGTCTGATACGGGAAGCCGTCCACCGGCACGAAGTTCCGCCGCCGGAACTCCACCTTGTCGAGCCCGATCTCGGCGGCGGCGACATCCATCAGCCGTTCCAGCAGATAGGTCGCTTCCGGCCGCCCGGCGCCGCGATAGGCGTCCACGGGCACGGTGTTGGTGAAGACCGCCTTCACCTCGGCGTAGATCACCGGCATGGAATACACGCCGGACAGCAGCGTGGCGTAGAGATAGGTCGGCACGCAGGGCGCGAAGGTGGACAGATAGGCGCCCATATTGGCGTGGGTGTGCACCTTCAGCCCGAGGATCTTGCCCCCCGCATCCAGCGCCAGTTCCGCCTTCGTCACATGGTCGCGGCCATGCGCGTCGGAGATGAAGCTTTCCGTCCGGTCCGCCGTCCACTTCACCGGGCGCTTCACCTTGGCGCTGGCCCAGGTGACGATGGCTTCCTCGGCATAGTGGTAGATCTTGGACCCGAAGCCGCCACCGACATCGGGCGCCACCACGCGCAGCTTCGATTCCGGGATCTGCAGCACGAAGGCGCCCATCAGCAACCGGATCACATGCGGGTTCTGGCTGGTGGTATAGAGCGTGTAGTCGCCCGATTGCGGATCGAAATCGCCGATGGCCGCGCGGGGCTCCATCGCATTCGGCACCAGGCGGTTATTCGTCGTCTCGAAGGCGACGACCTTGTGCGCCTTGGCGAAGGCGGCATCCAGCACCGCGCGGTCGCCGATATGCCAATCGTAGCAGAGGTTGCCGGGCGCGGCCTCATGGATCTGCGGCGCGCCGGCGGCCAGCGCCTGGTCCATCGTCGCGGCGGCGGGCAGCACATCGTAATCCACGATAATCGCTTCGGCCGCATCCCGTGCCTGGGCGCGGGTCTCGGCGATCACCACCGCGACTTGGTCGCCGACATGGCGCACCTTGCCGATGGCCAGCGCCGGATGCATCGGCTCTGCCATCGGCGAGCCGTCCTTGTTGTGGATCTGCCAGCCGCAGGGGATGCCGCCGACATTCTCGGCCGCCAGATCCGCGCCGGTGAAGATCGCGAGCACGCCTGGCATCGCCTTCGCCGCCGTCGTGTCGATGGACCGGATCGCCGCATGCGCGTGCGGGCTGCGGAGCATATAGGCGTGGGTCTGGCCGGGGCGGTTGATGTCGTCGGTGTACTGCCCGCGACCGGAGAGGAAGCGAAGGTCTTCCTTGCGGCGCACGGAAGCGCCGATGCCCTCGAAGGGCACTGCAACATTCATTGCTCTTCCCTCCCCGTTCGCAGCGCGGCCGGTTATTCGGCCGCGCGCGCCAGTTCACTCCTGCGGCCATGCATCACGTCGGCGGCCGCGGCGATCGCCTTCACGATGTTGTGGTAACCCGTGCAGCGGCAGAGGTTGCCCTCCAGCCCCTCGCGGATCTCCTGCTCCGAAAGCCCCTGCGGGTGCTTCTTCACCAGGTCGATCGCCGACATCACCATGCCCGGCGTGCAGAAGCCGCACTGCAGGGCGTGATATTCGCGGAAGGCTTCCTGCATCGGGTGCAGCGTGCCGTCCGGCTTCGCCAGCCCTTCGATCGTGGTGACCTCGGCGCCGTCGCACTGCACCGCCAGGATGGTGCAGGACTTCAGGCTGTCCCCGCCCACATGCACCACGCAGGCGCCACACTGGCTGGTGTCGCAGCCGACATGGGTGCCAGTCAGGCGGAGCTTCTCACGCAGCAGCTCGACCAGCAGCGTGCGCGCCTCGACCTCAACCGTGTGCTTCGTGCCGTTCACCGTCAGCGTGACCTGCGGCATCGCGCGTCTCCCCCAGGAATTTCTCTCATCCGCCCCAGCAGATGGGGGCGTGCGTTCAAGTCGAAAGCCTCGCGCTGCCCCGCCTCGCCGTCAAGCGTGGGATGGGGCAGCGAAGTACGATCACGGTGGCGCCGGCGGGCTGCGCAAGGCTATTGCGCGCCGGACGGTGGCGCGCCGACACCCTGCCCGCCCGCCGCCGCCCGTCAGCCGACGGCCAGCAGCGCCGCGCCCTTGGCTCCAGCAAGCGGGTTCTCCGCCGCGGGCCGCTCATGCAGGTGGCAGGCGGCGATATGCCCCTCCCCCATCGCATCCACCACCGGCTTCAGCTGCGGCTCCTCCGTCCGGCACCGGTCGAAGGCATAGGGGCAGCGGGTGTGGAAGCGGCAACCCTTGGGCGGGTTGATCGGGCTCGGCACATCGCCCTTCAGGATGATCCGCTCCCGCGCCGCGCCGGGCTCCGGCACCGGCACCGCCGACAGCAGGGCTTCCGTGTAGGGGTGCTTCGGCGCGGCGAAGAGGCTGCGCTTCGGCGCCACCTCCACGATCTTGCCGAGATACATCACCGCCACGCGATGCGTCATATGCTCCACGATCGCGAGGTCGTGGCTGATGAACAGCATCGCCAGCCCCAGTTCCTTCTGCAGGTCCTGCAGCAGGTTGACGATCTGCGCCTTCACCGAAACGTCGAGCGCGCTCACCGCCTCGTCGCAGATGATCAGGTCGGGATCGGCCGCGAGCGCGCGGGCGATGCAGATGCGCTGGCGCTGGCCGCCCGAGAATTCATGCGGCCAGCGATTCACCGCATCCCGCGGCAGCCGCACCTTGTCCATCAGCCCGGCGACCTTCGCCTCCAGCTCGGCGGAATCCTTCGCCATGCCGAAATTGCGGATCGGCTCGGCCAGGATGTCGCGCACCCGCATGCGGGGGTTGAGGCTGCTGAAGGGGTCCTGGAACACCACCTGCATGCGCCGGCGCAGCGGGCGAAGCGCGGAGGCCGGCATGTCGTCGATGCGCGTGCCGTCCAGAATCACCTGGCCGCCGGTCAGCCCGAACAGCCGCAGCACCGCCTTGCCAACGGTGGATTTGCCGCAGCCTGATTCGCCCACCAGCGAAAGCGTCTCGCCCTTCGCGATGTCGAAGGACACGCCATCCACCGCATACACATAGCCGGTGGTGCCGCCGAAGAAGCCGCCGCGCAGCGGGAAGTGCTTCTTGAGGTCATTGACCTGCAGAACAGGCGTGCTCATGCCGCAAGCGCTCCCTCGCGCAGCGCGTAGTGGCAGGCGGCGACATGGCCGGGCGCCTTCTCCTCCAGCGCCGGGGCGACGGCGCGGCAGAGATCGGTCGCGTGCTGGCAGCGGGACGCGAAGACGCAGCCATCGAGCTTCTTCTTGAGGCTCGGCACGAGGCCCGGGATCTCCGTCAGCCGCGTTTCCTCTCCCGTCAGGGAGGAGCCCAGCTTCGGCATCGATCCGAGCAGGCCTTGCGTGTAGGGATGGCGCGGGGTGCGGAACAGCGGGCCGATCGCCGCCTCTTCCACCTTCCGGCCGGCATACATCACGACCACGCGCTCCGCGACTTCCGCGACCACGCCGAGGTCATGCGTGATCAGCACGATCGCCGCGCCCACGCGGTGCTTCAGGTCGCGCATCAACTCCAGGATCTGCGCCTGGATCGTCACATCCAGCGCCGTCGTCGGCTCATCGGCGATCAGCAACTTCGGGTTGCAGGCGAGCGCGATCGCGATCATCACGCGCTGGCGCATGCCGCCCGAGAGCTGGTGCGGATATTCCCGCACGCGCCGGCGGGCTTCCGGGATGCCGACCAGGTTCAGCATCTCCACCGCCCGATCCTCGGCGTCTTTCGCCGAGAGACCCTGGTGCAGACGCAGCGTCTCCCCGATCTGCCTTCCCACGGTCAGCACCGGGTTCAGGCTGGTCATCGGTTCCTGGAAGATCATCGAGATGTCGTTGCCGCGGATGGCGCGCATCTCGCGGTCCGAGCATTCGAGCAGGTTCTTCCCGTTCAGCCGGATCGCGCCCGCAATCTTACCCGGCGGTTCCGGGATCAGGCGCAGGATGGACATGGCAGTCACGGACTTGCCGCAGCCGCTTTCGCCCACGATCGCCAGCGTCTCTCCCGCATTCACGTGGAAGGAGACGCCGTCCACCGCACGGTTGATGCCGTCCGGTGTGCGGAAATGGGTCTGGAGGTTTTCGACTTCGAGCAGGGGCATGGGACTTACAGCCTCTTGGCCATGCGCGGGTCGAGCGCGTCGCGCAGACCGTCACCGAGGAGGTTCACCGCCAGCACCGTGATCGAGAGGAACACGGCCGGGAAGAACACGATATAGGGCTTCACCTGCCAGAGCGCGCGGCCCTCGGCCATGATGTTGCCCCAGGACGGGATGATCGGCGGCGTGCCCGCGCCGATGAAGGACAGGATCGCTTCGGTGATCATGGCCGAGGCGCAGATATAGGTCGCCTGCACGGTCAGCGGCGCCAGCGTGTTGGGCAGGATGTGGCGCAGGATGATCATCGGCGTCCGCGTGCCCGATGCGACGGCCGCATCCACATAGGGCTGCTCACGCAAGGACAGCACCACGCCGCGCACCAGGCGCGAAACGCGGGGAATTTCCGCGATGGTGATGGCCAGGATCACATTGCCCACGCTGCCGCGCGTCAGCGCCATCAGCGCGATCGCCAGCAGGATCGGCGGGATGGACATCATGCCGTCCATCACCCGCATGATGATGCTGTCCGCCACGCGGATGAAGCCCGAGATCAGGCCGATGGTCAGGCCAGCCAGCGACGCGAACAGCGCGACCGAGAAGCCGACCGTCAGCGACACCCGCGTGCCGTACAGAACGCGCGAATAGACATCGCGGCCCAGCATGTCGGTGCCGAACCACCATTGCGCCGAAGGCTCGCGCGTCCGCATCGCCGGCGCCAGCGCCGTCGGGTCCTTCGTGAACAGGAAGGGCGCGCAGACCGCGATGAAGACCATCGTCAGCACCAGGAAGCCGCCGATCGCGATGGTCGGGTTGCGTCGCAGGAAGCCGACGAAGCCCTTCTTCGGCTTCACGGGCGGCAGGATGTCCGGCATCGCCGCCGCTGCGTTGACCCCCGGCGGGGGAAGGATGGCCGCGCTCAATACCGGATCCTCGGGTCGAACAGGGTGTAGAGAAGGTCGATGGCCAGGTTCACCAGCACGTAGACGAAGCTGAACAGCAGCACGACGCCCTGGATGACCGGATAGTCGCGCCGCAGGATGGCATCGACCGTGAGCCGGCCGAGGCCGGGGATCGCGAAGACGCTTTCCGTCACCACCGCGCCGCCGATCAGCAGCGCGATGCCAATGCCGATGACGGTCACGATCGGCACGGCCGCGTTCTTGAGTGCATGCAGGAACAGGATCGCCCGCTGCCCGACGCCCTTGGCCTTCGCCGTGCGGATGTAGTCCTGCCCCAGCACTTCCAGCATCGTCGCCCGCGTGATGCGCGCGATCAGCGCGATATAGACGGTGCCGAGCGCGATCGCCGGCAGGATCAGGTTCTGCAGCCAGGGCCAGAAGCCGCGCGCGAAGGGCGTGTAGCCCTGCACCGGCAGCAGGTCCCACTCCAGGGCGAAGAAATAGGCCAACAGATACCCGACGACGAAGACCGGCACAGAGAAGCCAAGCACCGCGAAGCCCATCACCGCGCGGTCGATGACCGTGCCCTGCTTCCAGGCCGCCACCACGCCCATCGGCACGGCGACCGAGATGGCCAGCAGCAACGTGACCAGCATCAGCGACAGCGTCGGCTCGATGCGTTGCGCGATCATCGTGCTGACCGGCAGGTTGGTGAAGATCGAGGTGCCGAGATCGCCGCGCAGGATATCCCAAACCCAGGCACCGAAGCGCACCAGATAGGGCCGGTCGAGCCCGAGATTGGCGCGGATCCGCTCGATATCGGCGGGCGTCGCCTGGTCGCCGGCGATGACGGCCGCCGGGTCGCCCGGCGCGATGTAGAGAAGGGAGAAGACGAACAGCGCCACCACGGCCATGACCGGAATGGTGGCCAGCACGCGCCGGACTACATAAGCGAACATCTGGTACCCGCCTGAGATGCAGCCGGCCGGGCGCCGCGCAGGCGCCCGGCCGGCCCGCGACTTACGACTTGGACACGCCCCAGGCGAAGGGGATCGGCCCCTTCACGATGCCGGAGACGTTCCGGCGCCACGCCTGGTAGCCCAGGAAGAAGCCCGTCGGGGCGTAGACGACATTCTCCACCGCGGCGCGGTTGAGACGGCCGATCGCCGCCCGCTCCTCCGCCAGGTTGCTCGCCGCCAGCCAGTTCGGCACCTCGGCCTCCACCGCCGGGACGTCGGGCCAGCCGAACCACGCGCCGTCGCCATTGGCGCGGACCGCGTTGTACAGCACCGGGTTGATCGCGTCGGCGCCGGCATGCCAGGTGTGGAACATGCTCCAGCCGCCCTGGTTGGGCGGGTTCTTCATGGCGCGACGCTGGCCGACGGTGCCCCAATCGGTCGCCACGTAATCCACATTCATGCCAAGGCGGCGCAGCAGGTCGGCGGTGACATCGCCCATCGCCTTGGTGATCGGCTGGTCCTGCGCAACCAGGCAGATCACCGGCTCACCGGCATAGCCCGATTCACGCAGCATCTGGCGGCCGCGTTCCATGCTGGCGGCCTTCATCATATCGCCGCCTTCCTCGGTGTAGAGCGGCGTGCCCGGCGTGAAGAAGCCGCCCAGCGTCTTCCACAGGTTCGGATCGTTGCCGACCAGCGCGGTCATGTAGTCCTGCTGGCTCAGCGCCGTCAGCACCGCCTGGCGCACCTTCACGTTGTTGAAGGGCGCATGCAGGTGGTTCATGCGGAAGCTGCCGATGTTGCCCAGCGGGTCAGCGATATCCACCGCGATGTTGCGGTTGCGGCGCAGCACGGGGACGAGGTCGGTGATCGGGTTCTCCCACCAATCCACCTCACCGTTCTGCAGCGCGGCGGAGGCGGTGGCGGGGTCGGGCATGATCACCCATTCCACGCGGTCCACCATCATCCGCTTGCCGCCCGCCAGCCAGGACGCCGGCTCGTTGCGCGGCACATAGCCGTCGAAGCGCTGGAACACCGCGCGCGCGCCCGGCACCCACTCGTTGCGCACGAAGCGCATCGGGCCGGAGCCGACATACTCATTGACCTGGGTGAAGCTGTCGAAGCGGGTCGCGATGCGCTCCGGCATGATGAAGCACATCGGCGTCGCGTTCTTGCCGAGCGCCATCTTCATCTTCGGGAACGGCGCCTTCAGGCGCCAGCGGAAGGTCCGGTCATCGACCGCGACCAGCTCGTCGCCCAGCGCGCGCAGCAGCTGACCCATCGGGTCGCGCGGCATCCAGCGGTTGATGGAGGCGACGACATCGCGCGCGCGCACCGGCTCATTGTCGTGGAACCGCAGGCCTTCGCGCAGGCGGAAGGTCCAGGTCAGGCCATCCTGGCTGACCTGCTCGCCTTCCACCATCTGGCGCTGCGCTTCGAGCTTGTCGTCGAAGCCATAGAGCGTGTCCCACACCAGCACCGCCGCATTGCGGACGACATACTGCGTGCCCCAGATCGGGTCGAAATTGGCGAGGTTCGCCTGCGGCACGAAGCGCAAGGTGCGGTTGGCGGCCTGGCTGAGGGCCGGCGCGGCCATCCCGCCACTGCCCGCCACGACGCCGGCGGCCACGCCCGCCTTGATGAACGACCTACGATCCATCGAAGTTGAACTCCCTGTCGGTTGGGGGCTTGTCGTGCCCATTCGACTTGCAGAATGCCTCACCCATGGGCGCCACACCAGCCCTGGCCATGACGCGGCCAGGGCGCGGACGCCACTCGCATATTTGCTCTGCACGCACCGTGCCAAGGCCGCGCAGGCAGCCCGCGCTCAGACGCGGCGCAGCCCCCAGAACAGCGCCAGACCGGCCACCCGGTCCGCCAGGTTCCGCCGATGCGCCGTCATCGAGAGGTAGGAACCGACGGGCACATAGGGCAGCTCGTCCATCGTCACCTCCTGGATCTCGCGCGCGATTCGCTGCTGCGCCGCCAGATCGGGCGCGACGAACCAAGCGTCCCGCAGCTCCTCGAGGCGCGGGATCGTCGGCCAGCCCGGCCAGGCGCCAGTGCCATTGCCGCGCAGCGGGAAATGCGCCGACGGGTCAGCGAAGTCGAAGGAGGAGAAGGAGGTGAACAACATGCTCCACCCGCCATTCGCCACCGGCTCGCGCGAGGTGCGGCGCTGCACCGTGGTGCCCCAATCCGTCAGCACGATGTCGGCGTTGAAGCCGAGGCGGCGAACAAGGTCGGCGCCCACCTGCGTCATCGCCGATGGCGCGAGAATGTCGGTCGGCCCGATCAGCCGCATCGGCTGGTTGGTGTAGCCGGCCTCCCGCATCAGCGCCCGCGCGCGGTCCACGCTGCGCGCACCTGCCAGCGGCGCCAGCCCCGCATCATTGGCCAGCGGCGTGCCGGGCGTGAAGACGCCGACATTGCTCATGTAGAGCGCGGGGTCGGGACCGACGACCGCGCTCATGAAATCGGCCTGGTTAATCGCCGGCAGGATCGCCTGGCGCATGCGCTTGTCGTTGAACGGCGCGTGCAGATGGTTGAAGCGCAGGATGCCCGTCAGCGGCAGCGGGTCGATCGCCTCGATCGCCACGTTGCGGTTGCGCCGGAGCAGCATCTGGATCTCCGGCGGCGGCTGCTCATACCAGTCGATCTCACCGGTCTGCAGCGCCGCCGCGGCGGTGCTGGCATCCACGATGATGTTCCACTCCACGCGGTCAAAATGCGCCACCTTCGGCCCCGCCGTCAGGCTCGGCCGGCCATTCGGGTTCGGCACGTAATCCGCATTGCGCTCATAGACGACGAGGCTGCCGGAATTGAATTCGCGCGGCACGAAGCGGAAGGGGCCGCTGCCCACTGTCTCGCGGATCTGCTGGAAGGGATCGGTGCGCGCGATGCGCTCCGGCATGATGAAGGGCGGGCTGTTCGAGACCTGCGCGAGTGCTGCCGTCAGCAGCGGAAAGGGTCGCTTCAGGCGGAAGACGATGCGGCGGTCGCCATCGGCTTCCAGCGCATCCACGAATTCCTCGAGCTTCTGGCCCATCGGGCTGCGCTTCATCCAGCGCGCCAGCGATGCGACGCAATCCGCCGCCCGCACCGCTTCCCCATCGTGGAACTTGAGCCCGGTGCGCAGCGTGATCGTCACGCGCCGCCCGTCCTCCGCCACCACATGGCCTTCCGCCATCTGCGGCTGCGGACGGAATTGCGCGTCCATGCCGTAGAGCGTGTCATAGACCATGTAGCCGTGGTTGCGGGTGATGTTCGCCGTCGTCCAGATCGGGTCGAGGCTCGTCAGATTGGCCTGCGGCACCATCTTCAGGACGCGGTTCTGCGCCGGCTGGGCAATGGCGAAGCGCGGCAAGCTGGCGGCCGCGCCCAGCGCAGCGCCAGCACTCAGCAGATCCCTGCGAAGCATCCCTACTCTCCCCTGATCGACCCCGGCCCGCGATCAGAACAGGCAAAGCCCGGCACCGCAAGCCGGGCCGCCCCCGGCGCCCGCCGCGTGCCCCCCGTCTTGCCGCGTGGCCCGCAGGCGGGCAAAGGCACACCCCATCCTTCCAGGAGACATCCCATGCCCCATGCCTCGCCCGCCGGCTTCCAGCACGGCCTCACCCTGGCCGCAGCGCGGACCATCGCCGACACCAGCCTCGTCAAGGGGCGGGAGATGGGGCTCGCGCCGCTTACCGTCGTGGTCGTGGATGCGGCCGGCGTGATGAAGGCGGTGCTGCGCGAAGACGGCGCCTCCCTCGCCCGCGTCGAGATCGCCTGGGGCAAGGCCAATGCCTGCATGGCGATGGGCCTCGCCGGGCGCGAGCTCGCGCGCCGCGCGCAGGCGATGCCCTCCTTCATGAACGCTCTGTCGGACCTCACGGGCGGTCGCGCCGTGCCGGTGCCGGGCGGCGTGCTGGTGAAGGATGCGGATGGCGTGGTGCTCGGCGCCGTCGGCGTCTCGGGCGATGCCTCTGACAAGGACGAGGTCTGCGCCGTGGCCGGCATCCGCGCCGCCGGTCTGGTGCCGGAGACGGGCGACCCGCTGAACTGATCGCCGCCGCCGATCTTGCGGCGCCGCGCGAAAAGGGCGATCCGTTCCCTAGACCAAGGGGAACGGAGACCCTCCATGCTGCGCATCCACGGGATCGCGAAAAGCCGTGCCTTCCGCTGCATCTGGGCGGCGGAAGAATCCGGCCTCGCCTATGAGGTAATCCCGGTCGGCTTCGGGCCGGAGCTGAAGGCCACGATCGCCGCGGTGAACCCGAACGGGAAGATCCCGGCCCTCCAGGATGGCGATCTGACGCTGTTCGAGAGCCTGGCGATCAACCTCCATATCGCGGGCAAGGTCGGCACCAAGCTGATGCCCGCCGGCGATGACGCCTCCCGCGTGCTGCAATGGACGCTCTGGGCCGGTACCGAGGCCGAGCCCGGGCTGATGAACTGGTCCTACAACACCTATATCCGCCCGCCCGAGCAGCGCGACCCCGCGCTCGCCAAGGCCGGCATCGAGGCCACCCAGCAGCGCTTGGCGGTGCTGGAACAGCATCTGGCGACGCGGCCGGTGCTGGTGGGCTCGGGCTTCACCATCGCCGACCTGAACGTGGCCTCGGTCTTCTACGGCGCCTGGCTGAACGGCTTCGACTTCGCTCCCTTCCCGAAGGTGAAGGCCTGGCTCGATGCCTGCCTCACGCGCCCGGCCGCGCTCGCCGCGCGGAAGCAGCGCGAGGGCTGATCGCGCCGCACCACCCACAGCCGCGGGAAAACCTCGCGATCACGCGATCCGTGGTTGTCCGTTGCGCTGCCGCTCGTCACTCTCTCCGCCATGTTCACGGGGGCGTGAGATGGCGAGTGGCGCGGCGGCGGATGAGCTCAGGCGGCTGAATGCCGCAGTGGTGGAACTGAAGGCGGAGCTGATGGTCACCCAGGCGGCCCTGGCCGCCGCCATGGCCGAAATCGCCCGCCTCGGCCCCGATCCGCGCCCGGCGCTGGCCGAGGCGGTCGCCCGCCTGCTCGGCTTCGCCGATGCCGCCGCCGCGGGGCTGCGCGGCCAGAACCCGGCCAACCCGCAGGCCCCGACCGCGGCCGCCCTCCGCATGGCCGATTGGGCCGAGGGGCTGCTGGCCGGCCGTGCGGAGACGAAAGGCTAGAACTGCCGGATCAGGTGGCGCGGCGCGGCAGGGCGCTGCTAGGTTGCTGCCATGTCCGCCCTTTTCCCTCCCCGCCGCGCGCTGCTGCTGGCGGCTGCGCTTTTGTCGGCCTGCGGGGCGGGGGGAACGCCCGCCCCGGGCGGCGCTGCCGCAACAGCCCCGGCCGCGACGGAACCGCCGGGCGTCTTCGGCGCCTATCTATCCGGCCGCTTCGCACAATCCGAGGCCGACACGGCCACCGCCGCCGAGCAGCTGCTCGACGCGCTCCGCCGCGACCCCGACCAGGCCGAGCTGCTCTCCCGCGCCTTCATCGCCGCGCTGCTCGACGGGCGCGCCGAAGCGCAGCGCCTGGCGCGGCGCCTGCCGGACAACCAGGCCGCGCAGCTGCTGCTGATTGGCGCCGAGGTGCAGGCCGGCCGCTTCGAACGCGCCGAGCAGATGGTCCGCGCCCTGCCCCGCCAGGGGCCAGCCGCGATCCTTTCCCCCATCATGCTGGCCTGGGTGCAGCAGGGCCGCGGCCAGACCGACCTGGCCATCGCAACGCTCCGCCCACTCGCCGAAGGCGGGCGGCTCCGCGGCATCCATGCGCTGCACCTCGCCCTGATCGCCGATCTCGCCGACCGCGGGCGAGAGGCGGAGCGCTATGCGCGCATGGCGCTGGCCGAGTCGCCCGAAGCCTCTGTCCGGCTGCTTCAGTTGGCCGGCGGCATCCTGATCCGCGCCGGCCACCCGGCGGAGGCGATGCGGCTGATGGAAGCGCTCGGCCGCAGCATGTCCGATATCGGCATGGCCGCAACGACGGAGGCCGGGCGCCGCGCCCTGCTCGCCGGGCGCGGCGTCGCCGGCCCGGCAGAGGGGATCGCCGAAGCCCAGCTCGCTCTGGGTGCTGCGCTCCGCAGCCAGGGCGCGTTGGAGCCGGCGATGATCCTCGCGCGTCTGTCGCTGCGGCTCCGGCCGGATTTCGCGCCGACGCTGCTCCTGGTGGCCGAGCACTATGCCGAGCAGCGCCAGCCCGCAGCCGCCCATGCCATGCTCGCCAACGTGGCGTCCGGCGATCCGCTGGCGCGCGTCGTCGGGCTGCGCCGCGCCGCGCTGCTCGACCGCATGGATCGCCTCGCGGAGGCCGAAGCCGCCTTCCGCGCCCTCGCCGCCGAGGTGCCGGAAGCGCCCCAGCCCTATGCGCGGCTGGGCGACATGTTCCGCACGCGCAGCCGCTTCCCCGAAGCGGCCACCGCCTATGATGCAGCGCTCACGCGCCTGCCGAACACGCAGTCCAGCGACTGGCCGCTCTTCTACGCCCGCGGCATCGCATATGAGCGCTCCGGCAACTGGGCGCGCGCCGAGGCCGATTTCCAGCGCGCGCTCGCGCTCTCGCCCGAGCAGCCCTATGTGCTGAACTACCTCGCCTATACCTGGGTCGAGATGGGCAAGAACCTCGTCGAGGCGCGGCGGATGCTGGAACGCGCGGTCGAGCTCCGCCCGAACGACGGCAACATCGTGGACAGCCTGGGCTGGGCGCTGTTCAAGCTCGGCGACATCCAGGCCGCGGTGCGCTGGCTGGAACGCGCGGTGGAGCTCGAGCCGCGCAATAGCGTGATCAACGACCATCTCGGCGACGCCTATTGGGTGTCGGGGCGTCAGAACGAGGCGCGCTTCCAATGGCAGCGCGCGCTGCGCATGGAGCCCGAAGCCGAGGAAATCCCGAAGATCGAGGCGAAGCTCCGCGACGGCCTGGCGACGCCGCCCGCCGCGACCGCGCGCCGGCCTGACTGAGCCCATGTCCGACACGGCGACCGCCACAACGGCGCAGCAGGAGATCGCGCGCGCCAAGGTCAACCTCTATCTCCGCGTCACCGGCCGGCGCGCCGATGGCTACCACCTGCTCGACAGCCTCGCGGTCTTCGCCGAGGCCAAGGACATCCTGACGGCTGGCCATGGCGAGGCGCTGACCCTCGACGTCACGGGGCGCGAGGGCACGGGGCTCGGCGATGGCGAGGACAACCTCGTGCTGCGCGCCGCGCGCGCGCTCGCGCAAGCCACGGGGCGCGAGCCAAAGGCGGCGATCACGCTGACGAAGCTGTTGCCGGTCGCGTCGGGCATTGGCGGCGGCTCGGCCGATGCGGCGGCCGCGCTGCGGCTTCTGAACGCGCTGTGGGATACGCGGCTGACTCAGGCGGAGCTTGCGCCGATCGCGGCCACACTCGGCGCCGACGTGCCGGTCTGCATCGCCTCTGAGCCCGCGCGGATGCAGGGCATTGGCGAGGTGCTGACGCCCGCCCCCGCCCTGCCCGCCTGCGGCCTGCTGCTGGCCAATCCGCGCATCGCCCTGCCCACGCCGCAGGTCTTTCGGGCGCGACGTGGCGACTTCTCGCCGCCAGCGGAGATGCCGGATCGCCTGCCGGATGCGGCAGCGCTCGCCGAATGGCTGCGCCCGCTCGGCAATGACCTCCAGGATGCGGCGCTCAGCCTCTGCGCGGCGATCTCGGAGGTATTGTCGGCCATCGCCGCGCAGCCCGGCTGCCTGATGGCGCGCATGAGCGGCTCGGGCGCGACCTGCTTCGGGATTTTCACGACGCCAGCCGCGGCGAGCGCGGCGGCGAAGGCGCTGCCGGCTGCATGGTGGCGGCATGGCGGAAGCCTCGCCGCGGACTGAAGCCGCGGGCTGTTACCGCCCGAGCCAGCCGCTCAGCCGCGCCGGCGCCTGCACCATATCGGCTTCGGCACCGCAATAGCTGAACCGCAGAAAACGCGCGCCACGGTCGCGGTCGAAATCCACGCCCGGCGTCGCCGCGATCCCCGCGCCCTCCAGCATGCGGGCCGCGAAATCGAGGCTGTCATTTGTCAGGTGCCCGACATCGCACCAGAGGTAAAAAGCGCCGTCGGCCGCCGCGATGCGATCGAACCCCGCGCCCGGCAGGCCCGCCAGCAGCGCGGCGCGCGCGCGCGCATAGCCCGCCTTGTTCGCCTCCAGCTCCGCCGTGCAGTCGAAGGCAGCCTCGGCGGCGACCTGGGCCACATGCGGCGCGCTGATGAACATGTTCTGCGCGATGCACTCGACCGGGCGCACGAGGTCCTCGGGCAGCACCAGCCAGCCGATCCGCCAGCCGGTCATGGAGAAGTATTTCGAGAAGCTGTTCACCACCACAGCGCTGTCGCTGAACGCCGCCGCCGTGCTCTCCGCCACCGTGCCCCAGGTCAGGCCGTGATAGATCTCATCGGAGACGAGCCGCACGCCATTGGCCTGGCACCAGCGCGCGATATCGCGCAGCTCCTCCGGCGCCAGCATGGTGCCCGCGGGGTTGCAGGGGCTCGCCACGATCAGCCCGGCGGGCAACGGGTCGAGCTTCTCCAGCATCGCGAGCGTCGGCTGGAAGCGCGTCGAGGCATCGCAGGGCAGCAGCTGCGGCACCATACCGAGCGCAGTCAGGATGTTCGCATAGGGTGGGTAGAAGGGCGCGGCCATCGCCACCCGGTCGCCCGCATCGAAGGCCGCAAGGAAGGCCAGCGGAAAGGCCCCCGACGCACCAACCGTCACCGCGATGCGCGAAGCCGGAACCGCGACGCCATACTTCGCCCGGTAATGCGCGGCGATGCGCGCGCGGAGCGACGCCAGGCCGAAGGCCTCGGTATAGCCCATCGGCGCACCCGCCTGCAGCGCACGGATCGCGGCCTCTGCGGCGCCGCGCGGTGCCCCCGTCGCGGGCTGGCCGACTTCCATCCGCAGGATGCCCGGCGCGCCGGGCGGCAGCGCGGCGGCGCGCGCATTGGCGGCCGCGATGACATCCATCACCAGGAAGGGCGGCGCCGCCGCCCCCCGGCCAACCTTCAGCGGCATCGCCTCAGCGATCCGTGGAGCCCAGCGCCAGCCCGGCCCCACGCGGATCCACCGCGGCGGTGCAGCCCGCGGCATTGCCCGGCAGGGTGCGCGGGCAGCTGACCAGCAGGGCGCGGCCCGGCTCGGGCACGCCCGCCAGCGCCTCCCCGGCCTCCGCCCCGCGCAGCGCGCCGGTGAGCGCGGTGGCAAGCGCCACGGGCGCCATCGCCTGGCCGCTCCCCGTCGCCGCAGCGCGGAAGGCGCGCGTGTTCGGCACATGCACGATGCCCGCCGCGAGCAGCGGCGGCGCCACCTGGCCCAGCCCCGGCGCAGCGGCCAGCACGATCCCCGTGCCGGGCGCGGTGCGCCCCGTGCCGAACAGGTTGTTCATGGTGAAGACGCAGGACACCGCCATGCCGTCGCGGTCCACCACGACCAGCCCGGTCGAGGCCGGCAGCGACTGGCCTGGCGCGGCGACGGCCGCCCCGGCGAAGGCCTGCTCGCTCGCCTGCCCGCCCGGCACCTCGGCCGGTAGGAAGGAGACCATCTCATTACCGCGGCTCACCTGCAGCGGCTGGGCGAGGCGCGGCACCGAGACGCGCATTTCCTCTGGCCTGAGGCCGCCACCGGCCTGGACGGAGGCCTCTGCCACGCGGCGCGCCAGCGCCCCCTGGTAGAGATCGCCCACCCCCGCGGTGCGGAGCTGCGACAGCGTCGCACCGAGATCGGCCTGGACCAGCTGGTCCCCGATGCCGAGCGGTCGGCCGCCCGGCCCGGCGAAGACCGCAGCCGACCAGGGATCGGCAAAGAGCGGCCCGGCGACGGCCGCGAGGTCGGTCGCGAGCGCGCGGCTGGTCTCGACGCCAAGCCGCGCGGCGGTCTCGGCCGGGACCATCAGCGACTCAAAGGGGCGAACCCCGGCCCGGGCATGCAGCGCGAACAGCCCGCGCGCCAGCATCGGCACCGCGGCCGGGCGGTCGGCGCCGGCCGGCACGCCCTCCCGCGCGCCAGGCGGGAACAGGATCGCCTGCGCCTCGTTCCGCCGCGGATGATAGGTCAGGCAGGCCCCGCCCCCGCCGAGCCCGGCGCGGGAGGGCAGCGTGACGGACAGCATGAAGCCCGCCGCCACCGCGGCATCGGCAGCATTGCCGCCCGCCGAGAGCACGTTGCGGGCCGCGAGTGCCGCGCGCGGCTCCTCGGCCGCCGCGTAGCCCAGAAAGCCGCGGACGAAGCCTTCCTCACCGGGCTGCGCCGGGGGGGGGCCACCGCCCACCGCTTGGCCGAGGCTGTCGAGCGTGCCGCAGGCCGGCAGCGCCAGCAGCAAAGCCAGCGTAGCCGCCCGCATGGGCTTCGCTGCGGGGGCGGAAATCCCTAGGTTGGGGATCATGCGCCGCCGACCGGCCTGCTCCTGGCCCATCCCCACCGCGCTGCTGCCCATCCTGCTCGTCCTCGCCCTTTTCGGCGCCGTCCTGGCCCTGGCGGGCCCGGCGGCGGCACAGGCCCCCGCGCAGCGCATCGTCACCATCCGGGATGCGGAAACGGAACACCTGGTCCGCCGCATGGCGCACCCGCTGTTCCGAACCGCGGGAGTGGACCCGGCCCTGGTCCGCATCACGCTGATCCAGAACCGGGCCATAAACGCCTTCGTATCCACGGGCAACCGCATGTTCCTCCACACCGGCCTGCTGCAGCGCGCCGGCTCGGCGGCGGAGGTGGTGGGCGTGCTGGCGCATGAGACCGGCCATATCGCCGGCGGCCACCTGATCCGCCTGCCGGAGGAGCTGCGCGCGGCCATGCTGCGCTCCCTCGGCGCGATGCTGCTCGGCGGGGCGGCCGCGATCGCGACGGGGGAATCGGGCGCGGCGGCGGCGGGGATGTTAGGCGGGCAGGCCATGGCGATGGGCGAGTTCTTCGCCTTCACCCGCAGCCAGGAACAGGCCGCCGACCAGGCGGCGGTAGATTACCTCGAACGCCTCGGCTGGAGCGCGCGCGGGCTCGAACGCCTGCTGGAGCGGCTGCTGGAGCAGGAATTGCTCGCCGCCA
>JBJOMW010000035.1:0-27391 GCA_046052145.1 Pseudomonadota bacterium
CCGCGCTGGCGCCTGGAATACGGCGATGGCCGCCGGGCGCTGTCGAAGGGCGAGGAGCGCTACGACATCATCCAGGCCGATGCGATCCTGCCCGAGGGCTCGCATTCCGGCCTGCTCTACTCCGAGGAATTCCTGCAATCCGTCCGTCGCCGGCTCGCGCCGGGCGGGATCTATGTGCAATGGGGCCCGACGCGGCGGACGGTCGAGACCTTCGCCGCCGTCTTCCCCCACACGCTGCTGCTGATGCCGGGCAGCGTGCTGATCGGGTCCGACCAGCCCATTCCCTTTGACCCGGCCGAGCTGGCCCGCCGTTTCGCCGACCCGGCCGTGCAGGCGCATCTGGCGCGCGGCAATCGCGGCTTTTCGGACTACGCCTCCTTCTTCGCCAACCCGGCCCTGGCCTGGAGCCCGGGCACGCCGCGCGGCGAGGCGCCGCTGACCGACGTCTTCCCGCGTGACGAGTTCTACCTGAACAACACCGTCACCGGGACGCAGTCGCTGCAGCGCCCGTCGGATATCCGCGCCGCCGCGGGGCGATAGGCAAAGCCGGCCCGCCGGCGGGGTCGCGCTACCCCGGCAGGCGGGCCAAGAGGGCGGTCAGGTCGGGCTGGCGGCGGCAGCCGGTCTTGCGGCGGATCGCGGCCATGTGGCTGCGGGCGGTCTCCACCGAGATGCCACGGCGCTTCGCGTGATCGGCCAGGGTCTGGCCGACCGCGATCGCGGCCGCGAGCGCCGCCTCGGCCGGGGTCAGGTCGAACATACGCCCGAGCAGGGCCGGGTTCGGGCGCGGCCGCCGGGTGCCATCAGTCACCAACAGCATCGCCCCGCGGAAGCCGCCCCAGACGCCCCCCGGCACCACCGGCACGGCCCGCAGCATGAAGGGCGCCCGGCCGGATGGCCGCGGCAGGGCCACGACGCCCGCGCTCTCGAGCAATCCCACCCGCCCCTCCGCCGCGGCCAGGGCCGCCGTCACCGCGCGCGACAGCGCGGCCCGGCGGGCGGGTTCGGGCAGGACGAGGCCATCCGCGCCGAGCGTGAGCCCATCCCCCGCCGCCGCCATCCGGCGCAGCGCCGCATTGGCGAAGACCAGGCCGCGTTGGGCATCCAGCAGCGCGACGCCGTCGGGCATCGCATCGAGCCCCCGCTGCGCTGCCTCCTCCGGCCCCGCCCGTGCTGCGGCGAGGCGGGTTTCGAGTGCCAGGGCGCGGCCAAGATCCGGGAACAGCGCCTGCAGCAACCGCCGCTCCTCAGGGCCGAAGGGGCGTTCATCCTCGGTCCGCTGGAAGAAGATCCCGTCCATCGCCTCGCCTTCCGAGCGGAGCGTGGCGGTCAGGCTATGGAAGGCCGCGCCATGCGGCCGCCCCCAGGCGGTCCAGACGCGGCTGGTCCGCCAGGTCTCCGCCGGGACGAGTTCCGCCATGTCGCGCACCGCCGGGGGCACACCCATGAGCGCATGGGCCCGGGGGCAACGCCGCACCCAGTGGTTGACATAGGCAGCGCGCGCATCTGGGCCACAACCGCCATGGCCATCCGCCACGCTGCCCGCGACACGTCCATCACGATATCGCACCAAATAGATGCTGTGGCTGCTGGCACCGAGCCGCACCGCCAGCGGGATCAGGGCCGCCACCAAGGGGCGCCCGTCGAGCACCGCCTGGAGCAAGGGAAGGATGATGGAGGCGGCCTCAGGCGCCTGTGGGGTGGGGAGAGTGCGCGCCGAGGGCGCGGCAGAGGTAAGCGACGAAATGTTCCACCTTCGCGATATACGTTTCCGTACAATCTCTCGTTTTGTTGAAAGACGCAACACCCGGAGGTTGCTTTGGAACACCCGTTCTCACTCTTTTGGGTGAGGCCTTCGAGGTGGGCTGGGGCCCGCTTGCGATGCGCCCCTCCTCCCCCCACCCTTTGGGGATGGATATGCCTCTGCTTCGGGTCCAGCCCGACCCGTCCGATCCCCGCCTGACCCGCCGCGTGACGGGGCGCGATCACACAGGCGCAGCGGTCGAAACCGCGGTCACCGTGGAACGGCCCCTGACCCTCTATCTGAACGGGCAGGAGATCGTGACGATGATGACGATCCTGGACCGGCCAGAAGACCTCGCCCTCGGCTATCTGCTGAACCAGGGCATGCTGAAGCGCGACGACGCGGTGACGGGCGTCGAGTACGACGAGGATCTCGGCGTCGTGGTGGTGCGGACCGGGCACCAGACCAACTTCGAAACGAAACTGAAGAAGAAGACGCTGACCTCCGGCTGCGCGCAGGGCACGGCCTTCGGCGATCTGATGGAGGATTTCGCCACGGTCCGGCTGTCGCCCACAGCCGAGCTGCGGACCTCCTGGCTGTACCGCGTGCTGCACCGGATCAACACACTGCCGAGCCTCTACCTGGAAGCCGGCGCGATCCATGGCTGCGCGCTGTGCCAGCAGGACCAGCCGGTGGCCTATATGGAAGACGTCGGCCGCCACAACGCCGTGGACAAGATCGCCGGCTGGATGTTCCGCGAGCGCGTCGCCCCGGACGACAAGATCTTCTACACGACCGGCCGGCTCACCTCGGAGATGGTGATCAAGACCGTCCGGATGGGCATCCCCATCCTCGTCAGCCGCTCAGGCTTCACCGCCTGGGGTGTCGAGCTGGCGCGGGAGGCCAACCTCACCCTGATCGGCCGCTGCAAGGGCAAGCGCTTCGTGGCGCTGGCCGGCGAGGACCGCATCGTCTTCGACGCCGAGCTCGACTACGTGCCCGAGGAAAGCGCGAAGCATTGGCGCAAGAACAGCGCCGAGGCGATGGCGCAGCAGGATGCGGTCCGCGATGAGGCGTGAGGACACGCTCGCCGTTGTGCTCGCCGGCGGGCTCGCCCGCCGGATGGGCGGGGGCGACAAGCCGCTGCGCCAGGTGGCCGGCCGCCCGCTGCTCGACCACCTGCTGGACCGGCTGCAGCCGCAGGTGGCGCGTATGGTTCTGAACGCGAATGGCGATCCCGCGCGCTTCGCCGCCTATGGGCTGCCGGTGATCGCCGACACGCTGCCCGACCATCCGGGGCCGCTCGCTGGCATATTGGCGGCGCTGGACCACGCCGCGGCGGAGCATCCGGACCTGCCCTGGGTGCTGTCTGTCACCGGCGATTCGCCCTTCATCCCCCCCGACCTTGCCGAGGGGCTGCATGCGGCGCGCGCAGCCGCTGGCGTGCCGCTCGCTTGCGCGCGGTCCGACGGGCAGACGCATCCGCCGATCGGCCTCTGGCCGGTCGCGCTGCGCGCGGAGCTCCGCGCCGCGCTGCTGGCGGGCGAGCGCAAGATCGACCGCTGGACGGCACGCTTCGGCTGCGCCCCTGCCGATTGGCCGACCACGCCCTTCGATCCCTTCTTCAACGCCAACACGCCCGAGGATCTAGATGCGGCGGAGCGGCTGCTCGCCGCGCCGCGCCTACCGGGCTGAAGGCAGGGGGACGCTGCGCGCATGGCCGTTCTCGACGCAGAGGTACAGGCTGCCATCGCGGCGTCCGTGCTGTGCTGGCTCGCCACAATCGGCCGGGACGGCGCCCCCAATGTCAGCCCGAAGGAGATCTTCTGCGCGGCGGGCGAGGACAGGCTCGCGATCGCCGACATCGCCTCTCCGAACAGCGTCGCCAACATCCGCGCCAACCCGCAGGTCTGCGTCAGCTTCGTGGATGTCTTCCGCCAGAAGGGCTTCAAGCTGCATGGCACGGCACAGCTGATCGGCCGGCGCGATCCGGGCTTCGAGGAGGCCGCGGCCGGCCTGATCCGCCTCGCGGGGCCCGCCTTCCCGGTGCGCCACGCCATCCTGATCACAGTCAGGAAGGCCGCGCGAATCATCGCGCCGAGCTATGCGCTGCGGCCGGAAATGGACGACGCGGAACGGCTTGCGGCCGCCTACAGGCGCTACGGCGTGCAGCCCCGGCCCTACGGCGCCTGACCCCGCACGCGGCGGACCCCTTGCAACGTGGCGCGCGCGAATTTAGGTAGCTTCAGCAAGGTTTTTGGGGAGGTTGTCGCCATGAAGTCCGTCCTGATGGGCAGCATTGCCGCCATCGTCATCGCGCTCGGCGCCTATGCGGTGCTCGACATGAACGTCCAGCGCACCGCCGAGCAGCGCTTCACAACCGAGGGCGTCCGCCTCTGATCCTGCGATGACGCTGCGCCGCATCCCGATTGTGGATGCGCGCGGCGTGCCGCATCCGGCCGCCTTCGCGGCCGCCGCGCTGCCGGAGGAGGTGGCGCGCATCATCGCTATGGCGCGGCGGCGCTATGGCGTGGCAGGGCTTCGCATCGGCGATGCCCTTTCGCGCCGCTGGCTGGCGCGCAACGCCTCCCCCTTCGCGCCCGAGATCGCCGCGGTGGCCGCCACCGTGGGCCGGCCCGGCGCGCATCTGCTGAACCTCTCCTATGAATGGGCCTGCACCTGTGGCGTGCGCGCGGATAATGCGCCGGTGCTGCTGCGCGTGCTGGACTGGGACCTGGCCGGCCTTGGCGAGACGCTCTCCGTCATCCGCCAATCCGGGCCGGCGGGTGAGTGGCTGCAGATCGGCTGGCCGGGGCTTGCGGGCGCGATCACCGCGCTCGCGCCCGGGCGCTTCGCGGTGGCGATCAACCAACCGCCCCTGCCGCTGACAGGGCTTGGCGCCGCGGCGCGGGCGCGCGGCTTCGGGCTGGCGGGGCTGCTGGCAGATTGGGCTGCGGCGCGGCCCGCCGCCTGGCGATCCCGCGCGCTGCCGCCGGCGCATCTGCTGCGCATCGTCTGCGACACCGCGCCCGATTTCGACGCTGCACTCGCCATGCTGCGCGACACGCCGCTGGCCGCCTCGGTCGCCTTCACGCTCGCCGGCATCCGGCCCGGGGAGGCCGCCGCGATCGAGCGCACGCCCGACCGCCATGCCGTGCGGCGCGGCGCGCAGGTGGCGATGGCGAACCATTGGGACGGGCTGGCCGACCCTGGCGCACCCCGCTGGCGCGAAAGCCGCCCCCGCCATGCCCGGATGCAGGACCTGCTGGCCGCACCCGTGCAGCAGGGCCTTGGCTGGCTCACACCGCCGCTGCTCAACAGCGGCACGCGCCTCGCCGCCGTGCTGCGCCCGGCCGAGGGCCGGCTGGAACTCGCTGGCTACGAACGCGAGGGCCGCGTCAGCGAGATCCTCGACCTCGTCGCTTGAGCGTCAGAACACCGCCCGAAAAGGCAGCACCTGCACGCGGTCGCCGGGTGCGACTTCTGTCACATGCTCCGGCAGTTCGGCGAAAGCGTCCGATTGCGTCAGCGAGGTCAGCAGCCCCGCCCCCTCCCGCGGGTATTTGCGGGCAACCGGCAGGTCGCCGCCGAAGGCCAGGGCCACGCGCACATACTCCCGACGCCCTTCCTTCTTGCGGTAGCTGAAATCCGCCATCGCCGCGAAACGGGGCAGCGGCTCCGGCGCGGCACCCGCCAGTTGCAGCACCAGCGGCCGCGCGAGGTGCAGGAAGGTGACCACGGCCGCGACAGGATTGCCGGGCAGGCCGACGACCGGCGTGCCCTGCACAACCCCCATCGCCGCCGGCCGGCCAGGCTTCACCGCCAGCCGCCAGAAGACGAGCTTGCCCCCCGCCTCGATCGCCGCCTTCACATGGTCGGCCTCCCCGGTCGAGACGCCGCCCGAGGTCAGCAGCAGGTCATGCGAGGCCGCGGCGCGCTCCAGCGCCGCGGCCGTCGCCGCGCGGTCGTCCGGCAGGATACCGAGGTCGGAGGCCTCGACCGGCAGACCGGCGAGCAGCGCCATCAGCGTGAAGCGGTTGGAATCGTAGGTCTGGGCCGCGCCGAGCGGCACCCCCGGCTCAGCCAGCTCATCGCCAGTGCTGAAGACGCCGACGCGCACCAGCGGCCGCACGGGCAAGCGCGTGAGGCCGAGCGCCGCGGCAAGGCCGATATCGGGCGCGCTCAGCCGCCGTCCAGCTGGCAGGGCGGGCTCGCCCAGGGCGACGTCCTCGCCAGCCGGGCGGCAATTCGCGCCGCGCTTGAGGCCAGGCGGCAGGATAACGCGGCCATCCTCCTCCTTCGCGTCTTCCTGCATCATCACGGTGTCGGCGCCGTCGGGCATCGGCGCGCCGGTGAAGATGCGGATCGCGGTGCCAGGCGCGACCGGCCCGCCGGAGGCGCCGGCCTGCAGCCGCCCTGCGACCAGAAGCCGCGTCTCGCCGCTGGCCGAGAGGTCGGCGTGGCGGAAGGCATAGCCATCCACCGCGGAATTGAAGAAGGGGGGCAGCGGGATCGGCGCGCGCAGTTCCTCGGCCAGCACGCGGCCGAGGGCCGCGCGCAGCGCGACCGGCGCAGCGCCCGGTAGTGCCGGGACACGCGCGGCGATCATCGCGGCGGCAGCCTCCACTGCCAGCAGCTTGCCGCCGAAGGCGAAGCAATCGTCGCTGAGCTGGGCCATGGCCCCGATCTAGACCCTCGCCAGGAACTCTTCCAGCGGCGTTGCCTTGGCCAGCACCAGATCGGCGATCGCGCCGATATCGTCGAGATGCGCGCGCGGCAGCCCGGTCGCCGGCGGCGCAACGTCGGAGGCGATGGCGGCGATATAGGGATCGTCCGGATGCAGCCAGGGCTTGGCGTTCTCGGCGCGATGCACCTCGATCTTCGGATGCGCGTCACGCTTGAAGCCCTCGACGATGATGAGGTCCACGGGGTCGAGCTGGCGCAGCAGATCGCCCAGCTGCGGCTCTGGCGCGCCGCGCAGCTCGGTCATCAGCGCCCAGCGGTTCGCGGAAGCGACCAACACCTGCCGCGCGCCGGCGCTGCGATGCTCGTAGCTGTCCTTGCCCGGCCGATCCACGTCGAAGGCGTGGTGCGCGTGCTTCAGCGTAGAGACCGCGACGCCACGCCGCGTCATCTCCGGGATGAGGCGGGTCATCAGCGTGGTCTTGCCAGCACCGCTCCAGCCGGCCAGTCCGATTAGGCGCGTCATAGGCGCGGGTATGGCGCCCCTCGCAGACTGAAACAAGGCTGCGCCGTGTGCAGGATCAGGCCACCTTCTCAAGCGTCAGGCTCGCCCAGAGCCGGTAGAGCGGCTTCGTCTTGCCGGGAGGCGGCAGAGTGTCAGTGGTGCCCGACAGCCGCTGCGCAGCGGGATCGGGCAAGTCGAATTCCAGGTGGTTGATCGGCTGTGGCCGGCGGGACGCATCGAAGGCACCAAAAACATAGCGCGTCCGCGTCCGGTTCAGCAGGTCGCGCTGCGGCTTGAAGCAACTGATGCGCAACATGGTCTCGGCACGGCTCTTCAACATGTCGAGCTCAGTCTGCGGCATGTTCGTCACTGTGTCGGTCGCGATCTGGGTCAGGACGAACCAGGTATCCCTGGCCTGCAGCGACGGTACGCCCTGGCGCTGCTGCCAGAGGCTGCCGATGTAGGTGAACGTTGCCCGCATCGGCACCAGCTTGCGCCTGGGATCCGCGAAGCCGATGCGGCTGTAGCTGCCGAACTCCGTGCGCCCGTCCTTGCTCAGCTCGAAGGTGAAATCGCGAACAAGGAGCATCGGCGCCTCGTGGCCCGCCGCTTCCAGTGTGCGCGCCTGGCTAAAGGCCTCTGCGAGCGAGATCCCCATGGGCCGTCCCCTCCGTTCGGGGAGACGCTAGGATGCGCTCATAACGACATCAACACAAAAAAACGGCACGTTCCCGAGGGAACGTGCCGCCTTGGACAAACGACGTGGCGCGGGGCTCAGTCCGCGCCCTGCGCCTTGGCGCCGGCGGGACCGGCGACGGTCTCGCGTGCCTTCTTCATCTCGTCCTCCACCCAGAGGCCGTGATGCTGCTTCGCCCAGTTCAGGTCCACCTGGCCCGAGCCCATAGCGTCGAAGGCGCCTTCCATGCCGGCGGAGCCGATGTAGATGTGACCGATCATCGCCGCGATCATCAGCACGGAAATGACGCCGTGCACGATGTGCGCCAGCTGCTGGCCGGCGATGTCCGTCGCCCAGAAGGGGAAGATCAGCACATAGCCGGAGACCGCGACCGCGGTGCCGCCGAGCACGGTGATCCAGAACACCATCTTCTGGCCGCCATTGAAGCGCGCCGCCGTCGGATGGCCGTGTCCGATCAGCCCGCCACCCGCCTTGAACCAGGCGATGTCGAGCTTGTTCGGGATGTTGTCCTTCACCCACATCAGGAACAGCAGCACCACGCCGAGGGTGAAGGGGAAGGCGAGGTAGTTGTGGGCGTACTTGCCCCAGAGCGACATCGCCGCGAAGGCCTCAGGCCCCAGCACCGGCAGCAGCAGGTAGCGGCCGAAGGTGATGTTGAGGCCGGTCAGCGCCAGCACCACGAAGGAGCCCGCCGTCATCCAATGCGCCGTCCGCTCGATCGCGTTGAAGCGCTCGATCGTGCGGCCCGCGCGGCCGCCTTCGACCGGGATGCGGCCCTTCGTCGCGTAGAACAGGACGATGATGCCCAGCATGCCGAGCACGGCGATGCCGCCGATCCAGCCGAGCGTGACGTTGTGGAAGGCGCGCCAGTCGCGGCCCGCAGGCTGGATCAGGCTGGCCGATTGCGCGTCCGGGATCGAGCCGCGCCCCGCGATGCGGCCACCGGTCAGCGCCTTCTGCAGTTCCAGCTCATCGGCGCTCAGCGTCGGCGAGACGGGATTGGTGGGCGTGCCCACCACAGGCCCGCCGACCTGCGCAACCGCGGGCGTGGCGAGCGGCGCGGCGGCAAGGCCCAGGGCCAGCGCCAGCGCGGGAAGGATGCGTGTGATCATATGTGTTCCCCCAAGGTATCGGGGCGGGCTGCCGCCCGCCCCGCCCCCGTTTCCCGTCAGACGCTGAGCGTCGCCTTGTAGGCGGTCCGCCAGCCCCAGGCGCCAGCGCCGTAGCCACGGCGCTGCACGCGCTCGCGGTAGATGCTGGCGATCATGTCGCCATCACCCGCGAGCAGCGCCTTGGTCGAGCACATCTCGGCGCAGATCGGCAGCTTGCCTTCCGCCAGGCGGTTCGCGCCGTACTGCACATACTCGACGCCGGTGTTGTCGGCCTGCGGGCCGCCGGCGCAGTAGGTGCACTTGTCCATCTTGCCGCGGCTGCCGAAGTTGCCGACGCGCGGGTACTGCGGCGCGCCGAACGGGCAGGCATAGAAGCAGTAGCCGCAGCCGATGCAGGTGTCCTTGTCGTGCAGCACGATGGCATCCGCCGTCGTGTAGAAGCAGGACGTCGGGCACACGGCCGCGCAAGGCGCGTCCGTGCAGTGCATGCACGCCATGGAGATGGAGCGCTCACCGGGCTTGCCGTCATTGATGGTGACGACGCGGCGACGGTTGATGCCCCAGGGCACCTCGTGCTCGTTCTTACAGGCCGTGACGCAAGCGTTGCACTCGATGCAACGGTCGCTGTCACAAAGGAACTTCATGCGGGCAGCCATTGTCTTTGTCTCCCCCGGTCTCGTCAGGCCGCGCGGATCTGGCAGAGGGTGACCTTCGTTTCCTGCATGAAGGTCACCGGATCATAGCCATAGGTGGTTACGACGTTCACGGACTCGCCGAGAACGACGGGGTCGGCGCCGCGCGGGTAGCGCGAGCGCCGGTCCTCACCCTGGAACCAGCCGCCGAAGTGGAAGGGCATGAAGGCGACGCCGCGGCCGACCCGCTCCGTCACCAGCGCCTTCACCCGGGCGCGGCTGTTGCTTTCGGGGCCCGAGACCCACACCCAGGCGCCGTCGCGGATGTTCCGCGCCGCTGCATCGGCGGGGTTGATCTCCACGAACATGTCCTGCTGCAGCTCGGCGAGCCACTTGTTGGAGCGCGTCTCCTCGCCGCCACCCTCGTACTCCACCAGTCGGCCGGAGGTGAGGATGATCGGGAAGTCGCGCGCGACCTCGTTGGAGCGGGCCTGCACCGACTGGCCGAGATGCGGCAGGCGGAAGCCACGCCGGTCCGGCAGGGTCGGGTACTGCGCGATCAGGTCGGTGCGCGGCGTGTAGATCGGCTCGCGGTGCACCGGCACCGGGTCAGGCAGGTTCCACGCCACCGCGCGGGCCTTGGCGTTACCATAGGCCATGACGCCGTGTTCCATCGTCACGCGGATGATGCCGCCCGACAGGTCGGTCATCCAGGAGACGCGGTCCTCGCCGCCGAGCCCCGTGCCGACTTCGGCGATGGTCGCCTTCTCGGCAGCGGTCAGCTCATCGTACCAGCCCATGCGCTTCAGCACGGCCACCGTGAATTCCGGATAGCCGTCCTGGATCTCCGAGCCCTTGGAGAAGGAGCCCTCGGCGAGCAGCGTCTGCCCCTCGCGCTCCACGCCGAAGCGGGCGCGGAAGGTGCCGCCGCCATCCTTCACATGCATGGAGGTGTCATAGAGGATGTGCGTACCCGGGTGGCGCCACTCGGCCTTGCCCCAGCACGGCCAGGGCAGGCCGTAGTAGTCGCCGCGGATCTCGGCCGGCGCATCGGCGCCAGCGCGCAGCGTCACCAGGTCGAACTTGTCCTGGTGCTGCTGGTGCAGCTTCAGGCGCTCCGGCGAGATGCCCGAATAGCCCGAACCCCAGGCGCCGCGGTTGATCTCGTGCAGGATGCTCTCGGCCGTCGGCGCGTTGTCGCGGATCTGGAAGCCCTTGAACATGTCCTGCTGGAAACGCACCGGCATGTTGCGGCGCTGCGCCGCCTGATCCAGCGCGCCGGCCAGGCGATACATCACCTCGTAGTCGGTGCGGCTTTCGAAGATCGGGTTCACGATCTTCGAGCACCACTGAACCGACCGGTTGGATGCGGTGCGGGAGCCATCGCACTCGAACTGCGTCGCGATCGGCAGCAGGTAGGTGCCGTTGCGGCGGTTCGACTGCATCGCGAAGGTCGTCGGATGCGGGTCGGCGACGACCAGCAGCTCCAGCGCCTCGAGCGCGCGGGCGGCTTCGGGCATGCGCGTGACGGTGTTGCCGCCATGGCCGAAGACCAGCATGCCCTTCGTGTTGTCGCGCTGCTGCACCTGATCCTTCGGCAGCAGAACGGCGTCGAAGTAGCGGGTGGTCGGGATGCCCGGCGTGGTCTGCATCTGCGGCGTGTCGAAGCGCGCGCGCATATCCTCGAAGGACATGCCCCACACGCGGCTCCAGTGGCGCCACGCCGTCTCGTCGATGCCGTAATAGGCCGGCAGGTTCGCGACATCGAGGCCGAAGTCCGACGCGCCCTGCACGTTGCAGTGGCCGCGGAAGATGTTGGCACCCGTGCCGGCGCTGCCGACATTGCCGGTCGCCAGCAGCAGGATCGAGTAGGCGCGGACATTGGCCGTGCCGACCGTCTTCTGCGTGGCACCCATGCACCAGATCAGCGTGCTGGGCTTTTGGGTGGCGAAGGTCTGCGCGACCTTGCGCAGCTGGTCGCCCGGCACGCCGGAGACGCGCTCGACCTCAGCCGGCGTCCACTTCGCGACTTCGGCGCGGATCTGGTCCATGCCGTGCACGCGCTGGCGGATGAACTCCTTATCCTCCCAGCCATTCTGGAAGATGTGCCAGAGCATGCCCCACATGATGGGGATGTCGGTGCCCGGGCGCATGCGCACATACTCGGTCGCGTGCGCGGCGGTGCGCGTGAAGCGCGGATCCACCACGATCAGCTGGGCGCGGTTCCGCTCCTTGCCCGACAGCACATGCTGCAGGGAGACGGGGTGCGCCTCGGCGGGGTTGCCGCCCATGATCATGATGGTCTTGGAGTTGCGGATGTCGTTGTAGCTGTTCGTCTGGGCGCCGTAGCCCCAGGTGTTCGCCACGCCGGCCACCGTCGTCGAGTGGCAGATGCGCGCCTGGTGGTCCACCGAGTTGGTGCCCCAGAAGGCGGCGAACTTGCGGTACAGATACGCGCCCTCGTTCGAGAACTTGGCGCTGCCCAGCCAGAAGACGGAATCGGCGCCGCTATTGGCACGGATCTCCATCATCTTGTCCGCGATCTCGCGGTAGGCGACGTCCCAGCTGATCCGCTGCCACTCGCCGTTCACCAGCTTCATCGGGAACTTCAGGCGGCGGTCGCCATGCACCAGCTCGCGCACCGCCGCGCCCTTGGCGCAATGCGTGCCGCGGTTGATCGGGCTCTCCCAGGACGGCTCCTGGCCGACCCAGACGCCGTTCTGCACTTCGGCGGTGACGGTGCAGCCGACCGAGCAATGCGTGCAGATATTCTTCACGCGCTGGACGGGCTGGGCGTGGTTGATCACGCCCGTCGCGGCGCCGGCGGCCTGCGCGCGGCTCGGCGCGAAGCTGCCGATGGCGGCGAGGCCCGCGCCGGCGAAGCCCGCCTGGCGAAGGAAGGTTCGACGGTCGAGACCGCCTGAGGACAGGCCTGCATAGGCCGTGGCCAGCCGCTGCTTTGCGGCTCGGCCTTCGGAGCGCTTGATCAGCATCTGCGCTTTCTCCCGGTCTTATTCGTAGCGGTTGGTGCGATAGAAGGCCTGAACGCCAGCGGCGTTCGGCCGGTAGCGCGCGGCGACGCGCTGCTGCTCGTTTTCCTTGCGGGCGTCGCGCGCGGGCACGCTGTCGGCGCGCTGCGCCAGAGCGGGCGTCGCCGCTGCGGCTGCCGCGGTACCAAGGCCGAGGGCCTTCAAGAACCCGCGGCGCACCGCCTTCTCTTCTCCAGCGCTCATGGCTTCAGCTCTCCCCAACTGCGATGGCATTAGGCCGGCAGATCCGCTGCCGCGGCCTCAATCTCGACGGCGAGCCGGCCAAGCCGGCCCACCGCGCGGTAGAATCCCGCCGCCTCCGCCTTTTCCAGGTCGGCGAACATGCGCGCGGCCCAGGGGCGGATGTGGCGGGTGAAGAAGGGCGCTGCCTCCTCGGGCCCGGCGGCGAAGGCGCCGGCGAGCAGGCCCGCGAAGGTCTCGCAGACAAAGGCGATGTGGTCCTCCGGTTCCGCAATCCCTTCGGCGCGCTCAATGCCGAGCCGCGCGAGGTCGCCGCGCAGATCGGCCAGCGGCCGCTCATGCAGGAAGCCGGTCAGGTAGTAGGAGGCGTAGGGCAGGATTTCGCCGCGGCCGAGGCCGATGAAGAGGTCGAAATACTCGCGCTCCGCCGCCTCAGGCGTCGTGGTCGCCGCAGCAGCGGCGAGCAGCGCATAGGTTTCACCCAGTTCACTTTCGGTGGCGCGGAGCTGGCGAAGCTGGGCGAGAAGCGGGGCGTCCGGGGCAGCGCCCATGACCCGGCCGAGCAGCGCGAAGAGTCGCGCCCTCTCGACATTCACCGGATCGTGATGCGTTTCCGTCCCTAACATTCCTGACCCAACTTAGGTTTCCTTCGACGTCCGCGCTCCGCGCGACCGGGGAAACCCCAATTCCTCAACAGACGCAACCAAGCGCAATGCTCGGAATTTGGCAAGCGTCTGTCCAAAACTTCTCGTAATCCGAAGCTGCGAATAATTCGCAACAACCAGCGGCACCGCAGGCTCGCCCCTCAGGCCGGCAGCGCGCCGCCATGGCGACGGCGCGGGACGGGAACGGACGAGGCGTCCTCAGGCACGGGCGCGATGGCGGGGGTGGGCTCCGCCACCAGGGCAGCCGGCGGCGCCTCCGGCTCCGGCGGGGCCTCCTCCGCCAAAGGCAGCGTCGATTCGGCGGTGCTCCCCGCCTCCCCCTCTCGCGGCTGGTCCTCTGCCAATTCCTCGATCTTGCCGATCGCCTGGGCGAGCAGCTTCGAGATGTCGCCCGTCAGCTCATTGGAGAAGCCGAAGGGCAGGCCGCCGGGGGTGTTGAAGTCCCACTGGTAGTCCACAGGCCCGATATAGTCCCGGATGGCGGGGTCGAGGCTCCACATCCGGCGCAGCGCGGCGTTGCGCAGCAGGGTCGGCACACCGGGCTTCAGGAAGGCCGAGAAATCGCTCTCCACCGTCAGGCTCTCGACCGGCGGGAGGGTGGCGGGGTCGATCTCCGGCACCTCGGGGATCGGGCAGGCGGCGCGCTCGGCCGGGGGCGCGGCTTGCTCAGCCGGCCCGGCCTGGTCCACCGGCACGCCCAACGGGGGCAGCTCCGCGACCGGAAGCTCCAGCGGGGGGGCCTCCGGGGCCTCGACCACCTCGCGCTTGCGGCGCGACCAACGGGAGAGGAAGCCCTCCCGTGCCTCCTTCTCCGCCTCGCTCATTCCTCGTCCTCGGTGCCGGGCCGGCGGCGCGCCAGGGCCTCGGGGTCCGCCTTGTCGCGCTTGCGCTTGTAGAAGGTGTGCTCGACATGGTGGCGGGCGACGAAGTCGGCGGTGGCCGCCAGCAGCCCGGGCGGCATGGCCAGCGCCTCGACCAGGTCGTTGCCGGTGTCGGCGTGCAGATGCGCCTCGCCGGGGTCCACCGTCACCGTCTGCAGCACGAAGCCGGACGGCGTCGCGGCCGGGCGCAGCGCCACCCAGACCAGCGGCTGCGCGGCTTCGATGTTGTGCTTGTAGTTGGAGGTGTCGGTCGGGTGCAGCACGACCTCGGCCGTGCCGGCGAAGAAGAGGCTGCGGCCGGCTTCCTCCCGCAGCAGGGTCCAATCCGGGACGGCGGGGGCCTGTTCCAGCACCTCGACCACGCGCCAGACCTCCTCGGCCCATTTCGTCACGCCCGGGCGGCGCTCCGCGAGGACGCCAACGGGCATGCGGAGGGAGTTGGGGTTCATGCTGTGCCCCACCGATTCAGATCTCCGGTGCTCGGCGCATGCCGCGCCTCCGCCCTGCGATCATCGGGGGCGGTCACGCCGCCTGCTCCCGCGCCTTCAGCGGTAGGCCCGCGACCAGGTTCTGCGGCTTCAGCCGGACCTTCTGCGCGGCATCCATCGCAACCGCCAGATAGACCGGCTTGCCCGCCACCTTCGGCAGCACGCGCGACGCCTCGGCAAACTCCAGCACGCCGAGCCAGAGGATGCGCGCCAGCCTCTCCTGCTTCACCTTCTTGCCGTGCCAGAGGTCGTTGGCGATGGCCGTCGCCTCCGCATCCAGCCCGACATGCCAGGTCCAGTTCTGGTCCTCGATCACCGGCACGGGGCGGATCGTCACCGTCTCGCCCAGCATATGGGCGATGAAGCGCTCGATCGCGGTGCCGAGCGCCTTCTGTCCCACGCTGCCATCGACGATATCCAGCGCAAGATCATGCGCATCCGACCGCGCGAAATAGGCGGGTGCGTTGGCGTCCGTTAGCACGTCGATCTCGATCTCGCGCGGCGGCGTGCCGGCTTCGATCAGCAGTTGGCCGAGCGCGCCGAAATCGCTCGACGCTGCCTTCATCTCCAACACTTCCTCATCGGCCAGCAGCGTCGAGCCCTGGTGGATGCCGGCGCGCTGCGGCCGGAACAGGCATTCGGCCGCGCGCAGCACGAAGGGATCGCCGACCCCCTCCATCGCCGAACGCACGACCAGATGCGTCAGCATCTGTAGGAAGAGCGGCGGGATGCCCGCGACACCCTCGGCATAGAGCTTGAGCCAGGCAGCTTCGAGGTCGGGCTCGGCGACGACCCGGTCGCGGAAGCCCAAGAAAACCTGCCAATTCTCCCGCGCATCGGCGTCGGCCAGTGCCGCGAGTTCCCCGGCCGGCACGGCGCGCAGCGGGTCAGCGAGCATCGCCGCATGCAGCGCGCGTTCCGCGTCGCAGGCCTCGTCGGGGGGCACCAGCTCGGGCCGGGCGCAAAAGGCACGCCAGAGATCGGGCGTGCCATGGATGCGCCCCGCCTCGTCGCTGTCGCAAAGGTGATGCCCGCAGGCCACCCAGAAATCGCCAGGCGCCAGCCCCGGCGGCGGCTTCGGCAGATGAGCGTGATGGTGGTGGTGCTGGTGGTCGCTCAACCCCGCCTCCTGGCGGCAAATTTGGTCAGGTCCGGGTGTTCCACCGGCTCGTCCTCGCCCTCGATCTCCGCGATGCCGAAGACCGGGAGCGTGGTGAATTGCGTGTGCGGCGTGTCGCGGAGATGCAGGGTGCGGAAGCGCTCGCGCACCTCGCCCCCCTCCTCGCTGCGGCTCAGCGCCAGGATGGTGCCGGGCGCGTGATCGCAGAGGCTTTCGGCAAAGGCGATCTCCTCCTCCGCCGCCGCCTGCGCCGCCACCTCATCCGGCGCACCGTGCTTCGCGCGGATATGGGCTGCCAGCGCCGCGACAGCCGCCGCGCGGTGTTCGGCGCTCGCCTCCGCGACCTCGACCAGCGTGGACCAGCCGAAGGAGGCAAGGCCGAGGAACCCGCCCCGGAAGGCCTGGCGGCGCTTGCCCTGCATCTCGGCCGGGCTCTCGTCCCAGAATTCGAAGCCGCCCGGCACCGCCCATTCCCCGGGCTCGGCCGCGGGGTCGAAGATCAGCGTGTCGGAGCGGTCGAGCCGCACCGTGCGCGGCAGCTTCCCGCTCATCGCCCGAGTGCCTCGAGCAGGGGGAAGCGCGTCCGTGCGCCCTCCCGCTCCACCACCAGGTCGCCCGTCGCGGGGTCGAGGCCGCGCTTGCCGCCTTCGGTCCGCTCATCCTGCTCCATACGCGCGAGAAACCGCTCCGCGACGCGCTTGAAGCCACCTGTCGGGTCGCTGCGCTGCCATTCGGCGAGCCCCGCCATCAGGTGCCGCGCCCAGGCGGCGGTGAGCTCGGCGGCCGAGGTCTCCTCGGCATCCCAGCCTTCCTCCAGCAGCGAGGTCTGCGCCAGGCCATGCCCCGGTTCCCAGCCCTGGGGGAAGCTGACGCGCGCCTCGACCGCAACCACCAACCAATCCGGGGTGTCGGCCTCTGCCGTGCCCTCGGGCCAGGCCAGCCGCACCTGGCCGATCTGGCCGGCATTGACGAAAACGAGGTCGGGCCAGCGGAAGGTGAGCGGCACCTCGGGCGGGCCGAAGGCGGCCAGGGCATCGCCGATCGCCGAGGCCGCGGCGTAAAGCGCGGCCCGCGCCGCGGCCAGCGGCATGTCCGGCTCCAGCACCACCGCTGCCTCGACCCGCGCGGAGGAGCGCACCCAGACCAGCGTGCCCGCCCCATGCTCCGGCGCCAGGGCGACGGCGCGCGACAGCGCATCCCCCGCCTCGCGCAGCGCGATGACGGGCGTGAACAGCGACGGCAACTCCGGCAAACCGGTGCCGGCAGATGTGCTGGCAGACGACACGGCCGACGAAAATCCTCCCCATCCCTCGCAAGGGACCTCATGGGGCGATATATGCGCCCGCAATGCCCGAGCCTAGGGGTTGGGGAAATGTCGGGGGACACCGGGCGCGCGATGACCACCACCTTCATCTGCACCTGCGAAGACACGATGCTGCTCGACGCCCGCACCGTCGGGCGCGGCTGCAAGGGAGAGGTCCGCGGGGCGGAGCAGCTCTGCCAGGCCCAGCTCGACCGCTTCCTGGCCGCGCTCGGGGAGGGCAAGCCCGTCACCGTCGCCTGCACCGCCCAGGCACCGCTGTTCCAGCAGGAAGCCGAGGATGCGGGCTTCGCCGCCCCCCTCTCCTTCGTGAACATCCGCGAGACCGCCGGCTGGTCGGATGAGGCGAAGGCCGCCGCCCCCAAGATGGCCGCGCTGATCGCCGCCGCCGCCGTGCCGATGCCTGCAACGCCCCTGGTGCCGCTCAAGAGTGAGGGGATCACACTGGTCCTCGGCCGCGACGCCGCCGCGCTCGCCGCCGCCGAGAAGCTGGCCGGCACGCTCGACGTCACGGTGCTGCTGACCGGCGCCGAGCAGGTCCAGCCGCTCGCCGCCGCCGACTTCCCCGTCGTGCGTGGCCGCGCACGGGGGGCCACCGGCTGGCTCGGCAATTTCGAGGTGACGGTGGATGGCTATGCCATGCCCCGCCCCTCCTCCCGCGCATCCTATGCCTGGGGGCCGGCGAAGGACGGCACGACCAGCCGCTGCGACGTGATCCTGGACCTGTCGGGCGGCCCGGCGCTGTTCCCGACGCATGAGGTGCGCCAGGGCTATCTGCGCGCCGATCCGGCGGATGCCGCCGCGGTGGAGCGCGCGGTCGCGGCCGCGCGGGAGCTGGTCGGCGAATTCGACAAGCCGCGCTTCGTCAATTTCGACGCCTCGCTCTGCGCCCACAGCCGCAACCGCCGCACGGGCTGCACGCGCTGCCTCGATCTCTGCCCCACCGGCGCGATCACGCCGGGGAAGGAGTCGGTGGTCATCTCCGCCGAAATCTGCGCCGGCTGCGGCGCCTGCGCCGCCGTCTGCCCGACGGGTGCGGCCAGCTACGCGCTGCCGACCGCCGATGCGCTGCTGAAGCGCCTGCGCAGCCTGCTGCTGACCTATCGCGAGGCGGGCGGCGAGACGCCCGTGCTGCTGGTCCATGACACGCATGGCGAGGCGATGATCGAGGCGCTCGCCCGCCATGGCGATGGCCTGCCGGCGCGCGTGCTGCCGCTGCGCGTCAACGAGGTGAGCGTCCTCGACCTCGGCACGCTGCTGAGCGCCTTCGCCTGGGGTGCGGCGCAGGTCCGGCTGCTGATGAAGGGCAAGCGCGCGCACGGCGCAGAGGGCGTCTTCCGCAACCTGGACTATGTGCAGCATGTGCTGGCCGGGCTTGGCGTGCCCGACCATGGCAGCCCGCGCGCCGCGGCGATCGAGACCGACGATCCCTTCGCGCTGGGCGAGGCGCTGCGCGCGCTGCCCCGCCGCGGCCTGCCCTTCCCGCCTTCGACGCATCTGGCGATGGGCGCATCGCGGGAGGTTCTGCGCCAGGCGACGCGCGCGCTGGCCGATGGCGCCGGCAAGCGCGGCGGTGCGATCGCCATGCCGGCGCTCGCCCCCTTCGGCGAGGCGCGGGTCGAGGTTTCGGGCTGCACCTTGTGTGTCGCCTGCACCTCCGTCTGCCCGACCGGCGCGCTGAGCGCGAACCCGGAGATGCCGCAGCTGCGCTTCCTGGAAGATGCCTGCGTGCAATGCGGGCTCTGCGCCACGACCTGCCCGGAGAAGGTGATCACCCTGATCCCGCGCCTCAGCCTGGACCCGGCAACCGCCGAGATCCGCGTGGTGAAGGAAGAGGAACCCTTCTGCTGCGAGCGTTGCGCCAAGCCTTTCGGCGTGAAGTCGCAGATCGAGGCGGTGACCCGAAAACTGACCGCGTCGAAGCACTGGATGTTCGCCGACGAATCTCGGCTGAAGGTGCTGCGGCTCTGCGAGAATTGCCGCGTCTTCGAGGCGACGGAAGGCGGCATGGACCCCTATGCCGGACCCGCGCGCCCGATCACCAAGACCAGCGAGGATTACCTGCGCGAGGCCGAGCGCGCGAAGCGCAAGGGCGACGGGGACGAGGCCGGCTGAGCCTCAACCGCGCGCCAGCCACTCCAGCAGCAGCCGGTTGAAGACCTCCGGCTTCTCGACATTCGGCAGATGCCGCGCGCCGGCCACCGACACGAAGCGCCCATCGGGCACCAGGCGCGCGATGCGCTCGCCTTCGGCCGGGGGCACGGCGTGGTCATGCTCGCCGCACAACACCAGCGCCGGCACACGCAGCGCCGGCAGGCGCGCGACGAAGCTGAAATCGCTGATCGCCTCGGCGCAGCCCGCATAGCCCTCGGCCGGGGTGGCGGCGATGGTGGCGCGAATCTCCTCCCACCGCGCCGGGTTGGCGGCGCGGAAGTCCGGGGTCAGCCAGCGTTCCATCGTCGCCTCCGCGACCGACGCGCAACTGCCCGCCGCGCGCACGGCACGGATGCGCGGCCCCCAGATCTCCGCCGCATTCGGCAGCGATTCCGGCAGCGCATCGCAGATCACGACCGAGCGCAGCAGCTCCGGCCGGTCGAGTGCCAACGCCTGCCCGCTCATGCCCCCGAGCGAGAGGCCGACATAATCCACCTTTCCGAGCGCAAGCCGGTCCAGCACATGCGCGAGATCGGCGCCGAGATCCGCCATCCGATAGGGCCCCGGCGTCGCCGTGCTGCCGCCATGCCCGCGCAGATCGATGCGCAGCACCGCGAAGCCGGCAGCGAGCAGCACCGGCACCTGCTCGGCCCACATGGTCATGTCGGCGGCCAGCGAATGCACCAGGCACACGGTCCGCCCACCGCGCGGGCCCAGCAGGTCGGCGTGGATATGCCGCCCTTCGCGCTCGAAAATCATCAATCCACCTGCACGTTGATCATGCGCACGATCTCGGCCCAGCTGCGGACCTCGGCGGCGACATAGTCATTCACCGCGCGCAGATCGCCGCCCATCGGGTCGAAGCCATTGGCCAGCAGGCGCTGCTGGAAGGCGGGCAGCGCCATCACGCGCGTCACATCCTCGTTCACCTTGCGCAGAATCGGCTCCGGCGTCGCGGCCGGGAACAGCAGCGCCACCCAGGCGACATCCACCAGCGGCTCGAAGCCCGCCTCGGCCACCGTCGGCACCTCCGGCATCGCGGAGCTGCGCCGGTCGCTGGTCACCGCGAGACCCCGCGCCTGGCCGCCTTGCACCTGCGCCACGGCCGAGGGCAGCGACGTCGCAACCATATCCACCGTGCCCGCGAGCAGCGCGAGCATGGCCGGCCCCGCGCCGGCATAGGGGATGTGCTGTGCATCCACCCCACCCACGCGGCGGAAGAACAGCTCGGCCGAGAGATGCGCGGCGACGCCCACCCCCGCTGTGCCGTAATTGATCGGCCGCCGCCGGCCAACCTCCACCAGGTCGCGCATGGAACGGATGGGGCTGTCAGCGCGGACCACGAACAGGTTGGGCGTGCCGCCGACCACAGCCGCCACCGCGAACTGATCCGGCCGGTAGCCCGGGTTGCGCGACAGCGAGGGATTGATCGCGAAGGCGCCGGTTGTGACGAGGCCGGTATAGCCATCGGCCGCCGCACGCGCGATCTGCTGGGCAGCGACATTGCCGCCCGCGCCGCCGCGATTCTCCACCACCACCGTCTGCCGCCAGAGCGGGCCGAGATGCTCGCCCAGCATCCGCCCGATCAGATCGGCGAAGCCGCCGGGGGCGAAGGCGACGACCAGGCGCACCGGGCGCTCGGGCCAGTTCCCCGGCGCCTGGGCTTTGGCACCAAGGGCCGGCAGCGCGAGGCTCGCGCCGAGCAGGATGCGCCGTGTCGTCATGGAACGTCTCTTCCCCATCGCGGTCGTGCCGCTCTCCATCAAGCTCTACGCAGGCGCCGCGCCGCCTGCAACAATGCCCCCTGAAGGAGAGGCCGCCATGACCGAAACCAACGCCCGCATCCTGTTGGCCCGCCGCCCGCAAGGCGCGCCCGTGCCCGAGGATTTCCGCCACGACACCGCGCCCCTGCCAGAACTGGCCGAAGGCGAGGTGCTGATCCGCCACCGCTTCCTCTCGCTCGATCCCTACCAGCGCGGGCGGATGGACGACGTGAAGTCCTATGCGAAGCCCGTGGCCCTCGGCGCGGTGATGGAATGCCAGGCGGTCGGCCAGGTCGTCGCCAGCCGCGACCCGTCCTTCCAGGGCGGCGAATGGGTGTTGGGCGGCTATGGCTGGCAGACCTTCTCCGCCCGTCCCGCCAGTGCGCTGATCCGCATCAACCCGCAGGAGGCGCCGCCCTCCACCGCGCTCGGCGTGCTCGGCATGCCGGGGCTGACGGCCTGGGTGGGGTTGTCGGATATCGGCCAGCCCAAGGCGGGCGAGACGGTGGTCGTCTCGGCAGCCTCGGGCGCGGTCGGGCAGGTGGTCGGGCAACTCGCGAAGATCGCGGGCGCGCGCGTCGTTGGCGTCGCCGGCGCCGCGGCGAAATGCGAGTTCCTGACGCGGGAACTCGGCTTCGACGCGGCGGTGGATCACAAGGGTGACCTGAATACGCAGCTCGACGCCGCCTGCCCGGATGGCGTGGATGTCTATTGGGAGAATGTCGGCGGCGCGGTGCAGGAAGCCGTGTTCCCCCGCTTCAACCTGTATGGGCGGATGGTGATGTGCGGGATGATCGCGCAGTACAATTCCGCCCCGGGCTCGAACGCCGTCGGCGCGCCCCCCGGGCCCAATCTCGGCCCTGTGGTGCGCAAGCGGCTGCGCATCCAGGGGCTGATCGTGTTCGACAGCTGGCACCGCTACCCGCAATTCCGCGCCGAGATGCTCGGTCACATCTCCGCAGGGAAGCTGCGCTGGAAGGAGGATGTGGTGCAGGGCCTCGCCAACGCGCCCGCAGCCTTCATCGGCCTGCTGCAGGGGCGCAACTTCGGCAAGCTCGTCGTGGCGCTCGATTGATGCGCGTTTAGCTGACCGGCGCGACCGGCTTCGTCGGGCGCCACCTGGTGCCCCGGCTGCTCGCGGCCGGGCATGAGGTGACGCCGACGTCGCGCGGCGCGATACGGCTTGGAGCTACTCCTTAGCAACCTCGACCAGCACCAGCTCGGCATCCTCGGCCGCGGTGATGGCGATCTCGGGCTCGTCCACAATCCCGGCGCCGTCGCGCTCGGCCAGGGCGTGTCCGTTCACCGTCACCGCGCCCTTGGCCGGCACGAGATAGGCCGCGCGGCCCTCGGGCAGCGTCTGCACCAGCGTCTGCCCCGCCTTTAGCGTCGCAGCCATCACCGCGCCGTTGACGTTGAGCGGCAGCGCGCCGCCGCCCGCATCCTGCGGCCGGCCGGAGGCCAGGACCTCGAAGGCTGCATCCCGCCCCGCCTTGGGGAAGGATTTCGCGCCCCAGTTCGGCGCCGCACCGCGCCGGTCGGGGATGATCCAGATCTGGAAGATCTTCGTCGTGGTGGATTCCAGATTGTACTCGGCATGCACCACGCCGGTACCCGCGCTCATGATCTGCACGTCGCCGGCCTCGGTGCGGCCCTGGTTGCCCATATTGTCCTTGTGGGTGATGGCCCCCTCGCGGACATAGGTGATGATTTCCATGTCGCGGTGCGGATGGGCGTCGAAGCCGGTGCCGGCCGCGATCTCATCGTCGTTCCAGACGCGCAGCCGGCCCCAATTCATGCGGGCGGGGTCGTTGTAATGCGCAAAGGAGAAGTGATGGCGAGCCTTGAGCCAGCCATGATCGGCGCCGCCGAGGCTGCCGAAGGGTCGGATGTCGATCATCGTGGTCGCTCCCATCGGGTGCCGGAAGGCCGGCCCTGTCGCCGCGTGACATAGGACACCGGCGCGCGTCGCGCAGGGGGGCGACTGGGATGGCAGGCATTCACGGCATCAATGGCGTACCGGCGCAACGGCCGGATGGCGCGCACGGCCGGTGTCCTGGCAGGCTCCGTCCGGCCCAGGAGACCGCCCCATGCCTCGCTTCCGCTGCGTTCCCATCCCCACCGAGACAGCCGCGCGCTGGCGTGCCGGAGGCCGCGACGACCGCGGCAATACGCTGGTGGAGCGCATCGTGGACGGCCCGGGCTTCCCCTGCCGGCATTGCCTGCGCCTCGGCGAACCAGGGGAGAGGATGCTGCTCGGCAGCTACGACCTGCCGCGTCCCCAGGGGGTCTATTGGACGCCAAGCCCGATCTTCCTGCATGCGCAGGACTGCCCGCGCTTTACTGCGGAAGACGAAATCGCACCCATCGTGCTGGCCCCCGGCATCGTCTCCGTCCGGTCCTACGATGCCGCGCAGATGTGCCTCTACGATCTGGGCGCCATCAGCGAAGGCCCGGACGTCGCGCCGATCCTGGCGCGGGCGGTCGCCGACCCGCGCACCCGCTTCATCAACATCCACACTGCGCGCCCAGGCTGCCTGCTGACGGCGGTCGAGAAGCTACCGGACTGAGAACGCCCGGCGCCTCAGCGGCACATCAGAACTGGCAGATCCGCATTTTCCAGCACATGCCGCGTCACGCCGCCCAGGATCAGCTGGCGCAGGCGCGAATGGCTATAGGCGCCCTGGCACATCAGGTCGGCGCCGAAATCCCGCGCCGCGCCGAGCAGCCCCGCCCCCACCTCCCGCGTGGTTGGCTTGAAGGGCACCACCTCCGCCTCGATCTCGTGCCAGCGCAGATAGGCGCGGATGCCCTCCGCGCCCGGGCCGCGGCGCTGGTAGTCGTCGGAACACAGGATCCGCACCGCCTGCGCCCGATGCAGCCAGGGCAGCGCGGCGGCGACGGCCGCGGCACTCTCCGCGCTGCCATTCCAGGCGATCGCGACGCGCGTGCCGATGGTCCGCGGCGCCTGGCGCGGCGCGATCAGCACCGGGCGGCCCGAATCGAACAGCACCGCATGCAGCGCGTCGGAGGACGACACATCCTCATCCGCCTCCGGGTGGGAGACGACGGCCATGTCGAACAGCCGCGATTGCTGCGCGACCACATCTTCCTCGCGCCCCGCCACTGTCTCGAAGCTGAGCGTGACACCCGGCACCTTCAGCGCCGTATTGGGGTCGGAGGCGAGCGTCAGGTCGCCATGCGTGGCGGTGAAGCGGTCAAAAAGCTGGCGCACGCGCCCGGCGCGCTCCCCGCTCTCGCGCTCGGTCGCGGCCATCATTTCCTCGATCATCGCGCCCGACAGGCCTTCGCCGGCCAGCGGCGCGACATCGCGCGCATCCACGCGGACATGGACGCAATGCAGATGCGCGTTCCAGACCCGCGCCACATCGAGCGCAGTGGCCAAAGCGGCTTCCCCGGCGGCGGTGCCGGTCAACGGCAACAACAGGCGGCGATAGGCCATCGCGCCCTCCTCTTCAGCGAAACCTTCCCAACCGAATCTTTATGCGCAGGTCCCGGGCTTCAAGACCAGGGCACTGCAAGCCGCCCCGACTGGGTCCCCGGCCGCGTCCAGGCGCCGCCAGGCGATCGGCCCGGGGTCCACCCGCGCCGCCCGCTCCAGCACCTCGACCGTCGCATCCGAGGCATCCCCGACCCGCGCCGCCACCCGCGCCCGTAGCTGGTCGAGCGGCGCCTCCAGCCAGATGCCGTCGAAGGGGTGCGGTCCGGCCACCCGCTCGGCCTCGGCCCTCAGCGCCGGGTCGAGGAACATGGCATCCAGCACCACCGCATGGCCCGCCGCCAGCGCCGCGCGCGCCAGGGCGAATATCTCGGCATGGACGGCCACGCTTTCCTCGGGCCGATAGGCTTCGGGCGGCAGCCTTGCCTCGGGCGGGACGCCAGCGCGGCGCTTCCGGATCTCGTCGGAGCGCAGATGCAGCGCCCCCGGCGCGGCCCCGATCAGGGGCGCGAGGGCCCGCGCCACAAAGGTCTTGCCCGTGCCCTGCAGGCCCCCGATGGCAATCAGCCGCGGCGGGCCAGGGCGGATCGCACGCTCGGCCGCGGCGAGGTAGGGCAGCGGGTCTCCGCCGCGGGCCGGTTCGAGCTTCGCCCGCACCAAAGCGCGCTGCGCCAGCCAGAAGGGCAACGCCGCCAGCATCGCCGGGTCTGGCGCGCGCGCCTGCAAACGGTTCATCACGCGGTTGGCCGCTGCCCGCGATACCCGGGCCTCGAGGTCCATCAGCAGGAAGGCGATCTCGTAGCCGACATCGATGCTGGCGAAGGCCTCGTCGAATTCCAGCGCGTCGAAGGCAACGGGCCGGCCTTCCCACAGGCAGAGGTTCCCGAGATGCAGGTCGCCATGGCAGCGGCGGACGAAGCCGCCAGCGGCGCGCTCGGCCAGCAGGGGGGCGAGCGTGTTGAGCCGCGCGCGCATCGCAGCACCAAGTGCCGCCAGCCGGGCGGGATCGAGCCCCGCGGCCACGGCCCCCGCCAGATTGCCCTCCAGCACCAGGCGCATCCGGCCCGGGCTGTCCACGCCGGCGACGATGGGGGCGGCGGCCAGCAGCCTGGCCACGGCATCGGCCAGCGCGTCCAGCAGCGGGCCATCCAGCGCCCCGCGGGCGGCCACGGCATCGAGGAAGGCCTCAGCCGGGATGGGCGCCATGCGCAGCACCCACTCCACCACCTCCCCCGCCCCGCCAAGCGCCAATGTGCCGTCGGGGGCGCGGGTGACGGGGATGACCTCGCGGTAGAGGCCCGGCGCGTTCGGCTGGTTCAGCTCCAGCTCGCGCCGGGTGAAATGCGCCCGCGCGGCCAGGCTGCCGAAGTCGAGGAAGGGCAGCGTGACGGCCTTCTTCAACTTGAAGGCGTTCTCGCGGCCGACGAAGACCGCCGATATGTGCGTCTCAATCGGCGCGGCACCGGTGATCCGCGCGAGCAGCGCCGCGACATCGCGCTGCCCGGGGGGGATCACGGGTAGAGCATCTCCATCTCCCACCCCGCGCCGCCCGCTGCGCGGTGGAAGACGCGGCGCTCATGCAGCCGGAAGGGCATGTCGCGCCAGAACTCGATACGCGATGGCAGCAGCCGAAAACCGGACCAGAAATCGGGGCGGGGAATCTCGCTGACGCCGAATTTCAGCGTGTATTCCGCCACCGCCTTCTCCAGCGCGAAACGCCCTTCCAGCGGGCGGGACTGGCGCGAGGCCCAGGCGCCGATCCGCGACCCCCGCGCGCGGGAGGCGTAATAGGCATCCGCCTCCTCGGCGCTGACCGGCTCGATCGCGCCTTCCACACGCACGCTGCGCTGCAGGGTCTTCCAATGGAAGCACATGGCGGCGTGGGGATTGGCGGTCAGCTCCCCGCCCTTGCGGCTTTCAAGGTTGGTGTAGAAGACGAAGCCCCGCGCATCCACGCCCTTCAGCAGCACCATACGCGCCGAGGGCCGGCCATCCGGCGTCGCGGTGGCGAGGCACACCGCATTGGGATCATTGGGTTCGGTCTTGGCGGCCTCCGCCATCCAGCCCTCGAACAGGGGAATGGGGTCTTCGGTGGCCGGGATGCGGGCAGGCTGGTCCAAGATTGCTCTCCGTGCGCCGAAGCTGCGGGCCGCGGCTCTTGCCCACATGGGGGGCATGTGCCATCCCGCCCAGGCCGCCGCAACCAGATGCCGGGTTCCCCATGTCCAACACTGAGACGCCTGAAACGCCCGTTGTCGTGCCAACCGGCACGCTGATGGCGGGCAAGCGCGGCGTCGTGATGGGGGTGGCCAATGACCGCTCCATCGCCTGGGGCATCGCCCAGGCCGTCGCCGCGCAGGGCGGGGAGATGTGCTTCACCTACCAGGGTGAGGCGCTGGAGAAGCGGGTGCGGCCGCTCGCCGAGCAGGTGGGGTCGAGCCTCGTGCTGCCCTGCGACGTCACCGACGATGCCAGCGTCGATGCGGTGTTCGAACGCGTGAAGGCCGAATGGGGCGGGATCGACTTCCTGGTCCATGCCATCGGCTTCGCCGACAAGCAGTATCTGCGCGGCCGCTACATGGACACGCCGCGCGACGCCTTCCTGCAGGCGATGGACATCAGCGTCTATTCCTTCGTCTCTGTCGCGCAGCGCGCCGTGCCGCTGATGAAGCCGGGCGGTTCGCTGCTGACGATGAGCTATCTGGGTGCCGAACGCGTGACGCCGCACTACAACGTCATGGGCGTCGCGAAGGCCGCGCTGGAGGCTTCGGTGCGCTACATGGCGGCCGACCTCGGCAAGGCAGGTATTCGCGTGAATGCGATCAGCGCCGGCCCGATCAAGACGCTGGCCGCGAGCGGCATCGGCGATTTCCGCTATATCCTGAAGTGGAACCAGTACAATGCGCCGCTCGAGCGCAATGTGACGATCGAGGATG
>JBJOMW010000036.1:0-25258 GCA_046052145.1 Pseudomonadota bacterium
CGCGTGAATGCGATCAGCGCCGGCCCGATCAAGACGCTGGCCGCGAGCGGCATCGGCGATTTCCGCTATATCCTGAAGTGGAACCAGTACAATGCGCCGCTCGAGCGCAATGTGACGATCGAGGATGTCGGCGGCTCGGGGCTCTATTTCCTGAGCAGCCTGTCTTCCGGTGTCACCGGCGAAGTCCACCATGTGGATTGCGGCTACCACATCGTCGGGATGAAGAACCCCGACGCCCCCGACATCGCAACCGTCTGACCTCCCTCTCCCTCCCCCGCGAGCGGGGGAGGGTCGGGGTGGGGGTGCGAGGATCATCGCCGGCATGTCCCACAACTCCTTCGGCCACCTGTTCCGCTTCACCACCTGGGGGGAATCCCACGGGGCGGCGATCGGCTGCGTCGTGGATGGCTGCCCGGCGCGCATCCCGCTGACGGAAGCCGACATCCAGCCCTTCCTCGACAAGCGCCGGCCGGGCCAGAGCAAATTCGTCACGCAGCGCCAGGAACCGGACCAGGTGAAGATCCTGTCCGGCACCTTCGACGGCGTGACCACCGGCACGCCGATCTCGCTGGTGATCGAGAACCAGGACCAGCGCTCGAAGGACTACGGCGAGATCAAGGACCGTTTTCGGCCCGGCCATGCCGACCTGACCTATGAGCTGAAATACGGCGTGCGCGACTATCGCGGCGGCGGCCGGTCCTCGGCGCGCGAGACCGCGATGCGGGTTGCCGCCGGTGCCATCGCGCGCAAGGTGCTGGATGGCGTGACCATCCGCGCCGCGCTGGTCTGCATGGGCGGCGACTGGGTGGACAACGCCAACTGGGATTGGGCGCAGGTGGACGACAACCCGTTCTTCTGCCCGGACGCCAAAGCCGCGGCGCGCTGGGAGGAGAAGCTCACCGCCGCGCGCAAATCCGGCTCCTCCCTCGGCGCGATCGTGGAGGTGGTGGCCGAAGGCGCCCCGCCCGGCCTTGGTGCGCCGGTCTACGGCAAGCTCGATTCCGACCTCGCGGCGGCGCTGATGTCCATCAACGCGGTGAAGGGCGTCGAGATCGGCGCCGGCTTTGCCGCGGCCGGCTCCACCGGCGAGGACAACGCCGATGAAATGCGCATGGGCCCGCATGGGGAGGTGATCTTCGACAGCAACCATGCCGGCGGCATCCTCGGCGGCATCTCCACCGGCCAGCCCATCGTCGCGCGCTTCGCGGTGAAGCCGACGAGCTCCATCCTGACGCCGCGCCGCTCCGTGGACCGCTTCGGGGCAGAGGTGGAGGTGCTGACCAAGGGCCGCCACGACCCCTGCGTCGGCATCCGCGCCGTGCCGGTGGGCGAGGCGATGATGGCCCTGGTGCTCGCCGACCACCTGCTGCGCCACCGCGGCCAGAACCCGGACGCGCCAAGCCAAGCCCGACTGCCGCGGAACTGAGCCGCGGGGCGAGCGGGGAGGGCGCTGCCCTCCCCGAACCCCACCCGCCAGGAGCCTGAGGCTCCTGGACCTCCGTCAGTTGAACGCCGAAAGGGGCGGGGGCACTTCGGCCCCCGCCCCTTTCGGCGTTGAAAACTCATGGGTTCCAAGGGGCCACTGCCCCTTGGCGGGGTGGGTCCGGGAGGGGCAGCGCCCCTCCCGCGCGACATCACTCCGCCGCAGCAGCCTCCGACTCCTCGCCGGCCAGCATCGCATTGGCCAGCCCTGCCGCCTGGGCGCGGATGCGCTTCTCCACGCTTTCGGCCACCGCGGGGTTGTCGCGCATGAACTGCTTCGCGTTCTCCCGCCCCTGGCCGATGCGCTGGCTGTCGCAGCTGAACCAGGCGCCCGACTTCTCGACGATGCCGGCCTTCACGCCGAGGTCGACCAGCTCGCCCACCTTGGAGATGCCTTCGCCATACATGATGTCGAACTCAACCTGGCGGAACGGCGGCGCCATCTTGTTCTTCACCACCTTCACCCGCGTCTGGTTGCCGGTGACGGTCTCACGGTCCTTGATGGCGCCGATCCGCCGGATCTCCATCCGGACGGAGGCGTAGAACTTCAGCGCGTTGCCGCCCGTCGTCGTCTCCGGGTTGCCGAACATCACGCCGATCTTCAGGCGGATCTGGTTCAGGAAGATCAGCAGCGTGTTGGACCGGCTGACCGAACCCGTCAGCTTGCGCAGCGCCTGGCTCATCAGGCGGGCGTGCAGGCCGACATGGCTGTCGCCCATCTCGCCCTCAAGCTCGGCCCGCGGCACCAGCGCCGCGACGCTGTCCACCACGAGGACGTCGATCGCCCCCGAGCGGACCAGCGTATCGGCGATCTCAAGCGCCTGTTCGCCCGCATCCGGCTGGCTGATCAGCAGATTGTCCACATCCACGCCGAGCTTCCGGGCATAGCCGGGGTCGAGCGCGTGCTCGGCATCGATGAAGGCGCAGGTGCCGCCGCGCTTCTGCGCTTCCGCAATCGCGTGCAGCGCGAGCGTCGTCTTGCCCGAGCTTTCTGGCCCGTAGATCTCGACGATGCGGCCCTTCGGCAGCCCGCCGATGCCAAGCGCAAGATCAAGGCCGAGCGAGCCGCTCGAGACCACCTCGATCTCGTCAGCCTCCGTCCTGTTGCCCATGCGCATGATCGAGCCCTTGCCGAAGGCCCGCTCGATCTGGCTCAGCGCGGCGTCCAGGGCCTTGGTCTTGTCCATGCGGCTCGTCCTCTCCGACTTCCCGGTCCTGATCGGGGCGCAGCGGACGACTCGGCGTCCTGGCCCCACCCCCGCCAAACTGCCCGATCCTGCACCGCGCTTCCAAGGCGCGCCGCGACCGGCCATCGGCTGGGTGGCACTATGCCCCAGCTGGGCCGGGGACACAAGAACATTTAGGAAACATCGGCGCGGCCCGGTTCAGCGTGGGACCGCCAAAAGCGCCCGCAGCTCCGTCACCAGCTCGGACAGCCCATAGGGCTTGGCCAGCAGCCGCAGCCCTTCCGCCGCCAGGTCCCGCCCGAGCGCCGCCTCCGCATAGCCGGAGACGAGGAGCACCGGCAGCCCCGGCCAGCGCGCCCGCAATTGCCCGGCCAGCGCCAGCCCGTCCATTCCGGGCATCACCACATCCGAGACCAGCGCCGCCGGCGCCATTTCGCTGGACTCGAGCAGCTCCAGCGCCTCGGCGGCGCAGGCAGCGGTCACCACCTCGAAGCCGGCACCGCGCAGCGCCCGGGCGGCCAGCCGCAGCAGGGGCGGTTCATCCTCTACCAACAGCACGGCTCCACTCACCGGCGTCTGCCCCGCGGGCATAGCGGGCTGCGGCTGAGGCGAGGCCACGAGGGCGTCGGCAGGCCCGTCATGACGCGGCAGCCAGATGCGGAAGGTCGTCCCATGGCCGGGCTGGCTCTCCGCCGCGATGAAGCCACCGGACTGGCGGACGATGCCATGCACGGTCGAAAGCCCGAGCCCGCTGCCTCCTTGCTCGCGCTTCGTGGTGAAGAAGGGGTCGAAGATGCGCGGCATGATCTCCGGCGGGATTCCACGGCCGGTATCGGCCACTTCAAGGATCGCGTAGCGGCCCGGTGGCAATTCCTCCTGCCCGAGCGGCTCGGGCTGCAGCACCACCGCATGGCCCGTTGCGATGTGCAGCGCGCCGCCATCCGGCATCGCATCGCGCGCATTCAGCGCCAGGTTCATGATCACCTGGTCGAGCTGGGTCGGGTCGATACGCACTCGCCGGCCCGGCTCGTCCAGGCCCACTGTCAGTCGTACCCGGCTGCCCAGCAGCCGTTGCAGCAACCCGCCCATGGCAATGACCGCGTCGTTCAGCTCGACCACCCGCGGGTGCATCGCCTGCTGCCGGGCGAAGGCCAGAAGCTGCTTCACCAGACCTGCGCCACGCTGGGCGCTTTCCAGCACCTGGCGCAGCTCCGGCGTTGCGCCGGCCGCGTCCTGGCGCGCCAGCGCCGCTTCCGCGCTGCCAGCGATCGCACTCAGCAAATTGTTGAAGTCATGCGCGATGCCGCCCGCCAGCGCACCGATCGCCTGCAGCCGCGCGGCGGCGTCGTTCTGCACCGACTGCTCCGCCGCACTGAGCGGGGCCACACGCAGCAGCGCGGCCGGGCCGGGCGGACCCAACGGGCGGCGTTCCATCTGCACCTGCGGCGCGCCGGCGCTGGCCAGCGCGACCTCGACCCGCCGCCCTGCCGCGAAGCCGGCCAGAAGCGCCTCACGGGAGGACGGGCCGGCCAGCAGCATCAGTGGCATGCCGGCGCGGAGCGGCAGGGTGGGGCCGCAGAGCCGCGCCAGCTCGGCATTCCACGCCAGCAGCCGGCCGTCATCGTCGAGCAGGGCGAGACCTGGCGATGCGGCCTCGACCACCGCGCGCAAAGCCGGATCAAGCTCGTCCCGCGCCTGGCGGCCGCGCAGCAGCGCCTGCACCCAGCCTCGCTCGGTCATCGGCACCCGTCTCGGTGCCTGCGCGTATCGTGCCGGATTCGGATCATGCCGGCACCCTGTCCATTCGACCGCGCCTGCCGTCAAGCGGGCCAAGGCCGCAGGCCCCGCGCCTCCGGCGAGTCACTTGGGCGCGCCTCCGGCAGGTCATGTCCGCGCGCCTCCGGCAGGTCATGTCCGCGCGCCTCCGGCAGGTCATGTCCGCGCGCCTCCGGCAGGTCATGTCCGCGCGCCTCCGGCAGGTCATGTCCGCGCGCCTCCGGCGCGACGCCAGACAAACGCAATGATCTCCGCCACCGCCTGGTAGTGCTCCGCCGGAATCTCGGCGCCGACCTCCAGCCGGTGCAGCGCGCGCGCCAAGGGCGGGTTGGCCACCAGCGGCACGCCCGCGCCCTCTGCCACGGAACGGATACGCGCGGCCAGCTCGTCCACGCCCTTCGCCACCACCTGCGGCGCCGCATCGCCGCCGCCATAGGCCAGCGCCACGGCGTAATGCGTCGGGTTGGTGATCACCACAGCCGCCTGCGGCACCGCCGACATCATCCGCTGCCGCGCCCGCGCCTCCCGCTGCTGGCGCCGGCGCGCGCGGAGCATCGGGTCGCCCTCGCTCTCCTTCGCTTCCTCACGCAGCTCCTGCCGGCTCATGCGCAGCATGTGCAAATGGCGGAACCGCACCCAGAGCAGATCCAGCACCGCGATCGCCGCGAAGGCCGCCAGCGCCGCGCCGACCAGCCGCGCCGTGGCCAGCGCGGCTTCCCGCAGCATCACCCCCGCCGGCGCGTGCAGTGCGGTCTGCAGCGACGCCGGATCGCCCAGCGCAACCCACAGCGCCGCGCCGACCAGCGCCAGCTTCAGCAGGCTGCGCAGGAACTCCGCCAGCGCCTCCATCCCGAACATGCGCTTGAAGCCCGCCAGCGGGCTGATCTTCTCGAGCTTCGGCGCGAGCAGCGCCGCCGAGACCAACCCGCGCGTTTGCAGCAGCGTCGCCAGTACCGCGCCGAGTGCCGCCGCGGCCGCCACCGGCACCACCAGCCCAAGCGCCACCAACGAAAGCGCGCCCGCGGCATCGGCCATCTCCAGCGCATGGCCGCGTTCCAGCACCGCGCGCATCGCCACCAGCATCCCCGGCCCCGCCGCCTGCAGCGTGACCGCCGCCGCGAGGCTCGCCAGCAGCAGTGCCGCGAAGCCCGCCACCTCGCGCGACAGCGCGACCTGCCCCTGTTCGCGCGCCTTCTCGATCCGCCGTGGCGTCGCGGCTTCCGAGCGTTCGGCGGCGTCCTCGCCACCTTCCTCCGCCATGGCTCAGCGCGCCCCGGGCAGAGTGGCGAAGCCGGTGCTGAGCGCCTCGGCATAGGTCACGACCAGCGGCGGCGCGAGCAGCGCCAGCAGCGCGAGCCCCGCCAGGATCTGGCCGGGGATAGCGATGAAGAAGGTCTGCACCTGCGGCGCCAGCCGCGCCAGCAAGCCGAGCGCGATGTTCAGCACCACCGCCGCGATGACGAAGGGCGCGGCCAGCCGCAGCGCGAGTTCGAGCGAGGCCGCACCCGCCGCCGCGATACTCTCCGCCGCCAGCCCCGCGGGTAGCGCCGCACCGGCCGGGATCAGCGCATAGCTCTCCACCAGCGCCCGCAGCGCGATGGCGTAGAGCCCGCCCGACAGCACCAGCACCGCCGTCAGCAGCGCGAAGGCGCGGCCGAGTGCGGTGGCCTGTGCGCCTAGGCTCGGGTCGCTCACCAGCACGCCCTGCAGGCCGATCAGGGTGGCGATCGCCTGGCCCGCCATCGCCATCGCCAGCGCCAGGATGCGCGCGAGCCCACCGAGCCAGAGGCCGATGACCACTTCCTGCGCGACCAGCCGCATCGCATCCGCGGCATGTTCGGGCGCGGGCGGCAGATCGGGGGCGAGGCTCGGCAGCAGCAGCGCCATTAGCCCCAGGCCGAGAACAAGGCGGATATTCGCCGGAATCTCCTGCTCGCCAAGGCCGGGCAGCAGCATCACCGCCGCGCCGAGCCGCGCGAAGACCAGCACGGCCTGGAAGGCGAGCCCCGGCAGGGCTGCGATCAGCGCCGCATCGGCCGCTGTCATCGCAAGCCGCCGATCGCCACCGCGCGGTCGAACAGCGTCTCGGTCCAGGCGCGCATGGCGCCGACGCTGAAGGGCCCGAGCACCAGCATGAGCACGGCGCAGATCGCAAGCTTCGGCAGGAAGGCGAGCGTCGCCTCCTGCACCTGGGTCAGCGCCTGGAGCAGCGAGACGGCGAGCCCGACGACCAGCACCGCGAGCAGCGGCGGCCCCATCACCTGCAGCGACACCCAGATCGCTTCCCGCAGCGACTGCGCCAGCGCATCCTCGGCCATCCTGGCTTCCCCAACCCACTCGAAGGCCCGGCGCAACGCGGGCGCTGCGCCAGACGGCACCTAGAACTGGCGGCGCGCGCAGCGCGCCGAGGCCGCGAACGCGGCCCGCGCACAACCCAGCCGCGCGGCCGGTAGCGCCAGTGGCCTGCGCGAAAGCCAAGCCCGCGGATGCGGGCGCCGGCGCCTGAGGCTAGTTAAATCGGCATTCTCATCACGTCCTGATACGCGGCGACGACGCGGTCGCGCACGGTGACCGCGGTCTGCAAGGCCAGCTCTGCGCGGCTGATCGCGAGCACAGCTTCGGTCACGCCACCCTGGCCGAGCATCGCGGCCGAGGACGCGGCCTCCGCCTGCCGCCCGATCTCCGCCCCCTGTTCCATCGCGCGCCGCACCAGGCCGCCGAAACCGCCCGCCTCCGCCGCCGCGCCGCCATCTGCAACCGAAGCGCCCGCCGCAGCGCGATAGGCCGCCGCCGCGGCCGCCGGACCGATCGCCGACATCACCGAAGCGCCTCGATCGCGCGCGTCAGCATCGCGCGCGTGGTCTCCAGCACCGAAAGATTGGCGCTGTAGCTGCGCTGTGCCTCGCGCATGTCCATCACCTCCACCAGGCTGTCCACATTCGGCGTCTTGACGTAGCCGCGCGCATCCGCCGCCGGGTGGGAGGGCTCATAACGCGTCGGGAAATCGCCTTGCGCTGTGCCGACGCGGGAGACGCTGACCGTCTCCACGCCCATCGCGCGGTCGAGGCGATTGGCGAAGGTGACGGTGCGGCGGCGATAGGGATCCGCGCCTGGCGATTCCCCGGTGCTGTCGCGGTTCGCGAGGTTCTCCGCCACCACGCGCAGCCGCGTGGATTGCGCGGCCATGCCGGCCGCGGAGATCCGAAGCGCGCGGTCGAGATCCATCGCCGATCCTCCTTGCGCCGCCCCGCCCGACCTCAACGGCCGAGCGTGAGGCGGAACATCCCCATGAAGCTGCGATGCACCGCCATCGCCAGCTGATGCGCCGTGTCCGTCTCCGCGATGCGCATCGCCTCCCGGTCGAGGGAGACGGCGTTGCCGTCGGGCGCGACCTCGGCGGCGTTGCGGTCCGCCCGCGCATTGAGCGCCGCCAGGGCGCTGCCCGCGCCATGGCCGGGCTCAGTCCGCGCGAGGGCCAGGCGTCGCTGGCCTTCCAACTCGCGCTGGAAGGGCGTCAGGTCGCGCGGCCGAAAACCGGGCGTGTCAGCATTGGCCACGTTCTGCGCCAGCACGGAATGCCGGCGGTCCAGCCAATGCAGCCGGCGCTCGGCCAGCGCCATCGGGTCCTGCGCCCGCGCCGCGCCCGCGCCGCCCGTGATCGCCACCGTCCTGCCGGTATCCATGCGCGGAAGATGCGGGGGCATTGGTGAAGAAAGGGTGAATGCCGCACCAGCACTGCCTGGCGGCGGGCCCTAACCATCTCTTCACGACTTCCCGCCTAGACCTTGCGCATGCCCAGCGACCACCCCCGGTTCGACGACCTCCCGCGCGCCCCGAACCCGGCCGAGGTCATGGGCGCCGCGATCGCCAGCTTCGACGGCACGATCGCTGTCGCGCAGGCGCTGGTCACAAGCGGCCGGCGCATCGACCTCAGCGGGCTTGAGCAGGAAGCCGCCACCCTCGTTGCCGCCCTCATGGCCCTGGACGCCGAGGAAGCCCGGCGCCTGCGCCCGGCGCTCGAAGCCTTGCGCGACCATGTGGATACGCTGGCGGCAAGGCTCCACGCCGCCTGACGCGACGGCCACCTCCCCCCACCCGCGCCGCCAGGATGGACGCGCATGCAAGAGATTGGCTGGACCACGATGCTGACCGCCGCGGCCGCGCTCGCGGGCGTGCTGGCGGCGCTGGTGCTGGCGCTGCGCGGCCTGCGCGCGGCGAGCCTGGCGCGCCGCGCCGGCCGGCGGCTGGTGGTGGAGGAAGCGCTCGCTTTGGATGGGCGCCGGCGCCTGGTGCTGGTCCGCTGCGACGGCCGCGCCCTGCTGCTGCTGACCGGCGGCCCGCAGGATGTCGTGCTGGGTTGGCTGCCCGAGGGGCGGCACGGCGCATGACCCGCACCCTGGCACTGTCGGCGCTCGCGCTGCTGCTGCTGCCGGGCGCGGCGGCGGCGCAGAGCCTCAGCCTCGATCTCGGCGGCGCCGGGGGCGCAGGCAGCACGGCGCGGCTGATCCAGCTTGCCGCCGGCATCGGGCTGCTCTCGCTTGCGCCGGCGCTGCTGGTGATGGTCACGGCCTTTGCGCGCATCGTCATCGTGCTGGCGCTGCTGCGCACCGCGATCGGCGCACCCTCCATCCCGCCCAACCCAGTGCTGATCTCGCTGGCGCTGTTCCTCACGCTGTTCGTGATGGAGCCCGCGCTGCAGGCCAGCTGGGAACTCGGCATCCGCCCGATGTCCGAAGGCCGGCTGTCGGAGGTGGACGGGCTGGTCGCCGCCGCCGAGCCCTTCCGCCGCTTCATGGCCGCCCAGGTGCGCGATGCGGATTTGGCGCTGTTCCTCGACCTCGCCCGCCTGCCGCAAGCCTCGGCCGAGGACGCACCCTGGCGCGCGCTGATGCCGGCCTTCCTGGTGGGTGAGTTGCGTCGCGCCTTCGAGATCGGCTTCCTGATCTTCCTGCCCTTCCTGGTGATCGACCTGGTCGCGGCCAGCGTGTTGATGTCGCTGGGCATGATGATGCTGCCGCCGACGGTGGTGGCGCTGCCCTTCAAGCTGGCCTTTTTCGTGCTGGTAGATGGCTGGCGGCTGGTCGCCGGCAGTCTGGTGCAGGGGTTCGCTGTTTAGCCGCCCCCGGACTCACCCGGGCGGATCCCCAGCCCCGCCGCCCTTCAGATTGCGAAGGGCGCGGCGGTCGGGCATAGGCCGGACATCATGGCGCAAGCCCCTTCGCCCGATCCGGACTGGCCGGCCCTGCTCGCCGCGCGGGATGGCGGCGCTGTGCCGCCTTCGCCGCTTGGCGCGCTATTCGGCCCGGTGCTGGCGCCGCCGCTTGCTGCCGATGGCTGCATCGTGATCGGCCGGCTGGCGCAGACGCTGGATGGGCGCATCGCCACACGCAGCGGCGCCAGCCAATGGATCGGCGGGCGTGGCGACATCCTGCACACCCACCGCCTGCGCGCGCTCTGCGACGTGGTGCTCGTCGGCGCCGGCACGGTGCGGCACGATAATCCCCGCCTGACGACGCGCGAGGTGGAGGGCCCGCATCCCACCCGCGTGATCCTCGACCCCGACCGCCGCCTGCCCGCGAGCAGCGGCGTCTTCACCGATGGCGCCGCGCCGACGCTGCTGGTCGCCGCGACCGACGGCCCGGCATCGCACGGCCAGGCAGAGGTGCTGCGCATCCCGCGCGGCACGCATGGCCTCGACCTGCCCGCGCTGCTGCGCGCCTTGGCCGCGCGCGGACTGACACGAATCTTCGTCGAGGGCGGCGGGCACACCGTCTCGGCCTTCCTCGCTGCGGGATGCCTCGACCGGCTGCATGTGACCATCGCGCCACTGATCCTCGGCTCCGGCATCCCAGCCTTCACGCTGCCGGAGGCCGCGCGCATCGCCGATGGCTTGCGCTTCGCCTGGACCGTCCATCCGATCGGCGAGGACATCTTGTGCGACATCGTGCTGGACCGCGCGAAGCCGGGGATCTCCGCCGCATGAAGGCCCGCGCATTCTGGACCGTCGCCGCCGGCGTCGGGGAGATCCGCAGCCACGACCTGCCCGCACCCGCGCCCGATCAGGCGCTGGTCGTCACGCGCGCCAGCGCCATCTCGCGCGGCACAGAACGGCTGGTCTTCACCGGCCGCGTGCCCGAAAGCCAATGGCCCGCCATGCGCGCGCCGTTGCAGCAGGGCGATTTCCCCTTCCCCGTCTCCTATGGCTACGCCGCTGCCGGCGTGGTGCAGGCGGGGCCGGCGGCGCTGCAAGGCCGCCGCGTCTTCTGCCTGCATCCGCACCACGACGCCTTCCTCGCCCCGGCCGCGATGTGCATCCCCATCCCCGATGCCGTGCCAGACCGGCGCGCGGTGCTGGCGGCGAATATGGAAACCGCGGTCAATGTGCTGTGGGATGCGCGCCCGCTGGTCGGCGAACGCGCGCTGGTGGTGGGTGCCGGCGTCGTCGGCCTGCTCACCGCCTTCCTGCTGGCGCGCCTCCCGGGCCTCGACCTCGCGATCTGCGACCTCGATACCTCCCGCCGCGGCATCGTGGAGGCGCTCGGCGCGCGCTTCTGCACGCCCGAGCAGGCGCCCGGCGATCGCGACCTGGTGATCCACGCCTCCGCGAGCCCGGAAGGCCTAAAGCTCGCACTCAGCCGCTGCGGCTTCGAAGGCCGCGTGGTCGAAGCGTCCTGGTTCGGCGACAAGGCCTGCGACCTGCCGCTCGGCGAGGCTTTCCATGCCAAGCGCCTGCAACTGATCTCGACGCAGGTGGGCGCGGTCTCGCCCGCCATGCGCGGCCGCCGCACCCATGGCGAGAGGCTCGCGCTCGCACTCGATCTCCTGGCAGATGCGCGGCTCGATGCGCTGCTCGGCCCCGACATCCCCTTCGCGGAGCTGCCGGCGCGGATCGGCGCGGTGCTGTCCCCGCCCGCCGGCGCGCCGCAGCCCCTCTGCCCTGTCGTGACGTATATATAGGAAAGCGAGTGCCGCAGATGTTCAGCCTGACCGTCGTGGACCACATCATGATCGCGCACAGCTTCCGCGGCGAGGCCTTCGGCCCCGCACAGCGGCTGCACGGCGCGACCTTCATCGTCGAGGCCGAGTTCCGCGCCCCGAAGCTCGATGACCTGCATCTGCTGATCGATATCGGCCTGGCCAAGGACGTGCTGCGCGCCGTGCTCGCCCCTATCGACTACCGCAACCTCGACAGCGAGGCGGTCTTCGCTGGCAAGAACACGACGACCGAATATCTCTGCCTGCACATCCAGCAGGAACTGGCCTCCGCCTGCCGCGACGGGCGGCTCGGCGATGGCGGCAAGGCGGTGACGGGCATCAAGGTGCTGCTGCGCGAAAGCCACATCGCCTGGGCCGCCTTCGAGGGGCCGGTCTGACAACGATGGATATCGCGCTGCTCGTCCCCGGGCCGTTCGAGACCATCTCCGGCGGCTATATCTATGACCGCCGTCTTGTCGCCGGGCTGCGTGCCAAGGGCCACGCAGTGCAGGTGGTGGAACTCGCCGGCCGCCACCCGCTGCCGGACGCCGCGGCGACCGCAGCAGCGCGCGCCGCACTCGATGCCGTGCCGCAGGGCACGCGCATCGTGGTGGACGGGCTCGGCCTGCCCGCCTTCGCGGCCTTCGCGGAGGAGTTGGCCGCGCGCCGCGCCGTCGGCCTCATCCACCACCCGACCGCGAATGAGCACGGCAACCCCGGCCCGGTGCGGGAGGAGCTGCGCGCCATCGAAGCCGCGCTCTTCCCCCGCCTCGCCCACCTGATCGCCACCAGCCACCCGACCGCGCGCCGCCTGCCCGACGATTTCGGCGCCGATCCTGCCCGCATCGGCGTGGTCGAGCCCGGCACCGACCCCGCGCAGCGCAGCGCCGGCAACCCGACGGGCTGCGCGATCCTTGCGCTCGGTTCGCTGATCCCGCGCAAGGGGCATGACGTGCTGCTGCGCGCGCTGGCCTCCCTCTTCGACCTCGACTGGACGCTCACCATCGCGGGCGGGGCGCGGGATGCGGCGCATGCGCATGGGCTGCAGGCGCTGGCCGAGGAGCTCGGCATCACCCAGCGCGTGACCTTCGCCGGCGAGGTGGACGGGGCGGCGCTCGAGGCGCTGTGGCGCGGCGCGGATGCCTTCGCGCTGGCCTCCCATTGGGAAGGCTATGGCATGGCGGTCGCCGAAGCGCTCGCGCGCGGCCTGCCGGTTGCGGTCACCGCGGGCGGGGCGCTGGCGGATCTCGCGCCGACCGACGCCTCCGTCGTCTCCCCGCCCGGCGATCACGTCTCGCTCGGCAAGGGGATGCGGCGGCTGATCTTCGACCGCGAGCTCCGCGCCGCGATGGCCGAGGCCGCCTGGGCCGCCGGCCAGCGCCTGCCGCGCTGGGAGGACCGCGCGGAGGCCTTCGCGGCCGAGCTGGAGAAAGCCTGATGGCGGAGAGCTTCGACGGCGACTGGCTGGACCTGCGCGAGCCCTTCGACGCGAAGGCGCGCGACCCTGGGCTCGCCGCGATCCTGGCCGGCGCGCTGCCGCCGCGGCCGCGCATCCTCGACCTCGGCGCGGGCACAGGCTCGCTGCTGCGCTGGCTCGGGCATTTCATTGGCCGGGCGCAGGCCTGGACGCTGGTGGATGCCGATGCCGGGCTGATCGAACGCGCCTGCGAGACCACAGCCGAGCGTGCCGCAGAGTCCGGCTGGGGCGTGACCTGGCCCAGCCGCAAGACGCTGCTGGTCCATGCCCCGCATGGCGCCTGGCGCGTGGAGGCGCTGCTCGCGGACCTCGCCGAGGCACCGGACAACCTGCCGCTGCACCAGGTGGATGCGGTGGTGAACACCGCGCTCTGCGACCTGGTCAGCGAGGATTGGATCGCCCGCATGGCCGCTGCCTGCGCCGCGCAGCACCTGCCCTTCTACGCCGCGCTGAACGTGACGGGCCGCGAGAGCTTCCTGCCGCGCCATCCGGCCGATGCGCTGCTCGCGCGCGGCTTCGCCCGCGACCAGGCGCGCGACAAGGGGTTCGGCGGCATGGCCCTCGGCGCGAAGGCGCCGGCCGCCATCGCCTCTGCCTTCGAAGCCCATGGCTACACGGTGCTGCGCGCATCCTCCGACTGGGCGCTGCGCACCCGCCCGCTGGAGGAAGCGACGACCGCCTTCGCGCAGCAGCTCACCACCGGCATGGCCAGCGCCGCCGCCACGCGGGAGCGCCGCCACGAGCCTGCGATCGAGGACTGGGCCGAGACCCGCGCCCTTCAGGCAGAAGCTGGCCAGCTCAGTCTCCGCATCGGCCATGCCGACCTGCTCTGCCTGCCGCCAGCCAAGGACAACGCCTGATGCCGCTCCTGCTCGGTTGCGTCGCCGACGACTTCACCGGCGCCACGGACCTCGCCTCCATGCTGGTGAAGAACGGCATGACCTGCGTGCAGGTGATCGGCGTGCCCACCGGGCCTCTGCCGGAGGCCGATGCCGTGGTCGTCGCCCTGAAGTCGCGCACCGCGCCCGTGGCCCAGGCTATCGCCGAGAGCCTCGCGGCGGCCGAGGCGCTGCTGGCCGCCGGTGCGAAGCAGCTCTTCTTCAAATACTGCTCGACCTTCGACAGCACCGATGCGGGCAATATCGGGCCCGTGGCGGATGCGCTGCTGAAGCGGCTCGGCGCCGGCTTTGCCATCGCCTGCCCGGCCTTCCCGGCGAATGGGCGTTCCATCTTCCAGGGGCATCTCTTCGTCGGGCAGCGGCTGCTGAGTGAATCCGGGATGGAGAACCATCCGCTCACGCCGATGACCGACCCCGACCTGGTGCGCGTGCTCTCCCGCCAGACCGATGGCGGCGTCGGCCTGGTGCCCTTCGCGGTGGTGGAGCAGGGCGCGGCCGCGATCCGGCGCGATTTCGCGCGGCTCACCGACCAGGGCCGGCGCTATGCCATCGTGGATGCGGTCAGCGATGCGCATCTGTTCGCCATTGGCGAGGCAGTCGCGGGCCAGGCGCTGGTCACGGGCGGCTCGGGCGTCGCCATGGGGCTGCCCGCAAACTTCCGCGCCGCGGGCCTGCTGCCGGAGCGTGGCGACGCCGCCGCTCTGCCCGCGCCGCAGGGCTTCTGCGCCGTCGTCGCGGGCTCCTGTTCCCGCGCCACCCTCGGCCAGATCGGCTTCGCCCGAGATCACGCGCCTGTGCTGGAGCTGGATGCGCTGGCAACGCCGGACGCCGCCGCGCTGGCGCGCCAGGCGCTCGATTGGGTGGAGGGCAAGCTCGATCCCGCGCGGCCGGTGGTGATCGCCGCCAGCGCCCTGCCCGAAAAGGTCGCTGCCCTGCAGGCGAAGCTCGGCCGCGAGGCCGCGGGCGCGCTGGTGGAAGATGCGCTCGCCGCCGTCGCCGAAGGCCTCGTCGCGCGCGGCGTGCAGCGGCTGGTGGTGGCCGGCGGCGAGACATCCGGCGCGGTGGTCCAGCGGCTTGGCGTCACCTCGCTCCGCATCGGGGCGGAGATCGACCCGGGCGTGCCCTGGACCTTTGCTGAAACCCGCTCCGCGGGGGGTACCGAACCTGCCGGCATCCACCTCGCCCTCAAGAGCGGCAATTTCGGCGCGCGCGACTTCTTCCTGAAGGCCTTCGCGTCGTGACCGAGGCGGCGATCCGGGAGGAGCTCGCCCTTCTGGCGAAATCCCTGTTCGACCGAGGCTATTCGGTCGGCACGGCGGGCAACATCAGTGTCCGGCTGGCGGATGGCTACCTGATGACGCCGACCAATTCCTGCCTCGGCCGGCTGGACCCGGCGCGGATCAGCAAGCTGGCGCCCGACTGGTCGCACCTCTCGGGCGACAAGCCGTCGAAGGAGGTGTTCCTCCACCGCGCCGTGCTAACCGCGCGGCCGGAAGCCGGGGCGGTGGTGCATCTGCACTCGACATATGCGACCGCCATCAGCTGCCTCGCCCCCGAAGGTGGCGACGCCGAGATCCCGCCGCTCACGCCCTATTTCGTCATGCGCATCGGCCGGCGCCTGCCTTGCGTGGCCTATTACCGCCCGGGCGATGCGGCGATGGAGCCCGCGGTGCATGCGGCCGCCAAGGTGGCGAAGGCGCTGCTGCTGGCCAATCACGGCCCGGTGGTCAGCGGCGCGACGCTGACCGAGGCGGTGCACGCCGCCGAGGAGCTGGAGGAAGCCGCGAAGCTCGCGCTGCTGCTGCGCGACGTGCCGGGCGTGCGGCGCCTGACGCCTCCGCAGGTGGACGACCTGCTCAAGACCTTCGGCTGAGCGTCACAGCGACGCGGCGGGGTCCAGGCGGATAACATAGCTCCGCCACTCCGCGCGGCTGGCGATCCGCTCATACAGCGCGATGGCGGCGGCATCGGCCTCCGGCACGATCCAGCGCAGATGGCTCCAGCCCCGCGCGCGGCCTAGCGCGCAGGCTTCTGCGACCATGTCGCGCGCGATGCCCCGCCCACGTGCGGCGGGGTGGACGAAGAGATCGTCGAGCATCCCGCAGCGCCGCGCGAAGACCAGTTCCGGCAGGTCGAAGAGCACCGCGAAGCCGATGGGCGCGCCGCCCTCCTCCGCCACCAGCAGCTCGGCGGCGGGGTGCTCGGCCATCAGCGCGGCCTGGGCTTCGGGGCTGGCGGGCACATGGCCCGCGAGCGTCGCGCGCATCTCCTCCGCATAGGCGGCCAGCAGCGGCGCCAGGCGATGCCGCTCCTCGCGCGGCAGGGGACGGATCGAGGCGGGCATCGCGTCAATCTACAACAGGCGCTGGCGGCCGGCGAAGCCGGCCGAGGCCGCGAAGGCGGCCCGCGCACAACCCGACCGCGTCGCCGGGTGCGCCAGTGGCTTGCGCGGAAGCCGAGGCCGCGGATGCGGCCGCCGGCGCCTGAGGCCCCATAAACGCGCAAAGGGCGCCACCCTTGCGGGTGGCGCCCCCAACGCCGGGATCGGACGTCAGATTAGGTGGTGGGCTCGGAAGCCGGGGCCGCGGCCGGGGCCGGGGCCGCGACCTTCTTGGCAGCCGGCTTGCGGGCGGCGCGCTTCGGCGCGGCCTTCTTCGCGGCGGCCTTCTTCGGCGCGGCCTTCTTGGCAGCGGCCTTCTTCGGCGCAGCCTTCTTCACCGCGGCCTTCTTCGCGGCCGGCTTCTTGGCAGCAGCCTTCTTCGGCGCGGCCTTCTTGGCAGCGGCCTTCTTCGGCGCGGCCTTCTTCGCGGCGGCCTTCTTCGGCGCGGCCTTCTTCGCGGCGGCCTTCTTCGGCGCGGCCTTCTTCGCGGCAGCCTTCTTCGGCGCGGCCTTCTTCGCGGCGGCCTTCTTCGGCGCGGCCTTCTTCGCGGCGGCCTTCTTCGCGGCGGCCTTCTTCGGCGCGGCCTTCTTCGCGGCCGGCTTCTTGGCAGCGGCCTTCTTCGGCGCGGCCTTCTTCGCGGCCGGCTTCTTCGCCGTCTTCTTCGCGGCGGCCATGGCCATCGCCTGGGCGCGCGGCTCGGCGGTCTCGGTGGTCTCGATGATGTCCGTCATGCTGTCAGGTCCTTGATCGGAGTGTTGACTCTATGGGTTCTGGTCGCGGCACGCCGGCGCGAAGCAGGGCGCGGCGACCACGTAAGCAGGGGGAGTGCGGCGCTGCGGCCGGCGCGGATCCCGTATCGCGCCGGGCCGGAGGCAGCTGGCCGGATGGGCGCTGGCGCCAGGGACGACGCGGGCAGCGCGGCAAGGCGCGCGACGCGTGCTCCGGCATCTCTCCCGCCGCGGCGCTGTGTGCTGGCTGCGATGCGCATCCTTTGCGTTGCCGCTCGGGGCGATCGCGGGCCAGGCGCCGGTCGGCGGTGTGGAGAAGGATGCGCGACTGATGCTCCCCTCCTCCCCGAGCCTGCGGTCCATGGACCGTTCCTTCCTGCTGCGCGCCCCGCTGCCGTGCCGCTTGCCGTTTCTCTCGGCCTCCGGCGTCGCTTCGCGCGACGAGCGTGGCCTCGATTGACGGCGCGCGAATCGCGTCAAGCGAGTGCGTGCGAATCACACAAGATGCATGTGCAAGCAAACTGTCAAACGGTTTCGCACAAAACGCGCGCAGCGATGCGCAGAAGATGCGCGCGATGTGGCGCGTGGGATGCGCGGATGGCGCTGCGCGATGGTGCTGAAGCTGGGCGGCGCGGCGCAAAAGCGGATCGCCGCGCGTGCTGTCGATGACCTGACGCGCGCGACACGTCGCCGGTCGGTCGAGACCGGCGCGCCAGGCGGCGCGCCGGTCATCAGGCGCGTGTCAGCCGCGGCGCGCCATCGGCACGACAGGGCGCTGCGCCGCGCCGGTGTAGTGCGACAGCGGGCGGATCAGGCGGTTATCCGCGCCCTGTTCGAAGACATGCGCCGCCCAGCCGGTGATGCGGGAGCAGACGAAGATCGGCGTGAAGAGCGGGATGTCGAAGCCCATCAGGTAGTAGGCAGGGCCCGCCGGGAAATCGAGGTTCGGGTGGATCTTCTTCTCCCGGAGCATGATGTCCGCCAGCACGCGGCTGGTCTCCATCCAGCGGCGGTCGCCCACCACCTCTGCCATCTTCTCGGCGTATTTCGTCATGGTCGGCACGCGGCTGTCGCCGCTTTTGTAGACGCGGTGGCCGAAGCCCATGACCAGCGCCTTGTGGTCGAACTTGCCGTGGATCCACTCCGCCGCCTGATCGGGGCCGCCGATCTCGGTCAGCATGTGCATCACCGCCTCATTGGCACCGCCATGCAGAGGGCCCTTCAGGGCGGCGATGGCGGCCGCGATGGCGCCGTGCAGGTCCGCCCCGGTCGAGGTCACCGTCCGCGCCGTGAAGGTGGACGCGTTGAAGGTGTGCTCGGCGTAGAGGATCATCGAGACGTCGAAGGACTTGATGACCTCCGGCTGCGGGACCTTCCCGAAGACCATGTGGAAGAAGTTCTCGCAGAAGGGCAGGCCGGCATCGGGCGCGATCGGCTCAAGGCCCTTCGACAGCCGGTTGGTCGCCGCCACCGCGGTCGGGATCTTCGCCAGCAGCCGCATCGCCTTCCGCCGCTGGGCGGCGTCCGAGACATCGGCCGTCTCCGGATCCTCGGTCCCCATGAAGGAAACGGCGGTGCGGATCGCGTCCATCGGGTGCGCGTCCTTCGGGATCGCGCGCAGGACGGAGAGCATCGCCGGGGAGAGCGCGCGGTTCGCGCGTTCCTCGGCCTGGAAGGCCTTGAGCTGGGCGGCCGTCGGCAGCTCGCCGTGCCAAAGCAGGTAGGAGACCTGCTCGAAATCGGTCTCCTCGCAGAGATCCTGCACGGCATAGCCGCGATAGGTGAGGCTGTTGGTCTCCGGCATCACCTTGGAGACGGCGGAGACGTCGGCATAGACGCCGACCAGGCCCTTATAGAGGGTGGGTGTGGACTCGCTCATCGCGTTCCTCGTCCTTTGTTCTTGTGAGGGCGGCCGGCCCCCACCCGCCTCGCTTCGCTCGGCACCCTCTCCCGCGTCAGCGGGGGAGGGTTGGGGTGGGGGCGATCGCCTCAGCGATCAGAAGATGCCCGGCTTGGACTCGAGCAGCTTGCCGGCCGGCAGCACCACGTTCAGCACCTGCAGCTCGCCCGCCGGGATGCTCGCCAGGTCCTGCACATCGGCGAGGAAGCGGTTCGCCTCCCGCGTCGTGATCAGGCCCTCGGTCAGCGTCCGGAACTTCTCGACATACTGGTCACGCGCAAAGGGGCGGGCGCCGTTCGGGTGGGCATTCGCCACGCCGAGCTCATCCACCAGCTTCGACCCATCCGCGAACTCGATCTCCACCCGTCCGCCGAAGGACAGCTCGTTCGGATCCCGCGAATGGTACTTGCGGGTCCACTCCGCCTCCTCGCGGGTCTCGATCTTGTGCCAGAGCCGGACGGTATCGGCGCGCTGCGCCCGCTTCGGGGCGTAGCTGTCCGCGTGGTGCCAGCGCCCGTCCTGCAGGGCGACCGCGAAGATGTACATGATCGAATGGTCCAGCGTCTCGCGGCTGGCCTTCGGGTCCATCTTCTGCGGGTCGTTGGCCCCGGTGCCGATCACGTAGTGGGTGTGATGGCTGGTGTGGATGGTGATCCGCTTGATCGCCTCGAAATCCTTGATCTGGGTCCGCATGCGGAAGGCGAGATCGATCAGCGCCTGGCTCTGATACTCGGCCGAGTGCTCCTTCGTGTAGCTGTCGAGGATGGCGCGCTTCGCCTCCCCCGGCTCGGGCAGCGGCACTTCATAATAGGTGGGGTCATAGACCGTCTTGCGGCCCTTGCTGTCGGCCTGCGTCCGGCCGCTCAGCACCCAGGCGATGACGCTGTCCTCGCCTTCATAGATCGGGCTCGGCGCGCCTTCGCCGCGCATGCAGCGGTCCACCGCCTCCACCGCGAGCTTGCCGGCATGGGCCGGGGCATAGGCCTTCCAGCTGCTGATCTCGCCCTTCCGGCTCTGGCGGAAGGAGACCGAGGTGTGCAGCGCCTGTTGGATGGACTGGAACACCACCTCCTGCTTCAGGCCGAGCAGCGTGCCGATGCCAGCGGCCGCCGCGGGGCAGAGATGGGCGATGTGGTCCACCTTGTGCTCATGCAGGCAGATGGAGCGCACCAGGTCGATATGCAGCTCATAGGAGGTCGCCAGCCCGCGGATCAGGTCGCGGCCCGAGCGGCCCATGGTCTGCGCCACCGCCAGCACGGGCGGGATGTTGTCGCCCGGGTGCGAGTAATCCGCCGCCAGGAAGGTGTCGTGGAAGTCGAGCTCGCGCACCGCCGTGCCATTGGCCCAGGCCGCCCATTCGGGGCTGACCGTCGTGCCCGACTTCACGCCGAACACCGTGCCGCCGCCCTTGCGCGCATGACCCAGCGCCATGCCGCGCGCCGAGACGACGGGCCGGCGGTTGATCGCCGCGATCGCGACCGAGGCGTTGTCGATGATCCGGTTGATGATCATCGCCTGCACGTCCTTCGGGACGGCGACCTTGTCGGTGGCAACAGCCGCCATCTTCCAGGCCAGCTGGTCCTCGCGCGGGAGCAGCGCCTTGGACGGGTGAACCTTCACCGCGTGCTTCTTCATCTCTCTTCCCTCATCCCTGCCGTGGGACACGACATATTCGCTTTCTGCGCCCGCGCAGCATGATCGTCCATTCCGATTGGGCAAGCGCGGCGATATGGATTTCGTATCGCGCCCCGGCTAAATCCCCGCTCGCAAGGTTCAGGCTGGCCAAGGTCCAAGACCAAGAGAGATCGGGGAGCGTCATGGATTTCCGCCTCGTCCGCCGCCTCGGCCATTTCCTCGCCGTCGCCGAGGAAGGGCATTTCGGCCGCGCCGCTGCACGGCTCGGCATCTCCCAACCGCCGCTGACCGCGCAGATCCAGGCGCTGGAGAAGGAGCTCGGCGTCCAGCTGCTGGAGCGCACCGGCAAGGGCGCGCGCCCGACCCGCGAAGGGGAAGCGCTGATCCCGCTCGCGCGACGCCTCGCGCAGGATGCGGGCGAGTTGGAGTCGCTGGCGCGCGAATTGCGCGCGGGCCGGCACGCACCGATCTCCATCGCCTGCGTCACCTCGGCGCTGTTCGACTTTCTCCCCCCCCTGGTGCGTGCGCTGCAGGCCGCGCGGCCGGATGCCGCCGTCTCCGTCCGTGAGCTCGACACCACCGATGCGGTGGAGGCGCTGCGGCGCGGTGAGGTGGACCTCGCCCTGCTGCGGCTCGAGCGCGACCGGCATCCGGTGAAGCTCCGCCCGCTCGGGCGCGACGTGCTGGCGGCTGCCCTCCCCTCCGGCCATCGCCTCGCGGACAGCACCGCGCCGCTGCCGCTGGCCCAGCTGGCGGATGAGCCGCTGCTGATCCTGCCGCGCGGCATCAGCCCGGCCTATTCGGATGCGATGGTCACCGCCTGCCGCGCCGCGGGCTTCACGCCGCGCGTGGTGCGCGAGGTCGGCAGCGCCATGGCGCAGCTTGGCTTCGTCGCGGCCGGGCTTGGCGTCGCGCTGGTGAGCGCCGGCATGGCCCGCCTTCGCCCGCCCGGCGTCGCCTTCCGCGAGTTGGAGGGGCCGGTGCATGCCGTGGGCGTCGCGCTCGCCTGGAATGCGGAACGCGAAAGCGAGGCGACGCGGCTCGCGCTCGACTTCGCCGAGATGATCTTCCCCGGCGGCAGCCAGGAGTGACAGGCCGACAAAGGCGGCACTAGGCTCGCTTCCAACGGCACCGCGAGAGGTGCCGCAAGGACGGCGCGCCAGAACAGCGCGTCAGGAGGAACGCCATGCGTCGCCTGCTCCTCGCCTGCCTGCTCGCGCTCATTGCCCTGCCCGCCGCGGCGCAGCTGCCCGACCGTCCGGTGCGGCTCGTTGTTGGCTCGCCGCCTGGCGGCACCACCGACATCATGGCCCGCCTTCTGGCAGAGGCCGCGGACGGCGTGCTGCCGCGCGGCGCCATCGTGGAGAACCGCCCCGGCGCCAATGGCAACATCGCCATGGCCGGCGTCGCCCGCGCCGCGCCGGACGGCGAGACGCTGATCGTCTGCGCCTTCGGCCCCTGCGGCGCCAACCCGGCCCTCTATGCCAATGCGGGCTTCGACCTGGCGCGCGACTTCGCCCCGGTGATCCTCACTGGCGCCGTGCGCAACGTGATGGTCGTCCGCCGCACCTTCCCCGCCACCACGCTGCCCGAGGTGATCGCCAAGGTCCGCGCCGAGCCAGGGCGGGTGAGCTTCGCCTCATCCGGCGCGGGGGCCTCGAACCATCTCGGGCCGGAGCTGCTCCGCACGCGCTTCGGGCTGGACTGGGTCCACGTCCCCTACCGCGGCAGCGCGCCGGCGATCACCGACCTGATCGCCGGCAATGTGGATGTGTTCTTCGACAACCTGCCCTCCATCCTGCCCCATATCCGCGCGGGCTCCGTCCGGCCGGTGGCCGTGGTGGCGGCGGAGCGCGTGCCCGAACTGCCCGATGTGCCGACCTTCGCCGAGGCCGGCGCGCCCGGCGTGGTGATCGATTCCTGGTTCGGCCTGATGGCCCCGGCCCGCACCCCGCGCGAGACGGTGCAGGCGCTGAACCTCGCCTTCACCCGCGCCATGGAGAAACCCGACTTCCGCCGCCGCGCGCGGGAGGCCGGCATCACGCCGCTGGCCTCCACGCCCGAACAGATGGCCGACCATGTCCGCGCCGAGGCCACACGCTGGGCCGAGGTGGTGCGCACCAACGGCATCCGGGCGGAGTGAACGGTATGAGCCGGATCACCGCGCTGCGGACGCTGCGCATTCCCGAACGCGCCAACCTGCTCTGGGTGCAGATCGAGACGGATGAGGGCCTGACAGGACTCGGCGAGGCCTTCCGGGGCGCAGCGGCGGTGGAGGCGGTACTGCACGAATCCGTCGCCCCCTGGCTGCTGGGCCGCGACGCGCGACGCATCGAGGCTGTCTCGCGCCACCTCCTCACGCCCTATGTCGGCTTCGGCGCCGCCAGCGCCGAGGTGCGCGCGGCCAGCGCGGTGGACATGGCGCTGTGGGACCTTGCGGGCCAACGGCATGGCATCCCGGTGCATGAGGCGCTCGGCGGCGCCATGCGCGACCGGGTGCGCGCCTACAACACCTGCGCCGGCTACGACTACAATTCGCGCGGCGCGGGCCAGCGGCGGATCGGGGCGAGCGAGGCGCTGGCCGGCCCCTATGACGACCAGGTCGCCTTCTTCCGCGATGCCGGCGCGCTGGCGGAAAGCCTGCTCGCCGAAGGCTACGGCGCGATGAAGATCTGGCCCTTCGACCCGCATGCCGACGCCAGCGGCGGGCAGATCATCACGCTAGAGGGGCTGAAGGAAGGGCTGAAACCATTCGAGCGCATCCGGCGCGCAGTCGGCGACCGGATCGAGGTGATGGCGGAACTCCACTCGCTCTGGTCGCTGCCGGCCGCCACGCGGATCTGCCGCGCGCTTGAGGATTACGGGGTGTTCTGGGCCGAGGACCCGATCGGCAAGATGGACGATCTCGAGAGCCTCGCCGATTTGCGGCGCGCCACGCGGGTGCCGATCTGCGGCAGCGAGACGCTGGGCGGCAAGGTCCAGTTCCGCCGCGCGCTGGCGCTGGGCGCGGTGGACATCGTGATGCTCGACCTCGCCTGGTGCGGCGGGCTGACCGAGGCGCGCAAGATCGCCGCCATGGCCGAGGCGCATGCGCGGCCGCTCGCGCCGCATGACTGCACCGGGCCGGTGGCGCTCTGGGCGGGGCTGCACCTCGCGGTCCATGCGCCGACCGCGATCTTCCAGGAAGTGGTGCGCGCGACGCTGGCCACCTGGTACCGCGACCTGGTGACGGAGCTTCCGGTCATCCGCGACGGGCATGTGCTGGCGCCGACGGCGCCCGGCCTCGGCTGCGCCCTGCACCCCGCCCTGCTCCGGCGGGAGGACGCGATCATCCGGGAGTCCCGCGCGGCATAAGGCGCGGAAGGGGGACGGCTTCCAGCGGCGCCGCGAAGGGCCTAGCTTCCCGCGCTCCAACGCTGTGAGGCCAGGCATGTCCGACGCCACCCCCTTCGACCTTGTCCTGACCGGCGACGTGGTGCTCGCCGACCGCGTGATCGCGGGCGGCTATGTCGCCGTGCGCGGCGAGGTCATCGCCGCCATCGGCGAAGGCACCCCCCCGCCCGCGAAGCAGGTGGCGCGCCATGACGGCAAGCTGATCCTGCCCGGGCTCGTGGACGGGCACATGCACACCTCCAGCAGCACCGGCTGGCCGGGGATCGAAGGCTCGACCCTCTCGGCCGCCGCCGGCGGCGTCACCACGGTCTGCGACATGCCCTATGACGTGCCGCAGCCCGTCACCTCGGCGGCCATTTTCGCGGAGAAGGTGGAATGGGTGAACCGCCTGGCGCATGTGGATGTCGCGCTTTACGGCACCATCAAGAAGACCGGCGGGCTTGAGGATATCGCGGCCATCGCGGAGGCCGGCGCCTCGTCCTTCAAGGTCTCCACCTATGAGTATGACGCGCACCGTTTCCCGCGCATCGACCACCCCACCATGCTCTCCGCCTTCGCGGAGATCGCGACCACGGGGCTGATGGTCGCCGTCCACAATGAAGACCAGGAGCTGGTGGTGAAGCTGTCGGAAGCCGCCAAGGCCGCCGGCAACACCAGCCCCATCTGGCATTGCCGCACCCGCCCGCCGATCACCGAGACCATGGCAGATCTCGAGATCTTTGAGATGGCGCTGGAAACGGGCGCGCATGTCCACATCGCCCATTCCTCCCTCGCGCGCGGCTTCGAGTTGGCGAAGATCTATCGCGGCCAGGGCGCCAAGACCTCGGGCGAGGCCTGCATCCAGTACCTCTGCATGACGGAAGACGACATGGCCCGCCTGCAGGGCTTCGGGAAGTGCAACCCGCCCTTCCGCAGCGCGGCCGAGGTGGAGCGGATGTGGGGCGCGGTGGATCAGGGCATCGTCGCCTATGTCTCGACCGACCACGCGCCCTGGCCGCGGCAGCGCAAGGAATATGCGGGCGACATCTTCGCCGTCGGCGCCGGTCTGACGGGCATGCAGTCCTTCGCGCCGCTGATGTATTCGCTGCTGGCCGAGCGCGGCCTGCCCCCCACCGTCATGGCCCGCCTCTGCTCCGAGGAGCCGGCGCGTTTCCACGGCCTCGACCCGAAGAAGGGCGGCATCCGCCTCGGTGCGGACGCCGATTTCTGCGTGCTGGAGCGCGGCGACTTCGTCTTTGACGAGGCGAGCATCCACGACCGCGACGATGCGCGCTGGTCGCCCTATCACGGCCGCCCGATGAAGGCCCGCGTCGCCGCCACCTGGCTGCGCGGCCGGCAGATCTGGAACGGGTCGGAGGTGACGGCGAAGCCGGGCGCCGGCCGCTTCGTGCCGCGCCAGCACCGCCGCTCCGCGCTGGACGCATGA
>JBJOMW010000037.1:0-22817 GCA_046052145.1 Pseudomonadota bacterium
CCTCGCGGATCTGCTGCAGCACCAGCGCATCGCCCCGCTCCTCCCCGGCCAGGATGATGGCCGGGTCGCCGGGCATGAGCTGCTGCAGCCCGAAGATCATGAAGGAGAGGATGGCCAGCGTCGGGATGATCTGCCCGAGGCGACGCATCAGGAATCCGGCCATGTCCTAGACGCCCATCTCCCTCCCCCGCATGCGGGGGAGGGTCGGGGTGGGGGTGCGAGGATGAGGACGCGGCGAGCGGCTGATCACTGCAGCCTCAGATCCTGCAGGCGAATCAACCCATCCGGGTTCGGACGGTAGCCCTGCAGCCGCACGGTATGGCCGACGATCTGCTTGCGGTGCCAGAGATACATCCGGTGCCGATCCTGCCGCAGGCTGATGTTGAAGGCCTCCGCATACATGCCGCGGCGCCGCTCCACATCGGTCTCGACGCGCGCGGCGTTCAGCAGCCGGTCCACCTCCAGGTTGGAATACTTGCCGTCATTCTGCGGCCCCTGGCTATGGGTGAAGGTCCAGATGTTGCCATCCGGATCCGCACGGCCCGACCAGGCCAGCAGATAGGTCTCGAACTCCCCACGCACCGCGGCCTGGAGGGAGGAGGCGAATTCCATCGCGTTGATGCGCAGGTCGAAGCCGGCCTCCCGCACCATCGCCTGGATCACCTCCGCCGCCTGGCGGAGATCGGGGTTGTTCGGCACCGTCATCTCAACCGCGAGCGGGGTGCGCACGCCGGCTTCCTGCAGCAGCTGCCGCGCGCGCGCGACGTTGCGGCCCTCAGGGCGGAAGTCGCGGGCATGGAAGGGGTTCGCCGGCGGCAGGGGCTGGGCGGTGATGCTGTGCAGCCCTTCGAAGACCACCTGGTTCACCGCCGCGCGGTCGATCGCCAGTTCGAAGGCTTCGCGGATGCGCGGGTTCTGGCCGAAGGGCGTCTGCGCCCGCGCACCATTGCCGACATTATAGGTGATGCCCTGATAGCCGAGCTCATCGCCCATCGCGACGCGGAGCCGATTGTTGCGTTGCACGGCGCGGACGTCGTTGGCTTCCAGCGTCTCGACCATCTCGAGCGCGCCGGATTGCAGGTTGGCCAGGCGCACATTGCCGTCCGGGATGGGCAGGTAGGTCACGCGCTGGATGTGGATGCGGCCGGCATCCCAGTAGTCGGGGAAGCGCTCCAGCACGATGCGGTCCTGCGCGATCCGCTCCACGAAGCGCATCGGGCCGGCGCAGACGGGACGGTTGCCGAAGTTGCGGCCGGCCGCTTCCGCGGCGCGCGGGCTGATGATCATCCCCGCGCGGTCGGTCAGCTGGCTGACGAAGGGCGCGAAGGGCTCGCGCAGGCGAACGCGCACGGTCTGCGGGTCCACCACCTCGGCCGAGGCCATGGAACCGATCTCGCCGCGGCGGAAGCTGCCCTGCATCGTCAGGTGACGGGTCAGCGAATAGACGACGCTCTCGGCCGTCATCGGGTCGCCGTCATGGAAGCGCACGCCCTGGCGCAGCGTGATCAGCAGCGATTGCGGGTCTTCCCAGCGATAGCCGGTGGCGAGCTGCGGGACGATCTCAAGCCGGTCATTGATGTCGAACAGCTTGTCGCAAAGCCCGGCGAAGACGATGCGGCCGACGAAGGTGCGCGCCAGCGTCGGGTCCAGGATGTCCGGATCCTCGCGCAGGCCAATGCGCAGGTTCTGTGCCTCGGCGGCGGGTGCGGCGCCTAGCGCGGCGAGGCCGAGAAAGGCGGCCGCGATCGTCCTGCGGATCATGCTGTGGCTCCCTTGGCGGTGGTGCGATCGGTGAAGAAGGACTGCAGGCGCTTGAGGCGCTCCCCACCCGTGTCACGCTCAGACGGCGGCGTGGCGGGCGGCAGGCGGTCCTGCAGATGGCAGGCGGCGCGGTGCGCGTCGCCGGCAAGCTCTGGCACGCGTTCGGCGCAGACGGCCTCGGCAAACGGGCAGCGCGTGCGGAAACGGCAGCCGGAGGGCGGGTTGATCGGGCTCGGCACATCGCCTTCCAGCGGCGCAGCCTTGCCGCCCCCCTGCCCGGGCACGGCCGCGAGCAGCGCGCGCGTGTAGGGATGGCGCGCGGCGCCGAAGACCTGCTCGGTCGGGCCTTCCTCGACGATGCGGCCGAGATACATCACCGCCACGCGGTTCGCGATGTGGCGCACCACGCCGAGGTCATGGCTGATCAGCACGAAGGTCAGGCGGAATTCCGCGATCAGGTCCTGCAGCAGGTTGATCACCTGCGCCTGCACCGAGACATCCAGCGCGCTGACGGGCTCATCGCCGATGATCAGCCGCGGCTGGCTGGCGAGTGCGCGCGCGATGGCGATGCGCTGGCGCTGCCCCCCTGAGAATTCATGCGGCCAGCGTCGCGCCAGCTCCGGCCGCAACCCGACGCGGGACAGAAGTTCGGCGACGCGCTGGTGTTCCTGGGCGCGGGGCACGATGCCGTGCAGGCGCAGCGGCTCCGCCACCGCTTCTTCCACCGTCATGCGGGGGTCGAGGCTGGCGAAGGGGTCCTGGAAGATCAGCTGCATGTCGCGCCGGCGCCGGCGCAGCTCGGCCGCTCCCAGCGCGCGCAGATCCTGGCCCATGAAGCGAATGGCCCCGCGATCGGCATCGATGAGCCGCAGCATGACGCGGCCGAGCGTGGATTTGCCGCAGCCGCTTTCACCGACGATGGCCAGCACCTCGCCTTCCGCGACGGAGAGCGAGACGCCATCCACCGCCCGGACCGCACCCTTCGCGCGGCCGAGGGAATCCCGCACGGGGAAGACGCGGGCGACATCGTCGAGTTCGAGGATCGCGCTCATGCCGCGTCATCCAGCAACTGGTCGAGCGGCGCGCGCCAGCAGGCGGCGTGATGGCCTGCGACGAGTTCCGCGAGCGGCGGTTGTTCCGCGCAGCGCGCGACCGCGAAGGGGCAGCGCGGCGCAAAGCGGCAGCCGGACGGCGGGTTGCGGAGGTCGGGCACGGTGCCCTCGATGCTGGCCAAGCGCGCCGCGCCACCTTCGAGCGACGGCGCGGCGCCGAGCAGACCGACCGTGTAGGGATGCTCCGGCCGGGCGAAGAGCGACGCGGCCGGTGCCTGTTCCGCGACGCGGCCGGCATACATCACCACCACATCATCCGCATGGTCAGCGACCACGCCGAGGTCATGGGTGATCAGCACCACCGCCGTGCCGGTCTCGGCCTTCAGCTCGTCGATCAGGGCCAGGATCTGCGCCTGCACGGTGACATCGAGCGCCGTCGTCGGTTCATCGGCGATCAGCAGGCGCGGGCGACAGGCCAGCGCCATCGCGATCATCACGCGCTGGCGCATGCCGCCCGAAAGCTGGTGCGGATACTGCATCGCGCGCCGCGCGGCGTCCGGGATGCGGACGTGATCCAGCATCTCGATCGCGCAATCCAGCGCCGCGCGCGGCGACAGGCCCTGGTGCAGGCGCAGCGCCTCCGCCACCTGTTCGCCGGCCCGGAAGGCCGGATTCAGGCTGGTCATCGGCTCCTGGAAGATCATCGCCATCTCGCGCCCGCGCTTCAGGCGCCAATCCTCCGCGTCGAGCGTCGTCAGTTCCCGCCCGTCGAAGCGGATGGAGCCGCCGATGCGCGCGCCTTGCGGCAGCAGACCCATGATGGAGAGCGCGGTGACCGATTTGCCGCAGCCGCTTTCGCCCACCACCGCCAGTGTGCGGCCAGGCTCGACGGCGAAGGAGACGCCATCCACCGGTCGCAGCGGCCCGCGATCGGTCGGCAGCGTGACGGTGACATCGCGCAGCTCAAGGACGGGCGCGCTCATCGTGCCTCCTCGGCCTGGGCAGCGGCGATGGCGGATTGGATCACAGCGCGGTCGAAGACGCCCGGATGGTCGCGCCCCGGCAGGAAGCGGCGGAAATGGCGCATATAGCTATGCCACACGCCATAAAGCCGGCGCAGCTCCGCCAGCGGGTCCGGATGGTCGTCCACGCGGAGGTCGAGGTCGGCATAGGCATCGGTGGAGGCCACCTGGATCGCGGCCGATTGCCGGCCGCGCTTGTCGCCGCCCGCCCCCTCCCCGGCTTCCATCGCGGCCAGCAGGCGCTCGGCCAGCGGCCGGCCGGTGGTGGCGAGGAATGCATCGCGCGTCGCTTCCAGCACCTGCGGCCCGGCCAGCATGTTGCCCGCCACCGAGACATCGGGGCCATCGAGATGACCGCACCACGCGACACAGGCGCTGCCCGTGTGCCGGGCGCTGCGGCCATCGGCGGCGAGGATGTGGAACTGCCGCGCCGCAGCGCCCGCATCGGCCGCGACCAAGGCGCCGAGCGCAGCCTCCGGCGCCTCACCGGCGCGGAGCCGGGCAAGGCCGTCGGGCGCGAAGAAGGGATTGACCAGCGCCTGGGTGCAGGCCGCGCCAACCCGCCCCTCGACACGCAGCACCAATGCGCCGGTGGCAAGGAAACGGCTGGCGACCGCCGCACCGACCTCGCCGGTCGCAGGATCTCGGGCCAGGATGGACCAGGTCATGGCCGCATGAACATCCGGCGGCCGGTCCCACGCAAGATGGCGGCACGCTGTTTCGCTATGCAGCAAAGCATGGCGTGCCCAAAGGCTGCGCGATGGCTGCCCAGCGATGCGGCAGCGCCGCCCCAGCCCTCCTCAAGGGGGCTGGGGCGCCAAGCCCTACAGCTTCACCTTCAGCGCGTTGCCGATCTCGCCCACCACGCCCCGGCGGAAGGCCAGCACGCAGGCGATGAAGATGCCGCCCTGGATCACCAGCACCCAGGCGCCGAATTCGGCCAGGTAGTTCTGCATGGTGATGATCACCGCCGCACCCACCACCGGCCCGAAGACAGTGCCGAGGCCACCCACGAGGCTCATCAGCACCACCTCGCCCGACATGGTCCAATGCACATCGGTCAGGGTGGCGATGTTGAAGACCAGCGCCTTGGTACCGCCCGCCAGACCCGCCAGCCCTGCCGAGAGCACGAAGGCCATCAGCTTGTAATCCTCGACCCGGTAGCCGAGCGAGGTCGCGCGCGGCTCATTGTCGCGGATCGCCTTCAGGATCTGGCCGAAGGGGGAATGGACGATGCGGTGGATCAGCAGGAAGCCGCCGAGGAACACGACCGCGACGACCCAATACATCGAAAGATCGGGCGTCAGGTCGAACATGCCGAACAGCGTCCCGCGCGGGATGGCCTGGATGCCGTCCTCGCCGCCCGTGAAGGGCGCCTGGAGCGAGAAGAAGTAGACCATCTGGGCCAGCGCCAGCGTGATCATGGCGAAGTAGATGCCCGCACGCCGGATGGCGAGCCAACCGAAGGGCAAGCCAAGCGCGGCACCCACCAGCCCGCCGAGCGGGATGGCGAGTTCCGGCGGCAGCCCCCAGGCCTTGGCGGCATAGCCGGTGATGTAAGCACCCATGCCGAAATAGGCAGCGTGGCCGAAGCTCAGCAGCCCGACATAGCCGATCAGCAGGTTGAAGGCGCAGGCGAACAGCGCGAAGCACAGCACCTTCATCAGGAAGACGGGGTAGAGGAAGAAGGGGCTGACGACGACGAAGGCGAGCATTACCAGGAAGGCGACGGCCTGCGCCTTGGTGAAGCCCCAGAAGCCCGCGATCTCGTGCTCGGTGCGGATGGCGCCGGAGGCGATGGTCTCACCGGCCATGGATCAGGCCCTCCCGAACAGGCCGGCCGGCCGCGTCAGCAGCACGATCGCCATGATGAAGAACACCACCGTCGCCGAGGCTTCCGGCCATACCACGCGCGTCATGCCTTCGAGGAAGCCGAGCGCGAAGCCGGTGACGACCGAGCCGAGGATCGAGCCCATGCCGCCGATCACCACGACCGCGAAGACGATGATGATGAAGTTCGCGCCCATGTCCGGGCGCACGGAATAGATCGGCGCCGCCAGCACACCGGCGAAAGCCGCAAGCGCGACGCCCGCGCCATAGGTCAGCGTCATCATGCGGGGGACGTTGATGCCAAAGGCCTGCACCAGCTGCGGGCGTTCCGTCGCCGCGCGCAGATAGCTGCCGATCTTGGTCTTCTCGATCACGTACCAGGTGACCAGGCAGGTGACGATCGCCACCGCCACGACCCAGGCCCGGTAGCCCGGCAGGAACATGAACCCCAGTTCGAAGCCGCCGCGGAGTTCTGGCGGCACCGCATAGGGCAGACCCGAGACGCCGAAATTGTTGCGGAACACGCCCTCGATCACCAGCGCGCAGCCGAAGGTCAGCAGCAGCCCGTAGAGGTGATCGAGCTTGTAGAGGCGCGAGATCATCGTTTTCTCGATGATGACGCCGATCGCGCCCACGATCAGCGGCGCCAGGATCAAGGCGCCCCAATAGCCAATGCCGAGATAGTGCAGCAGCATCCAGGCGACGAAGGCGCCCATCATGAACTGCGCGCCATGGGTGAAGTTGATGACGTTCAGCATGCCGAAGATCACCGCGAGACCCAGCGACAGCAGCGCATAGAAGGCGCCGTTCACCAGCCCCAGCACCAGCTGCGGCGCGGCCATCTCAAGTTCGAAGAGAATGGTTTCCAGCACGTCCGGCGACCTCGGCTTGGAAGTTGCCAGACGAGGGGGCGAGCCCCCTCGTCTGTCGTTGGCCAGGGGGCCAGGCCCCCTCGCCCGTCAGTGTCGGATCAGGCGCGCACCAGCGAGCAGCCGCCCTCGGTCAGCGGGCGGAAGGCCTGCGCCGCCGGCGTGGTGCCGAGCAGGTTGTAGTAGTCCCAGCGGCCCGAGGATTGCTGCGGCGTCTTCACCTGGAACAGGTAGCAATCGTGCAGCTTGCGGCCGTCGGGGCGGATGGTGCCCTCGCCGAAGGCGTCGTCGGAGGTCGGCATCGCCTTCATCCGGTTCACCGCCTCAAGCCCCGAGGCCTTGGCGGCCGGCACGCCCATATCCATCACCGCCTTGAAGTAGTGCAGCGCCGCCGAGTAGCAGCCCGCCTGCACCATGGAGGGGCGGATGTTGCCCGGCAGCGTGCCGAGGCGCTGGGTGAAGGCGCGGGTGCGCTGGTTGAGATCCCAGTAGAAGGTCTCGCTCAGCACGAGGCCCTGCGCCACTTCAAGGCCGAGGCTGTCCACATCGGTGATGAAGACCAGCAGCCCGGCGAGGCGCGTGCCACCGCGGGTGATGCGGAATTCCGCCGCCTGCTTGATCGAGTTGATCGTATCGCCGCCCGCATTCGCGAGGCCAATGACCTGCGCGCGCGAGCGCTGCGCCTGCTGCAGGAAGGAGGAGAAGTCCGTCGTGCCCGGGAAGGGCGTGCGGACGCTGCCGACGATCGTGCCGCCGGAGCTGCGCACGAAGGCGGAGACGTCGCGCTCCAGCGCGTGGCCGAAGGCGTAGTCGGCGGTGACGAAGAACCAGCTGCGGCCGCCAGCCGCGACCAGCGCGCCGCCGGTGGAACGCGCCAGCATGTAGGTGTCGTAGGTCCAGTGGATGGTGTTCGCCGAGCAGGCCGAGCCCGTCAGGTCCGACGTCGCCGGGCCGGAGGCGAGGAACACCTTGTTGCGTTCACGCACCAGCGTGTTGACGGCCAGTGCCACCGAGGAGGTCGGCACGTCCATCACCACATCGATGCCGTCGCGGTCGATCCACTGGCGCACGACGGTGGAGCCGACATCCGGGCGGTTCTGGTGGTCGGCCTGCACGACCTCCACATTGATGCCGCGCTGGGTGATGCCGCTCTCGCGGATCGCCATCTGCACCGCCTGGGTGGACCCCGGGCCCGACAGGTCGCGATAGAGGCCGGACTGGTCGTTCAGCACGCCGATGCGGATCGTGTTGGCCGCCTGCGCCCGCGCGCTGCGGGAGGTGAAGGGCAGCCCGCCGAGGCCAGAGCCCGCGGCAACGGCGCCAGCGCCGGTCAGAAGCGTGCGACGTTCGATGGTCATGGTCGTTGTCCTCTCCTGTTGCTTCCGCCCCGGCCTGTCAGACGCCGAGGTATTCGTGCAGCCGGTCCATGCTGGCGGCGAGGTCTGCATTGGCCACCATGTCCACGACACGGCCGTGTTCCATCACGTAGTGCCGGTCCGCCACGGTCTGGGCGAACCGGAAGTTCTGCTCCACCAGCAGCACCGTGAAGCCGCGCTGCTTGATGCTCCGGATCATCGCGCCGATCTGCTGCACGATCACCGGCGCGAGCCCTTCCGAGGGCTCGTCCAACAGCAGCAGCCGCGCCCCGGTGCGCAGAATGCGCGCGATCGCCAGCATCTGCTGCTCGCCGCCCGAGAGCTTCGTGCCCTGGCTCCGCGCACGCTCCTTCAGGTTCGGGAAGAGCGTGTAGATCTCATCGAGGCTGAGCCCGCCCGGCGCGATCACCGGCGGCAGCATGAGATTTTCGGTCACGTCGAGCGAGGCGAAGATGCCACGCTCCTCCGGGCAATAGGCGATGCCGCTCCGCGCGATGATGTCGGGACGGGCGTTGATCAGCTCCTTCCCCTCGAAGCGGATGGCACCCGCGCGGCGGCCCGTCAGCCCCATGATGGCGCGGAGCGTCGAGGTCTTGCCCGCGCCGTTGCGGCCGAGCAGCGTAACCACCTCGCCCTGGCGGATCTCGATGCCGACGCCGTGCAGGACATGGCTTTCGCCGTACCAGGCCTCGAGGTCGCGGACCTCCAGCATCGGCTGGCCGGCGGCCGCTTGCGGGCGGGCGTCTGTCAGCGTGTCGGCCATGGTCAGTGCCCCCCCGCGACGCCGGGATCGGTGCCGAGATAGGCGGCCTGCACCTCCGGGTTTGCGCTGACCGCGGCATAGTCGCCCTCGGCCAGCACGCGGCCGCGCGTCAGCACGGTGATGGTGTCGCAAAGCCCGGCCACGACCTTCAGATTATGCTCGACCAGCAGCACGGTGCGGCCCTTCGCCACGCGCTTCACCAGCGCGATGATGCGGTCCACATCCTCATGCGTCATGCCCGCCGTCGGCTCGTCCAACAGCATCATCACGGGGTCGAGCGCCAACGTCGTAGCGATCTCGAGCGCGCGCTTGCGGCCATAGGGCAGCTCGCCCGCATTGGTGCGCGCATAGGCGGTGAGCCCGACATCCTCGAGCAGCTCCATCGCGCGCGCGTCGAAGGTGCTCAGCAGGCTCTCCGACCGCCAGAAATCGAAGCTGCCGCCACGGGCGCGCTGCAGCGCGACGCGAACATTCTCGAGCACCGTCAGATGCGGGAAGACCGCCGAGATCTGGAAGGAGCGCACGAGGCCGAGGCGTGCGACCTCGGCCGGCTTCATGCGCGTGATGTCCTGCCCATCATAGCGGATGGTCCCCCGCGTCGGCGGCAGGAACTTGGTGAGCAGGTTGAAGCAGGTGGTCTTGCCGGCGCCATTCGGGCCGATCAGCCCATGAATGGTGCCACGGCGCACCTTAAGGGCGACATCGGCCACCGCGACGAAGCCGCGGAACTCCTTGGTCAGCCCTTCGGTCTCAAGGATGGTGTCGCCATCACCGTTCGTGGATGCCACGCCCGGACGCCTCCCTGCTCCCAGCCGGGTCCCGCCTGGCGGGTTAGTCCCGCCGAAAGCGCATGCCCGCCATGTTCTGCGATCTTCATGTCGCGTCGCGCGGATTAACGCAAGGCCCGACCCACCCGCCGGCCGCGGGGGATGAGGCGACGGACCATATGGCAGGCTCAGCCCTGCGCCAGCGCCCGGGCCATGCGCGCGATGCCCTCCTCCAGCGTCGCCCGGGGGCAGCCGAAGTTCAGCCGCACGAAGCCGGCGCCAGGCGGGCCGAAATCGGGCCCAGGATTGAACGCCACCCCCGCACGCTCCAGGAAGAAGCCCTGCGGATCGGGCGCCGCGGCGCTGCCCCGGCAGTCGAGCCAGGCCAGGAAGGTGCCCTCCGGCACCCGCATCGTCACACCCGGCAGGCGCGTGGCGACGGCCTGCACAAGCCAGTCCCGGTTGGCCTGCAGATAGGCCAGCACCGCCTGCCGCCAGGGTTCGCAATGGGTCAGAGCCGCCTCGGTCGCGACCAGGCCGAGGATATTCGCATGATCCGCAACCCCGGCGATGGCGCGCTGGAAGCGCGCGCGCAACGCGGCATCCGTCACCACGGCCCAGCAGGCATTGAGGCCCGCAATGTTGAAGGTCTTGCCTGCCGACATCAGCGTGATGGTGCGCGCAGCGACCTCGGGCCCAAGCGAGCCGATGGGGATGTGCCGCCGCCCGTCGAACAGAAGGTCGCAATGGATTTCGTCGGCGATGATCGTCGCCCCCGCCGACACGCAGGCGCCGGCCATGGCGGTGAGTTCAGCGCGGGTGAAGACGCGTCCCGTCGGGTTGTGCGGATTGCAGAGCAGGAAGGCCGACCCCGCCCCTGACTCCGCCAGCGCGCGGCCAAGCGCATCGAGGTCCGGCTCATCGGCGGAGGACAGCGGCGCATCCACGCGCCGGAGATCCCAATGGCCGGCGGCGGCAAGCATGGGCGGATAGACCGGCGTCTGCACCACCACGCCTGCGCCCGGCGCGCAGGTGGCGCGGAGTGCCAGGTTGAAGCCGGGCACCACGCCCGGCATCGGGATGATCGCCTCCGGCGCCACTTCCCACCCGTAATGCTGCGCCAGCCAGGCGACGATGCGCGCCTTCAGCCCCGTCTGCGCCATGCCATAGCCCAGCACGGGATGCGCGAGGCGCGCCTGGACGGCGTCCAGGATCGGGGGCGGGACGGCGAAATCCATATCGGCCACCCACATGGGCAGCACATCCTCGGCGTAGCGGTTCCACTTCACGCAGCCGCTCGGCCGGCGCTCCAGGGTCGTATCGAACGGGCTGTCGAACGGGCTCACTCGGGACGTCCCCCCACCACCACGGGCCGCGACGGATCGGCGCTCCAGCCCGACCAGGATCCCGGATACATCGCCGCCGTGATGCCAAGCGTGGCAAGAGCTGCGACATTCACGCAGGCCGAGATCCCAACCCCGCAATACACCCCGACAGGCCGGCTGCCATCCGCGCCGAGCGCGGCATAGAGGTGGCGCAGCGTCTCGGCTTCCGCGAAGGGGCCGGGCTCGGTCAGATTGTCAGCCGCGGGCGCGCTCAGCGCGCCGGGGATATGCCCGCGCGGCGCCGTGCCCGGCGGCACGGCCGCCCCGATGTAATTCGGGCGGATGCGCGAATCGAGCAGCACGCCGCGACGCGCGAGCATCGCAGCGCCATCCGCATCCAGCACCGGCATGTGGCCGGCCGAAAGGCGCACATCACCGGGTGCCGGCACGGGCGCATGATCGGCCAGCTCCAGCCCCGCCGCGCGCCAAGCCGCGAAGCCGCCATCCAGCAATCGCACATCCGCGATCCCCGCCCAGCGCAGTAGCCACCAGGCGCGCGCGGCGACCAGATTGCGGTCTTCATCATAGACGACGACGGGCTGGCCCTGCCGGAGGCCCCAGGCGCGGGCATGGCTCTCCAAGGCTTGGATATCGGGCAGCGGACGACCACCGCGGAGCCCGCCGCCGGGACCAGCGAGTTCCGACGGCAGGTCCACATCAATCGCCCCCGGGATTCGGAGAGCGGCGGCATGCGTCGCATCGCGCGGATTGCGGATGGCCAGAACGGCCACACCCTTGCTGCGCGCCAGCGCATCGGCCGCCACCAGCACGCCTGCCCGCGCCGCATCCGCTCCACCCATGGCTCTTCACCCCATCAGACCGTGTCATCCTGCCGCGCCGAGCAGCCTGTTGCGAGCCCGTCCGGAGCGCCTCATCAGCAGGCCGCGCGCGGCGAACACGCGACCTGCGCGCAACACGCATGAGTCGTTGCGATTGAAATGCTTGATCTTCGCGCGCTGGTCCGTCATCTGACTGCAATCCTGCAGAACCGCATCGTGATGATGGAGCCGGCCGACATGCCGAAGCCCGACGCCGCCCGCACTTCCACCCCCGCCGCCCCCCCCCTGCCTACCGAGCTTCAGCCGCCTTCCGGCGAGTTCGCTGGCTTCGCCGAAGGCGATGCGGTGATGCATCCCGCCCATGGCGTCGGCCGCGTGACGGGCGAGTCCTCCGCGACCGTCGGCGGCGAGAAGCTTGAGCTCGTGCATTTCGCCTTCGGCGAGGGGCGGCTGCTGGTACGCGTGCCACGCGCCAAGGTCGTGGCGAATGGCATTCGCCGCCTGGCCGGCAGCGCGCTGATCGCTGAGGCGCTCGATGTGCTGAACACCACGCCGCGGGGCACCGCGCGCGGCATCACCTGGGCGCGCCGCGCGGCGGAGCTGCAGGCGAAGCTCAACAGCGGCGACCCGCGCAAGGTTGCTGAGGTGCTGCGCGACCTCGCCCGCAACGTGAACAATCCGGAGCGTTCCTTCTCCGAACGGCAGATCTTCGAAGCGGCGCTGGAGCGCCTCGCCGTCGAGATCGCGGCCGTCGAGACCATCACGCGCGAGCAGGCCGTGGCGAAGATTGCCGAGCGCGTGCCCGTCGCGCCGACGCCGATCGCCGTCGCCGCCTGATCCGATGCGGGGGGCTCTCCCCCGCCTCAACTGCGAGGGGCCGGGCGCGTTAAGGCGCGATGACCGTGCCCCTCCGCCTCTCCGATCCGGTTCGCGAAACCCCGCCGCCCGCCCCGCAACCAGCGGAGACACCGCGGCCCGAAGCGCCGCCCGGCCCAGGCCCCGAGTGGCCGGGCCTGCCGCCGGTGGCGCCCGAAACGCCCGGGCCCGAATGGCCCGGCGCACCACCTGAGCAGCCAGAGTTCCCTCTCATCACGCCGCCGGGCCCGAATCCGCCCCAGCCCAGCGCCTGATCCGCAGCGCCGCGCCGCGGTTGCGTGGAAGAGTTCTAGCGCCTCACCTGCACGCGCAGCGCCAACAGCGCCAGGAAGGCGGCTAAGGTGAGGCCGGACGTCACCGCCAGCGCCACGCCCACACCTGCGCGTTCCAGCAGCAGGCCAAAGGCAACTGGCGCCAGCGCCTGCAGAAAGCGCGACGGCGCCGCCAGCAGGCCCTGCCGGGCGCCGTAACCGACCGGGCCGAAGACCGCGAGCGGCAGAGTGCCCTTCACGATCGTCATCACGCCATTGCCCATGCCGTGCAGCACCGCGAAGACCGGCGCGGCGAAGCCACCCGCCAGCAGCAGCGCCGCCGCACCCAGCGGATGGCCGAGTGTCGCCAATCGCGCCGTGGTGATCGGCTGGATACGTCGGACCAGGGCGAATTCCAGCACGCGCGCGGCGACCTGCGCCGGGCCGATCAACGCGGCCGCCAGCACCGCCATCGCCGGCGTCGTGCCAGCTGCCTGCAGCATGGTCGGCAAATGCGCCGCCATCGCGCCCGCCACCGTCCAGGTGGCGGCGAAGACAAAGGCCAGGATCGGCATGGCCCAGCGCGGCGCCGGCTCTGCCTCACCCATCGCCACGGCCTGCTGCTTCTCGGGCGGCGGTGCGGGCGGCACCAGCAGCCGGTTCAGCGGCAGGCCCAGCACCAGATGCAGCGCGGCCCAGCCCAGGCAGGCGCCGCGCCAGCCCAGCGCATCTTCCATGATCGCGGAGAGCGGCCAGCCGACCGTGCTGGCAAAGCCCGCGATCAGCGTGATGCCGGTGATCGGCGTGCGCGCGGCGCGACCATAGAGACCCGCCAGCGTCGCGAAGGCGGCGTCATAGAGCCCCATCGCCATGCCGACGCCCACCACCAGCCAAGCCAGCGCCATCAACGCCGGCCCCTGCGCCAGCGCCATCAGCGCGAGACCCGCGGCGAAGACCAGGTTGGACAACGTTAGCACGTCGCGCCCGCCACGCCGGTCAATCGCCCGCCCGGCCGCCGGCCCGAGCAGCGCCGACAGCACCAGCGCGGCCGAAAACCCGCCGAATACCCAGGAGGCCGGAATGCCGAGATCGGCCGCCATCGGCGCCGCCAGGATCGCCGGCAGGTAATAGGAGGAGGCCCAGGCAAGCGTCTGCGCCGAGCCCAACGCGATCACGACGCGGCGCGAGCCTTCGGGCGCGGCCTCGCTCACGGGCGGCGCGATCCTGGCGCGGTCATCGGGGCGGCCTCCTGCGATCCAGGCGGGAGCCTAGAAAGCCGCCGCCGCGCTGTCAGCCCTGCCTAGGCCGCCAGGCGCTGCGCGAGCCGTGCCTGGCCCTCGGGCGGCATGTGCAGGCCGAGCTTGCTCCGCCGCCACAGCACATCCTCGGCCGTGCGGGCCCATTCGTGCTGCACCAACCAATCGAGCTCGCGCTCCGTGAATCCGGCGCCGTACTCCTCGCCCATCGCATTGGGCCCGCTCGCGCCATCCAGCAGCGCATCGAGGTCGCTGCCATAGGCGCGCACCAGCCGCCGCAGCGTGGTGGGGGCGATCCAGGGATGGCGGCGGGCCATCTCGGCCTCGAAGCCCGGCAGGTCGAGGCCGCCGAATGCGCCGCCCGGCAATGCCGCGGCCGCGGTCCAGGGCGTGCCAGCGCGGCCGAGCGCGGCGGCGACCTTCCCCACCGCTTCCTCCGCGAGGCGCCGATAGGTGGTGATCTTGCCGCCATAGATCTGCAGCACCGGCGCCTGGCCTGCCGCGTCATCCAGCTTCAGCACATAGTCGCGGGTGACAGCGGATGGGTTGTCCGCGCCGTCATCATGCAGCGGGCGCACGCCGGAATAGCTCCAGACGATCTCGGAGGGGTCCGGCGCGCGGCGGAACTGCCGGCCGACGGCGGCGCAGAGATAGGCCGCCTCCTCCGCCGTGCAATGTGCGGCGCGCGCATCGCCCTCATGCGGGACATCGGTGGTGCCGACGAGCGAGAAGCGGCCCTCATAGGGAATGACGAAGACCACGCGCCTGTCGTCATTCTGCAGGATATAGGCCTGGTCGCCCTCATAGAGCGCGGGCAGCACGATGTGGCTGCCGCGGATCAGCCGCACGCGGTCACGCGCGCGGGCATGGGCGGCGTCCTGCGCCTCCAGCACCCAGGGCCCGGCGGCATTGACCAGCGCGCGGGCGGTGACGCGGCGCTCACTGCCGTCAGCACTGCGCAGCCGGCAGGTCCAGCCCTCCGCGCCGCGCTCGGCACCAACGAATTCGGTGCGGACCAGGATCTCGGCGCCGCGCGCGGCCGCATCGCGCGCATTCAGCACGACCAGGCGGCTATCCTCCACCCAGCAATCGGAATAGGCGAAGGCGTCGGTGATCTCGGGGGAGAGCGGCGCGCCATAGCGGTGCGCGGCGGTCCGCACCGCCTCGGTCCCCGGCAGGCTGACGCGCCGCGCCAGATGGTCATAGAGGAACAGGCCCGCGCGGATCATCCACTTGGGGCGCATCTCCGGCCGGTGCGGCAGCACGAAGCGCATCGGCCAGACGATGTGCGGGGCGATGCGGAGCAGCACCTCGCGCTCCGCCAGCGCCTCCCGCACCAAGCGGAACTCGTACTGCTCCAGATAGCGCAACCCGCCATGGATGAGCTTCGAGGAGTTGGAGGAGGTGGCGCCCGCCAGGTCCCCGCGCTCGACAAGGCAGGTGGACAGCCCCCTGCCCTGCGCATCGCGCGCGATCCCCGCGCCGTTGACGCCGCCGCCAATGACGAGAAGGTCGAACGCCGTCTGCATCCTAGATCAGCCGCGTTCGTATGCGGGTGACGACGATCTCGGCGATGATGACCACCACCAGGATCGCCAGCAGCACCGTCGCCACGCGTTCCCACTGAAAGAAGTTGATGGCGTCATCCAGCACGACGCCGATCCCGCCCGCGCCGACCAGACCGAGCACGGCGCTTTCGCGCACATTGATGTCCCAGCGGAACAGCGCGATGCCCCAGAAGGCGGGCTGCACCTGCGGCCAGACGCCCTTCAGCATCACATGCCCCCAGGGGCTGCCGGCCGAGCGCAGCGCCTCCGCCGGGCCCGGGTTCGTCTCCTCCAGCGCCTCGGCCAGCAGCTTGCCGACGAAGCCGACGGAGCGGAAGGCGATGGCGAAGGTGCCGGCTGCTGCGCCCGGGCCGAAGACAGCCACGAAGATCAGCGCCCAGACCAGCGAGTTCACGCTGCGGGAGGACACCAGCATCAACTGCGCGAAGCCGTTCAGCACGGGGATGCGGCACACATTCCGCGCAGCCATCAGCGCGAGTGGCACCGCCAGGGCGAAGGACAGCACCGTGCCGAGGGTTGCGATATGCAGCGTCTCGATCAGCGCCTCATGTACGGCCGGGTGGTAATGCGCGATGTCGGGCGGCCACATGCGCACCAGCAGATCGGCCATCTGTTCCGGCGCATCGGCCAGGAATTCCGGGATGATCTCGACGTTGCGGACAGCCCAGACGAGGCTCGCGACGATGGCAAGCCAGACCAGCCAGCGGCCGATGCGCTCCTGCGGCGTAAAGCGGGTCCATTCCCGCATGAGGGAAGCGCTCATCGCATCGCCGCCCGGATGCGACCGGAGATCACCTCGGCCAGGAAGATCAGCGCGATGATGGACAGCAGGATCGCGGCGACGAAATCGTAGTCGAAGCGCTTGAAGGCCGCGAACAGCGTGCCCCCGATGCCGCCCGCGCCGACAATGCCGACCAGCGTCGAATTCCGGAGGTTGGAATCCAGCTGGTACAGGCAGAAGCCGGTGAAGCGGGACGCGACCTGCGGCAACACGCCATAAAGCAGCACCTTGGGCAGCCCTGCGCCGGTCGCACGGATCGCCTCCACCTGCTTCATCGAGATCTCCTCGATGGCCTCGGCGAAGAGCTTGGCGATGAAGCCCATGGAGGCGACGGTGAGCGCCGCGACGCCGGCCAGCGCCCCGAAGCCGATCGCCTTCACGAAGAGGATCGCGACGATGACGTAGTGCAGCGACCGGCAGAGCGCGACGAAGGCGCGCGTCGGCGCGGCAACAATCGCTGGCGAGAGGTTGCGCGCCGCCATCAGCCCGAGCGGCAGGGACAGCAGGATACCGAGCGCGGAGGAGAGCAGCGCGATCTGGATGCTCTCCAGCAGCCCCTCCAGCAGCAATTCCCAGCGCATGAAATTGGGTGGCCACATGCGGGCGAGGAACCGCCCCGCCTCCCCGAAGCCCGTGACGAGCCGCGCCCAGGTGATGTCGAGCCGGCCGAGCGCATAGATGCAGTAGACGCCAAGCGCGAGCAGACCGGCACGCGCGCCCCAGTTCGGCGCAAAGGCGCGGCGCGCGGCAAGGGCGGCTTCGCTCACAGCCAATCCTCGCCGCCATAGATCTGCTGCAGATGGGATGGGCGCAGATCACTGGGCGGGCCGTCGAAGACCACCGCCCCGCCCGACATGCCGATGATGCGGCTGGCGAAGCGCTTGGCGAGGTCCACATTATGGATGTTGACGATCACTGGCACGCCGGCCGCCGCCGTAAGCCTCGCCAGCAGCTCCATCACCTCGACCGCGGTCTTGGGATCAAGGGAGGAGGTCGGCTCATCGGCCAGCAGCAGCTCCGGCCCCTGCATCAGCGCGCGCGCAATGCCCACACGCTGGCGCTGCCCGCCTGAGAGCGCATCCGCGCGGCGCGTCGCATGTTCGGGCAGGCCGACCGCGTCCAGCAGTTCGAAGGCGCGCGCGATATCGGCCTCCGGGTACTTTCGGAGCCAGGCGCGCCAAAGCGGCACATAGCCGAGCCGGCCGGAGAGCACATTCTCCATAACCGTCAGCCGCTCGACAAGGTTGTACTCCTGGAAGACCATGCCGATCCGTCGGCGCGCCAGCCTGAGCGCCTTGCCCCGCAGCTTCGCCAGGTCCTGACCATGCAGCAGGATCTCGCCCGCCGTCGGCTCCACCAGGCGGTTGATGCAACGGATCAGCGTGGATTTGCCGGTGCCGGAGGGGCCGATGATGGCCGTGATCCCCTCCGACGCGATCGCAAGGTCGATGCCGCGCAGCACCGGCTTGCCGGGCACATATTCCTTGGCAAGGCCGCGGATGACCAGGCCCATCTGGGCCTGGCCGTCCGCGCCCTGCTGCGCGGCCATCTGGTTCACTGGGGACGCGCCGCCGGCTGCTGCTGCTGCTGCTGCTGCTGCTGCTGACGCTGCTGGTTCCGGCGCTGTTCGGCTTCCAGCTCACGCCGGCTTTCGGCGTCCCAGGCCGAGCGGTTGTAGGGCGCGTTCACCGCATCGGCCACCGCGCGCACCGGCGCCCAATGCTCGGCATAGGTCGCCGGCCAGAAGCGGTCATTGCCGCCGAGGTCGCGGCGCATCGCCTCCGGGAAGCGGTAGTCGAAGAAGCACTGCCGGATGCGCGCCGCCAATTCCGGCCGCAGGTCATGCGCCAGCGCGAAGGAGGAGGTCGGGAACGGGTCGCTTTCCCAGATCACCCGGAAATTCTCGCGCCGGACCTGCCCGCGGGCGATCATGCGATTGTACACGTCGGAGGCGACCGGCGCGGCATCATAGTCGCCTGCATTCACGCCCATCACGCTGCGGTCATGACCACCCGAGAAGATCACGCGATAGTCGGTGTCCGGCACCAGGCCGAGCCCGGGGAAGAAAGCGCGCGGCGCGAGGTTGCCTGAATTCGAGGTTGCGGAGGTATGCGCCACGCGACGACCCTTGAGGTCCGTGACGGAGCGGAACGGGCTGTCGGCGCGCACGATCATCGCGACGCGATAGCTTTCGAACTCCCGCTCATTGCCCTTGATGGCAAACGGCACGGCGCCCGCGAGGTTCACAGCAAAAGCCGTCGGACCCGTGGAGAAGCCCGCGATATGCAGCCGGCCGGAGCGCATCGCCTCCACCTGCGCCGCATTCGACGTCACCTGGAAATAGACCGTCCGCCGGCCCGTGCACTGCGTCAGGTGCTCCAGGAAAGGGCGGAACTGGCTGGCATAGAGCGCGGGGTCTTCGACCGGGGTGTAGGCGAAGACGAGGGTGGAGGGATCGCGCTGGCGGTTCGCCTCGGTCGGCACGTCGGCCACCATGTCGCGGTTCGCGTCGCAATAGGCCTCGTCGAGCGCACCGCGGAAGGCGCAACCACCTTGGGCCGCGGCCTGCGACCACGGCATCGCCGCCATGAGCGCCGCGGCAAAGCCCGCGGCCGGCAGAAGACGTCGCTTCATGCGTGTGATCCTCCCTTACTGTGCTTGGCGGCGAGCACGGCCGCGGTGAATTCGGCGAAGCCAGCGCCGCCGGCCCCTCTCGTGACATAGGCGGGCGGCGTCGTCATCCCGTCCAGGAAGGGGGCGACATTCGCCACCCCGATCGACAGCGGCACCGCGCCGAAGAGCGGCGCATCATTCGGGCTGTCGCCGAGGAAGGCGACCTGGTCCAGCACCTCCCCGAGCGGCTGCCACAGCGCGGCAAACAGGTGGCCAAGGCCCGAGAGCTTGTCCCATTCGCCGATCCAGGCGTTCACATGGATGGAGCTGACTTTCGCCGCCGCCCCGCCGGCGCGGAAGATGGCGGCGATCTGCTCGGCGTCAGTCAGTGGCAGGGGGCCGGCATCCTCGGCGAAATCCACGGCGACATCGAACAGCCGGAAGGGCTGGTCGGCGGCGATGCGGGTGCCGGGCACGGCGCGCATCGCCTCTGCCGCCAGCGCATCCAGCCGCGCGCGGGCCGCGAGCCGCGTCGCATCATCCTGCACCTGGTGCCGCCGCATCCGCCGCGCCGCGTGATCCAGCGCGTACCACAGCGCGCCATTCTCCCCGACCACCGCGGCGACGGGCCAGAAGCGCGCGACCATGTCGCACCAGCCGGCGGGGCGGCCGGTGACGGGCACGACGATCAGCCCCGCGGCCTGCAACTGCTCGAGCGCGGCATAGGCCTCGGCGGTCAGCCGCCCCTCGGTGGTCAGCGTGTCGTCGATATCGGTCAGCACCCAGCGCAGCGCCGCCAGCCGCGCGGGGGGCACGGCGGCGAAGGGGCGCGGCGGGGCGGGTGGGCGGCTTGCGGCAGCCATCTTGGAGCTGTGGCGATTCCGGCAGGGGATGTGGAGGGTTCCATACAATCAAGACGGGCGTAGCGCCAGCCTCCGGCGGCTTCAGCCCAGGGTGAGCGCCGTCTCCGCGCGCCGCAGCGCGGCCGCGAGGCCAGCGGGCGGGGGCGAATCCGTCACCAGGTCCGTCAGCTCCCCCAACGGGCAGACGCAGTCCAGCAGTCCGCGCCCGAATTTCCCCGAATCCGCCAGCAGCATCCGGCGCGGCGCGCGCGCCAGCATTGCGCGCTTCACCCAGGCGGCGCGGGAGATCGCCTCGCAGGGCCCCTCCTCCGTCAGGCCCGAGGCGCCGATCACCGCAAGGTCGGCGTTGAAGCGGCGCAGAAAGGCCTCGGTCTCGGAGCCATAGACACCGCGCTCAGCGGCGCTGACATCGCCTGGGCAGAGGACGACGCTGAGCCCCTCGCCCGGCGCGGAGGCCAGTTCCACCGCGGCATTCAGGCTGTTGGTCAGCACCGTCGCGGGGATGCCGCGCGCGGCCAGCGCGCGCGCGAAATGCGTGGTCGTGCTGCCCGCATCCAGCATCACGACCGAGCCCGGCTCCACCAGCGCCGCGGCCGCCGCGCCGATCCGCGCACGCTCGGCCACCGCCATCCGCTCCCGCGAGGAAAGCTCCGGCTGCAGCCCGGCCTGGACGACGGATGCGCCGCCATAGGTCCGCCGCACAGCGCCCGCGCGCGACAATTCCTCGATGTCGCGCCGCACCGTCTCGCCCGAGACGCCGAATTGCGCGGCGAGCGCGGAGATGCGCACCGTCGGGTCGGTCGCAAGCGCGGCAAGGATGCTGCGGTGGCGCTGCGCCTTGGCGGGCGCGCCGTCAGTGCGGCGGGGCATATGTGGGACTTACCACATTCTGGGCCGGCATGTCGCCCTCCCTGGCTCCTCAGCCCTGGCGCGCGCGCACCCTCTCCCGATGCGCGGTGTAGAGGCCGCTCGCGGCGATCACCGCGGCGCCGAGGAAGGTCCAGCCATCCGGCACATGGCCGAAGACCAGCACGCCGAGCAGGCCGGAGGTGAGCAGCTGCGTGTAGGAGAAAGGCGCAAGGACGGAGGCCGGCGCCGCGCGATAGGCCAGCACCACCAGGAAATGCCCCCCCGCCGAGAACAGCCCGATGAGCAGGCCGAGCCCGACCTGCCACAGGCTCGGCATCCCCGGCGTGATGCCGAACAGCATCATCACCGGCAGCAGCAAGGTCACCACCGCAAGGCCGACACCGGCGGTCCAGGCCAGCGTCGTCTCCGGCGCATCGGCCGATCCCATCCGACGCGTGACCACCACCGCCGAGGCCCAGGCGGCCGAGGAGAGCACCGGCAGCAGCGCGGCCGGGGTGAAGACCTCGGTGCCAGGGCGGAGGATGATCAGCATGCCCAGAATGCCGACCGCCAGCGCCGTCCAGCGCCGCCAGCCGACGCGCTCGCCCAGGAAAAGCACGGACAGAATGGTGACGAAGGCGGGCGAGACGAAGCTGATCGCCGTCGCATTCGCCAGCGGCAGGTGCTGCAGCGCCATGATGAACAGGATCGCCGAGCCGACGACGCAAAGCCCCCGCAGCACCTGCAAGCCCGGCGCGCGGGAGCGCAGCCGCCCCACACCACCACGCCGGGCGAAGGGCAGCAGGGCGAGCGCCACGAAGGTGAGGTAGCGCAGGAAGACGACCTCAACCGCCGGCATGGTTGCGCCCAGCTTCTTCGCCAGCGCGTCCGAGACGGAAAAGAGGGAGACGGAGGCCAGCAGCAGCGGGATGCCGCGCATCGGCTCGTCGCGCCCCTGCCCTGCCTGATCCGCGCCGCGCCGTTCCATCCCGGCAGCGAAGCATGCGCGGTGGCCGGCGGTCCACCGGGGGGCGGACCCGCTATAGCCGTGACCGCCCCCGCTCTCGGCGCGCGGCATCGGGCGCGCTAGGCTCTGCCTATGGCCTTCGACGTGCTCCCCGGCCTCGGCCAGCCGCTGCGGCGGCTCGAGGATCCCAGACTCCTCACCGGCGGCGGACGCTTCACCGCGGACCGCGCGGCGCCGGGCGCGCTGCAGGCGGTGTTCCTGCGCTCGCCCCATGCGCATGCGCGCATCCGTGCGTTGGAGGCGGGCGCCGCGCGCGCCATGCCCGGCGTTGCCGCCATCTTCACCGCGGCCGACACGGCCGGCCTCGGCCACAACCCGGCGCTGACGGAAATCCACGACGCCGCCGGCCGTCGCCATGTGGAACCGCCGCGCCTGCCCATCGCGACCGATCGCGTGCGCCATGTCGGCGAGATCGTGGCGATGGTCGTGGCCGAGACCGTCGAACAGGCGCGCGACGCGGCCGAGGCTATCAACGTGGACTACGCCCCCCTCCCCGCCGTGATCCTGGCGGAGGACGCGCTCGCGCCCGGGGCAACGCAGCTGCATGCGGAGGCGCCGGGCAATCTGGTCTGCGACTGGCGCAAGGGCGATGCCGCAGCGGTCGCGGCGGCGATGGCGCGGGCCGCGCATGTCACGCGCCTGACGGCACGTTCGCCGCGCATCCTGGCGGGCTATATCGAACCCCGCGCCGCGCTGGCCGAATGGCAGGAGGGCGTGGTGACCCTCACCACGCCGTCGCAGGGCGTGCATGTGCTGCATCGCATCCTGGCCGATCATGTGCTGCGCTGGCCGCGCGAGCGGCTGCGCGTGGTGACGGAGGATGTCGGCGGCGGCTTCGGCCCGAAGCTTCCGCCCTACCCCGAACAAGCGCTGGCCTGCTTTGCCGCCGATCGCCTGCGCCGCGCCGTGCGCTGGGTGCAGGACCGCACGGAGCACCACCTGGCCGACACGCATGCGCGCGACCTTGTGGCCGAGATCGCGCTCGCACTGGATGCCGAAGGGCGGTTCCTGGCGCTTGAGGTGCAAGCGGCAGCAAATTTCGGCGCCTATGTCTCCACCGTGAACCCGTCCATCCCAACGAGCGGCATGGCGAAGGTGCTGACCGGGCTCTACGACATCCCGGCCGCGT
>JBJOMW010000038.1:0-21174 GCA_046052145.1 Pseudomonadota bacterium
GATGACGGGCAGCGCGGCGTGGCGCGCGCCATGATGCTGGAAGGCCAGGCGGTGGCGGAGGCGCTCGGCGTGCGCTTCGCCATCGACGTGGACAAGCGCATCGCCGGCGGCGCCGAGGTCGGCGCGCACAAGACCTCCATGCTGCAGGATCTGGAACGCGGCCGCCCGATGGAGATCGAGGCGTTGCTCGGCGTGGTGGTGGAACTGGCCGAGCTGGTCGGCGTCGCGGTGCCGACCTGCCGCACGGTGCTGGCGCTGGTCAGGGCGCGCGCGCGGGCCGCCGGCTGCCTCTGATCTCGTAGCCGGGCGTCACCAGCCCCGGTGGCGCGCCGCGGCGTGGCCCGCGGGCAGGCGCGCATCTGCGCCGAACAGCTTCTCGCGGTAGGTGCCGGGCGCGTAGCCGGTCTTGTACAGGCCGCGTTCCTGCAGCACCGGCACGACCAGTTCCACAAAGCTCTCGAGGCATTCCGGCATGACGGTGCGGGAGAGGTTGAAGCCGTCCACATCGGCCTCGCGCATCCAGCGTTCCAGCGCATCCGCCACCTGCGCCGGATCGCCGACGATCGGCGGCTGGCGGCTGCCGAGAACGGATTGCTCCAGCAGCTTGCGCTTGGTCCAGGCCGGCCCCGCCACCTTCTTCATCGCCTCGACGTTCGAGCGGATCGCCTGCGTCGGCCCGGCCTCGATCGGCTCATCCATGCCATAGCGGGCGAAGTCGATGCCGAGGGAGGCGGAGGCATGCGCGAGCGCGCCTTCCGCATCCGCGTGCGCAGCGTAGTCGGCCAGCATGGCGCGCGCCTCGGCCTCCGTCCGGCCGACGATGATGGTAGCACCGACGAAGACCAGGATCGGCCGCGGCGCGGCGCGGGCGCGCAAATCGTCCACGATCTGCCGCACCACATGCGGCGCAGTGCCGTTGACGAAGACGCATTCGGCATGGGTGGACGCGAAGCGCCGGCCGCGATCGCTCGCCCCCGCCTGGTAGAGCACCGGCGTCCGCTGCGGCGAGGGCTCGCAGAGATGCGGCGTCGAGATGCGGAACTGCTTGCCCTGGTGCTCCACGCGCCGCACGCGGGCAGGATCGGTATAGATGCGGCTGGCGGCATCGCGCTGCACCGCATCATCGGCCCAGCTGCCTTCCCACAGCGCGTAGAGCGCCTCCATCACCTCATCGGCCAGGTCGTAGCGGTCATCATGCGCCATCTGCCCGTCATAGCCGAGCGCGCGCGCCGCACTGTCGAGATAGCCGGTGACGATGTTCCAACCGATGCGCCCGCCCGTCAGGTGATCAAGCGTGCTCATCCGCCGCGCGAACAGATAGGGCGGCTCATAGGCGGTGTTGGAGGTGACGCCGAAGCCGAGATGCGTGGTCACCGCTGCCATGGCCGGGATGGTCAGCAACGGATCGAGCAGCGGCACTTGCACGCCCCCCTTCAGCGCCGCATCGGGGCTACCGCCATAGACATCGTAGATGCCGAGCACATCGGCCAGGAACAGCCCGTCGAACAGCCCCCGCTCCAACAGCCGCGCGAGGCCGGTCCAATGGTCCAGCCGGGCATAGTTGCGGGAATTGTCGCGCGCATGCGTCCACATCCCCTGCTGGATATGGCCGGGGGTGGCCATGTCGAAGGCGTTCAGCCGGATCTGACGGGGGGCGGCACGGTCGGTCATGCCCTGTCGTACCGCAAGCCGCGGCATGGCATAAGCGCGCCGCGTCGCGCCCCCCTGCCCCTCCTCCTGCCCTGGACCGCCATGATCCGCCTCGACAATGTCAGCAAGCAGAACGGCACCCGACTTCTGTTCATCGAGGCCTCCGCGGCGCTGCAACGCGGGGAGAAGATCGGCCTGGTCGGCCCGAACGGCGCCGGCAAGACCACGCTGTTCCGCCTGGTGACCGGCGAGGAGCAGCCGGATGAGGGCCAGGTGCTGGTCGAGCGCGGCGTCAGCATCGGCTTCTTCAGCCAGGATGTCGGCGAGATGTCCGGCCGCAGCGCGGTGGCGGAGGTGATGGACGGCGCCGGCGCCGTCAGCGAGGTGGCGGCCGAGCTCGCCGAGCTCGAAGCCGCCATGGCCGACCCCGCCCGGATGGATGAGCTCGACGCGATCATCGAACGCTTCGGCGAGGTGCAGGCGCATTTCGAATCGCTGGGCGGCTATGCGCTGGAAGGCCGCGCGCGGGAGGTGCTGGCGGGCCTCTCCTTCAGCCAGGAGATGATGGATGGCGATGTCGGCGCGCTGTCCGGGGGCTGGAAGATGCGGGTCGCGCTCGCCCGCATCCTGCTGATGCGCCCCGACGTCATGCTGCTGGACGAGCCGAGCAACCACCTCGACCTCGAAAGCCTGATCTGGCTCGAGAATTTCCTGATCGCCTATGACGGCGCGCTGCTGATGACCTCCCACGACCGGGAATTCATGAACCGCATCGTGGGCAAGATCATCGAGATCGATGGCGGGTCGCTGACGAGCTACACGGGCGACTACGCCTTCTACGAACAGCAGCGCGCCCTGGCCGAGAAGCAGCAGCAGGCGCAGTTCGAACGGCAGCAGGCGATGCTCGCCAAGGAGATCAACTTCATCGAGCGCTTCAAGGCCCGCGCCTCTCACGCCGCGCAGGTGCAGAGCCGGGTGAAGAAGCTCGACAAGATCGAGCGCGTGGAGCCGCCGAAGCGCCGCCAGACCGTGTCTTTCGAATTCCTGCCCGCCCCGCGCTCGGGCGAGGATGTCGTGAACCTCCGCGGCGTCCAGAAGCGCTATGGCAGCCGCGTGATCTATGACGGGCTCGACCTGCTGGTGCGCCGGCGGGAGCGGTGCTGCGTGATGGGCGTGAATGGCGCGGGCAAGTCCACGCTGCTGAAGCTGGTGACGGGCAGCACGACGCCGGATGCGGGAACGGTGACGCTCGGGGCCAGTGTGAAGCTTGGCTATTTCGCGCAGCACGCCATGGAGCTTCTGGATGGCGAGCGGACGGTGTTCGAGGCGCTGGAGGATAACTTCCCCCGCGCCGGTCAGGGGTCGCTGCGGGCGCTTGCGGGCTGCTTCGGCTTTTCGGGCGATGAGGTGGAGAAGCGCTGCCGCGTGCTCTCGGGCGGGGAGAAGGCGCGGCTGGTGATGGCGATCATGCTCTACGACCCGCCGAACTTCCTGGTGCTGGACGAGCCGACGAACCATCTGGACATGGCGACGAAGGAAATGCTGATCGCCGCACTGGCGCAGTATGAGGGCACGATGCTGTTCGTCTCGCATGACCGCCACTTCCTCGCCGCGCTGTCGAACCGCGTGCTGGAACTGACGCCCAACGGCATCCATCAGTATGACGGCGGCTACACCGAATACGTCGCCCGCAGCGGGCATGAGGCGCCGGGACTGAGAAGCTAAGGCCCGCACCGGGCGGCCCGCAGGACCTGGGCGCGCCAGGGGCCGCGCTGCCGGCCCTGCCGAACCAAGGTAGAGGGGCGCTTGGCGCCTGCTGTGGTCGGTGACGCTGGCCTGGAGCCGGCCTGCGCTTCGCGAAACAGTTGCTTTTTCGATATAGTTGGTTATACGAATCATTAAGTCGTGCAGGCCGCCGCAAAACCGGGGCGAAGGCACCACGGCCCCAGGATAGGCGGGAGAACGGCCTGGTGTCGGCGGGGACAAGCTTCTTCGCGCTGGAGGAACGGCTGCTGCTGGCGGCCCAGCCTGTCGTGGTAGTCGCGGACGGCTTGCCGACCGTTGCCGCGCCCATTGGTGGCCAGGCGCAGTTCACGGTCACCTTCGACAACACCGCAAACCCGGGCAATGACAATATCGGCTACGCGCCCTTCATTGACTTGGTGTTGCCCAAGCGTGGGGCCGACGGCGTGGCGCCGGGCACGCCGCCCAGCCTCGATCCGACACAGCCCAATGATGACGATGGGGTGACCTTCGCATCGGCCAGCTATCTCGGCATTCCGCTGAGCGCGACAGTCCTGGTCTTCGATGCCAACGGCAACGCCACCCACCCGCTGCTGCGCGACGCGAACAACAACCCGGTCGTGGTTAACGCCAGCAGTTTTCGCGTCGCGCTTGGCGATGAATCGGTCCGGGCAGCACCTGGCGACCAGCTTGTGGTGCTGCGGCTGCCCTTCGGGTCCTTCGTGCCGGAACAGCCGTCGGTGACGGTCAACATCACGGCCAATGTGTCGAATTGGGCCGATCTCGGGGTGGCCTTGCCGGTGGCCGCGCGGGGCGGCTTTGCCTTCGGCTCGGACCCGCTGAACAATCCGACGCGGGACTCACCCTTCGCCGGTCCCGTGGTGGGGAATACCATCACGCCCACCGTGCTAACGGTCAGCAAGACCTATGACTGGCGAGAGGGCGAGACGGCCACCGGGCCGAACTTCACCCGCAGCTTCACCATCAGCCTCGATGTCGTCACCGGGCAGGCTGTGAGCAACATCCAGCTGGCCGATCTGCTGCCGGACGGGGTCGTCGTCTCCGGCACGCCGACGCTGAGTGTGCTGGGCGTGCCGGTGGCGGCCAATGCGCCCGGCGCGCCTGTCTATGACCCCATCACCCACACGCTCACCGCCACCATCGCCGGCTCACTCACCGGGGTGGCCGGCAGCGAAGTGACCATGACCGTGCCGTTTTATGTACGGGACACGCTGGCGCCGGGCACACCGGCCAATCCGGTGCTCGATCCGATCACCGGCCTCCCACGCACATTGGCGAACAATGTGGCAGCCGAGGCGGATTGGGTACCGCTCGATCCCCGCGACGCCGTCACCAGGATCGTGATCGACCCGGCTGGCGCGGAGGCCACCGTCACCGCGAAGAGCATCGCGACGCAGAAATCCCAGGAGATCGTGACGGATGTGGGCCCGTCCGGTCTCAGCCCCGGCGATACCATCCGCTACACGGTGGATGTGCAGGTCTCCGACTATTTCCGGCTGGGCAATGTGGTGCTGGCCGATGTCCTGTCGGACGGTCAGAGCTTCGTATCCGGCAGCGCGATCCTGACCGCGACTGAGCGCGGCACTCAGATCGGCTTGCCCGGCGCCACCTTCAACGCGGCAAACATCACCGTGGCGAACGGCACCACACCTGGCACGACCAACCTCACCTTCCGGATCTCGGATGAGCTGGTAAGTCGGGGCGAAATTGATGGCGGAATCCTATTCGGCGGGCGCGTGACAGGCTTGTCCGACGCCGGCGGCACGACGCTCACGCTTGTCTACGACGCTCTGGTCCTCCGTGATTACGTGGCCACGGGACGGCCGCTGAACCAGGGCGACACGCTGAGCAACAATGTCACCGTCAGCGCACAAGTGCTCGACAGCAGCAATAACCCCACCGCCGGCACGCCCACCGATGGCAGCAGCAGCAGCGCGACCATCGCGGTCGGCAGCCCCAGCAAGAGCGTCTATGCGGTCAATGGCGCACTCGTCGGCACCCCGGGCGTACCAGTCAACGCCAATGGCCTAGTACAAGTCACGTCTGGCGATACGGTCACCTTCCGACTGACCTATGCCCTGCCGCAGACCTCCACGCCCACCTTCATTCTGACGGACTTCCTGCCGCTGCCGATCTTCGTGGCAACGCCGACGGCGCCTGCAGCGTGGTCCTTCCGCGACGAGGTGAGCGCGACTGCGCCGGCGCTGAATGAGGTGAAGTGGGGCCCCAATGCCACTGCCTTCGATACGCTCCTCGGTCCGCGCAACCCCACCATCGCCACCAACGCCACCGCGAACAGCATCTCGCTCGACTTCGGCTCGCTGGGCCCGGTCACTGTGCAGAACACGACCGTGGATCTGTTGTTCACCGTGGATGTCAAGGACCGGCCCTTCGGCGACGGGCTGCTGTTCACCAATGTGGTGCAGGCCAGAGAGACCAACACGCCTGGCGTTCCCACCATCGGCGTGGGTCTGATCCAGGTGGAGCTGAACGAGCCGAACCTGAAAATCTACAAGGGCGTGGTCGCCAAGGACGGCACGTCGCTGGGCACCTTCTCGCCCGGCAATGTCGGGCCTGCGGGGGTGACTTTTCGGGCGCCCGGCCACACGGAGACGAGCGCGTTCACCGGCACGATCAGTAGCGTCGGCACGATCACAAATGGCGGCCTCGCCTCGCGGCCGGTGAACAGCGACATCACAAACCTCGACGCCGACGACAGAGTCACCTTCGCCATCGTGGTGGAGAACACCGGCAACGGGCCGCGCGGCGCCTTCAACGTCACCGTGAAGGATGTGCTGCCGGCCGGCTTCGTGGTGCCGACCGGCGGGCTGAACCTGCGCGTCACGGATGGGACCGGCACGGCGCTGGGGCACACGCTTCTGGCAGATGGCCTGTTTGGGAACGGTATCCAGATCAACGACGCGGCGAACCAAGGCGGGCTGGCGCGCTTCGACGCAACCAATGGCCGCAACATCGCCGTCATCACCTATGACCTGCTCGTTGTTCAGGCGGTCCAACCCTGGCAGGTGCTCCGCAACGCGGCGGAGATCACCCACTACGCCGCCCTCGAAAACGGCACGAACCGCGTCAACAACGAGCCGCCGGGCGACATCAAGGCTGACGCCACCGCCACCATTCAGTTGCCGGAGCTGAAGAAACGGGTCTCCGCCACGTCCGAGCCCAGCACGGACCTGGCGCAGGGCCACGTCCAAGTCCCAGATGTCGCGATAGGGGAGATCGTTGATTACACCATCACCATCACCGTACCGGAAGGCACGGCTAGGGGTCTGAAGCTGACCGATTTCCTGCCGCTCACGCCGGGACGGATGGAGGTGGTCAGTGCGAGCGTCACGAGCATCGGCGCGAATCTATGGCGGCCGCCCTCCGATCCCTCCTCTTCCCCGGCGCATCGCTTGCCTTCCCCGACGGCGGAGATAGGCAACACTAATCCGCCCGGTTCGACGAATGCGGTCCGCGATTCGTTCAACGACCAGGTCGTGTTCGACTTCGGCGATGTCCTGAATCTGGCCGACAACACGCAGGATGAGAAAGACACGATCACGCTCACCGTCCGTGCCCGCGTGCTGGACGTACAGGACAACGCCGCGGGCGACACTCTGGTCAATATCGCGCGGCTCGAATTGGCGAATGTCCGCGACCCGAACGCGCCGATCAGACTACAGGTAGACGCGCCCATCGAGGTTGTGGAGCCGGGCCTGCGCATCGACAAATCCGCCCCACCCGCCTTCCGCCTGCCGGGCGAGACGGTGGATTACCGCATCACGCTCACGAACCCCAGCACGCTCCCGAACGGCGAGTCCGCCTTCACGACGACAGCCCATAACATCGTGCTCACCGACGCGCTTCTGGACCCCTATCTGGAACTCGTGCCGGGCAGCGTCACGGCGTCCCCAGGCATCACCATCGTCAGCACAACGGATGGGACGCTGCGGGTCGAACTCGCAGCATTGGCGGTCGGGGCAAGCGCCACGGTCGATTTCAAGGCCCGCGTGCTGGCGACAACGCCAGCAGCCGTGACGCTGGAGAACACCGCGACCGCGACCTTCTCCAGCTTGCCGGGATCGGGTGGGCGCACGGGAAGTGTCAGCGATACGGTGCAGGTGCCGGTCGGCCCCAGCCTGACCAAGGCGATCGTCTCGACCTCCAATCCAGATACCGCCATGGGCGCCGGCGAGCTGAACCAGGTCGGCGATCCGAACCTTCCGGACCTCGCCATTGGCGAGACGGTGACCTACCTCCTCACCATCACCTTGCCGCAGGGCACGACGCAGAACCTTGTGCTGTCCGATACCCTGCCGAGCGGGTTGCAGCCGATCGCGCCGGTCCGTGTGCTGTCGCTCGGTGCTGGGCTCGCAGCCAGCGTGCAAGCAACGTCGATCAGCGGCCAGGTGATCACCGTCAACTTCGGCACGGTACTGAACAGCAGCGATTCCACCGTGAACGCGGCAGACGTCATCCAGGTCGAGGTGGATGCGCGTGTCACCGGCACAGCGCTCGTCAACGAAGCGGGCCTTGGCTTCACCATCGGCGGGCGCAACGGCACGCTCTCCGCCAACGCGCCGGCCGATCCGATTGCGCCCCAGCTCACCATCGGCAAGACGGTGGCCGGCGTCAGCGGCGATGCCGGCGACCTCTTCACCTACACCGTCACCGTCGGCCATGGCACCGCCAGCCAGATGCCCGGCTACGACATCACGGTGCGGGACACGCTGGACCCGAGGCTGATCCCGGTTGCCGTCAGCAGCACGCTGGGCACGGCCGCGATCGCCGGCCAGGTGGTGACGCTGACGAACTTGCCGCGGCTGGCTCAGATCGAACAGGCGGTGCTCACCTACACGGTGCGCTTTGCGGATACGGTGCAGCCGGGGCAGCGCATCGGCAACACCGCGACCCTCACCTACGACAGCAACCCGGGCACGGGCGGTGCCCCGGGCACCGGCAGTGCCTCTGCGCCGGAGCTGCTGGTCAACATGCCGATCGCGCTGACCAAGGCGATCGTCGCCACATCGCTGCCAGAAACTGGCAGCGCCTTCTTCAACCCAACCCTGCCGGACATCGCCGTCGGCGAAACCGTGACCTACCGGCTGAAGGCGACGCTCTCCGAAGGCACGCAGACCCTGGTGATCGCCGATACGCTGCCGGCCGGGCTGGTTGCGGAAAGCGCCACGCTGATCTCCGTCGGCGCAGGCATCACCGCCGCGGCGCCCGTGATCACGCTCAGCGGCCAGGCGGTGCGCTTCGATTTCGGTACCGTGGTGAACACCGGCAGCCTGGTCGGCGGCGATGATGTGGAGGTGCAGGTGGTGGCGCGCCTGGCGCCGGCCGTGACCGCTGGCGCGCCGCTCGTCAACGCGTCGGTCGCCACGGTGGCAGGGCCGGATGTGCCGAACAGCACCCTGCGTGCCGAGGCCTTCGCCGTGGCGGAGCCGGTGCTGCCACAACTTGTGCTGACCAAGGCGGTCGCGGTGCCGTTGGTCGCGGTGGGCGACAAGGTGGACTACACGCTGACGCTGACGCATGCGCCCGGCTCCACCGGCCCGGGCTATGGGATCGTGATCACCGACCCGCTCTCCAACCCGGCCCTGCGGCTGGTGGCGGGCAGCGTCGCGACGTCGAGCGGCAGCGTGACGCTCGGCAATGGCGCCGATGACGCTGCGATCCGGGTCGCCGTGCCGGTGCTGCTGCCCGGGCAGGTCGTGACCATCGGCTTCCGGGCGACAGCCATCAGCGCGCCGCCGCCGGATGGCGTGGTGCCCAATATCGGCGATTTCAACGCCGCCTCTGCCCCAGGCGCGCTGCCGCCCGGCTTCGACCGGCCGCTCTCCGGCAGCGCGGCGGCGTTCGTGCGGATCGGTGCTGGCGGATTGCCGCCATCCAGCCTCGTCACGGAGGGAATTTTCAGCGGCTACGCTGACGAATTCCGCCGCCTCAGGGAGAACGCCTTCACCGCGCCGGCCATCTTCGCCGGATCGTCGCAGCCGGGCGCTGCGGTGATGCTGCATCTGCGGGATTCGGAAGGCGGGCCGATCACCATGATGGGCGTGGTGGCGGATATCGGCGGCCACTGGATCGCCAATCCGATGCAGTCGGGCATCTCGGGCCCCGCCGATCCGATCGGGCTGCAGCTCGTCCGCGGCCTCGCCGGCCGTGACGATGGCGAGGACACGATCCTGCCGCCACCGCCACCGGCCCGCCCGGCGCCGACGCCGACTACGATGCCCTACACGCTGCTGGCGGATCACACGCCGGCTTCCTTCGACACGCGCGGCACCAACACCGATGTGGCGCGGCTCACCTTCGCAGGCTCCATCCAGCCGGGCGGCTTGTTTGCCGGCTCCCCAGACGCGCCCGGCATCGCGGCGGCGGGCGCGGTGGGCGCGGCCCTGCAGAAGGACCTGCGCGGATTGGCGGCGCCGATGAGCCTCGGCTGGAACCGCTTCGCGCTCGATTTCGCAGCGGCAACCGCCGCGGCCAGCGTAGCAGGACGCTAGAGGCATGCCCCGTCGCACCCCGTTCCTCGCTGCTGCCAGCCTGGCCCTGTTGCTATCCGCCGCCGCGCCCTCTGCCGCGCAGGGATGGTTCTCGGACCGGTCGAACAACGCGATCACCAATGCCGATGCGATCGCCGCCAGGTTCCGCGAACAGGTGCGGGCGGAACTGCAGAATCTCGGCCAACGCTCGGAGTCACCACCGCCGCTAAGCGCAGCCGAGTTGCGCGCCTTGCGCGAGGCTGACCTCTGGTGGCTGCGCCGGCTCACGGAACCTTCGGGTGGTGCGGGCACGCCGATCCGCGTCAGCCTCGCCTTTCTCTATGACAGCGCGCTCATCAACTCGGCGCAGCTTCGGGTCTTCGGCGACCTGCCCGCCATCCGCGAGACGCTGGAGCGCGAGGTGGCCGGCCGCTACGTGCCGCGCGCCTTCGTCGAAGGGCGCGCCGGCACGGCGGATGACCCGACGCCATCCATCATCACCAGCCGCGGTTCTAGCCGGCTGGTGCAGCGCGAACAGGCGCTGGAGCTTGGCCTGCGGCAGCGCATCCTGACCGGTGGCGAGGTGACGGCGGGGCAGCGCTTCCTCAACCTCAACACCAATTCGCTGAACTATGTCCCCGGCCAGCAGAGCGTGTCGCGGACTTTCGTCACCATCGTCCAGCCGATCCTGCGTGACAGCGGCGTGGCCTATACGCGCAGCCTGCACGAGGTCGCGCGGCTCGATGCACGCGTCGCGCAATCCGAATTCCGGCGCCAGGCGGAAGGCCATCTGCTGGATGTCGCGCGCGCCTATTGGAGCCTGCATCTGGCCCGCGCCTCGCTGCTGCAGAAGGAACGCATCGCGGGGGCGATCCGCGCGCTGGTCCGCCAGATCGAAGGGCGGCAGGCGCTGGATGCCGATCCGGTCCTGGTCAGCCGCGTGAATGCCGCGCTCGCGCTGCGCGAAGCGGATCTGCTGCGCGCGCGCGCGGCCATCCGCAACGCAGAGGCGCGGCTGCGCGGGCTGGTCAATGATCCGCGCTTCGACGCGCAAGGCATCACTGAATTGCTGCCCGCCGATCCGCCGCTGACGGCCCATGAGCCGCTGACGCTCGCGACCGTGCTGGAGCGCGCCGTCGCCTTCCGGCCGGAGGTGCAGCAGATCTTCCTGCAGCATCGCGCCGCCGTGCTGCGCGAAGGACAGGCCCAGATCGAAGGGCTGCCGCGCCTCGACATCATCGCGGAGGGCAATTACGGCGGCCGCAGCCTCGATACCTGGCAATGGGGCAGTGCCTATGCGGACGCCAACCGCAACACGGACCGGCTCGGCGGCCTGATCGGGATGCGGTTCGAAGTGCCGCTGATCCAGGACGATCTGCGCGCCAGGCTGGACCGGCGGCGGCTAGAAACCCGCCAGATCGAAAGCCAGGGCCGCGCCACCATCGCAACCCTTGTGGCGGAGGCGGAGATCGCGCTCAACGAATACAACGTCGCCTATCGCGAGATGGCGGCGCGCGCCGTGGCGTTGCGCGGCGCGGCGCGCGATGTCGCGACGGAAACCGAACGCTGGAACCAAGGCGTGGCGGGCAGCCGCGGCGAGGCGGCGGCGAATGCGCTGGAACGGCTGCTCGGCGCGCAGGAGCGTCTGGTGGACGCCGAAGAACGCCTCTCGCTCGCCCAGGTGAGCTTCACCCTGGCCTTCCTCGCGCTGCAAAGGGTGCAGGGCACCTTCACGAGCTACCAGAGCCTCGACATCGAGCGGATCGACGATGCCGCCCGCGGCCCGACCTTCGCCCTGCGCCGGACGGCATCGCCAGCGCCAGCGTCGGCGCCTGCCGGCAGCACGGCGCCCCCTCCCTCCCCTCCGCCCGCAACAAGGGAGCGTCAGCCACGATGAGCCTCCGCCCGATCCTGCTTCTTGTGCTTCTCGGGCTCGCTGGCTGCGCCATCGGCCCCTCGCCTTCCCTGCGCCTGTCGGGTGCGGAGACGCGCAGCCCCACCGCACCTCCGGTCGTGGTACCGGCCGGCTTCGTCCCGACCCGCGATGGGGCGCAGATGGATCTCGTGACCGCGGATGGGATCCAGCTGACCGGGCTGCTCCAAGCAGAGCAGCAGCCGGTTGCAGCGCGCCTCACCGCGACGGGCGCGCCGCTGGTGGGCGGCGGCACGGACATGGTCGGCCGGATCGCGGCGGGGGGCCTCGCCATGGATTGCCGCTTCCGCCTGCTGAACCCGCAGCGCGGCATGGATGGCGGCGGCAGCGGGCGTTGCGCCGGCGATGGCCGCAACGTGGATTTCCTGTTCTGAAGGCGACGGGCGCGGCCACCCCGGCAGGGGATCCGCTCGCCAGCTTGCGTGCCGCACGGCCGCGCCCGGTTGCACAGGTCGCGGCGCGTCGCGTCGAGCGCCGCGGCGGCGCCGCCTGGGTGGTCCACAACCCGGCCAACGGGCGTTACTGGCAGGCGACGCCGCGGCTCTATCGTCTTGCCGCCTTGCTGGACGGGCGAAGGACCATCGAGGACGCGCTGCGCCTCCTGCCGCCGCCGCAACCCGGCGATGACACGGAAGACGCGCTGCTGCGCGGCCTCGCCGGCATGATCACCGCGGGGCTGCTGGCCGTGCCGGGCGCCGCGCGACCGCCCGCGGCGGCGCCGGGTGGGGTGCTTGCCGTCATCCGGCGCATCGCCTTCTCGCGGCTGCGCCTTGGCGATCTCGGTCGCACCCTGCCCGTGGCGGGGCCCTTGCTTGGCTGGCTGTTTGCCCCGCTCGGCGCGCTTGTGCTGCTGATGCTGCTGCTGGCAGCCGCATGGTCCTGGAGCGACCAGGGCGCGGCGATCGCGGCGCAATGGGCCAGGCTGGCGGACCCGAGCTTCGGCAATGCCGTGCTCGCCTATCTGCTCTTCATCGCGGCCAAGCTGCTGCACGAGACCGGGCACGCCGTCGCGGTGCGCCGGATGGCGGCGGCGGAGGGGCATGTGGTCCGCGTGGTGCCCTGGGGGGTAACCTTCATGTTCCTGCTGCCGGCGCCCTATGTGGACGCCTCGGCCAGCTGGTTCCTGCAAAGCCGATGGCGGCGCGCGGTGGTGGGCCTGGCGGGCATCGCCACCGATCTGCTGGTGGCCGCACTCGCGGCGCTGCTGTGGTCCACGGTCGGTCCTGGCGCGCTGAAGGACCGGCTGTTCGAACTGGTGCTGATCTGCAGCCTGTCCTCGCTGCTGTTCAACCTCAATCCGCTGATCAAGCTGGATGGCTACTACGTGCTGTCCGACCTGCTCGGGATCGAGAACATGCTGCCCCGCGCGCAGCAGGCGCTGGGGCGCGTGCTGCTCGGCCAGGGCGGCGGCGCGGAGGATGGGCTCGCGGCCCTCTACGCGGTCATCTCCTGGCTGTGGCGCCTGACCATCTATGCCGGCATCTTCTGGCTGGCGAGCGGCGTGCACTGGCTGCTGGCCGCCGGCGTCGCGGGCATCGCCTTCGTGCTGATTCTCGCCGTCCCGCTCTGGACCATACTGCGCCGGCATGGCGCGACGCTGCGCGCAGCGCGCGGGCGCGTGGCGGGCCTCTCTGCGTCAGGGCTTGCGCTGGTCGGCGCGGTCGCGCTTGTGCCGGTGCCAGCGCATGTCGTGGCCGAGGGCGTGGTCGTGGACAATGGCCTGTCGCATGTCTTCGCCGGCGCGGATGGCCAGCTGATGATGGTGGCCGAGCCGGGCGCCACCGGCACGATCCTCCGCCTCGACAACCCCGAAACGACGCGGCGCCTGGCGCAGCTCGGCGCGGAAGCCGCGGCGCTTGAGATCGAGATGCGGCGCGCCCGCAGCGGGCCGATTGCCGCGCATGATGCCCACGCCGCGCGCCATGCCGCGGTGGCGGTGCAGATCGCGGCGCTGGAGACCGAGCGCGCCAGCTATGTCATCCGCACCGATGCGGATGCGCAGTGGGAACCGCTGGCGGCCGCGCGCCTCGCCGGCGCCTGGGTTCGGCGCGACGATCCACGCCCGCTCGGCGCGGTGCTGCGCCCTGCCCCGACGGAGATCCACCTGGTGCTGGACCAGTGGGATGGCCCGTTGGCGCTGGCGGCGCTGGGGCACGAGGCGGCGCCCCTGGTGCCGCTCCGGCTGCGGGGGGAAACGGCCGCGTCCTTCCGCGCGCGGTTGCTCGGCCCGGGCGAGGAGGCGCGCGATGCGCTGCCATCTCCGGCGCTGGCGCATTTTGCCGGCGGGCGAATCCCGGCGCGCCCCGATGCACGTGGCGAAGCGCGCCCGATCGAGCGCGTCTTCGAATTGCGTCTCGCGCCCGAAGACCCCGCGCCGCCGCAGTTGCGCCATGGCGCGCGTGTCGAGGCCCGCATCGCCCTGCCACCTGCGCCGCTGGCCGAGCAGGCGTGGCGCCGGCTGCGCCAGCTGCTGCAACCGCGCCTGGCCGTGTGAGGACCACCGAATGATGCGCCGCGCCGCACTTGCCCTGGCCCTGCTGATGCTGCCGCTTCCCGCCCCCGCGCAGGAGGCAGAGACGCTGGTGCGCGGCCCGGTCCGGCCGCAACGCCTCGCCGCGCTCGGTCCGCAGGCCGATGGCGTGGTGCGCGAAGTGCCGGTGATCGAGGGCATGCGCGTGCAGCGCGGCGCGATCCTGGTGCGGCTGGCCGATGAGCTGCAGGCAGCGCGGATCGGCCTCGCACGCGCGGCAGCCGAGGCGGAAGGCGAATTGCGTCAGGCCCAAATCCACCATGCCGAGGCGGCGGCAGTGCTGCTCCGCACGCAGCAGGCCGCAGGGCGCGGCGCTGCGACGGAGTGGGAGGTGCGCCAGGCACGTGCGCGGCTCGAGGTGGCGCGCGCTGTCGAGGACGCCGCCACCGAGCGGCGCCGCGTCGAGCAGCGGCGGCTGGAGCTGGAACTGGCGGCGCAGGAGCAGCTGGTGATCCGCGCTCCCTTCGATGGCCTCGTCTCGCGGCTCGACACCGTGCCGGGCGCCACGCTGCTGCGCACCGACAGGCCGGTGACGGTGGCCGATCTCTCGCTGCTGGAGGCCGTGCTCTACGTGCCCGCGGCCGCCTGGCCGCTGCTGCGCCCCGGCGCCTCCTATGCGCTGCAGCTCTCTGATCCCGTCGGGCGTTCAGTCATGGCCGAGCTCCGGCATGTCGATCCGGTGATGGACGCTGCCTCCGGCCGTTTTCGCACCGTCTTCCTGATCGGGAACGCGGATGGCGCGCTGCCGGCGGGCATCGAGGCAGCGCTCGACCTCAGCGGGTTGCCGCGATGAACGCGCAGGCCAAGCGCGGCGCTGATGCGCTGCCGGAGCGCCTGCGGCTCTGTCGCCGGCTGCGGCGCGAGCCGGGCTGGGCGGAGGCGCTGCTCTCGCTCGCGCGCGATCTCACACTAGCCGAGCAGGGTGCAGTGCTGGCCCGCGGTGCGGAGGGTTGGATCGCGCTCGCACCAGAGGAGGCCGGCGCCGCGCCGGCGGATTGGGCGACGCTCGCCGATGCAGCCTGCGCGGATGGCGAGCTTGCTGTCGCCGCCGCGGGGATCGGCGGGCGCTGGCGATTTGCGGCCGCCCTCGGCCCCGCGGATCCGCCGGGCCAGCCGCTGCGTCCGGCCGTGTTGCTGATCGAGGTCGCGACGACGCAGCATCTCGACCTGGCGCTGACGCATGAACGGATGGCGTTGCTCGGCGCGGTGGCGCAAGGCGCTGCCGTGGAGGGGACGGTCTTCGCGCAGGCGCCGGCCGTGCTCGCCTCGGTCGCCGCGGAGGCGCTGCTGCGGGCGCCCGATCCGAAGGACGCGCTGCGCGCCGCCGCATCCGCCATTGCCGCGGCACTTCCGGGTGCCGAACGCGTCGCGCTGGTGGTGCTGAAGGGCCGCCGCCGCCTCGCGCTATCCGACCAGGCGATGGTGGAGCCCGGCGCGGCGCTGCCCCGCGCCTTGATGGCGCTGGCGGAGGAAGCCGCCGATCGCGGGACGCCGCGGCACGATGAGGGAACATCGCCAAGCCCGGCCGAGCGTGGCTTCGCGGAGGTCTTCGGCGCGCGGCCGCTGCTGAGCGTGCCGGCACCGGACGGCACGGCCGTGCTGATCGCAAGCTTCCCGCCGGCGGCCGCACCGACGCCAGGCACCGCCGAGCGGCTCCGCCCCGCTGTGACGCTGGTCGGCGCCCTGGCCCATGCACGCCCGGCCAAGGCGGCGCGTCGGCCCTGGCTGGCCGTGGCGGGAGTGGCGGCCGTGCTCGGGCTGCTGGCGGTGTTGCCGCGCGCCTCCGAGGTCGCGGCCCCGATGGTGCTGCAGCCGGAGCGGGCGCAGAGCGTCACCGCCCCCTTCGACGGAATCCTGGAGGCATCGGCCGCGCAGCCCGGCGACAGCGTGCGCGGCGGCGTGACGCCGCTGGCGCGGTTGCAGACGCGAGAGCTGGAGTTGGAGCTTGCTTCCGCCCGCGCCCGCGCGGCGAATGATCGGCGTGAGGCGACCGTCGCGCGGGCGGCGGGTCAGCCAGCGCAGGAGCAGATCGCCCTGCTATCGGCGCAGCGGGCCGATGCGCAGGTGGCGATGCTCGAGCATCGCCTGCGGCTGGCGGATATCCGCGCGCCGGCCGATGGGGTGATCCTGGCGGGCGATCTGCGGCGCAGCCTGGGCCAGCCGGTCGGCCGCGGGCAGTTGCTGTTCGAAATCGCGCTGGGCGGGCCGCTGCGCGCGGAGATTCTCGTGCTGGACGAGCATGCGCCGGCGGTGCGGCCTGGCCAGATCGTGCGGCTTGCCCCCGCGGCGGAGCCCAACCGCCGGCGGGAGGCTGTGGTGGAGCGCGTGCGGCCGATGGCAGAGCTGGTGGATGGGCGGAACGTGTTCCGCGTCATCGCCCGGCTGGAAGACACGCAGCAGGACGGGCTGCGACCTGGCATGGAGGGCTGGGCCCGGATCGAGACGGGGCGCACCACCTGGCTCGCCTGGCTGCTGCGCGACCCCGTGCGCTGGCTGCGCCGGCAATTCTGGGTGTGATGCCCAGCGCATGGAGGTTTTGTGGAGGTTTCGGCTTGATCGAACGATCACTGTCATCGGCGGGATAAGCGGCCGGGGCGCGGAGCCATAGGTGAAGCGCAGCGCCCCGGCCGGCCCGACGGGAGAGCTCCGTGACGCAGACCGAGCGGAAAGTGACCCGCGCCAAGGTTTGCGCGCTTGAGGTGTGGAGCGGCCCCGATGCGACCGCTGCCTTGGCGCGCATCGGCTGGGCAGTGGGGCCCAGCTGTTACAGCCGGGACGGTCATCCCGCCCCGGCCTTCACGTCGCCTCAGAAGCCGATGCTGTAGCGGAGCATGGTGGTGATCGAAGGGTCGTTGCCGTAGGGCATCTGGCGCACGGAGGCGTCGAAGCCCAGCGCCTGGTTCGACGCGATCATGTAGCGCATGCCCGCCGAGCCCACCGCCCGCGTCTCGTTCTGCTGCTGGCTGGCGTTGATCGAGAAGCTCTCCAGCCCCGAGATCGCACTGCGGCCGGAATAGCGATCCACCTTGCTGTTCAGGTCGTGCTCCATCCCGGCGCCGAAGGTCAGGCTGAACTCCGGCGTGATGCTGCCCCTCAACCGCAAGCCAGCCGTCGCGCTGTTCACCTGCTGCCCAAAGCGATTGTAGGTGATGGGGAACTCGACGCTGTCAGCGGTCGCCTCGGTGTAGCCACGACGCTGGCTGTCGCTGCGGCGCAGACTGGCATAGGGCTGGGCCACCCAGGTGTTGTCGAGGGGGACGCCGTAGGCCAGCTCACCGCCAAAGGCGACCGCGCTGGTCCGCGCCCGGCCGGTGCCGGCCTCGGTGTCGGCCAGTTCGGGGCGTGTGATGCGGAGGTCACCCTCCTGGTAGGCGAGCCCCGCCCGGATCGTCAGGCCGGAGAAGTCGGCGTTCTCCTGATAGACGGCGAAGGCACCAACCATCGGCTGGGTGTTCTTGGGATCGACGCCGACGGGGCTTTGGGAGACGAGGCCCTGGTCGATGAAGCCGCCGATGCGGAACTCAGGCGTGACACGATAGGCGGCGGTGAGAAGACCCGCGGTCTCGCCGGTGTCGGCATAGTTGTTGCCCATCTGCGAATTACGGACGCCGACCGAGACGCAGAAGCCATGCTGGTCGAAGACGGAGCAATCATAGTCCAGCGCAAAGGTCGTCGCGGCGGCGCGCTGGGCCAGCACGCTGTGCACGGCGCCAGAGTTGGATTGCAGGCCAAGCTCCGTGTTCACGGGATCAGGCGAGAACATCCAGGCCAGCAGGTCCCAGTTGTTCGCGCCCGTACCGGCCGTCAGCATCCAGTGGTAGCGGCCGAGCGTGAAGCGCGTTTCCTCATTGGTAATGTCGCTCGCCTGGAGGCCGGCCAGCACATTCGTGTAGCGGACCGTCGTGCGCAACCGGTCCGGCAAGGTGGAGGAGTTGTCCACGCCGAAGGTCATGGTTCCGGACGAGTTGGTCACCGCCAGCCGCCCAAACTCGGACGCCGAGCGCACGACCACGTTGTAGTTCGTCGGCAAGGCGCCCCGGTAGGTCAGCGGGCTGGTCCCGCCCTGCGCGTTGGTGAGCGACGTGACGCTACCGGCGCCGTTCACGCGGATGCCGAAGTAGCCACCGCCCACTGTGATGGTGCCCAGGTTTGAAAGCGTAGCGCCGCTGCGCTCGACAACAATCCCGTTCAAGTTTGCGATGATGGTACCAGTATTGGTGATGGTGGCATTGGCACCGGTGGACCAGATTCCGTATGCACCGTAGCCGAGCGTCGTGATGGTGCCGGAGTTCGTGATGGTGACATTGACACCGGAGGAGACGATTCCGTCTGCGTAGAAGCCGTTCGTCGTGATGGTGCCGGAGTTGGTGATGGTGGCATTGGCACCGGAGGACTGGATTCCGTATAAATAGCCGCCGCTCGTCTCGATGCATCCGGTATTGGTGACAGTGTCACCTATCGTCGTGGACGTGAGCGTACCGACGCACTGAGCCTCTGCGGACGTGCTGAGGCCGCCGATGAGAGCCGCGGGCGACAGCAGCAGGACAAGGCCGGGCCAGAGCCGTTGGGGCCTCGACGCCTGCTCAACCATGCCAAGCCGCTCTCGGGCGATGCTGTCGCGGCGCTTCGGGACAGCACGAGCCCGTCCCTGAGAACGGGCGCTTCCAGGCACAACAGGGCTCGGCATCTATGGGTCTCGTCCGGCGGGGATGGCACAACTTGTACGATTACAAATCATCACATTGTGAAATTAGACAACCGAGCGAACGGGTGCGCAATCCTTAACGCAACAGATGTCTTCGCAGGCCGGGGCGGTCATCCCGCCCCGGCCCTTTGGTCGCCTCAGAAGCCGATGCTGTAGCGGAGCATCGTCGTGACGGAGGGGTCGTTGCCGTAAGGCATCTGCCGCACGGAGGCGTCGAAGCCCAGCGCCTGGTTCGACGCGATCATGTAGCGCATGCCGGCCGAACCCACCGCCCGCGTCTCGTTCTGCTGCTGGCTGGCGTTGATCGAGAAGCTCTCGAGCCCCGAGATGCCGCTGGTGCCCGAATAACGATCCACCTTGCTGTTCAGGTCGTGCTCCATCCCAGCGCCGAAGGTCAGGCTGAATTCCGGCGTGATGCTGCCCCTCAACCGCAAGCCAGCCGTCGCGCTGTTCACCTGCTGCCCAAAGCGATTGTAGGTGATGGGGAACTCGACGCTGTCGGAGGTGGTCTCGGTGTAGCCTTGCCGCTGGCTGTCGCTGCGGCGCATGCCAGCATAGGGCTGGGCCACCCAGGTGTTGTCGAGCGGAAAGCCATAAGCAATCTCGCCGCCGAACGCCAAAGCGGTCGTCCGAACGCGACCTGTGCCTGCCTCTGTGTCAGTCAGTTCGGGGCGGGTGATACGGAGGTCGCCTTCCTGATAGGCGAGCGCCGCCCGGATCGTCAGGCCGGAGAAGTTGGGATGTTCCTGGTAAACGGCAAAGGCACCGAGCATCGGCTGGGTGTTCTTCGGATCGACGCCGACGGGGCTTTGGGAGACGAGGCCCTGGTCGATGAAGCCGCCGATGCGGAACTCAGGCGTCACGCGATACGCTGCGGTGAGCAGCCCTGCCGTCTCGCCGCTGTCGGCATAGTTGCTGCCCATCTGCGAATTGCGGACGCCGACCAAGACGCAGAAGCCGTGCTGGTCGAAAACCGAGCAGTCGTAATCCAACGCAAAGGTCGTCGCGGCGGCGCGCTGGCCCAGCACGCTGTGCACGGCGCCAGAGTTGGATTGCAGGCCAAGCTGCGTCGCGGCCGCGTCGGGGCCGAGCAGGCGTGCCAACAAATCCCAGCTATCTGCTGCCGAACCGGCGGTCAGCGTCCAAGCAAAGCGGCCGAGTGTGAACTCCGTCTCTTCGTTCGTGATGGCAGATGCTGCAACGCCCGTCAGGACATTCGTGTAGCGATTGGCCGCCAGAGCCGACGTGGCGTCAACGCCGAAGGTCATGGTTCCGGAGGGGTTGCTCACCGCCAGCCGACCGAAGCTCGTAAGCGACCGAACAACGACGTTGTAGGTGGCAGGCAAGGCGCCCGAGTAGGTCAGCGGCGTGTTGCCGCCCTGTGCGTTGACGAGCGTGACAACGCTACCGGAGCCGCCCAGGCGGATGCCGAAGAAGCTAGCGCCCGCTGTGATGGTGCCGAAGTTCGAAATCGTAGCACCGCCGAGACGGACAAACATCCCGTCCCCGGTTGCAGTGATGGTGCCGAAGTTGGTCACGACTGCATTGGCGCGGCGGGCATGGATTCCGTATGCCCCGGTGCTGGTCGTCGTGATGGTGCCGGAGTTGGTGATGGTGGCATTGGCACCGTTGGCATAGATACCGTCTGCGGCGCTGCCGGTCGTCGTGATGGTGCCGGAGTTGGTGATGGTGGCATCGGCAGCATTGGCAACGATTCCGCTCGCGAAGGCTACTCCGCTCGTCGTGATGGTGCCGGAGTTGGTGATGGTGGCATTGAGACCTTGGGAATAGATCCCGTACGCGTTGCTGCCGGTCGTCGTGATGGTGCCGGAGTTGGTGATGGTGGCATTGGCACCGCCGGAGTTGATTCCGTACGCGTCGCTGCCGCTCGTCGTGATGGTGCCGGAGTTGGTGTTGGTGATGGTGGCATTGGCACCAGTGGAATGGATTCCGTGTGCCGTGGAGCCACTCGTCGTGACGTGCTCCCCTGAATGTATCCACTCAGACGGAGAGTCCTCTGGTTTGATGGCTGATGGTTGAGGTGATGGCAACGGGGTTGGGGGCATGCCCCCAACCCCGTTGGCCGGCGATCTCGGCGGGG
>JBJOMW010000039.1:0-19893 GCA_046052145.1 Pseudomonadota bacterium
GCGCCACGCCCCTCGGCCAGAAGCCGCCGGAAGCCGCCAGCGAAGCTGAAGGTGGCGTGGAACAGCACGAGGCCGAGCGCCCCGCCGAGCCCCCACAGCGCCGCCGGCCGCCAGCCCTGCTGCGTGCCGAGCCAGGCCGCGACGAGGCCGAGCAGCAGCAGCCAGGCCGCCACGCGAAGCCGCCCCCGAAAACCCGTCGCCATCGGCGTCTTTCCCCTTTGCACGGCGCCGCAGCGTGATATGGGATCGGCATGCCGAATGGAACCGCGCCCGCCGACAGGCTGCCCCCCGCGCCGCGCGGGCGGCTGTTCGGATCGGTGCTGGACACCGTTGGTGCCACGCCGCTCGTCCTGCTGCCGCGCCTCGCGGCCGCCGAGGGGCTGGCGGCGCGGGTCGCGCTCAAGCTCGAATTCTTCAACCCGCTCGGCTCGGTGAAGGACCGCATCGGGCTGGCCATGGTCGAGGCCGCGGAGCGCGAGGGGCTGATCGCCCCGGGGCGCTCCGTGCTGGTGGAGCCGACCTCCGGCAATACCGGCATTGCGCTCGCCTTCGTCGCCGCCGCCAAGGGCTATCGGTTGATCGTGGTGATGCCGGATGGGGCGAGCCTGGAACGGCGCAAGATGATGCGGCTGATGGGTACGGAGCTGGAACTCACCCCCGCCCGCCAGGGCATGAGCGGGGCGATCGCGCGCGCGGCGGAGATCCTCGCCGCGACACCGGGCGCCTGGATGCCGCGGCAATTCGACAACCCAGCCAATCCCGACATCCACGCCGCGACGACGGCCGAGGAGATTTGGGCCGACACGGCGGGCGCGGTGGATGTGGTGGTCGCCGGCATCGGCACGGGCGGCACGGCGACCGGGATCGCGCGCGTGCTGAAGCCGCGCCGCCCGGGGCTCGCCGTCTTCGGCGTGGAACCGGCCGAAAGCGCGGTGCTGAACGGCGACGAGCCGGGGCCCCACCGTATCCAGGGCATCGGCGCCGGTTTCCGGCCCGCCGTGCTGGAGCTGGAGGCACTCGACGGCGTGCTGCGCGTCACTGAGCAGGAGGCGATCTCCGCCGCGCGGGCCGCAGCGCGGGTGGAGGGGCTGCCGATCGGCATCTCCTCCGGCGCGGCGCTGCACGCGGCGATGGAGCTGGCCCGCGACCCGGCGATGGCGGGCAAGCTCGTGGTCGCCATCGCCGCGTCCTTCGCCGAACGCTATCTCTCGACCGAGCTGTTCGAAGGGCTCTGACGCGCGCGCCGCGTCAGGTGGCCGCGGACAGCGCCGTCATGGCCTTCTCCCGCAGTCGCTCGAGTTCCCGTAGCGAGAAGAGGTGGCTGTAGATCAGTTCCAGCCAGTCATTCTGCATAAACTCCGCCAGCTGTTCGGCGGTGAGGGCACGCAGCTTTTCGCGGTTCACGATCCGCATGCCGGTCAGCGTCCGCGGACCGGAGGCGCCGAGTTCGACCCGCGCCTCGACCGGCTGCAGCAGGTCGAGCTCCTGCAGCCGCTGGCAGAAGGCAAGCGTACGCTGGTGCTGCGCCTGGTACTCCTGCAGGAATTGCACCATCCGGTTGGTGAAGACGGTGGCCGAGCCCTCGGCGTCGAATAGTCGCTCGCCGCGGCCCTCGCGGTTGAAGCCGGGCGCCGTGTCGTCGATGCAGAGCGTCAGGGTCTCGCCCTTCTCATCCAGCGAGAAGACGAAGGGCCAGCGACGGAGGAAGGCGGGCACATAGGTCCCGGACCATTTGCCCTCCGCGTCCACGAAGGCGTTGACCTCCACCGTGACGCCGAACAGCGCGACGGGCACCGGGTTGCCCTCGGTCTCGGCAAAGACGATCGCGTACTCGCCCGCCGCCGCCTGAAATTCGCCAAGCACCAATGGTGCCGCGTTCACGGCGCGCGCGAAATCGAAGAGGCCATCGGATTTGAAGCAGAGATCGCCGTGCTCCTGGCGCGTGACCGGGATGACGGTGCTGTAGATCAGGAGCTGCTTGGCCATCTTGGTGTGTCCTTCACGCGACGAGGCGATGCTGGGCTGCGATGCGCTGGAGGGTAGTCTCAGGGCGAGCGGACATAACCTTTGGTTGGATTCTTGTCCAGAATGACCACGCCGCCGGCGCCCGACGCAACTATTGCGGCATATAGTTTTTCAGCTGGTTAACCGTCGGATCCTGCCCAGCGGCCTATCAGGCGCGGATCACCGCCAGCATGTCCTGCAGCAGCTTCTGACGTGCTGCTTCCGTCGCGCCGATGGGCGCGGGCGCGGTGCGGCCCGGCCAATCCATCGTGAGGAACCGCAGCGGGCCTGCGAACACGCCGTGCGCGGCATCGTCGTAGAACCAGATGTCGATATCGGCGCCCGCCGCGCGCTGGCGCGCCACCCATTGCTCGGGGCTTTCGGTCAGGTTGAAGCCGTTCAGCGCAGCGTTGCACCGCGCGGCATTGCCGGGCGGCCCATCGAAGCCCGCCATGTTGAGCCGACAAGGCACCCGCCGCGCCCAGCGCCAATCGCTCTCCGAACTCCCGGCGTAATTGTCGAGCCGGCCGAACACCGCGCGCAGCGGCACGCTGAGTCGGTCCGGCAGGCCGAGCCCCGCCCCCGCCAGCCCCTCGGCGAAGACCATCCGGACATGATCAGGGCTCGCCACCGCGGCGAGGTTCACGACCACATCCGCGCCGTTAGAAAGCCCATGGATGAAGATCCGGCTGGTATCCACGCTGTCGAGCGTGGTGGCCCAGCGATAGGCGCCAAGCGCGGCGGCGTAGATCATCCGCTGGCGCGCTTCATATGTCGCGTTGCGGATCCAGAAACGCCAGTCCCGCTCAAGGCCCGCGAGGCGATAGGCGTCGAAGCCCAGCACGGCGATGCCCTGGGCATGGAACAGCGCCATCGCCTGGGCCTGGTCGCGCGCGCCCCCGCCGCCATGCACCAGGATCAACAGCGGCGGCTTCGCAACACCCGCAGGCAAACGCAGATCAACGGCGGGATGGGTGGGATCGAAGGGGCGAAGCGGGCCCTGCACCGTGTGGATGCCGGGCGCGATCTCGACCAGGCGGGGTCCCGCGCCGGCGGTCGGAGGCTCCGCCGGGCCAGCGCAGCCGGCGAACAGCGCAGTGACCGGCACAGCGAGCAGTCCGCGCCGAGAGATCGCGACTGAAGCGCGTGCTCCCCTCCGTGTGACGGACCTCGCCGCGAAAGTGCCCTCGTTCATGAGCCGAGCCTGTTCTCCATCTGCGCCGGTGCGGGGCGGCTAAGATGATGCGGAAGGGCACTCACCTGGGAACGGGGCAGAGCGCATGTCCGGTTTGTGCGGTCCACGTCAATCAGGCGGCCTGAACCTCTGCTCCCCCGTTCAGAACGCCGCGCGCCACCAGCTCGTCAAAGCTGCCGGAATGCGCGACCTTGCCACGCTCGATCACCAGGATGCGGTCTGCGCCGCGGATCGTCTCGAGCCGGTGCGCGATCACGATGCGCGTGCATGTGAGCGAGGACAATGTGCGCGTGGTGACTGCCTGCGTCGCCGGGTCAAGCGCGCTGGTCGCTTCGTCCAAGATCAGCACGTCCGGCTTGTTGACCAGCGCGCGGGCGAGCAGCAGGCGCTGCACCTGGCCGCCCGAGAGGACATGCGACGCATCAGCGATCGGCGTACGCAAGCCGAGCGGCATGGCGCGCACATCATCGGCAATGGCGGCTGCCGCCAAGGCTTCCCAGATTTGTGCCTCCGTTGCCTCGCTGAAGCCGCGCAGCACATCCAAGAGCGCGCCGGGCGGCAATTGCGCGCCCTGGAGCACCGTGCCGATACGTCGCCGCAGCAGGCCGAGGTCCAGCGAGACCAGATCCTGTCGGTCGAAGGTGACGCTGCCGAAACGCGCGCGTTCGAGCCCCAGCAGCAGCCGCACCAGCGTCGATTTGCCGCAGCCGGACCGCCCGACAATGGCGACGAACTCACCTGGCTCGATTGCGAGATTCAGTCCGGAGAACAGCGGCGCTTCAGCACCTTCATACCCGAAGGCGACATTGGTCATCGCGATACGCCCGGTCAGCCGACCAGGATCGATGCGCCCCGCGGTTGGTTCCGGCTGCGCCTGCAGCAGCGGATCCGCGTAGCTTCGCATCGCGTACAGCGGATAGTAGCCGATAAAGGCCTGGCCGAGACCATTGGCAGCCCCATTGGCGATCATGAAGGCCATCAGGAAGCCAACCACTGCGGAGGTGCTTGGTACACCAGCGCCTGACATGAACAACAGAAACAGAAGGCCGACACCGAAGAAGGACATGAAGGAAGCGGCACACGCTACCCAGGTGTCGATATGCTCCTCCACCAGCTTCGTCTGGCGCATGCCAACGAAGCGCTCCGCCCAGGCGCCCAGAAAACGATGCTCGACGCCAGCCAGGCGCAGCTTGGTGATGCCGCCGACGGCTTCGATCGCCAAGCTGTCGGCCGTGCCGGAAAGGTGCTGCCCAGCTTGCTTGGCGTTAGCTTTCAGGACGCCGCCCGCCACCGAGATAGCAAGCTGGACAGCCAGGATGCAGAGCGCAACCAGGGCCGCGATAGGGTGGTACAGAAACAGCATCGCCATGGCGGTCGCCAGCGCCGCGGAATAGCCTATGGCCGACAAGCGAAATGCCTGCCCGCCGAGCGGCAGCGACAGCGCCACATTGAGCCGCGATGAGATTTCGGAAGGGCTGAATCTCCGAAGCACCGGGCTCGGCAGCCTCAGCAGGCGGTCCCACAAACCGGCATGCAGCGGCGCCTCCGCCGAGGCAGTCAGCCGATGCTTGGCGATGTCGCCGGCCATCTGCACCACAAAGTTTGCCATCCCGACCGAGGCCAGCGCGATGCCCAGTTCCACCAGCCCAAACCGGTTGCCGCCCGGAATCAGCGACCCGGTGGCGAAGGACATGGCGAAGGGCATACCCAAGCCGAGAAAGGCGCCCAGCAGCGCCGCCCCGAACGCCAGCCCGCGGTCACCAAGGTTGGGCTTCACGAATTCGCCCAACATCTTCAACGTCAATTGCTGGTCCGACAACGGCTCGATCATCGTCCATGCGCGCGGCGAAAGCTTTTCGGCCTGCGCCGCGGTCACCACCTGTGCGCCGGCGTCGAAGCTCTGCAGGAGATACCCGCCGCCCTTGCGCGGCAGCAGCGCCACCGGCTCTCCATCATCCAGGTGCGCCAATAGAGGGCCGAGGTTGCGGCGCCACCATTCCGTCGGCAGCGCCACAGGCCGCAGGCGGAGGCCCGAGGCGCGGGCGATCTCGTCCATCGTTGGCGGCGTGTCGATATCCTGCTCTCGCAGTCGCGTCGGGCGCTGAACGCGTGGCCGCATCCCGGCCGCCTTGGCCACCGCCACCATGGCCTGGAACAGCGGCTCCGCCGGCCCGGCTTCAACGGCCTTCGCTGCCGGCTGCGGCGGATGCGCGTGAAGAAGATCCGCGGCCAGTTCCGTGATCCGCTGCGCGCCCTCTGCATCCTGCTGGGCCCGCTGGGTCAGGCGGCCACTCTCGTCAATCTCGGCCAGGCTGCGCAAGCCGGGCAGCATGGCGACGCAGGCATCGGTGAAGGCGGTGATCCCCTCGATCGCCACCTCGATCTGCGAGGGGGGCGGGGCGCTGAGCACCACCGCATCCAAATCACCATCGGCGACCAGCCAGGCTTCCGGCGGCAAGGGCAGCAAGCCGCTCAGCGGCTCAAGCCCCATCAGCATGCCGCAGCCCGGCGGCAGTTCCAGCCACACACAGGCCCCGCGCGCCGTGGCGGATTGCCGCTCTGTCAGCTGCAGCAGGCTACCCGGGCGCGCCACTTTGGTGATGTTGGAGGGGCGCCACAGCCGCGCGCCCATGCCGCCGGACAGTGCCGAGGCCCAGCGCTGCATGGCATCGACCTGCGCAGAGTATCCGCCCACCGCCTCAAGCTCAGGCAGGCGCCGCAGCCGCGCACCGGCAGCCGGGCGCAGCACCAGGCATTCAAGATCGGGTCCATGGCCCACCACCAGCGTGCCGGGGCCGATGCGGCCGATGAACAGATGCGGGCCGGGCGGCACCTGCCCGGGATCAAGGTCATCCAACCCGCCTTGGGCGGCGAAGATGTCAGCTTCCCCGGCTTCGAGCAGCCAGAGCGCGCCGGGTTCGCCAAGGCTGCGCGGCGGCTGCTGGAAGTTAGAGTCGGGACGACCGAGGGGTGGGAGCGTGTCCATGTCAGGCCGCCACCTCTGCAGGAGTCGGCAGCATCAGCCTGGCGAAGGCACCGCGGCGCGCGGCAAGCTCCGCCGGGGGGCCCATCTCCACGATGGCGCCGCGTTCCATCACCACCACGCGGTCGCAATCGCGCAGCGGTGCCAGACGGTGGGCCACCACCAGCATCGTCGCACCACGACGGCGAATGTTGGACAGCAGCTCTGCCTCCGTCTGGTCGTCCAGCGCTGCCGTCGCCTCATCGAACAGCAGGATGCGTGGGTCCTGCACGAGGGCACGCGCGATCTCGATGCGCGCGCGCTGGCCGCCGGAAAGGTTGATGCCGCCGCCGGCGATCGGGAAGGCGTAACCCTCTCGCCGCTCCAGGATGAAGTCGTGGATGACGGCATCGCGCGCCGCGGCGTGCAGGCGTTCCTCCGACACGGTCGGGTCCCACATCGCGATATTGTCGCGCACTGTGCCGGTGAACAGCGTGGCCGTCTGGTCCACCACCTGCAAACTCTGCCGCAGCACCGCGCGCGGAATCTCCCGCAACGGCTTGCCATCCAGCAGCACCTGCCCCGACCACGGCTCATGCAGCCCGGCAGCCAGCAACGCCAGGGTGGATTTGCCGGAGCCCGAGGCACCCACGATGCCGACGCGCTCACCCGGCTCCACCACCAACGACACGCCGGAGATCAGCGGCGCGGCGCGGCGCGAATGGCCGAAGCTGACATCGCGCAGCTCGATCCGCCCATCCAGGCGACGGATCAGGCGCGGGGCGGCCGGAGGATTGATGAATTCCTCGGCGAGCGGATGCCGCAAGGTGTCGTCCAGCAGGCGCAGGCTGGCGCCAGCTTCCTGCATGCGCGGACCAAGCTGCACCAGGCGACCGACCGGCGCGAGGAACATCGCAAGCAGGAACTGGAACGCGACCAGCGCGCCGATCGACATGTCCCCGCTGATCACCAGCCCGCCCCCGATCGCGAGCGAGGTGGCCATGGCTATGGCAGTGATCAGACCCGATAGATGTCGCAGCGCGGTGCGGCCCAGCATCAGGGACTGCCGGAGATTCAACGTGCGCGCACGGCGAGCCATCAGCCGATCGAAGAGCAGCGCCTCGCTACCGCTGGCGCGGTAGCTTTCGACCATGCGAAGCCCCTGCTTGGCCTCTGCCTCCTCCATCGCCTGTTCGTTCATCAAGCGCTGCTGATCTTCCTTCAGCCGGGCCGAGAGCAGGATCAGCGCGACCGCGAGCAAGCAAGCGGCGGCGAGCGCCACGAGACCGAGCCGCAGATCGAACAGCGCCAACACCACCAGGTAGATCGCCGCCATGATCAGGGCCAGCATGGTCCCGCCGATCTCGGCGGCGACGATGCCGGCAACGCGATCATTCATCATGACGCGGTCGGCGATGCTGGCGGGGCCGCGCTGGCCGTAGAAGGACATCGGCAGGCGCAAGACGCGCTCCATGAAGCCGATGCCACCTGCAACAGCGACGCGGGTTTCCAGATTGTGCTGGACCGTCTTCTGCATCCAGGTACACAGCGCGGCGAAGGCGCCAACCCCCAGCATCACCAGCAGCATCGGCCACAGCCAGGCGAGGATGCCGGCAGAGAGGATGCGATCCATGAAGACCTGGCGGAAGGACGGGGCCAGTACGCCAGGCAGCGCCAGGATCACGCTGATGCCAACCGCCAGAAGCACTGCGCGCTGACAGCCACGCAAACGGTCCGCCAGCCCGCGCACGGCGCTCGGCGGCGATCCGCCCTTCTTGAAGGCCGGCCCCGGCTTCAGCATCAGCACGATGCCGCTGAACTGCCGCCGCAATTCCCGGTCATCCACCCTGCGGCGGCCGCGCGCCGGGTCGTTCAGCTGCCAGCTTCCGCCGCGCTTGCCTTCCAGAACCAGGAAATGATCCATGCCCCAATGCAGGATCACCGGGCCTTTGACGTCGGCGAGCGCCTCCGGCTCTCCGCGCACGGCACGCACCTCGAAGCCCATCTCGCGCGCAGCGGCTGCGACATGCAGCGCCTTGCTGCCGTCGCGGGAGACGCCGCAGCGCGCGCGTAGATCTTCCAGGGTCAACCAGAGCCCGTAATGCGCGGCGATGATGCCGAGCGCCGCAGCACCGCATTCCGCGGCCTCGATCTGCAGGATAGTCGGCGTGCGCATCGCTCAGCGCCCCGCGAAGGTCGCAGCGACGGGCGCGGCGGCGGGCGCGGCAGAGACGCGCACATCCTCACCCAGCCAGCGCTGCAAAGCCGGCAGGCCGAGCGAAATCATCCGCACATTGCGCACCGTGGCCTGCATCGCAACCGGTGTGCCGCCCTCGATGGTGAAGGGCGGGCCATTGCCGGCAGACCAGCGCAGCGCGCCCCGCGCGTCGCGCTCCATCACGATGTTCACCTCGAACAACGTGCGCTGGTTGCGCTGGAATTCCGTCACCAGCGCGTCGTTCTGCAAGGTCCGCAACATGCCGGCGGAGGACGCCGGCGTATCCGCCACTCGCACGACACGACCAACCAGATAGCCGTATTCCTGTTGGGGCGCCGTGGCCGGTGACAGTTCCACGGTCATGCCGGGCTGAAGCTTCTTGCCATCCTGCGCGCCGACATAGATCAGCCCGACCAATCCGCCCGCCTCGGACCCCGGCACGTCGCTGCGGACCAGTGTCAGTAGCGGACCGCCCCTGCTGACCACCTGGCCGGCATTGGCCTTGGCTTCCACCACCCGACCATCGAAGGGAGAGACGATGGCACCCAAGCGGCGAATGCGGTCGTTCAGCGTGACCACTTGGCGTTCCGCCTGGGCGACCCGCATATCCGCTTGCAACAAGTCCTTTTCGCGCTGGCTCTGCCGCATGGCGGCATCAAGGGCGAGCACACGACGGTCGTTGCGGATGGTCTCGATCTGGTCGCGGATCGTGAACAATTCGACCATCGCGCCGATGGCACGGTCGCGTGTGGTCAGAGACTGCGCCGCGAGGTCACGCATCACCCGCTCGCGCTCCGTCATCAAACGCAGGCGTTCCTCGGCCGATCGGAGCGTCTGGCTCAGCCCCTCATCCCGCGCTGCGCGCCAAGCGCGATCGGCTTCGGCATCACGTTCCTGGAAACGGAGCATCTCAGCGCGGGCCGCCTCCGCGTCCCGCAATTCGCCCTCCGCCGCGGTCAGCAGCAGACGCTGTTCGGCTTGGTCAACGACGGCGACGACGCTGCCGGCAGCGACGGTATCACCCGGCGCAACCAGCAACTCCACCACGCGCCCTTCAGTGTCGGAGACGATGTCGGTGAGCCCGCCGGCGGACAGAAGAATTCCCTGACCGCCGATCTTCACGGGCACATTGGTGGTGGCGGACCAGGTCAGCAACCCGATGACCAGGGCCGCCAGCCCCCACCACAACACCATCAGCGGCGGTTGCACCACCTCCAGCGCATCCTCGACCACGGTGACGGAGGTTGCAGACGCGACCGCTTCCGCCCGGAAAGTCTGTTCGGAATTCGGCTTATTCATTGAATAGATCCCTTACGAACAAACCATTTCCGGGCGGTTTCCGTCACCAGAGGTCAAGTTTACGTTGTGCGATTTTAGACGTTGAAAGGCAGCTTCGCGTAATCGACCTGATAGAAGCCGTTCGCGTGCATTTCCACGGCCGAGGCGTAGTCGCTGTTGAGAAGCTCCTGTGCCATCACGCCCCGCTCGAGCCTGTCGCTCCCAAGATAGTTGTACTCGTAGATATTCAGACCGCCGATCTCATCGACCTTGCGGACATTTTCCTTCAGGCGCTCATCGCTAAAGAACTTCCTGATCTTCCGGCCCGCGCTCTTGGCGGCGTTGGCAACCTTGTCCGCCGCTGCCTTGGCCTCGGCCGCCGCCTTGTCGGCCGCCGCCTTGGCTGCCGCCGCTGCCTGCGCCGCAGCCTTCTCAGCCGCAGCCTTGGCTTCCGCCGCCGCCTTCTCAGCCGCCGCCTTGGCCGCCGCCGCCTGCTCCGCCGCGAGCTTCTCCGCCGCCGCCTTGGCAGCCGCAGCCTCGGCCGCCGCCTTCTCCGCCGCAGCCTTGACCGCCGCCGCCTTCTCCGCCGCAAGCTTCTCCGCCGCTGCCTTGGCCTTCGCCGCCTCCGCCGCGACCTTCTCAGCCGCCGCCTTGGCTTCCGCTGCCGCCTTCTCAGCCGCCGCCTTGGCCGCCGCTGCCTGCTCCGCCGCGAGCTTCTCCGCCGCAGCCTTGGCAGCCGCAGCCTCCGCCGCGACCTTCTCAGCCGCCGCCTTGGCTTCCGCCGCCGCCTTCTCAGCCGCAGCCTTGGCCGCCGCCGCCTGCTCCGCCGCGAGCTTCTCCGCCGCCGCCTTGGCCTTCGCCGCCTCCGCCGCGACCTTCTCCGCTGCCGCCTTGGTTTCCGCCGCGGCCTTCTCCGCTGCCGCCTTGGTTTCCGCAGCAGCCTTCTCAGCGGCCGCCTTGGTTTCCGCAGCGACCTTCTCGGCCGCCACCTTGGCCGCCGCCGCCTGCTCCGCCGCGACCTTCTCCGCCGCCGCCGCGACCTTCTCGGCCTCGTTCGCTACCAGCTTCGCGCCCTCCTGGGCCGCCTCGCCGACCTCATTCACATCCACCGTGACTTCGACGCCGACATTGACGCCGCCAAGCAGCAGCGAAACCTCACCGCCCACGCCCAGCGTCAGCTCGCCATTCTGGTAGCCAACATTGCCCTCCACGCCGACACCCGCAGAGCCGGGGTTGACGTAGCCCACCGAGCCGCCGGCGGAGCCGACGTCGTGTTCGACCCCGGCTGCGACCGTGACGGAGGAATAGGCGCCGGCCATAACCTCGCCTTCGGCCGTCACGCCATCGAGGCCGACCGACGCGGTCGCTTCCACGCCCGCCTTCACGCCGACCTCGGTGGTGGTGGTGGTGGTCGCGGTTGCGCCGCCCCCAAGCTTGTGTTCGGTCGCGACCTCCACCGTCACGCTGCCGCCAATGCCGGCGCTGGCGGTGGCGCCAACGCCGGTGATGCCGACTTCCGCCCCAACCGCGGCCTGCGCGCCGGCCTGAAGGGTGGTGGTGACCGTCACGTTGCCTTCCGTCACGCTGGCGACGGCGTAGACACCCGCACCCGCGCTCGCGCCAGCGCTCACGCCGGTTGCGGTGGCCTCGGCGCCCGCTTCGGCGTTCCAGTACGCGCCGGCTTCCATGGTCACGCCGCCCACCTCGGTGCCGGCCGAAGCGCCGCCACCCGCGGATACGCCGGCGCCAGCCAGTGTCGGGCTCGTGACGGTAGCGCTGTACTCGGCTTCTTCCTTGTCGTCAGAGCTGCCGGTGGCCGGCGCGGCGTTGGTGGAACCGCTGCCGCCGACAACGACGGACAGAACCGATTCGTCGAGGTCGACGAAGCCGCTCTTCTTATTCGCGCTCATGGCTAAACCCTTTTCTCGACCGGTTTGTGTTTGCAGTTTTCCGCGCAAGCGCCGTCCCGCGTGGGATTGCCCTGAGCGAATTGAGGAAGCGCCGTCAGCGAAGCCCCGAATCTCCTTCGGGCTGACACGGCGCGCGTTGAAACAGCCGCTCGACCCGGAAGCGATTCTCGCCATCCGTGCGGTCGTAGCGCTGGGTGTCCGTCATCTCTCGCACCAGAAACATGCCGAGGCCGCCAATGGCGCGGTCATCCAGATCCGCGTCGATATCGGGCGCCGGCTTCGCAGTGGGGTCGAACGGCACGCCGTCATCGATCGTGGTCAGGATCACATGAACCCCAGCCGCATCGGCTTCCGCCGCCAGTTCCACATGGAACAGCCCGTCAACACCTTCGGGCCAAGCGCAGCGGGCGATGTTGGTGACGATCTCCTCGGCCACGAGGCGCATCTGCAGCGCCTCCGGCTCCGATGCGCCGGATGCGACCAGATGCGCCTCAATGGCATCGAGGGTGCTGTCCACCGTCTCTGGCGCGCGGTCGCACTGCAGCCGGATTGCAGCCATGTCAGCCCGCTACGGCCGCCAAAGCTGAAGCTTCGTCGTCGCGGATCGTCACCACCTTGTCGAAGCCGGACATGGTGAAAACTTCCCGCACCGTCGGCTGCAGGCCGAACAGGGAGACGGCACCGCGATTGGCCTTGGCGAGCTTCGCCGCCATCAGCACCACGCGCAGACCGGCGGAGGACACATAGGCCACCTGGCTCATGTCCAACACGACGCGACGGCCCTGGCGCACTTCAGCCGTCAGCTTGCGCTCCGCATCCGCAGCGGTGCCGGTGTCGATCCGCCCGCTGACGCGGTGAATCAGCGCCTCGCCGTGCACTTCCGTAGCCACATCCATCAGACAGTCTCCTTTTCACGCGCATGCGGAACCGCCGGCGCCGCAACCCCGCGCCAATGCAGCGCCACCATGGTGATGTCATCGGCTTGAGGCTCGGTCTCCGCGAAGACCTCGACGCTCTGCGCCACGGCTTCGACCAGAAGCGCGGGCTCGCTGTTGGCCGGATCTGCGACGATGGCGGCAAGCCGCGCATCGCCAAACATCGTCTCACCGGGGCCAACCGCCTCTGTCACGCCATCGGTGAACATCAGCATGTAGTCGCCCGCTTCGAGCTGCAGGGTCATGTCGACGAAGTCGATGCCATCCATCACGCCGAGCGCCATGCCGATATCGACTGGCACTTCGCCCTCTCGCCCATCCGCGCTGCGGCGGCGGGGCGCGTTGTGGCCGGCATTGGCGTAGGTCAGCAGGCCGGTGCGGCAATCCAGCACGGCCACGATGGCGGTCGCGAACATCAGTGTCGGGTTGTCCGCCGCCAATGTGTCATTGGCCTGCGCCAGCGCTTCACCTGGGGTCGCACCGCGGCCCATGGCAGCGCGCAGCAGGCTGCGGGCCATGGCGATGAAGATGGCCGCACCCACGCCCTTGCCGGACGCATCGCCGATCATCAGCAGCAGGCGATTCTCATCCAGCATCACCAGATCGCAGAAATCGCCGCCGACCTCCTTCGCCGGCACCATCGCGGCATGCAGCTTGAAGCAGTCGCGCTCAGGATAGGTCGTGGGCAGCGAGGAAAGCTGCAGCCGGCGCGCCACATCCAGCTCTTCCCGCATCCGGTTGAACTGAAGCCGCTCGTCCAGCGCCTGACGCACCAGGGCCAGGTCGCGCGTGCGTTCGGCCAGCAGTTCTTCCATGGCCCGGTGCTGCTGCACGACATGGCCAGACAGACGTGCAAAGGCCGGGCCGAGCGTCGCGCCCTCCCCTTCCAGCAGCCCGAGGATCTCCTGCCGCGCCGGGCCTTCGAGCACCGCCGTCAGCCGCGAGATCTCCTGCGCGATCAACATGCGTTCGCGGAGGCCCGCCAAGCGGTTCCCGGTCTGCAAGCGGTCCAGCGCCAGCGTATTGCTGCGGAGCGACTCCAGCGCGTCGCCGATCGCGCCGACCTCGTCACCGCGGCGGCCGACGGCGGCTGAGGCGAAGATGTCGCCGCCAGCCACGGCCTGCAGCGCACGGGCCAATTCCGTCAGTGGGTCGAGCGCGTCGCGGATCACGCCATAAAGGGCGCTGCAGGTGACGGTGGCTGCCACCACCAGCAGCGCGGTGGCGACCAGCAGCAGCAGGCGGCGGGACTTGATCTCGGCCGTGGCGTCGGCGAGCACCAAGATCTCGCCGACAAGTGCACCGGCCGAATTCAGCGTCGGCGTAGGCTCCAGCCGGAACAGCCGGTCATCGATCTCAATCGTGTCGCCCGACTGCAGACTAGAGGCGCTGTCGCGCAGGGACGGCGCGCTGACGAAGAGCGTCGCTCCGCCCAGGTCGCGGAGCAGCAGATCGGCACCAAGATACCGCGCGATCTGCCCGAGCACCTCCGACGCCGGCACGCCGAGCGACAGAAGATCGCCCTGCGCAAGGCGCAGGTTGGCCACGAGCAAAACCTCGCCCTCGGCCTTTTCGAAACCAGAGCTCACCTGGCCTGCCAGGAGATCACGCCGCAAGGTGGAGGCACCGCTGGCCATGGGGTCAGCCGCCGCCGGTACTGCCGCCAGAAGCTGCCCCTGCCCGCCGACCATGTCGAGGCGCACATTCGCGCCCAACGGGTCACGCAAAGCCGCCAGCCTCTGCCGCAGCAAGGATTCATCCTGCGTAGCGCGCGCTGAGAGGAGGACTTCATCTTGGACGATGGCGCGCAGCGATGCGACGAGGGGCGCGGCGGTGCGGTCCATCGCCTCCCGCAATGTCGCCGATTGCAGGCTGGAACGCATCGTGGCGGAGCGGACCTCTGCATCACGCAGCACGAGCCAAGCCGGCACCGCCACCGAAGTGGCGACCAACAAAGTGGCAAGTGCGAACAGCAGCAGAATGCGGGATCGCAGCGACATGGCTCAGGCGGTCTCCGCAGTGCGCAGCAGCCCCACGGGCGGGAAGACGCGCAAGTGGCTCGCGGTCTCCATCCGGATCAGGTAGGACATGCGCGTGAGCGTCTCGACCGGAATGCTTTCCGGCGCCCGGCCGCTGCGCAGAATTTGCTCCGCCTTGAACCCGGTGAAGGCGCCGACGCTGTAGTAGCGGCTGACCAGACCGGCGAGCCCGTCGGCGAACAGCACGAAGCGCTCGGTTGCAGCGAAGGTGGGCAGCCCGAGGTCGAGAGCCCCCCGAGTGAGGACGGCGCGGTGGTTGTTGAGGAATGTGTCGGGCGGAATGTACAGCCAATCCACATTGGCCTGCCGCGCCCGTAGCACCAAAAGCGGAAGCGAATCCGGGTCTGGCTGCCGCGCCGCATTCAGCGCCACCGGCAATTCCATCAGGTTATCGCCCAGGATCGCGCGCGCCTGCGCGACAACGGACAGCGAATTGCTTTCGTTCGGGTTGAAGATGGTGGCGACACGGGTGAAGGGGCGATAGCGCGCCATCGCGCGCAGCTGCACCTCCACCGGAGCGATGTACTCGGTTCCGGTCACCGGTCGGCCAGGATCGGTGTTGGACCGGATGATGCGGTTGCCGACGGGATCGGTGACAATGTTGAAGACAACCGGCACGCCGGTGATATGCCGTGCCGGATCCACCGCATTCCACGGCCCGAGTGCGGCCACGGCCAAGCCGGTGCCCCAGATATAAACAAGGTCCGGCCGCGTCTGTCTGACTTCTTCCACCAAGCCCGGCACGCGGCGCATATCCGTCTCGATGTCGCGCACGATCAGTTCCACCGGGATTCGGCGCGCAGCGAAATGGTCGCGGAAGCCATCGCAGGCTTCCTCCCAGCCGCGGGTCAGAAGCATCATGATTCGATAGGGCCGCGCCTGTGCTGCCGCGGGGCGCGCCAGCAACAATGCGGGCGCCGCCAGAACATGTCGCCGTTGCAGCATCAGGCCGCTCCCCCTTGCCGGCGTGCTGAAACAGCCAGCGACAGCCCATAACCGATGGCGGTGACGAGCGAGAGCACGCCGAGCGCCAGCATTGTCTCCCGACCCGTGCCAAGTACGAGCAGCGCTGCCGCCGCGGGCGGGCCGATCACGCTGCCGAAGCGCTCCGCGAGCCGCAGGAAGCTGAGCATTGCGGCCGAGCTCGGCGCACCGCGGATCAGGCTGAGGCTGGGGATGATGGCCAGCATGGGCGCCGCGGCCAGACCCTGGGCAAAGCCAGTCCCGATGATCGCGAGAGGCAGCGAGATGTCCCGTTCCAGCCAAAGCGGCAGGAGCAGCGCCACGCCGTTGATCACGCCGGCAATGGCGATGACCAAGCCGCCGCGACCGGTCCTGTCCGTCAGCCAGGCGCCAACCAGGATCGCTGGCAACATGCACAACCCGTAGAGCATGACGTTGCGCCCGATCGCCGCCTGGCTCAGCCCAATTTCACGCAACTCCAACGGCGCCAAGAAGAAGATGAAGCCGCCGAGAAGCACTTTGGCCGGGATCGCAGCAAGCAGCACCAGCAAGGCAAAGCGCGGTTCGGAGAAGGCGGCGCGCACGCTGCGCCACAGGCCCATCTGTTTCTGTTCGGTGGTGCCGCCGGCGACAAAGGTGCGCAAGACGATCAGCCCGGTGACTGCCACCAGCACCATCGAGAAGGTCAGAGTCATGCGGAAGCCGACCCGATCTGCCAGCACCGCGCCGATGGCGGTACCACAGACGGCGCCCGTCATGACCGCTGCCGTGAAACCGCCCAGGCTACGTGCCACGCGGCCCTTTGGCGCTTCCTGCGCCAGATGCACCTGACAGGCGATGGTGACGATAGCGTAGCCAGCGCCGCAGATGCCCCGTGCAATCGCGAAGGTCGTGAGATCCGTGGCGAGCGCCGCACCGACATGGCCGAGGGCTGCCGGCACAAGCCCGATCAGCATCGCATCGCGCGGCCCGCGACGTGCCACGATCGAGCCACCATAGGGCGTGAACAGCGCCACCGCCGCGACGAAGGCGACGATGGGCAGCGCCGCCCCCATAATGCCGCCCTGCCCGCCTGCCAGTTCCAGCGCGTAGATCGGGTTGAAGGAGGTTGAGAGCTGTTCCGCGAAGACGAACAGGAACAGTGGCAGACGACCCGAAGCCGCTCCCGTGCCAAGCCCTTCCTGCACGGCGGACACGCCGAAGCGCAGACGCTGCCGAACGCCATCCAGCACCGCACCGGCGCGCAACGCGGCGTCGGATTGCGTCGCCATCCAGCGCAGCCTCTCCCAGCGGTCGTTCATCCGGCGCACCAGCACGTTCAGGTGCCGCACGACCCGCCCGGCCTCTGAGACGATGTTGTCCTGCGCACGCAGGGTCCAGTCGCCAGCCGCCAGCCGCGACTGCAGCCGCGAGACCAAGTCGACCGGCGCAGAGACGGTCCGGAACAGCGAGAAGCGCAGGAACTCCGAAGTTGCCAGCAGCACCACCAGCAGAACGATCAGCACGTCCCAGCGCATATCGTTCAGGACGGTGTCGAGACGCGCGCGGGAGATGCCGACATGCATCCATCCGACGATACGCCCGTCTTCCAGAATGGGCTGTGCGGCGTCGTAGCTGTCGCCGAGCTGGCGCATCAGCGCGCCACCCCGTTCGGGCGCCGCAGTGCCAGCGGGAAGTCCTGAAAATCTGCCCGCTCCGTCCCCAGCGCTGGCAATACGCTGCCCAGCCGCATCGGCCAGCAGCACATAGGCCAGGCCCTGCTGCGCAGCGAGCAGACTGGCGAGATACTCATCCAGCCCCGACAGACTGCCGAAGGGCACGCCGAGGTCAATGGCACGTTGCAAGGTGCGCGCGCCGATGCCGCCCACAACCGAGGCCTCGCGCTCCAACTCCGGGCGCAGCTCCGCTTCGAAGCTACGGAGCGCACTGTGAGAGACGAAGGCGACGGCCATGGTGAGCAGCAGCACTGCCACAACGACGACGCGGGCAACCAGGTGACGATCCGACATCATGGCGCGGCGGTCTCCATGGGCTGCGGCGCCGCATCGGGCAATTGGGACGCGATCTGTTCAAGCTGCGCTTCGGCTTCGGTCAGCAGCACGTCGGTATCGGCAATCGCGGCCTGCAAACCGGCGGTAAGCTCAAGGCGCGGCGCGCCCGGCTGCATCGCCTCCTCCATCGCCGCGAACCAGCGGCGCGCTTGCCGCGTCACCAGATGCAGGGCGAGCGCAGCGAGGGGAACGCAAATGCCGACCGCGAGCATGGTGGACTCGACCATCGCAACCATCGCTGCGCCGAGGCGTTCATCGACAGCCGTGCGTTCGTAGCGCAGCAGGACGGCACCCTCGGCCAATCCGTAGCCGTTGATGATCGGCGTGCCGATGCCGTAGTGCGAACCTTCGCGGAAGCGCCAAGGCGCCGTCAGCCCTGCCGCTGACAGTTGGCCCTGTCGCAGCGTGCGGCCGATGTTCTGCCTATCCGTGTCGAACAGCACGACGTTGGCCGAATCGGCAATGGTCAAACCGGCGATCAGCTTCTCCGCCTCGCGCGCGCGCTCCAGCAGCGCCTGCGCGCCCGGCACACCGGCCAGCTGCACGCCGAGCGCCAGGCTGTTCTCCACCGTACCGCCCAACTCGCCAGAGAAAATCTCCAGCACGCGCGCCTGCTGATCGAGGAGGATCCGTTCGAATTTCAGGTAATTCAGACCCGCCACCAGGCCGCAGCCCAGCAGCAGCATGGTCGCCACCAACCCGGTCAGGCGCGTGGAAAAGGAGAGTTCCCTGCTCATGCAGCACGCTCCTGCGGTATGGCGCCACGACCTGTGACAGGCGCAAAAGCATCGCCCAGCACTTCCGCGTAATCCCGCGCGGTGGCGATCGGGACTTGCAGCGCCGCGAAATCCGCGGCGGCAGGGAAGCGGAAATAGGCGCCGCCATCCGGCTGCGGCACGCTGGCCGGCTGGCCGCCGCGCGCCAGCGTCGCGGCGGCTTCGGCCGCTATGGCAACGCCGCCGCGATACAGCCCAGCGGTGTGCCACATGAGAGACCGCGACGGATCGAAGGGCACGCGCGCCATGCCAAGGATCGCGCCGGTGTCGATGCCCTTGTCCACCATATGAACGGTGCAGCCCAGTTCGCGCTCTCCGCGCAGCACCTGCCAGAAGGGCGCGAACAGGCCGCGATATCCAGGCAGAGCGCCAGGATGGACATTGATGATCCCGCGCGGCACCGCATCGATCACGCGCTGTGGGAAGATCAGGCTGAAGCGCGCGGAGATGACGATGTCAGGCCGGAATTCCAACAGAGCGGCAGCACCGCCATCGGCCCGCATGTCATAGAGAGGCACCCACTCGTCCGGATGCGGCAGGCCCGCCGACGACGGCTCCATCGCCGCCAGCGCATCTATGGCGACGTCACGCTCCAGAAGCTTCATGAGCCGCAGCGCAGGGACATCTTCCTCCGCCGGCCTGGTCTTCACGCTGCAGAAAAAACGCAGCTCAGCGAATCCAAGGTGGGCGGCGAAAAAACGTGCTGCGAGGAGACCGTATATGTCTCGTTTCACGCAGATTGCTATTTTCATCGGCACCCTCTGAAACGCGACACAAGCCAGCTGGGCGATCTAATTATTCTGTCGTGATAACGATACGCATATCTATGCTGACAGAGTTTTGATAAATTTCAAGATGCTCGTCCGATCCGATATCGTAATTGCTTCTGCTGTATGTGACATTTTTGCGCTCACTCACCTGCGCAACAGGCGGCCTGCCCCCACCTCGCCCAAGGTGGAAGCGGCGGGCGAAGGGCATGCGCGGGAGACGGCGCGGGGCGGGTTCGACGCAGCAAGAAGACCGCCGGGCGCGCCTTCCTCTGGCTCTCCCGATCCCACCGTCTCGCCCGCCACCGCGAGCGCCTGGCCAAAAACGCCGTCGCCATGAGCCACGCAGGCATGCGCCGCATCATGCTCCGACGTGTTGCGTGACCTCGTCCGCCGCTCCGCAGACGGGCAGTGAGATCCCGCGCGAACCGGCGGATGTGGGCTGGTCAGACATTCCGGCTGCTGCGGCGATGGTGTAGCCTGCGATCCGCTTCGGAGGGACTTGGATGACCGCCTCGCGTTTCGCCCTGGCCGCGCTGGTCATGACTGCCGCCGCGGTCGTGCAGCTCCGCCCTGCCTCTGCGCAGACGCTGCAGGAAGCGCTGGCGCTGGCCTACAGCAACAACCCGGCGCTCCAGGCTGCGCGGGCGCAGCTTCGCGCGGTGGACGAGAACGTGCCCCAGGCGCTCGCCGGCTGGCGCCCCACGGTGCAGCTCGGCGGGAGCGTCGGCGCGGTTGATGCGGAAACCCAGTCCCGCCGTGGTACGCCGGCCCGCACCAACCGCGACCCGACCG
>JBJOMW010000040.1:0-19822 GCA_046052145.1 Pseudomonadota bacterium
AGCTCTATGGCATGGACGAGCAGTTCCGCCCGCAGCCGCAGATGGTGCAGGGCCATGTGGTCGAGAATGACGGGCTGCTCTGGCGCTTCACGCTGCGCGAGAACCTGCGCTTCCACGATGGCACGCCGGTGCGCGGGCGGGACTGCATCGCCTCCATCCGCCGCTGGGGCCGCCGCGACGCCTTCGGCCAGGTGCTGATGGCGCGTGTGGCCGACATGACGGAGGAGAGCGACCGCGTCTTCTCCATTCGGCTTAACAAAGCCTTTCCGAAGATGCTCGAGGCCTTCGCGAAGGTGACGACGAGCTGCCTGTTCGTGATGCCGGAGCGGCTGGCGAATGTGGACCCCTTCCAGAACATCACGGAAGCGGTGGGCAGCGGCCCGTTTCGCTTCATCCAGAACGAATGGGTGCCCGGATCGCGCCTGGCCTATGCGCGCAACGCCGACTACGTGCCGCGGCAGGGCGCGCCCTCCATGACGGCGGGCGGCAAGGTCGCGCATTTCGACCGCGTCGAGTGGCACATCATGTCGGACCAGGCGACGGCGGCGGCGGCGCTGCAATCGGGTGAGATCGACTGGTGGGAACAGCCGACGGCGGACCTCTTCCCACTGTTCATGCGTGGTGCCGCGGCGCGCAACATCACCGTGGATGTGATCAATAATAGCGGGCTGATCGGCATCTTCCGCCCGAACCACGTCACCGCGCCCTTCAACAACCCCGCCGTGCGCCGCGCCGTGCTGACTGCCATCAACCAGATGGACTTCATGACCGCGGTGATCGGCCAGACCGGCATCGAGGGCCGGCCCGACCTGCGACGCGAGGGGATCGGCTATTTCGCGCCCGAATCCCCCTCCGCCTCTCGCGTCGGGCTCGATCGGCTGCGCAAGAGCATCGACGCGGCGCGGGCGGAGCTGCAGGCCGCCGGCGCGATGGGCGCGCGGCTCGTGCTGATGAACGCGACCGACCTCGCCTCGATCAATGCCGCGACCCTGGTCGGCGCCGATCTGTTCCGCCGCATGGGCTTCAACGTGGAGCTCGTCAGCACTGACTGGGGCACCGTCGTCGCCCGCCGTGCCAGCCGCAACCCGCTGGAGCAGGGCGGCTGGAGCGGCTTCTTCACCTTCTGGTCGGGCGTGGATCACTGGAACCCGGCGAGCCACGCCTCGATCCGCGGCCATGGCGAGAATGCCTGGCCGGGCTGGCCGACCATCCCCGCGATGGAAGCGCAGCGCGATGCCTGGTTCGACGCGCCGAACGACGCCGCAGCCCTCGCCGCGACGACAGAGATGCAGCGCATCGCCTTCGACGAAGTGCCCTATGTGCCGACTGGCATGTACTACCAGCCGACGGCCTATCGCCGGAACCTGACTGGCATGCTGAAGGGCCAGCCGCCGGTCTTCTGGAACATCCGGCGCACGTGACGCGCGCCTGACGGCGAGGGAGGGGTGTCACCCTTCCCCCGCCGCCCGGCTTCAGTTCCTGCCGTGCAGCGCTTCCACCTGCGCGGCATGCGCCTCCAGCACCACGCGCCGCTTCACCTTCATCGTTGGCGTCAGCATCCCGTTCTCCACCGTGAAGGCAGGCACCGTCGCGGTGCGGCGGATGCGCTCGATGATGGAGAGCTTCGCGTTCACGCGGCTCACCGCCTCCTGTACCCTGGCCTCCATGCCCTCCGCCGGCACGATCAGGGCGACGATGCCGGGCTGGCCTTCACCGGCGACCACGGCCTGGGCGATTTCGGGTTCGGCCATCAGCAGGCATTCGAGCTTGGCGGGGCTCACCATGTCGCCGCCGAGTGTCTTGATGAAGTCGCGCTTGCGGTCGGTGATGCGGATGCGCCCGGCCTCCATCTCCGCGATGTCGCCAGTGTGCAGCCAGCCATCCTGGATGGCGGCCGCCGTCGCCTCGGGCTGGTTCCAGTAGCCATCCATGACGAGCTCGCCCGCCACGCAGAGCTCGCCATCAGGGTTGATGCGTGCCGCGACGCCGGGCAGGGGCGGGCCGACCGTATCGCGCTGATTGTCCCAGGGCAGGTTGACGCTGACCACCGGCCCGGCCTCGGTCTGGCCATAGCCCTGGATCACCGGCAGGCCGAGCGCGAGGAAGAAGCCCGAGAGATCGGGGTCGAGCCGCGCGCCGCCCGAGACCATGCAGAGCAGCCGCCCGCCGAAGCGCGCGCGCACCTTGTCCCGCACCAGCCGGTCCAGCACCGCATCCTGCAGGCGCTCCAACAGGCCGAGCGGCGAGCCGTCCAGCTTGCGCAGGCCGAGCGCCAGCGCCTGGCGGAACAGCGTCTCCTTGAGGCCGCCTTCCTTCTCGACACCCGCCAGGATGCGCGCGCGCAGCACCTCGAACAGGCGGGGCACGGCGGTGACGACGGCGGGGCGGATCTCCTGGAATTCCGCGGCGATGCGGTCGGCGCCGCGCGAATAGACCACCTCCACGCCGAAGCTCGGCAGCAGGAAGCCGCCCACCGTATGCTCGTAGCTGTGCGACAGCGGCAGGAAGGAGAGGTAGCACGTCCCGTCGAGCTGCAGCCGCTCGGCGAGCTCGGCAACGCCGGCGCGGTTCGCCAGCATGGCCCGGTGCGGCAACATCACGCCCTTGGGCGCCCCGCCCGTGCCGGATGTGTAGATCAGGCAGGCGAGCCGCCCGGGCGGGATCTGCTCGGCCTCGGCGCGGAGCAGGCCGAGGTCGCCCTGGGCTGCCTCCAGCTCGGCCCAGGGCATGACGCGGAGGCCCGGGGGCGCGGCGCGCTCCATGCTCACCAGCAGGTCGAGGCCGCCCGCCTCCGCAGCGGCCTCCGCCACCGTCTTGGCCAGGGCGGCGGTGGAGACGATCGCCACCCGCGCGCCTGAATCGCGCAGGATATGGGCGTGGTCGGCAGCCAGGTTGGTCGTGTAGGTCGGCACCGTCACCGCCCCGATCGCCATCAGCGCAGTGTCGGCGATGAGGAATTCCGGCCGGTTCTCGCTGACCAGCAGCACCCTCTCGCCCGGCCCGACCCCGGCGGCGCGGAGCCCGGCGGCGACGGCGGCGACGCGATGGGCGAATTCCGCCCAGCTCACCTGCCGCCAGGCGCCGTCCTGCCAATGGCGCAGCATGGGCCGCGACTGCCGTTCGGCCGCCAGTTCCAGCATCATCTGCGGCAGGCTGGTCCAGCCCACTCTCTTGCCCGGCTCCATACCCCGACGCTCCCCCCTTGATGGGTGACGGCTTGGCCCCGGCCGTCCCGGGGCTATATCCAGGGAGCCTCGTCCCCTGACACAAGAGATGCCGTGACGATTTCCCAAGAATCCCGCCTGCCCCTGCTGCGCGACACGTCCCGCCCGGGCGGCTCGGCGCCTGCGGAGGCCCTGCCGGCCTGGGACCTTTCCGACCTCTACACCGGGACGGACGATCCCCGGCTGGAGGCCGACCTGGCTGCGGCCGAGGCCGCGGCGCTGGCCTTCGAATCGGCCCATGCGGGCAAGGTCGGCGCGCTGTCGGGTGACGCGCTGGCCAAGGCGATCGCGACCTATGAGCGGATCGAGGAAAGCCTCGGCCGGGCCATGTCCTATGCGCAGCTGGTCTTTTCGGCGGACGCGCAGGATGCGGCGAATGGGCGCTTCTACCAGACCGTCCAGGAGCGGGTGACGACGATCTCCTCGCACCTCCTGTTCCTCAGCCTCGAGATCAACCGCATCGAGGAGGAGGCGATGGCGCGCAAGGTTGCGGGCTCGGCTGCGCTGGCGCGCTGGCAGCCCTGGCTGCGCGACCTGCGCGTCTTCCGCCCGCACCAGCTTTCCGACGAGGTCGAGAAGCTGCTGCATGAGAAGGAGGTGACCGGCCGCGCCGCCTGGAACCGCCTGTTCGACGAGACCATCGCGGGCATGCGCGTGACGGTGGCCGGAGAGGAGCTGACCGTCTCCTCCGCGCTCAACAAGCTGTCGGATCGTGACCGCGACGTACGCGCCGCCGCGGCGAAGGGTGTCTCGGCGGCCTTCGGCGAGAAGGTGCGGCTGTTCAGCCTGATCACCAATGTGCTGGCGAAGGACAAGGAGATCATCGACGGCTGGCGCCACTATCCGCGCCCGACCTCCTCCCGCAACCGCGGCAACATGGTCGAGGATGAGGTGGTGGATGCGCTGGTGACCGCCGTCACCGAAAGCTTCCCGCGCCTGTCGCACCGCTACTACGCGATGAAGGCGAAGTGGCTCGGCCTGCCGAAGCTGCAGCATTGGGACCGCAACGCGCCGCTGCCCGACCAGGACGACGCGACCATCCCCTGGGCGGATGCGACGCGGCGGGTGCTCGACAGCTATGCCGCCTTCAGCTCGGAGCTCGCCTCGGTCGGCCGCCGCTTCTTCGACAAGCCTTGGGTGGATGCGGCGCTGAGGCCGGGCAAGGCCTCGGGCGCTTTCGCGCATCCGACCGTGCCCTCCGCACACCCCTATCTGCTGGTGAACTACCACGGCAAGACGCGCGACGTGATGACGCTGGCGCATGAATTGGGCCATGGCGTCCACCAGGTGCTGGCGGGCGATCAGGGCTACCTGATGTCGTCCACGCCGCTGACGCTGGCCGAGACGGCGTCGGTGTTCGGCGAGATGCTGACCTTCCGTGCGCTGCTGGATGCCGAGACGGATCCGCGCCGCCGTCGCGCGCTGCTGGCCTCCAAGGTGGAGGACATGCTGAACACCGTGGTGCGCCAGATCGCCTTCTACCGCTTCGAGACGCTGCTGCATGACGAGCGCAAGACGGGCGAGATCGCGCATGAGCGCATCGGTGAGCTGTGGATGCAGGTGCAGACCGAAAGCCTCGGCCCGGCCTTCGACTTCACGCCCGACTACAATGTGTACTGGGCCTATATCCCGCACTTCGTGCACTCGCCCTTCTATGTGTATGCCTATGCCTTCGGGGATTGCCTGGTGAACGCGCTCTACGGCGTGTTCCGCGAGGGGCACCCAGGCTTCCAGGCGAAGTACCTGGAGATGCTGCGCGCCGGCGGGACGAAGCGGCACAAGGAATTGCTGGCGCCCTTCGGCCTCGACGCGTCCCACCCGGCCTTCTGGCACAAGGGCCTCGACGTGATCGCAGGCTTCATCGACGAGTTGGAGCGCGCAGCGTGAGCGATCCGAAGGAGTCTACCCTATTCGGCGAGGTGCGGCGCATGGTCCGCACCTCCGGCGCCGTGACGGGCATCGCGGCGCGTGTCGCGGGTGAGCGCTTCCTCGGCATGAAGACCGACAAGAATGCGCATGCCGAGAATCTGAAGGCTGTGCTGGGCGGGCTGAAGGGGCCGCTGATGAAGGTGGCGCAGTTCCTGGCGACCGTGCCGGAAGCGCTGCCCGAGGAATACGCGCAGGAACTGGCGACGTTGCAGTCGAACGCGCCGGCGATGGGCTGGGCCTTCGTGCGTCGCCGCATGCAGTCTGAGCTCGGCCCGGCCTGGCAGTCGCGCTTCGCGAAGTTCGGGCAGGAGGCGGCCGCCGCCGCCTCGCTCGGTCAGGTGCACCGCGCGACGCTGCATGACGGGCGCGAGGTCGCCTGCAAGCTGCAATATCCGGACATGCCATCCGTGGTGGAGGCGGATCTTCGCCAGCTGAAGCTGGCGATGAGCATCTACCGGCGCATGGACAACACCCTCGACAACGAGGAGGCCTATACCGAGCTCGCCGTGCGCCTGCGGGAGGAGCTGGACTACACGCGCGAGGCATCGCATGCGCGGCTCTATCGCCTGATGCTGAAGGACACGCCCGGCGTCACGGTGCCGGAGCCCGTCGCGGAGCTGACGACGAAGCGCCTGCTAACCATGAGCTGGCTGGAAGGCCGCCCGATCCTGCGCCGGCTGGAGGAAGACCCGCCGGCTGAGGAGCGCGTGGCCTATGCCAAGGCGCTGTTCCGCGCCTGGTACGTGCCCTTCTACCGCTACGGCGTGATCCATGGCGACCCGCATCTGGGCAATTACCAGGTGCGGCCGGATGCCGATCCGGATGTGCGCTTCGGCGTGAACCTCTTCGATTTCGGCGTGATCCGCGTCTTCCCGGCGAGCTTCGTCACCGGCGTGATCATGCTGTACGAGGCCGTGCGCGACCACGACATCGAGAAGGCAGCCGAGGCCTATCGCATCTGGGGTTTTCGGGACCTCAGCAAGGAGACGATGGAGGTGCTGAACCTCTGGTCGCGCTTCCTGTACGAGCCGCTGGTCGAGGACAAGGTGCGCACCATCACGCCGCTGGATGACCCGATGTATGGGCGACGGATCGCCATGCAGGTGCATGAGGGGCTGAAGAAGACCGGGGGCGTGAAGATCCCGCGCGAATTCCCGCTGATGGACCGCGCCGCGATCGGGCTCGGTTCCGTCTTCTATCGCCTGCGTGCGGAGGCGAACTGGCACCGCATGTTCATGGAGCTTGTGCACGATTTCAGCGAGGCCGACATCGCCGCGCGCCAGCAGGCGGCGCTGATCGCGGCCGGCGTGCCGCAGCCGGGTTGAGGCCTCGGGGGGACGAGGCGGCCGGGCCCTACGGCCCGTCTTCCTCGATCTCCCAGCCTTTCTTGAGATAGGCCGCGAGGACCTCCTCATGGCGGTCCTCGGCGTAGGTCGCGATGACATCCTCCTCGCCATCCAGCACCTCGGTGCCGGCGGCGGTGGTGACGATCACCAGGGTGTCGATCTCACCCTTCATCAGCACGGTTTCACGCATCCGCCCTTCCTACTCCCTCCCCCGCCAGCGGGGGAGGGTCGGGGTGGGGGTGCGAAGGTCGGCACATCCCTCATTCTCGCACCCCCCACCCTAACCCTCCCCCCGCTGGCGGGGAGGGAATGAAAGGGCGGGGGAGGGCGGCGCCGTTACCGCCGCCGCAGGAAGGCGGGAGCGTCGCCGCCGTCGCGGAAATCGCCCTCGCGCCAGGCGCGGTCCTTGCGCTCCGGCGTGGCGGCCGCCGCGCCGGGACGACGCAGCGGTGCGTCACCGCCGCGCGGTACAGAAGCAGCGCCACCGCGGGGCTGCTGCGGCTTCGCCTGGTTCTGCGCCGGCCGGTTGCCGTCGCGGCGCTGGCCCTGCTGCTGCTGCGGGCGCCGCTGCTGCTGCTGGCCGCGACCGCGTCCGCCGCCGGCGGGCTTCACCGCATCGGGGCGGCCGGCCGTGCGGTGCATCGGCGCGCTGACATCCTGCCGGCGATCCTCGCGGGCAATCTCCTGGCGGATCAGCTTCTCCACCTGCCAGAGCTTCTCCCGCTCATCCGGCGCGCAGAGCGCGATGGCGATGCCGCTCGCCCCCGCGCGCGCCGTGCGGCCGATGCGGTGGACATAGGCCTCCGGCGTGTCCGGCATGTCGTGCTGGATCACATGCGTCACGCCATCCACATCGATGCCGCGCGCGGCGATGTCGGTGGCGACCAGCACCGGCGCGGTGCCGGCGCGGAACTCGGCCAGCGCGCGCTCGCGCTGGGACTGGCCCTTGTTGCCATGGATGGCATTGGCGGTGATGCCGTCGGCGGCGAGGTTCTTCACCACCTTGTCCGCGCCATGCTTGGTGCGGGTGAAGACCAGCGCGCGGCCGACGCCGTCGAGCCGCAGCAACTCGGCCAGCACGCCGCGCTTGCGGGCCTGCTCGACCAGGATCAGCTTCTGCTCGACCTTCTCGGCGGTGGTGGCCACCGGCGTCACCTCGACCCGCACCGGATCCTTCAGGATCTCGGCAGCCAGGCGGGAGACTTCGGCCGGCATGGTGGCGGAGAAGAACAGCGTCTGACGCTCTGCCGGCAGCTTCGGCAGGATGCGGCGGATGGCGGGCCAGAAGCCCTTGTCGAGCATCTGGTCGGCCTCATCCAGCACCAGCGCCTCGACCCGGTCGAGCCGCGCGGTGCCCTGGTCGATATGGTCCTGCAGGCGCCCGGGGGTGGCCACCAGGATGTCGATGCCACGCGCCAGCGCCTGGCGCTGCGGGCCATAGCCGACGCCGCCGAAGATCACCGCGACCGACAGGCCGAGATGGCGACCATAGGCCTTCAGGCTGTCGGCGATCTGGCTGGCCAGCTCGCGCGTCGGCGAGAGGATCAGCGCCCGGCAACCGCCGCGCGGCGGGCGGCCGCCGCCCTGGGCCAGGCGGTGCAGCAGCGGCAGGCCGAAGGCGGCCGTCTTGCCGGTGCCGGTCTGCGCGATGCCAAGCAGGTGGCGCCCCTCCAGCGCGGCGGGAATGGACTGCGCCTGGATCGGGGTCGGCGCGGTGTAGCCCTCCTCGGTCAGCGCCTGGAGGATGCGGCCATCGAGGCCGAGGTCATGAAATGAAGACACGAAGTATCGAATCCGCTCATGCCGCCGCGCGCCGCCTTGCGGGCACGGTCGGTGGGTGCGGCGCGTCCCGCGTGGTGGGGACGCTCCTGAGGTGTCGGAACCGGCTTCCGGCAGGTCGCCCGGTCCATGCGGGGGGCGGCGGGGAAGCGCGCAACTCTGTCACCCGGTCCGGACCCCACGGCCTGTCTGCATGACAAGGGAGGTCCGCTCACGCGGCCGGGCGCGGCGGGCGGCCCGCGATCGCACCGGGACGCCCCGGGCCGACCGCCAGCCCAGGCAGAAGACCCGCTGACCCGGCCCAGATAGGGCAGGGGCGCCGAAGGAACAAGGGAAATCGGGATCAGCCCGTGGGCAGGCGCCGGAAGCCGGCCTCGGTTGGCGCCTCGGTTGGCGCTTCCGCAATGCGGTCCACGCGGGCCTGAAGGGGTCCGCGGCGTGCGGCCGTGAGCAGCGCCTGCACGCCCTCATCCGGCCCGGCGACCAGGGCCTCCACGCTGCCATCCGGGCGGTTGCGGACCCAGCCATCCAGGCCGAGCCGCAGCGCTGTCCGGCACATCCAGTCGCGGTAGCCGACCCCCTGGACCCGCCCCTCGATGCGCAGCAGGCGCGCCGGCATCAGCCTCGCGCGAGCGCGCAAAAACGTGCGGCGAGCGCCACATCGGCGGCAATGCTCGCGCGGCGCTGCGCGGCCTCCGCATCCAGGCCCCAGAACTCTTCCTGGTGGCGCTCATCGAGGGTCGCCGCGGCCTCCGCCGCATCGGCATCGAGCCGTCCGGCCAGCAGGGCAAGGCCCAGCACCAGAGAACCCAGCGCCGGAACCGCGACTCCAAGCGCGGCCATTTCCAGCGGCGGATGCGCCGCGACCGCATGGGTCAGCGCCGAGATCGCCTGCGGCGGCTGCACCACCGGCATCACGCCGGCGGTGACCCGCAGCGGCGCATCGAGCGTGAGGGCCGCCCAGTGGAGCAGCGGGTCCCATTCCGCTGCCTGGCGGGCCGCCAGCTTGCGGTCATCCGCGCGGTAGCAGAGCAGATCCGTCTCGGCATAGCGCGCGATCGCCGCGATGATCGGGGCGGGATCGGGGGCGATGCGCTCCTCCGCCGTGCCGACCAGGCGGGTGAGCGGCACGTCGTCATGGCTGAACGCGTTTCCCTTGCCGCCGCCGGCCTGCTGCCATTCGGCGGCGATCGCCTCCGCCAGCGGGCGGGCCGCGACGCGGAGATGGCCACCGCCCGGCAACCGCACCGGCCGGCCGTCGAGCAGCACGGCGAAGTGTCCCTCGGCCTCGGCGACGCCGGCCTCGTCCCAGAAACGCTTCAAGCGGCTGGGCTCAGCGGGTGGCCGGGCGCTGGCCGGGGCGCGGGCGGGCGGCAGCCGGGGTAGGGGCAACCGCCGGGCAGGCCGGGGTGCTGAGCGGGTTCAGCACATTGCGCTCCTGCGTGAACTCCGCGAGGCCCTGCGCATTCGTCTGGGCCAGCGCCAGTTGGAACAGCGGCGTGGTCAGCGGGCAGAATTGAGAGCCGGCGCGGATGCCGTCCTGCGAATGGGCATTGGCGAGCTGGGTGATGAAGCCATCCAATTCGCGCTGATGCGCATTGCCGGCGGTGCGGCGGAAATGGCCCTGGATGCCACGATAGGAAGCAGCGAGCTCGCCCTGGAACTTCTGCACAAAGGCGTTGTAGTCGGCGTCCCGGCTGCAGGCGAGCGCCGCGACCATCAGCTTGCTCTGCAGCGCGCGTACGTCGAAAGCCGTCCGCTCCGCCGGCTGGAGGCAGGACTGGGCGATGGCCGGGCCGGCGACGAGGGCGGCGAGGCCACCCAGCAGCAGGCGGAAGCTGGTCTTGCGGCGCAGCGCGCGATCGTGACGCATGGGCGATAATCTCCCTCCGCGCCCCAGGGCCAGGCGGCCGGCGCGATCGCCGCCTGCCTAGAGCAGGAGCGCAGTGATCCGCAAGGCCAAGGTGCGAAGTTGCTGTCTGGCAACTCCGTTACGAACCAAATGGTTGCGCTGCTGTGATCACGCGCGGTGATAACTGCGCCTTAGGCCGCGCCCTTCGCCTTCGGGCGCTTGCTCTGCAGCCGCGCGAGGTCGGCGAGTCGCCGGTCCAGGAAGGCGCGGGTCGCCGGGAATCCTGGTTCGTCATCCTGCAGCCAGAAGGCCAGCGTCGCGCCATAGACACCAGACAGCGTCGCACGGCGCGTGTACCAGGACAGATCGGCCGAGGTGTCGCCCGCGGCCGCCCACATCGAATCGGCCGTCCGCCCCACCGTCCTCATCGCCGAGGCAAGGTTCCAGGGCAGCGATTGCAGCGCCAGCGCGCGGCGGATCGCCTCCTTATGAGCCTCATTCGCCTCGAGCCGGAGCGTCACCACGCGGCGGATGCGCTCGGGGATGCGCAAATCTTGCAGGTTTTCGGCGCGGGCGGTCGCTTCCATCTCGCGGTCGGCCAGGTCGCACCAGGCCTCCACCGCCTCGATCGGGCCGCCGGGGAAGAGCCACTCCGCCTCCCGCCCGTCCTGGCCGAGGTCGCACAGCCCGGCCTCGAGGGCTGCCCGCGACCAGCCGAGGTGCGGCACATGGATAAGTGCCGCGCGCAGCGCCGCGTCGCGTTCGTCACTGCGTTCGATCACGCCTTATCCCCTTCCTGTGCGCGGGCGGCGGCGGCGGCCTTCGCCAGATCCTCGGTGAAGCCGAACAGGGTGAAATCGGTCATGCGCATGGGATAGAGTACGCCATCCAGGTGGTCGGTCTCATGCTGGATCACGCGGGCGGTGAGGCCGGCGGCCTCGCCCTCGACCGGCCGGCCCTCGATGTCGAGGCCGCGGAAGCGGATTCGGGCGGCGCGCGGGACGCTACCGCGGAGGCCGGGGATGGATAGGCACCCCTCCCAGCCATCCTCCATCTCCTCGCCCACCGGCTCGATCTCGGGGTTGATGAGCGCGATGACATTGCCCGCCCCGCCGCGCCAGACGAACAGGCGCAGCGGCACATGGACCTGCGGCGCGGCCAGGCCGAGGCCCTGCGCATCCTCCATCGTCTCGGCCATGTCGGCGATCAGGCGGCGAATCTCGGGTGCGGTCGGATCCTCCACCGGATCGGCGGGGCGGATCAGGACGGGGTGGCCCATGCGGGCGATCTTCAGGATGGCCATGTCGGTCCTGGGGGTTCCGTCCCTTAAGGTAATGCGTCGGCGCCGGTTCGGGAGGCCTTCCGTCCTGCCCACGCCCTGTGCTAGACGCTGCTCTCTTCCGACGAGGGGTCCCAGGATCAACCCGGGGCCCACGGCGGCGTTTACACGTTTTCCAGACGTTCATCCCAACCAGGAGGTTGAGCCGCGTGCAGGTCGTCGTCCGCGACAACAATGTCGACCAGGCCCTGAAGGCGCTGAAGAAGAAGCTGCAGCGTGAGGGCGTGTTCCGTGAGATGAAGCTCCGCCGCCATTACGAGAAGCCGTCCGAGCGCCGCGCCCGTGAGGCTGCGGAAGCCGTGCGCCGGGCCCGTAAGGTCGAGCGCAAGCGCCTGGAGCGCGAGGGCTTCTGAGCCGAACACCCGGCGCCCATTGCGGGGCCGGGTCTGTGTTCGCGCCAGCTATTCGCGAAAGTTGATCACGCGGCGCGGGGGATGACCCCGCGATCCGCGTTTTCTTCGTTGGAGCGAGCCTATCCGTCGGCGCGGATATTCGCTTCCCGCACCAGGGTCGCATAGGTCGCGTATTCGCGCGCCAGCAGCGCCTGGGTGGCTGCAGGACTCATCGGCGCGGATGGCACGGTCCCGACCGCACGGAGCCTTTCCTGCACGGCAGGCCGCGTTAGCACCCGCTGCCACGCCTCCGAGATACGCGCCAGCACGGGTTCGGGAACGCCGCGCGGCGCGATCGCGACATACCACGAATCCACATCCGCCCCCTGGATGCCAAGCTCGCCAAGCGTCGGCAGATCCGGCAATTCGAAGGCGCGCGTGCTGCCGACAGCGGCAAGCGCACGCAGCCGCCCCTCGCGCAGATGCGGCGCGGCGACGCCCGCGGCAAGCACCGCCATGTCGAGGCGGCCGGCGATCAGGTCCACGACACCGGGCGGTAGGCCGCGATAATCCACCGCCGTCAGCCTGATGCCTTGCGCGCGCTGGATCACCTCGGCTGCCATATGCGCGAAGCTGCCGCTGCCGGGCCGCAGGTAGTTCAGCCGCCCGGGCTCGGCGCGGGCCGCGGCGATCAGCTCCGGCATGCTGCGGAGTGGGGAGGTCGCGGGCACCGCGATCACCGAGACGGCGTGCGAAACGCGGGTCAGCCCCTGGAAGGACTCGACTGGGTGGAAGGGCTGCGGCGTCAGCAGCGGGGCAACGATGTGCCCGAGCGAGGCGAGCAGCCAGCTATGTCCGTCGGGCGGCGACTGCGCCAGGTTCTGCGCAGCGATCATCCCGCCCGCGCCGGTCCGCACATCGACCACCACAGGCTGGCCGAGTTCGGCCGCGAGGTCGTCGGAGCAGGCCCGGATGACAAGGTCGATGATCCCGCCCGCGGGGAAGGGCGAGATGAAGCGGATCGGGCGTTGCGGGAAGGATTGCGCCAGCGCGGGTGTCGCGAGAAGCGCGGCGCCGCCGGCGAGCAGCGCGCGGCGCGGAAGGGCGGTCGTCATGCCGTCATCACTCCTGCTTCGGAATCCTTCAGGGCGTCGTAGAGCGCGCGCAGCCTGCGTGTGACCGGGCCGGGCAGCGCGGCGGGAAGCGTGCGGCCATCCACGCTGCGCACCGGCGTCAGCCCGCCGAAGGTGCCGGTCACGAAGGCTTCCTCTGCGGCGAGCACCTCGTTCAGGGTGAAGTTGCCGAGCGTCATGGGAATGCCGTTCGCGCGGCACAGCGCGATGACGTTGGCGCGCGTCACGCCGTGAAAGCAGTGGCTGCCCGTCGAGGTGAAGACCTGTCCGCCGCGCACCCAGAAGAAGTTGGTCGCGTTGCACGATGAGACGAAGCCCTGCGGGTCGAGCATCAGCGCCTCGTCCGCGCCAGCCCGGATCGCCTGCAGCAGCGCGGTGATCAGGTTCAGCCGGCTGTGCGAATTCAGCCGCATGTCGAACATGTCCGCCGGCGAGCAGCGGATGGAGGAGGTGGCAAGCGCCAGCCCCTGCGTGACAATGGCCGGGCTCGGCAGCTTCCATTCTGCGACGATCACGACGGTGGCGCGGCCGATGGTCTGGCGCGGATCCTGGTTCGGCGTCTTCTTCAGGCCACGGGTGACCATCAGCCGGATATGGACGCCATCCTCCATCCCATTGCCCCGCAGCGTCGTCCACAAGGCTTCGACGACCTCGTTCCGCGTCAGGCCGATGTCGAGCTCGATCGCGCGTGCGCCCTCGAACAGGCGATCGAGATGGGCGTCGAGGAAGACGAGGCGCCCCTTGTGCAGCCGGATGCCTTCCCACACGCCGTCGCCGAGGACGAAGCCGGCATCGAAGATGGACACGCGCGCTTCATCGCGTGGGACCAACGCGCCGTTGAGATAGATCTTCACGCCCGCATTGCGCGGATCGGCGGCGAAATCCTGGCTGCCGGCCATGGTTGCTGCGGCGCTCCCCCAGATGGTCCCTCGACGGTAGGGGTGCGTCGCGCGGGCCGTCAACGCGGGGGCACAAAAGAAAACCCCCGGCCGCGTCAGCGGCCGGGGGCCATTCCGCCCGGAGGTGCGGGTGCTGCTACTTCTGCAGCGCCTGCACGATCTCCTGCGTGACCTTCTTCGCATCGCCGAACAGCATCATCGTGTTCGGGCGGAAGAACAGCTCGTTCTCGACGCCGGCATAGCCCGACGCCATGCCGCGCTTGATGAAGAACACCGTCTTCGCGCGCTCCACATCCAGGATCGGCATGCCGTAGATGGCGGACGACTTGTCGGTCTTGGCGGCCGGGTTCGTCACGTCATTGGCGCCGATCACGAAGGCGACGTCGGCATCGGCGAATTCGGCGTTGATCTCCTCAAGCTCATGCACCTCGTCATAGGGGACGTTCGCCTCGGCCAGCAGGACGTTCATGTGGCCAGGCATGCGACCCGCGACGGGGTGGATGGCGTAGGAGATCTCCGCGCCCTCCTTCTTCAGAAGATCCGCCATTTCGCGCAGCACCTGCTGGGCCTGCGCCACCGCCATGCCATAGCCGGGCACGATGATGATCTTCTGGGCGTTCTTCATCATGTAGGCCGCGTCCTCGGGGCTGCCGGCCTTCACCGGTGCGCGGTCGCCCGCCGCCCCACCCGCCGCCGCCGCGCCGCCCTCAGAGCCGAAGCCGCCGAGCAGCACGTTGATGATCGAGCGGTTCATGCCCTTGCACATGATGTAGGACAGGATCGCGCCCGAGGCGCCGACGAGTGCGCCAGTCACGATCAGCAGCAGGTTGCCGATGGTGAAGCCGATGCCCGCCGCCGCCCAGCCGGAATAGCTGTTCAGCATCGAGACAACGACCGGCATGTCCGCGCCGCCGATCGGGATGATCAGCAGGAAGCCGAGCGCGAAGCTGAGGATCGCGATCAGCCAGAACAGCACCTGGCTGCCCGTGGCGCAGAAGGCGATGATCAGCACCAGCAGCAGCACGCCGAGCGCGGCGTTGAGCATGTGCTGGCCCTTGAAGATGATCGGCGCGCCGGACATGCGCCCCGCCAGCTTCAGGAAGGCGATGACCGAGCCGGAGAAGGTGATGGCGCCGATCGCCAGACCGAGCGACATCTCGATCAGCGACGCGACCTTGATGTCGCCCGGCACGCCGATGCCAAACGCGTCCGGCGCATAGAAGGCGGCCGCAGCCACGAACACCGCCGCCATGCCGACCAGGCTGTGGAAGGCCGCGACCAGCTGCGGCAGCGCCGTCATCTGGATGCGCTGGGCCATGATCGTGCCGATCGTGCCACCGATCGCGAGACCCGCGATCACCAGCACGATGCCGCCCATGCCCATGCCCGGCTTCAGCAGCGTCGCGACGATCGCGATCGCCATGCCGACCATGCCGAACAGGTTACCCTGCCGGCTGGTCTCGGGGTGCGAGAGGCCCCGCAGCGCCAGGATGAAAAGGACCGACGCGACCAGATAGGCGAGCGTCGAAAGCGTTGCAGCCATCGGCTCAGCTCCCCTTCTTCTTGAACATGGCGAGCATGCGCCGCGTGACCATGAAGCCGCCGAAGATGTTCACGGCGGCGAGCGTCACGGCGAGGAAGCCGAAGATCTTGGCCGCAATGCTGTCCGACAGGCCGGTGGCCAGGATCGCACCGACCACGATCACCGAGGAGATCGCGTTCGTCAGGCCCATCAGCGGCGAATGCAGTGCGGGTGTGACGCCCCACACCACGTAGTATCCAACGAAGCAGGCCATCAGGAAGATGGTCAGCAGGTAGAGGAAGGGGTTCGCGGCCTCGGCCACCGGGGCGGCCTGCTGCGCGAACTGGCTGGCCTGGGCGGCGAGCAGCGAAAGACGGTCCGAAAGGGCCGCCGCTTCGCTGGCGATCTGCTGGGGAGTGCTCATGCCTCGGTGCTCCTCAGGCCGAAATCAGCGAGGGGTGGACCACGGCGCCGCCGCGGGTCAGTGCCACGCCCTTGACGATGTCGTCGTCGTCCTTGAGCGCGGGCTTCTTCCCTTCCTTGTCCCAGAAGGTGGTCAGGAAGGTGAGCAGGTTGCGCGCATAGAGCGCGGAGGACGCGCCCGCGATGCGGCCCGGCCAGTTGGAATAGCCAAGCACCTTCACGCCATTGGCGGTCGTGATCGCCTCGCCCGGCTTGGTCGCCGCAACATTGCCGCCGGCGTCGGAGGCGATGTCCACGATCACGCTGCCCGCCTTCATCGAGGCGACCATCGCTTCCGTCACCAGCGTCGGCGCCTTGCGGCCCTGCACCAGCGCGGTGGTGATCACGATGTCCTGCTTGGCGATATGCGCGGCCACGACCTCGGCCTGCTTCGCATAGAACTCGGCCGAGAGCTGCTTGGCGTAGCCGCCCGCCGTCTGGGCGGCCTTGCTCTCCTCATCCTCGTAGCCGACGAAGGCGGCGCCGAGCGACTTGATCTCTTCCTTCGCCGCCGGACGGACATCGGTCGCGGAGACGCGCCCGCCGAGGCGACGCGCCGTCGCGATCGCCTGCAGGCCGGCCACGCCCGCGCCCATGATGAAGACATTGGCGGCCGGGATGGTGCCGGCGGCGGTCATCAGCATCGGGAAGCCGCGGTCGAAGGTCGCCGCCGCCTCGATCACCGCGCGGTAGCCCGCGAGGTTCGCCTGGGAGGACAGCACATCCATGGACTGCGCGCGGGTGATGCGCGGCAGGAGTTCCATCGAGCAGGCGTCGATGCCGGCCGCCGCATAGGCCTTCGCGGCCTCGGCATCGGCCTGTAGCGTGCCGATCAGCAGCGCCCCGCGCGGGATCAGGGCCAGTTCGGCCGCTTCCGGCGCACGGACGGCGAGAACGATGTTGGCGCCGGCCAGCGCCGTGGCCGGATCGGCGGCGATCTCCGCCCCCGCATCGCGATACGCCTGGTCGGTCATGCCGGAGGAGAGGCCCGCGCCGGTCTCGACCGCCACGCTGCACCCCAGGCCCTGCAATTTCTTGACCGTTTCCGGCGTCGCGGACACTCGTGATTCCGCCGCGCGCCGTTCGCGCAGCACCGCTACCCGCATGACCGATGATCCCCCGGTTGAGGCTGAGGGGCGCGATATGACCGCAAGGGGCCGGTCTGACAAGGCAAGGGTCAACGAAAGCCTTACGCAACCGCCATTGTCTTAGCCTGCCGCCGCGGAAGCCGGCCTTGATTCAGGGGTTTGCGGCCTGCCTCGCGCGCCGCCGGCCGTTGAGGTCAGGGACGTGGTGGGGGGATCCTGGCGGGGCCTGGCCCGATCCCGGGCCGGCCCCGTGCCGTCGGCCGCTCAGCCGAACACCTCCGCCCAGGCCGCCATCAGCGCGCTATCCGCTTCCTCCATCGTCGCCAGCACGCCCAGCCGATGCAGGCTGGTCACGCCATGCTCGGCGACCCCGCAGGGGACGATGCCGCCGAAATGGGCGAGCTCGGGGTCCACATTCAGCGCCACGCCATGCCAGCTGACCCAGCGCGTGACGCGCACGCCGATGGCGCCGATCTTGTCCTCGGTCCCGCGCGCGCGGTCCGCGACCCAGATGCCGACTCGCCCCGCGCGCCGCTCCCCGCGGATGTTGAAGCGATCCAGCGCGCGGATCAGCCAGTCCTCGAGGCCGTGCACATAGGCCCGGACGTCCCGCGGCCGCACCGTGCCGTGCGCGCGCTGCAAATCGAGCATGACATAGGCCGTGCGCTGGCCCGGCCCGTGATAGGTCCATTGCCCGCCGCGCCCGGCGGCGATGGCGGGGAAGCGGCGCTCCAGCAGGTCTTCCGGCCGGGCAGAGGTGCCGGCGGTGTAGGTCGGCGGATGCTCGACCAGCCAGACGAGTTCCTCGGCGGTGCCGCCGCGGATGGCGGCGGCGCGCGCCTCCATGGCCGCGATCGCCTCCTCATAAGGCGTGAGGCCCGGGGCGGCGATCCAGGTGACGCGCGCGTCCGGCGCGCTGTCCGAAGAGGCCGGAGGGTGTGTTGTCGAGGCGTCGGTCATGGTCTATACGGCCCGCCTCTACTCGGTCTGCGGTCGTGGCGGAATGGTAGACGCGCCAGCTTGAGGTGCTGGTGGGGGAAACCCCGTGGAAGTTCGAATCTTCTCGACCGCACCATCGCCCGGCTCTGTCGGGCGTTGCCATGTGTACCGGGTACCACCCACGCTCTCTGATTGCCTGGCCGTGCCGCGTGCCTGTGCCGCCCATGCGGCGCTATCGGTCGCTGCCGTCACATAGTCTGGGCGGTCTCGGCCCTGAGGGGGGCGGTGCGCCGGTCCCGATCCGCGTGTCGCCCCGGCAGGCCGTTTCGCTCCCCGTAGCCGGGCTTCCCCACCAAGGTTACAACACCGGCATGGACGACGATTTCCGCAAGGCCGCCCTCGACTACCACCGCCTGCCCCGGCCGGGAAAACTCTCGGTGGAGCCAACTAAGCGCATGGCGACGCAGCGCGATCTTGCGCTGGCCTATTCGCCGGGCGTCGCCGCCGCCTGCGAGGAGATCGCGAAGGACCCGGACAAGGCCTGGGACTACACCGCGCGCGGCAACATGGTGGCCGTGATCTCGAACGGCACCGCCGTACTGGGGCTGGGCGCCATCGGCGCGCTGGCCGGCAAGCCGGTGATGGAGGGCAAGGCGGTCCTCTTCAAGAAGTTCGCCGGAATCGATTCGATCGACATCGAGGTCGAGGAGCGCGACCCGAAGAAGCTGATCGAGGTCGTCGCCGCCCTCGAGCCGAGCTTCGGCGCGATCAACCTCGAAGACATCAAGGCCCCGGAATGCTTCGAGGTGGAGCGGGAGCTCCGCAAGCGGATGAAGATCCCGGTCTTCCATGACGACCAGCATGGCACGGCCATCATCGTCGCGGCCGCGGTGCGCAACGGCCTTCTGCTGCAGGGCAAGCGGCTTGAGGATGTGCGCGTGGTCAACACCGGCGGCGGCGCGGCGGCGATCGCCTGCCTCGACCTGCTGGTCGCGATGGGGCTGCAGCGCCAGAACGTCACGATCTGCGATATTGACGGCGTGGTCTGGAAGGGCCGGCCGAACACCGATCCCTTCAAGGCGGCTTACGCGCAGGACACCGCCGCGCGCACGCTGGAACAGGTGCTGGAGGGTGCCGATGTCTTCCTCGGCCTCTCGGCGCCGCGGGTGCTGAAGGCGGAATGGCTGCACAAACTGGCCAAGAAGCCGCTGGTGCTGGCGCTGGCCAACCCCGAGCCCGAGATCCTGCCGGAAGCCGTTCGCGCCGTGCGGCCCGATGCGATCGTGGCAACGGGGCGGTCCGACTATGCCAACCAGGTCAACAACGTCCTCTGCTTCCCCTTCATCTTCCGCGGCGCGCTGGATGCGGGTGCGACCACGATCAATGAGGAGATGAAGGTCGCGGCGGCGGATGCGATCGCAGCCCTTGCGCGGATGGAGGCCTCCGAAGTCGTCGCCGCGGCCTATGGCGGTGCGGCGCCGGTCTTCGGGCCGGACTACATCATCCCGAAGCCCTTCGACCCGCGGCTGATCCTGGAAATCGCGCCCGCCGTTGCCAAGGCCGCCGCCGATAGCGGCGTGGCGCGCCGCCCGGTCGAGGATCTGGCGAAGTACCGGCGGGAGCTGGAGCGCTTCGTCTTCCGCTCTGGAAACCTAATGCGCCCGGTCTTCGAGGTTGCGCGCCGCAACGCCGCCCGGGTCGTCTTCGCCGAGGGCGAGGATGAACGGACGCTCCGCGCCGTGCAGACCGTGTTGGATGAGGGCCTGGCCGAGCCGATCCTGATCGGCCGGCGCGAGGTGATCGCCGCCCGCGCCACGGCGATGGGGCTGCGCATGGATTTTTCCCAGTCCGTGCGCGTGCTGGACCCGAATGCGGATGCCGAGCTCTTCGGCAAGCTGGTGCCGCTCTATCAGCAGAAGGTTGGCCGCCGCGGCGTGCCGCCCGATGCTGCAGCACGGCGTGTCGGCAACCGCCCGAC
>JBJOMW010000041.1:0-17790 GCA_046052145.1 Pseudomonadota bacterium
CCCCAGCTAAAGACGCGCCACGACCGCGAGGAGATGCAGGGATGAGCGAGGCTGGCGTGCAGGTGGATCCGCGGCTGTTGGAGATCCTGGTCTGCCCGGTGACGAAGGGGCCGCTGCGCTTCGACGCCGCGCGGGGCGAGCTGATCAGCGAGAAGGCGGGCCTCGCCTACCCGATCCGCGACGGCATCCCCATCATGCTGCCCGAGGAAGCGCGGAAGCTGGACTGAGCGGGCCAGCATGCCCACGCCGACCGAAATCCGGCTGAACCGCGCCGAGCAGGTGCTGCACGTCGCCTTCGACACCGGCGAGCACTTCGCCCTGCCGGCCGAGTATCTGCGCGTCGAGAGCCCCTCGGCCGAGGTGCAGGGCCATGGGCCGGGCCAGAAGGTGATCGTGCCGGGCCGGCGGCATGTCGGGATCATGCGGGTCGAGCCGGTCGGGCATTACGCGGTGCGGCTGGTCTTCGACGACCTGCACGACACCGGCATCTACTCCTGGGACTACCTGCTGGAACTCGGCCGCGAGCAGGAGGAGCGCTTCGCCGCCTATGAGCAGGCCCTGGCCGCCAAGGGCCTGACCCGCGACCCGCCGCGCCGCCGCGGATAGGGCTGCGTCAGCGGCGGGTTTTCGGCCGCGGCGTGCGCTGGGGCGGCACGGTCTTGCGCGAGCGGGCCTGGCGCAACTCCGCCACTGGCGCGGCAGCCTTGCGGGGGCGTGGCGGCGCTCGTTCGGGGCGCGCCGCGGCGACGGGCTCGGCGCTGACCGTCGCATCCACATCCGGCTCGGGTGCCGCGCGCACCGCTGCCTCGGGCCGCGGCGTTGATGCCGGCCTCGCCATAGGCACGGCCGGCATGGGCCGGCGCGGCTCCGGTGGCGGCGCGGCCAAGGCCAGCGGCGCTGTCCAGGCGTCCAGCGCCTGGCGCTGGACCTGCAGCACAAGCTCCGCCTGCTGCTGCGGCAGCGCCGCGGTCCAGAGGCCCATCCAGGCGTCGAAGGCGCTCTGTGTCAGTTGCAGCCAAGGGCCCCAGGGGAGAGGCCAGGCAAGAGGCCAGGGGGCCGGGACCATCGTGGTCCGGGGATCGAAGCCGGGTGGCATCGCCGCGTCCGTCATGCTGTCCATCACCGAGACATGGCGCCGCGAGGCATGGCTTGCGAGCGCCTGTGGCGCCCCGCGCCCCATCCCGACATGACAAGGCCGGGAGGATACGGCCGGCCCGGCCCTGATTGGTCCGGCCCTGATCGGCCCGCACTGGCTGGCTTGCGCTACTCGTCGCGCCGCGGCCGCGCCAGCAGCCGGCCGATTGCATCGGCGATCGAAAGCCGCCCGGCCAGGAGATCCGCCACTGCACTGCAGATCGGCAACTCCACCCCGGCCTCCGCGGCGCGCGCGACCAGGCCGGGCGCGGTCGCCACGCCTTCCGCGACACCCACCCGCCCGGCCAGCGCTTCCGCCAGGCTCGCCCCCTGGCCGAGCGCATGGCCGAGGGAGGTGTTGCGGCTGCCCGGCCCCGTCGTCGTCAGCAGCAGGTCGCCGAGGCCCGACAGCCCCGCCGCTGTCTCCGCCCGTCCACCGAGCGCGACTGCCAGACGCGACAATTCCGCAAGCCCGCGCGTGACCAGCGCCGCGCGCGCATTCTCGCCAAGTCCCGCGCCCATCACCGCGCCCGCGGCGATGGCGATGACGTTCTTCGCCGCCCCGCCGACCTGCGCGCCGACGGGGTCGTCGCTGCCATAGATCCGGAACCCCGCCGTGCCGAGCATGTCGCCCGCTGCCTGGCGCAGCGCCGCATCGCGGCTGGCCAGCACTGCTGCCGCCGGCAGGCCGCGGGCGACCTCATGCGCGAAGTTCGGGCCCGAGAGCACCGCCAGCGCGCGGCCCGGGAACAATGCCTCCATCACCTCCAGCGGCAAGCGCAGCGTGCCGCGCTCCACGCCCTTCGCGCAGGCGATCAGCGGCGCGTCCGACGCCGGCAGCGCGGCCAGAACCGGCCGCAGGAACTGCGCCGGCACCACGACCAGCACGAGCGCCGCATTGGAGATGGCGGCAGCGGCATCGGCGGTCACCGAGATCGCCGCCGGCAGCGTCTGGCCGGGCAAATAGGCCGCGTTCTCCCGCGCTGTTTCGATCGCCGCCGCGCGGGCGGGATCGCGCGCCCAGAGCCCGACGGCATGGCCCGCGCGCGCCGCCTGTATCGCCAGCGCCGTGCCCCAGGCGCCGGCGCCGAGCACCGCGATCCGTTGCCCTCCGCTCTGGGACATGGCCGACCTATTTCTCCGCTGTGACGCGCGCGACGCTCGCCGCCGCGCCATCCTCGCCGCGCGAGAGGCGGGCGAGCAAGGCCGCCAGGATCGCGCGCGCCTGCTCCTCGAAGCCGAAGGGCGGGTTCGCCACCAGCACGCCACAGCCATTGAGGCGCGTGGGGTCGGTCGGCTCGCGCAGCGTCAGCTCGCAGGCGATGCAATCGGGCACATCCGCATCCTGCAGCGCGGTGTGGAAGGCGCGCACGGGCGCGCGGTGCTTCACCGGATACCAGGCGGCGATGATCCCGGCGCGAAAGCGATGGCGCAGCGTGCCGATCCCCTGCGCGAGGCGGTCGAATTCGCCCTCCTGCTCAAAGGGCGGGTCGATCAGCACCAGGCCGCGGCGTTCGGGGAAGGGGGTCAGCGCCGTCATCGCCTCATAGGCGTCGCGGCGATGCACCGCGACCTGCGGATCGCCGCGGAAGCGTGCTTTCAGCGTCGCGTGGTCGTCGGGGTGCAGCTCGCACAGCATGAGCCGGTCATCGGGGCGGAGCAGCGCGCGGATCAGCGCGGGCGAGCCCGGATAGGCAGCGGGCCAGCCCGCCTGGCGCACCTGGCTGAGCCAGGGGGCGAGGGCCGCATCGTCGCTCTCCATCGCGCGCGCGATGCCATCGCGCCATTCGCCGGTGCGCTGCGGCTCCGGCGCCGAGAGGTCATAGGCGCCGATGCCGGCATGGGTATCGAGCACGGCGAAGGGCGTCGGCTTCGCCCTCAGCGCATCGAGCAGCGCGACAAGCAGCGCGTGCTTGACGCAATCGGCGAAGTTCCCAGCGTGGAAGGCGTGGCGATAGTTCACGGGCGGCGGTTAGTCCTTGCGCGCAGGCTGCGCAAGCTGCGCGTCCCGCCCAGCTTCAGCGCCCCGTCAGCGCGCCGTGACTGCCTCGCCGGCCGCGGGATGCGGCCCCCGCTACTCGGGCGCGAGCGCGGCCGCGAGGCGCGCCGCCTCCTGCAGCACCGCCCGTCCCAGCGGGCTGTCGGGCGGGATGTCGGGGCCGAGCAGCGCCTCCGTCGGCTCGCCCAGCCGCGCCACCACGCGGGCGCGGGACGGCGCGTCGGCGCCGCGGAGCAGCGCGCCGAGGGCGAGCCGCGTCACCATCCCATAGGCCTCCTGCTCCAGCTGCTGGCGGCGCATCTCCAGCAGCAGCGCGGTCATCTCCTGCAGCGTCTCGCGCAGATCCTGGCTGCGCAGCAGGGGCGAGGCGGGTTTGTCGGCCATGATGCCTCCTCAGGCAGCCAGCGTGTCGAGCGGCCAGCGCGGCCGCGGCGCGTGGTCGAGGCTGTCGGTCAGGCCCGCGCGCAGCCGCTCGATCCCGGCCCAGGCCACCATCACCGCATTGTCGGTGCACAGCCGGATCGGGGGGGCGACCAGCGGCAGGCCGGCTTTCTCCGCAACGCTGGCGAGCGCCGCGCGCACCGCCCCATTCGCCGCGACCCCGCCCGCCACCACCAGCGCCGTCGCCCCTGGCAGCATCGCCAGCGCATGCCGCGCCCGGTCCGCCAGCACCGCGGCCACCGAGGCCTGGAAACTGGCCGCAAGATCGCGCCGGCCCTGCTCGTCGAGGCCCTTCGCCACCTGCTGCGCCACCGCCGTCTTCAGCCCGCTGAAGGAGAAATCGCAGCCCGGTCGCCCGAACAGCGGCCGTGGCAGGGAGACGCGCGACGCATCGCCACCCGCCGCGAGCCTTTCCAGATGTGGCCCCCCCGGCCAGGGCAGGCCCAGCAGCTTCGCCGATTTGTCGAAGGCCTCACCCACCGCGTCATCCAGCGTCGAGCCCAGCCGCCGGTGCCGCCCCACACCCACCACCGCGACGCATTGGCAATGCCCGCCCGAGAGCAGCAGCAGCAGATAGGGGAAGCCGAGGCCCGCCGGGCTCACCCCGGGCAGGCGCGGGGAGAGGGCATGCGCCTCCAGATGGTTGATGGCCAGGTAGGGGATGCCGCGCGCCAGCGCGATGCCCTTGCCGAGCGTGGCCCCCACGATCAGCCCGCCGATCAGCCCCGGCCCCGCCGTGGCCGCGACCGCCGCGAGCCCCGCCGGGGTCGTCCCCGCCTGGTCCAGCACGCGGCGCACCAGGGCCGGCAGATGGGCCAGATGGGCCCGGGCCGCGATCTCCGGCACCACGCCGCCATAAGGGGCATGGTCGTCGAGCTGGCTCAGCACCGCCTCGGCCAGCACCGTGCCATCGGCGCGGAGCACGGCGGCCGCCGTCTCGTCGCAGCTGCTCTCCAGGCCGAGCACCAGGGCGCCGTCCTGCGGCGTCGGCATGGCGACCTTCGATTGCGACACTTCCGCGACCTCCGAACCGGCTCTAATGAGCCGCCATGTCGGTAGCCCATCCGCCGGGTCCAGCCCATCCCGGCGCAGATTCCCCGCAAGGCCAGCCAAGCCCCCGTGCCGCCAGCCAGCCGCAGGTGAAGGCGCATCTGCGCGCCCTGCCGCTGCGCGTGGGCACGCGCGGCTCCCCGCTCGCGCTCTGGCAGACCCGGCATTTCCTCGGGCTGATCACGCGCTTCTGCCCCGTGCTGCACGACGCCAAGGCCTTCGAGGAGCATGCGATCGCCACCTCCGGCGACCGTATCCAGGACCGGCGGCTGGCCGATGTCGGCGGCAAGGGTCTGTTCGCCAAGGAAATCCATGAGGCGCTGGCCGATGGCCGCGTGGATTTCGCCGTCCACAGCCTGAAGGACCTCGAGACCGAGCTGCCGCCCGGCATCGTCCTGGCCTGCACCCTGACGCGGGAAGACAGCCGCGACGCGCTGATCCTCGGCCCGCGCGCCGGGGCGGTGGACCCGGCCAATCCTTATGCCTGCCTGCCGGCCGGGGCGGTGATCGGCACCTCCTCCGTCCGGCGGCAGAGCCAGTTGCTGCATGCCCGGCCCGATCTCCGCGTCGAGATGATCCGCGGCAATGTCCAGACCCGGCTGGCCAAGATTCGCGGTGCCGATGGCCCTGCGGCCTCGCTGCTGGCGCTGGCCGGGCTCCGGCGCCTTGGCCTGGAGCAGGAAGCCGCCGTGGTGCTGGACCCGGAGGTGATGGTCCCGGCCGCCGGGCAGGGCATCGTCGGCGTCACCGTGCGCGCCGATGATGTCGAACTGCTGGATCTGCTCGCCGGCATCGAGGATGCCGAGGCGCGCGCCGTCTCCACCGCCGAACGTGCGCTGCTGGCGGCCCTCGACGGGTCCTGCCGGACGCCGATCGGTGGCCATGCGCGGCTGCTGCCGGATGGGTCCTTGCACCTGACGGGGCTGGTCGCACGCGCCGACGGCTCCTTCCTGCTGAAGCGCACGCTCCAGGGCGACCCGAAGGACGCCGCGCGGCTCGGGCGCGAGCTGGGTGACAGCCTCCGCCACGACAGCCCCGCCGATGTTTTCGCATGAGCGGCTGCGGGTGAACCGGGGCGCCGTCCTCATCACCCGCCCCGAGCCGGGCGGCGCCGAGACGGCCGCCCGCGTCGCGGCGCTGGGCTTCGAGCCGCTGCTCGCCCCGGCGCTGGTCCTGGCGCCTCGCCGCTTCGTGATGCCGCAAGCGCAGGCCCTGCTGCTGACCAGCCGCGCCGCCGCCCGCACCGTGCCCGTGAACCCCACCCTGCCCGTGCTGGCAGTCGGCGAGGCCACCGCGGCGGAAGCGCGGGGGCGGGGCTTCGGCAATGTGACCGCCTCTGCCGGGACAGCCGCGGAGCTGGCGCGGCTGGCCGCGGCCAGGCTCGATCCGGCCGCCGGACCGCTGCTGCTCGCGGTCGGGCAGGGCTATGCGCTCGACCTTGCGGCCGAACTGCGCGGGCGTGGATTTCGCGTCATTCGCCGCATCGCCTATGCCGCGGAACCGGCCGGGGCGCTGCCACCGGAGGTCGTGGCAGCCTGGGCGGCTGGCCGGGTCGGGACCGTGCTGTTCCACTCGCCACGCTCGGCACTCTGTGCCATCAACCTGCTACGGGCCGCGGGGCTGGCGGCGGGTGCGCAACGGGTCGAGGTCCTGGCGATCAGTCGGCGGGTGGGGGAAGCCGCCGCCGCCGCGATCTCTCCCGAACACTGGCGCTCGCTGCGTCATGCCCCACGTCCCGATGAGGAAGCGCTGCTGGGGCTGCTCGCCCGTCCGGAGTGAACCGGCCGGCGCGGCCAGCCCGTTCCGATCAGGAGAGCCATGAGCCCCCCCGCCTCGTCCCCCACCCTCCTTGACCGTCTCCGCCGTTTCGACCCGACCGTCCTGCCGATCCTGATCGCGGCGCTGGTGCTGATCGGCGCGGTTGCCTGGCTGCTAGGCCGGCCGCTGCCGCAGCCTGCCGATACGCGCGCGGCCGAACAGCTGACCGCGCTGCGCGCCGAAATCGCCCGGCTCGAAGCCATGCCGGGCCGCGTTGCCGCGCTGGAAAGTCGCACCGCCCCCGACCTTGCGCCGCTGCGCGAGGCGTTGGCCGCCACCGAGCGTCGCGCCGCGGCGCTGGAGGAGCGTCTGGCCGCGGCATCGCGCGACGCCACGCCGCGCGCCGCGCTGGACCAACTCGCCGGCCGTATCGAGGCGCTCGCGCGCGATCTCGCCGCGGGCGATGCGGAGGCGCGCCAGCGCATCGTCGCGCTGGAACAGGCGATCGGCGGCTTCGCCGGCCGCGTCGCCGCGAATGAGGCCGCGCTCGCGGCCCGCACCCAGGCGATCGAGACGCAGAATGCGCGCATCGTCGCGGTGGAACAGGCGCTTGCCGCGCGCCTTATCGCGCTCGAAGGCCAGATCGCGCAGCGCGCCCAGGCCGGCGAGCAGCAGGCGCAGCGGATCGCCGCGCTCGAAGGCCTCGCGCAGCGCCTGGCCGCGCTGGAGGGCCGCGCGGCGCGGATGGCGACACTCGATGCGCTGCGCTCGGGGCTCGAGGCCGGCCAGCCGCTTGGCGCCGCGCTCCGCCCCCTGGCGAGCCCGCCCGAGGCCCTGGCCCGCTTCGCCACCACGGCGCCGCCGACCGAGGCCGCGCTGCGGCTTGCCTTCGACGATGCCGCGCGCGCGGCCCGCGCGGCGAGCGAGCCGCCAGCGGGCGGCGGCGTGCGCGAGGCCGCCGTCGCGCGGCTATCCGGCCTGGTCACCGTGCGCCGTGGCGAGGAGGTGGTCTGGGGCGACGCCGCAGGCGCCGAGATCGAGCGGGCACGCCGCGCGCTGGACGCTGGCGACCTCGAGACAGCGCTGCGCCATCTCGGCCGCCTGTCGCCGCCGGCGCAGGAGGCGATGCGCAACTGGCTGACGCAGGCGCAGGCGCTGGTCGCGGCCCGCGCCGCGATCCGCCAGCTGGTCGCGGGCTGAGGGGCGCGCGCCGATGCGTCACGCGCTGCTCTATCTCACGCTGCTCGCGCTCGGCGTGGGTGGCGTGCTCGGCATGGCCAGCCTCGGCGGCACGGTGGAAATCCGTGTCGGCGAGGTGGAGATCGCCACCCCCTTCGCGGTCGCGCTGCTCGCGCTGGCCCTGCTGTTCCTGGCGTTGCACCTGCTGCTGGTCGGCTATGGCGCGCTGCGCCGCTGGCCCGCGCGCCTCCGCGCCCGGCACGACGCGCGCAAGCGCATGGACGGCGAGGCAGCGGTGACGCGCGCGCTGGTCGCGCTCGCCGCCGGCACGCCCGAACGCGCGCGACTTGAGGTGCGGCGTGCGCGCGACCAGCTGGGCGACACGCCGCACACCCTGATGCTCGCCGCGGAGGCGGAGCGCCTCGCAGGGCGCGAGGATGCGGCCTCCGAGGCCTTCCACGCGCTGGCCAGCCGGGAGGATGCGAAGTTCCTCGGCCTGCGCGGCCTGTTGCGTCAGGCGATCCAGCGTGAGGATTGGCCGACCGCGCAGCGCCTGGCGCGCGAAGCGGAAGCGGCCCAGCCTGGCGCCGCCTGGCTGCGGCGCGAACGCGAGACGCTCGCGCTGCGCACGCGCGACTGGCGGGAGGCGCTGGCACTCGCCGCCCCTGGGGCGTCGCAGGCGCCCTTGGCGCTGGCGGCCGCGATGCAGGAGCCGGATGACCGCAAGGCGACCGACCTGGAACGCCAGGCCTTCCAATCCGACAAGGGCTTCGCGCCGGCCGCGCTGGCCTATGCGCAGCGGCTGAAGGCGATCGCGAGCCCCCGCCGCGGGCGGGAGGTGCTGGCGGAGGCGTGGAAAGCGAAGCCGCATCCCGACCTTGCTGTCGCTTATCTCGATGGCGAGGCGGAGCCGCTGGCCCGCGCTAAGGCGGCGGAGAAGCTCGTGCAGGGCAATCCGAAACATGCCGAGAGCCATCTGCTGATTGGGCGGTTGGCGGCGGAAGCCGGGCTCACCGGCCGCGCCCGGCAGGAGCTGGAAGCGCTGGTGGCCTCCGGCACGGCGGATCGGCGCGCCTATCTTGCGCTGTCTGATCTTGAGGAGGCAGAGGGCGGCGACACGCCCGAAAGCCGCGCCGCCCAGGCGAAGTGGCTGCGCCTGGCCGCCACCGCGGCGCCGGAGCCGCGCTGGCGCTGTTCGTCCTGCACGACGGAGCACACGGGCTGGTATGCGGTCTGCCCCAGCTGCGGCTCGGTCGGGACCATCGCCTGGACCAGCCCGCAGCAGCTGCCGGTGCCGCTCACCGAGGGGCCGATGCGTTGAGGACAAGCTTCGCGATGCGCCGATATCTCGCCCTGGCCGGCCTTGTGCTGGCCGCGCCCGCCGCCGCCCAGGACCGGCCGCAGCTGACGCCGACCCGCGATGTCGCGGTCACCTACCGCCAGACCGGAGCTTCGGCGCCCCAGGGCATGCCGCCCATCGTCATCGCCTGGAACGCCGCCTCCGGTCTCATGCGCTCGGAGATGGCGGGGATCGGCTGGTCGGTCGTGGACATGCGCGGCGGACGTGGCTTCCTGGTGATGGAGCAGATGCGGACGATCATGGACATGCCGGCGGGCCAACTGGCGGTGCTGCCGGGCCAGTCGCCGAAGGCGAGCTTCCGGCGCGAGGGCACGGCCACGGTCGCCGGCCTGCCCTGCACCATCTGGTTCGTCCAGGACGGGTCGAGCCAGGGCCGCGCCTGCATCACGGCCGATGGCGTGACGCTGCGCGCCGATGGCACGCATCAGGGCCAGAGCGGCGGGCTGGAGGCGACCCAGGTGCGCTTCGCGCCGCAGGACCCTGCGCGTTTCCAGCGCCCGCAAGGCTACCAGGCGATGCAGGGCATGCCGCCCGCTGCCCGCCAGCCGGGACGCTGAGCGCCGGGCCGTTTCGCCTTCGCGTGCACCGAGACGTCTTCCGTTCGCCACGCACCCGGGCCATGTCTGGGGCATGCGCCGACGCCACCTGCTTGCCGCCTTGCCCATCCTCTCCGTGGCTTCGCCCCTGCTGGCGCAGACCGCGCCGCCAGCGCTCGACCGCGCGGCGCTGGCGCGGGTGGAGCAGTATCTCAACGGCCTCACCAGCTTCCGCGCGCGCTTCCTGCAGATCGCGCAGAATGGCGGGCAGGCGACGGGTGTGGCCTGGATCGTGCGGCCAGGGCGGATGCGCTTCGACTATGACGCGCCGGAGCCGACCTTGCTGGTGGCCTCCAGCGGCCAGGTGCTGATGTATGACCGGGAGCTGCGCCAGCCGACCATTGTCCCGGCCAACTCGACGCCGCTCGGCGTGCTGCTGCGCGACCCGATCCGGCTGTCGGGCGATATCACCGTCACGGCCACGGAGCGGCGCGGCGGCTTCCTGCATGTCGCGCTGCACCGCACCGGCGCGGCGGCGGAGGGCCGGCTCACGCTGATTTTCCAGGAAGCGCCGCTCGAACTCCGCCAATGGGCGGTGGTGGATGCGCAGGGGCGCGAGACGCGGGTGACGCTCTACGAGATCGACACCACGACGCGCGCCGATCCGCGCCTGTTCGACTTCAACCGCCCGGGCTTCCTGGAGGAGCCGGCGCAGCAGCGCCGCTGACGGCGACCTCACACATACAGCGGAGCTGGCGGACTCATGCGGCCCGCGCAGCGGCATACGAACCGCGCGCCTTCGGCGCGACGCGCCCGAATGGGCGCCGCGGCTTATGCCGCGCAAGCCAAGCCTGCGGAGCAGGCGCCGGCGCCTGAGGCCCGAAAAAAGCCAATACGCATGGTCGCTGCAAGCGACCGTGCGAATTAGCGCGTTCCCGTACTGCCGAAGCCGCCCGTGCCGCGCCGCGTCTCGGGCAGGGTGGTGGTCTCCTGCCAGGTCGCGCGCGTCACTGGCGCGACGACGGCCTGCGCGATGCGCATGCCGCGCTCCACCGTGAAGGGCTCGGTGCCGGCATTCATGACGATGACCTGCAACTCGCCGCGGTAATCCTCATCCACAGTGCCCGGCGTGTTCGGCATGGTGATGCCGTGCTTGAGCGCGAGGCCGGAGCGCGGGCGCACCTGCAGCTCGTAGCCGGGCGGCAGCGCGATGCAGAGCCCCGTCGGCACCAGCACCCGCCCGCCGGGCGCGATGGTGAGCGGTGCGTTGACCGCCGCCAGCAGGTCCATGCCCGCCGCGCCCTCGGTCGCATAGGCGGGCAGCGGCAGGCCTTCGCCATGCGGCAGGCGGGTGACCAGGATCTCGACACTCACGACAGCTTCTCCGCGATGCGCTGCGCCAGGCGGCGCGCGACCTCTTCTTTGGGCAGGCGGGGCCAATCCTCGACGCCCGCCGCGGTGACCAAATGCACCGCGTTTTCCGCGCCGCCCATCACATCGCCCGAGACGTCGTTGGCGACGATCCAGTCGCAGCCCTTCCGCGCGCGTTTGTGCTGCGCATGCTCCACGACCTTCTCCGTCTCCGCCGCGAAGCCGATGACAATGCGCGGGCGCTGCGTGGCGTGGCTGGCGACGGTCGCCAGGATGTCCGGGTTGAGCACCAGGCGGATCTCCGGCGGCGGCGCGCCGGGCGTCTTCTTGATCTTCTGCGCGGGCGCGGCGTCGGGCCGGAAATCGGCCACCGCCGCGGCAAAGACCGCAGCCTCGGCGGGCAGCGCGGCCTCGACGGCGGCCAGCATCTCCCGCGCGCTTTCGATGCGCGTGATGGTGACGCCGGGCGGGGTGGCGATCGCAACCGGCCCCGAGACGAGCGTCACGCGCGCGCCCAGCGCCGCGAGCGCCGCGGCGATCGCATGTCCCTGCTTGCCGCTGCTGCGATTGGCGATGTAGCGCACCGGGTCCATGGCTTCGTGGGTGGGCCCGCTGGTGACGATCACATGCTTCCCCGCGAGCGGCCCTGCGGCGAGGCGAGTTTCGATCGCGGCGAGGATCGTGGCGGGTTCCGCGAAGCGGCCGAGGCCGCTTTCCGGCTCGGCCATCGGGCCTTCCTCGGGCCCGACGAAGCCAACCCCGCGCGCGGCGAGTGTCGCGACATTCGCAGTGGTCGCAGGATGCGCCCACATCGCCGGGTTCATCGCCGGCGCAGCGAGGATCGGCGCGCGGGTGGCGAGCAGCACGGTCGCCGCCAGATCATCCGTCAGCCCCTGCGCCATGCGCGCCAACATGTTCGCGCTCGCGGGTGCCACGACAACAAGGTCGGGCCAGCGGGCGAGGCGGATATGGCCGATCTCGGCTTCCGCCGCCCAGAGGTCGTCATGCACGCGGCTGCCGGAGATGCCGGCCAGTGCTTCCTTGGTGACGAAGCGCGCGCCACCCGCGGTCAGGATCGGCGCGACCTCGGCCCCCTGCTTGCGCAGCAGCCGGATCAGCTCGAGCGCCTTGTAGGCCGCGACGCTGCCCGAGACGACCAGCAGGATCTTTCGGCCGGCAAGCGTCATCGCGTGACTACAGCCGCCAGCCGGTGTGGATCGCGACGATCCCGCCCGAGAGATTGCGATAGGCCACGCGCTCCAGCCCCGCGCGCTCCATCATGCTGGCGAGCGTCGGCTGGTCGGGGAATTTCGCGATGCTCTCAGCCAGGTATTCGTAGCTCTCGCGGTCCTTGGCGACGCGCGCGCCGATCTCCGGCAGGATGCGGAAATTCCAGGTCTCGTAGAGCTTCTCGAGCGCCACGATTTCGAGCTTCGAGAATTCGAGGCAATGGAACCGCCCGCCCGGGCGCAGCACGCGGCGCGCCTCGCGCAGCACCGCATCCTTGTCGGTGCAGTTGCGAAGCCCGAAGGCGATCGAGACCTTCTCGACGCTGCGATCCGGCAGCGGGATGCGTTCGGCATCCACCACCATGAAGTCGATATTGCCGACATAGCCGCGGTCGAGCGCGCGCTTGCGGCCGACCTCCAGCATCTCGGCATTCACATCCGTCAGGATCACCCGCTTCGCGCCGGCGGCCAGCGCGCCGAAGGCGATGTCGCCCGTCCCGCCGGCGAGGTCGAGCAGCGTCTCCCGCGGCGAACAGCCGATGGCGTTGACGAAGATGCGCTTCCAGATCCGGTGGATGCCGAGCGACATCAGGTCGTTCATCAGGTCGTAGCGGGGTGCGACGCTGTCGAAGACCTGGCGCACCAGGGAGGCCTTCTGGTCGCGGGGAACCTCGCGGAAGCCGAAATCGGTGGTCTCATTCATGGGCGGCAACTTGGCGGAAGCGGCCGGGCAGGGCAAGGAAGGCCCATGCCAGAGCTTCCCGAAGTCGAGACGGTGATGCGGGGCCTCGCCGCCGTGCTGGACGGCCGGCGCATCGCCCGCGCCGAGACCACGCGCCCCGATCTGCGCTGGCCCTTCCCCGAAGGCCTCGCCCGGCGGCTGACCGGGGCGACCGTCACGGGCTTTCGGCGCCGGGGCAAGTACATCCTGGTCCGGCTCGACACCGGGGAGAGCATGCTGATCCACCTTGGCATGTCGGGGCGGCTGGTGGCGCGGCCGATGCAAGGCCCCCGCGTGCCCTGGATGGGGCCAACGGGGCGCTTTTCCGATGCACGCGGGCACAATTACGACCGCATGCATGCCGAGGACGGCACGCCCGAGCCGCATGAGCATCTGATTATGGAGACCACGGACGGCACGCGGATCGGCTTCGTGGACCCGCGCCGCTTCGGCTGCGTGGACCTGATGCCGACTGCGGCGGAGGACGGGCACAAGCTTCTGGCTGGCATGGGCCCCGAACCGCTGGAGCCGGGCTTCACGCCCGTCGTGCTCTCGGCCGCGCTCGCCGGCAAGCGCACGCCCATGAAGGCCGCGTTGCTCGACCAGAAGGTCGTCGCGGGGCTCGGCAATATCTATGTCGCGGAGGCTCTGTTCCGCGCCGGCATCTCCCCCAACCGGCAGGCACGGACCGTGCCGGGCGCGCGCGCCACGCGGCTCGTGCCCGCCATCCGTGCGGTGCTGGAGGAAGCGATCGGGGCCGGGGGCTCGTCCTTGCGCGACTATGTCCGGGCCGATGGCGAGCTCGGCCGCTTCCAGGACCGCTTCGCCGTCTATGACCGGGCCGGCCAGCCCTGTCCCGGCTGCCCGGGGCCAGAGGGCGGCTGCGCCGGCGTGCAGCGGATGGTGCAGGCGGGGCGTTCCACCTTCTGGTGTTCCCGCACCCAGCGTTAAAGGCGCGGCGTTGAGGCCCCGCGCGGTCTGCGCTACCGCTTCGGGCAGACACTCCGGAGAAAGCGCCATGGCCTATGAGATGATCCTGGTCGAGACCCGCGGCCGCGTCGGGCTGATCACGCTCAACCGCCCGAAGGCGCTGAATGCGCTCTGCGACCAGCTGATGGAGGAGATGGGCCAGGCGCTGCGCGCCTTCGACGCCGATGCCGGCATCGGCGCCATTGTGGTGACGGGCAGCGAGAAGGCCTTCGCGGCCGGCGCCGACATCAAGGAGATGAAGGACCGCACCTATCCTGGCGTCTATATCGACGACTTCATCGCCAAGCGCTGGGAAGCGGTGCTGACCATCCAGAAGCCGGTGATCGCCGCGGTGGCGGGCTTCGCGCTCGGCGGCGGCTGCGAGTTTGCGATGATGTGCGACCTGATCCTGGCCGCCGATACGGCGAAGTTCGGCCAGCCGGAGATCAACCTCGGCATCATCCCCGGCGCCGGCGGCTCCCAGCGCCTGACGCGGGCGGTCGGCAAGTCGAAGGCGATGGAGATGGTGCTGACCGGGCGCATGATGGACGCCGCTGAGGCCGAGCGCGCCAATCTGGTCTGCCGCGTGGTCCCCGCCGCCGATCTGATCGCCGAGGCGCTGAAGATGGGCGAGAAGATCGCGAGCCTCTCCGGCCCCTCGGTCGCCATGGCGAAGGAGGCGGTGAACGTCGCCTTCGAGACCACGCTGCGCGAGGGCGTGCGCTTTGAGCGGCGGCTCTTCCTCAGCCTGTTCTCGACCGAGGACCAGAAGGAAGGCATGGCCGCCTTTGCGGAGAAGCGGCCGGCGCAGTTCCGCCACCGCTGATGCGCGCTTCGCTCGCGCCGAGGTTGCATCCTGCCCTGCCGGTCACCGCGCCCCGATCCGGGACGCTGGGCTGGCAGGTCGGGTGCCCTTGCGGTGCCGCCGGGCGGAGGCCGCGGCGCGAGCGATTGACTCGTCCAAGCCTGGCGGATTAGAACCCCCGCCTTCACCGGTGGCCCTGCCGCCGTTCCCGTTCCTGAAGTTGGTCAGACACACAGCCCATGGCGAACACGGCTTCCGCGCGCAAGCGCATCCGCCAGACCGAAAAGCGCACGGAGCGCAACCGCGCCCGCAAGTCGCGGATGCGGACCTTCCTGCGCAAGGTGGAGCAGGCCATCGCCTCCGGCGACAAGACCGCCGCGCAGCAGGCCTTCCAGGCCGCGCAGCCCGAGATGCAGCGCGCTGCGACGAAGGGTGTGGTCCATGACAACACCGTGGCGCGCAAGCTGTCGCGCCTGTCTGCCCGCATCAAGGCACTGACGCCCGCCCAGGCGTGATGGTTCGGGTCCAGGGGCCGTCGTGCCCCTGTCCCGTTCTGTCCATGTGCGCTCAGCGCCAGTATTGGCGCTGATCCAGCCCGCTTCCAAGGGCTTGAATACTTTTCAACGATCCAGAGTTATTCGCGCGTGGGTGGTAAATCCGCGCGTGAATTCTTGTGTCTGAACTGCTCGACATTTCCACGCCGGAAATAAACATTTGCGTGCGCGTTTCCGGTTGCGGTAAATTCGGCAGAGCGACAGGCATCCGGGGACAGAAGGCCCCGTTGCCAGGCAAGGTCGCTGCGATCGTCATGCCGAGCCAGGGAGGGGTCGGCATGGTTGGGTCCAACGAGACCGATGAGGGTGGCAGGTGCGTCTCATGGAGAATGCGGTCGGTCCGTCCTCTGCTCCTGGCCAAGGCCAGCTGGCTGAGGTGTGGGCGCGGATCCGCGGTCGGCTGCGCGACGAGGTCGGCGAGGTCGAGTACCGTTCGTGGCTGCGCCAGATGACGCTGGCCTCCCTGCAGGGGGAGGAGGTCGTCGTGCTGCTGCCGACCCGCTTCCTGCGCGACTGGGTCCGCGGCCATTACGGCGATCGTCTCCAGGCGCTCTGGCAGGCCGAAGTGCCGGCGATCCGCCGCATCGAATTCCGCGTCATGGCCGAGCCCCGCGCCGAGGCCGCCAAGGCTGAGCCGCGCGCCGAGGGCCGCGCTCCGCCGAACGGCGCCGCCGCGCGCCCGGCACGGCCCGAGCCGGCCGAGGCTGGCCTTGCCGAGCCGCTCGGCCGCCCCGCGGAGCCGCGCGCGGCCGATGGCCGCGCCGATTGGTCCGCCTCGCTCGACCCGCGCTTCACCTTCGACACCTTCGTCGTCGGCAAGCCGAATGAATTCGCCCATGCCTGCGCGCGCCGCGTGGCCGAACGCCCGGCCATGCCTGGCTTCAACCCGCTGTTCCTCTATGGCGGCGTGGGCCTCGGCAAGACGCATCTGATGCATGCCATCGCCTGGGCAATCCGCGAGCGCGGTGCGCAGGACAACCGCGCGCCGCTCTCGGTCGCCTATATGAGCGCCGAGAAGTTCATGTACCGCTTCATCGCCGCGCTCCGCAGCCAGTCCACGATGGAGTTCAAGGAAAGCCTGCGCAGCGTAGATGTGCTGCTGATCGACGACCTGCAGTTCCTGATCGGCAAGGACAACACGCAGGAGGAGTTCTTCCACACCTTCAACGCGCTAGTGGATGCGGGCAAGCAGATCATCGTCTCCTCCGACAAGCCGCCATCGGATCTGGCGGGGATCGAGGACCGGCTGCGCACGCGCCTCGGCCAGGGCATGGTCGCGGATCTGCACGCGACGACCTATGAGCTCCGCATCTCCATCCTGCAGGCGAAGGTCGCGCAGGCCGGCGTCGCGGTGCCGCCGAAGGTGCTGGAGTTCCTTGCGCACAAGATCGCGACCAATGTCCGCGAGTTGGAAGGTGCGCTGAACCGGCTGATCGCCCATGCCAATCTCTTCGGACGCGCCGTCACGCTCGAAGGCGCGCAGGAGGTGCTGCACGACGTGCTGCGCGCGCATGACCGACGGGTGACGATCGAGGAGATCCAGAAGCGGGTGGCGGAGCACTACAATATCCGCCTGTCCGACATGTCGTCTCCGCGCCGCGCGCGCAATGTCGCGCGTCCGCGGCAGATCGCGATGTATCTGGCGAAGCAGCTGACCACGCGGTCCTTGCCTGAGATCGGCCGCCGCTTCGGCGGGCGCGACCACACCACGGTCATGCATGCGGTGAGCCGCATCGCGGAGCTGATGCAGCAGGACATCGCCTTCGCCGAAGATGTCGAGCTGCTGCGGCGGATGCTGGAGACCTGAGCGGGCGCTTCGAGCCCGCCCGGCTCAGCGCTGGCCCTTGAGCGCGCGGCGGAACGCCTCTGGCCCCATCACCTCGGCCAGATGCTTGAGGCCGAGATAGGGCAGCAGGATCAGCCAGAGCAGCAGCGCATGGGCCAGGAACTCGGCCCAGCGACCGCCATCCATATGCTCGGCGAAGACCTGGGCGGGATGCGCGCCATGTACCGCGCCGACCACCAGCTCCTCCACAACGCTCAGCACGACGAGGATCAGCATCATCCGCAGGGAGCTGCGCAGCACGCCGCGCGCCAGCGATTCCCCCTCGACCCGGCGGGATGCGTTGACCGCGTCCCCCACCATCATGAACTTGGCCAGCACCATCGCCTTCACGATGGCGAAGCCGTAGCTGGTGTAGCGGACCTGCTCCTCGGTCAGCAGCGCGGCCTTGTAGGCCTGGATCGCGCCGAAGCAGATGGCGAGGTACAGCACGGTCAGCGCATAGCTGCGCATCTCGTGGATCAGGCGCTGTTTCGCGCCCTGGCGTGGAGCTGAGGCGGTCATGACGGCGAGCCTATCCGCAGGCCCGCCGCCCTGTCACCCGCGATCAGCGCCCGGTCAGGATGCGCTCGACCAGCTGCTTCGCCGTCGGGATGAAGCCGTTCGAATAGAACGGGTCCGCGCCGAAGCGATAGGCGTTGTGGCCGGAGAACATCAGGTTCTTCTCGAGCGCGCCGTCATGGGCGACGTCCTGCAGCGTCTTCTGGATGCAGAAGCTGCGCGGATCGGCCTTCTTGCCGGTGCTGAACTCGGGCTCGTGCTGCGACCAGTTCGAGAAGCGGCAGGCGCTGAGGCAGCCCATGCAGTCGATCTGATCCTTCAGGATCTCCCGGCTCTTCTC
>JBJOMW010000042.1:0-17633 GCA_046052145.1 Pseudomonadota bacterium
GGCTTGGGCAGCGCCAGCAGCCGGTTGCGGGTGGAGAGGTCGAGCAGGCCCCTCCGGGCCTCCTCGAGCCGTTCGGCAAGGATCGCGGCGTCCATGGCGCGGTGTTAATGCGCCGCGGGCAGGCCGAGAAGGCGGAGAATGCGCAGCTCCTCCAGGTCCGCCTCCGCCTCCAGCGCCGCGAGCATCTCGTCCGACAGGCCGTCGTCGCGGTGATGCGCCAGCAGCGCGGCGCGGCCGGCGCGCAGCGCAGCGAGGCGGATCCTGAGCCGCGCCTCCAGCTCGGCCTGGCCGCCACCATCGGCGATGCCATGGAAGATCCGCGCCTTCTCCCGGTACTCGGCCACCAGGTCGCGCGCCACCGCCCCTTCCAGTATGTCTTCCGCGCGGCGTTCCACCTCCGTCAGCGTCGCCCGCGCGACATGCCGGCGCGCCAGCGCCTCCGCCGGCGCCATGCCCGCCATGCGCTTCTCCTGCACGCGGAAGCGGGTGATCACGACGGCGAGCGTGGTGCCTTGCAGCACCAGCGTCGCCAGGATCGCGCAGAAGGCGAGGAAGACCAGCAGGTCGCGCTCGGGGAAGTCGAGCGGCAAGGCGAGCGCGGCCGCGAGCGAGACCACGCCCCGCATCCCCGCCCAGGAGACCACCATCGCCTCCCCGAAGGGTGATCCCGGCTGTGCCCGCCGGACGGAGGGCAGCAGGCGCGGCAGGTAGATCGAGGGGAAGACCCAGACGAAGCGGGACGCGATCAGTGCCGCCGAGATTGCCAGGGCAAGGGCCGCCAGCTCCAGCGCTCCGCGGTCGCCGATCCGCTCCAGGATGCCGCGCAACTGCAGCCCCACCAGGATGAAGATCAGGCTGGTCAGCACGAATTCGACGAACTCCCACACCGCGCGGGAGACGACGCGCGTCTCGGGCGTGATCGCGCCATGCTGCATCTGCCCCATGACGAGCCCGGTGGTGACCACTGCGATGACGCCCGACAGGTGCAGCGCCTCCGCGCCCAGGAAGGCGGCGAAACAGGCGATGAAGCTGACCGCCGTCTCCAGCAGCGGATCGTCGAGCCGGCGGAAGGACCAGATCGCCGCGCGCGCGACTGCAAGTCCGACCGCGAAGCCGCCGGCGGCGACCAGCACGAAGCTCGCCGCCGCGCTCTCCACCGCGACGCCGCCCGCCGCGACGGCTGCGATGGCGAAGCGGTAGAGCACGAGCGCGGTCGCGTCGTTCACCAGGCTCTCGCCTTCCAGCACCGCGACGATCCGCCGCGGCACCGGCAGCCGGCGCAGCACGGCGGAGACGGCGACGGCATCCGGCGGCGCGACGATCGCCCCCAGCGCAACGGCCGCCGCCCAGGGCAGGGCGGGGATCAGCAGCTTCGCCACCACCGCGATGCAGACGGCCGTGAATAGCACGCAGCCGACCGCCAGCAGCAGGATCGGGCGTAGATTGGCGCGGAAGGCCCGCCAATCCGTCCGCCAGGCGCTGGCCTGCAGCAGCGGCGGCACGAAGAAGGCCAGTGCCAGGGCGGGGTCCAGCGTGACGCTCGGCAGGCCGGGGACGAAGGCCAGCGCGATGCCGCCCAGCACCAGGATCACGGCATAGGGCAGGCGGGCACGGCGGGCGAGCAGCGCGAAGCCGACGCAGGCCGCGATCAGGGCCAGGACGGCCTGCACGATCTCCATGCGTCGAGGATAGCCGCACGGGCCTCCGCCCGGCGAGGAGAAACGCCGGCTACTTCCGGCGCGTCACCGCCAGCACCATCACCACCGCCGCGACCAGGGCGATGGCGACCATGCCCTCCACCACCGCGAAATTCTCTGCCTCCCGCGCCAGGAACAGCGCGGTGACGGCGCCTGCGGCCAGCAGCAGCAGGCGGACAAGCCAGCCGATCATGCGCGCCGCTCCTCCAGCGTCTCGATGCGCGCCAGCGCGCGTTGCAGCATCGCCGTCATCTCCGCCAGTTGCTGTTCGCGCAGCAGGTCCAGCTTCTCGTGCAGCAGGGCGATTTCGGCCTCGGCGCGGAGATTCACCTGGTAGTCGGCCAGCGCCCGGCCGCGATCGATGTCGGATTGGCGGTTTTGGCTCATCATGATGATGGGCGCCGTGTAGGCGGCCTGGAAGGAGAGCAGCAGGTTCAGCAGGATGAAGGGGTAGGGGTCCCAGGCGCTCGGGCCCCAGGCGGCATTCACCGCGATCCAGACCAGCAGCAGCCCCGACTGGATCAGGATGAAGCGCCAGGAGCCGACCGTGGCCGCCACCGCATCCGCCATCCGGTCGAAGAGGCGGATCGCGTGCGGGGCGGGTGCGGCGCGGCGCCGGCGCTTGGCGCGGGCGATGGTGCGGCGGATATGGGTGGGCACGCCCTCCGCGCCCGGGCGATGGTGATGGGCGGCGTGGCTGGTCATGCGCAAGCCCTGGCCTGTTCCCCCCAAGCCTACCGCGCCCCGCGAACACCCTTCATGGCGATGCCGCGAGGACGCCGCCCGCCCCGCCTACACCCTCCCGGCAGGCCCATGTCCCGAAGCTGGCCCGTGCCCGTCCTCCGCTTCCGCCCCCCGGTGCCCTGCCGTGGCGTCACGCCGAGGGCGTGCTCCTAGCACGACGCCACGGCAGGCGGTGCCGCACGCTGGAAGATGCGCACCCATCCGGGGCCCCCACGAAGACGCGCAGCGGCTTCGTGGGGATAAAGTCAGTGGCTAAACCGCCGCGTGCCGCCATCCACATGGATGACCTGGCCCGTGATGTACCGCGCCCGCGGCGAGCACAGGAACGCAGCCAGCACCGCCAGATCCTCCGGCTCCCCGATATAGCCGACGGGGACTTCCTTCTCCGCCCAGGCGCGGCGCGCTTCCTCGGTCGGCATGATGCGGGTGTCGATCTGCTCGGAATGGATGCGCCCGGGCGGGATGGAATTCACCGTGATCCCGTCGCGGCCGAGCGCGCGGGACAGCGCCTTGGCCCAGATATGCACGGCACCATTCGGGGCGCTCGCGGCATTGATGTTGTGCGGCTCGTCCTGGCCCGTGAGGTTCACGACGCGGCCGAATTTCTGCGCCTGCATGGTGGGCACGAAGGCATGCGTCATGCGGCGCGCGGCGTGGAAGTTGAGGTCCATCGATTCCATCCAGACCTCCTCCGGCCCGAGGTCGGCCTGCGGACGCGACCCGCCGGCATTGTTGATCAGGATGTCGCAACGTCCGAAGCGGGCCAGCACCGCGTCCCGCGTGCGCTCCGCCATGCCCGGGCTGGTGATGTCCTCCACCAGGATCAGCGGCTCGGCGGAGGCGGGCAGTTCGGCCGCCAATTCCTCCAGCAAGTGACGGCGGCGGGCGAGGATCGCCAGCCGGCAGCCTTCCTCCGCGAGCAGGCGCGCAATGCCGCGGCCGAGCCCTGCCGAGGCGCCGGTCACCAGCGCCACCTTGCCCGTCAGTTGCAGGTCCATCGAATCCTCCCTCGCGTGTCTTGCCGAAGCTGCGCCGGGAGGCGCGCAAACGAAAGGGGCCGCCCCTTGCGGAGCGGCCCCTCGTCGGTTCGCCTTGTGCGGCCGGCCTACTCGGCCAGCGCCTTGTCCTTGCCCTTGCGGATGCTGGGCAGGAGCATCGAGCCCAGCGCGATCGCGGAGATCGCCAGCAGCACGGTGCTGATCGGGCGCGTGTTCCAGTCGATGAAGACATACGGGTCGCCACGCGACAGCAGCATGGCGCGGCGCAGGTGTTCCTCCATCATCGGGCCGAGCACGAAGCCGATCAGCATCGGCGCGGATTCGAGGCGGAGCTTGTTGCAGAGGTAGCCGAACACGCCGAACAGCAGCGTCATGTAGATGTCGAAGACGTTGTTGTTCAGCGAGTACACGCCGATCGAGCAGAAGATCAGGATCGACGGATACAGGTACTTGTAGGGCACCTGCAGCAGCTTCACCCAAACGCCGATCATCGGCAGGTTGATGACCAGCAGCATCAGGTTGCCGACCCACATGGAGGCAATCAGGCCCCAGAACAGGTCGGGCTGGGCTTCCACCATGCGCGGGCCCGGCTGGATGCCCTGGATGATCAGCGCGCCGACCATCAGCGCCATCACGGCGTTGGCCGGAATGCCGAGCGTCAGCAGCGGGATGAAGCTGGTCTGGGCGGCGGCGTTGTTGGCCGCTTCCGGACCCGCCACGCCTTCGATCGCGCCCGTGCCGAATTCGTGCCGGTACTTCGACATCTTCCGCTCCATCATGTAGGAGCCGAAGGCCGCGAGGCTGGCGCCACCACCCGGCAGGATGCCGAGCAGCGAGCCGAGCGCGGTGCCGCGCAGCACCGACGGCGTCGCGCGCTTCCACTCTTCCTTCGTCAGGAACAGGCTGCCGACCTTGGCGGAAAGAATGGAGCGCGATTCCGGACGCTCGAGGTTCAGGATGATCTCGGCGATGCCGAACATGCCCATCGCCACCGGCACGAAGCCGATGCCGTCCGACAGTTCCGGGATGCCGAAGGTGAAGCGCTGCTGACCCGTCTGCACGTCCGTGCCGACCAGGCCGAGCGCGACGCCCAGCACCACCATGCCGATCGCCTTGACCACCGAACCCTGCGCGAGCACGGCGGAGATGATCAGGCCGAGCAGCATCAGCGAGAAGTAGTCCGCCGGGCCGAAGCTCAGCGCGACCTGCGTCAGCAGCGGGCCGGAGGCGGCGACGATGATGGTGGAGACCGTGCCGGCGAAGAAGGAGCCGATCGCTGCGGTGGCCAGCGCGGCACCCGCGCGCCCTCGCCGGGCCATCTTGTAGCCTTCGAGCGTGGTGACGACCGAGGACACCTCGCCCGGCAGGTTCAGCAGGATGGCGGTGGTGGAGCCGCCATACTGCGCTCCGTAGAAGATGCCGGCCAGCATGATGATGGCCGTCGTTGCCGACATGCCGAAGGTGATCGGCAGCAGCAGCGAGATCGTCGCCACCGGGCCGATGCCCGGCAACACGCCGATGGCCGTGCCGATGACGCAGCCCAGCAGCGCGAAGAGCAGGTTTTCGAAGCTCAGCGCGACGCCGAAGCCGTGCGCGAGATTCGCGATCAGGAGTTCCATGTGTGCGTTCCCCGGTGTCGCGGCGTCACTGAGTCAGAAACACGGGCCAGACCGGCACGCGGATATCGAGCTCGCGGATGAAGACCCACCAGCAGAGCACGCAAAGGAAGATCACGAGGCCCAGCACACCCTTCGGGCGGTGCGTCGGCTCGGCCAGCGTGGCCACCACGACGGCGCCGGCGATGGAGGCCATCAGGCCGAACTGGTCGAGCATCAGCCCGAACACCGCCATGCCCGCATGCACCAGCCCGATCGGGCGCCAGCCGGGGGCGACGGAGATCGCAAGGCAGGCGCCGAGCAGGCCGAAGCCGAGCGGATACCAGCTGGAGAAGCCCACGCCGCGCGCGATGAAGTACACGACGAAGCCGGCGACGATGCAGAAGGGCACCGCCAGGATCTCGAGCTTCGTCCAGTCGTCGAGCGGATCGGGCCCGTTGAACAGGCCGGCCACAACGACGAAGGCGCCAAGCCCCGCCAGCAGCCAGAAGGTGAGCATCGGCATATAGCCGGGGCCCATGCGGCGTGCGGTGCCCAGGTTGTGCTCCTGGTTCAGCCATAGGCCGATCACCGCCAGCAGGACCAGCAGAGCGCCGCTGATCAGATTCTTGGTATTGAGCTTCATCCGCCCCTCGTTCCCGTCGGGCCTTGTGGCCCGTACCCTCCAACCCAACTCCGCCGGTCTCCGGCGCTGCCCGACAGGCATTCCACCAACCGGGCGATCTTGCGCCGCCCTCTGGCCCGCCACCCTAGGCAGACCGGTCTGAACGCGCAATCGTGACTCCGGCCCGGCTTGGGCCAGACCGGATGAAACTCAATCCACGGTCGCGCCCGAAGCACGCACCACCGGCGCCCAGGCCGCGACTTCCGCCGCGACGAAGGCGGTGAACTGCTCCGGCGTCATGTCGCCCGGCTCGCCGCCGAGCTCCGCGAACCGCGCGCGCGCCGCAGGCGTGGTGACCACCGCCATCGTCTCCCGGTGCAGGCGCTCGACGATGGCGGGCGGCATCCCGGCCGGGCCCGACAGCGAGAACCAGGAGGTGCTGACCAGGTCGAAGCCCTGTTCGCGGAAGGTCGGCACATCGGGGAAGCTCGGGTGGCGCTCGGCGCTGCTCATCGCAATGGCGCGCACGCTGCCCTGGCGGATGTGGCCGGCCGCGGAGGGCAGGCTGTCCGACATCATCTGGACCTGCCCGCCGATCACCGCCTGCATGGCCGGGCCCGCACCGCGGAAGGGGACATGGGTATGGTCGATCCCGTTCTGCTGCGAGAATCGCACGATCAGCAGATGGTTCGAGGAGCCGGCGCCCGAGGACGCCATGTCGAGCCCGCCACGCCGCCCACGCGCCAGCCGCACGAGATCGGTCAGGTTGTTGATGCCGCTATCCTTGTTCACCACCCAGACCGAGGGGTTGGTGATGACCATGGCGATGTGGCTGAAGCTGCGCACCGGGTCGTAGCGCAGGTTGCGATAGAGGCTCGGGGAGATGCCGTGGCTGGCGATGTTGCTCATCACCAGCGTCTGCCCGTCGGGCGCCGCATCCGCGACCATCTGGCTGCCGGTCGTGGCACCCGCGCCTGGGCGATTCTCGACGATGACGGAGACGCCAAGCCGCTGGCTCAGCCCATCGGCCAGGAACCGCGCGGCGATGTCGGTGGTGCCGCCAGGGGCGAAGGGGACGACCATGCGGATCGGGCCATTCGGCCAGGACTGCGCCTGACCAAGACGGGGCGCCGCCAGCACCGCGGCCGCGCCTGTCAACAGACCACGACGGAGGACCCCGTTCCTCATGTCCCTCTCCCGGACGTTAATCCGGCGTATTGCACGTGATTCCAGTGGGCTGCAAGGCGGGGGCATGGCAGGTGCCTTGCCATGACCGTTTCTTCACTCAAGGATGCGGGCATGACCGCACACGCGCTCCCGAACGACCCCGCCGCCCGCATCCGCGATGCCGCCGCTGCCCTCGAACCGGGCCTCGTCGCGCTGCGCCGCGACCTGCACGCGCATCCCGAGCTTGCCTTCGAGGAGACCCGCACCGCGGGCATCGTCACGGCCGAACTCGCCCGGCTCGCGATCCCGCATCGCACCGGGCTTGGTGGCACCGGCGTGGTTGGCGTGATCGAGGGCGGCCGGCCCGGCCCGACGCTGGCGATCCGCGCCGACATGGACGCGCTGCCGATCGCCGAGGAGACGGGGCTGCCCTTCGCTTCGACCGTCGCGGGCAAGATGCATGCCTGCGGCCATGACATTCACACCGTCACGCTGCTGGGGGCTGCCGCCGTTCTGAAGGATATGGCGCCGATGCTGGCCGGCCGCGTGCTGCTGGTCTTCCAGCCAGCCGAGGAGGTGCTGGAAGGGGCCGCCGCCATGATCGCCGATGGCGCGGCAGAGGGCGTGGACCTCGCCCTCGGCTTCCACAACCACCCCGACATGCCGGTCGGGTCCTTCGGCTATGTGCGCGGGGCCTGCCTGGCCGCAGCGGATCGCTTTGACCTGGTGGTGCGGGGCAAGTCGGGTCATGCGGCGCACCCCTATGCCGCGATCGACCCGATCGTCGCGGCGTCCTCCTTCGTCGCGCAGGTGCAGACCGTGGTGAGCCGGGAGGTGAAGCCGATCCACCCCGCGGTCGTGACCATCGGCAGCTTCCAGGGTGGCGTGACCTACAACATCATCCCTGAACGCGTGCATCTGAAGGGCAGCGTCCGCACCCTGCACGCCGAGGCGCGCGACACCGCCGAGGCCGCGATCCGCCGGCTCGTCGCCGGGCTCGAGGCGACGATGCGCGTCACCTGCACGCTCGACTACCAGCGCAAGGTGCCGCCGTTGGTGAATGACGACCGCGCGCTCAACCCCGTGTTGGCCGCGGTGCGCGCCCAGTTCGGCGATGTCGTCACCGAGGGCGAGGCATCGATGGGCAGCGAGGATTTCGCCGAATTTGCCGCCCGCGCGCCGGCGGCACATCTGCGCATCGGCTCCGGCGCGCCGGGGCGCGCGGACCGGCTGCACAACGCCAACTACCAGCCCGACGAAGCCTGCATCGGGCTTGGCGTGCAGGCCATCACCCGCGCCGCGCTGGAGATGCTGGCGTGAGATCGGTGTGCGTTTTCGGGAACCCGAAAACGCCTTCAAACGCCAGCGCCGGCGTCCGCCGGCTCGGCTTCGCCGCACTCGCGGCGGGCCGCATCCGCGGCCTCGGCCGGCGTAAGACCGCCGGCCGCCATCGGATCACCTGAAACGCTCGGCGGCATGACGGCCCGGCCCTATGCGCCCGCCTGCCAGGGCAGGGGGGCGAGGTCGGGCGGCACCCAGCCCCGCCTTGCCGCGACCGAAAACAGCACCGCATCCGACCAATAGGGCGCGAGCGCCTGCTTGCCGCCCGCGAGCCCGCTTGCGCCGAGTAGCGCCGTCACCCGCCGATGTGCCGGCGCGCCCGAATCGTCCCGCGACAGCGCGTCGCGGATCGCGGCCAGGAAGAAGCGGGTGATGGTCTCGTGATAGCCGCGCGTGTCGCTGTTCGGCACGCCATGGCTGTCGTTCAGCCGCTGGATCAGCCCGGGCAGCGCGGCGTCGATATCGAGCGCCGGATGCAGCAGCACCAGCCCCGCCACCGCGGCGATATGCCCCTCATGCGTCCAGCGCGCCTTGGGCAGCGTGGCGTCCAGCAGCCCCGCGACATGCGCGGCCAGTGCGGCGTCGTCCTCGAAGGTCATCCCGCCCCCTTGGGCATGTCTGTCTGCCCCAGCACCCAGCCTTCCCAGCGCGCGATCCAGGGATCGTCCGGTACATGGTCGGGCCGCGCGCCGTCCAGCACGGCGATCAGCGCGAGCAGGCCGAGCACGCAATCCAGCCGGTCCTCGCCCGCCGCATCGGCACCGAACCCTGCTGCGATCATCACCGCCAACGCCGGCGCGGGTGCCACGCCGAGCCGCGCCATCGCTTCCCGCAGCGGCGCGGCGAGTGCGATCCGCGGCGCTTCCGCGCGCTTGCTGCCGGCCAGCTTCAGCCCAAGCTGGCGCAGCGCCTCGGCCGGATAGACCTCGGCCAGCGCGACGCGGCCCTTGGCCAGCAGCCCGTGCAGCGGCCCCGCGAAGGGCCAGAGCGCCACCGGTGCGCCGGCTGCCAGCGCCGGTGCGAGCCAATCCCGCCAGGCCGCGATCGCGGCCTTCCCCGACTGGTTCGCGCCGAGCGTCCAGAACACCGGCGCACCCGCCGGGCGCGTCGCCGTCGCCCGGTCGCAGAGCCGCGAAAGTGCCGCCGCGTCAGCCAGCCCGAGGGCGGCCGCATGCGATGCGCGCGTCATCCCCTTCACCCCGCGCGCCGGGTAGAAGGGTCGCGCGGCGGAGACGGTCTCGAGCGTTGCGCTGACCTCGAAGAAAGCGGCATCCCCCGCCCGCGCCGCGAGAAAGGCTGGGAAGTCGCGCTCTGCCCGCCCGGCCGCAAAGCCGCGCGGCAGGCCGAGCGGCAGGTCGAGCCCAAGCGCCACCGGCACGCCTTCCGCCAGCAGGGCCGGCAGCAGCGCCGCCGTGTCGCCGACCGGCCGCGGCGCCTCCGCCACCCAGCCGCGCGCGCCCCGCCGTGCCAGCGCCATCCAGCGCTTTCCCGGGCTGATGCTCCAATCGGCGTGCGCGGCGAGCATCAGCCGGCCGGCAGGCTCTCATCATAGGCGCTGTCGAAGAAGGCCCGCTCCAGCCGCGCCGCTTCACAGAACAGCGCCCGCACCCGCGCGCGCCCAGCCGCATCGAGCCCAAGCACCGCGCGGTCGAGCGCCGCGCGCAGCCCTTCCACGAAGCCCTCGAAATAGGGGCTGGCATGCAGATCCACCCATTCCGCGCACCAGAAGGGCTCGGCGGGTCGCGTGTCGCGCGCCGGCCGCGCCCAGGACAGATAGACCCATTCCGCCACGCACAGCACCGCGAGCTGATCGGCATGGTGCGGGCTCGCGGCGGCCTCCTCCATCAGCGCCCGGAAACCGCGCGCGGCCGCGCTCAGCGGCGGGTCGCGGCGCAGCGCCTCGGGCACGCCGAGCGCGTCGAAGGACCGCACGAAATAGGTGTTCTCCTCGGAACAGAGCAGCCCCATGAAGCGCCCGAGCGGCAGGCGGGAGGGCAGGTCCGGCGCGGTGTGGATGGCGCGGCCGAGCAGCGCGGTGAAGGCGCCGATGAACTGGTAGTCCTGCACCAGGTAGCGGCGCATCACTGTCTCGGGCACGGCGCCCTGGTTGCAGGCCGCGGTGAAGCGGTGGCCGGTCGCCGCGCTCCAATCCGGTTCGGCGGCGTCGCGCAGCCAGTCGGTCGGGCGCGCGCCCCCATGGGCCCCGGCATGGGCGGCGGCATAGGCGGGCCAGTCGGGCCCTTCAGGGGCCGTGCCGTTCTCCCTCTCGTTCATGCGGCTTTCGCTTCCATGTCTGCCACGCGCTCATGCCATAGTGGGGCGGGGCAGGGGAGTGACCCGATGGAACAGACGACCCAACCGGCCGCCGTGCTGTCGCCCGCCGAGCCCGTCCGCGGCCAGGATGCGCTGCATCCGGACGGGCAGTATTCCGCGCTCGCCAAGTGGTTCCACTGGACCACCGTGCCGCTCTTGTTCCTGGCGCTGGCGACGGGGCTTGTCATCCGCTTCATGAAGGATGACGCGAAGATGGGCTTCTACGCCCTGCATGAGAGCGCGGGGCTGTTGATCCTCTTCCTTGCCATCGCGCGGCTCGCCTGGCGCGGCTTCTCGACCCCGCCGGCGCTGCCGGACCACATCCCCGCCCGGATGCGGCGGGCGGCGAGCGCGGTGCATCACGCGCTTTATGCGGCGCTGATCATCCAGCCACTGCTGGGGTTCCTCACCACCAATGCCTATGGCTTCCCGATGCGGGGCGCGACGGCCTTCCTGGGCTTCATCGACCTGCCGAAATTCATGGAGCCCTGGAATACGCTGGCGGTGGTGCTGCATTGGGGCCACAGCCTGATCGGCTGGGCGATCCCGCTGCTGCTGGTCGCCCATATCGGCGGCGCGATCTACCATCACGCGCTGCGGCGGGATGGGACGCTGCTCAGGATGTTGTGAGGCGCGCCGAAAACCCGAACCCGGACCGCAAAGCGGTCCCGCGCGGCGACCGACCGCTGGGCCCGGCGGGTCATGTCTGAGGCGCGCAAGCCAAGCGGCCGGAGGCCGCGCCCGGCGCCTGAGGGCATCATTTAAGCGGCTGGTGCGCCTTGTCCAACAAGCGCCCGAACCAGCCCTTCTTCTCGGGCTGCGCGGCCTTGGCGGCGGCTTCGGCTTCCTTCGCGGCCTCGGCGGCTTCGACCTTGGCGCGCTTTTCCTTGTCCGCCAGCCACTTCTCCAGCGTCATGCCGGCCTTGGCGGCGCGGCGGGCCTCATAGGCGCGCTGGCCATCGGTGAGCTCGGTCGGCTTGGACATGGGCAGGGTCCCTCTCGCGGCGGCTGAATGGCGCGGCGTAGGGCCGGGCGCAAGGGGGCGCGAAGGCAGACCCGTCAGGGCTTGCGCCGGCCTTCCGGCGGCCCGAAGTTCGGCAGATGGAACCCCGCGTCAAGGCCGGCATCTGGGTGAGCATGGCCACCCGGCTCTCCGACATCGCCGGCCGCCCGGCCGCGGTGATCCGCAAGGGCGACCCGGATTCCGGCGGCATCCTGTGCCTTCTGCGCGGGCGTCAGGGGCTGCTGGTGCTCTCCCAGGTCCGCGACGCCGAAGGCCGCCCCGCCTGGCTGCGCGCCACCGGCGAGGCACCGGTGGATGACGCAACCGCGGATGCCTATGTCGAACGCCAAGTGAAGCGCGACCCCGACCTCTGGGTCGTCGAGTTCGAGGCGCCTGACCTCAAGACGCCGTTCGAAGCGAAGATCCTCTGAAGCGTTGAGCGGCTGATTCACTGCTTCGGCGAGTCCGCCTTCGCGGATCAGGCGCTACCCTTCCGTCCCGAAGCAGCGATCCCCGGCATCCCCGAGCCCCGGCACGATGAAGCCGCGCTCGTTCAGGCGCTCATCCAGCGCCGCGGTGATGATCGGCACATCCGGATGCGCGGCGCGCAGCTTCGCCACGCCCTCCGGCGCAGCCAGCGCGCAGACGAAGCGCAGATGCGGGGCGCCCGCTTCCTTCACCCGCTGCACCGCCGCGACGGCAGACCCACCCGTCGCCAGCATCGGGTCGTAGAGGATCGCGCCCCGCACCGTCACCTCGGGCGGCATGCGCAGCAGGTATTGCGTGGGCTTCAGTGTGTGCTCGTCCCGCACCAGCCCGACATGGCCGACCGGCGCCTCGGGCAGCACCTGCATCGCGCCATCGAGCAGGCCGAGCCCGGCGCGCAGCACCGCAACCAGCACGGGCTCAGGCGCGGCCAGCACGCGATGGTCCATCTCGGTCATCGGCGTTGTGATGCGCTTCGTCGTGGTCGGCAGGGTGCGCGTGGCTTCCAGCGTCAGCATCGCGCCGATCTCCGCCAGCAGGCGCCGGAAGCGCGGGGAGGGGGTGGCGGCGTCGCGCAGTTCCGCCATGCGGTGGGACAGCAGCGCGTGGTCGGCAATGATCAAGGCCGTCATCGGAAGCCTCTCAGCGATCGGTCAGGCGGAGCTCGATCCGCCGGTTGCGCGCATATGCCTCCGGCACGTCCCGGTCGTCGAGCGGTTGCGTGTCGCCGAAGGCGGTCGCGGCCACGCGGTTCGCGGGCAGGCCTTCGGCGATCAGCAGCTGCGCCACCGCCAGCGCGCGCGCCGCCGACAGCTCCCAGTTGCTGGCGAAGCGCCCGCGGCCGCCGAGCGGCGTGCGGTCCGCATGCCCATCCACCCGCAGCATCCAGTTGATATCGGGCGGGATCTGGCGCGTCAGCTCCGCCAGCAGGCGCGCCAATTCGCGCAGCTGCTGCTGGCCGCCGGCCGAAAGCTCCGCACTGCCGACGGGGAACAGCACCTCCGACTGGAAGACGAAGCGGTCGCCGACGATCCTGACCTCCGGCCGGTCGCCCAGCACGCGGCGCAGCCGGCCGAAGAATTCCGAGCGGTAGGATTGCAGCTCCTCGACCCGCGCGGCGAGCGCCGCATTCAGCCGCTGGCCGAGCAGTGCGATCTGCGCATCCCGGTCGCGTCCCGACGCTTCGGCCAGGTCGAGCGCTGCCGACAGCCGGCCGATCTCGGCGCGCAGCGCTTCCAATTCGCGGGTCAGCAGCGCGACCTGGGCGCGGGCGCTGTCGGACAGGCGCGCGAATTCGCCGGCCTGCGCTTCCGCCGCGCGCCGCGCGCCTTCTTCCTGCCCGGCGCGGGCGGCGGCCGCTGCAGCCTGACGTTCCAGCTGGTCGCGCAACGCCTGCAGCGCGCGCAGCTGTTCGTTGAGCTGCGCGATCTCCGACAGCCGCATCTCGATCGTCGCGCGGTCGGCCTGCACGGTGCGGTCAAGACGCGCGGCTTCTTCCCGCAGTGCTGCGATGTCGCGCTGTGCGGCCGCGAGCGCCTGGCGGGCGGCGGCGAGTTCGGCGGCGAGCGTCTGCGCTTCGCTTCGCGCGGCGGCGACATCGCGCGTCAGCGCCTGGCCCTGGGCTTGCGCTGCCGCCAGATCCCGCTCCCGCGCCGCGCGCTGCTCCCGCTCTGCTCCGAGATCGCGGCGGAGCGCCTGCAGCGCCGCGGTCTCCGCCGCCAGCTGGCGCTGCGTGTCGGTCAGCGTGCGCGTGGTGCGCGCGGCCTCCGTGCCCGTGGCCTCGGCGCGGCTGAGCGCGTCCGCGAGCCGCGCTTCCAGCTCTGCCACACGCGCTGCGCTGCCGCGCGCGGCGGCTTCGAGGTCGGTCACGCGCGCGCCGAGCCGGTCGCGGTCCCCGCGCGTCGTGTCACGGTCGGACGCCAGCCGGTCGCGTTCTTCCCGCAGCAGGGTGAGGTTGCGCAGCGCGGTCTCTCGTGCGGCGGCGGTGGCGCGCAGTTCCTCCGCGCCGCGGGCCAGCGCCGCGCGCAGTTCCTGCGATTGGCCGCGTTCAAGCGCGAGCAGCTCACCAAGTTCCGAGACCTGGCGGTTCAGCCGGTCCAGCGCCTGATCGCGCGAGGACAGCAGCACCGAAAGGAAGCCCTGCGCCAGCACGAAGACGAGCAGCACGAAGATGATGACCATGAGCAGCGTGGCCAGCGCGTCCACATAGCCTGGCCACGCATCCAGCCCGCCGCGGTCGCGCCGCTTGCGCCCAAGCGCCATGACTAGCTGATGCCCTCTGCCCCGCGCGTCGTCACCGCGGCGGCTCTTCGGCGATCGCGGCGATGGTGCGGGCCAGCACCTTGATCTCGTTCCGGATCTCGGCGGTGGACTGCATGCGGCCCTGCGTCATCTCCTCGAGGATCCGCGCCATGTAGAGCTCGAGGTTGCGGATATGCCCGCGGCTCGCCTCATCCAGCGCGCCATGGGCGCTGCTTTCGGCCAGCCGTGCGAGGGTCGGTTGCAGCTGCGCCTGCGCTTCCGCCATGCGGTTCATCAGCGTCTGGGAGGCGCGCATCTGTTCCGCCAGCACCGCGAGGCGCTCCGTCAGCTGCATCAGCGCCGCCGTGCCCTGCGCGCGGCCTTCCTCATTCCGCGCCAGCGTCCGCTGCAGCTCGTCCATATTCTCGGCCGATTGCTCGAGCAGCGCCTGCACATAGGCGGGCATCGAGCCTTCCCCATCCCCGCCGAGCGCGCCCGTCGGCAGCCGCGTCGCGCCCGCCAGCCAATCCTCAAGCTCGGTGTAGAAGCGGTTCTGCGCCTGCCCCGCCTGCAGGTCGAGGAAGCCCAGCACCAGCGCCCCCGCGAGCCCGAGCATGGACGACGAGAACGCAATCGCCATGCCCCGCAGCGGCTCGCTCAACCCCGCCTTCAGCTCGTTGAACAGCGCGTTGATGTCGCCCGCACCGAGCGACATGCCGCTGATCACCGCACTCACGCTGCCGATCGTCAGCAGCAGCCCCCAGAAGGTGCCGAGCAGGCCGAGGAAGATCAGCAGCCCCGTCGCGTAGCGCGAAATCTCCCGGCTTTCATCGAGCCGCGCGGCGATGCCATCCAGCACGCTCCGCATCGCCATCGCCGAGAGGCTGAAGCGTTCCCCGCGGCGAGACGCCAACATGCTCGCCATCGGCCCCAGCAGCCGCGGCGCGGGGCGGCTTGGCACGCCGGGGGCCGGGTTGCGGAAGCCGTCGATCCACTCGACCTCCCGCGTCAGCGCCAGCACCTGGCGCATGTTCCACGCGATGCCGAGCAGCAGCACCGCCGCGATCACCCCGTTCAGCAGCGGGTTCGCGGCGAAGGCCGAGAGCAGCTCTGCCGAGAGCAGCCCGGCCAGCACGCCGACCGCGACCACGAAGCCGAGCATCCGCCAGAGGTAGAGCGTGGGGCTTGTCATGCGCCTGTCCCTCTATCCGGCCCTGTTGGTGCCGGGGCTGCGCGGTGCGTCGGGCGGCAGCACATCCGCCGCATCGAGCGCCGCTGCCGTCCGGCCCAGCGCGCGCACATCCACCCGTGTCTGATCGAGCCCGCCCGCGACCAGCGCGCCGCGCACCGCTTGCGCCCGCGCCAGCGACAGCCGCCGCGCGGTGGAGGCATCTTCCGCCGGTCCGCTCGCCTGGCCTTCGACCGTGATCCGCCCGAATCCCGCCGGCCGTTCCGCGAGCCGCCGGCCGAGCTCGGCCAGTGCCGGCGCGGCGCCAGCCGGCAGCGTCGCCGCACCCGCCGGGAAGGCCACGCGCACGCCCCCTTGCGGCAGTTCGGCCATGCCGGCCGGCAGCGCAGGCGGCGTCTGCGCCCGGCCCGGGACGGGCAGGGCGAGCAGCGGCAGCACGGCAAGGACCCGGCGACGATTCATGCGCGCCTAACCTACCCGGTCGTGCCGCCGGGCGCCAATCGGCGCGGGGCGGGGGGGCTACTCCCGCGCGGCCGCGCGGGCGGCGCCGGCGGCGGCGATGCCCTCGGCCACCACTTCGCGCAGCTTCGGCTGGAGCGTCGGGTTGCCGCAGACGATATGGCCGCTGTCGTAGAAGCCCTCGCCGCCGTCAGGATCGGTGATGAGCCCGCCCGCTTCCCGCACCAGCACGATGCCGGCGGCCACATCCCACTTGTTCAGCCCGAGTTCCCAGAACCCCTCGTACCGCCCCGCCGCCACCCAGGCGAGGTCGAGCGCCGCCGAGCCGAAGCGGCGCACGCCCGCGACCTGCGGCATCAGCTTCGCGAGCGTCAGGGAGAATTCCGCCTTCCGGCTGGTCTTGGCGAAGGGGATGCCGGTGGCGAACAGCGCCTGCACCATGTCCCGCCGGCCGGAGACGCGGAGCCGCCGGTCGTTCAGGAAGGCGCCCATGCCCTTCTCGGCCCAGAACAGCTCATTGGTGGCGGGGTTGTAGACGCAGCCGCCGACGAGTTCCGTCCGCTCCGCATCCAGGCGCTTTTCGACGCCGACGCTGATCGCCCATTGCGGGATGCCGTGGAGGAAGTTGGTGGTGCCATCGAGCGGGTCCACCACCCAGCGCCATTCCCAATCGCCTTCCGCCTGGCCGCCTTCCTCCCCGAGGAACGCCCAGCCCGGCCGTGCCTTCGAGAGTTCTTCCTTCAGCGTCTGTTCCGCCCGGAGGTCCGCCTGGGAGACGAAGTCGCCCGGCCCCTTGGCGGTGACCTGGAGGTTTTCCACTTCGCCGAAGTCGCGCAGCAGGCGCCGCCCGGCCTTTTGGACCGCCTGGTGCAGCACGTTCATAGCGGGCGAGATTCGGGGCGACACGGCCATCGGATCGGCATCCTGAAAGAGCGAAGGCCGAGAGGTGACGCCCCCCGGCCCGGAAACACAATGGGCGCCAGCGCCCTACTTCTCCCTCTCCCGCCTTCTTCTCCCTCTCCCGCATTGCGGGGGGCCGGCGCACTGCGCCGGCGCCGGAGCCGCCGGCTTTAGCCGGCGAAGCGCAGGCTGGTCGGGGTGGGGGTGCGAATACGCGCGCCTCAGCCCCGCACCGCGCAGCCCGTCCAGGGCGAGGACTGGCCCCGCCCCTACGGCCAATCAGCCCTTCGCCCGCTCGTAGTAGCTGGCGTCTTCCGTCTTCACCACGATCTTCTCGCCCGCGGTGATAAACGGCGGCACCATGGTCTTCACGCCGTTCGACAGCACGGCCGGCTTGTAGGAGGAGGAGGCGGTCTGCCCCTTCACCACCGGATCGGCCTCGACCACTTCCAGGACGACGGTCTCGGGGATGTCCATGGAGACGGGCTCGCCTTCGATGAGGCGGACATTGACCGTCATGTTTTCCTGCAGGAAGGCCAGCCGTTCGCCGAGGATTTCCTTCGGCACCTGGGTCTGCTCGAAGGTGTCCGGGTCCATCAGCACGAGCATGTCGCCATCGGCGTAGGAGTAGGTGAACTCCTTATCCTCGGTGGAGAGGCGCTCGACCGTGTCGGCGGTGCGCCAGCGCTGGTCCTTCTTGGCGCCGGACTTGATGTTGCGCATCTCGACCTGGATCACCGCGGCGCCCTTGCCGGGGATCATGATGTTCTGCTTGAGGACGGTGTAGCGCTGGCCTTCGAACTCGATGACCATGCCGGCACGCATCTGGTTGGCCTGCATCTTCGCCATGGGGGCGGGTGTCCTGGTGTCGGTGT
>JBJOMW010000043.1:0-16099 GCA_046052145.1 Pseudomonadota bacterium
ACCTCCATCACGCGGCCATAGCTGATGGCGCGGTCGCCGCGGACGAAGATGCGCCGTTCCGGCTGGCCCTGGGGCTGGTTGCGCAGGATGGCCTGGAGCTGCGCCACCAGGCCTTCCATCGGCACTTCCGTCTCCTGCAGGAATATGCGGCCCTGGCTGTCCACGCTGATGGTCAGCGGTTCCTGTTCCTGGTTCATCGGCGTGGCGTTGGTGCGCGGCAGGTCCACCGGCACGCCGGTGGTCATCAGCGGCGCGGCCACCATGAAGATGATCAGCAGAACCAGCACCACGTCCACGAAGGGCGTGACGTTGATCTCGCTCATCGGGCGGTAGCGACCGCGCCCCGACTGGCGCCCCATCAGCGGCCCGGCCATGGCCTCACTCCACCGGCGCGTTGCTGCGCGCGGGGCGGGCGGGCTGTTCGGCCGCGGCCTCGGACTGGCGCGAGAGGATGGCGGCGAATTCGGCGGCAAATGCCTCCATCCGCCCGGCAAAGCGGCCGAAATCCGAGGAGAACTTGTTGTACGCGATGGTCGCCGGGATGGCCGCGATCAGGCCGATGGCGGTGGCGAACAGCGCCTCCGCGATGCCCGGCGCCACGACCGCGAGCGAGGTGTTCTGCATCCCCGCGATGGCGGTGAAGCTGTTCATGATGCCCCAGACCGTGCCGAACAGGCCGATGAAGGGCGCGGCCGAGCCAATGGTGGCCAGGAACACCATCCAGCGCTCCATCCGCTCCATCTCGCGGTTCATCGCGACATTCATCGCGCGCTCGACGCGTTCCTTCGTGCCGGTCACGGCCAGTTCGGAGCCGAGGCCTCGCCCGGCAGAGCGCTTCCATTCGCGCATGCCCGCGCCGAAGACGGCAGCCAGAGGGTGGGAGGGGTTCTCGCCCTCCCGCGCATGCAGCTCCTCGAGAGAGCCGCCGGACCAGAAGCGGTCCTCGAAGGCATCGGCCTCGCGCCGGATGCGGCGCAGCGTGGTGAACTTCTCGAAGACGATGGCCCAGACCCAGATGGAGGCGAGAAGCAGGCCAACCATGACCGACTTCACGACCCAATCCGCCATCATGAAGAGCGACCAGAGCGACAGGTCGTGCGCCACCGGGGCGAGTGCGGACGCGGTCACATTGCCCAAGGCGCGGGCCTCCTCGTGCTCTGCGGTCCGGATGGGACCGACATGATCCGCGGTCCCAAGGGGACCGACATTCTCTGCGGTCCCGGCGGGACCACCATGGCTTGCCGGCGGGGGAACCGGCCCTCAGGCGGCATCGCCGCCCCAGATGCGCTCGGACAGCGCGCTCCGCCAGGGTTCGGGGATCCTGGCAGCCCGCATTCCGTCGGCACGCACACAGACCAGCCCGACATCGAGCCGGGCCAGTTCCACACGCCGCTCCGCCTCCTCATCCTCGCGCAGGACGATCTGCACAAGGTCGAGGCTGGCGGCGCTGAGCGCCTGGATTCGCGTCTCGACGATCAGGGGCTCATCGAGTCGGGCTGGGCGCACATACTCCACTTTGATGCGTCGCACCACGAGCATCGAATTGTGACGCTCCATCATAACTGCATGGGGCAACTGCATGGCGCGCAAGGATTCGGTCCGGGCCCGTTCGGCCCAGCGGAGGTAGCTGGCGTGATAGGCCACCCCGCCGGCATCCGTATCCTCGAAATAGACCCGGACCGGAAAACGGTGGTTTTTTGTCATTCCTGCGGGCTTTCGGGCGCCTGGGAGGCCAGCAGATCGAGCTGCGCCCCAAGCCCCGCCGGCGGCGTCAGGCCCAGATGCCGCCACCCCGGCTCCCCCAGCATCCGCCCGCGCGGGGTGCGCAGCACGAGGCCTTCCTGGATCAGGAAGGGCTCCACCACCTCCTCCAGCGTGTCGCGGCTTTCGGCGAGTGCGGCGGCGAGCGTCTCCACGCCCACCGGGCCGCCATTGTGGTGCTCCGCGATGCGACGGAGATAGCGCCGGTCCTGCGCATCGAGCCCCAGCCGGTCCACTTCGAGCCGGGCGAGCGCCGCATCGGCCATGGCACGGTCGGCGGCGCGCCCGGCGGCCTGGGCGAAGTCCCGCACGCGGCGCAGCAGGCGGCCGGCGACGCGCGGCGTCCCGCGGGAGCGGCGCGCAATCTCCATCGCGCCATCCTCAGCAAGCGCGAAGCCGAGCTTCTCGGCGCCGCGGCGGACGATCAGCAGCAATTCGTGCACGTCGTAAAATTGCAGCCGCAGCGGAATGCCGAAGCGGTCGCGCAGCGGCTGGCTGAGCAGGCCCGCGCGCGTCGTCGCGCCGACCAGCGTGAAGGGCGGCAGGTCGATGCGCACGGTGCGCGCCGCAGGCCCCTCCCCGATGATCAGATCGAGACGAAAATCCTCCATCGCCGGGTAGAGCGTCTCCTCGATCGCCGGCTGCAGGCGATGGATCTCGTCCACGAACAGCACGTCGCGCGGCTGCAGGTTCGTCAGGATCGCGGCAAGGTCGCCGGCGCGCTGCAGGATCGGCCCCGATGTCGCCCGAAAACCGACGCCCAATTCGCGCGCGACGATCTGCGCGAGCGTCGTCTTGCCGAGGCCCGGCGGGCCGAAGAGCAGCACATGATCCATCGCCTCGGCGCGCTGCCGCGCGGCAGCGACGAAGACCTCGAGGTTCTCGCGCAAGGAGCGCTGGCCGATGAAGTCTTTCAGCGTCTGCGGGCGCAGACTGCCTTCGGTCGCGTCTTCCTCCTGCCGCGCGCTGCCGGTGAGACGGTCGTCACTCATCGCGGCGCCATCTCCTTCAGCGCCTCGGTGATCAGGGATTCGAGCGGCGCACCGGCGCCGACGCGCTTCGTCGCGCGGCCGACGGCGGCTGCCGCATCGGGGCGCTTCATGCCGAGGTTGACGAGGGCGGAGATCGCGTCGGATTCAGCGCCTTCCGGCATGGCAGCGGCGAGCGCGATGCCCCCTGCCCCATCGGCCTCCGGCGTCGCGCGGCCGACGGCCCATTTCTGCATCGCCGGCTCGTCGATGATGCGGTTGGCAGTCGCCGCGCCAAGCCCCTTCACCTCCGAGAGCTTCTTGCGTTCCTTCGCCGCGATCGCGCCGGCCAATTGCGCGGGCGTGAGGCCCGAGAGCACCAGCAGCGCCTTCTGCGGGCCGACCGTCTTCACCTCGATCAGCGCCCGAAACGCCTCGCGTTCGGTCGCGTCGGCGAAACCGAAGAGGGTGATCGCGTCCTGGCTGACACGCGTCTCCACCAGCAGCTTCTGCGCGCCATCCTTCGCGGTCAGCGTGTCGAGCGTCTTGCGCGAACAGGCGACGAGGTAACCGACGCCATTGACGTCGAGCACGCAGCCGCCTTCGTGCACGCTCTCGACGACACCGCGCAGCGAACCGATCATGAGTCTTGCCTCGCCCTCAGACGCCGGGCGCGGCCTCCGGCCGCTTGGCTTCGCGGCACTGGCCGCGGCGGCCATTCGGCCGCTCGGCTGGCTTTGCCAGCCGCATGTCGCAGCCTGCAGGTCATGTGCCTTGCCTCGCCTCTGCCGCCGCATAGACCCGGCGTGTCGCGCGGTGATGCGCGTGGCAGATCGCGATCGCCAGCGCATCGGCCGCATCCGCGCGCTTGAAGGTGACGCCGGGCAGCAATTGGCGGACCATCGCCTGCACCTGTTCCTTCGCCGCATGGCCATTGCCGACCACGGCGCGCTTGACCTCCATCGCGCCGTATTCGCGGACCACCAGCCCCGCCAACGCCGGCGCCAGCAGTACCACCCCGCGCGCCTGGCCGAGCTTCAGCGCGCTTTCGGGATTGCGTGCGACATAGGTGTGCTCCACCGCGGCTTCATCGGGTGTCCAGGCGGCGATCACCTCGGTCAGGCCCCGGTGCAGGGCCAACAGCCGGTCCGGCAACTCCTCCTTCGGCGTGGTGGAGATCACGCCTTCGGCCAGGAAGCGCATACGGAAGCCGTCATGCTCCACCAGCCCCCAGCCGGTGTGCTGGAGGCCCGGATCGAGGCCGAGGATGCGAATCGGGGCCGGGGCCATGCATCTGCTTAGCCCGGCCGGCTGGCTTCTGGGCAGGCCTCGGGACGGGGCAGAGGGCGCCTGGAGGCCAGAACCTCGCTCCCAGCATCTTTTGCGCGTAAGTTGCACCGCACCATAACCGCCCGAGGTTGTCTCCGGATGCGCGACCCAAGGCCGAGCCACCCACCTCTCCCCGCGCGGCGATCCCTGCTCCGGGCCGGCGCGGGCATCGCGCTTGGCGCCGCCCTGCCCGCCTGCGCCCTGCCGCAGCGCGAGCCCGCCGTGCCGCGCGGGCGGTCCGGCCAGGCGACCGTGCTCGGCGTGCCGAACGAACGCTTCCGTCTGGTGCTGCCGGAAAGCCTGCTGGCGATGGAGCGGGAGTTCCTGGAAGCCCAGGCACGCCAGCGCCGCCATCTGGGCCTGGCGGCCAACGCCGTGCTGCCCACGGTGGATGCGCTGGCCGTCTCCGGCGGCGGGGAGAATGGCGCCTTCGGGGCGGGGCTGCTGAATGGCTGGACCGAGCATGGCTCACGCCCGGTCTTCGACCTGGTCACCGGGGTCTCGACCGGCGCGCTGACCGCGCCCTTCGCCTTCCTCGGCTCGGCCTATGACGAGCCATTGCGGCGCGTCTATACCGAGATCACGCCCGATCGCGTGCTGGTCCGCCGCTGGCTGACCGCCGCGCTCTTCAATGACGGGCTGGCCGATACCGGGCCGCTGTTTGCCACCATCTCGGAGTACCTCGACGAAGCGATGCTGGCCGCCATCGCCCGCGGCTATGACGAGGGGCGGCTGCTGCTGGTGGCGAGCGCCGACCTCGACGCGCAGACGCCGGTGATCTGGAACATCGGCGCCATCGCGAAGAGCGGGCATCCCCGGGCGCTCGATACCATCCGCCGCGTGCTGCTCGCCTCTGCCGCCATCCCGGGTGCCTTCCCGCCGGTGATGTTCGACGTGACGGTGGAGGGACGCCCGCACCAGGAGATGCATGTGGATGGCGGCATCTTCGTGCAGGCCTTCCTCTACCCCTCTTCCGTCACCCACGCGCGGCGGGAGGCGATCGCGGCCGGGCGGCGCGTGCCACCTGCGCGCGCCTGGATCATCCGCAACGGGCGGCTCGATGCGGAATGGGCGGCGGTGGACCGGCGCGCCATCAGCATCGCTGGCCGCGCCGTCAGCACCATGACGGCCGCGAGCGGCTACAATGATGTGGTGCGGATGTACTTCGTCACCCGCCAGGACGAGGTGGAGTTCAACCTGGCCTTCATCGGCCCAGATTTCACCGAGAGCTTCACCGAGCCCTTCGAGCAGCGCTACATGCGCGCGCTCTACGCCTATGGCCTAGCCCGCGCCCAGCGCGGCTTCGAATGGACGAAGGTGCCGCCGATGGTGTGACATCGACCCCGCAGCCGATCGGCGCTTGGGCGCGCCGATGCGGGCCGTAGGGGCTTACGCTGTCAGCTTCTCGATCGCCGCCTCGTCGGCCTCGAGATTGGCATAGACCTGCTGCACATCGTCGTGGTCATCGAGCGCATCGAGCAGCTTCAGCACCTCGGCCGACTTCTCCTCATCGAGGGCAAGCATGGTGGAGGGCCACCATTCCAGCCGCCCGGCCTCGGCCGTGCCGAAACGGGCTTCCAGCGCATCGCGCACGGTGGCGAAATCCTCGACCGAGGTCGAGACCTCATGCCCCTCCTCGCCGCTCTCGACATCCTCGGCGCCGGCCTCGATCGCGGCTTCCAGCATGGCATCGGCGCTGGCCACCGCGGCGGGGTAGCGCAGCACGCCCTTGCGCTCGAACTGGAAGGCGACGGAGTTGGTCTCGCCCAGCGCCCCGCCGCCCTTGGCGAAGATGGAGCGCAGATCGCCGCCGGTACGGTTGCGGTTGTCGGTGAGCGCCTCGACGATCACGGCGATGCCGTGCGGGCCGTAGCCCTCGTAGCGCACTTCCTCGTAATTCTCCCCGGCCGCGCCGTCGCGCACGCGCTTGATGGCGCGGTCGATCGTGTCGCGGGTCATGTTGGCGGTGAGCGCCGCCTTCACCGCGGCGCGGAGCCGCGGGTTGTGACCGGGGTCGGGCAGGCCGGTCTTGGCGGAGACGGTGATCTCGCGGATCAGCTTGCCATAGGCGCGGGCGCGCTTGGCGCCCTGGACGGCCTTGCGGTGCATGACGTTCTTGGCGTGGGAATGGCCGGCCATAGCCCGGAGCTCCGTCGGTCGCGCGCAGGTTGGAAAGGTGCGGCCGCCCCATAGCCCAGGGCGGGGGCGGGCGGCAAATCCCAGCCCGACGGCCGGAAACCCGCCCTTCGCCTCAACCGGCGGTTCATCACTTGCGGCGCATGCAGCGCGCCATGTCAGGATCCCCCCGTTCCCGGCTGGCGGCCAAGGCCGTGTGCATCCTCGCGGCATTGCTGGCCATGCTGCTGGCCGGCGCCGCGCTCAACCTGATCGCGGTGCGCGCGGACCACGCGGACCAGGCCGGGCGGCATGCCGCGATGGCCTTGGCGATGCTCGGGGCGGCGGTGCTGTGCGGGCTTCTCGCGCTCGGCCTGGCGCGGCGCCCCCCAAGCCCGCCCATAGCATCGCCCACCCGCGACGCGCTGACCGGGCTGCCGAGCGGCACCGGCTTCCGCGAGCGGCTGGACGCCACGCTGGCGCTGGGCCGGCGCCAGGGCTGGCACACCGCACTGCTGGTGCTCGACCTGCGCGATTTCGGCGCGGTCAACGACCAGCTCGGACGGTCCGCGGGCGACGAGGTGCTGCGGCTGCTGGCGCGCCGCCTGCGCAAGGGGGTCCGGCAGGAGGATGTGGTGGCGCGCCTCGCCGCCAATCGCTTCGCCGTGGTGCAGACCGCGCTGCAAGACCCCGCCGGCGCGCTGCAATTGGCCGAGCGCCTAATTGCGACGCTGGCCGAGCCGCTGCCTGGGACCGGTATGGGCTGCACGGCCGATATCGGCATCGCCATCGCACCTGCGGATGCCAACGATGCGGCGCTGCTGCTCGACCGGGCAGAGGATGCGCTGACCGCCGCCCGCGCCGCCCCACTCCCCACCATCCACTGCTTCGCCCCCGCGCAGGAAGCCGCGCTGCGCGAGCGCCGGCGGCTGGAGCAGGAACTGCGCACGGCGGTGGAGGCCGGCGGCTTCCAGCTCCATTGGCAGCCGCAGCGCCGCCTGGCCGATCGCCGCCTGACTGGCTTTGAGGCGCTACTGCGTTGGCCCCATGCCGAGCGCGGCATGATCCCGCCCGACCGCTTCATCCCGCTGGCCGAGGCCACGGGGCTGATCGTGCCGCTCGGCGCCTGGGTGATCCGCACCGCCGTGCAGGAAGCTGCCAGCTGGCCAGAGGGGCTCACCTGCGCGGTCAACCTCTCCGTCGTCCAGCTGCGCGCGGAGGGGCTTATGGCCGCCATCGCCGAGGCGCTCGCGGCCTCAGGCCTGCCGCCGCAGCGGCTGGAGCTGGAGGTGACGGAAAGCCTGCTGCTGCAGGAAGACCCGCACTCACGGCGCGTCCTGGCAGAGCTGCAGGCGCTCGGCGTCTCGGTCGCGCTCGATGATTTCGGGCGGGGGTGGTCGAGCCTCGCCTATCTGCGCCGCTTCCCCTTCAACCAGATCAAGCTCGACCGCAGCTTCCTGCGCGACCTCGAACCCGATCCGCGCGTGGCGGCCGTGGTGAGCGCCATCCTGGCGCTGGGCAGCGGGCTCGGCATGCGGGTGGTGGCGGAGGGGATCGAGACGGAAGACCAAGCCCAGCGCCTGCTCGCGCTCGGCTGCGAGCATGGCCAGGGCTGGCATCTCGGGCGGCCAATGCCGGCCGTGCAGGCCCGCGCGCTGATCGCCGCGGAGCGGGCCATCAGCGCAGCCTGACGGCCGCTACAGATCCTTCTGGCCAGGCTGCCAGCTGCCGCCATCGGTCGGGCGGAGCGCGGAGAAGAGCTCCGTCACCTCGGCATAGTCGCGGTAGCCGCAGCGCGCGATGGTGCGCGCGGCCAGCATGTCGAACTGCCCGTTCTTCAGCGCCCAGTCAGCGATGTGCACACCGACCACCTGGCCGATCACCACATGCCCATGCAGCGGGCGGCCCTCCACATCGTGCAGCTGCAGCGTGTGGACCACCTTGCACTCGAGGCTCGCCGGGCTCGCCGCCACGCGCGGCGCCTGCACGATGCGGCAGGGCGCGCGCTCCAGCCCGGCATGCTCGAACTCGCTTTCGCCATCGGCCAGCGCGGCGGAGGAGGCGTTCATCGCCTCGAACAGCGGGCGGGTTGCCAGGTTGAAGACGAATTCGCCGGTGGCGATCGCATTCGCCGCCGTGTGCTTCATGCCGTCGCTGGCGAACATCACCATCGCCGGCGAGGTCTGCACCATGTTGAAGAAGCTGTAGGGCGCGAGGTTGGCGCGGCCATCGCGGTCGAGCGTCGAGATCCAGCCGATCGGGCGCGGGGCGACGATGGCCTTCAGCGGGTCATGCGGCAGCCCGGCCTCGCGGTGCTGGCCGGCGTCGTAGAACAGGCTCACCTCAGCCTCACATGCCCAGCGCACGGCGATAGAGGTCGAGCAGCGTCTCCTGCTCCTCCACCTCGGCGGGTTCCTTCTTCCGCAGGCTGATGATCTGGCGGATGACCTTCACGTCGAAGCCGGCGGACTTGGCTTCCGCGTAGATGTCCTTGATGTCGCCGGCCAGCGCCTTGCGCTCTTCCTCCAGCCGCTCGATGCGCTCGATGACGGAGCGCAGGCGATCGACGGCAATGCCGCCCACTTCGGCATCCTCGCTCGCCTTCTGGCGGGCGCGGCTGGCCTCAGCGTCCTGGAGGTCGGTGTCGCTCATCGGTCCGCTCCGGCGGTGGGGAAAGGGGGGCGGGATATAGCCGCAGGGCGGCGGGGGCGCCAGGGCCCCCTGCCCCTGCCCCGGACCTGGTGGCGGTCAGTGGCCGGGGGTGGCGGCGGCGAATTTCGCCTTCTGCTCCGCGCTCGCTTCCTTCTGGTGCAGTGCCTGCCACTCCTTGTAGGGCATGCCATAGACGATCTCGCGCGCATCGGGGTCGGAGAGCGCGATGCCCTTCTCCTCGGCCGCGGCGCGGTACCATTTGGACAGGCAGTTCCGGCAGAAGCCGGCCAGGTTCATCAGGTCGATATTCTGCACGTCGCTCCGCTCGCGCAGATGCTGCACCAGGCGCCGGAAGGCGGCGGCCTCGAGCTCGGTGCGGGTTGCGGTGTCCATCTCGGGCACGGGCATGTCGGGCTCCTCCTGCCCCGGTAGATGGCCCATCGGGCCGCGCTTCGCCATAGTGCGGCCCCGAGAGGAAGCCGGATGCCCTTCACCGACGAGACCGCCCGCGCGGCCCTGAGGAAAATCTTCGACGCGGCGGTGGCCAGCGCCGATCCGCGCGTCGTCCTGGCGCGCCACCTGCCCGAGCGGCCGAAGGGCCGCGTGGTGGTGGTGGGTGCGGGGAAATCCGCCGCCGTCATGGCCGCCGCCGTCGAGGCCGCCTGGCCCGATGTGCCGCTCTCGGGCGTTGTCGTCACCCGCTACGGGCATGGCTATCCAACCGCGCGGATCGAGGTGCTGGAAGCCTCCCACCCCGTGCCCGATGCGGCCGGCGCCGCCGCCGCGCGGCGCATCCTGGATACGGTGGCCGGGCTCACGCCAGAGGATCTGGCGCTGTTCCTGGTCTCGGGCGGCGGCTCGGCGCTGACGACGTTGCCGGCGGCGGGGCTCACGCTCGATGAGCTGATGGCGGTGAACCGCGCGCTGCTGGCCTCGGGTGCGACGATCCACGAGATGAACTGCATCCGCCGGCATCTCTCGGCCTTCTCGGGCGGGCGGCTGGCGTTGGCGGCGGCACCGGCGCGCGTCGTGACGCTCGCGATCTCCGATGTGCCGGGCGATGACCCGGCGGTGATCGCAAGCGGCCCCACCGTGCCCGACCCGACGAGCTTCGCGGATGCCCGCGCGCTGGTCGCGCATTACGGCATGGACCTGCCGGCGGCGGTCGTGGCGCATCTGGCCCGCGCGGAGGGCGAGACGCCGAAGCCCGGCGATCCGCGGCTCGCGGGGGCCGAATACCGCTTCATCGCGACGCCGATGCTGGCGCTGCGCGCGGCGGCGGAGACGGCGCGGGGCCTGGGGATCGCGCCAGTGATCCTGGGCGATGCGCTGGAAGGTGAGGCGCGGGAAGTCGGCAAGGTCATCGCCGGCATCGCGCTGTCCACCCGGGCGCATGGCGAGCCTGCCAGGGCGCCCTGCGTGTTGCTCTCGGGCGGGGAGACGACGGTGACGATCGGGCGCGAAGGCGGCGGGCGCGGCGGGCGGAATTCGGAATGCCTGCTCGGCTGCGCCGTCGCGCTGGCCGGTGCGCCGGGCATCTGGGCGCTGATGGGCGACACGGACGGCATTGACGGGTCGGAGGCGAATGCCGGGGCTTTGGCCACGCCCGACACGCTGGCGCGCGCCGCCGCCGCCGGGATGGATCCGCGCGCGGTGCTGGCGCGACATGACAGCTGGGGTCTGTTCAGCGTGCTCGGCGATCTGCTGGAAACCGGGCCGACGCTGACCAACGTCAATGATGTCCGCGCGGTGCTGATTACCTGATCAGGCCCGGGGTTGGCGGCCGGGGACTGCCCGGCCGCCAGGGAAGGCTCAGCGCAGGATGATCTCCACGCGGCGGTTCTGCGGCTCCCGCACGCCATCGGCGGTGGGCACCAGGGGACGTTCCTCGCCGAAGCCCTGGATGACCATGGCCGAGCGCGGCACGCCGCGACGCTCGAGCTCGGCGGCGACGGCCTGGGCGCGGCGCTCCGACAGGCGCTGGTTGTATTGCGGGTTGCCGGCGCGGTCAGCATGGCCAGCAACTTCGATCCGGGTGGTCTGCACCCGCGTCGAGGCCTGGGCGGCATCGGCGATGATCTGGCGCGCGCGATCGGTCAGGTCGGCGCGGTCGAAGTCGAAGAAAACGAGATAGGTGCGCGCCGGGGCCGGCGCCACGGCCGGGGGCGGCGCGGCCATGGGGGGCGCCGGCGGCGGCGGCGGGTTGAAGGCGTAGCGCAGGCCGATCAGGACCGAGTGGTTGTAGTTCTCGCTCTCCGTCGAACTCTCGCTGATGGTGAAGGAGCCGCCGCCGGAGGTCGTGGTGTATTTGTGCTCGAGCGTGCCCAGGAAGCGGTACTCGGCCGTCAGCGTCAGCCCGGGGACGTACTGGTGCAGGGGGAAGCCCACACCCAGGATCGCCTGGTAGGCGAAGCGCCCGTCGGTATCGCTCGTTCGGATGCGGCCGCCGAGCACATCCACGCGCACATCGTCGAACTCCCGCCAGACATAGCCGACGCCGCCGCCGATATAGGGCTGGATATTGAAGCCGCCGGTGTTGATCCCGAAGGAGGCGAGGTCGAAGTCGTAGAAGACATTCGCCATCACGCCATAGCTGAGCGCGGAGCCGCTGGCGCCGCTCGTGCCACCGAAGCCCGAAACATCGTCGAGGTCGTTGGTGCGGTAGTTGCCCTCGATCTCAGCCCGCAGGCCGTTGCCGAAGCCCCAGCCGAGGCTGAGCACGCCGACATAGCCCCATTCATAGCTGACTTCGCCGCGCGTGCTGCGCCCCGCATTCTGCAATGCGTTGCTGAGCTGGCCGGAACTGGTCAGGTCGGTCTCCTGCAGCCAGTTCGCGCCGAGGCCGCCTGCGATGTAGAGGCCGCTCACCGGCTGTGCCGCCGCCACTCCGGGCGCCATCAGCAGGGTGGTGGCCAGCAAGGCTTTCCTGAACTGCATCTCGACAACTCTCCCAAGGCTCCCGGGGCCGCGGCGCCGGATCGGTTGCATCCGCACGTCCCAACGCGGTTCCCCCGCCAGGGCCGCACGGCCGTGGCCAATTCGCCCCGTCTGTGGCGATGGCGCCACACACGACCCCGCAACATCACGTCAAAGACAGGTGAGCGACGGAACGATTCATCTTACTTTTGTTAAGATTTGGATTGGCGCTGGCTTATTAATCTTAGAATCGCTAAGATGCTGCCATGCGCGATCCCCATCTCGAAGCCCTCCTGGCCCAGCGCGGCGCCGTCACCCGGATCGCGACCGCGCTCGGCATCTCCACCGCCGCCGTCAGCCAATGGCGCCGCGTTCCCGATGACCGGGTGGCGGATGTGGCGCGCGCGCTGAACCTGCCGCCCGAGGCAGTCCGACCCGATCTCGGCGCCACCCCGCCGGACCAGCTCCGACGCGAGACGCCCGCGCCCCGGTCCGGCAGCCGGATGCCGCTCCGGCGCCGGCGGCGGACCAAGATCATCGCCACACTCGGCCCGGCCTCCTCCTCCCCAGAGGTGATCGAGCGGCTGTTCCGCGCCGGGGCGGATGTGTTCCGGCTGAATTTCAGCCACGGCTCCCACGCCGACCACGCCGAGCGCATCGCCATCATCCGCGGGCTGGAACAGCGGCTGGAACGGCCGATCGGCATCCTGGCCGATGTGCAGGGGCCGAAGCTCCGCGTCGGCAAGTTCCAGGCCGGCCGCGTCACGCTGCAGACCGGCCAGGCCTTCCGCCTCGACCTCTCACCGACGCCGGGCGATGTCCGGCGCGTCAGCCTGCCGCACCCCGAGATCATCCAGGCCGCCAGCATCGGCACCCACCTGCTGCTCGACGACGGCAAGCTGAAGCTGCGCGTGACGCGCCAGCGCGACGACCACCTGGAGACTGAAGTGGTGGTCGGCGGCACACTGTCGGACCGCAAGGGCGTGAACGTGCCCGATGTGGTGCTGCCGATCCCGGCGCTGACCGAGAAGGACCGCGCCGACCTCGACTTCGTGCTCGATCAGGGGGTCGAGTATATCGGCCTGAGCTTCGTCCAGCGGCCAGAGGACGTGGCGGAGGCCAAGCGCATCGCCGCAGGCCGCGCCTGGATCATGGTGAAGATGGAAAAGCCCCAGGCCGTCGAGCAGATGGACGCCATCCTCGAATTGGCCGATTGCGTGATGGTCGCGCGCGGCGACCTAGGCGTGGAATGCCCGCCGGAAGAAGTGCCGCTGATCCAGAAACGCCTGGTCCGCGCGGCGCGCGACCTCGGCAAGCCGGTGGTTGTCGCCACCCAGATGCTGGAGAGCATGATCTCCGCCCCCGCGCCGACGCGCGCTGAGGCATCGGACGTCGCCACCGCTGTCTACGACGGCGCGGATGCGGTGATGCTCTCGGCGGAGACCGCCGCTGGCCAATATCCGTTCGAGGCGGTGAACATCATGGACCGCATCATTGCCCGCGTGGAGCAGGATCCGGGCTGGCGCACGCTGACGGATGCAAACCGCCCGACGCCCGAACGCTCCTCGGCCGGCGCCATCGCCGCCGCGGCGCGCCAGGTGGCCCACACGATCGAGGCAGAAGCCATCGCCACCTTCACCAGCACGGGGTCCACCACGCTGCGCGTCGCGCGCGAGAGGCCGGACTGCCCGATCATCGGGCTGACGGCCTCCGAGGCCACGGCACGCCGTATGGCGGTGGTCTGGGGGGTGCACCCGCTGATGTCGCCCGAGCTCCACTCCATGACGGACATGGTCGCCAAGGCAGTACGCGCTGCGACGCAGGAAGGTTTCGCGAAACATGGCGACGAGGTGGTGGTCACCGCGGGCGTGCCCTTCGGCACGCCAGGCACGACGAACGCGCTGCGCGTCGCCGTGGTGAAGTGAGGGACACGCCGGGCAGACGCTGCGCAGCAAGCCCCTTTGACGCCCTCACTGGGCGTGGCATTGCTGGACGGGCCTAAGGAGTCCACCCCGCAATGCGCCGCCTGATCCTTGCCCTCGCCTTCCTCCTGTGTGCCGGGCCTGCACTGGCCCAGCGCGACGGCATCTACGAAGTGACGGGCACCAACCTCGACGGCACCGACTACACGGGCCTCGCGCAGATCCGCGCTGTCGGCATCAACTCCTTCAGCATCGTCTGGCGCATCGGCAACACGCTGATCGAAGGCACGGGCATGGCCTCGGGCCGAACCGTCGCCGTGTCCTACGGCCAGGCGCAGCGGCCAGGCATCGGCATCTACACGCTGAACCCGGATGGCTCGATGGATGGCGAATGGACCATCGTCGGCGCCCCCGCCATCGGCCGCGAACGCCTGGTGCCCCGCCCCGCAACACCACCCGCCGCACCGGCAGCGCCCGCGGCTCGGCCGAACTGAAGGCGGGAGGGACGCTGTCCCTCCCGTACCCTCCCTGCCAAGGGGCAGTGGCCCCTTGGAACCCATGAGTATGGGTTGGAGAGGGAGGGGGCAGCGCTCGCCCTTCACCACCGGTACGCCGGTGACGCCCCCTCCCTCTCCAACCCAAAACTGATCGAGGTCCAGGAGGCTAAGCCTCCTGGCGGGGCTGAGCGCGGCGTTCGCCGGCGAGGAGGGCGGCTTTGCGGGGTGTGCCCCAGCGGTAGCCGGTCAGGTCGCCGCTGCTGCCGATGATGCGGTGGCAGGGCACGGCCAGCGCCACAGGGTTGCGGGCGCAAGCGCGGGCAACGGCGCGGACCGCGGCCGGGTTGCCGATTTCGGCAGCGAGGCCTGCGTAGCTGCGGGTTTCGCCGAGGGGGATGCGTTGCAGCGCCTCCCATACCCGGCGCTGGAACGCTGTGCCGCGCAGGTCGAGTGGCAGGGCGAGGGCCGCGGTGGGCTCGGCGATGAAGGCGGCGACCTGGCGCACTGTTGCGGCGAGCGCCGCGTCGGCGGGCAGGATACGCGCTGCGGGGAAGCGGGCGCGGAGGTCGCCTTCCAGCGCTTCGGGCGGCTCAGCGAAACCGATGAAGCAGATGCCGGACGCGGTGGAGCCGACCAGCAAAGGGCCCATGGCGCTGTCGGCATGGGCGATGCGGATTTCCTCCCCCTGCCCGCCGCGGCGTGCGGTGCCGGGCGTCATGCCAAGGTGGCGGGCCGTGTCCTCATAGACGCGGGATTCGCTGCCGAAGCCGGCGCCGGCCACCGCCTCTGCCACACGGTCGCCTGCGGCGAGCGCGGCCTGCAGGCGGCGCGCGCGCACGCCTTCGGCGTAGCTGCGCGGGGTGACGCCGGTGATGTCGCGGAACAGGCGCAGGAAATGGTGCCGCGCATAGCCCGCGCGCGCGGCGAGCGCGGCGAGGCTTGGCATGGTCTCGGCATCCTCGATCATCGCGCAGGCGGCCTGCACGGCCTCGGCGTGCAGCGCCGCACGCGCGCCGGTCGGATCGCAGCGCTTGCAGGCCCGAAAGCCGGCGGCCTCAGCGGTGGGGACATCGGCGAAGAAGCGTGTGTTGCGCCGGAGGGGCGCGCGAGAGGGGCAGCCGGGGCGGCAGAAGACGCCCTGGGTGGTGACGGCATAGAGGAAGGGCCCGCAGGCCGGCGCGGCTTCGCGGTCGAGCACCGCCTGCCAGCGGAGCATGTCGGGGTCCGGGGCGGGATCGGGGTGCATCGGGGCTTCGGGCATGGCGTTCACCGTGTGTCGGCCCCCATCTGGCCCGCGCCGTGTCGCGCCCGCCATCCGGGTGTTGCTACAGCGCGTCGCCTTCGGCGCGCCGGCGCAGCTCGCGCCGCCGCTCCTCCCCGCTGGGCAGGCGGGGGTGGAGGGTGAGCGCCGCCTCCAGGCTGCGCAGCGCGCCGGCGGCGTCGCCAGCCTCGTCCTGCAGGTCGGAGAGCTGCACCAGCGCGCCGAAATGCCGCGGCTCCAGCCGGAGCGCTTCCTGGATGTCGCGCGCGGCGGCGGTGCGATCACCCAGCGCGCCGAGCGCGCGGGCGCGCATCAGCCAAACATCAGGGGCCGCGGGTTCCAGCACCAGCGCGGCATCGAAATCCTCGAGCGCCTCGTCCGGCGCATTGCCCTGCAGGTTGCGCGCGCCGCGCCGGACCAGCAGCTGCGCGGCCGGCGACACGCCCTGCGCCCAGGCGGCACGGATGCGGGCTTCGACGACTTGGGCGGCGGCCGTGTCGGGCGCGTCGCGCAGCGCCTCGAACAGCCGGTCGAGCTCGGCGCGGCGCTGAGCGGCGGCATCGGGCCGCGCGCTGCCCGGGGCAGGCGGTGTGGCGGGCGGCGTGGCGGGCTGGGCAAGCGCCAGCGCGGGGCAGAGCAGCAGCAGCGCGGCCAGGCGGGTCATGGCCCGAGAATCGG
>JBJOMW010000044.1:0-15108 GCA_046052145.1 Pseudomonadota bacterium
GCGCGCAGCTCGACATGGTTGAAGACCTCGCCATTGAAGGCGATGGCGACCTGCCCCGTCTCGTCCCGCATCGGCTGCGCGCCGCCGCCGATATCCACGATGGACAGCCGCGCATGGCCGAGCGCGATGCCGCCCCCCGCCAGCACATCCTGCGCATCCGGCCCGCGATGCGCGACAGCGGCGACCATGCGGCGGAGCAGCACCGCCTCAGCGCGTGGCGGCAGGGACCATCCGAACAGGCCGACGATCCCGCACATATAGCAGCCCCGCCCAATGGTGTCGTCAGGGCAGAGTTAGCGGATGGCGGCGCTGAGCGGCCTTCGCAGCCACGAGAAACCGGAACAAGACGCCGTGATGCCCTGCGCGGCGGTGGGATGGGTGCGGCTACGCCCCCTGCGGGTCCAGAACGATCACATGCGGCGGCGGTGCCGCGGCGTAGAGCTCCTCCACCAGCCTTGCGCGATGCGTCAGAACCGCGCGCTGGTTGACCGAGCCCTTATCCGTCGCCTCCCCGGCATCGAGCGAAAGCGGCTCGGCCAGCACGGCTGCGCGCCGCACGCGCCGGCTGCTGGCCGGCGTCGCCGCCGCCAAAGCCTGAAGCTGCGCGGCCAGCGTCGCGCGGAGCGCCGGATCCTGCGCGGCCTCTGGCTCCGGCAGCAGGATCGCGACCAGATAATCCCGGTCCGGCGCGCCGATCACGACATCCTTCACATGCGGCGCGAGGGCCGCGATCAGCGCCGCCCGCAGCGGCCCGACGCTGACCCAGTTGCCGGTCGCGAGCTTGAAATCCTCGGCCAGCCGCCCGTCGAAGCGGAAGCCCTTGTGCAGATCCTCGGCATCCAGCGGCAGCAGCGCATCGCCCAGCCGATACCAGCCCTCCGCGTCGAAGGCTGCCGCCGTCGCCGCCGGGTTGCGCCAATAGCCCGGCGTGATGGCGGGACCGCGCAGCCGCGCTTCCATCTTCGCCCCGACCGGCACGAGCTTCAGCTCCACCCCCGGCACAGGCAGCCCGACCACGCCGGGTGCCGCGAACTCCTCCCGCACGCAAAGCGCAAACGGCGCCGTCTCGGTCGCGCCGAGGCTCGTCATCACCGGGATGCGCGCGCCGCGCTCCGCCATCGCCATGCGGTCCAGCGCATCCCACACATGCCGCGGCAGGCCGGCGCCGGCGTAGAACATCATGTGCAACCGCGCGAAGAAGCGGCGCCGCAAGGCCGCATCACCGGCCAAGGCCTCCGCCAGCGCCTCGTAGCCGCGCGGGACGTTGAAATGCATCGAGGTCTCCACCTCGCGCAGGTTGCGCAGCGTTGCCGCGATGCCGCCCGGCACCGGCCTTCCATCATCCATATAGAGCGTGCCGCAGTTGCGCAGCACGAGGCCGATATTGTGGTTGCCGCCGAAGGTGTGGTGCCAGGGCAGCCAATCCAGCAGCACCGGCGGCTCCTCCGCCAGGAAGGGGAAGGCCTCGCGCAGCATCTGCTGGTTGGCCGACAGCATCTGGTGCGTGTTGACGACGCCCTTCGGCAGACCGGTGGAGCCCGAGGTGAAGAGGATCTTCGCGATCGTGTCCGGCGCGATACGCGCGGCGGCATGCTCCACCGCCGGCGTCGGCGCCGTGGCCAGCAGATCCGCAAAGGGCGTGGCGCAGCGGCCGGGCGGCGACGTGGCGGAGACCACAAGCTCCGCCGCGGCGGGGATGGCGGCTTCGATCGCGGGGCCAAACGCCGCGCCATCCTCGGCGAAGACCAGGCCTGGCGTCACCAGCGCGATGCAATGCCGGAGCTTCGCGAAATCGGTCGCTGCCAGCGCATAGGCCGGCGAGACCGGCACAACCGGCACGCCGACATGCAGCGCAGCCAGGCTCAGCACCAGATGCTCCGGCCCATTGCCCGACAGGATCACGACCGGGCGTTCCGCCGAAAGCCCGCGCGCCAGCAGCGCCTGACCCACCGCGCGCACCATCGCCAGCATCTCGGCATAGGAGATGCGCCGCCAATCGCCGCCGAGCGCCGGATCCCGCCGCGCCAGCAGCGTGCGCGCGGGCGCCAGCGCCGCCCAATGCTCAAGCCATTGCGTCAGCCGCACCGGATAGGCGCCGAGCGCGGCTTCGGGCGTCACCATCAGGCAGCCATCGGCGCGGCGCTCGATGCGCACCGGCCCAGGCCCGAGCGGCCGCCGCGCGCCCATCGGCAGCTCTCCCATCCCGTCCTTCCCCCGCGCTTCGCCCGCAGCCAATGTATCGCAGCAGGGCACGGACAGGGAGGCCGCGATGGAACTCAGCGGTGCATCGGCGGTGGTCACGGGCGGCGGCTCCGGCCTCGGCGCTGCGACGGCAGAGGCGCTGGCGGCGGCCGGCGCGCGGGTCGTCGTGCTCGACCTCAACCAGGCACAAGCCGAAGCCGTAGCGGCGCGCATCGGCGGCATCGCTATCGTGGGCGATGTGGCCGAGGAAGCCCCGGTCGCCCACGCGGTGGAGGAAGCAGCCGCGCAGGCGCCGCTCCGGATCGCCGTCGCCTGCGCCGGCATCGCGCCCGCCGCACGCATCGCCGGCCGCACCGGGCCGCATGATCTGGCGCTGTTCGAACGCGTGATCCGCGTGAACCTGATCGGCAGTTTCAACCTGCTGCGGCTGGCCGCCGCGCGCATGACCACGAACACCCCCATGGCCGAAGGCGAGCGCGGGCTGATCGTGCAAACCGCCTCCATCGCCGCCTTCGAGGGGCAGGTGGGCCAGGCGGCCTATGCGGCGTCCAAGGCGGGCGTTGCGGGCCTGACCCTGCCCGCGGCGCGCGAGCTGGCGCGCTTCGGCGTGCGGGTGGTGACGATCGCGCCCGGCCTGTTCCACACGCCGATGCTGGACGGGCTGGCGTCGGAGGCGCGCGAAAGCATGGGCCGGCAGCCCTTGTTCCCACAGCGGCTAGGCCGGCCGGCGGAATTCGCGGCGATGGTGCTGGCCGTGGCAGCGAACCCGCTGCTGAATGGCACGACGCTGCGGCTCGACGGCGCGCTCCGCCTGCCGCCGGGCTGAGCGCAGGCGGCGGACGCCAGCGGGACGCTTGCGCAGCCCTGCCGGTTGCGACAGGAATTGGTGTTCCGGGGCGGCGCGGGTCGCGGTCGGGGGAAACAAGGAAGGGACGGCCAATGGACCGGCGTGGATTGATCAAGGGGGCCGCGGTCGGCGGCTTGGCCTCGGCTTCGCTGGCGACGCCGGCGCTGTCCCAGGGGCGCATCGAATGGCGCATGGTCACGCTGTGGCCGCGCAACCTGCCGGGCCCGGGCGTCGCCGCGCAGCGCGTGGCGGACCGCATCGGCGCGGTCACCGGCGGGCGCATCACCGTGCGCCTCTTCGCCGCTGGCGAGGTCGTGCCCGCCCCCGGCGCCTTCGACGCGGTCGCGGCCGGCACGGCCGACCTCTATCACGGCGTGCCGAGCTTCTGGATCAGCAAGTCCCCGGGCATCGGCTTCTTCGGCAGCTTCCCCTTCGGCATGACGGTGTGGGAACGCCAAGCCTGGATGATGCATGGCGGCGGCCAGGCGATGTATGACGAGATCTATGCCCGCTTTGGTGTGAAGCCCTTCAACACCGGCGATAGCGGCCCGCAATGGCTCGGCTGGTTCCGTCGCGAGATCCGCAGCGTGGATGATTTCCGCGGGCTCCGCTTCCGCACCGCGGGCCTCGGCGGCGAGATGTTCCGCCGCGCCGGCGCCAGCGTGGTGACCCTGCCGGCGGGCGAGATCTTCTCCGCGCTGCAATCGGGCACGATCGACGCGGCGGAATTCCTCGGCCCCTTCAGCGACGCCCCGCTCGGCCTGCATCAGGTGGCGAAGAACTACTACCATCCGGGCGTGCAGGAGCCGTCCTCGGCAGAGGAGATCGGCATCAACCTCGCCCGCTGGAACGCGCTGCCGGACGATTTGAAGAACGCCGTGCGCTTCGCCTGCCAGTCGGTGTCGGAGGAGATCACGCTGGAATATGATGCGCGCCATCCGGTCGCACTCGCCGATCTCGTCGCACGCCACCAGGTGGTCCCGCGCGAGGCACCGCGCGACCTGCTGATCGCCTTCGGCAACATCGCCGGCCAGATGCTGGGCGAATTCCGCCAGCACCAGGACCCGATGGTGCGTCGCATCGCGGACAGCTACGCGGTCTTCCGCAACCGCAGCCAAGCCTACATGCTGCAATCCTACGCTGGGAACTACAACGCCCGCGCGCTGCCGATCAGCTGGGGCTGAGCGCTTCTTGCGCCTTCTCCTGAGGCTCGCCGATGGCGCGGATCATCTGAACCGCGCCATCGGTCTTTCAGCGCGCTGGCTCGCCGTCGCCCTGGTGCTGGTGCAGTTCACCGTGGTGGTGCTGCGCTACGCCTATGGCTCGTCCTTCGTCTGGATGCAGGAAGGCGTGATCTATCTGCACGCCTTCCTGTTCATGCTGGCGATCGGCTACGCCTATCTGCTGGATGCGCATGTGCGCGTGGATTTCTACTACGCGCATTGGTCGGAACGGACGAAGGCCTGGGTGGATCTCGGCGGCGTGCTGGTCGCGGTGCTGCCCTTCTGCGGCCTGCTGGTCTGGGCCAGCTGGGGCTATGTCGCGCGGTCCTTCATGCTGGGAGAAGGACCGATGCAGGTCGGCGGACTGCCGCTGCAGCCCTATCTGAAGGGCCTCATCCTTGGCATGGCGGGGCTGCTGGCGCTGCAGGGGCTGTCGGTCGTGATCCGCGCCATTGCCGTCATCGCCGGTGCCGCCACCGAGGTCTTCCCCCATCGCCAGGTGGCTGCTGAATCATGAGTGCGCTCGCCGGGGTTGGCCCCATTCTCGACCTGCTGATGCTGGTCGCGCTCTGCACGCTGATCATGGTCGGCGTGCCGGTCGTGTTCATCCTGACCGGCTGCGCCATCGTCTTCGGGGGCTTGGGCATTCTTCTCGGCGCCTTCGACCCCTTCATGTTCGGCGCGCTGGCCCAGCGCGTCTTCGGCACCATGACCAGCGAGGTGCTGATCGCCATCCCGCTCTTCGTCTTCATGGGCATGATGCTCGAGAAGTCGAAGATCGCTCCCGACCTGCTGGAGGCGATGGGGCGGCTCTTCGGCACGCTGCGCGGCGGCCTTGCGGTGTCCGTCACGCTGGTCGGTGCGTTGCTCGCGGCCTCCACCGGCATTGTTGGCGCGACCGTGGTGACGATGGGGCTGATCGCGCTGCCGGCGATGATGAAGCGCCGCTACGATGCGGCCTTCGGCTGCGGCACGATCTGCGCCGCCGGCACGCTCGGCCAGATCATCCCGCCTTCGACCGTGATGGTGATTCTCGGCGAGGTGCTGGCCGCGGCCTATCAGCAGGCGCAGCTCGCGCAGGGGAAATTCTCGCTCGAGACGATCTCGGTCGGGCAGCTTTTCGCCGGCTCCATGGTGCCGGGGCTGATGCTGGCCGGGCTCTACATCCTGTACCAGGTGGTGATCTGCTGGCTGAAGCCGGAGATGGGCCCGGCCATCCCGGCCTCGGAGCGCGAGGCGGTCTCGGGCGCGGAGCTTGCGCGCGCGCTGGTACCGCCCATCACGCTGATCGTGGCCGTGCTCGGCTCCATCCTCGGCGGCGTTGCGACGCCGACGGAAGCGGCCAGCGTCGGCGCGGTGGGCGCAACACTGCTGGCGGGGCTGCGCATCCGCCCGGAGCGGCCCTGGCCGATCTATGCCGCGGCCCTCTGCGCGATCGGGCTTGTCGTGCTCGGCAGCCTCTTCGATTTGCGCATCGGGCGGCAGGAAGCGCCCTTCGCGGATCGCGCGGCGACCTGGGCCGCGGCGGTTCTGGCGGTCGGGCTCGCGTATGGCATCCTGGTCTCGCTCCGCCGGGCCTTTAGCGGCGGGATGCTCGGCGCCGTCTCCCATTCCACCATGACCGTCACGGCGATGATCTTCGCGACCCTGATCGGCGCGACCGTGTTCAGCCTGGTGTTCCGGGGCCTCGGCGGCGACGAGATGATCCGCGGCTTCCTCGAACAGGTGCCGGGTGGGAAATGGGGCGCGCTGGCCGTGGTGATGCTGGTGGTCTTCATCCTCGGCTTCCCGCTGGATTTCGTGGAGATCGTGATCATCGTCGTGCCCATTGTCGGGCCGGTGCTGCTGCAGATGGACATCGACCCCATCTGGCTCGGCGTGCTGATCGCGATGAACCTGCAGACCAGCTTCCTGACGCCGCCCTTGGGGCCGACGCTGTTCTACATCCAGGGCGTGCTGCCGAAGGGCGTGACCGCGGCCGATGTCTATCGCGGCATCACCCCTTTCGTGATCCTGCAGGTGATCGGGCTGGCGCTGGTGATGACCTTCCCCGGGCTCGCCACCTGGCTACCTGAGTTGCTTTTCTAGCCCTCAGGCGCCGGGCGCGCCCTCCGGGCGCTTGGCTTGCGCGCCTCCGCGCTGATGCGCCGCCGCGCGGTGGCGCTGTGCGCGGGGCCGCATGCGCGGCCCGGACTATGGTGCCGGCGCCGGCCAGAGCCACCACGCCAGCAGCCCGGCCGCGGCCAGCCAGAGCAGGACGATCGCCGCCGCGCCGGCCAGGCTGCGCGGCCGCTGCCCCGCCGCATCCGCCGCCGCGCGGCATTCGGCCAGGACATCGGCCGGCACCAGCTTCGTCACCGCCAGGATGCCCAAGGGGACGATCAGCAGGTCGTCGAGATATCCCAGCACCGGGATGACATCCGGGATGAGGTCGATCGGCGACAGCGCATAGGCCGCGACCGCCAGCGCCAGCGCCTTCGCATACCAGGGCGTGTCTGGGTGGCGCGCGGCCAGCCACACCGCATGCACATCCCGCTTGATCGCCCGCGCCCAGCGCTTCGCCCGCTCCAGCATGAAGGCCAGATGCGCCCCCCGCCTGACGCGTGCAAGGCAGCGCTTCCCAACCCCCCGCGCTACGGCTATGGACATTCGGTAATGGCCCGACCGAGGCCGCACCGGGAGACGCTGGGCCGGGCCGCTGCGCGGAACCCGAAGGCATGGCTTTCTCCAGCCCAGACCGGAAGCGCCGCCCGCCAATGTCCGCCCCGCTGATCGAAGCCCGCCAGATCGTCAAACGCTTTGGCGCGCTGGTGGCCAACGACCATGTGGATCTGACAGTTGCCGCCGGCGAGGTGCATGCGCTGCTCGGCGAGAATGGCGCGGGCAAGTCCACGCTGGTGAAGATGCTCTACGGCCTATTGCAGCCGGATCAGGGCACGATCCTCTGGCGCGGCGCGCCCATCGCGCTGCCCGGCCCGCGCGCCGCGCGGCGCACCGGGATCGGCATGGTCTTCCAGCACTTCTCCCTGTTCGAGGCGCTGACGGTCGCGGAGAATGTCGCGCTGGCCCTCGACGGCGCCGAGCCCCTGCCGCGCATCGCCGATCGGCTGGGCGATGTCTCCCGCGCCTATGGCCTGCCGCTCGATCCCCGGCGCGAAGTCTGGCAGCTTTCGGTCGGCGAGCGGCAGCGGATCGAGATCGTGCGCTGCCTGATGCAGGACCCGCAGCTGCTGATCCTGGACGAACCCACCTCGGTCCTGACGCCGCAGGAAGCCGAGGGCCTGTTCGCGACACTCGAGCGCATCCGCGCCGAGGGCCGGGCGGTGCTCTACATCTCCCACAAGCTCGAGGAAGTGCGACGCATCTGCGAGGCGGCGACGATCCTCCGCCACGGCAAGGTCGTCGCGCGCTGCGACCCGCGCGCGGAAAGTGCCGCAAGCCTCGCGCGGATGATGGTCGGCACCGAGGTCGGCAGCGTGCGCCACGATGTGGGCGAGGCGACAGGCCCCGTGCGGCTATCCGTCTCCACCCTGTCGCTGCCGCCGGCGGAGGCGCATGGGGTGGCGCTGAAATCCGTCTCGCTCTCCGTCCACCGCGGCGAGATCCTCGGCATCGCGGGGGTTGCCGGCAACGGGCAGGACGAGCTGTTCGCCGCGCTGTCGGGGGAGCGCCTGGCCCCGCGCGAGGAAGCGGTGATCCTGGATGGCACCGCGATCGGCCGCGCCGACATCAATGCCCGTCGCCGCCGCGGTGCCGCCTTCGTGCCAGAGGAACGGCTTGGCCATGCCGCGGCACCGCGCCTCAGCCTCAGCGAGAATGCGCTGGTCGCGGGCCATGCCGCCAATGGCTTCGTCACCCGCGGCTTCGTGGATCGCGCGAAGACGCTTGGCTGGGTGGATGCCGTGACGAAGGCCTTCGACGTGCGCAAGGGCCCGCGCGACCCGGAAGCGCGCGCTCTCTCGGGCGGCAATCTGCAGAAATTCGTGGTGGGTCGGGAAATCCTGCGCCGCCCGGGCGTGCTGGTGGTGGCGCAACCGACCTGGGGCGTGGATGCCGGCGCCGCGCAGCTCATCCGCCAGGCGCTGGTGGATCTGGCGAAGGAGGGGACGGCGGTGCTGGTGATCAGCCAGGACCTGGATGAGCTGCTCGAGATCGCCGACCGCATCGCGGTGATCTTCCATGGCCGCCTGTCCCACGCGCTGCCCATGCAGGGGCTAACGCGCGAGGCGCTTGGCCTGCTGATGGGCGGCTCCGGCTTTCCGGCGGATGAGGCGGTCTCTGCATGAAACTCGTCCTCGAAAAACGGTCGGAGACGCCGCTGGCGATGACCATCGCCTCGCCGCTGATCGCGGTCGGGCTCACGCTCCTCTCGGCGGTGATCATCTTCGCATCCCTCGGGCACGACCCCTGGCATGCGGTGAATGTCTATTTCCTGATGCCGCTATCGGATTCCTGGGGGCTACAGGAAGTCGCGGTGAAGGCGACGCCGCTGGTGCTGATCTCGCTCGGCCTCGCGCTCTGCTACCGGTCGAACAACTGGAATATTGGCGCGGAGGGGCAGTTCCTGGTGGGTGCCATGGCCGGCGGCTGGCTGGCACTCGCCACCCATGGCGCGCCGAACGGCCCCTGGGTGATGCCGGCAATGCTCGCCGCGGGCGCGCTCGGCGGCGCGCTGTTTGCGCTGATCCCCGCGCTGCTCAAGACGCGCTTCGGCGCGAATGAGATTCTGACCAGCCTGATGCTGGTCTATGTCGCGGAGCTGCTGCTGGACTGGCTGGTCCGCGGCCCCTGGCGCGACCCGCAGGGCTTCAACATGCCCGTCACCGTCACCTTCGAGCCGGAGGCGGTGGTGCCCCTGCTGCTGGATGGCGGGCGGCTCAATATCGGCACGCCGATCGCACTGCTTCTGGTCGCCGTCATGGCGGTGCTGGTCGGGCGCACGCTGAAGGGCTTCGAGATCCGCCTGGTCGGCGAGGCCCCGCGCGCCGCGCGCTTCGCGGGCTTCGACGAGAAGAAACTGACGCTGACGGTCTTTGCCATCTCCGGCGCGCTGGCGGGTCTTGCGGGCATTCTGGAAGCGGCGGGGACGGTGAAGATGCTGCAACCGGGCCTTTCGCCCGGCTATGGCTTCACCGCGATCATCGTGGCCTTCCTCGGGCGCCTCAATCCGGTGGGCTGCCTGATCGCCGGCGTGTTCCTGGCTGTCACCTTCATCGGCGGCGAGAACGCCCAGATCATGCTGCGCCTGCCGCTGGATGCGACGCGCGTGATCCAGGGCCTGCTGCTGTTCTACGTGCTGGCCTGCGACACGCTGCTTCTCTATCGCCCGCGCCTCGTGCGGAGTGCCCACGCATGACACTCCTTGAGGCGATCCTTCTGACGGTCATCACCGCCTCCACGCCGCTGCTGATCGCGGCGATCGGGGAACTCGTCGTCGAGAAATCCGGCGTGCTGAACCTCGGCGTCGAGGGGATGATGATCATGGGGGCTGCCTGCGGCATCGCGGCCGCGATCGGCACTGGCTCTTCCGCCGCCGGCGTCGCGGCGGCGATCCTCGCCGGCATGGCGATGGCCGCGCTCTTTGCCGCCCTCACCCTCGGCCTTGCGGCGAACCAGGTCGCGGCCGGGCTTGCGCTCGCGATCTTCGGGCTCGGCCTGTCGGGTGTCGTCGGCTCGGCTTTCGTCGGCGTGCAGCGCGCCGGCATCGGCAAGATCGAGATACCGCTGCTGTCGGACATCCCCTTCCTCGGCCCCGTCCTGTTTAACCAGGACCCCTTCGTCTATGCGGCCTTCGCGCTGACCGCGGGCGTCGCCTGGTTCCTGACGCGGACCAAGTCAGGCCTGATCCTCCGCGCCTGCGGCGAAAGCCACGCGGCCGCGCATGCGCTGGGTTACCCGGTGCTGCGCATCCGCTTGCTCGCCATCCTGTTCGGCGGCGCCTGCGCGGGGCTGGCGGGGGCCTATCTCTCGCTGGTGCTCACCCCCTTCTGGTCCAGCGGCATGACCGGCGGCCGCGGCTGGATTGCGCTGGCCATCGTCGTCTTCGCCTCCTGGCTGCCCTGGCGGGCGGCGGTGGGTGCCTATCTGTTTGGCGGCATCACCATCCTGCAGCTGCACGCCCAGGCGCTCGGCGTGCCGGTGCCCTCCCAGCTGATGTCGGCGCTGCCCTACCTCATCACCATCGTCGTGCTGGTTGCCATCATGGCGATCCGCCGCGGCGGCACGGCGGGGCCCGGTTCGCTCGGGATTCCGTTCGTTCCCGACCGATGACCGGTGGATGACGGCATGAATCTCGCTTAATACGTGCGTCAGCCTGCCCCCATGCAGCGCCCGCACCCGGCCTCACCGCCAGCCCCCCAGAGAGGAGCCCACATGCAGATCACCCGCCGCCACCTGCTCGGCACCGCCGGCGCGCTCGCCGGCACCGCCGCCTTCGGCACCGGCGCCGAGGCGCAGTCCCGCCTCAATGTCGGCGTCGTCCTGATCGGCCCCGTCGGCGATTTCGGCTGGTCCCACATGCACGACCAGGGCCGCCGCCGCATGGCCGAGGTGCTGGGCGACCGCGTCAACGCCACCACCGTCGAATCCGTGGCCCCGCCCGATTTCGACCGCGTCGTGACGCAGCTGGTCCGCACCAACCACCGGCTGATCTTCACGACCAGCTTCTCCTACTTCGCGCCGACCCAGCGCCTGGCGCCGCAGCACGCGAACGTCTTCTTCGAGAACGCGACGGGCCCGACCACCCTGCCCAACATGGCGATCTACAACGCCCGCTTCTACGAAGGCCGCTACATCCAGGGCGTCATCGCCGCCCGCAAGTCGCGCAGCAAGACCATCGGCTACGTCGCCACCTTCCCGGTGCCGGAAGTCATCCACGCCATCAACACCGTCATGCGCGGCGCCTGGTCCGTGGACCCCTCCATGAAGATCCGCGTGGTCTGGGTGAACGCCTGGTCCAACCCGGCACGCGAAGCCGACGCCGCCCGCGCCCTGATCGACCAGGGCTGCGACGTGCTGTGCAGCCACACCGACGGCCCCGCGCCGCTGCAGCTGGCCAATGAGCGCGGCATCTTCGGCTTCGGCCAGGCGTCCGACATGACGCGCTTCGCGCCCCGCGCCCACCTGACCTCCTCGGTCAACAACTGGGGCGACTACTACGCCGAGCGCGCGCGCGCCGTCATCGACGGCACCTGGCGCCCGACCGATGTGTGGGGCGGCCTCGGCAGCGGCATGTTCCGCATGGCGCCCTACACCAACATGACGCCGGAGGAAGTGAGCGAGGCCGAGCGCATCCGCGAGGCCATCGCCTCCGGCCGCCTGCACCCGTTCGATGGCCCGATCACCCGCCAGGACGGCACGGTGGTGATCCCGCAGGGCGGCCGCCTGACGGACGACCAGATCCGCGCGCAGAACTACTTCTACCGCGGCATCGACGTCACGATCCCGACTTGAGGTTAGGCGGGAGGGGCGCTGCCCCTCCCGGACCCACCCCGCCAAGGGGCAGCGGCCCCTTGGAACCCTTCAGAAGGCGGAGCAGGCGAAGGCCGGCTCCGCCTTCGGTGTTTCAGACGCCCGCCACCTGTTCCGCAGCGCCGGGGGATGCAAGGCTGCGCCAGCAGGACCGCACGCGGTCCACGCAGGTGGAGGAAACGATGATGATCACTCGGCGCAGCCTCGCGGCCCTGCCCGCGCTCGCCCTCGCCAGGCCCGCACTCGCCCAAGGCGACTGGCCCGGCACACGGCCCATCGAGATCATCGTCCCCTTCCCGCCCGGCGGCGGCATCGACATCATCGCCCGCATCGCCAGCCGCTTCCTGCCGCAGCACCTTTCGGGCGCCAATTTCCTCGTCACCAACCGCCCCGGCGCCGGCGGCCAGACCGGCAGCGAGGCCGTCTTCGCCGCCCGCCCCGATGGCTGGACCCTCGGCGCCATCAGCAGCCTCAACCTCACCTCCATCCCGCTGGAACGCCCCGTGCGCTGGCGGACGGAGGAGTTCACCTTCCTCGCCAACATGGTGGACGACCCCTGCGGGCTCTGGGTCCGCGCGGATTCGCCACTCCGCACCCTCGCCGACCTCCGCGCTGCCATGGCGCGCGGGGCGGAGACGGTCTCGGTCGGCAGCGCCGCCGGCGTCGGCTCCGACGACCACCAGCTGCTGCTCGCGTTCGAGGAAGCGGCCGGCGTCCGCGCCCTGCACGCGCCCTACAACGGCACCGCGCAAGTCGTCCGCGATCTGCTCGGCGGCCAGGTTCAGGTCGCCTCCTACAATATGAGCGAGGGGCTGACGCTGATGCAGGAAGGCCGCACGCGCTGCCTCGGCCAGGCGGCGGAGCAGCGCTGGCAGGCGGCCGCCCAGGTGCCGACCTTCCGCGAACAGGGCTTCGACGTGCTGGGCGGCTCCGCCCGCGGCTTCGTCGCCCCGCCCGGCCTGCCCGCCCCGATCACGGAGCGCCTGGTCGCTGGCTTCGCCGCGATGTTCGCCAGCCGCGACTTCCAGGAGGAAGTGGCCCGCATCAACCTGCCGCTGCGCCTGCTGAGCGGCGACGCCTATCGCCGCTTCGTCATGGAGGAAGCCGCGACGATCGGCGCGCTGTTCCAGCGCCGCCCCTGGGCGGGGAGATGATATTCATGCGCACGAAGGCTTCGCCTTCGTGCCCCTCAAACGCGTCGTGCCGAAGGCACGCCTCCGGCATGACGCGCCGCGCATCCGCGCGGCTTGGCTTCGCCGCATAAGCGGCGGGCCGCATTCGCGGCGTCGTGCCGTAGGCACGCCTGCGGCGTGACGGCCCTTCGGGCCGCAGGTCGGAACTTCCTATGCTTGGAGTGAGCCATGCCGCGCATCCTCGTCCCCGATCCGATCCACGCCGATGGCCTGGCGCTGCTGCGCGCCACCCCGGGCTTCGAGCTCGACGATGGCCCGCTGACTCCCGCGAACCGCGCCGAGCGCCTGGCCGCCGCCGATGGCATGATCGTGCGCGGCATGCGCGTGGACACGGCATTGCTCGAGGCCGCGCCGCGGCTCCGCTTCGTCTGCCGGCACGGTGTTGGCTATGACAGCGTGGACGTGCCCGCACTCACCGCGCGCGGCGTGTTGCTGGCGGTGACACCGGAAGCGAACGCCGCCTCGGTGGCCGAACACGCGCTGATGCTGATGCTCGCGACCGCACGCCAGCTCGTGCCCTTCAACGCCGGCGTCCGCCGCGGCGAATGGCGCGTGCCCGGCGCGTCCGCCACCTTCGACCTGGCGGGGCGGACGGTGCTGCTGATCGGCTTCGGCCGCATCGGCATCCGCGTCGCGCGGCTGTGCCACGCCTTTGGCATGCGCGTGCTGGTGCACGACCCGCATGTGCGTGGCAGCTCCATCCGCGCTGCGGGCTGCGAGCCGATGCGCGACCGCGACGCGGCGCTCGCCGCGGCCGAGATCGTCTCGCTCCATTGCCCCTCGAACGAGCAGACGCGGCGGATGGTGAATGCGGACTTCCTGGCGCGCATGCGGCAAGGCGCGGTGCTGATCAACACCGCCCGCGGCACGCTGGTGGACGAGGCCGCGCTGGAAGCCGCACTCCGCAGCGGCCACATCGCCGCCGCCGCGCTCGACGTGCTGCAGGACGAGCCGATGCGGGACCCCGTGCCGCTGCTGGCGCTGCCGAATGTGCTGCTGACGCCGCATGTCGCCGCCAGCACCGCCCAAGGCCTGCACCGCATGGGCCTGGCCTCGGCCGAGAACGCCATCGCCTTCTTCGAAGGCCGGCTGGACGTTGAAGCGATGATCAACCCCGAGGCGCTGCGGCGGGTTTAGAGCGGTAGACGGGAGGGGCGCCGCCCCTCCCGCACCCACCCCGCCAGGGGCCAGCGGGCCCCTGGACCCTGGGAGTTGGGGCGCGAGGGCGAAAGGAGTATTTCCCACGCCCGCTGCGCGGCCCACCGAGCAGGCGACGTCTACGGGAGCCAATCAAGGCCGGGACGCATTAGAAAAACGCACCGAACATCATCGACCGGCAGCTTGGGCAGCTTCGTCAAGCCAGTCCCCAATACGAAGGTGCCCACTGTTGTTTGCATAATCATATGACTTCGTGCCTGCGGAGAGCGGCATGACATACCCAATATCAGGATCCAGCAGGAACTTCGGCATTGGCACGGGCAGCGTGTATTTGCTGTAGCGCTGCCATTCGCCATATTTGTCCCGCTCGCATAGGTAGTACTGCGATATCGATAGAAGGGTGGGCTGCAACTTCACAACACCCATAAAGTCCAGAGGATTGTTGCCAATCGGATGTGGCCTGCCATCACTGTGGTGTCTGATCGTGTTGATGTGGACCGTCAGTAGCCCCCGTCCGTCGATTACCGCGCGCGCGATCTCATAGCGGACCCAAGGTCGGGTGAAGGTTTCCGAACCTGCCAGCACGCAAACAACCGATGTGTTGTGCACACCGTCGCGAATGAGGTTCTTGAGCGAGTCCTCGCCGTTCAGCTTTCGGCTTTCCCAGAGGCTTTGGTCGTAGAACCCTTCGATTTCACGCTCACCCGCCCCCAAAAGGGAACCGTTGTTTTTGAACTCGCCACAACGCCGCACCACATTCACACGCATGATGTCGGCGTAATGAAAGGAGAAGAATACTCTCCGCTTCTTGGGCGTCCGTGGTGGCCATGATGATATGCCGAGACCATAGAAGCCGGTCATTGCTTGCCGCCGAGCAGTAGGAAGCAGCTGACGTGCTCCCCTGAAATGGCGCCATTTATCGGTAGAGTCTGCTCCAACGAGGGACGGACGAATGAAGCGCAGCAGGTTCAGCGATGAGCAGATCATCGGGATATTGAAGGAGCAGGAGGCCGGT
>JBJOMW010000045.1:0-15039 GCA_046052145.1 Pseudomonadota bacterium
CTGCGCAACATGGACATCCAGGAGATGGGCGGCACGCGGAAGACCGTGGAAGCCGGCATCGCCTTCGTGCGCGAAGTGCTGGCCGAAGCGAACCAGGTGAAGCGCGAACCGGTGCCGGCGAGCGAGCTGATCGTGGCGCTGCAATGCGGCGGATCGGACGGGTATTCGGGCATCACCGCGAACCCGGCGCTCGGCGCGGCGTCCGACCTCATCGTGCGGCATGGCGGGACGGTGATCCTGTCGGAGACGCCCGAGACCTATGGCGCCGAGCACCTGCTGACGCGCCGCGCAACCTCGCGCGATGTTGGCGAGAAGCTGGTCGCGAAGATGCGCTGGTGGGAGGAGTACACCGCGCGCGAAGGGGCGGAGATGAACGCCAACCCGTCGCCCGGCAACAAGGCGGGCGGGCTGACGACCATCCTGGAAAAGTCGCTCGGCGCCATGGCCAAGGCCGGCACGACGAACCTGACGGCGGTGTACGACTATGCCGAGCCGGTGACGGCCAAGGGCTTCGTCTTCATGGACACGCCGGGCTACGACCCGGTCGGCGCCACGGGCCAGGTGGCGGGGGGCGCGAACCTGATGTGCTTCACCACCGGCCGCGGCAGCGTGTTCGGGATGAAGCCCGCGCCGTCCCTCAAGCTCGCGACCAACTCGCCGATGTATGAGCGGATGAGCGAGGATATGGACGTGAACTGCGGCACGATCCTGACCGGGGAAGAGAGCGTCGCCGAATGCGGAGAGCGCATCTTCCAGCTGATCCTGCGTGTCGCGTCCGGCGAACGCTCGAAGAGCGAAAGCTACGATTTCGGCGCGAGCGAGTTCGCGCCCTGGGTGCTGGGCGCGACGATGTGACGGGGAGGGCGCTGCCGGGAGGGACGCTGTCCCTCCCGGACCCTCCCTGCCAAGGGGCAGTGGCCCCTTGGAACCCATGAGTCTGGGGTTGGCGAGGGAGGGGGCATCACCGGTGCGCCGGTGGTCACGGGCGCGCGTTGCCCCCTCCCTCGCCAACCCCAAAACTGATCGAGGTCCAGGAGGCTAAGCCTCCTGGCGGGTGGGGTCCGGGGAGGGCAGCGCCCTCACCGGCGTCGCGCCCTACGCCAGCGGCGCGCGGTCCAGCAGGCTCAGCGTTTCGTTCACGCCGCGATAGGTCGCCTCGATCCCCGTGACGCCGCGCGCGGCCAGCCGCTGCGCGTGCATGGCATGATAGGCCTCGGCAGCCGCGCGTGTGGCGAAGAGATAGACGCCACCGGCGCGGCCTGAAGCGGGTTCCTCGGTCCAGATCTTCCACAACAGGCCATGCTGGCCGGCGATATCCTCGGCCAGTGGCTTCAGCGCCTCGGTCCGCTCGGGACCGAAGGCGCTGTTCGGGAAGTCGAAGATCAGGACAGTGAGGTCCGACATCTCAGTCGGAGGCCACGAGCTTCTGCTGCTGCTCGCCCAGGCCCGCAATGCCAAGGCGCATAACCTGGCCGGCCTTGAGGAACACCGGCACCGGCTTCTTGCCGAGGCCGACGCCCGGCGGCGTGCCGGTGAAGATCACGTCGCCCGGGTTCAGCGTGATGCACTGGCTGACATAGGACACGACCTGCTTCACGCCGAAGATCATGGTGCGCGTCGAGCCATCCTGCTGGCGCACGCCGTCCACGTCGCAGAACATGGCAAGGTTCTGCGGGTCGGGGATCTCGTCCTTCGTCACCAGCCACGGGCCGAGCGGCCCGAAGGTGTCGAAGCCCTTGCCCTTGTCCCAGGCGCCGCCGCGCTCGGCCTGCCATTCGCGCTCCGACACGTCGTTGCCGACGGCGTAGCCCGCGACGTGATCGAGGGCGTTCTCCTCGGAGACATACTTGGCGCGCGTGCCGATGATGACGGCGAGTTCGACTTCCCAGTCGGTCTTGATGCTGTTGCGCGGGATGACGACGTCGTCATTCGGGCCCGACAGCGCGTTCAGCGACTTCAGGAAGACGATCGGCTCCTTCGGGATCGGCGCGCCGGTCTCGGCCGCGTGGTCGGCGTAGTTCAGGCCGATGCAGACCAGGTTCTTCATCCCCGTCACCGGCGAGCCGAGGCGCGGATTGCCGGTGACCGCAGGCAGTTTCGACGGATCGAGCGCCGCGATCTTCGCCAGGCTCGCGGGCGAAAGCACCGCGCCGGTGATGTCGGCGATGACGCCCGAGAGGTCGCGGATGGTGCCCGAGGCGTCGAGCATGCCGGGCTTTTCGGCGCCGGCCGGACCGTAGCGGAGGAGTTTCATCTGTCTGTCCCTTAGTCCTTCAGGAAGCGGGTCGAAGGGGCCGAGCGGCGCCCCCGTTGCCTCGGGGCAACCTTACAACATCCACCCGCCATCGATCACGATGGCCTGGCCGGTGACGAAGGCACTTTCGTCGCTGGCGAGATAGACGGCGAGTGCCGCCATCTCCTCGGCGGTGGCCAGACGGCCCATCGCCTGGCGCGCGACAAAGGCCGCGCGCGCGGCATCGAGCCCGCCGGCATCGGCGGCGTTGGCGGCGATGCGCTCGCCAAGGCTCGGCGTGTCCACCGTGCCTGGGCAGATCGCGTTGCAGCGAATGCCGTCGCGCACGTATTCGGTCGCGATGGATTTGGTCAGGCCCAGCACGGCGGCCTTAGTGGTGCCGTAGACGAAGCGGTTCGGCGCGCCCTTTAGGGACGAACAGCCGCTGCTCATATTCACGATCGCACCCCGCTTGCGCGCCAACATCCCCGGCAGCAGCGCGCGCGTCATGCGCCACATGGACCGCACGTTCAGCTCGAAGGCGAAGTCCCATTCGGCATCGGTCGCGGTCAGGATCGTGTTCTGGTGTACGAAGCCCGCGCAGTTGAACAGGATGTCCACGGCGCCGGCTTCCTTCGCCGCAGCCTCGATCGCCGCGGCGTCCAGCATGTCGAGCACACGCGTGGTAAGGCCCGGCGCCTGCAGCGTGGCGAGCTTCGCCTCGTCCTTGTCGGTGGCGATGACCGCAGCACCCTCGGCCGCAAAGGCAAGCGCAGTGGCGCGCCCGATGCCTTGTGCAGCGGCAGTGACGAAGGCGCGTTTGCCCGCGAGACGTCCGGCCATGATCGTTTCCCCTAAGGTGGTTGTTGGGGGGTGAGGGTTTGCCCTCACCCCGGCCCTCTCCCGCAAGCGGGAGAGGGAGATGCGGTCAATGATTGTGCCGGCTCTCGCCGCGCGTCTCGAGGATGTTGAGGTAGAGCGTCGCGGGTTCGAGGCAGGCGCCGGTGCCGAGCTGGCCGACGCTGTTGCGGTAGATCTCCTCCCACGGCGTCTTGTTCACCAGCTTCGGCGGCGTCCATGCCGCCTTGCGCGCGGCAAGCTCCGCTTCCGGGATCAGCACATCCACGCGCCGCGTCTTGAGGTCGATGCGGATGCGGTCGCCATGCTTCAGCAGCGCAAGCCCGCCGCCCACCGCTGCTTCGGGCGTGACATTCAGGATCGAAGGCGAGCCCGACGTGCCGGATTGCCGCCCATCGCCCATCGTCGGCAGCGCCTTGATGCCCTGTTTGATCAGCGCCGCAGGGGGTTGCATGTTCACCACCTCCGCGGAACCCGGATAGCCGACCGGGCCGCAATTGCGGATGACCAGCACCGTCTTTGCGTCGATGCCGAGCGACGGATCCTCGATGCGCGCGTGGTAGTCCTCCGGCCCCTCGAACACGGCGGCCTTCCCTTCGAACACATCCGGATCGTCGGAGAAGAAGCGCTTCCGGAACTCCTCGTCGATGACGCTGACCTTGATCACTGCGTTGTCGAAGATGTTGCCGGTCAGCACCAGGTAGCCGGCCTTCTCCTTCATCGGCTTGCCATAGGCGCGGATCACTTCGCGGTCGGGGCTGAGCGGGATGTCGGCCAGGTTTTCCGCCACGGTCTTCCCAGTGACCGTCATCACATCGCCATGCAGGCGGCCCGCAACGAGCAGTTCCTTCATCACCGCCGGCACGCCGCCCGCGCGATGGTAGGATTCGCCGAGGAACCGGCCCGCGGGCTGGCAATCCACCAGCAGCGGGATATCAGCGCCGACGCGCTGCCAATCCTCCAGCGTGTGCTCCACGCCCATATGGCGCGCGATGGCGATCATGTGCGGCGGGCAGTTCGACGAGGCGCCGATCGCGCTCGCCACCGCCACCGCATTCTCGAACGCCTTCTTCGTCATGATGTCCGAGGGGCGGAGATTGGCCTTCACCATCTCCACGATGCGACGACCCGTGTAGTAGGCCATCTGCGCGCGTTCGCGATGCGGCCCCGGAATGGCGGCGCAGCCGGGCAGGCTCATGCCCACCGCCTCGACTAGGCTGTTCATGGACAGCGCCGTGCCCATGGTCGAGCAATGCCCCCAGGAGGTGGAGGAGGCGGCGACCATCTCCATGAAGCCGCGATAGTCGATCTCGCCGGCGGCCAGCATGCGGCGCGCTTCCCACACCACCGTGCCGGAGCCGACCAGCCTGCCCTTGTGCCAGCCATCCAGCATCGGCCCGCCGGACAGCGCCAGCGCCGGGATGTTCACCGTCGCGGCTGCCATCAGCGCCGCGCCCGGCGTCTTGTCGCAGCCGATGGTCATCACCACGCCATCCATGGGATAGCCGTGCAGGATCTCGACCAGCGAGAGGTATTGCAGGTTGCGGTCGAGCGCCGCGGTCGGGCGCTTCAGCGTTTCCTGGATCTGGTGGATCGGGAATTCAAGCGGAACGCCGCCGGCATCGCGGATGCCTTCCTTCACGCGCTGCGACAGGATGGTGTGGTGCCGGTTGCAAGGCGAGATGTCGGAGCCGGTCTGGGAAATGCCGATGATCGGCCGGCCCGACTGCAACTCATCCCAGGTCAGGCCGAAATTCAGCATCCGCTCGCAATAGAGCGAGGTCATGCCCGGATCGGTCTTGTCGTCGAACCAACGCTGGCTGCGCAGCGCGAAGGGCTTCTTCGTCTGATCGTGATCGTCGTTATCGTGTGCCATGGCGCCCTCCCGCGGCGTCGTTCCGGCTTGGCGGCCCGGGTCCCGGCAGGGAGGCCCGCGCACGGCCCAAGGCCGACGAACGCAGCAGGAGTGATGCGCCGGCGGGACGCCGTGTCAACGCCCGGCGCCCGGTCGGGATGGTCCGCTTCAGGGGCCGCGCGGCACCGCGCGGCCCGGGCGCAGCGTCAGGGATCGACGTTGAAGTCGGTGATGTTGCAGGTGTTCACCTGCCGCCGTTCCATCGCGCGGCCGCCGGCGAGGACCACCTTGATGTCGTTCACGCACTGGCCCGTCGGCAGGCGGATCGTCAGGGACTGCCCGGCGGGCAGCACGTTCGCCCCCAGCCGATCCTGCCCCCAGGAGGAGACCTGGGAGGAGGAGACATAGACCTCCATGATCGTCTGGCCCGTGCGGTTGTTCAGCCGGAAGGACGGGTCAGAGGATTGGGCAAGCGCCGGTCCGGCGAGGACGAGGGCGAAAAGGGCGGCCGGCAGGCCGCGGCGCAGCAGGCGCATGGAGATTCCCCATCTGAGCCCCCGGACATGCCCGGCGGCGCAGCATCATCTCGCAGGCTGCGCTCCTCCCGCAATGTCAGGCAGGGCTGCGCAACCTCAAGATGAACGAGATTTCAGCAAGCCGATCGGGCAGGCTCAGCCCGCCTCAGGCCGCCGCTTCCTCCAGGAAGACCTGCACGGCCTGGAACAGCGCGCCGCGGTTGCGTTCCATCAGCATCGTATGTGTGCCCTCTCCCAGCAGCACGCAGCGCTTGCCGGGGCTTGCGGTCAGCAGCGGGAAGATGGTGGTGGACATCGCAGGCGGCGTGTCGCGATCCCATTCGCCCGTGACGATCAGCGTCGGCGCGGTGATGCGGGCAGGATCCCAGAAGGGACGCCCCGCCTGCCAGTATTCGGCGCTGTCGGCCAGGACGCCATTCGGCGCACGCAGCACCGAGGGATTCTGGCGCATGCCGTCCGGGTCGGTCGCCCAGGTGACGCCGGCCCAATGCTCGAACCAGCCGGGCGGGATCAGCCCGGCGCGCGCGGCTTCCGGCACGCCGGCCGTCCAGCGGTCGCGCGCCTGCGCCTGGGTCACGCCGCGCCAAGCGCCGAGTTGCCCGCCGGCACCGACCGCGGCGGGACTCGGGCTGGTCCGCAGCCATTGCGGCGCATGCAGCACCAGACGCTCCACCGTCGTCGGATTCTCCTGCGCGTGGCGGGCGATCAGCGAACAGCCCCAGGACCAGGCCATGAGCATGGTGCGCGGAATGCCGCGCCGTTCGCGGATAAAGGCCTGTGCGGCGCCGATGGCGGCCACTGCCTCCGGCCCGCGTACCAGCGGCAGGTTGGCGTCGGCGGGCTGCGACATGGCGGCCGGGCGGGTGGAGCGGCCATAGCCCGGCAGGTCCAGGCACCACACATCGAAGCCGCGCCCGGCGATGTAGTCCATCCAGGAGAGGCCCGCGAGCGGCAGGTCGAAGGCAGTGTGCGCCGGATAGGTCGCGCCATGGACGAACAGCACCGTCCGCCCGGGCGAAGCCGCCGCGCCCTCGGGCCGCTTGGAGCGCAGGAAGACTTCGATGCCCTGCGTCGGCGTCGGGACCATGAATTCCTCGGTCACGATGCGCGGCGCCTGCGCCGCGGCCGGCGTGGCGAGCCCGGCGGCGGTCACAATCGCGGGGGCGGCGAGCAGGTGGCGACGCTGCATCGGGCGTGATCCTCAGGGTGGCAATGACTGCAATGTAGTGCGCTCCCCGCGTGCCGCCCAGGCACTTGCAGCGCGGGTATGCGACCAGGGGCAGCGCGCAAGGGGCACATCGCGCTACATGGCCCCGATGGATCGCACCGCCCCGCCCCCCGCCCACCCGCCCATCCCCGCCTGGCGGGTGGAGGCGGCGGCGATGCTGGCGCTCGCCTGGCCGCTGGTGCTGACCAACCTCTCGCAATTCGCGCTGACTCTGACCGACACCGTCTTCCTCGGGCGCCTTGGGACGGATGAACTGGCGGCGGCGACGCTCGGCGCGAACCTGTTTTTCGCCGCGCTGGCCCCCTGCTTCGGGCTGGCGATGGCCGCAGCGCCCATGACGGCGCAGACGCGCGGGCGCGGGCGGGGCTTCGTGCGCGGCATGCGGCGCGATGTCCGTGCCGCGCTCTGGGCCATCGCGATCGGCACCCTGCCCGTCTGGGCGCTACTGTGGCACGCCGAAGCGGTGCTGCTGGCCCTGGGGCAGGAGGCGCGGCTTGCGGCGCTGGCAGGCGAGTATGTCCGGGCGCTGATGTGGGGCATGCCCTGTTTCTGCGCCTTCGTGGCCCTTCGCGGCTTCCTCGCGGCGGAGCAGCGGCCGGGCGCGGCGCTGCTGGTCTCGCTCGGCGGCATCGCGCTGAACGTCCCGCTGAACTGGTGGCTGATCCATGGCGGGCTCGGGGTACCGGCGCTCGGCGTGATGGGGGCGGGGCTCGCCTCGTCGCTCTGCAACCTGGCGATGCTGGCGGGGCTCATCTGGCTGATCGCGCGCGACCGGCATCTGCGGCGCTTCCGCATCCTCGGCCGCTTCTGGCGCTTCGATGCGGCGCGCCTGCGCGAGGTTTGGGTGCTCGGCCTGCCGATCGCCGGCGCGATGCTGCTGGAGATCGGGGTCTTCGCCTTCGCCGCGATCGTGATGGGCTGGATGGGGGCGCTCGCAGTCGCGGCGCATGCGATCGCGGTGCAGATGGCCACCGCCACCTTCATGGTGCCGATGGGCATTGGCCAGGCAGCGACGGCGCGCGTCGGGCTGGCGACGGGTGCGGGCGATGCGCGCGGGGCGGCGCGCGCGGGCTGGGTCGCGCTGGCGATGGGCGCTGCCTTCATGGCGGCCTCCGCGGCGGTGCTCGGCTTCGGCGGCGGCACGATCGCCTGGGCCTTCCTCGATCCCGCGAATCCGGGCGCAGCGGAGACCGCCACGCTCGCCGCAGCGCTGCTCGTGGTCGCAGGGCTGTTCCAACTGGCAGATGGCGTGCAGGCGGTCGCCGCGGGCGCGCTGCGCGGGCTCAAGGACACCGCGGTGCCGATGCTGCTGGCGGGCTTCGGCTATTGGGCAGCGGGGCTGCCGCTCGGCCTGCTGCTCGCCTTCCCACTGGGCTTCGGGCCGATCGGGGTGTGGATCGGGCTCGCGGCCGGGCTGTTCCTGGTCGCGGGGCTGATGACCTGGCGCTGGATCCGACTCTCCCGCCCGCCGCGCGGCTTGACGGACGCGCGCCGCGCCGCCTGAGTGCGCGGCATGACGATGCTCTGGAAGCAGCCGGCCAGCCCGGAGGAGATCAATGCCCGCCTTGCGGCCGGCGTCGCCGGTCTGCTTGGCATCCGCGTCACGGAAGTGCTGCCGGATGCGCTGCGGGCCGAGATGCCGGTGGATGCGCGGCATCTGCAGCCTTTCGGCCTGCTGCATGGTGGCGTCAGCGTGGTGCTGGCCGAGACGCTGGGCTCACTGGCCACGGTGCTGACGCTGCCCGAGGGGCGCCGCGCCGTCGGGATCGAGATCAACGCCAACCATCTGGCGCCGGTGCTGCCAGGCCAGACCGTGACGGCCGAATGCCGGCCCTTCCACACCGGCCGCCGCACCCAGGTGTGGCAGACCGAGATCCGACGCGCCGATGGGAAACTCGCCTGCGTCTCACGCCTGACCACCGCGGTGCTCGAGGAGCCAGGCGCGGCGTGACGCGCGGTCACGCGGCAGGGTCAGTTCCGGGCAGCGCGCAGCCGCTGCTCCGGGCGGCAGCCATCCTCGACCGGGCGCCAATCCATCGTGCGGCACTGGCGCCCATCGGTGCAGTAGCCGACCGTGGCGCCGCTTCGGCTGACCAGGGTGCTCACCGAACAGGAGCGGCGGATCAGCGCGGGATGGATGTCGAGTTCCTCCCAGCTGATGGCCGGGCCAGCCATGGTCGCGGCCCGCACCTCCGCCAGTTCGGCCTCCTGCGCGGGTCCGGCGCAGGCGGCCAGACCGAGGCACACCAGGATCCATGCATTGCGGATGCTCATCGCAACCTCTCCGAGAGTCTGACCGGGGAACGATCCGGCAGAGCGCGGGTTGCGATCGAGCGACAACACGGGAGAGTGAGAACATGACACGCGCGCGCATCGCGGTGATCGGCACCGGCGGCACCATCGCGAGCCAAGGCCATGGCGCGCTGGACACGCAGGACTACGCGTCCTCCGGCCGGCCGATCCTGGATGCCGAGGCGCTGGTCGCCGGCGTGCCGGCGCTGGGCGAGGTGGCGGAGGTGATCCCGGTCCGCTTCTCTGCCCTGCCCTCCACCGCCATCGGCTGGCCCGAATGGCGCGCGCTGCACGCGAAGATCGCGGAGGTGAAGGCGGCGCATCCGGACCTCACGGGCATCGTCATCACCCACGGCACCTCGACGCTGGAGGAGACCGCCTATCTGCTGTCGCTAACGCTGCCGGATGACATGCCGGTGGTGCTGACCGGCGCGCAGCGGCCCTTCACGGGCCTGTCCAGCGACGGGCCGATGAACCTGGTGGCGGCGGTGCGCGTGGCGGCCGATCCGCGCGCGCGCGGGCTCGGCGCGCTGGTCGTGCTGAACGACGAGATTCACGCGGCGCGCGAAGTGACCAAGACCGCCAATGGCCGCCTGCAGACCTTCCGCAGCTTGGATGCCGGCGTGCTGGGGCATGCGGATGCCGATCGCATCACCTTCTGGCGCCGCCCGACGCGCGTGCTGCCGCCGGACCAGCGCATTGACATCACGGGGATCGAGGCGCCGCCGCGGGTGGACGTGACCTATTCCGTGGCCGGCGGCGACGGCGTCGCGGTGCGTGCCTTCCGCGCGGCGGGCGCCCGGGGGATCGTCGCCGCGGCCTTTGCGCCGGGCTTCCCCTCCCCCGCTGAGCGCGAGGCGCTGGCCGAGGCAGCGGCGGCAGGCTGCATCGTGGTGCTATCGTCGCGCGCCGGCACGGGGCGGGTCTTTCCGGCGAAGCGCTATGCGGCGCAGGGGATGATCCCGGGCGAGGATTTGACACCGCAGAAGGCGCGCATCCTGCTGATGCTGGCGCTAACGCGCAGCAGCGACCGCGCCGAGATCGCGGAATGGTTCAGCCGGGCTTGAGGCGCATGCCCCTCCCCCGCTTGCGGGGGAGGGAGATACTCAACACCCGCCAGCGACGGGGGTGAGTTCCAATAGCCGACCGGTGACGGTGAATTCGCCGAAATCCATCACCAGCTCATCCGCGACACCATTCTCGAAATAGCGCAGCCCCACCTCGTAATCCGGTGCGCTGGCCCCGCCCGTGGCCGCGCCGCGCTCGAAGAAGGCGATGCGCATCCGCCCCGAGGCCTGGTTGGCCAGCAGCGGGAAACGCGGCTGGCCCGGCGTCGCGCCCCAGCCGGTGACGATCGTCGTCGTGTCCTGCGCGCCCTCGTCCGAGGTGCCGTCGAAGAGCGGCGCGGCGAGCAACCGGCGGCCGGCGCGCGCGGTCTCGACCGCCAGCACCGTGTGGCGGATCGGCAGCAGCGTGCCGGGGGGCAGCGTCTCCTCCTGCCCCGCGGGTTCGCTGAAGCGGACGCGGCCCGCGCCATCAGCGCCGAGCTCGGCCTCGCCGGCCACGCGCTGGCTGACGGCGCCCTGCGTCGTCTGTGTCAGGGAGAAGCGAAGGCGGGAATTGTCCTTCGCCTCATAGGTCGCGTAGTCGGAGATCGTCTCGATCTCCTGCCCGTCGCGATCGGTGATGGTCATGGTCATGCGCTGGCGCGTTGCCCAGCCTTCGCAGGCATCCACCACGTCGAAGACCATCGCCCCGCGCACCGAGGCGATGCCAGACCCCCGCGCCTCTCCGAGGTCGAGGCGATAGGCGGCGCGGTGGGCGGCCATTCGCGCAATGCCCGCGGCGAGCTGCTCCGCGCTCACGCCATGGGACGCGCTGGCGCCCTGCGCCGCGGCAGGTGCCACAGCGAGCAAGGCGGCGGCAGCCAGGCCGAGCATCCGGCGGGCAAGGCGGGTCGGGGTCGGCATGGCGGCTCCGCGCGAGGGCATCCCCCCGAACTTAGGAAGCCTTTGGCCCGGCTGCACCCTTTGCGGGCGGCAGATCGAGCTTGATGGACAATTCCTTGAGCCGCGCCGGCTCCACCGCGGCGGGGGCGCCCATCATCAGATCCTGCGCCTGCTGGTTCATGGGGAAGAGGATGACCTCGCGGATCGCGGGCTCGTCAGCCAGGAGCATCACGATGCGGTCGATGCCGGGGGCGGAGCCGCCATGCGGCGGCGCGCCGTAGCGGAAGGCGTTCAGCATGCCGCCGAAGCGCTGTTCCACCACCTCCGCGCCATAGCCCGCGATCTCGAAGGCGCGGAGCATGATGTCGGGGCGGTGATTGCGGATCGCGCCGCTGCTCAGTTCGATGCCGTTGCAGACGATGTCGTACTGGTAGGCCTTGATGTCGAGCGGGTTCATCGTGTTCAGCGCTTCCAGCTCGCCCTGCGGCATGCTGAAGGGGTTGTGGCTGAAGTCGATCTGGCCGGTTTCCTCGTTCAGCTCGTACATCGGGAAATCGGTGACCCAGCAGAATCTATAAGAATCTTTCTCGATCAGGCCGAGTTCGTTGCCGAGGCGCGTGCGCGCTTGGCCGGCGAGCTTCGCGGCCTCGTCCTTCTTGCCGGCGGCGAAGAAGACAGCGTCGTTGTCGCCCAGCCCACAGGCCGCCTTGATCGCGGCGACGCGGTCGGCTTCGAGGTTCTTCGCGATCGGGCCGCCCGCCTGGCCGCCATTGAAGGTGATGTAGCCGAGCCCGCCCGCGCCCTGCTCGCGCGCCCATTCATTGAGCTTGTCGAAGAAGCCGCGCGGATTGGCGCCCGCGCCCGGCGCGGGGATGGCGCGCACCACGCCGCCCGAGGCCGCGATCTTCGCAAACAAGCCGAAGCTGCCGCCAGCGAAGTGCTCCGTCACGTCGCGGATGCGGATCGGGTTGCGGAGGTCGGGCTTGTCGGAACCGTACTCCAGCATCGCCGTGTCATAGGGGATGCGCGGGAACGGCGCGGGCGTGACAGCGCGCTTCGTGCCGCTGAAATCGGCGAATTCCTCGAAGACGCCATGCAGCACGGGCTCGATCGCGGCGAAGACGTCTTCCTGCGTGACGAAGCTCATCTCGAAGTCGAGCTGGTAGAACTCGCCCGGGCTACGGTCGGCGCGCGACGCCTCGTCCCGGAAGCAGGGCGCGATCTGGAAATAGCGGTCGAAGCCCGCGACCATCGCCAGCTGCTTGAACTGCTGCGGCGCCTGCGGCAGCGCGTAGAAGGTGCCGGGATGCAGCCGCGAGGGCACCAGGAAGTCGCGCGCACCTTCCGGGCTCGACGCCGTCAGGATCGGCGTCTGGAACTCCGTGAACCCCTGCTCGATCATGCGGCGGCGGATGGAGGCGATGACGGCGCTGCGCAGGATCAGGTTGCGCTGCAGCCGCTCCCGCCGGAGGTCGAGGAAGCGGTAGCGGAGCCGCAGCTCCTCGGGGAATTCCTGCTCGCCGGCCACCTGGATCGGCAGCACCTCGGCGGCGGACTGGACCGCCACTTCCTTCACGCGCAGTTCGATCTCGCCGGTCGGCAGCTTCGTGTTGACCGTCCCAGCCTCACGCGGGACGACCTCTCCGGTCAGCGTCACGACGCTTTCGGGGCGGGCGGCGTCGAGGGTGGCGAAGGCCGCGCTCCCCTGCGCCACGACGCATTGCGTCAGCCCGTAATGGTCGCGCAGATCCACGAACAACAGCCCGCCATGATCGCGCTTGCGATGCACCCAGCCCGAAAGCCGGACGGTCTTGCCGGCGTCGGCGGCGCGGAGCGCGCCGCAGGTATGGGTGCGGTAGGCGTGCATGAGTCGTCCCGGGGTGCCTGAAAGATGGGCGAAAACGGCCCAGCGGCCCCCTAAAGTCAAGCGGGTAGGCGCTCCGGGCGGCTTCCCGCCCCCCCGGGACAGGGGTAAACCCCCCGCATGAGCCGCCGCCCCCCGGCCGACGCGGATGCCGCGCCCGCCCTGATCACGACCTCCGAGGCGCTTGCCGCCCTCTGCGAGCGTCTCCGCCGTGAGGCCTTCGTGACGGTGGACACCGAATTCATGCGGGAGCGGACCTATTGGCCCGAGCTCTGCGTGATCCAGCTGGCCGGCGAGGATGATGTGGCGGTGGTGGACGCGCTGGCGCCCGGCCTCGACCTGGCCCCGCTCGGGGAGTTGCTGGCCGACACAGCGGTGGTGAAGGTCTTTCATGCCGCCCGGCAGGATGTGGAAATCTTCCTGCTGCGCTTCGGCGCGGTTCCCACGCCCCTGTATGACACCCAAATCGCCGCCATGGTGGCCGGCTTCGGCGACCAGGTGAGCTATGACGGGCTGGCCCGCGCGCTGGCCAATGCCAATATCGACAAGGCGCATCGCTTTTCGGATTGGGCGGCGCGGCCGCTCTCGCCGGCGCAGATCGCCTATGCCGCGGCCGATGTGACGCATCTGCGCCGGATCTACACCGCGCTCACGACGCGGCTGGAGCGCGAGGGCCGCACGCCGTGGGTGGCGGAGGAGATGGCGGCGCTGGCCGAGCCCGCGACCTATCGCCCCGATCCCGAGACGCAGTGGGAGAAGCTGAAGCCGCGCACCACCAATCGCCGCTTCCTGGGCGCGCTGCGGGCCGCCTGCGCCTGGCGCGAACGCGAAGCGCAGCGCGTGAACATCCCCCGCCAGCGCCTGGTGAAGGACGAGACGCTGCTGGAGATTGCCGCGACCGCCCCGCAGAACGCCGCGGAACTCGCCCGTGCGCGGGGGATTTCGGAAGGCTTCGCCAAGGGCAAGTCGGGCGTTTCGCTGCTGGCCGCGCTGGCCGAGGCCAAGGCGCTGCCCGACGAGGCCCTGCCCGAGGCCCCGCGCGAGCGGTCCGGCCCGCAGGCCTCCCCGGCGCTGGTCGCGCTGCTGAAGGTGCTGCTGGCCGCGCAGTCGGAGGCCCACCACGTCGCCCCGCGGCTGCTGGCCAATTCGGACGACCTGGAACGCTTGGCCGCCGGCGAGGACGACATCCCGGCGCTGCATGGCTGGCGCCGCGAGGTGTTCGGGGAGACTGCGCTGGCGCTGAAGGCGGGGCGGATCGCGCTCGGGGTGGATGGGCGGAAGATCCGGGTGATCGCGGCGGGGTAGAGGCGGCTGCCTGAATAGGCTGCGCGAAGGGCCCCATAGGGCACCAAGCGAGAGCGAATAGCGTCGGCGCAGCGCACTATCCTCTATGAACGCCTTCGAGCCCTATCGGCACCTGTGACTACCCGTTCGCCGCGGGGGGCCTTTCAGTGCGCACCCCAGGGGCTACCACCTTGCATTGGAGGCCATTAGCTTGGAAGGACCGGGCCGTCTTGTCCGGCCTTGCAGACCCATTCGTTGCATAATAGCATCGGTACTTAAGGGGCGAACCGGGCAGAGGTTGGGAGCGCAATGAGCGTAGAGGTTGTCCTAGGCTCAGCCGACGAAGAGCCAGAGGTTCCGGCGGCTACGGAAGGCAAGCCAGACCCAGATGATTTTTTCGCTCGCAATGCCTTTCGCATTGTTTATCAGACCAATAACTTCTTCTTGCCTCAAATCAGAGATCTTATTGACAAGGGAGAAGTATTAAATCTTAGACCTGAGTATCAACGCAGATTAAGATGGACGCCAATTCAAAAAAGCAAACTGATAGAGTCTCTATTATTAAATATTCCCATTCCGCCCGTATTTTTATATGAGAGCGATGCTGCGCGTTATGAGGTGATGGACGGACAGCAGCGCCTAAACGCTGTGCGCGAATTCATTGCTGGAGATTTTATGTTGTCAGGCCTAAGCGCTTTGTCCCCCCTTAATGGTCTTCGTTATTCGCGGTGCCCGCCACGAATAAAGCGCGCCCTTGATCGCGCGAGCCTATCAGCCATTGTGCTTCTTTTAGAGAGCGAGCGGGAGAATGTTACTGACGTGCTCCCCTGAAATGGCGCCATTTATCGGTAGAGTCTGCTCCAACGAGGGACGGACGAATGAAGCGCAGCAGGTTCAGCGATGAGCAGATCATCGGGATATTGAAGGAGCAGGAGGCCGG
>JBJOMW010000046.1:0-13842 GCA_046052145.1 Pseudomonadota bacterium
GCCGTCTCCTGCACCGGTTCGCCGAGCGCCGCGTGCAAATGCGGGCGGAGCTGCGCGGCCAACGACTGCGTCTGTTCGAGCGACGCGCCGATGGTGACCAGCGCGCCCCACCGGAACGCAAAGGCGGAGCCACCGCCCGGCAGCTCGCCGAGGCTCAGCACGCCCGGCAGCGACGGGCCGCGCCGCTCGATCGCCCGGACATCGAGCCGTTCGGCCAGCAGTAGCGCATAGACTGGAAGGGTAGGGGGCTCTGGCATCGGCACGGGTGCAGCTTGCCGCTACGGCGCCCGATGGGCACGGCGGCATTCTGGCCCACCGGACGTGCGGCACAGTGCCGGGACGTGCCGCGCAAGGCCCGGACGGCGTGCCCGGCTAGCCTGCAAGCCTCGGCAGAGCCGCGTGGTGCCGCATGCGCGCTCGGCCGCCACGATGGCAGGCGAAAACACCATGAGCGATCTCGACCGGGTGCTCGCACATATCGAGTCCGACATGGACGCGGCGCTGGACCGGCTCTTCGCGGTCATGCGCATCAAGTCCATCTCGACCGATCCGGCCTTCGCGAAGGATTGCGCGGCGAATGCCGAATGGCACGCGGCGGATCTTCGCAGCATCGGTTTCGAGGCCGCGGCGCGACCGACGCCTGGGCACCCGATCGTCGTTGCGCATGACCGCGCCGCAGCCGGCCCCTCGGCCCTGTTCTACGGCCATTACGACGTGCAGCCGGTGGACCCGCTGGAGCTTTGGGGCCGCGACCCCTTCGACCCGGTGATCGAGGCGCTGCCGGACGGGACGAAGGTGATCCGCGGCCGTGGCAGCGCGGACGACAAAGGCCAGCTGATGGCCTTCGTCGAAGCCTGCCGCGCCTGGAAGACGGTCACGGGCAAGCTGCCCATCCCGGTGACGATCCTGCTGGAAGGCGAGGAGGAATCGGGTGGGGTGAACCTCCCTGGCTTCCTCGACGCCAACAAGGACGAGCTGAAGGCCGATATCGGCCTGATCTGCGACACCAACATGTGGGACCCCGAGACACCGGCGATCGTCACCATGCTGCGCGGCCTGTGCGGCGAGGAGGTGATCATCCACGCCGCCGACCGCGACCTGCATTCCGGCTTCTACGGCATGGCCGCCGCCAACCCGAACCGGATCCTCGCGAAGATCCTCGCCGATCTCTACGACGATCAGGGCCGCGTCACGCTGCCCGGCTTCTATGACGGCGTCCCCGAACTGCCTGCCAGCCTGAAGGAGCAATGGGGGACGCTCGGCTTCACCGCTGAGACATTCCTCGGCGTGGTCGGCCTCTCGGTGCCGGCGGGCGAGAAGGGGCGCGAGGCGATCGAGATGGTCTGGTCGCGCCCGACCTGCGAGATCAACGGCATGGGCGGCGGCTACCAGGGCGATGGCTTCAAGACCGTCATCCCGGCACAGGCCAGCGCGAAGGTGTCCTTCCGCCTCGTCTTCGATCAGGACCCGCACGCCATCCGCAAGGCCTTCCGGGAGCATGTGCAGGCGCGGTTGCCGGCCGATTGCCGCGCCGAATTCATCGAGCACGGATCGGGCCGCGCCATCCGCTTCCCCGACACCGACCCGGCCTTCGCCAAGGCGCGCGCCGCGCTCTCCGACGAATGGGGGAAGCCGGCGGTCTTCATCGGCTCAGGCGGCTCCATCCCGGTGACGCATATGCTCAAGACTTCGCTCGGCATGGATGTGGTGTTGGCCGGCTTCGGCCTCGACGACGACCGCATCCACAGCCCGAACGAGAAATACAACCTGCGGAGCTTCCAGAAGGGCATCCGCTCCTGGGCGCGCATCCTGGAGGCGCTGTCGCGATGAGTACCCCCAACTCCGCGCCCGCCGCCGAGGCCGGGCCGAAGACCGTGATGCAGCGCATCCTCGACACGGTGGAGCGGGTCGGCAACAAGGTGCCGCACCCGGTGATGATCTTCGTCTATCTGATCGTCTTCGTCGTGCTGCTCTCCGCCCTGCTGTCGCTGCTCGGCGCGCAGGTGACCTACCAGGCCTACAACCCCGCGACTGGCGATATCGAGCAGGCGACGACGGCGGCGCGCAGCCTTCTGACCATCGACGGCATCCGCTTCATGTTCACGGGCGTTGTGCCCAATTTCATGGGCTTCAACGCGGTCGGCGTGATTATCGTCGCCATGGTCGGTGTCGGCGTCGCGGAAGAAGCGGGGCTGGTCAAGGCGCTGATCCGCAAGCTGGTGATCGTCGCGCCCCCGAAGGCGCTGACCTATATCCTCGTCTTCGTGGGCATCGTCTCCTCCATCGCGGCGGATGCGGGCTATCTGGTGCTGATCCCGCTCGCGGCCGCTGCCTTCCTCTCGGTCGGGCGGCATCCGCTGGCCGGGCTCGCTATGGCCTTCGCGGCCGTCGCCTCGGCCTTCATGGTCAATGTGCTGATCGTGCCGGTGGACGGCATCCTGACGGAGATCACCAACGACGCGGCGCGGCTGGTGAACCCCAACGTCTCCATCGACCTCGCGGCGAATGTCTGGTTCTCCATTGCCTCCGTCGCCATGCTCACGCTGCTGATCGCTGTCATCACTGAACGCGTGATCGAGCCGCGCCTCGGCCCCTATAAGGGCGACTATCAGGTGCCGGGCGAGAACGTGCTGTCGGAGGCCGAGTATAAGGGCCTGCGCGCCGCGCGGCTGGCGCTGTTCGGCGTGCTGGGATTCATCGGGCTGCTGCTGCTGCCACCCGGCGCGCCGCTGCGCAACCCGGAGACGGGCGCGATCATCGGCTCCTCGCCCTTCATGGCCAGCCTGATTGTCTCGATCGCGCTGATCTTCCTGGTCTGCGGCATCGCCTATGGCCGTGCCGCCGGCACCATGCGCACGGCGGCCGATGCCATTGCGGCGATCCAGAAATCCATCGGCTCGCTCGCCGGACTGATCCTGCTGCTGCTGGTGATCAGCCAGTTCATCGCGATCTTCAACTATTCGAACATGGCGACGCTCGCCGCTGTCTCCATGGCGGATTTCCTGCAGAAGCTGAACCTGCCGACCGTCGCGCTGCTGATCGGCTTCGTCTTCGCCGTCTTCGGCATCGACCTGATCATCACGGCGGCGATCGCCAAATGGGCGATCTTCGCCCCGGTCTTCGTGCCGCTGCTGATGCAGCTCGGCGTCGCGCCAGAGGTGGTGCTGGCGGCCTATCGCGTTGGCGACAGCCCGATGAACTCCATCACGCCGCTGAACGCCTATTTCGCGATGATCGTGACCTTCGCGATCAAATACCAGAAGGATGCGGGCGTCGGCACGGTGATCGCGCTGATGCTGCCCTATGTCATCGCCATCTCGGTCGTCTGGACCGTCATGTTGGCGGCCTGGTACATGCTCGGCCTGCCCTGGGGGCTCTAGCGGATGGGCGACATCACCGTGATGGCCGCGATCATCCTCGCGGCCATCGTCCTCTTTGTCTGGAATCGGATCCCTGTCATCGTCGTGGCGATGGGCGTTGGCATGGCGCTCTACGCCACCGGGCTCGTCACGCTGAACCAGGCGCTATCGGGCTTCGGCGACCCGGCGGTGATGTTCATCGCTACGCTCTTCGTTGTCTCCGCCGCGCTGGACCGCACCGGTGTGACAGCCTGGGCCGGGCAGATGCTGATCCGCGGCGCGGGCGAGGAAAGCCGCACACGGCTGATGGTGTTGATTGCGCTGCTGGTGGCGGTGCTGACGGCGCTGATCAGCCTGAACGGCGCCATTGCGGCGCTGCTGCCGGTGGTGGTCGTCATGGCGCTCCGGCTGCGGCGGCAGCCATCCCAACTGCTGATGCCGATGGTCTTCGCGGCCCATGCGGGCTCGCTGCTCGCGCTCACCGGCACGCCGGTGAACGTGCTGGTCAGCGAGGCCGCGGCCGATGCCGGCTTCCGCGCCATCGGCTTCTTCGAATTCACCATCGTCGGCGTGCCGCTGCTGCTCGGCGTCATCGCCATCAGCATCCTGCTCGGCCAGAAGCTGCTGCCCCATCGTGCGGGTGAGACGATGAGCGCCGATTTCAGCCGCCACGCCACCACGCTGGTGGAGCAGTACGGGCTGAAGGAAGGGCTGTTCCGCCTGCGCCTGCGTGCCTCCTCGCCGCTGGTGGGCCAGCCGCCTTCCGTGCTGGAGGTGCACAATTGGGACGCGCTGCGCCTGGTCGCGATCCATGACGGTGAGACGGGCGAGCGGCTGAAGCGCGAGACGATGGCGGAGGGCGACTTCCTCCTCGTCTCCGGCCAGGGGGAGGAGGCGGCGCGGCTCGCCTCCGCGCAGCACCTCGCCTTCCGGCTGGAGAATAGTGAGGACGACCTCCGCGACAGCCTGTTCAACCGTAGCTCGGGCCTTGCCGAGGTCATGATCCCGCCGCGCTCGGCGATGATCGGCCAGACCGCGTATCAGGGCATGGTGACGGAGAGCGGCGATTTGGTGGTCATCGCCATCCAGCGCGGCGGGAATGATGTCGGCGCGGAGCCGGTTCAGCTCCAGGCCGGCGACACGATGCTGCTGCAGGGCAGCTGGAAGGCGCTGGATACCCGGCTGGCTGACCCGCAGGTGCTGGTGGTGAACTCGCCCGACCTGGTGCGCCGCCAGGCCGTGCCGCTTGGCGCTGGCGCCTGGGGTGCGATCGGTGTGCTGGGCGCGATGGTCTTCTGCCTCGCCACTGGGCTGGTACCGGCGGCGGTCGCCGGCATCCTGAGCTGCTTCGCCCTGGTCCTGCTGCGCGTGGTGACCGTAGACCAGGCTTATCGCGCGGTGGATTGGACCACGGTGATCCTGGTCGCGGCGATGATGCCGCTCTCCACGACGATGGTGCAGACCGGCGCGGCCGACAAGATGGCGGACGCTCTCGTCGCCATGGCTGCTGGCGGCAGCCCGACCATCCTGCTCGCAGGTATCTTCCTGCTGACGGCGGTGCTCGGGCAGCTGATTAGCAACACCGCGACCGCTCTGATCATCATTCCCGTCGGCGTTGCCGCGGCCACCGCCATGGGTGTCTCGCCCCTGCCGGTGCTGATGTGCATTGCGGTCGCTGCGGCAGCCTCCTTCCTCACGCCGATCGCCACACCGACCAACCTCATGGTCATGCGGCCGGGTGGTTATGCCTTCGGCGACTACTGGAAGTTCGGCCTGCCGATGATGATCTGGTTCTTCATTGTCGCCGTCTTCATCGTGCCGCTGGTCTGGCGCTTCTGAGCCATGGCGTGGCGCGGTCTGGGCGCAGTTTGCGCCGCCGGAGTGCTGGCGGCGCTGCCGGCGGTGGCCGAGACGCCACTGGTGCGCTCCGCCGATCCGGCCGGCACCTTCGCCTTCCTGCTGGAGAACGACACATTCTCGGGCCAGGACCGCTACTATACCAACGGCTTCCTCTTCGCCTGGCGCGCCCCGTCCTACGATCCGCCGGCGTGGCTCGCGGCGCTGACGGACCGCCCGAGCCTGTTGTTCCCCACGGGCGGAACGGCGCGCTGGGGCCTTGGCTTCGGCCAGAAGAAATTCACGCCTGAGGACACGCTGGCGCGGGACCCCGATCCGCGCGACCGGCCCTATGCGGGCTGGCTCTATGGCGCGCTGACCCTGCATTCCTACACCGACCGTGCGATCGGCACGCTCGAGCTGCAGCTCGGCGTGGTGGGCCCGGCCGCGCTCGGCGAGCAGGTGCAGAATACCACGCACGACCTTCTCAATATCGACCGCGCCTATGGCTGGTCCGCGCAGATCCGCAACGAGCCCGGCATGAATCTGGTACTCAACCGGCAATGGCGGATGAACGGCGCCGCGGATGCGGAGGGGCGGCAGTTCGGCCTCGTGCCGAGCGTCGCGGCAAGCCTCGGCAATGTGCACACCTACGCGGCCGCTGGCCTCATGCTGCGCTATGGCACAGAGTTGGAGGCGGATTTCGGTCCGCCGCGTGCCCGGCCCGTTTCGGCGGGGTCAGTGTTCTTCCAGCCGACCGGGCGGTTCGGCTGGTACGGTTTCTTCGGCGTCGAGGGGCGCGCCGTCGCGCGTGATGTCACGCTCGACGGCAACACCTGGCGCGACAGCCGCAGCGTCGACGTCGAGCCGCTGGTCGGCGACGCCAGCCTTGGTGTTGCGCTGATCCTGGAACGCGCTCGGCTGACCGCGACCTACACGGTCCGCAGCAAGGAGTTCGAGACCCAGCGCCAGCTCGCGCAGTTCGGCTCCCTCAGCATCGCCTTCCGCTTCTGACGGGTTGCGTCGCCGAGACGTGCTGCAAAGGCGCGCGACGTGCTGCCGATGCGGACAGCGATGGGTGGCGTCAAGGTAGCGTGCGCGGTCCAGGTGGATCGCGCCACGGCGGATAGCCGGCGCATGCGCGTCGGGCTGAGGCGATCCCCCGTGCAGGCAGAAGCCGGGAGCGGAGGACGTCGTGACGATGCGCAAATGGGCGTTGTGTCTGGCCGCGCTGGCGGCCTCGGCGGCGCCGGCCTCGGCGCAGCCGGGCCCGGTCAGCACGGGGCAGCTGGCGGAGCTCTGCGGCTCGCTGGATCCCGCGGCCTCGGCCTATTGCCGCGGCTTCCTGACCGGGGCCGGGCAGTACCATGTGGTCGTCACGGCGCCCGGTGCGCTTGATCCTATCTTCTGCCTGCCGGCGCCCTCGCCGAGCCTCGACCAGTCGCAATCGGCTTTCGTCGCCTGGGCGCGGGCCAATCCGCAATTCGCGAGCGAACGGGCGATCGACGGCGCGATGCGCTGGGCCGCCAGCGCCTATCCTTGCCCGCCGCCAGCGCCCGTCACCAACCGGAGGACCGGCCGATGATGCGCAAGTCCACTTTCATTCTTGGCGCTGTGGCGCTGATCAGCCTTGCCGGTTGCGCCGACCTCGATCCCGCGGCGCAGCGCGCCATGACAGGCGGCCTTGCCGGTGCTGGCGCGGGCGCGCTGATCGGGTCGCTATCCGGCAACATGGGCACGGGTGCTGCGATCGGTGCCGGCCTCGGGGCGGCGGGCGGCTTTGTCTACCAGCAGCATGTGAATTCCCGTGAGCGCGCCTTCCAGCAGGGCGTCGCGGCCGGTCGCGCGCAGCGGTGAGACGGGCGCGACCAGCCGGGGCGGGATGACGGTCAGGGGGCGCGGATGAAGCGAAGTCTGACGGGGGCCGCGCTTCTTGGCCTGCTGGTTGGCGCCACGCCAGCCCTCGCGCAGCAGCCGAGCATCGAGGAGCTGGTGCGCCGCATCGATGCGCTGCAGCGGCGCGTGAACGAGCTTGAGGCGGAACGCACCCGCCCCGCAGCGCCGGTGGCCGCCCCCGCGCCCGCGCGCGCCCCCTCGCGCGCCCCGGCCGTGGCGCCTGCGGCCGCCCCGGTCACCGCGCCGGCCGTTGCCGCCGCGCCGGCGCGGGCGCCAGCGCGGCCGGCGGTGGGCGCTGGCGGGCCCTCAACGGCGTACGACACCTCCCCGGAGGTACCGAGCCTCATTCCCGGGCCGGTCGTCCGCACGCCGGAGGTGGTCCGCAGCGAGGTGGACGAGGCGCTACGAGGCAGCCTGGACGGGCTCGCGATGCGCATCCCGAACACCGACACGACCGTCCGGCTCTACGGCTTCGTGCGCATGACGGGCTACGCGGACTTCAACGCGCGCAACCCGACCGACGCCGCCGCGGTGCAGGGCATCCCGCTGACGCGCAGCGCCGCGGACGGGCAGACCGGTGGCGCCGATTTCACCGCGCGCGGCTCGCGCCTCGGCGTCGACACCCGCACCGACACGGAGTGGGGGCGGCTCGACACCACGATCGAGGCGGATTTCCGCGGCGAGATCTCGCCGGGCGGCGATCTCGCCTTCAGGCTCCGCCTCGCCTTCGCGGAACTCACGCGCGACGACTGGAGCTATCTGATCGGCCAGGCGAACAGCCTCTGGAACGAGGGAGTGTTCGAGGCCTTCCACGACGCCACCAACCTCAACCAGTCCTTCATCCGGCAGGCGCAGATCCGTGCCACCCATCGCCTCAACGCGAATTGGACGCTCGCTGGCTCGCTCGAAGCGCCCTATGGCGACGTGACGACGGTGCGTGGCCCGGCCTTCGGCCCGCAGCGCTTCGATGGGGGCGCGAGCCCGGTCTTCGACCAGGTGCCGGACCTGCTGGCGCGGCTGACCTACCGGGGCAACGGCACGGAAGCGGTGCTGCGCGGGCTGGTGCGGCAGATCAACATCGACACGGACAATACCACTCTGCAGCCGGGGGGGAGCGACGACACGCTCGGCTGGGGCCTGGCCGCGCATATACGCCTGCCGGTGGGCCGCGCCCTGCCGGCGCTCGGGCGGGACGAGTTGACCTTACTCGGCTTCTACGGCGAGGGCATCGGGCGCTACTTGGCCGGCAACAGCTTCGGCCAGGGCGCGGTGACGAATTTCGGCGTGCCGTCCCTGCTCCGCTACAGCCTGGATGCGGTGCCGAGCTATGGCGGCACCGCCGCCTATCGCCGCTTCTGGAACGACACGCTGCGCAGCACCTTCGCCTATTCCTATGCGCGCCAGGACTTCCCCGACAGCGCGGACGACTTCGAGCCCGGCTCGCGGGGCGCGCTGGCGCTGAACCGGGAGATGCAGCAGGTCATCGCCAACCTGGTCTGGAGCCCCTTCGCCGACCGCCCGACGCAGCGTCAGCCCTTCGGCTGGCTCGACCTCGGTGTCGAATACGTCTTCAGCCGGCGCGACCTCGAAGGGGGGGCATCGGCGACGGCGCCGGGCGGCGTCGGCCACGGCATCGCCAACCGCCTGGTCGCCTTCGGGCTCGTGCGGTTCTGATCCCCAGGCGCGCGGGGGGCGGGAGGGATGACCAGCTTGTCTCTCGCCGGTGAACTCTTCGCGGCGTGGCTGTTCGGCTATTCGGCGCTGATCAGCATCATCAACCCGTTGGGCGGCGCGCTGGTCTTCCACGGCATGACCCGGTGGCTGACCGAGCAGGATCGCGCGCGGCTGGCGCGTGCCATCGGGATCAACAGCTTCATCGTGCTGCTCGTGGCGTTGTTTCTGGGCACGCCCGTGCTCGGCTTCTTCGGCATCTCGCTGGAAGCGTTGCGGATCGCGGGTGGGCTGGCGGTGGCGGTCGCCGGATGGCGCATGCTGAACGAGGAGCCAGAGGATCAGCAGCGGCGCGACGCCCGTGCGCCCATGGCGCTCGAAACTGCGCCGCTGGAGCGCATGGCCTTCTTCCCGCTCACCCTGCCGCTGACCACCGGCCCGGGCGCCATTGCCGCGTCCATTGCGCTGGCGGCGGAGCGGCGCAGCACCGCACTGGGCGAGGTGATGATGAGCGCCATCGCGGCCGCCTTGGTCGCGGCCACCGTCGCGGTGTCCGTCTGGATTGCCTACGCCAATGCAGCGTCTGTCGCACGACGGCTTGGCCCAACGGGCATGCTCATCGCCGCCAAGCTGGCCGCCTTCCTGCTGCTGTGTATCGGCGCGCAGATCATGCTGACCGGCGTTACCGACGCCTTGCGCCCCATCTTCGCCCCGCCATGACGCGTGGCGCCCAGATCCCCGCTGGTGCCGTGGCGCAAATGCGATCCACCACGCACCACCCAACCCGCCCAACAGGAGGACACGCACCATGAGCAGCCCTGCCGATCTCGTCGATGTGGACTACGCCGTGGACCTGCTGGTCAGGCTGCTTGCCATCGACAGCGTGACCGGCCAGGAAGCCGCGATCGCTGCCGCCATCGTGGAGGAGTTGAAGAAGGTCGGCGTGCCGGCCAGTGCGATCCGCCACGACACGGCCCATCAGCGCATCCCCCTGCCGACCGAGGTCGGGAATCTGATCGTGGATTTGCCCGGCACGCGGCCCGGCCCGCGCCTGCTGTTCTCCACCCATCTCGACACGGTGCCGCTCTGCAAGGGCGCCAAGCCGCGGCGCGAGGGCGACCGGATCGTCTCCGACGGCACCACGGCGCTGGGTGGCGACAATGGCACGGGCTGCGCCGTGCTGGTGGCCCTGGCGAAGAGCCTGATCGCGCACAAGCTGCCGCACCCACCGATCACCCTGCTCTTCACCGTGCGGGAAGAAAGCGGGCTGCATGGCGCGCGCGAACTCGACCCGAAGGATCTGCTCGGCGCGACCATGGGCTTCAACGTGGACAGCACGCATGCCGCCAAGCTGACCATCGGCGCCGTCGGCCAGACGAACTGGGACGTCGCGATCAAAGGCAAGGCCGCCCATGCCGGTGTTGCGCCGGAACGCGGCATCTCCTCGACACTGGTGGCCGCGGTGGCGCTCACCGAAGCCTCTCGCGGTGGCTGGTTCGGCAAGGTCGTCCAGCCCGAGGGACGGGGCTCGAGCAATGTCGGCGTCTTCGGCGGCAAGGAAGGCAAGCCTGCCGGCGATGCCACCAACGTCGTCACCGACTATGTCCACATCCTGGGCGAGGCGCGTAGCACCGATGCCGCCTTCGCCGCCCGGATCGCTGAGGCCTTCGGCGCAGCCTTCGACAAGGCGCGCGCCGAAGTGACGGACGCCGATGGTGGGACCGCGGAGGTGACGTTCCAGGCCCGCGCCGCCTACCCGCCCTTCACGCTGGACGAAGCAGAGCCGGCCGTGCTGCGCGCGAAGAAGGCGGCGGAAGCGATCGGCCTCAAGCCCGTCACCATTATCTCCCATGGCGGGCTTGATGCGAATTGGCTGGCCGGACACGGCGTGCCGACCGTGACCTTCGGGGCAGGACAGGCCGAGATCCACACGGTCCACGAATATGTGGATATTCCCGAATTCGCGCAGGGCTGCCGCCTTGCCGTGGCCATCGCGACGCTGGCGGAGTGACGATCGGGATAGACCGCCGTGGTGCTTGCTACGCCCGGCGCGATGAGGTCGCGGCGTTGCGGGCCGCCTTCCCCTGAGGAGCCCGCCGCGCCGGTGTGGTGACGCTGGCCGCCGGTGCTCCGGCGCCAGCGGGCATAGCGGGGTGACGTTCGTGCCAGTCCGCGACAAGCTTCTCCAGGAAGGCGCTTTTCTTCAGGCCGAGCGCCTTGGCCGTCTGCTTGAACGCCTCCTTGAAGGTGCCGGTGACCTTGAAGCACAGCTCCTCGGATCGCTCGGCTGCCTTCACCCTGCGCGTCTTCCGCGGTTCAGCCGGGGTCTTGGCGTCGGATTTGGCCGCAGGCGGTGCCTTCGAGGCTGACGTGACGGCCGTGCCCGCTGCCGAACGGGTCCGTTTGACCGGTTTGCGCATTCCAAAGATGTTCTTTCGCAATCAACCGGCGCAGCCTCGTCGCTCCTGTGAATCCTGCAATCGCGATCATGTGAATTTTTTGTGACGGTTTCGGAATCGTCCGGCGCGGCCATCTATGCCGGCGCGGGCATCCTGCGCGGCAAGGCGAGCGTCACGGCCCAGCAGGCGGCCAGCATCGCAGCGCTGCCGAGCAGGCAGGCGGTGATCCCACCCCACGCATAGAGCACGCCCGACAGGAGCGTGCCACCGAAACGCCCCGCTGCATTGGCGGCGTAGTAGAAGCCGACATCCTCCGCCGCCTTGTCGCTGCCGGCATAGGCCAGAACGAGATAGGAGTGGAGCGAGGAGTTCACGGCGAAGACGACGCCGAACAGCCCGAGCCCCAGCACCACAATCAGGTCGGCCCGGGCGATCTCGCCCAGCAGGGCGGCCGCCATGCCGGCCGGCAGCAGCGCGAGGGCAAGCGACCAGGCGCGCGCGGCCGGCACTTCCGTGGCAAGCCCATCGGGGCTGCGGCGGACGAGGGCGGGTGCCATTGCCTGCACAACGCCATAGCCGATGGTCCAGAGCGCGAGGAACGCGCCGACCATGCTGAAGCTCCAGCCGGAGGCGTAGAGGAAGACCGGCAGGCCGACGACGAACCACACATCGCGCGCGCCGAACAGGGCAACCCGCGCCGCGGCCAGAAGGTTCACGCCGCGGTTCCTGGCGAAGAACGCCTGCATGCTGCGCGACGCCTTCGCCTTGCCCATCATCGGCGGCAGGGACAACACGACGCCAAGAAGGACCGCCCCGAGCGCGGCCGCCATGGCCCAGAGCGCGCCACGGAAGCCCAGCGCCTCGAGCAGCACGCCGCCGAGGAAGAAGCCCACGCCCTTCATCGCGTTCTTGCTGCCGGTGAAGAAGGCCACCCAGCGGAACAGGCGGCCCGAGGCCTCGCCGGCCGTGAGCTTGATGGCGCTCTTGCTCGCGGTCTTGGTGAGGTCCTTCGCGATCCCGCAGATCCCCTGCGCCACGACCACCCAGGCCACCGAAAGCGCCGCCGCCCAATCGGGCGCCAGCGCCGACAGCATCAGGAAGCCCGCGATCTGCGTGGCAAGCCCGACCGCGAGCATCCGCGCGATCCCGAAGCGCGTCGCCAGCCAGCCGCCGATTAGGTTGGCGCCGATCCCCGCCGCCTCATAAAGCAGGAACAGCAAGGCCAGCGCGAAGGGTGAGTAGCCCAGCTGGAAGAAGTGCAGCAGCACCAGCATCCTGAGCGCGCCATCGGTCAGCGTGAAGCCCCAATAGGCGAGCGTCACGATCGCGTAGTTGCGGCTGCCCGCGCTGCTGCCGGCGGCCATGCTCACAGCCCGATGCGCTCCATGTGGCAGGCGAGGTCCACCATGCGGCAGGCATAGCCCATCTCATTGTCGTACCAGGCGTAGATCTTCAGCAGCGTGCCGTCCGTGACCATGGTGCTGGGCGCGTCGACGATCGAGCTCCGCGTATCGCGGGCATAATCGGCGGAGACCAGCGGGCGCTGCTCATAGCCAAGGATGCCGGCGAGAGGGCCGCGCGCGGCGGCGGCGAAGAGCGCGTTCACCTCTTCCGCGCTCGTCGCCCGCGCCATTTCGAAGACGCAGTCGGTCAGGCTGGCGTTGAGCACGGGGGCGCGCACGGCATGGCCGTTCAGCTTGCCCTTGAGCTCGGGGTAGATCAGCGCGATCGCCGTCGCACTGCCTGTCGTCGTGGGCGCCAGCGAGAGCATGGCGGAGCGGGCCCGGCGAAAATCCTTATGCGGCGCGTCCACGACGACATTGGTGTTGGTCGGGTCATGGATGGTGGTGATCTGGCCGTGACGGATGCCGATCGCCTCATGCACGACCTTCACCACGGGGGCGAGGCAGTTGGTGGTGCAGGAAGCAGCGGTGACGATCGGGTGCCGCGCCGGGTCGTAGAGCTGCTCATTCACGCCCACGACCACGTTCAGCACGCTATCGAACTTCACGGGGGCGGCGACGATCACGCGCTTCGCGCCGCGCCGCAGATGACCTTCCAGCACATCGGGCGTGAGGAACTTGCCGGTGCACTCCAGCACCACGTCCACGCCGAGATCGCCCCAGGGGATCTCGGCTGGCTGCGCCTGGTCGGAGAAGGTGAGGCGCCGGTCGCCGACGCGGATGGCGTCTGTGCCCTCTGCCGCGATGGGCGCGCGCCAACGGCCCTGAACGCTGTCGAATTCCAGTAGATGCGCGGTTGCCGCGGCGCCGCCCTTGATCTCATTCAGGTGGACGACCTCAAGCCTGTTGCCTCGCCGCGGATCGTCCTCCGGCCGCTCCGCCGCGCCCATGGCGGCGCGTAGCGCGAGCCGCCCGATGCGGCCCATGCCGCTGATCCCGACCTTCATCTGTTCTGTTCCTATCCGTCTCAGCGCGCCAGCACATGCGGGTCGGCCAGCGCGTCCACCCGCGCCTTCAGCGCCATGCGGTCGAGCGTGGCGAAGGGTAGGCTGGTGAAGATGCTGAGCCGCCGATGCAGCGCGGCGTAGAGTTCGTTCAGCAGCGTCGCGCGCTCCGTCGCGCTGCCGGTGAACTTCGCCGGATCGGGCAGCGGCCAGGCGGCGGTGATCGTCGTCGCGCCGAAATCGGGGCAGGTCTGGCCGGTCAGCGTGTCGCAGA
>JBJOMW010000047.1:0-13769 GCA_046052145.1 Pseudomonadota bacterium
GTCCTGGGTGTGCTGATGGTACTGCAGCCGCTGGCCACTGCCATCCTGTTCGGGGCCGTCCTGGCGATTGCGACCTGGCCCCTGCGGTCTGCGTTGCTGCGTCTCGGGCTCGGCCATGGCGCGGCGGCCGGGTTGATGTCGGCCGCAGCGATCGTACTGGCCGGCCTGCCGCTCCTCGCGGCGGCACCCCGGCTGGCCAGCGGCCTGGCGGAGGCATCGGTCCAGTTGGAAGCGATCCTCGCAACCTTCCCTGCGGACCCGCCGCCCGCGATGCAGCGACTGCCGCTGGTGGGCGAACGCTTGGCGCGAGGTTGGTCCGAACTGGCGAGCACGGGCGGCGATTTGCGCGCTGTGCTCGCACCCTATGCCAGTTGGGCCCGCCAGGTGGCGCTGGCCGTGGCGCGCGCGCTGGCGGACAGCATGCTGCAATTCGTGCTGGCGCTTATTGTCGCGGCGCTGTTCTGGGCGAATGGCGATGCCGTCGCCGCGGTGCTGCGCGAGGTGTTGCGCCGCCTTGGCGGCGATGCGGCATCGGCGGCGTTGGAGGCGGCGGGTGGCTCGCTCCGCAGCGTCGCCTATGGCGTGGTCGGCACCGCCTGCCTGCAGGGGCTTTTCATGGGTATCGGCGCGGCCATTGCCGGGGTGCCGGCGCCGGGGCTGCTCGGCTTCGTCGTGATGCTGCTGGCGATCAGCCAGATCGGGGCCGTGCTGCTGCCCTTGGTGTGGGGCGGCGGCGCGTGGTGGCTGTTCCACCAGGGTGCCGATGGCTGGGGCGTCTTCATGATTCTCTGGGGCGCCCTGATGGTCTCGGCGAGCGATAATCTGATCCGGCCGCTGCTGATCAAGCGCGGCGTGAAGATGCCGCTGACGCTGGTTATCCTGGGTGTCTTTGGCGGCTTCTTCTCCTTCGGGTTCCTCGGGCTTTTCATCGGTCCTGCCCTGCTCGCGGTGGCCTTCACCCTGCTGCAGGCATGGCGCGCGCGCAGCGTGTCGTGACTGCAGGCAAACCCGATCGCGATACCTGGTCACGAACCCGGCGCATCAGGCGATGCGGGATGCGGCGCCACGCCCCGCCGCGCCAGGATCACTTAGAGCGTGGCCAGCGATCCGCGCCTGGGAGAGGGTTGCCGAGGGCGGTTCCCCATAGAGTGCATGGTAGTCGCGCGCGAATTGGCCGAGGTGCCAGAAACCGTGCGAGAGCGCGATCGCCTTCACCGAATGCCAGGGCCCGCTCCGCGCGCGGAGCGCAGCGCGCACCATGCCCATCCGGCGCATCTTCAGGTAGCGATGCGGGCTCATGCCGAAGGTGGAGCGGAAGGCCTGGTACAGGCTGGTCGCCGAGACGCCAAGCGCGGCGCAGAGCTCGTCTGTGTAGATGGGCCGTTCGGGATGGGCGCGGAGATAGTCATCGGCCGCATGCACGATCCGCTGGCGTGCCCGGCCGGCGTGCCGCTGCGGCGTACTGGCGGCATCGGGCGACACCATCAGCCCGCGCGCCGTGTCGAGGATGGCGGCGCGCAAGGCCCGGCGCGCCTCCGCCTCCCTGAGCGCCGCGCCGCCCGCTGCTGTCGCGGCCTCGATTGCACGCCCGATGGCCGCCAGGCCCGCCTGCGCATCGGGGTTTGGGCAGAGCGCAGCGAAGCGCCGGTCGGGCGACGGCGCCTGTTCCCCTTCAATCGCCCAGTCGCCGGATTGCCCCGCGCTCTCGATGCCGATCACCGTGCAGGCGAAGGCCTCTTGGTAGACAGCCTCATGCCCGCTGCGGCCAGCGCAGAGCGCGACTTCCTCGGGTCCGATCCGTTGGCCGTTCCAGCGCGCATCGGCAGACCCGTCCAGCAGTTGGATCAGCCCCGTCATGCCCGGCGCGGCCGTGCCGAGCAGCAGGACCGGCGCGCTGCGCACGACCTGGATCGCCACGTCACCGAGCTGGACGGAGGAGAGCGAGCCGGAGAACGGGCCCGGACGGCGTGGCACCATATCGGCGGCGATACCGCGCAGCTGCGCCGCCAGATCGTCGGCCTCGGAAAAATCGAGCCTGAGAGGCGGTTGGTTGGTCATGGTGCTGCGCTCTGCCTCGTCCCGCTGCCCGATGCGTCTCTCCACGCATATTGTGCGGATGGCCGAGCTTGAGCCTCGACATGGATCAACTCTGCGGCTGCGAAGCGCGCTGACGTTTGCGCGACCGGTGTCCGGCACCGGCCATGCAGCCTCGCTGGCCTTCAGCGTGCCGTGCGTACTCCCGGCTGGCGCAGGTCGCGCCTCTATTCGTCGTGGAAGAGCTCGGCGGCACGCCGGAGCGGCCCCGCCGGCGATCCCTGCGTCACCTCAAGGTGGATGCAGCGGAACGCGGGGGGCGTCGCGCGCGCGACGCCCCCCGCTGGCGCGATGTCAGGCCAGCGCGTCCATCAGCGGCAGCTTGCGGATGCGGCGCCCGACCAAAGCGGAGACCGCATTGACCAGCGCCGGCGTGATCGGCGGCACCGGCGGCTCACCGATGCCGCCCATGCGCTCGCCGCTTTCGATCACATGCGTCTCGATCACCGTCGGTGCGTCATCGATCCGCAGCACATGGTAGCCGTCGAAGTTCGCGTTCTGCACGCGGCCCTGCGCGATCTCGAGCTTCTCCCCCATCGCGGTGGAGAGGCCCTGGATCACGCCGCCCTCGACCTGGCTGCGGACGCCGTCCGGCAGCACCTGCTTGCCGCAGTCGAGCGCGACCACCACGCGGTGCACGCGCGGCCTGCCGTTCTCCATCGAGACCTCCGCCACCTGCGCGCAGAGCGAACCGTAGCTGTCGACGAAGGCGAAGCCGCGCGCGCGGCCGGCGGGCAGCGGCGTGCCCCAGCCCGCCCGCTCGGCCGCGGTGTTCACCACGCGCAGTGCGCGCGGGTCATGCGCCAGCAATTCACGCCGCAGCGCGACGGGGTCCTTGCCCGCGGCCTGCGCCAGCTCATCCAGGAAGCTTTCCATGAAGAAGCCGTTCTGCGTGGCGCCGACGGCGCGCCAGGGCATGCTCGGCACCGGCGCCTGGCGGCGGACATAGTCCACGCGATAGGCGCCGGTGCGGTAGCGCGTATCGGCCAGCGTATGCACCGAGCTGGCGTCCAGCTCGCCCTGGAAGTTGTTGAAGTCCCGCGCCATCGAGGTCCCGGCCGTACGCGCCCACAGGCTCGTGACCCTGCCCTGCGCGTCCAGCCCCGCGCGGAAGCGCGCCATCTGGGCGGGACGACCCCAGCCCTGGCCGATCTCGTCCTCGCGCGTCCAGAACATCTTCACCGGCTTGCCGACCGCGCGTGCGACAATGACCGCCGCGGACGGCATGTCCTCGTAAAGGCGCCGCCCGAAGCCGCCGCCCTGCATCATGGTGTGCAGGCGGATCTTCTCGCGGTCCCAGTTGGTCTCGCGCACGATGCGGTTGAGCAGCCGGTCCTGGTTCTGCGTCGGCGCCCAGATCTCCAGCCGGTCACCCTCGATCCGGACATTGATGTTCCAGGGCTCGAGCGGCGTGTGGCTGAGGAAGGGCACCTCGTATTCGGCCTCGACCACGCGGGCGGCAGAGCGCAGTGTCGCATCCACATCGCCATCGTTGCGCGCCACCGCGCCCTGCGGCTGCGCCAGCCCGTCCTTCATCGCGGCCGTGATATCGGCCGAGCTGATGGTGTCGTGCTGCGTCGGCTTCCAGCGGATCTGCAGCGCCTGCCCGCCGCGGATCGCGGCCCACATGGAATTCGCGACCACCGCGGCACCGCCGGGGATCGCCACCACATCCAGCACGCCCGGCACCGTGCGCGCGCTGGCCGCGTCGAAGCTGTCGAGCTCGGCACGGAACACGGGCGAGACGCGGGCATAGGCATAGACCATGCCCGGCAGCTTCAGGTCGATCGAGTAGATCGTGCCGCCATGCGTCTTCGCGGGGATGTCGACGCGCGGCATCCCGCGCCCGATCAGCTTCAGCTCCGAGTCCGGACGCAGCGTCGCGCTGTCCGGCAGCGGGCGCTGTGCCGCGGCGGCTGCGAGCTCGCCGAAGGCAAGGCGACGGCCGGAGGCAGGGTGGACGACATGGTGGTCCTCCGCGCGCAGCTCGGCGGGCGGTACGCCGAGGCGCTCGGCGGCGACGGCGACCAGCGCGGCGCGGGCGCGCGCGGCGGCCTCGCGCAGCGGCTGGTACCAGTACCGCACGCCCCAGGACCCGCCCGATCCCATGGCAGGGCCGGCGCCGGTATCGCGCCGATAGGGCGCGGCCGGATGCGGGTTCTCCACCGCGATGCGGCCGGGATCGGCGCCGAGCTCATCGGCCACGATGGCCACATGCCCGGTCCAGGTCCCCTGGCCCATTTCGGTGGTGGGCGAGTAGAGCGTGATGGCGCCGTTCGGCGCGATGGCGAGATAAGCGGTGAGCGTGCCGGCGCCGCCCGTCATGGGCGGGCGGACAGGCGGGTTGGCCTGCGCCGCGGCATGGCGCGGGGCGGGCAGCGGCACCGCGAAGCCGAGCACGAGGGCACCGGCGGCGCGCAGCAGGGAGCGGCGCTCGAGGGCAACGGTCATGGACTGGATCTCCCTCTCGCTCAGGCGCCGGTGCCGGCGGCGCGCTTGATGGCGGCGCGGATGCGCGGATAGGTCCCGCAGCGGCAGAGATTGCCCACCATCGCGCTGTCGATATCGGCGTCGGTCGGCTTCGGGATCACGGTCAGCAGCGCCGCCGCGGCCAGGATCTGGCCGGACTGGCAGTAGCCGCATTGCGGGACCTGTTCCTCGATCCAGGCCTGCTGCAGCGCGTGGCGGTTTTCGGGGTGGAGGCCCTCGATCGTCGTCACCGACTGCCCATCCACAGCCGAAACCGGCGTGACGCAGGCGCGGATGGCGGTGCCGTCCACCAGCACGGTGCAGGCGCCGCACTGGGCGATGCCGCAGCCATACTTCGTCCCGGTCAGGTCGAGCGTGTCGCGCAGCGCCCACAGAAGGGGCGTCTCGGGGTCGATATCGAGGGCGTGCCGCCGCCCGTTCACGGTCAGGTTGATGGCCATGTGCGATTCCTGGACGTTGCTTCCGACAGGCTGGCCGGCTTCGCGGCCTTACCTGCGGTCACGCTAATCGGGACATGGGCGCTGCGGAAGCCTGCTTCGTCAGGCCGCCGCACCAAGACCTGCAGTGCCGCATCCAGCCTGGACGGATCGTGTTCGTCCCGCCGCCCGCGCGGCATTGGACGCCCCGGAAAGGTGCCCTCTCCGGCAGGCGGGGCTGGCCCCGTCCCCGGGGCCGGCGAGAAACAGGTTGCTTCTCAGCTTGGTGTCCCCCATTCTAAGGAGGTCAACATCGTGCCGGTTCGGCCTGGTCCCCTGCTCCCTGAGGAGCGCCGAGCCTGGTGTCCGTTTCCCCTCGACGCTTGATCCGACGTGCGATGTTCGTGCGCCGGCTCTTTGTTCATGAACGGAACACCAATATGCCGACAGGCACCGTGAAGTGGTTCAACGCGACCAAGGGCTATGGCTTCATCCAGCCGGATGACGGCTCCAAGGACGTCTTCCTGCACGTCTCCGACGTTCAGCGCTCCGGCCTCCGCGACGTGCGCGAGGGCGACAAGCTTGAATACGAAGTCCAGCAGGGCCAGCAGGGCAAGACCTCGGCCTGCAACCTGCGCTCGGCCTAAGGCCAGTGCAGACGGGGCTGCTTCGGCAGCCCCGACAGCCTGGGGCGATCTGCGCCGCTTGGCGCTCGCGAACACCGCCCCAGGCCCATGTTTGCTGCATTATTCTGGTCGTCCGGCCTGTTCGCCGGATTTGAAAATGCCTCACCGGCTTCGCAGCGCGTCGCCCCAAAGCTTGGATCCTATATGGAACAGCGTAGCAGGCCGACCGCCGCAGCGACCTCCGCTGTGGCCATCGACGAGGATGAGGTCGCCTACCTCGCCAAGCGTCACCGGATTTCTCCAGCGATCGTGCGCGAGATCATGCGCCGCACGGGCTCGAGTGAGCGGAGCGCGGTCGAGCGCGAGATCCGCAAAGGCATGATGCGCCGCTGAGGCGCTGGCCGGCGGCCGCCCCGGCCCCGCCATCCCCCCGGCAGCGTGCCGTCCGACAGCCTGATGGCTCGCCCGGCCGTCCGCGGACGCCGTGGCGAAGCGAGCAGCGTCAGCAAGCTTCCAGGCGGCGAGGTGAGCCTCTATCCTGCATCGGCGCGCCGCCCTGTGCGCCGCCAAGGGAGACATGTGGCTGTGTACCGAGACGATGGACGGGGCCGTAAGCCCCGAGGCCGGCGCGGCGCCGAGGACGAGCTGTTCGGTGGCGGCGAATGGTCGCCGCCGCCCGATTTCGCGCGGCCGGCATCCCGGTATCCAGCCGCCAGCTTCGGCCAGGCGTCCGGTCCGGAGAGCCAGGCGACGGTGAAGTGGTTCAACGCCGAGAAGGGGTTTGGCTTCGTCGAGGTCGCAGATGGCGGCGGCGATGCCTTCCTGCACGCCAGCGTCCTGGAGCGGGCCGGGGCGAGGCTGGTCGAGCCGGGCGCAGTCCTGCGGGTCCGCACCGGGCCGGGCCAGAAGGGCCTGCAGGTGACAGAGGTGCTCGAAGTCACCCCAGGGCAAGCGCCGCCGCCGTCCCGGCCGGCTTATGTGCGCGCCCGCGACCCCTATCCGGCCCTGCCCGCCGATGGCGAGGGGCAGGAGATGCAGGGCGTCGTGAAATGGTACAACAGCGCCAAGGGCTTCGGCTTCGTGGCGCCGGCGGACGGCGGCAAGGACGTGTTCGTCCACGCGACCGCGCTGGAGCGCAGCGGCATCCGGACGCTGAGCGACGGGCAGAGTATCCGCATGCGGGTTGTCCAGGGCCGCAAGGGCCCGGAGGTCGCGACGATCACCGTCGAGTAGCGACGCCGGGCGCGCCCTGCTGCGGCGCCTCTTGATGCGCTGGCGCGGATCGCGCCGGCGCGCTCACCGTATCGACAAGGACGCAGGATGAGGAAGCCGAACTACAGCATGGAGCGCAAGGACCGCGAGCGCGCCAAGCAGGCCAAGGCCGCGGCCAAGCTGGAGAAGCGCGCGGCGAAGAGTGCCGACGACCGCGCGTCTGAGGTCTCCGCGTCCGATGACCGTGCGGGTCTCGACCAGGCGGGCCAGGTGAAGCCGAACGACTGAACGCCCGGCCGGTCATCTCGCGCGCCTGCTTGCCGGCAATAGGCTGCGAGGGACGGGCGCCGACGATGCAACTGATCGTTTCCCACCCGAGTGGGCGCCTGCAGCCCGGGTTCCACATCGCGCACATGGGCCGAGGCTGCCTGCCACCTCGTCGCGCCTGACGCGTGTCGGGTTGCACGCAGCGAAATGTAACGTGAAGGTCTACGCCAGCTCGGCGTCCCGCCTGGCCGGCCGCGACACGATGGCGAGCGTGTCGCCGATGAAGGTGATGGCCGAGCTGCTGGCGCCGAGATGGCCCAGGCCGATCTGGCCGGCACCGACGCTTCTCGCTGATGTCGCTTTGCGGGGCAGGCCAGCGCTCAGCGCCTCGCCATTGACCAAGCCCCGCACGCCCAGACCCTAGGTTAGCGTCGGCTTCGCAGAACCAAAGAACAGGTTCTGCGCATCCGCGAGCGCCCGTGAGCGGCGCGGCGCGGTCTTTGCTGTTCCGCAGCCGTTGGTCAGCGATTCTCCGCGCTCCATCCCCCCGCCCCAGCCCTGCCAGGATCAGCGCTCGCGACACGGCCTGGGCGCCCGCTCGGGTAACCGAGCCCGTCCCGGTCAGGATCGGCGCGGCGTTTCCGTTCCATTTAGTGACCCTGCGCACAATGGAGGCTGCGTCGGGGATGCGCTTCTTGACACGGCACAGGAACGATCCGACAAGTTAACATCTTTTCGTGATGGGATTCGCACTCATGACCGATCGGCAGGACAAGACGTCGTATTCCCCGTCCGCCCACATGGCTGACGAGGAACTGCCGCGGGATGGCGCGCCGGACTGCCCTGCAGATACACGGTCTGAGGAGGCGGATAGCTCATCGGGTGCGTCTCGGGCCCATGTCGGCAGCTGGCTGGCGCGTCACCACCAGCGTGTGGCGGCGGGTGTCGCCGCCGCAACGGGCAGCCTTCTGCCGGCCTTGGCTGCCGCGGCCTTGCCGAGCGGCTTCACGGCGGTTTCGGAAATTCGTGGCGCGTCCTCGTGGGAAGTCCGGGATGGCCGTCTGATTGTGCGGATGGCCAATGGCAGCGTGCGCGAATTCGCCGCGGGCCAGTGGGCGGCAGGTACGCAGCCGGGCGAGATCGGCGTTCTGACCGAATTGGTCGCGGTGCCGACGGGCGGTGGGGCTGCCGCCGGTGGCGGCATGGCGGGCACCGCCGGCCTGGTCGCGGTCTTGGCCGGCGCCGGCCTGGCGGTCGGGGCTTTGGCTGGTGGCGGTGGTGGCGGTGGCGGTACTGCGCCCCAGCCGGCGCCGACGCCGGCGCCGGCACCGACATTCGATGTCGTGCCGTCCGCCGGCGGGACGGTGATTTCGTTCACGGGGACGGCGACTGGCAACATCGAGGGTACTGTCGCGGGCGGCGTGACCACATTCACCCGTGGCGGCATTTCCCGGACGGTCACTGACCTGTTCAGCAAGACCATCAATGTCGCTTCCGGTCAGACTGTCGTTCTGTCCGTGACCGACCCCGGCGGGGCCGTGGTGCCGGCCGTGGGGGGCGGGGTGATTGCGGCGACCGGGCCGGGCAACCTCGTCATCAAGGGGACCGATGCGGGGACGGGGGTCGTCACCAGCGGCGCGTTGAATGTCAGCATTGCCCTGTCTGGCGGCTCGCTGACCTTCGATCTGACCAACGACAATCAGGACACCCTAACTGTGACCGGGTCGATCGACCTCGGTGGGGGCGCGCTGATCGTCTCGGACGGTCTGGTCAATGTCACGAATGTCACGCTGTCCAATGTTGGATCGCTGACTCTCAACTCGGAATTCGTCGTCACTCTTGCCCAATTCGCCGCGCTGGGCGGGACCTATGCCGGCAGTGGGATTCTGACGATTGATCCGTCTGCGGCGGATTTGGCCAGCGCCAGCGCGCTGAGTGGCGTGGCGAATGGGGCGATCAAGTCCCTCGTCGTGTCTGTCGCCGAATTCCAAACGCTGTTCGGCAACCCGCCCGAGGCTGGCAAGCTCGCCAAGCTGGCATCGACCGCTACGGTGAGGTTGACCGATACGTCGGTGAATGCCGCGACGATCGCTTCGATTCTGGCCATCGATGCGGTGGTGGCAGGTACCATCAATATGGTCGCCGCCGCGTCGATCAGTGGTGCGGTGGCGGATGTAAGGGCCATCATCGAGTCGGGCGGGATTGTGACCTCGACCTCCTACGCGGCAACGCTGACGGGTGGGTCGGTCTCAGTTGCTGATGCGAATTTCGTTGCTGCGGACACGACGGGCGTTGTCACGGCGACCATCACCCAGCAGGACGCCGCAACGCTCGCCACGCTGACGGAGACGGGCAACGCCTACACCATCACCGTGACGGGCACCGCGACGGCGGCGCAACTCAACACGATCAACGCAGCAACCACGGTGCAGGTGGCAGCCACAGGTGTCACCGCCATCACCGGGACCTTCGCCGAGTTCACGACGCTTCTGACGGCGCGGGCGGCGTCGCCCTCCGAAATCACGCTGGCGTCGAATTTCACTGCCACGGTCACTGGCGGGTCCATCTCCGTCGCGAATGCGAATGCGCTGGATGCCGCAACCGCCGGTGTGGTCACGGCAGAGATCACCGAGACCACCATGACCGCCCTGAACGGCTTGGCCCCGTCCGACCTTCCCCCGGGAGCCGTCAATGCCTACACGATCAGGGTAACGGATGCGTCCGTCGATGCCGCGGCGTTGAACACGCTGGATGGCAAGACGACGGTGACGATCAATGCGACGAGCGTCGTCACTCTGACAGGCTCTGCTGCTGCTGTCGCCGACGCAATCAGCGCGAACGGAATCGATACCGCCGCGAACGTGGCCGTGATCCTGGACTCCAGCCCGGCGACTGCGATCGCTCTCAACAGGATCGACCAGAATACCTCGGCCTGGGTGGACGCGTCGGCGGTGACGATCGTCACCGGGACGATCGCCGATGCTCTCTTCGCGCTCGACGCGCGGGGCCTCAACCTGACGCCCAATGTCGCGGTGCAGGTGCCGGATACGGCGATCGGCGCGGCGGCGCTGCGGGCGCTGGACGCGAAGACGACGGGTGTGACCACGCTGACGGGCGCGACGTCGGTATCGGGCGTCTATGAGGACGTGCATGCGGTGCTGACGGCACCGAGCACGGCCATCACCGGCTGGTCGAACCCGGCGGTGACGGTGCAGGGGCTGGTGACGGCGGCGCAGGCAAGCACGCTTGCGGGTTTGACGACGGGCGTTGTGACCGCGACGATCACGCCGGGTATGGCGGCGTCGATCAACACGGACCTGACGCCGACGAATGCGTCGTCGACGGACCAGCTAACGATCACGCTGACGGACGAGGTTGTTGAGGCGACGGCGCTGTCGGGTCTGAACGGCAAGACGGGGGTGGACGTCAACGCGTCGAGCGTTGGGACGGTGACGGGTACGGTCGCGCAGCTGCAGGCGGCGTATGCGACGGGCGTGGCGGGGCTCGGCAACGAAGCGATCACGGTGACGGGCGGCGCGATCTCGGTCACGGATGCGAACACGGTCGCGGCCCTGACGAGCGGGGTTGTGACGGCGACGATCTCGGATGGTGGTCTGACGGCGCTGGCGGGGCTTGCGGAGACGGGGAACGCCTACGCGATCACGGTGACGGATACGCAGGGTGTTTCGGCGTCGGCGCTGGCGGCCTTGTCTGCGGATACGACACGGGGTTTCCAGACGACGGCGGCTGGCGGCTTTGACGGCAACGAGACGATCACGCTGACGGATGCGACGGTCGCGGCGGCGGATGCGAATACGGCGGCGGGTGCGACGACGGACGTTGTGACGGCGAGGATCGCGGCGGGTGTTGCGCAGACGATCCTCGATGCGCTGGGGAATGCGTCGTCGACGGACCAGCTAACGATCACGCTGACGGACGAGGTTGTTGAGGCGACGGCGCTGTCGGGTCTGAACGGCAAGACGGGGGTGGACGTCAACGCGTCGAGCGTTGGGACGGTGACGGGTACGGTCGCGCAGCTGCAGGCGGCGTATGCGACGGGCGTGGCGGGGCTCGGCAACGAAGCGATCACGGTGACGGGCGGCGCGATCTCGGTCACGGATGCGAACACGGTCGCGGCCCTGACGAGCGGGGTTGTGACGGCGACGGTCAATGCGGCCGGCGCCAATGCGACCGATCTCGACACTCTCGCGGCCAATGCCAGCCGCCTGTCCGGCACCATCACCGGCCTGGAGCTTGCCATTCCTGCGGCACCGGATGCCGCCGTCGGTCGAATCGATCAGTTCAAGGCGGACAACGCGCCGACAGGCCTCACGAATACCGAGGCCCAGGCCCTGTTCAACAAGGCCCCCGCGGTGACCATCACCGGCACTGCCGACGCTGACTGGATCGATCTGCGGTCCTTCAGCACCAATGGCGTGAACTTCACGATCAACGGCGGCAACGGCAACAACGTCATCTATTCCGGCAATGGCAACGACACCATCACCACCGGAAGCGGCAACGACTACATCGAGGTCGGCGGCGGGCGGGATACCGTCAACGCCGGGACGGGCGACGACATCATCGCGGCCCGCAGCCTGCATACGGTGGATGGGTCCGTCTATAATGGCGGCGACGATATCGACGGCAATGGCAACGACGGTGTCGACACGCTGCGCCTCTACGGCACCCACGACCTGACGGGCTCGACCCTCATCAGCATCGACACGATGGAGATGGAGCCTGGGTCGCCCTCCAAGGTGTTCATGACCATCAACCAGGTCAGAAGCTTGGGCACCTACAAGGGCACGCCGGGGAACTCTGAGCTCGTCATCGTGGCCGATGTCGCGCCAGTCACGATTGCCAACGGCCAGACCCTGGCGAGCGATGGCAACCAGGATACCCTGGATTTCCGTTTCAATGGCACGAACTACACGGCCACCATTCCTGCAAACACGAACACGACGTCCACCACGGCCTTGCAGGCCGCTGTGGACGCTGCCACGCGGAGTGGCGGGACGCTCGGGAGCGGCCAGATCGTCGTGTCGTTCTCTGGGAACAGCCTGGTGCTGACGCCCGCGAACGCCGTGACGGAGGGCGTGGGGACCACCCTGACGAATGTCAGCTACCAACCTGGCGCAGGAGGGGGCGCGGTCACCGGCACCTCAACGCCCAACACCAATGCTGTCCTGACCAGTATCGTCTTCGACAACTTGCAGAAGCTGACGCTGGATAAGGGCATCACCGCCTCGCTTAGCCTCGACCAGCTGATCGAGATCGGGGAGGTGTCGAGCGGCGACGACGCTCTGACCGTCGGGATAAACGGCGTGCCGCTGAACGGCAATGTGGATATCAGCGAGGCCGAGCTGGCGGTTCTCAGCCGTACCATCAACATCAGCCAGATGAACGGCTTCACGCTGACCATGTCGCAGGAGCAGGCAGCGGCGGCGAGGGTGCAAGGTGCCGTCGACAACAAGGGAACGGTGCGCATCGTCGTCACGGGGGCGACCCTGGACACTAATGGTCTAGGCCTGGCCGATGACGGGGCTCCGGCCCCGTCGCTGACCGACGTCATCGAAAGCACCCACAACACCGTCGTTGTCGTCGTGAACCCCGCCAACGCGAACGGGGTGTTGGACATCAACGGCGCACTGACCGGGGTGAAGCGCTACGACATCCTGGCCGGCAAGACCCTGCTGATCACGGGCACCGAGGCGGCGGGTCTTGCTTTCACCGGCGCCGGCACGATCGCGGTGGATGGGGACCAGAACTACAACACCCCCAACACCACCTTCGCCGAAGGCGTGCGGTTCGAGGTGCGCGCGGGCGGCACGCTCACCCTCACGGCCGACCAGGCCTCGGGGCGGACCATCGTCCCGGACGGCAACACTGGCACCCGCACGGTGAACATCGTGGATGCCAACCCCAGCACGGCCTATGATTTCTCGGGCATCGTCGGCAATGGCCTGACCACGACCCTGACCTTCACGGCCAACGGCCAGCTGAATGCCGGCACGGTCGAGGATTGGGGCACTGTGGATACGGTCCAGGTCGCGACTGGTCGCACCCTGACGCTGACCGCCGCGCAGGCCACGAACAAGACGATCCAGGGTGTCGGCACCGGCAGCATCGAGGTGTCGCTGGACAACACCGCGTTCAACTTCAGCAATGTCTCGGTGCAGGCAGGCGGCAGCTTCACGGCCATCGTGACCTCGAATGTGACGCTGAACTCCTCGGCGGCGTTGGGCTCCCTGACCGTCACGGTCAACGGCACCAACAACACCCTGACCCTCTCCGCCGCGCAGGCCAGCGGCAAGACGATCACCGGCGACGGCAATGTGGCGGTGACGGCGCTGGACGCCACTGCAGCGGCGAACCTGAGCACGATCACGAACACCGGCACGAAGACGGCAGCGGTGTCGGAGGATGTGACCTTCACGGGCAATCTGGGGACGTTCACGACGACGGTGGCGGCCACCAAGACACTGACGGCGGCGGCGGCGGTGGTCAGCGGCAAGACGATCACCGGCGATGGCAATGTGGCGGTGACGGCGCTGGACGCCACGCCGGCGGCGAACCTGAGCACGATCACGAACACCGGCACGAAGACGGCAGCGGTGTCGGAGAACGTGACCTTCGAGGGCAATCTGGGGTCGTTCACGAC
>JBJOMW010000048.1:0-13257 GCA_046052145.1 Pseudomonadota bacterium
TTGCCGGGGATCATGATGTTCTGCTTGAGGACGGTGTAGCGCTGGCCTTCGAACTCGATGACCATGCCGGCACGCATCTGGTTGGCCTGCATCTTCGCCATGGGGGCGGGTGTCCTGGTGTCGGTGTCGCGGTGTGCGGGAGAGCGCGCGGATACAACGGGGCGAGGGGGGAGGGCAAGGCGTGGGGGGGGCGGAGAGCCTACCCCTGGTTTATCCTGCCCACCCAGTGACAATCGAGCTTTAGGCGACTGATAAAATCGCGAAAGCTCTCGTCATTCTGATACATCTTGTTCGGGTCGGCAGCCGAAAAAAGCTTTGGCCCCAAAATATTTTCTGTGTATATTTCTCCAGCAGGAAGGAGTTTCTTTATCTGCGACTTTCCATTTTTGCCCAAGTTAATCTTTTTGCAATCCAGATAATGCGGATATTTTTCCTTTACACCATCCCACCCCGCCAATATCCAGTTTTCTGTTGTTAAATCGGGAATTCCAATTACGATAGAATCGGGATTGATGAAATTTGATAAAATATCTTTAAGTTCGCTCTCAAGTTGCTTTCGCCCCTTCTTGCGTTTTTCTCTATCAAATATAATAATAATTGGATGATGTTTTTTCAAAAGTGGTATTTGTGCCGAGATGAATTTTGCCATTACAGTCATATCGACATCTTTTCCGTTGCAGCCAATGCGCCGCACCGAGCTTTGTGGGCAGAGTCGCTGAACGATCTTCTGCTCCATGTGGCCTTCTACGAGAAATGCGGGTTTAGGCATTGTCAATCGCACCAGTTAGATAGAAATGACCTAGACCAAAGCCCGAGTTTTTGATCTGTTCGGCTAAAAGTTTCTTGTTCTTGGGGCGAGAGGCTTTTGTTTTCCCATCAGAAAACGAAACAACAATAGCTTCGTCTGGTTTCGCCACATTCAGTAAGCTCTCGCTATGCGTGGTCATCAGAACAAATGATAAATTTTTTCTTTTTTCAGCGTCTGCGCGCATAATCGATACGACTTCCTGCTGCATTCGAGGATGCAAAAAATTCTCAGGCTCCTCAATCGCGAAAACGCTTCGATATGTAAGTATGGCAGTAACGAGAGCTAGCCACTTAATTGTGCCATCTGACATTGCAGAAAATGGCAATATAGCTTCACCTGTTCCGCTATTGACGGTGACTCGGAGTTTGAGATTGTTGTCAAATGGATCGCTGAACACGTCTAATTTTCTTATGGCGGGATTTACAAGTGATGAAAGTTCTTGTATTTGATCGAATATGCGGCTGGCCTCCTTTGGGGTGATCTCAGGAAATCGACCGTGAAAAAATCTTCCGTACCGGTCGACAGTATGCGACTCTGCCGTTCTCTTTAGCTGATAAAGAGTTGCGGCGAGACCCGAACCGTCGGCATTGATCCCGGGCTCGGCCGAGCTGTCTTCTGTCTTCTTTACCTCCGATGGAACTATGTTGATAATCTCGGCGCCTCCCATGTCTAATACTGGGACGTATATTTCAGAAAATAAACCGAAACATTGCCGTATAAGGCTTTCATATTGTGGGGCTGAATCATTCAAGTGAGATTTTAATTCATTTAGTACCGATTGTTTTCCGTCTTTTTTCTTTGCTCCGAGCTTTGAATATCGGAAGTCGAGATTTTCATATACAAATGAATTGATGTTTACATTTCGTTGACGTTTCTCGGTGTCGAACGTTTGCTGGATGTCGACATCCCACGCGGCGCTGCTGGGTCGTCTCATTGTTTTTTTTGTAAGAGTTGTAGCTTATTTGTGAAGAAGAATTCTTTGCTCCAAAAAATATACCGTATCAAATTCAGGAGACGCTTCAATTACGAAATCATATTTGTAGTATACAACACCGGGGCTGCTGCCGGGGAACAGGCGGTCATCCTTAGTCAGATTGACTGCTCCATCGACAGTGCATGAAATGCGTCGTGAAAATGTCTCATTGCCTTTTTTGTTGAATACAGCTCCAGCTCCTCCGCTTCTACTAATTGCGTCTGGTAGAGAGCTCCCCATAAGGCGAGACAAAAACGAGAAAAAATTCAATATATTGCTTTTGCCGGATCCATTAGGGCCGACAAGAATATTGAGTCCTGGATCTAATCGAAGGGAGAAACTCTGAAGAGATTTGAAGGAGTCAACAGATATATTTGTGATCATGGTCTGCCTGCGTGTGGGGTTCGGCATCGACGCACATTGCGGATACGGTACGATTTAGAGTCCCGTCTGGTCAACGGCCAAGTTGGCACCGCTCCAAGTTTGCCAGTCTTAACAATCGAAATGGTCGGGCCAGCACCGGGGTGTTACGTCAGACCGGCTGCCAGTTTGTCTAATTCCTGCCGGCTCGGACTAAGGTGATTTGTTGGGGGGGGAGGGCTGTGACAGTTTAAGCGCTTGAACCATGCAGGGAGCGTAAAAAGCGCCACTACCCGCCGGTGCTGCGTCCCTCATTTTCGGTAACACTCACCCGCGAGTACGCCGGCCAGCCGGCCCACACATGTCGTCCTAAGCTCGATGGTGCAAATGGTTCTGGTCGCCTTTCGCGCCCTCAACCACGCCGGCGCCGCCCCGCCTCCGACCCAGGATTTCCCTTCGCTCCGCGCGCTCGTTTCTGCTATGTTCCTAATGCTCTTTGACAAGAGCCGACGCCCCGAGGCGCCGGCCGCCATCCGCCCCCCAGCCACCCCGACCCAAGCCGGGTTTTCGCCGCCACGCCCGGCCCTGGCCAATTTGTCCGAAACCGCGCGGCGTCATTCTGCGCAGCCGCGCACCCCCGCGCCGCCCCCAAGCCAGCCCAGGGCCATTTGTCCGAAAGCGCGCAACGCCGATTGGCGCGCGCATCCCCTCCTGGCCGGCCGCGCCAATCCGCCCCGGGCACACAGACGAAAGTTTGTCCGAAACCGCCGCGCGCAAAATTGCGCACCGCGCCGCGTCAACCGAAATGCAGCAAAACCAGCAGCCTAGCCCGCTGCCCGCACCGGCACCTTGCCGCCGCCGCCCGGCGTCTCGCGTACATACACAGGCTGCGCCAGCCCGCTCAGCTTCCCGCGCAGCCCCTCGACCAGCCGAAGCCCGTCGGCCTCCTCCACCCGAAACCGGGCCGTGCCCGGCGCCGGGTCCAGCTGGTGCAGGTAATAGGGCTTCACCCGGTGCCGCAGCATCGTGCGGAACAAAGCCTCCAGCGCCTCCGGCGTGTCATTCACCCCGCGCAGCAGCACGCTCTGCCCCAGCAGCACCACCCCGGCCCGGTTCAGCCGGGCGAGTGCCGCCCCCGCCTCGGCCGAGAACTCTCGCGCGCTGTTCGCATGCACGCACAGGTAAAAGGCTTTGGTGGTTTCCAGCGCCGCCACCAGCGCGGGCGTCACCCGGCCCGGGTCCGCCACCGGCACCCGGGTGTGGATCCGCAGCAGCTCGATATGCGGGATCGCCGAAAGCCGCTCCACCAGCCAGGCCAGCCGCCGCGCGCTCAGCATCAGCGGGTCGCCGCCGGTCAGGATCACCTCCCGGATCGCCGGCGTCGCGGCGAGCCAGGCGATCGCCGCCTCCAGCTCCGCCTCGCTCAGCAGCCCACCATCGGGGCCCACCACCTCTCGCCGGAAGCAGAAGCGGCAATAGACCGGGCAGGCCAGCAGCGGCTTCAACAGCGCCCGGTCCGGATAGCGATGCACCACGCCCTTCACCGGCGTGAAGGGCGCATCCGCCGTCGGGTCCTCCAGCTCATGCGGGGCCGTGATCAGCTCCGCTGCGTCTGGGATGTATTGCAACCCGATCTCGTCATCCGGCCGTTCGATCAGGGCAGCAACCGCAGGTGTGACGGCAATGGAGTAACGCTCGGCCACGCGCGCGGCCGCCTCCGCGGCGCCTGCGGGCAGCAGGCCGGCGGCGAGCAGGTCCTCCGCACTGCGGAGCGTGCGGGATGGCGCGGCATCGGGCATGGTGCGGGCGCGTAGCCCCGAACGACCCGCCCCGTCCATGCCCCCTGTCGCCCCGAAGGCCCCCCCGCGCCCTATGCCGTCCCCCCCCTGGCACCCCGAATCGCTCGCCGCGCGGCTGCCCTTCCTGCGCCGCCGCGCGCGGCTTGCGGCTGATGTGCGCGGCTTCCTTGCCGCGCGCGGCTACCAGGAGGTCGAGACCCCGGCGCTCGTCCCCGTGCCGGGAATGGAGGTGCATCTGCGCGCCTTCCGCACCCTCTTCCGCCCCCATCTCGGCGTGGGGGAGGAGAGGGTGCTGTGGCTCCGCACCTCGCCGGAGCTGGCGTTGAAGCGGCTGCTGGTGGCCGGCGCGGGGCCGGTGTTCGAACTGGCGAAGGTCTGGCGGAACGGGGAACTCAGCCCCCGCCACGGCCCGGAATTCACCATGCTGGAATGGTACGCGCCGGGGATGGGCCTCGCTGCGCTGATGGAGGAGACGGAGGCGCTCTGCCGCTCCGTCCTGCCTGCGCGCGTGGCGCATGCCGGCGTCGAGACCGACATCGCGGCCCCCTTCGAACGGCTGACGATGGCCGAGGCGTTTCGGCGCCACTGCAACGGCCTCGACATACTGGCGACGTTGGATGCCGCGACGGCGGAAGGCGATGCGGCGGCGCTGCAGGCCGCGGCGCGCGCGGCGGGGCTCGATGTGCCGGCGGACCTCGGCTGGGAAGACGCCTTCTTCCACCTGGTGCTGACCCATATCGAGCCTCGCATCGGCCGCGAGCGCGCGACCTTCCTCACCCACTGGCCCGCGCCCCAGGCCGCACTCGCCAGGCGCGACCCCGCCGACCCCCGCGCGGCGCTGCGCTTCGAGCTGTTCGCGGCCGGGTTGGAACTCGCCAATGCTTTCGACGAGCTGACGGACGCCGCCGAGCAGCGCGACCGCTTCGTGCGCGACGTCGCCGCCCGCCAGGCGGAAGCCGGCGAGGAAGGCTGGAATGTGGACGAGGATTTCCTCACCGCCCTGGAACACGGCATGCCCTCTGGCAGCGGCATCGCGCTCGGCTTCGATCGGCTGGCGATGCTCGCCAGCGGCGCGCAGCACATCGAACAGGTGCTGTGGCTGCCCTCGGCGGTTACGTGAGCGCGCGCAAGACCTCGGCCGCGCGCTCCTGCGGCCAGGCGTAGAAGGTGAAGACGTAAGGGTCAGAGGCGCCGAACACCGCGGGATCGGCGCTCGCCACCTGCATCGTCGCGGGATCGAAGGCGGAAAGCGGGCGCATCGCGCCCTCCAGCCAGAACCGCGTCTCGTAGCCGAGGGACGCCAGCAGCGCCGGCACATCCCGCGTGGCACCGGCGCGGTGGCGTTCCTCGAGCTCCAGCGACAGCACCGGGCGGCAGCGGAGCAATGTGTCGCGCGCGCCCTCCAGCACCTCCTGCTCATAGCCCTCGGCGTCGAGCTTGATGTGGGTGACGTCCGTCAGGCCGAGGCTGTCGAGCGTGATCACCGCAACGTCGAACGCCTGAGCGCTGACGGAGGCGAAGGCGGCATAATCCTTCGCAAGACTCGCCCATTGCTCGGCCGGCTGCCCATCCAGCACGGGCACCGAGAGCGTCAGCGTGCCAGGCGCCGCCCCCAGCGCCTCCCGCCGTAGCGTCACATTGGGCAGCCCGGCACAGGCCGCCGCGAGCCGCGCATGGGCCGAGGGCAGGGGCTCGAAGCCTATCACCCGCGCGCCGGGCAGGCGGGAGAGGGGGATCGTCAGCAGCCCGTCATGCGCACCGACATCCAGGATCGTACCCGGGCGATGGGTGCGGCTGTGGAAGGTGATCTCATCCATGGCGCGGCATATGGGGCGCCGCGCGGCAGAGCATCAGGCCGAAGCGATCGCGGCGTTCATCGCCTTCACGCCAGCGGCCGGGCCTTCCGGGTGGTTCCAGACCGCGCCGACCACCGCCAGGAAATCCGCCCCCGCCCGCACCAGCGGCGCGCAATTCGCCGCCCCGATGCCGCCGATGGCGACACAGGGGATCTCGAACATCTCCGACCACCATTCCAGCAGCTCGGTTTCGGCAGTGTGGATGGTGTCCTTGGTCGAGGTCGGGAAGAAGGCCCCGAAGGCCACGTAATCCGCCCCCACCTCGCCCGCCTCCATCGCGAGATGCCGCGAGGCATGGCAGGTGATGCCGAGCGTGCGATCGGGCCCGAGCAGCTTCCGCGCGCCGGCATGGTCCCCATCCCCCTGGCCGAGATGGGCGCCGTCGCAGCCCGCCTTCACCGCAAGGTCCGCGCGGTCATTCATCAGCACCGCAACGCCGCGCGATTGCGCGATGGGCAGCATGGCCTCGGTCGCGCGCAGGATCGCGTCGTCGGTCGCGTCCTTCAGCCGTATCTGCAGCGCCGCGACATCCCCCGCATCCAGCGCGCGCGCGAGATGATCGGCGGCAAAGCCAGCCGGCAGGATCGTAGGGGTGATGAGGTAGAGGCGGCAATCAGACATGGCGCTGGCTTACCGGATCGTGCCGTGCCGCGCCATGCGGGGAAGGGGCGCCGCGCCGCTGGGCGGCGCCCCTCTCGCAGCTTACTTGCTGTAGACGTCGATGATGTCGGACAGCAGCTTCAGCGCCTCGGCCTTCGGGCGCTGGAAGGCGTTGCGGCCCATGATGGAGCCGTTGCCGCCGCCGGCATGGATCGCGCGGACCTCCTTCAGGATGTCCTCCGTGCCCTTCGCCTCGCCGCCCGAGAACACCACCAGGCGACGGCCGCCGAAGCAGGCATTCACGATGTGCTTGAAGCGGGCCGCCGCATCGTCCTCGATCGGGTGCTTCTCATAGGTCTTCTTCGCGGCATCGAGGCTGATCGCGCCCGTCGGCGGCTTCACCTTGATGATGTGCGCACCGACCAGCGCCGCCATATGCGCGGCATAGGCGCAGATATCGAGCGCTGTCTCACCCACCTTGTCGAGCATCGGGCCGCGCGGATAGCTCCACACCACGACCGCAAGGCCACAGGCCTTGGCTTCCTGCGCGAGCTCGCGCAGCTCTTCCATCATCTCGAACTGGTATTCGCTGCCCGGGTAGATCGTGAAGCCGATCGCCGAGCAGCCGAGGCGCAGCGCATCCTGCACGGTCGCCGTCACCGCCTGGTCCTTGGTGGTGGACAGGCTGTTGGAGGAGTTCACCTTCAGGATGGTCGGGATGGTGCCGGCATAGGTGCCGGCCGCCGCCTCAAGCATGCCAAGCGGCGCGGCATAGGCGTTGAGCCCGGCATCGAGTGCCAGTTCGAACATATAGCGCGGGTCATAGCCGACCGGGTTCGGCGCGAAGCTGCGCGCCGGGCCGTGCTCGAAGCCCTGGTCCACCGGCAGGATCACCATCCGGCCCGTGCCGCCCAGCCGCCCCTGCATCAGCATCCGGGCCAGATTGGCCTTCGTCCCGGGGTTGTCGCTCTCGTACCAGGACAGGATCTCCTGGACCTTGGGCGTCAGGCGCATGGGGGCAGTTTCCTCTCTCTCCCGGTGGGGCCGATGGCGCGCGGTCTAGCCGTTGCAGGCCGCGCTGTCATGGGGGGCCGCCGCCAACCATGCCGCGAGCTGTCGCTGGCCATGCGCGCGCCCAAGGTCCAGCGCGCCAAGGTCGAGCGCGGCCGGGCGGGCAGGCAGCAGCACGGCGCCGAGATCCGCCGCCGCGCCGGCGACCTGCGCGAAGGCGGGGCAGGTCGCGTCGAGCACAAGGCCCCGACAGCCCGCGCGCAGTGCCGCCAGCGCCAGCCCCGGCGCATCGGCGCAGCAGAGCGCGGAGTCGAAGGGCAGGCCCGGCGCGGCGGCGGCCGCCGCCTCCAGCAGCGCTCGCCAGCCTGCCGCGCCGAGGAACCCGGCCGCGCCGGGGGCAGAGAGCAGCAGCACCCGCTGCCCGCCGGCCAATGCCAGCGCCGCCGCTGCCTCCGCCGCGCTGCGCACCACAAGCGCCGGCGCAAGCGTGCTGAGCCGTTGACCCGGTGCCTCGCTCATGCAAAGCGTGATGAACGTCGCCGAAGGGCGCGACAAGCCTTGGCTTCGGCCGGCGTCGCGATCCGGGCAGGCAGGGGGTCGGGGAGCCAGGGGTGTCGGGCGCACGCAAGGGAGCAGGCACGGGCCGAGCCGCCGGAACCATGGACACCGGCGAGGCGCTGGCGCGCCTGGAAGCCGCGGTCGAGCGCCTGGCCATGGCCGCTCAGCGCCCAAGCCCGCTTGCCATCGAAGGTGTGCCGCGCGCCCAGGTGCAGGCCATCGCCGACCGGCTGGACGAGACGATCTCGCGGCTCCGCACCGCGCTCGGCGAAGACGCCTGAGCGGCGGGCGAAACAAGGAGAGCCCATGGGCCAGGTCACAGTCCGCGTCGGTGGCTACAGCCACCCTGTCTCCTGCGAGGACGGGCAGGAGGCGCATCTCGTCACCCTGGCTTCTGAGGTGGACAAGCGCGTCAACTCGATCCGGGCGATGGGCGGGCAGTTCGGCGAAAGCCGCCTGCTGCTGCTGGCCTCGCTGCTGCTGGCCGATGAAGTGCATGATCTGAAGGTCGCGGTTGCCCAGGCCAAGTCGGGCCAGCCCGTCGCCGCCGCCGTCGAGGACCCGAAGCTCGCCGAGCGCATCGCGCGCATCGCCGAGCGCATCGAGGGCATTGCCCAGAACCTCGACCGCGCCTAACTCTGGCCGGGCGAGGCTGCCCGGTGCGTGCGGCATCTCAACCCCCGGGGCCAATAAGCAACCTCCGGGGGCTGGCTCTGTCCGGACCGTGGTTCGGGTATCTGGCTCCCACCTGCAACAGCAGGTCTCAGGAGGGTTGTTCAGCCCACGGCCATGGCGGCTTCGCACGTTTTTCTGTCCTCAGGCGCCGGCGCGCGCTCCGCGCGCTTGGCTTTCGCGCCGCAGAGATGGTGCGCCTGGCGGCGCTGATGGTCGCCGCGCGGCGGCCGCTTTGCGGCCGCATACTCGGAGGGGCGCGCTGTTCCTTCCCTCTCCCGCATGCGGGTGAGGGCGCGACCGACCTGCCAGATCAGCCGGAGCACCGATGACCGCCCTCTGCCCCGTCCTTCTCGCCGAGTTGAAGGCCGAGGCGCGGAAGGCCGCGCTGGCGAAACGCGCGACGCTCGACCCGGCGGTGGGGGCGACGCTGACGCGCATCGTGCTCGACCACATGCCGCCCCCGCCCGGCGCGGTCGTCGCGGGCTTCTGGCCGATCGGGCAGGAGATCGACATCCGCCCGCTGCTGCACGCACTGCATGACCGCGGCCACCCGATCGCGCTGCCGGTCACGCCGCCGCGGGGCAACCCGCTGGCCTTCCGCCGCTGGCGGCCAGGCGAAGAACTCGCCCGCGGCCCGATGGGCACGCGCCAGCCGGGGGAGGGTGCGGAGGCGCTGACGCCCGCCGTCCTGCTGGTGCCGCTGCTGGCCTTCGACCGGCGCGGCCATCGGCTGGGCTATGGCGGCGGCTATTACGACCGCACCCTCGCAGCGCTGCCTGGCGCGATGGCGATCGGCGTCGCCCATGCGGCGCAGGAGCTTGACGAAGTGCCCGCCGGGCCCGAGGACGCCCGCCTCGACGCCATCGCCACCGAGGCGGGGCTGATCCGCGTCGAACGCTGACACGAAGGCCAACCGCGTTGCGCATCCTCTTCCTCGGCGATGTCGTCGGCCGGTCGGGCCGCGATGCCGTCATCGCCGCCCTGCCGAAGCTCCGCGCCGAGCTCGCGCTCGATTGCGTCATCGTGAATGCCGAGAACGCATCCCATGGGTTTGGCCTCGCGCCAGAGATGGCGCGCGCGATCTTCGCCGCAGGCGCGGATGCCATCACGCTCGGCAACCACGCCTGGGATCGGCGCGAGATCATCCCCTATATCGAGCAGGAACCGCGCCTGCTGCGGCCGCTGAACTACCCGCCCGGCACGCCGGGCCGCGGCGCGACCGTGATCGAGGTGGCAGGCGGGCGGCGCGTTCTGGTGATGAACGCGATGGGGCGGCTGTTCATGGACCCGCTCGACGATCCCTTCCGTGGCGTGCAGGCGGCGCTCGCGCCGCATCGGATGGGGCAGGGCGGGACCATCGCCGCGGCGGTGCTCGATTTCCACGCCGAGGCGAGTTCGGAAAAGCTCGCCATGGGGCACAGCTTCGACGGCAAGCTCAGCCTCGTCATCGGCACACACACCCACACGCCGAGCGCCGACCACCAGGTGCTGCCGGGCGGAACCGCCTACATGACGGATGCCGGCATGTGCGGCGACTATGACAGCGTGATCGGCATGGAGAAGGGCGGCGCATCCCTGCGCTTCTGGAAGAAGGTGCCGGGGGAGCGTCTGGCGCCGGCCGAGGGCGAGGCCACGCTCTGCGGCCTGATGGTGGAAACTGACGACGCGACCGGACTTGCCACGCGCGTCGCGCCGCTGCGTCAGGGCGGGCGCCTCAGCCAGGCGATGCCCTGACCGTTTTCACTCCTCGAAGCGGGCGAGCCTGACGGCGGTGTGACCGCGCATTGCGCGCGGGCTCGGCATCACCAGCAGGCAATTGTCGTGCGGCGTGCGCAATTCCTGCTCGCCGTCGAGCGCGATCAGCGTGTTCCGGCGCGGGATCACCTCGCCGCCGCGGAAGCTGCGCAGGAAGACGAACTCCGAGCTCTGCGCGGTGATTGTGCGCGTCACGCGGGCGATGCGCGCGGGCGGGCTCGGTCGTTCTGGCGCCAGCGGCGCGCCATCCTCCGCCATGCCCAAGCGGCGCAGCAGCCGCGCGGCGCTGTCCTCCATCTGCGCGAGCGTCTCCGAGTCCCAATGCGGGCCGGCTTCCACCAGCAGCGACCGCGCGCCGGCGCGGAAGGTGGCGTGGTCGATCATGCGCAGCCCCGCCGCGTGCCCCTCGTCGCAGACAATGAGATCCGGCGTGCCGATGGCGCAGCCGAGATCGCAGGCCGCCGTGCTTGGCCCGGCCAGGATGAGCGGGTCGGAGGGCCAGAGCATGGAGTGCAGGTCGAGCAGCACATCGGCGCTGCCGATCAGCGGCAGCAAAGCGCGGGCGCGGGCAAGCTCGGCCGAGCGGCGCGTGCCGCCCAGCTGCTCCTCGCCCCAGACGCGGTTCAGGTCCTCGTCCAGGAAGCGGCTGGCGGTTGGATCGGCGGGGTCGAAGCGGTCGAAGGCAGCCAAATTCGCGAAGACCAGGCTCAGCGTGCCGCAGCGAGGCCGGATGCCGGCGCGGAGCCAGCGCGTCAGCACCAGCGCGCCGGCGATCTCATTGCCATGCACCAGCGCGGTGATCACCAGATGCGGGCCGGGCGCGTCGGCCCGGAAGCTCCAGGCGCCCTCAATGCCAGTGTTGCCCGCGCGCCAGGGCGCGATGTCGGGCAGCGGCAGCCGCACCGCGAGGTCGGGCAGCGAGGATACTGCGCTGCGCAGGCCGGTCTCCGCGCTCATGGTCAGGTGGCGCGCCCTCGGCCGGGGCGGCACGGCGCAGGCATCGTGCCGGTGGCGTCGAAACCGCCCCGTCGCGCCAGCTTTCCGACCTTGCCGAACCCCATTGTCATGTCGCGCATGCCCCCTCTCGGGAGCAGTCTATACGCACGCTTTGGCGTGGCAACTCGACCCCGTCGCTCACCTACGGGTTGCAGAGGAGGGGCGTATCTTTGATGCGCCGGGATCAGCGCGCGCTGCGCGCCTCCGCCACCATCCGCTCAAGCTGCGCAAGGTCCACCGCACCGGGCACAAGCTGCGCCGTGCCGGGTCCGGCCGCACCGACGATCACCAGCGCCGGCGTGCCCTGGATGCCGAGCGACTGCGCGAGGCGCTGATTCGTCTCGATCCGGCGCTGGATCGCGGGGTCATCCATCTCCCGCCGGAGCCGCGCCCAATCGAGGCCGAGGCGCTGGGCCATGTCGCGCAGCACGGCTTCCGTCGGCTCGCCCCGATGGGTCAGCAGCGCGTCCTGCAGCGCCGCGTAGCGCCCCTGCCGGTGCGCGGCGAGCAACGCACGCGCCGCCAGCACACTGTTCGGCCCCAGCACGGGCAGGTCCTTCATGACGATGCGCACATTCGCATCGCGCCGGATCAGCGCTTCCAGCGCGGGGTGGAGCTGCTTGCAGAAGCCGCAGCGCGCATCGAAGAATTCAACGATCGTCACATCGCCGCGCGGATTGCCGCGCACCGGGTCGGCGGCGTCGCGGAACAGCTGGTCGGCGCTGCGCTGGATGGCGGCGCGGCCGGCTTCCGCGCGGTCCCGCTCCTCGGCCTCCTGCATGGCGGTGACGGCATCGCGCAGGATCGAGGGATCTTCCCGCAGCGCACGGCGGAGAATCTCCACCACCTCCGCGCGCTGCGCCTCGCTCAGCGCCTGGGCGGGCGCCGGTGCCGGGGCGGCCGCAAGCGCGGCGAAGAGGGCCAGGGCGGCCGGGATATGTCGCATGGCATCTTGTCGCATGTGGGCGGGCCGCGCGCCAAGGCGGAGCGCTACCGCCTTGGGCGGGGCGGCAGATTGTCGGGCTCGGTCGCGTTGACGATGTCCTGCGCGCGCAGCCGGACCGGGCCCGGCGGCAGTACGGCCGCGGCGCGACTGGCGAGCAGCCGCGCCTGACGCACATCGCCGCGGAGCAGCGCTTCCTCGGCCAGTGCGAGGTCGGCTTGCGGCACCTCCCCAAGCCGGCCGCGCGCGATCGCCATCTGGCGCCAGGCGAAGGGGCTTTCGCGTTCGGTGTGCAGCGCTGCCTCCAGCTCCGTCACCGCCTGGCGCAGCTGCGCGGGACTGCCGAGCTCGATCAACACGCGCGCATGGTTCAGCCGGATCAGCCCCTCGCCGGGTGCGAGCCGGGCCGCGGTGGCATAGGGGCCGAGTGCGTCGGCCAGTCGCTGGCCCTCGAACAGGATCTGCCCGCGCAACTCATGCAGCCAGGGGCGGGAGGGGGCCTCCCGCAGCAGCGTCTCGAGGATCGTCAGCGCCTCGTCGATGCGGCCGGAGCGGAACTGCGCGATGGCCCGCGCATAGCGGGCGGGGGCTGATGCATCGCTTTCCGGAAAGCGACGCCAAGTGGTGAGAGGCGCGTCGAGGAAGGCATCGAGCTTCGCCCGCACCATGGCGAAATCCTCCTCCATGCCGGGCGGCAGGGGGGCATCGGCGCTGGGGGAGCGCGCCAGCTGGTCGCGGACGAATTCCAGCCGGTCGCGGGAGAGGGGGTGGGTACGGAAATAGGGGTCCTGCCGGTTGGCGGCGAGCAATTCCTGCTCCAGCAGCCGCTCCAGCAGGCGTTCGAGCCCGCGCGCGCTCCAGCCGAGGCGTTCGAGGTAATCTACCGCCGCCTGGTCGGCGGCCTGTTCCTGGCTGCGGGTGAA
>JBJOMW010000049.1:0-12972 GCA_046052145.1 Pseudomonadota bacterium
GCTTCCGCCACCGGCTCCCCCCGAGCCCCGAGGTCACCGCCCCAGCGCTCTACAAATTCACGAATGCGCCATATGCCGATACGCACGAACAAATAATAATCACGTCTTCGTTATGACTGGGCCGCGCCTCTTGGACCTCGATCAGGTGAACGCCGAAAGGGGCGGGGGGCTTTCGCCCCCACCCCTTTCGGCGTTGAAAACTCATGGTTTCCAGGGGGCTGCTGCCCCTTGGCAGGCGCGCGGAACAGCCACGCGGTCCGGGAGAGACAGCGTCCCTCCCGGGGCACCGCCCCGAAGGGGCGCCCTACCCCATCGCCGCCTGCAGCCAGCGCGCCCAGCCGAGGGTTGTCGCATCGGCGCCGACGCGGCCGACGAGTTGCACGCCCATCGGCAGACCCTTCGGCCCGGTGCCGGCCGGGATGGTCACGTTCGGGCCGTGCAGCATCGTCCAGAGCGAGTTGAAGGCCGGCTCGCCGGTCCAACCGAGGCCTTCCGGCGCCTCGCCCGGCGCGCTCGGCGTCAGCAGCGCATCCATGTCGGCCATCAGCCCATAGAGTGCGGCAATCGCTGTCGTCTGTGCCTGGCGGGCTTGCTGCAGCATCGCGGGCGGCTGGGCGCGGGCCCAATCCATCTTCTCGACCAGCACGTCCGAGAGCTGCGCGCGCGACGTGGCGAGTTCCCAGGCGATGGACTGCGCGCTTTCCATGTTCATCATCGCCGGGTGGAGCTCCGCGGCGCGCAAAAGGATCGGCGGCAGGGTGAAGTCCACCACCTCGGCGCCGGCCTTGCGCGCGGCGTCCGCAGCGCGGTGCAGCAGCGCGACCGTCTCTGGCGTGGCCTTCTCGGGCTCCGCGCCGAGCGTCAGGCCGAAGCGCGGCGCGCGCTCGCGCTTGGCCTCCGGGTCGCCGAGGTCGCGACCGCTCATCGCCCCCATCGCCAGCGCGCAATCGGCAACCGAGCGGGCCAGCACGCCGATCGTGTCGAGGCTCTCGCTCATCACCTTCATGCCGGCGCGGTGCAGCGTGCCAAAGCTCGGCTTGAAGCCGACCACGCCGCAGAAGGCGGCCGGGCGCACGATGGAGCCCGCGGTCTGGGTGCCGAAGGCCAGCGGCACCACCCCATCCGCCACCGCAGCGGCGGAGCCGGAGGAGGAGCCGCCCGGGGTGTGACCCGTGTTGTGCGGATTGGCGGTGGCGCCGGGGTGGCGCGTGGCGAATTCAGTGGTGACGGTCTTGCCCATGACGACCGCGCCTGCGCTGCGCGCCGCGGAAACCGCGGCCGCATCCGCGCGCGGCCGGTGCCCGGCCCAGATGGGCGAGCCATAGCCGGTCGGCATGTCGGCCGTGTCGATCACGTCCTTCACGGCGATGGGGATGCCATGCAGCGGGCCGGGCGCGGCGGCCGCGGCCAGACGCCGGGCCTGGGCAGGGTCGAGATGGACGAAGGCGCGCACCGCGGGCTCGCGCGCTGCGGCACGGGCGAGGCAGGCCTCCATCAGCTCGGCGGGGGAGAGGCGGCCGGCGGCGATCGCGCGCGCGGCCTCGGTGGCGGTCAGGCGGGTCGGGTCCATCGCCTGATCATGCGTCCTCCGCCGCCGCTTGCGAAGCCGCCGCCGCCCCTGGCGAGCCAGGCAGAGTGGTGCCACATGGCCCGCATGGCCGATGCCCCCATCCGCGTGGCCGAGGACGCGCTCGGCGCCCTGGCCTATGCGGTCCCCTGCCCGCCCGAATCCCTGCCCGCCGTCCGGCCGGATGCGCTGCTGGCCGCCTGGCGGGCCGCACGGGCTGGCGCCGCGGCCAAGCGCTGGGGGCCGCCACGGACGCTGATGTTCCGCCGCGACGCCGCCGAGCCGACCGTGATCGCCATCGCCGACCGCGACGCCCGCTGCTGGGCCGAGGCGGTGGACCGCGACGCCGATCTCGGCACGCTGACGGGCCTCGCGCTCTGCCTCCGGCTGCTGGCGCTGGTCGAGGTGCTGCCCCGCGCGGAGTTCCTGGCAGGCCTCTATGCGCTCGGCGAAGAAGGGATCGAGTTGCACCCGGCCCTGCTCGGCGCCGCGGCCACCTTGCCGCTTGATGCCGCAGCGAGGTTCGACGCGGAGGCCCTTCGGCGGCTATTGTCACGCGGACTCGCGGCCCGGGCCCCTGCCTGAGCCGCTGCCCGACCCGGAAGGCCGACGCCGCCATGCTTCGCCCCCTCTTGTCCCGCCCCGCCCTATGGCTGCTGCCGGCCCTGCTGGCCGCCTGCGCGGCACCCCCGCCCCCTGCGCCGCAGGCCGCGGATTCGCGTCTGGCCGCCTGCCAGGCAGAGGCCGAGCGCATGGTACTGCGGCGTGAGCGTGCCCAGGTGATGCGCGCCGATGAGACCGAGGGCGGCCGCGGCTTCGTGACCGTCGCCCCTTACGCGCGCGCCGAATCCGATCGCGCCTTCGCGCAGATGGACCGCAACCGCATCATCGCCGATTGCATGGGCACCGGCGCGCGCGCGGGGGGCAGCTGAGTCCTAGCAATGGGCTCGGGCGGCGCCCTCCGCAGGGCGCTCTCGCATCGTGACAGCCGCATCTTCTTCGGCGGCTCCATGCTGGCCTGGACCGGCCTCTGGATGCAGCGCATCGCTGTCTCCTGGCTCGCCTGGGAGCTGACGGGTAGCGCCTTCTGGGTCGGCATGGTCGCCTTCTGCGACCTCGCTCCGGCCGTGATCGCGAGCCCCTTGGCCGGCGCGGTGGCGGACCGGGTAGACCGCGTGAAGCTTGCCACTCTCGCGCAATTCGCCATTGCGGTGCAGGCGGCGGTGGTGGCCGGCATCACGGCCAGCGGGCACATGACCATCGGCATCCTGCTCGGCCTTGAGGTGGTAGGCGGAATCGCTGCGTCCTTCGCGCAGCCCGTGCGCCAGGCGCTGATGCCGGGGATCGTGCCACGCGCCGACTTACCCGCGGCGGTGGCGGCGAATTCGCTGACCTTCGCGGTGGCGCGCTTCGTCGGCCCCGCTCTGGCCGGGCCGATCATCGCGATCTGGGGCGTCGTGCCGGCGATCGCGGCCAATGCCATCGGCTATTCGCTCGCGGCGCTCTCGATCTTGCTGCTGAAGGTGGCCGCGGCCGACCGGCAGGGCCATCCCGCCGGTGCGAGCCTCTGGGGCGAGGTGGCAGAGGGCATCCGCTACGCGCAGCGCCATGCGGGCATCGGGCCGCTGCTGCTTTACGCCGCGCTCGGCGCAATCCTGCTGCGCGGCGTGCAGGAGATCCTGCCGCCCTTCGTCGAGCGCAGCTTCGGCCGTGGCGCCGATGCGCTGGCGATGCTCACGGCCTGCTTCGGCATCGGATCGCTGATCGCCGGGCTCTGGGTGGCCAATCGCGGGCGGCTTGAAGGCACGACGCGGCTCGCCGTCTGGGCGGGCCTGGCCATGGCGGCCGCGACGGCGGCCTTCGCAGCGACCGACTGGTTCCCGCTCGGGCTGCTCTGTGGGGCGTTGATCGGGGCAACCGCCTCGGTGCATGGGATCAGCGTGCAGACGCTGCTGCAGAACGCGACGGAGGCCGCCTTCCGCGGGCGGATCCTGAGCCTCTGGGGGCTGATCACGCGCGCCTGCCCAGCGCTGGGTGCGCTGGCGCTCGGTGCGGCAGGCGAGGCCTTCGGGCTTCGCATCCCGACGCTGGTCGCGGTCGGGTTGTTCCTTGGCGTATTCGCCTGGGGCGTGTGGCGGCTCGGGCGGATGGAACAGGCATTGGAAGGGCCGCCGATGCGCGGCGGTGCAAAGGGAAGTTGACGATGCTGGATGCGGCGATCGTGGGCATGGGCCGCTGGGGCCGGGTGCTGGTGGACAGCGTGCAGGGGAAGAACGATGCGGCGATCCGCTTCGTCGCCGGCTGCACCGGCACGCCGGAGAAGGCGCGCGACTACGCCGCCGAGAAGGGCATCCGGCTGGTCGGCAGCTATGACGAAATTCTTGCCGATCGCTCCGTGAAGGCGGTGGTGCTCGCGACGCCGCATGGGCAGCACGCGGCCCAGGTCATCGCCGCCGCGCGTGCGGGAAAACATGTCTTCGTCGAGAAGCCCTTCACCCTATCGAAGACCGAGGCCGAGGAAGCGGTGGCCGCCTGCCGGGCCGCGGGCGTTGTCATGGCGCTCGGCCATAACCGCCGCTTCCTGCCGGCAGTGGCGACGATGAAGGAGATGCTGGCCTCGGGCGCCATCGGCACGCTGCTGCATGTGGAGGGGCATTTCAGCGGCCCTGGCGCGCTGGCCTACAAGCCCGGCATGTGGCGCGCCGACCGCGCCGAAAGCCCGCTCGGCGGCATGGGCGGCATGGGCATCCACATGGTGGACATGATCGTGAACCTGGCCGGCCGCTTCCGCGAGGTGACGGTGAAGAGCCATGCGCGCGTGTCGCCGACAATCGACGACACGACCGCGATGCTCGGCCTGCTGGAGAGCGGCGCGACCGTCGGCTTCGCCACGCTCTCGCTCTCCGCGCGCTACTGGCGCGTCGCGCTGTTCGGCAGCCAGGGGATGCTGGAGCTGAACGGGCATGAGCGCCTGACCTTCAACCCCGTCGAGGGCGAAGGCTGGACCAAGGACTTCCCGAAGACCGACATCGAGGCCGCCGAGCTTGCCGCCTTCGCTGCTGCGGTGCGGGGCGAGGCGCCCTATCCTCTGCCGGTGGAGGAGGCGATCCACGGTGTCTCTGTGTTCGAGACGATGATCGGCGCCGCCGCCTCTGGCAGCAGCTACGCCGTGGCGTGAAGCGCGGCGGTTCTGGTAGGATGCGGCGCATGACGACGATCCGCCGCCGCCTGCTTGCAGCCGCCCCGCTCGCCCTGGCGCCCGCCGCCGCGCGGGCCTTCCGGCTGGAACCGGCCGCGGCCGAGGTTGCGGCCGAGTATGCGGCTTCGGCCTGCGAGGCGCCGGCGACGCATGAGGCGATCCGGATCGAGTTGGACCAGCTGATGGAAGGCCGCCCCGTCCCGCAGGAGGCGCTGCCGCGCCTCGGCGCGCTGGCGCGCTGCCCCTTCTGCGGCTGCGGCGTGCTCGGGGCGACCGATCATGGCGAGGACGCGACCCCGCCGCGCGGCTGAGACGAGGGCGGCGGAGCCCGCTGCGCGGCGTCGTCCGCCGCGTCTTGCCGCCTTGGCGCCCCGCGCCTAGACAGCGCCGGCCATCCACAGGAAAGGCCAGCGCATGTCCAAGATCACCCGCCAGGGCAGCAACCAGATCCTCTCGACCTCGGTCGAGTACCATAACTTCGTCTATCTCGCCGGCCTGACCGCCGACGACCTCGCCAAGGATGTTGTCGGCCAGACGCGCGAAGTGATCGCCAAGATCGACGCCGCGCTCGAGGCGAACGGCACCGACAAAACCCGCCTGCTGCAGGCGCAGATCTGGCTGAAGGACATCCGCGACCGCGACGCGATGAACAAGGTGTGGATCGAGTGGCTCGGCGATGCCGGCCGCCCGGTGCGCGCCTGCGTGGAGGCCAACATGGCCGACCCGCGGCACCTTGTGGAAATCATGATCACTGCCTGCCGGTGAGCCTTCTGACCCGTCCTGGCCTTGGCCGGGACGGGTTGCTCCGGCCTCGTCGGACCGGGCGCCGCATGGCGCAGCATTCGACTGCAACATGACTGCCATGCGAAGTGCTCAAGGAGTCTATCCTGGCCTTCCATTGCGTGTGGCATTTCTGCCGCAACAGCGTGGCCAATCCATCCAGCCGGTGGTGCTGTAGGATGATTTGCCGCCTACGCCCGGTTATCCACAGCCCTCCCCAGCAAATCACGCCGGATTTCCCCGTGTAACAACGTGGCGGGTTGGCAGCCCCTCCCCCCGCGGTTACCGCCTTGATCACCGGGCCGCGAGGTCCGTCCGGAGGCGAACCAGAGGGAGACATCGGATGCGCGACCACCGCACGCTCGTCGTTCTCTGCCTGATGTTCGGTGCCATGGTCCTGGCGCCCGTCGCGGCTGCGCAGACCGCCAGCAGCCAGGTCAGTGCCACCCAGCCCGCCGTGGCGCGCCCTGCCGCCGCCCAGGCCCCTGCCCCCCGCGCCCGTCCCATCCCGCCGCAGCAGCAGGCCCAGGCCGCGCTGCTGACGCCCGTCGCCGCGCGCGCCCCGCTGCCCGGGCCCGGCACGCCGATCCTGCCCGTCGCGCAGACCGCCGGCCTGTCCTGCGTGCCCTATGTGCGCATGGCGACCGGCATGAATGTCAGCGGCGATGCCCGCATGTGGTGGCACAATGCCGCCGGCAGCTATGCCCGCGGCCAGACGCCGGAGCGCGGCTCCGTGCTCGCCTTCATGTCCTCGGGCGGCATGGCCCGCGGCCACGTCGCCGTGGTCAGCCGGGTGCTGAACCCCCGCACCATCGAGATCGACCACGCCAATTGGGCGGGTCCCGGCATCCGCCGCGGCGCGGTGATGCGCGGCGTGACCGTCGTTGACGTCTCCGACCGCAATGACTGGACCTCGGTCCGCGTGCAGGTCGGGCATCATGTCGATAATTTCGGCCGCACCTATCCGACGCACGGCTTCATCTATAACCGCCCCGCCGGTCCCCGGACGATGATGGCCGCAGGCGAGGCCACGCGCGAAGTGGCCGAGGCGCCGATGCCGCATGCCGCGCTGCATCTGCGCTACGCGCTGGAGGCCCTGGCGGAATAGCCAGCCCGGCCGCGCCATAGCAGGCGACGGCTGCCGTTCCTTATTCCCTTTGGACGACTGGCAGCGCCGTCTGGCAGGCAGGCGCGGCTGGAAGTTTGCCGCCCCGCCCGCCGCGGGCCGCGCCAGATCTCAGGCAGGCTCCGCCGTCAGCACGACGCGCCCCGTGACCTTGCCCGCGATCAGCCGCTGCAGCGCGGCATCAGCGTTGCGCATCGGCTCCCGCGTGATCGGGATGGAGGGCAGCTTGCCGCCCTGGGCCATGGCGACCAGCGCGCGCAGCTCCTTCGGGCTGCCGACATAGCTGCCCTGAACGGTCAGCGCGCGCATGGCCATCAGCGGCAGCGGCAGCGTCATCTCGCCGCCGAACAGCCCGACCTGCACCAGCTTGCCGCCCTTGGTCAGCGCATCGAAGGCCAGCCGCGCGGTTGCCGAGCCGTTCACCAGGTCGATCACCGCCTCCACCGGGCCGCCGCAGGCCGCGATAATGCGCTGCGTTACATCGGCGCCGTTGCCATCCACCGTATCCGTCGCGCCGGCCTGCTGTGCGGCGGCCAGCTTCTCCGCGCTGAGGTCCACCGAGACGATGCGGCGATGGCCCATCGCCTTGAGCACCGCGATCGCCTGCAGCCCGAGACCGCCCGCACCGACAAGCACGATGGGCGTATCCGCCGGCAGCGGCATGACCTTGTTGATCGCGGAGAACACCGTGATGCCGGAACAGGCATAGGTCGCGGCCAGCGCGGGATCGAGGTCGCCCGGATCCACCAGGTGCCGCGGCTCCGGCGCGATGACATGCGTCGCATAGCCGCCATTTTGGAAGACGCCGAGCGCCTTGCCCTGGAGACACATATTGTCGTCGTCGCTGCGGCATTTCGCGCAGGTACCGCAGCCGACCCAGGGGAAGACGATGCGCGTCTGTCCGACGGCCAGCCCCTGCCCTTCAGCTTCCGGCCCCCATTTCACGACGCGGCCGACGATCTCATGCCCCATCGCCAGCGGCAGCTTCACGCCACGTTCCGACAGCCGCATCTTGCCGCGGCTGCCGAGGTCCCATTCGCCTTCCCAGATATGGATGTCGGAATGGCACACGCCCGCATGGGTGACTTCGAGAAGCACCTGCTTGCCGGTCGGTTCCGGCGTCGGCAGCTCGATCTCCTGGAGCGGCTTCTTCGCTTCCACAACGGCCCAGGCGCGCATCGCATCCTCCCCTTATCTTGTCGCGCCATCCAAGGCGCTGGCGACCCCTCGGTCAACTCAGCCGAAAGCCGGTCAGTCCGGGCGGATATTGTTCTCCCGCACCACGCGCCCCCAGGTTGCGATCTGGGCCGAGAGGAAGCGCGCGAAGCCTGCCTCCCCCTGCGGGTCGAGGTCGATGCCAAGCCCGATGACACGCGCGCGCAGCTCCGGCCGATCGAGCGCCGCGCGGATCTCAGCCTCCATCCGCTGCTTGATCGCAGGCGGCAGGTTGGCGGGGCCGAGGAAGCCCCAGAAGGCGCGCGCATCCACGCCCGGCACGCCGACCTCGGCGAGCGTCGGCACATCGGGGATGGAGGGCGAGCGCGTCGCGCCGGTCTGCGCCAGCGGCATCAGCGCGCCGGAATCGATATGCACGCCGATCGCCGGCCGCGTCGCGACGGGCAGGTCCACCTCGCCCGCGACGGCCGCCGTCGCCAGCGGCCCGCCGCCGCGATAGGGCACATGGACCAGCTGCAGGTTCGCCGCCTTCGCCACCAGCGCCATGGTGAGATGCGCGAGCGAGCCATTGCCGATGGTGCCATAGGTGACGGTGTCGGGCCGCGCGCGGGCAGCGGCCGCCATCTCGGCGAAATTCGCCCAAGGGCGCGTGCGGTGGCGCGTCACCAGCATCGGCGCGGTGCCGAACAGCAGCAGCGGCGTCAGGTCGCGCTCGGTGTCGAAGCCGATATTCGGGATCAGCGCGGGGTTCACCGCATGGGTGTCGAAAACCAGCACCCAGGTGTTGCCGTCCGGCGCGCTGCGCGCGACCGAGGCCGTGCCGATCGCGCCCGAGGCGCCGGCGCGGTTTTCCACCACCACCGGCACGCCGAAGGCTTGGCTCAGCACCGGCTGCAGCAGCCGCGCCAGCGCATCCGTGGAGCCTCCCGGCGGAAAGGGCGCGACGATGCGGATCGGCCCCGAAGGCCAGGCCGGCTGGCCGAGCGCAGGCGCGGCGAGTGTCGCGGCGGCCGCGGCCAGCAGCGTGCGGCGGGCGATGGTCTCCATCGTCATTCCTCCCTTGGACGGCTGAGCTTCGCCGTCCCCGGGCGGATGCGCAACAGGATCAGGGCGCGCGCCCTGCCCCGCCCTGCTGCGTCACCGGGGCCTTCGCCTGCGTCAGCACGGTGCGGATATCCTGCTCCAGCTTCTCCAGCTCCTCCGCCGCCCGCGCCCGCTGGCCGCGGGCCTCGTCGGCGATCTTCAGGCTGTCCTCGATCGTCGCCACCAGCGCGGCATTCGCCTTCTTCACCGCCTCCATGTCGAAGACGCCGCGCTCCAGCTCGGTCCTCGCTTCCTGGTTGCCGCGCCTGAGCGTCTCGGCATTCGCCGTCAGCAGGCGGTTCGTTAGGTCCGTCGCCTGCTTCACCGTCTGCCCGGCTTCCCGCATGCGATGGATGGCCAGCGCCTGGGCCAGCTGCTGGCGCCAGAGGGGCACTGTGTTGGCCAGAACCGAATGGATCTTGGAGGACAGCGCCTTGTCGTTTTCCTGGATCAGCCGGATCGAGGGCAGCGCCTGCATCGCCACCTGCCGCGTCAGGCGCAGATCGTGCACGCGTCGCTCCAGCTCATCCCGCGCGCCGCGCAGATCGCGCAGCCGCTGCGGCGCGAGATCGTCGGCTTGCGCCTCCGCCACCTGCTTCTCCAGCGCGGGGATCGTCACCACGTTGGTCTGGCGCAGCACCTCGTCGCCGGCGGCGATATGGTCGCCAAGCGCATGGAACCATTCGAGCGTGGCCTGATAGAGCCGCTCCAGCCGCTCGACATCTTCCAGCAGCCGCGTGCGATGGGTGTCGAGCCGGTCGCCGATGGTCTCGATCTGGCCCTTCACCGTCTCGTATTTCGTGATGATGCCGCTGACCTCCGCACCCGCCTTGGTGAAGAGGCGGGAAAAGAAGCCGGGCTTTTCATCCAGCCGCGTCACGTCGAAGCCGCGCAGCGTGGTCAGCAGGGAGGAGAGCGTCCGCCCCGCCTCCCCCGTCTCCTGGTTGCGGGCGCCGGCGAGCATGGCGTCGGCCGCCGATTGCGCGCGGTTCTGCGCCTCCTGCCCGAAGCGCAAGATGGAGCCTGGATCGGAGAGGTTGATCTGCTGCGCGAGGCTCAGGATGGCCGCGCGGTGCTCCGGCGTCAGCGTGGCAGTGTCGGGGATGATGGGGCCGGCCTGCGGCGCATCGCCCTGGCCAAAGCTGATGCGGGTGTCGTCGCTCACGCGTAGCCCTCCTGGCGCAGCCTCTCGGACAGCACCTTCACCTGGATGTCGAGCGCGGCACTTTCCTCCGCGCGGATGCGCTCGCGCAGCTCGTCGGCGGCCAGCGTCAGCTCGTCGAGCAGCTTCGGCAGGCCGGGCGGCGGCTCGGCACCGGCCTCCAGCCTCTCCCGGATGCGGTCCAGCCCGTCGAGATGCACGGCGAGGAAGCGCCTTGCATCGGCGATGCGCTCGGGCTTCGCTCCGAGGTCGTCGAGCACACCGGCCATCGCGCCGGCAACGCCGACCAGCCGCGGTTCCGCGGCAATGCGGGCAAGCCGCGCGCGCGCTTCATCGAGCGGGCCGGGCGGGGGCGGCGGCGCGGGTGGCGCCACCTCCTGCACCGCACCATCATAGAGCAGCCGCGTGCCGGCCCAGCCGCCCGCGCCGAGCAGCACGGCGAGGATGGGGTTCATGGCCGCGCCAAGCCCCGCGACCAGGCCCGTCGCCGCGCCGACCATCAGCGCCGCCCGCCGCGTGTCGCCCTTGCGGCCGCGCCGCAGCAGCATCACCGCACCGAGCGTCAGCCCCATCCCGAGCGCCGCTGCGAGCGTGCCGCGCAGATCGCCCGTGCCGACCTCCCACATCGCGTCGAAGAAGAGCGGCCAGGTGAAGATCGGCAGCAGCAGCCCCCGCGTGCCCGCACGGAAGCGGGCGAAGGCGCCCTCGACCGCCGCCCGCGTCTGCTGGAAGGGCAGCGGCGGCTCGGAGCGCCGCCAGGGCGGCGGCGGGGGTGGTTCCCAGGGGCGGTTCGCCATCAGCGGATCAGCGCCAGGAAACTGGCCAGCCAGAGCGTCAGCGTCAGCACGACAACTCCGCCCACCCGGCGGGCCGGTAGCGGGAGAAGCTCGAGCAGAGGCCGGGGCTCGGGCGGGGGCGCAGGGCGTCTGTCCATGGCCCACTTCACATCGGCCCGCGGCATGGCCGCATCAAGGCCCCTGCGGGGCGTGTCACAGGCCCGAGGGGGGCACTAGCGGAGAGCCACCTGGGCGGGCGCCTCGGGGGTGCACGCGCCCCTCTTCGCTATTTGCGGTCCGCCCGCGGGTCCAGCGCGTCGCGGAGCCCGTCGCCCACCAGATTGAAGGCCAGCACCACCAGGAAGATCCCAAGCCCCGGCGCGACCGCCAGCCACGGCGCATCATCCAGGAAGCGCTGCGCGCTGTTCAGCATGGACCCCCAGGAGGGTGCCGGCGGCTGCTGCCCCAGGCCGAGGAAGGACAGCGAGGCCTCGGCGATGATCGACTCCGCGATGGCCAGCGTGGATTGCACCAGCAGCGGCGGGACGATGTTGGGCAGCACATGGACGAAGGCGGTGCGCCAGGGCGGGTTGCCGAGCGCGCGCGCGGCTTCCACCCAATCGGTGGACTTCGCCTCCAGCGCCATGCCGCGCGCAAGGCGCACGAAGACCGGGCTTGCGGTGATCGCGATGGCGAGCATCGCATTCTCAAGCGCGGGACCGAGGAAGGCCGCGAGCGCGATCGCCAGGATCAGGAAGGGCACGGAGAGCATGGCGTCCGCGATGCGGGAGAGCACCGCGTCCACCCACCCGCCCGCAAGCCCCGCGAATAGCCCGAGCGGCACGCCGATCGCGACCGCCCCGAGCACGGAGACGACGCCCGCCATCAGCGAGGCACGCGCGCCCCAGATGAGGCGGGAGAGCACGTCGCGCCCATTCTCATCCGTGCCGAAGGGATGCGCCCAGGAGGGCGGCTTGCGGATGCGCGACCAGGAAGTCTCGATCGGGTCGTAGGGCGCGATCCAGGGCGCGAGCAGCGCGACCAGGACGAAGGCGACGACGACGACAAGGCCGAACATCGCCAGCTTGTGCCGCAGGAAGCGGCGCAGCGCGCGCCGACCGGGGCTTTCGCCGCGCTCCAGCACGACGGGGGCGGTGGTCGCGCTTGTGCCGCGCGCAGATGCTTCCCCGCTCATGCGGCGCGGAGCCTGGGATTGATCAGCATGTAGAGAAGGTCTGCCACCAGGCTCAGCACCACGAAGATCAGCGCGGTTGCCAGCACGACGCCCTGCACCACCGGATAGTCGCGGTTGAAGACGGCATCCACCACGAGCTTGCCGAAGCCGGGGATGGTGAAGATCTGCTCGGTCAGCACCGCGCCCGCCAGCAGGCGGCCGAATTCGATGGTGCCGAGCGTGATCACAGGGATCAGCGCGTTGCGCAGGGCGTGCTTGCGCACCACCACCTTCTCCGGCAGGCCCTTCGCGCGTGCGGTGCGGACATAATCCTGGCTCAGCGCGGTCAGCATCGCCGCGCGGGTGTGGCGCATCAGCACGCTGGCGACGCCTGTGCCCAGCACGAAGGCCGGCATGATGGTGGTGGCGAGGCTCTGCACCGGATCCTCCCAGAGCGGGACGTAGCCAGAGGGCGGCAGCCAGCCGAGCTCCACGCTGAAGAACAGGATCATCATGATGCCGAGCCAGAAATTCGGCATGGAGATGCCAAACAGCGCAACGCCATTCGCCCCCCAATCGGCCGCCGTGTCGCGCCGCGTGGCGGAGAGGATGCCCGCCGGCACGCCGATGACGACGCCGATGATGAAGGCCATGGTCGCCAGCTGCGCGGTGACTGGCAGCTTCTGCAGGATCAGGTCAGAGACCGGCATGCGGATGCGCCAGGAATAGCCGAAATCGCCCTGCAGCACATTGCCGATCCAGAACAGGTATTGTTCCCAGACCGGCCGGTCGAGGCGCAGCTCCTCGCGGATCTGCTGCAGCACCAGCGCATCGCCCCGCTCCTCCCCGGCCAGGATGATGGCCGGGTCGCCGGGCATGAGCTGCTGCAGCCCGAAGATCATGAAGGAGAGGATGGCCAGCGTCGGGAT
>JBJOMW010000050.1:0-12275 GCA_046052145.1 Pseudomonadota bacterium
TTGGTCGGGGAGAATGTGTGCCGGCAGATCCGGGCGCCGAAGGCTGTCGATCCCAAGGAGCGCGTGCTGGCCGAGGCTGAGATTGCCGCGCTGATGAATGTGGAGGGCAGTCTCTGGGGCACGATGCTGAAGCTGGTTCTGCTGACCGGCCAGCGCGGCGGGGAGGTCTGCAAGATGCGGCGGGAGGAGCTGGATCTGGCGGCCGGGGTATGGACGGTCCCCAGTGCGACGATGAAGCAGGGTCGGTCTCACCGAGTGCCACTGTCAGCAGCAGCCATCGCGATACTCAAAGGGAGGCTGGAGAAGCTGGACCATGGCTGGGGGCCGTATGTGTTCGGGGCGGGCAGCAGGGGGGCGAAGCCATACAACGGCCGCAGCAATGGGATGGAGGAGGTCCACCGGCTGACGCGTACGGCAGACTGGTCGGGGCATGATTGTCGGCGGACCGCTATCACGCGGATGCAAAAACTGGGGATCAGCCGCGAGGTCCGGATGCGGGTGACTGGCCATGCCCAGCCTCGCGATGGCGCCTCTAGCTATGAGCACTATGATTTCGAGAAGGAGGCCTTCGCAGCGGTCGAGCGGCTGGCGGCAGAAATCGAGCGGATCAAGCGTGGCGCCCTGTCGGAGAGGGGGTAGGGGGTGCGGGGGCTGGAAAAACACCCCCGGCAGCTGGTTGGCTCGGAATTGCCCTGCCGAAATCGGCGCTGTTTTTTGAGTTGCGCCAGAAGGCACGATTGACCGCTAAGCTCGCGAGAATGCTCGCATGCGACAAATCAACAGAGCATTTGGCTGGGCCCAAGAGCGCGCCCCGGAGTTTGGGCTCGCGCTTTGCGGTGTGCGGCGAGACGCGGGAGCCGGACGCTAATCGTGGCTATGCGGGCGGGACGGTGGCTACGCCTGACCCCGCCGATGATTTGCTCGACGAATGTTAACAGTTTGCGCGCCTTGCCTGGCGGGGCTTCGGCGCCGCCACGGTCGTATACGTTGGTCGGAGGCACGATCACCGCGAGCAGCATTCCGACGGTTTCGGTCAGCAGGTGTCGCTCGCGGCCGACAGCCTTCTTGCCCGCGTCGTAGCCGGACGGGTCGAGGGTAGGGCCCGCTTTTGCGCTGCCTTCGCCGTCTGGCTGTCGATGATGGCCGGCCGTCGTTGGGAACCCCTCAGAGGGAACGCAAAACTCGTTGTTGACCATCTCGCGGACATCCGCCCTTCGCGGCCTGCCGCCGTGCTTCGCTGGTGGAATCAGCGGTGCTACCAGCGCCCATCCTGCAATAGTCAGATCACACATTTAGCGCGGCATGCGCTGATCTGCAGCACGCCGATGCTCTGCCGTCTGCGCCGACCGCATGCCCCCGCGAGAATCGTCCGTAAGGCAAGCGAACCACATCAGATTCAGTCGGTTCAAGTGCTTTCAGGATGAGACGTAAAAACATACCATTAACCGCTAGAAAAAATGAAAATTGGTAAACATACAGGGTGATCTGCGGCGCCGCCGCGGCCAGCCTGCTTCTGGGCGAACGGGGCGAGAGCAGTACCCCTTGCCTGCCTCCGCCGCATCGTACAATAGCCTGGATGAGAAAGCGCGCCCGTATTTGTGCGGGATGGACTCAGCGCGGAGCGCGGATGCCCGGCTCGGGGGCTGCCTTAGTGGGGTGCAACAGTATCTTCGATGTCGGGCGAGCCTTTACAGCAAGGAGCAGGACCCCGCTGCGCCGGGAATTTCGAGGCGCGGTCCTTCACGATAGAGGGGCCGTTGCTAGTCGCCGCCCGCCGCTTTGGCGACGCCCGCGGCTATTTCGCCGAGACCTTCAGCGCTCGGGATTTCGCCGCCATTGGTATCCGTGACCTGTTTGTTCAAGATAATCAGTCCCGCTCCGCCACCTCCGGCACGGTGCGCGGCCTTCATTTCCAGACCGCGCCAGCGCCCCAGGCCAAGCTGTTCCGGGTGATCAAAGGGCGCGCCCTGGACGTGGCGGTAGATTGCCGGGCGGGGTCGCCCACGCGTGGTCGCCATGTTGCGGTCGAATTGTCGGCTGAAAACGGACTGATGCTCTACATCCCCATCGGCTTCGCCCATGGCTTCGTCACGCGGGAGCCCGACACCGAGGTCGCCTACAAGACCTCCAGCCACTACGCGCCTTCCTGCGACGGCGGGATCCTGTGGAACGACCCGGCGCTCGGCATCGACTGGGGCGTGACAGAGGATAATGCCACGCTGTCCGACAAGGACCGGCGACTGCCGACGCTCGCCGAACTCGGCCAAGTCGCCTTCTGATGCGTATCTTGATCGCCGGCCGCGAAGGCCAGCTGGCCCGCGCGTTGATCGCCCGCCTCGCCGGCCACGAGATCACGGCGCTGGAGCCGCCCGCGCTCGACCTCACCAGCCGCGACAGCATCGACGCCGCTATGGCGGCCGTGCAGCCTGATTTCGTGATCAACGCCGCCGCCTATACCGCCGTGGACCGCGCGGAGGACGACGCGGCGCTGGCGCGCGCTGTCAACGCTATCGGCGCGGGCTGGCTGGCGAAAGCCGCGGCCGCGCGCGGTGCGCCCTTCGTGCATGTGTCCACTGACTACGTCTTCGCCGGCGACAAGGGCACGCCCTATGTCGAAACCGATCCCGTCGCCCCCCTCGGCGTCTATGGTGCGACGAAGGAGGAAGGCGAGCGCCTGGTGCTGGCCGCCAACCCGTGCAGCGCGGTGATCCGTACGGCCTGGGTCTGCAGCCCCGATGGCGCGAATTTCGTGAAGACCATGCTGCGACTCGCCAAGGAGCGCGACGAGATCCGCGTCGTCGCCGACCAGCAGGGCGCGCCGACCTTCTCCGTCGACCTGGCCGACGCCATCGCGCGCATGATCCCCCGCCTGATGGTGGCGAAGCTGGGCGACGAGGCCTTCGGGATCTTCCACCTCTCCGGTGCGCCGCACACAACCTGGCACGGCTTCACCGCCGAGATCCTGGCCCAGGCCGCGAAGCGCGGGCATCCCGCGCCGAGGCTGACGCCGATTGCGACGGCCGACTACCCGACCAGGGCGAAGCGCCCGGCCGACGGGCGCATGGACTGCGCAAAGATCGGTCGCGTGCACTGCATCCAGCCCGCGGATTGGCGCGTCTCGCTCGGGCGCTGCCTGGACGTGCTGGTCGGCCCGCTCAAGGAGAACTCCCCATGAAGGGCATCGTGCTCGCCGGCGGCGCCGGCACGCGGCTACATCCCGCGACGTTGGCCGTCAGCAAGCAGTTGCTGCCGGTCTACGACAAGCCAATGGTCTACTATCCGCTGTCGGTGCTGATGCTGGCTGGGATCCGGGAGATCATGCTGATCTCAACCCCGCACGACATGCCACTCTTCCAGCGCCTACTCGGCGACGGGGCCCGCTGGGGCATCCGCATCGCCTACACCGTGCAGGAACGCCCAGACGGCATCGCCCGTGCGCTGACACTCTCGGAGGAGTTCCTCGCCGGCGCGCCGAGCACGCTGGTGCTGGGCGACAATCTGTTCCACGGCCACGACCTTGAGGAGCGCCTGAAGGAGGCGCGCGCGAGCGCGGAGCACGGCGCGACCGTCTTCGCTTATCGCGTCGCCGACCCTGAGCGCTACGGCGTTGTGGAGTTCGACCAGAAAGGCCGCGCGCTGACGCTCGAGGAGAAGCCGAAGGCCCCGCGCTCCGACTGGGCGGTGACGGGGCTCTATGTCTATGACGGGCGCGCGCCTGCGATCGCGCGGGCGCTCAAGCCCTCGGCCCGCGGGGAGCTTGAGATCACCGACCTCAACCGGGTCTACCTCGAGGAGGGGACGCTGCGCGTAACGCGGCTCGGCCGCGGCTATGCATGGCTCGACACCGGCACGCATGACAGCCTGCTGGAGGCCGGCGAGTTCGTTCGCGCGATCGAAAAGCGCACCGGCCAGAAGGTGGCCTCGCCGGAAGAGATCGCCTGGCGGATGTGCTTCATCACCGACGACCAGCTCGCCGCCATCGCAGCGCCGCTGCGGAATTCGGGATATGGTCGCTACCTCGAAGGCCTGCTCGCGACGGAACGGAATAGCCGATGACAATCCTCGTCACCGGCGGCCTCGGATTCATCGGCTCCGCCGTCGTCCGCCGCCTAATCCGCACCACCGACCATGTCATCGCCAACGTGGACAAGGAGACCTATGCCGCCAGCCACTACGCGCTGGAGGAAGCGAACGGCCACCGTCGCTACGTCCACATCAAGGCCGACATCTGCGACGGCGACGCCATGCGCGCGGCCTTCGAGCAGTGGAAGCCTGAGGTTGTCATGCACCTCGCCGCCGAGAGCCATGTGGATCGTTCCATCGACGGGCCGGCGGCCTTCATCCGCACCAATGTCGTCGGCACGCAGGTGTTGCTCGAAGCGGCGCGCGAATACTGGGCCGGCCTGCCGGCAGCGGAGAAGGCGGCGTTCCGCTTCCACCATGTCTCCACCGACGAGGTGTTTGGCTCCCTCTACCCCGGCGATGCGCCCTTCACGCCCGCAACGCCCTATGACCCGCGCAGCCCCTACAGCGCATCCAAGGCAGCCTCCGACCACCTGGTGCGGGCCTGGCACCACACCTACGGCATGCCCACCTTCGTCTCGAACACGACGAACAATTACGGCCCCTGGCAATTTCCGGAAAAGCTGATCCCGCTGGTCACGCTCAACGCGCTGGAGGGCACGTCGCTGCCGGTCTATGGCAAGGGCGACAATGTCCGCGACTGGCTGCATGTCGAGGACCACGCTGAAGCGCTGGTGCTGGCGCTGATGCGAGGCGAGCCAGGGGCGACCTATTGCATCGGCCCGCGCCAGGAACGCACGAACCTTGAAGTGGTGCGCGCAATTTGCGCGACGCTCGATCGCCTCCGCCCCGATCCCGCCGGCAAGCGGGAGCGGCTGATCACCTACGTCACGGACCGCCCGGGGCATGATTTCCGCTACGCGATGGACCCTTCCGGCGCGGAAGCCGCACTGGGCTGGAAACCGCGCTTCGATTTCGAAAGCGGGCTCGAGCAGACGATCCGCTGGTATCTCGACAACGAGGCTTGGTGGCGCCCGATCCGGGACAAGGCTTATGCGGGGCAGCGGCTGGGGGTAAAGACGTGAAGGGCATCATCCGCGCCGGCGGGTCCGGTACCCGGCTGCATCAGATACTGCCGGCCACTGGGGGAGCAGGCGCCGCGCCCGTTCCCGTCACCCGCCGCGGCCGTACCCACGGAGAGACCGAAATGCGCCTTGCTTGCTTCACCATGTTCCGCAACGAGGCCGCCATCATGGGGCCCTTCCTGGACCAGCTGGCCACCTTCTTCGACCATGCCGTGCTGCTTAACCATGGCTCGACCGATGGCGGCCCGGACCTTGTAGGCGCGAGGGGCGATTCGCGACTCCAGCTGCTCCAGCTCCAGGCGCCTGGCTACCCGCAGGCGGAGCTGGCGACGGGCTTCGCGCGCCGCATCTTCGAGACGGTGCAGCCCGACTTCCTATTCTTCTTGGACTGCGACGAGTTTCTGCCCTTCGCAGACCGCGCGGCGCTGGAGGCCTTCCTGGCCCCCTACAAGGTGCGCGATGGGCTGAGCCTGCGCTGGCACCACATCTGCCCCGAGAATCTCGACGGCGGAAATATCTTCGCCCGGCCCTTCCTGCGGGCCGAGGCGCCCTCAGAATACACGAAGGTGGTGCTGGGCAAGGCGCTCGCAGGGCGGGAGGGCTGGACGGTCAGCCAGGGCTACCACGCGGTGCTGACGCAGCCGGGTGTCGCAGTGGACATCGCGCCCGTCACCAATCCCGCCCTGTTCCACATACCGGTTCAGAGCCGTGCACAGTTCCGCTTCAAGGTGGCAGCCGGCGCGCGTCGCATCCAGCGTGACCGCACGCTGCTTGAACGCGGGGAGGGCGCGCATTGGGTGGCGCTGGACCGCGAGGCGGCGCGTGGCGAGCTCGATGCTGCGACGATGCGGGGCATCGCGCTCGCATATCCCACGCGGCCGTCGCAACCGCCCGTCGCGCGGTCGCTCGATTTCTCCTTTCCCTATTTGCGTTCGGCCTATGCCGAGACGGCCTGCACCATCGCGGGCCAGCTCGACGGTCTGCTGCTCCAGATCGATTCGCGCCCGGCGCCGGCGGAGATCCGCAGCTTCTCCGTGCTCGGGCCTGATGGCGGCGTTCTACTCTCCAGCCACGCCGGCACCGGCGTGACCGAAGCCTGCGAAGAGGCGCAAGAGGCGTCGCTTAGCTCGCCGGCGCTTGGTAAGATGTTCGCGGGTACCCTCGCGGAGGAATATGAGGCGCTGGTGGCGCCGCTGTTCCACCTTCCGACCAAGATGCCGCTCACGGCGTGGTCAGGGCACATCCCCTTCCTGTTCGCGCTGTTCCGCGCGCTCCGGCCGCGCTGCTACGTGGATCTAGGCGTGCACTATGGCGCGAGCCTGATTGCGGCTGCGACGGCGGCGCGGACCTATCGCCTCGAGACGCATTGCGTGGGTGTAGACACCTGGGAAGGCGATGAGCACACCGGCAAGTATGCCGGCGACCGGATCTATGAGGAGCTGGACCAGTATGTCCGAGGCGTGTTCACCAATGTCACGCTAATGCGAAGCCTGTTCCTCGAGGCCCGCAAGGCCTTCCGCCCTGGCTCGGTGGACATCCTGCACATCGATGGCCTGCACACCTATGAGGCGGTAAAGGAGGATTTCTCCGCTTGGTTCCACCTCCTCGCACCCAGTAGCGTGGTGATGTTCCACGACATCGCGGTGCATCGCGATGGCTTCGGGGTGTATCGGCTGTGGGACGAGCTGAAGCAGAATTTTCCCTTCATGGAGTTCCATCACTCCCACGGGCTTGGCGTGCTGTTCCTCAACCAGGAGGATGAGCGCCTAACACCCTTCCTGCGACTAATCAACGACCCGCCGGCCATGCGCGGCTATCAGGCGCTGGTCGAGGACATCGGGGCCATCATCGACGAACGCATGGCGGCCTTGGTGCCCGTGCAGCCAGGCCTGGTCGAAGCCGCGGCGGCGCGCGCCCAGCTCGCCGCGATCAAGGCAAGCACGAGCTGGCGGATCACCGCGCCGATCCGGCACCTCGCGGGCATGATGAAGGGCAGGAGGCAGCCATGACCGGTACCGTCGCCGTGACAGATGTCGAACCGGACGTGCCGCCCGATCGCACCGCCATTCTGCTGGCTGGCGCCAAGCCCGACTGGCGCATCATCGAGATCGGCCCGAGCCACGCACCGATCGCGCCGCGCAGCGCGGGCTGGAACACCACCGTGGTGGACCACGCCGACCAAGCCGGGCTGATTGCGAAATACGCGAGCGACCGGCTGTTCGACACCTCCCGCATCGAACCGGTGGACGTGGTCTGGGCCGGCGGGCCGCTCGACGCTGCCGTGCCGGCCGCACTGCACGGCAGCTTCGACCTGCTGATCGCGAGCCACGTGATCGAACACTTCCCCGACCCGATCGGGGTGCTGAAATCGGCGCAGACGCTGCTGCGCCCAGATGGCGGCACCGTCAGCCTCGCGGTGCCGGACAAGCGCGTTTGCTTCGATTTCTTCCGCCCGCCCAGCACGACGGGCCAGCTGCTCGCAGCGCATCGCCAGGGCCGCTCCCGCCACACCGCCGCGAGCATGTTCGACCAAGCGGCCTATTTAGCGCAGCTTGACGGCCGGATCGGCTGGGGCTGGCACGAAGGAACCGCCGAGGTTCGCGCGGATGGCGGCCTGGTGCACGCCTACGAGGCCTTCTCGAAGGCCTCCGAGGATCCCGGCAGCGACTACGCGGACTGCCACGGCTGGATGTACACGCCCGCAAGCTTCGAGCTCGCGATCCTGGAGATCGCCGCGGTTGGCGTGATCGACCTGAGGGTGGACCGGATCGAACCGCAGGGCGGTGTCGAGTTCCTGGTGCATCTGAAGCGCGGCCGAGCGCAGTTCGGCTCGGTCGAGGCGCTGGAGTCGCGCCGCCGCGAGTTGATGGCGCAGATGGTGCGCGACCTGCACGCGCAGACGAAGCTGTTCGTCGAGGGGCCGGCGCCGCCCGAGCCGCCGCGGCCCACCCCGCCGCAGCCCACGGCAGCCGAAGCGCTGCGTGACTTGGTGCGCGCGGTCGTGCCGCTCAGCCTGCGCACGCAGGTCGCGCGGTGCCGCGGCCGCATCGAGTAGCGGCGATGCAGCCCGGACCGCAGGCTGGTCGTCCGCTCGCGCTCAGTGAATTGTCGCGTCGCCGCCCAGGGCTCAAGCGCTGGTTGCACGGCTTAACGATGCTGCCGAACCTGCGCCGGAAGCGGCGATGGAGGTGGCCGGACCGCGTCGAGCTGCGCTGGCCGACGTGGAGCACGATCTGGCACTTTATTCGGGTAGCGGCGCATCTGGTGCGGGTCGCCTTCGTCCTTGCCCGCGTCTGGGCCTGGGTCCTGTGGCGGATCGCGTGGCGGGTCGTGGACTGGGCGTGGGACAACCTCCGCGCCCTCGTGCTGGACACCTACGATTCCCTGCGGCCGCAGGCCAGCCGCATCCTGCGCGAGGAGCCCGGCATCGACGCGGCGCGCGACGCGCGATCCGTCGCAGTCTTTGTACAGTTCAGCCCCGACGGGACGATCAGCGAGATGGTGCGCTGCCAAGTCGCGGCCTATCGCGAACTCGGCTTCGCGGTGACCGTGGTGTCGAACAGCCCTGCCTTTCCGGAGGAGTCGTGGCAGGCGGCGCGGCAGGTCGCGTCGCTCGTGGTCTGGCGTCGCAACGAGGGGCTCGACTTCGGCGCGTGGAAGGATCTCACGCCGATAGTCCTGGAACGCTGGCCGCAGGCGGAAGAGCTCCTGCTGGTCAACGACAGTGTGCTCGGCCCGATACGGCCGCTCGCGCCGGTGTTCAAGGCCATGCGCGCCGGGGGGCCTGGCGTGTTTGGCCTGCTCGAGAGCCATCAGGGCGGGCCGCACTTGCAATCCTGGTTCACGCTGGTGCGCGGAGGCGCGGCGATCGGCGACGTGGCGGGCTTCCTGCAGCGCCTCAAGCTCAGCCGGTCGAAATGGAAAATCATCCAGCGGGGCGAATTGCGGTTGGCGCGCAAGATGCAGGCGGCGGGGCATCGGGTTGCGTCCCTGTACGCGTATGAACAGCTCATGCGCATGGCCCTCGCCGATCCCGACGATCGGGCCTATCTCGAGCGCGCCCTGCCCGCATGGTTCACCATGACCGATCCATCCGAATACCACGACATACTGGTCAACCGGCCGGTGAACCCGGCGCACCATCTTTGGCGCGCTCTGACCGGCTCGGCTGGGTGTCCCTTCATCAAGACCGAGCTGGTGCGGCGCAACCCCGGCGAGCTTCCGGACGTGGCGACATGGCCGGACCTCGTGTCAGCCGACACGCCATGCCCTGTTCCGGTAATCCGCCAGCACCTGGCCTTGCTGGGCCCTTGACGCCGCGGCCGCGCGGCTTTCATTGCCGCAACGGAGGTGCCAAAGTGGAGGAGAATTTGCGGATCGATTTGTGCTTAGGTGCGATTTAGAGCGCCTAACAGAACCGTCTGCACGGCTTGAGGCAGACGAGGGCGGCATCGGTCGTGGTGAAGGCGAGGTGGATGTCGGCGCGGCGTTCGTAGCGGACGACTAGACGGCGGAAGCGAGCCATCCAGGCGAATGTTCGCTCGACGACCCATCGGAAGCGGCCACGGCGTTTGCTGCTCTCGATCCTCCGCCGGGCGATGCGTGGGATGATGCCGCGCTCCTCGAGGGCGCGTTCCACCGTACGGCCTTCATAGCCTTTGTCGGCGTGGAGCATCACTGGACGCTGGCGCCCATGGGGGCCGATCTGCGGGATAGCGTCGAGGGTAGACTCGACCATTTGCTGTCGTGCCGATTGGCCAGGCGCAGGGTAACACCGAGCGGCGTGCCCTCGGCATCGGTGACGAGGTGGCGTTTGGTGCTCGGCTTGCCGCGATCCGTCAGGGTCGGGCTGCTCTCCGCGCCCCCCTTTTTGCTGGAATAGACGTGCTGTCCACCGCAGCGCGATCCCAGCGGGTCTGGCCAGCAGCCTCCAGCCGATCCAGCAGCACCTGGTGCAATCGCGCCCAGACACCCGCCTGCCGCAAGCCGCGCAGCCGTCGCCAGCAGCTCATTACCGAGCCGCAACCCATCTCGACCGGCAGATGTTCCCAGGGCGTGCTCGTGGTCAGCACAAAGAGGATCCCGGTCAAAGCTGCTCGATCCGGCATGCACGGACGCCTGCCTTTCGGCTTCGGCTGCTCCGGCGGCAGGAGCGGCTACACCGCGGCCCATAGATCATCGGGAACAAGGGGCTTCGCCATGCCCCACCTAACGCCACCCCCGCTAGATTTCGTTAGATGCCTCTAATTTTCTCAGGCTTATGCTTCTCCTGCGACATTCCGACAGTCTCCTCCGAGCTAGGAAGCCTACTTCAGGGAGGACCACTTTTCAGGAGGCAGACCACTGGTAGCTCAACCAGGGACCGACTATGAGTGCTCGATGGTGTTTCTTGACTCGAAGGTGACTGCGTTGTCCTTGAGGCGCGACGCTGCCAACGCCGAGCACCTTCAGCGCGCGTTGGAGGACCTCTCGGGCGGTTTCGCGCGCTGGCGGCTGGCCGCGGCGCTGGCCCGGCTCGACATCCGCAACCGCTATCGCGGCTCCGTGCTCGGCCCTTTCTGGATGACCACCTCCACGGCGGTGATGGTGGCGGGGATCGGGCTTCTCTACGCGACGCTCTTCCGGATGTCGCTGGCCGAATACCTGCCCTGGATCGCGGTCAGTCTCGTGGTCTGGACCATGATCAGCCAGACCGTGTCGGACGCCTGCAACAGCTTCGTCGCCGCCGAAGGCGTCATACGTCAGCTGCCGCTGCCCTACACGGTCCATGTGCTGCGCTTCGTGATACGCAATGCGATCATTGCCGCGCATAGCCTGCCGCTGATCGCCGTGGTGCTGCTGGCGTTTGGCGCGATCCCGGGGCCGGAAGCGCTGCTGGCCATCGCAGGACTTCTCCTCATCGCCGTGAATGCCGGCGCGGCCGGCCTCTTCCTGGGCATGGTCTGCGCCCGCTTCCGCGATATCCCGCAGATCGTCACCAACATGATGCAGTTGGCCTTCTTCCTCTCGCCCGTGCTGTGGAAGCCGCATCTGCTCGGCGACGCCGCGGTCTGGCTGCCGCTCAATCCCTTCTTTGCGCTGATAGAGACGGTGCGTGGCCCCTTGGTCGAAGGCGGCGCAGCGCCGGTGATCTGGCTGGCGGCGGTGGGCTACACGGCACTGATGTGCCTCGCGACCTTCGCGTTCTTCGTGCGCTTCCGCGCTCGTATCGCCTTCTGGGTCTGAGGCCGGCATGGCGCATATCGATGCCGAGGGCCTGTCGATTGAGTTTCCCCTTTACCACCTGTCCGCGCGGTCGCTGAAAAAGCGGCTTCTGGGGCGCGCGGCGATCCGCCTGAAGGAGGATGCGAGCCACCGCATCGTCGTGGCCGCGCTGCGCGACCTGACCTTCACGATCCGCCCTGGTGAGCGCGTGGCGCTGGTCGGCGGCAATGGCGCGGGCAAGACGACGCTGCTCCGCACCCTGGCCGGCATCTATGAGCCTGTGGCGGGCCGGCTGGAGGTGACGGGCAGCGTCGGCTCGCTGATCGACCCGGCAGCTGGCATGGACCCGGAGGCAACGGGGCGCGAGAACATCATGCTGCGCGGCCTATTCCTCGGCCTGTCGGACGCCGAATGTGAGCAGATGGTGGAGGCGGCCGGGCGGTTCAGCGGCCTTGGCGAGTTTCTCGACGTGCCCATCCGCACCTACTCGGCCGGCATGTCGGTGCGGCTGTCCTTTGCGGCGGCGACGCTGATGAACCCGCAGATCCTGCTGATGGATGAGTGGTTCCTGGCCGGGGATGCCGACTTCATCGCGCGCGCCACCGAGCGGCTGGAGACGCTGGTGACCGGCGCTGACATCCTGGTGCTGGCCACCCACGACATGGGGATCGTGCGCAAATGGTGCACGCGCGCGATCCGGTTGGAGGGCGGGCGCATCGTCGCCGACGGACCGGTGGACGAGGTCGTCGGATAGCGGCTGACCGTTCTGCGTAGCGGCACCTCGGCCCCGTCGCCCGCCGGGTCTGCGGTAGTCGGTGATCAGGGTTCGCTGTGGCGAATGGGTGAAGGCTCGCGCCCCCACCCCCTGCCAGGTACCTATGGTAGCGGCGGACGCCAAGATGACCCACTATGGCATTGTTTTGTATTGCTTTTTTGTGATCGCTGCGATCACTGCCCCCGCGC
>JBJOMW010000051.1:0-11075 GCA_046052145.1 Pseudomonadota bacterium
AGACAATCGACGGCGCGGGCCATGTGGCGGTGACGGCGCTGGACGCCACGCCGGCGGCGAACCTGAGCACGATCACGAACACCGGCACGAAGACGGCAGCGGTGTCGGAGAACGTGACCTTCGAGGGTAATCTGGGGTCGTTCACGACGACGGTGGCGTCCGACAAGACGCTGACGGCGACGGCGGCGGTGGTCAGCAGCAAGACAATCGACGGCGCGGGCCATGTGGCGGTGACGGCGCTGGACGCCACGCCGGCGGCGAACCTGAGCACGATCACGAACACCGGCACGAAGACGGCAGCGGTGTCGGAGAACGTGACCTTCGAGGGCAATCTGGGGTCGTTCACGACGACGGTGGCGGCCACCAAGACGCTGACGGCGACGGCGGCGGTGGTCAGCGGCAAGACAATCGACGGCGCGGGCCATGTGGCGGTGACGGCGCTGGACGCCACGCCGGCGGCGAACCTGAGCACGATCACGAACACCGGCACGAAGACGGCAGCGGTGTCGGAGAACGTGACCTTCGAGGGCAATCTGGGGTCGTTCACGACGACGGTGGCGGCCACCAAGACGCTGACGGCGACGGCGGCGGTGGTCAGCGGCAAGACAATCGACGGCGCGGGCCATGTGGCGGTGACGGCGCTGGACGCCACGCCGGCGGCGAACCTGAGCACGATCACGAACACCGGCACGAAGACGGCAGCGGTGTCGGAGAACGTGACCTTCGAGGGTAATCTGGGGTCGTTCACGACGACGGTGGCGTCCGACAAGACGCTGACGGCGACGGCGGCGGTGGTCAGCAGCAAGACAATCGACGGTGCGGGCACGGTTGTGGTGAGCTCGACCGATGTGAGTGGGGCGAACTTCGGCAGCATCACCGCGGACCTCGATCTGCGTCTCGTCAGCGCCGGCACAGCCCCTAATCTGGCCCAAGTGGTGGCGGGTCAGGTGCTGACGCTCAGCGCCTATCTGGCGGATGGGCTGGCCGTGAACGGGACAAGCCCCGGCACTGGCACGGTTGTGGTTCTGGGCGACATGGCCGCGGTGACCGCCGATTTGTCCCTTATCCAGACTGACCTCGACATCAGCGAGGCGACTGGCGCGCCGACAAGCCTGCCGACTCTGGTTGCGGGGCAGGAGTTGCGCGTGACGGCCTTGCAGGCTGACGACAGCGGCTTCGCGACCTTGATGCTGGGTGTCGGCACCGTGGCGGTTGAACTGGCCGACATCACGGCCGCCGGGCTGGACTTCTCCGACATCGCCGTCGCCCCTGAGGGCACGGTGAGGGTCGAGTTCGGGAATGCCGGGATCCTGGACGTCGGCACCGTGATGACGGGGGTGGACCAAGTGGTCCTCGCCGGCGCCACGACCCTGACCGGCGCGCAGGCGAATGGCGTCATCTTCTCCGGTTCGGGCTCCGTGACCATCACCGCCTCTACCGAGGCGCAGACGCTGAATGGAACGGGCGGGAACGACCGTATCTTCGGCGACGACGATGCCACGACGACCGACACCGTGAACATCACGCAGGGCGGCAGCGACACGCTGGTGTTCTCTGGCTCGGCGAACGACTTCACCGTCACGGGCTTCAACGCGGGTAGCACTGTTGGCGTCCGCGACGTGCTGGACTTCAGCAGCATCACCGGCCTGAACAACCCGAATGGGGCCACTACTGTCACCTCAGTCTATCAGAACACGACGAACAACATCACAGGGCTCGTGGTCACCCTGAGCGATTTCACGCCGCCGCTCGATGCGAGCGGTCTGGCGGGCCAGTTCAACTTTGGCTTCAGGCCGGAACAGGGCGCGCCAACAGTGAAGGTCAATGACTTCCTTGCGCCCGACAGCAAGATGATCTTCCTGGTTGCAAGCGGGCAAGGAGGAGCGAACACGGGCATCTGGCTGTGGGAAGACGCCGACCAAATTGCTGGCGGCAACACCACCCCCGCCAACGGCTCTGTCGACGCCAATGAGTTGAGCCTGCTGGCAACGCTGAACAGCGTTGGCCTGGGCTCTCTCACAAATGATAACGTGATCTACAACCCCAACCCCTGATCGCCATCGCGGTCAGGGCGCTACCTGGGCGCGGCGGTCGCCGCCGCGTCCGTCCGGGTGGAGCAGGCAGGCAAAGGGCAGGGCGCGCGGCGCCCTGCGGCTAGGTGCGGATATCGTCAGTCCGCATCCGGTCCGATCGGATCGGGGGATGGCCGCTGCTAGGGGCCTATCCTCCGGCCAGCTTCGATAGAGTGGATGGACACACGCAATGACGCGCCAGCTGCGCCTGGACGACACGGTCTATGACGCCGATGCGCTTTCGGCCGAAGGGCGCCAGCTGCTTGAGCGGCTGGCCTTTGTGCAGGAACGCCTCGACGAATTCAGCAACAATGCCGCGCTGCTGCACAAGGCGAAGAACGCCTATATCGCCGATCTGAAACAGGATCTGGTGCGGGGCCGCGTCGGCCTCGATTTCGGGGCGCTGCTCGGCGATGAGTGAACAGCGCCCCGCCACGCTGCGGAAACTGGTTCTGGACGGCGTCGAATATGACGCCGAGCTGCTGAGCGATCATGGCCGGGCGCAGCTGGCCAGCCTGCAATTCCTCGAAGCGCAACTGGCCAGGCTGCAGCAGGACGCCGCCGTCTATCGGACGGCACGAGAGACATATCTGCAGGCACTGAAAGTCGAGATCGAAAGATCGGGTCTTCAACCGATCCTTAATCGAAACTCTGTTGAATAGCGTGGAATTCGGAACGATCGAGGCGCATGTGGCCACACGGCACAATCAGGTCCGGCGTGGCAGGGGGCGACACGGATGGCCGAACATCTGCCAGCGCGCGCCACGCCATCGGCCGGGCGCGGGGCGTCGCCCATCCGGGCCGCGCGTCGCATTGCCATGGCCGCACCCCCACGCCGGCTGCGCGCTGGGCGGCGCCGGCGAAGCCGCCGCGCGGTGCGGCCGATGAGGCGCGCCTGGCTCCGCCGCCCCGCGCCGGCATTGGCCGCACTTCTGGCCCTCAGCCTCGGGGGGTGCGGGTTTCCGCTGCTCGACCGCTCGGTGTTCCGCGACCCGGCCTATAACCCGCCGCCCGCGCGCATCGCGCCTTCCGTCGCGCCGACACCCTTCGGCCGCGAAGTCGTCCGCGCCGTCCGGGCCGATCCGCTGCTCGCGGGCAGCGAGGCACGGGTCCGGGGCTCCACGGCGGAGCTGGATGGCACGCGGGCGCTGGCAATGCCGCAGATCTCGGTCGGCCTCGACCTGGTCGCGGGCGTGCTCGGGGTGACGACCGGGACCCGCTATTTGCCCGTGGTGCAGGTGTCGCAGCTGCTGTTCGATGGCGGCCGCATGCGGGCGCGGATGGAAGGCGCGCGGCTTGGGGTCGCGGGCCGGATGATCGAACGCGACACCTTGGCCGCGCAGATCACCCTGAACGCCGCGGAAGCCTGGCTCGAGCTGGCGCATCAGCGGCGCCTGATCGAGGTGGCGCGCCGCAACCTGGCGGTGCATGAGGGCTATATCGGGCAGCTCGATGAACGGCTGCAGGCCGGAACCGGCATCCAGGGCGATCTGGAAATGGCCCGCGGGCGGTTGGGCACGGCGGCCGCGCGCGCCGCGACGGTGCAGGCCGATCTGGAACGCGCGGAGGCGAATTTCGCGCGCATCTTCGGCGCCGTCTCCACCGCACTGAGCCCCGTGCCGCCGGCGCCGCCGCTGCCACCCGGGACCGAGAGCGACTTGATCGCCAACAGCCCGCGGCTGCGCGGGCTCGACGCGGCCATCACCGTCTCCCAGGCGGCGGTGGAGGCGGCGGAGGCGTCGTGGTGGCCGTCGGTGACGGTCGGGGTGCGCGGGCAGTTCGACCCCGAGACCGGCCGCTCGGGCGTCGAGACCTTCGGCTCGCCCCGCTACGACGTCTTCACCGGCGGTCAGCAGGCCGCGGCGGTCGGGCAGGCCGCCGCGCGGCTCGAGGAACTGCGGGCCGACCGACGCCAGTTGGAACGCGAAATTGTCCGAACCCTGGCCGTGCTCCGCTCCGACGCACGCGCCGGTGTGCAGAGGCTCCGCGCAACGCGGGATTCCGTGCGGGCGAATCAGGGATCCGTGGCGTCGGCGCGGGAGCGCTTCGCCATCGGCCGCGCGAGCATCTTGCAGCTGCTGGACGCGCAGCGCGATCTGGCGAGCGCTGAGGAGTTGGCCTCGGTCGCGGAGCGGGACCTGCTGCTGTCCGGTTATGCGGCCTTGGCGCTGACCGGCGACATCGTCCACGCCTTCGATCTTTCGCTCCCGGGATTGGACCAGGCGATGAATGCCCAGAGGGGCGTGGCGCCGGCCGCGCCGGCTGCACCGCCTGGCGGCACGACGGTGGCCTCGCGATGATGGACACAGCGGATGATCGCGCTGCGCCGCAGCGGGCGGGGGATGAGCGGACATTGCCGCCACTCGGGGCGTGCCTGATCCATGCGGCGGATGGGCTCGGCTGCCCGATCAGCCGCGCCGATGTCGAAGCGGCCTGTGTCGGTGAGACTCAGGAATTCGGCATCCGCACGGCGATCGAGCTGGCCGAACGCCGGGGCGTGCGCATCGGCTTCGGCAAGCTGGCTCTGGCGGAGATCGACGAGAGCATCGTGCCCGCGATCCTCATGCTGAACCACGACCGGGCCGTTGTGGTGGAAGGGCGCGGCGATCGCGGCACGCTGATCGTCTATGACCCCGCGCTGGGTAGCGGCTCGGTGGAGGTGTCTGTGGACAGCCTCGCGGCCAGCTATACCGGGTACGGGCTGCTGCCGCGGATCGCGCGGAATGCGCATGCGTCCTCGCCCGTGCCGTCGGGCGGGCATTGGTTCTGGACAACGCTGGCGCAGAATCGCTGGATCTATGCGCAAGTGATCATCGCGGCCATGGTCGCCAATATTCTAGCGCTGCCAATCTCCCTGTTCACCATGGTCGTCTACGATCGCGTCATCCCCAATGAAGCGGTCGATTCATTGGTCGCGCTGACGATCGGCGTCGCGGCGGCGCTGGTCTTCGATTTCATCATCAAGACGGTGCGCTCTGCCTTCGTGGAACGGGCGGGCAAGAAGGCCGATAAGCAGATGGGCATGCTGATCTTCGATCAGCTGCTGGATCTGCGCATGCGGGCGCGGAAAGGATCGGTGGGCGCGATCGCGAACACCATGCGCGAGTTCGAGACGCTGCGGGAGTTCTTCGCCTCGGCGACGATCGTGGCGATCGTGGACATCCCTTTCATCATCATCTTCGTGGCGGTGATCTATCTCATCGGCGGCCCGCTCGCCCTTGTTCCCTTGCTGGCGGTGCCCGCGGTGTTGATTCTGGGCTTCGCGGTCCAGCCGATGCTCGCCCGCCTGGCCGAACGGAGTTTCGCCGAAGGGCAGATCAAGCAGACGGTGCTGGTCGAGGCGATATCCGGGCTTGAGACGATCAAGGCGGTCGGCGCGTCTCGGCGCATGAAGGCGCGGTGGGAGGATGCGGTCGATCGGCAATCCGACCATGGCATCAAGAGCCGCGCCGTCACCCAATTCGCGCTGAATGCGACAGGTTTCGTGCAGCAATTCGCGCAGATCGCCATCGTGTTCTACGGCGTCTTCCTCATCATGGCGGGCACCACCTCGATGGGCGCGCTGATCGCGTCCGTCATCCTCATGGGGCGTGCTCTGGCGCCCTTGGCGCAGATTGCCCAGACGCTCACGCGGTTGAACGCGGCGCTCACCTCCTACCGGTCCATCAATGCGCTCATGAAGTCGGAGAGGGAGCACCCGGCGGCGCGGCAATGGCTCTCGCGCCCCCATCTCAGCGGGGACATCGTGTTCGAGAATGTCTCCTTCGCCTATCAGGATGACGGCCAGGCGACGCTCCGGAATGTGAGCTTCCGCATCAAGCCGGGTGAGAAGGTCGCCATATTGGGGCAGATCGGCTCGGGGAAGAGCACGATCGCACGGCTGATCCTCGGTCTGTACGAACAGAAGGATGGCGCCATCCTCATCGATGGCACGGACCTACGGCAGATCGACCCGGTCGATCTCCGTCGCAACATAGGGTCTGTGCTGCAGGATGTCTGGCTTCTGTCGGGCACCGTGCGCGAGAACATTGCGCTTGGCGCCTATCGCCCATCGGATGCGGATATCCTGGCGGCGGCAAGGATCGCTGGCGTCGATGATTTCATCTCGCGCAATCCGGCCGGCTATGACCTGAAGCTCGCGGAGCGTGGGGAGGGCCTGTCGGGCGGGCAGCGGCAGGCCATTTCGCTGGCCCGGGCGCTGGTGGGGCGCCCCCCCATCCTGCTGCTGGACGAACCGACGGCGTCGATGGATGTGCAGACCGAACGGCAAGTGATCCGGCGGCTTCGTGAGGAAGCGAAGGATCGCACCGTGATCGTGATCACGCATCGCGTGAGCCTTCTGGAACTCGTCGATCGGGTGATCGTGATCGACAACGGCCAGGTGGCCGTGGATGGGCCGAAATCCGTTCTCAACGCGCGGTCTGGCGTGGCGCAGCCCGCCCAGATTCGCCCTGCCTAGGCTGGTGGCTTCGATGCGGCCGGATCAGGAATTCGACGCGCTCATGCGCGAAAGGCGCGGCAGCGGCGCCGCCCGAAACTCGCTGCTGCTGTTCACGATCGTGGCGCTGGTGACGTGTTTCTTCGTTTGGGCGGCGATCGCCGAGATTGACGGTGTGAAGCGCGCCGATGGCCGCGTTGTCCCGTCCTCCAATGTGCAGATGGTCCAGGCGGCCGAGCCGGGTGTGATCCGCGCCCTCCATGTCCGCCGCGGGCAGATCGTGGAGGAAGGCGCGGTGCTGCTGGAGCTGGACCCGACATCCGTCTCCAGTGAGCTGGAACAGCACAGGACGCGCCTCTGGGGCCTGATGGCCCGTGTCGCGCGGCTGCAGGCGCAGGTGGATGGACGCCATGTCCTGGAGTTCCCGCCGGAGCTGATCGCCGCCGTGCCCGCCATCGTGGCCTCTGAGGTCGCGCTGTTCCGGGCCCGACAGGATGAGTTGCAGGCGGAGATCGACGTGCTCGAGCAACAGCGCCAACAGCGCTTGCAGGAGCAGCAGGAGGCAGAGGTGGAGAACGCGATGGCGCGCGACACGCTCGACCTCGTTCAGGCCGAAATCCGGATCCTGCGCCCCCTCGTGCAGCGAAGGATCGAGCCAGAGACGGCGCTGCTCGCGCTGCAGCGCACCCAGGTTGAGGTCAGCGGACGCCGTGCCAGGTCCGAGGCGGCGTTGCGGCGCCTTGCCTCGGCGCTCGCGGAGATTGACGATCGCATCGCGGCGCTTCGTTCGCGCTTTCGATCAGAAGCCCTCGGCCAGCTCGCGCTCTCGACGGCGGAGCTGTCGGAGATCCGGGCGCGGCTGCCGGCCTTTGCGCTGCGCGTGTCCCGTTCGGAGGTTCGCGCCCCCGTGCGCGGGACCGTGAACCATATCCACACCACGACGGTCGGCGGGGTCGTGCAGCTGGGGCAGAATCTTGTGGAGATTGTGCCTGCCGACGATGCGTTGTTGGTGGAAGCCTTTGTGCGCCCGTCGGACATCGCGTTCATGTATCCGGGCCAGGCGGTGCGGGTCTCCGTGACTGCGTATGATTTTTCGCGTTACGGCAGCCTGGAAGGCGAGATCACGCGGATTGCGGCGGATTCGACGCAGCGCCCCGACCGCCAGGAGCGTGCCTTCGCGATCGAGATTCGCACCAAGACCAACATCCTGGATGCCGATGGCGCGGCCTTGGAGATCCTGCCGGGGATGGTTGTGGAGGCCAACATCCTGTCGCGCCGGCGGACCATCCTCGAATACATGACCACACCAATCGTCCGGGTGCGCGACCGGGCGCTGCGGGAGTAGGGATCGCCGGCCCCTACGCCGGCGGCGAGTTCATGCCGGGTGTATCCAAGGGGGCAGGATCACACGCCTCCGAAGGCGCGGCCCCCTCGGGGGGCTGCGACCAAGGCGATGCAGGTCAGCGCATGACAAGCAGCCAAAGGCTCACGCGAGCATCACACATGCTCACGGCAACAGATATAACGGTCTGGATTGGCCGGATTTCGATGGAGCGGGCGAAGGGATTCGAACCCTCGACCCCAACCTTGGCAAGGTTGTGCTCTACCCCTGAGCTACGCCCGCACTCCGTCGAGGGCGCGGCTTCTACCACGGTCGGGACGGATTGCAAGCCACCCCTCGCATCGGCCATTCACCTTCCATGCCCGAGACACCCCAAGCCCTGCTCGCGCGCCTCGACGCGCTCGGACTCGAACACCGCACCGTCTCCCACCCGCCGGTCTTCACGGTCGAGGAAAGCAAGGCGCTGCGCCCAGATCTGCCCGGCGGCCATGCCAAGAACCTGTTCCTGAAGCCCAAGAAGGGCGAGGGCCCCTTCCTGCTCGCCGTGCTCGAGGAGGATCGGCGGGTCTCGGTCAACGCGCTCGCCCGGGCGCTCGGCGTGCCGAAGGTCGCGTTTGCCCCGGCCGAGGACCTCCTGGCGCAGCTCGGCGTGGTGCCGGGCTCGGTCACGCCCTTCGGCCTGGTCAATGCCACGCCTGGGACGGTGCGGGCCGTTCTCGACCGGCACCTCATGGAGGCGTTCGAGTGGGTGAATTTCCACCCCCTCACCAACGCCATGACCACCGCGATTCGCCCCGCCGGCCTGCTGGCCTTCCTCCGCCATCTCGGCCACGCGCCCGAGCTGGTGGACCCGCCGCCCGCCGATTGAGCGCGGCGCGTCACCCCCGCAGGTCGTCCGGCACGCGCCCGCCGCTTTCGGCAAGGCGCCGCATCACGGCGCGGTGCAGCCAGAGGTTCATCTCGGCGCTGCCATCCGGCGTGCCGGGATAGCCAAGCTCCTGGGCCAGCGCCTTGCGCGACGCCAGGCTGCTGTCCAGCTCGACCAGCTTCATCAGGTCCACGATCGAGTGCCGCCAATCGAGCGGCTGCGGGTTGCGGGCCGCAAGCCCCGCCAGCACGGCCTCCACATCCACTGTAGCCGCAGCGCCGGCGCGGACAGGGGAGGCGGCTTGCGGCGACTCCGCCCCGGCGGCCGGCGCGCCACCCCGCCGCCCGGCCTCCTCGGGCTGCGGGGCAGAGGACGGGCTGGCCGCCTCCGTGCCGGCCGGCCGGCCAAAGACGCGGGACATGATGCTCCGGAAGACGCTCATGGTGGGGGCTCCTCTCCTCCCGGCTGCAACGGTCGCGGGGCCGCCCCGTTCCGTTCACGGCCTGCCCGCCTTGTCCTTCGCGCCTCGCCCGCGCATCTATCCGCCAAGACCCCTGGGGAATGCCTGCGATGGACCTGATCTTCGACCCGACCCGCCAGACCGCGCCTGGTGGCGCCAGCGCGGGCGCCGCCGGCGACATCATCAAGGATGGCGACCAACGGACCTTCATGCAGGACGTCGTGGAGGCCAGCCGCGCCGTTCCGGTGCTGGTGGATTTCTGGGCGACCTGGTGCGGCCCCTGCAAGCAGCTGACGCCGACGCTCGAGAAGGTGGTGACCGCCGCCCAGGGCCGCGTGCGGCTGGTGAAGATCGACATCGACAAGAACCGCGCGCTCGTCCAGCAGCTCGCGCAGATGGGATTGCCGCTGCAATCCGTGCCGACCGTGGTCGGCTTCGTGCAGGGCCAGATCGCCGATCTGTTCCAGGGCGCGCTGCCCGAGGGCGAGATCAAGAAGTTCATCGAGAACCTGCTGAAGATGGGCGGCGGCACGCTGCCCGGCGCCGATTTGCTGGCCGAGGCCAAGGCGGCCGTCGAGCAGGGCGACCACACCACCGCGCTCAATCTCTTCGCTGGCCTCGTCGAGGCTGAGCCCGAGAATGCCGAGGCCTTCGCCGGCCTCGCCCGCTGCCTGATGGCGCTCGGCGAGGAGGAACAGGCCGGCCAGGTGATCGAAGAGGTCCCGGCCAAGATCAAGGACCATGCCGAGATCGCCTCCGTCCGCTCCGCGCTGCAACTCGCGGTCGAGGGCCGCGAGGCGCGGGAGAAGCTCGGTGAGTTCGAGGCGCGGCTGGCCGCCGACCCCGACGACCACCAGGCGCGCATTGACCTCGCCGTCGCCCTGAACGCCATGGAGGAGCGCGCCAAGGCCACGGATGCGCTGATGGAAGCGATCAAGCGCGACAAGGCCTGGAACGAGGAAGCGGCGCGCAAGCAGTTGCTGAAGTTCTTCGAAGCCTGGGGCTTCGATGACCCCGCAACCCTTGCGGGACGGCGGAAGCTCTCCACCCTTCTGTTCCGCTGATCCGGCGCGCCGCGCCCGCGGCGCAGGCCGTATCGGACGGCCGGACAGGAACCGATGCAGCCCTTCCACCCGACTTTCGACGCCCTTCCGGCCGAGATCCCGGTCTTCCCCCTCTCCGGCGCCTTGCTGCTGCCGGAGGGGCGGTTGCCGCTGAACATCTTCGAGCCGCGTTATCTGGCCATGGTCGAGGATTCGCTCGGCGCCGGCCGCTTGCTCGGCATGGTGCAGGGCGACCCCGCCCTGCCGCGCCGGGGTGGGGAGTCGCAGCTCTATCGCGTTGGCTGCCTCGGCCGCGTCTCCTCCTTCGCGGAGACCGAGGATGGGCGGCTGCTCGTCACGCTGACGGGCGTGATCCGCTATCGCATCGCCGGGGAGGTCGAAGGGCGGCGCGGCTACCGGCGCGTGCGGGCGGATTACGCGGAATTCGCCGCCGATCTCGATCTCGGCGCGCCGCCGCCTGCGCTCGACCGGGCTGAGCTGCTGGGTGCGCTCCGTCCCTATTTCCGCACGCGCGGGATCGAGGCGAATTGGGAGGCGATCGAGGAGACGGGCGATGCGATGCTGGTCACCACCCTGTCCATGGTCTGCCCCTTCGACGTGCGGGAGAAGCAGGCGCTGCTCGAGGCACCTGGGGTGGAGGATCGGGCGCGGATGCTGATCGCGCTGCTGCAGATGGATGCCCATGGCATGGCGCCCGAAGGGCGCCCCAGCTAAAGACGCGCCACGACCGCGAGGAGATGCAGGGATGAGCGAGGCTGGCGTGCAGGTGGATCCGCGGCTGTTGGAGATCCTGGTCTGCCCGGTGACGAAGGGGCCGCTGCGCTTCGACGC
>JBJOMW010000052.1:0-10695 GCA_046052145.1 Pseudomonadota bacterium
CTGCCGCTGATGTGGGCCGCTTGTCGCAGCGCCCGCGCCCATATGGAACGGCTGCATCATGCGGCGGCGACGGCGTCCGACCGCGTTGCCGCCGCCGTCGCCGCCCATGCCGCGATCCTCGCGCGCATCGAGGACGGCGACGCGTCAGGCGCCAAGGCGGCCATGACCGCCCACATCGCCGCGAACGCAACCGACCTCGCCGACCTCGCGCGGCTGCACCCCGAATGGCTGAGCGCATGACCAACCCGCCCCGCATGCTTGGCATCACCGTGATGCCGGAATTCCTGCAGACCGAGGGCGCGGAGGCGGTGCTCGACAATCTGCAACGCCGCGCCGGCGCGACGGCGATCGCCACCTCGCCCTATGTGCTGGCGCCTGCGCCAGACGGGGAGGGTGGGCGGGAGCCGCCGATCGATGCGGGTGCGGGTGGCGTCCGGCTGCTCGACCGGCCGCTCTGGGGACGGCGGGAGCTCTGGGTCCGCACAGCGCCGGCCTTCGTGCCCGACCTGTCGCTCTATGCTGGGCTGCGCTACCGCCCCGCAGCGCCGGATGCGCTGACGGCGGAGCAGGGGCCGCGCATTGCCGCGGCGATCGCAGAGGCGAAGCGGCGCGGGCTTCAGGTGCATCTGCAGGTCCAGGCGGCGATCCCGCCGGGCTATCGCGTGCAGTTCGGCGGCGCCGCGCCGGAGGACCGGCCCCTGCTGCCGGACGGATCCGAATTGCCGGGTCGCGTTGACGCGAATGCTTCGCTCGCCGCGCCGGCGGTGCTCGACTACCTCTGCGCGCTGCTGCGCGACTTGGCGCGCGCCTATCCGGAGGTGGATGCGATCCGCCTCGACTGGCCAGAATACCCGCCCTATGCGCTCGGTGCTGCGCTGTTCGACTTCTCGGCACAGGCCGAGGCGCTGGCCGTGCAGCTCGGCTTCGATGTTTCGGCGATGCGGCGTGATGCGCTGGCTGTGCTCGGCGCGATCCGCGACGGCCGCGCGGCGCAGGCGGTGCTCGCTGCACGCGGCGCAGGCGCGGCAGATGGCATCCTGCGGCTGCTGCGCGCACGGCCCGGGCTGCTCGAGCTTGCGCGCTTCAAGGCGGCGCTCGTCACGCGCTTCGTCGGCCAGGCGGCCGCAGCGCTGCGGGAGGCGAGCGGCGGGCGCATCGCTCTCATCCCGCAAGGCTTTCCGGCGCCCTTCAACGTCCTGAGCGGCTTCGACCCGGCGGCGCTGGCGCCGCTGGTGCCGGCCATGGGCGTGAAGCTCTACACCATGCACTGGCCGATGATGCTGCGCTTCTGGGCCGAGGCGCTGGGCCGCCCCGATGACCCGGCGCTGCTGCTGGCGCTCGCGGAGGTGCTCGACCTCGTGGATGGCGAATTGGACCCCGCACTGCTGTGCTACCCCGAGCCTGACCGCCCACACCCAGTCGGTGCGGCCGCGCAGGCGCGCAAGATCGCAGCGGCGCGCGCGGCGGCCGGCACGACGCCGGTCTTCGCCTTCGCCCACAGCTACGGCCCCGTCGAGGACGTCGCGGCGCGCTTCGCCGTCGCCTGGCGCGCCTCGGGCGGGAGCGTCTTCGTCAATCGCTACGGCTACCTGTCCGACGCCAAGCTCGACGCCATCGGCGCCATCGCGCGTGGCACGCTGAAGGGAGATATCGCATGACCGACCTGCTTCGCCCCCGCCGTCGCGCGCTGCTTGGCCTCACGGGCGCGGCGCTGCTGCCGCTGCCCGCCCGCGCGCAGGCCGCCTGGCCCGAGCGCAACGTCACGCTGATTGTGCCCTTCGCGCCGGGCGGGGCGAGCGACATGATCGCGCGTCTGGTGGCGGAGGCGCTGGGCCCGCGCATTGGCCGCGCGGTGGTGGTGGAGAACCGGCCAGGCGGTGCGGCCAATATCGGCGTCGGTGCGCTCGCTCGCTCGACGCCGGATGGGCACACCATCGGCATCGTGAGCCTGACGACGCTCGGGATGAATCCGTGGCTCTACGCCGACCGGCTGCCCTTCGACCCGGCGCGCGACTTTGCCTTCATCTCGAACGGCGCGATCACGCCCAACGTGCTGGTGGTGAACCCGCGCAAGATCCCCGCCGCGACGCTGCCCGAGCTTGTCGCCTGGCTGCGCGCCAATCCGGGGCGGGCGAATTTCGGCTCCTCCGGCGCGGGCAGCGCGATCCACGTGGCGATGGAGGTCTTCCTGGCCGCCGCGGGGCTCACCGCGACGCATGTGCCCTATCGGGGCTCCGGCCCGATGATGACGGACCTGATCGGCGGGCAGATCGACATGGCGGTGGATGGCGCGGCCGTCGCCTGGCCGCATGTGCAGGCAGGCTCGGTCCGCGCGCTGGCGACGACCGGCGCGCGGCGCGCCTTCTTCGCGCCCGAGCTGCCCACCCTGGCCGAGACCTGGCCGGATGCGATCGTGGATCCCTGGCACGGCTTTGCCGCGCCGGCCGGCACGCCGCGCGCGGTGATCGAGCGGCTGTCGCGCGAGATCCAGGCCGTGCTGCGAGATCCGGCGACGGAGCAGCGGATGCGCGCGCAGGTGATGGTGCCGGCGCCGATGGACCCTGACGCCTTCGCTGCCTTCGTCGAGACCGAGCGCCGGCGGTATGGGCCCGTGATCCAGCGCGCCAATATCCGCCCGGATTGATCCTGGCCACGACGCGGGCGAGCCATTCCGGGGCAGGGCTACGACCTGCCCCTGGCTCAGATGCGATAGGTCTCCGCGGCCGTTCCGTGGAAGAGGCGCAGCCGGTCCGCGCGCGGCAGGCCGGCCGTTATGGTGCGCATGCTCGACAGGATTTCCGCGAAGCCGGACACCAGCCCATCCACCGGGTAGTTGCTGGCCCACATGCAGCGCTCTGCGCCGAACAGCTTCACGGCCTCCAGCACAACCCAGCCATTCAACTCCGGCGTCCAGCGCTGCCCTGGCACGCATATGCCGGACAGCTTCACGCGGATGTTCGGTGCCTCCGCCAGCCGCGCCATCGCGTCCCGCCAACCGGCAAGACCCGCGGCGCTGCGGTCGGCCGGCAGGCCGAGATGGTTGAGCACGATGAGCGTGTCTGGGACGTCGCGCGCGAGCTCCAGCGCGTCCGGCAGGTGCCACCATGGCGTCTGCAACTCGAAGAAAAGCGGGCTGTCGGCCAGGGCACGATAGCCCGCCCGCCAGCGCGGGCAGCGCATCGAGCCCGGGATACGATGAGCCGCGTCGTATTCGGCGGCGGAGGCCACGCCGCGGGGCTTGTGGCGCAGGCTGCGCACCAGCGGAAAAGCCGCCTGGGCGCGGATCAGCGCGGCCGCGTCATCCCGGTCCAGGAAGACGGCGCCAGCCATGGCTTGCGGCAAGCCATCACGCGCTGCGATTTCGTGCACCCAGCGCGTTTCGCGTAGCGGGGCGGCGGGGTCGTGTTCGGCTTCCATATAGACGGTCGCGACGATGTTCTGGCCAGCCGCATCGCGGCGGTAATCCGCCGGCATATAGTTGCGGCGCAAGGGCCGGCTATCGCCGTAGCGGAAGGGCGGCGGCGGTTCTTCGGAGAGCCAGGGATGGTGGTTCGCGCCGAGGTCCCAGATGTGGTGATGCGCGTCGATCACCGGCAGGTCCGTGTCGTCGCCCGTGGCGAGGTAGCGCGCGGCGGAAGGGGCCATGGGGCTGCTCATGCGTCGGGGCGATACAGCCGCAGGATCGCGGCGCTGTCGGCCATCTCATTGCCCTCAGCGACGAATTGCGCGTAGCGCGCGGCAGCGGCCGCGACGACGGGCAACTCCGCACCGAGCCCTGCGGCGAAGGCTTGCACGGCCTTCATGTCCTTCAGCAGCTGGCGCGCATAGCCGGCGGGTGGTTCGAAGCGCCGCTGTTGCATCTGCGGCCAGATGCGGCGCAGCAACTCGCTGTCAGCGAAGCCGCCGGCGAGGCAATCGGGCAGCGCCGCGGCGTCGATACCCGCCGCCTCTGCCAGGGCGAGCGCTTCGGCCATCAGCACGAAGCCGGTGCCAACGATCGCCTGGTTGATGACCTTCGTCGTCTGGCCCGCGCCGACCGGGCCCATGCGGGTGACATTGGCAGCGAGGTCGCGCAGCAGCGGCAGGGCGCGGGCGATATCGGCCTCTGTGCCGCCGGCCATCACGGCGAGGGTGCCGGCGCGGGCCGCCTGCGGACCGCCCGAGACCGGCGCATCCACCCAGCCAATGCCGGTCTCGGCCTGGAGCTGCGCGGCCATCTGCCGCGTCGCGTCCGGATCGGCCGTGGACAGGTCGATGAGCAGCCGGCCTGAGAGCCCCGGCGCCTGTGCGATGCCCTCAGGCCCGAAGATAACGCTGCGGACGGCCTCCGTGTGCAGCACGCAGGTCATCACCACATCGGAGGCCGCTGCGACCGCCGCTGGCGATGCCGCGGCCACGGCGCCGTGCGGCACGACGGTGGCCAACCTCTCGGGTTCGAGGTTCCAGATGGTGACGGGGCCGTGGCCGCGCTCCATCAGGCGGCGCACCATCGCCTCGCCCATGATGCCGATGCCGATGAAGCCGATCCGCATGGCGGCGCTCAGGCTGCGCGGCGGGCGGCGTAGTGCCGCAGCGCGCGTCCCAGCGGCCAGAGCCAGACCAGGATCGTGAAGATCGCGAGCACGGTGGCGACCGGCCGTTCGAAGAAGCGCGTCAGGTCGCCCTGCACCTTGATGAGCGAGGTCATCAGGTTCTCCTCCACAAGCCGTCCCATCACCATGCCGAGGACGGCCGGGCCGACGGGATAGCCATTCTCCTCCATCCAATAGCCGATCAGGCCGCAGGCCAGCATCGTGCCGATTCCGAACAGGCTGTTGTCCACCGCAAACGCACCGAGGCAGGCGAAGAGCAGCAACGGTGCCATGAGCACTTCGCGCGGCAGTCGCAACAGCGGCACCGCGGCGCGGATCGCCAGCCAGCCAAGCGGGATCATCAGCAGATTGGCCAGGAAGAAGGTGATGAAGACCGCGTAGAGCACATGCGCATTCTCGAGGAAGATCGAAGGGCCTGGCGTCACGTTCTTGAGGTACAGCACGCCAATCGCGATGGCGGTGATGGTATCGCCCGGGATGGCGAAGACGAGCGCCGGTATCCACGCGCCGGACAGGGAGGCGTTGTTCGCGCTGGTCGCGTCCACGATGCCCTCGACGCCGTCCTTGTCCCAGTTGTCCGGATCGCGGGAGAGGCGCCGCGACATGCCATACGCCGCCCAGGCCGCGGTATCTGCCCCGCCGCCCGGCAATGCGCCCACGAAGGTGCCGACCAGCCCCGAGCGCAAGAAGTTCCAGCGCCAGCGCAGCACCGCCCGGCCCATGCCCTGGAAGATCCGCGCCGCCTGCACGACGGGCGCAGAGCCCGCCACAGCCGGGCTCCGGAGCGTGCGGATGATCTCCGGGATCGCGAAGAAGCCGATCAGCGCGGAGACAAAGGGGATGCCATCGAGAAGCTCGGGATCGTCGAAGGTGAAGCGCGGGAACCCCGTGCTATAGTCCCGCCCGACGGTTGCCAGCAGCAGGCCGAACAGCAGCGCTGCAGCCCCCTTCGCGACGTTGTCGCCGACCAGGAACACCGCGCAGGAGAGGCCCAGCACGGACAGCCAGAAGAACTCGAAGGAGGACAGGCTGAGCGCGTAGTCGGCCAAGGTCGGCGCCGCCGCCACAAGCACCACCGTGCCGAGCAGTCCGCCGAGGGCCGAAAAGACCAGGTTGAGCCCGAGCACTTCGCCCGCGCGACCGTTCATCGCCAGCCGATAGGAATGGTGGACATAGGCCGCGGAGGCGGGCGTGCCCGGCAGGCGCAGCAGCGTGCCCGGGATGTCGCCGGCGAAGATCGCCATCGCCGTCGCCGCGACGATGGAGGCGATGGCGGATACTGGATCAAGGAACATGGCGAACGGCACCAGCAGCGCCGTCGCCATGGTGGCGGTCAGGCCCGGGATGCAGCCCACCATCAGCCCGAATAGCGAGGAGGCGAGGATGGTGAGCAACACCTGCGGATCGGCAACGAGCATCGCAGCGCGCAGCAGGGCGTCCATGCGACGGCCTCCTCAGTAGGGCAGGAAGGTCAGCAGCCCGCGCGGCAAGGGCACGCGCAGCACCATCGCGAAGATCACCCAGGTCAGCGCTGCGACGGCCGCACCCGCCAGCAGCGCCCGCACCGGGCGCGTCCCCGCCAGCATCAGCAGCGCCGCACCAAGCCCGAAGGCGATCAACGGCCAGCCCAGCACGTCCCACCCCAGCATGACGAGGAGCGGCGCGAGCGCCGCACCCAGTGCCGCGATGCGCCCGCGCGCCGTGGCGGGCGGGCCTGCCGGCACGGGCGCTTGCAGCGCCACCAGCACGGCACACAGCACGAGACCCGCGCCGAGCACCATCGGGAACAAGGCCGGGCCGTAGACCTGGCCGGGTATGGGCGGGAAGTCTCGGGCCAGCAGCATCGCTGCCAGCCCGAGCAGCCCGAAGGGCGCCGCCGCCGCGAGGCGCCGGAGCATCCTCAGCCTCGGGCCAGGCCGGCGTCGCGCAGCAGACGCCCGTAGGTGTTCAGCTGCTGCTCCAACACCGCTTCCCAGGCATCGGGCTGGCGGTTGACGGCGCGGATCGTGCGCTGGCGCATCGCAGCCTGGAACTCCTCGCTGGCATGCGCCCTGGTGAGTGCCTGGTTCAGGCGATTGCGGATATCGGCGGGCAGGCCGCGCGGGCCGCCCATGCCGTGCACGACGGAGAAGGTCCAGTCGCTGCCCGTTTCCTCCTTCAGGGTCGGAATGTCGGGGAACTGCTCCGCGCGCGCATCGCCCATCAGGGCCAGTGTGCGCACGCGCTGCGCCTCCAGCAGGGCGCGCGCCTCGGCCAGCGAGGAGGTCGAGAATTCCGACCCGCCCGCCGCCACATCCTGGTGGCCCAGCGTGCCGCCCTGGGCCGGCACCCAGATCACCGTGCGCGGGTCGATCCGCAGGCTGTCGGCCATACCAAGGAAGCCGACATGCCAGTTCACGCCAGGGGCGGCGCCAGTGCCGCGCAGGCGGCCGGGATTGGCCTTGATCGCGTCGATCAGGTCCGACAGGCGGCGATAGGGCGCATCCGCCTTCACCGTGACGCTGCCGACGATCTCGTTGGTCTGTCCGATCTTGGCGAAGTCACGATGCGTCAGCCGCGACTGGCCGAGATGGGTGTAGAAGGACAGGTCGTTGGTGATCAGGCCGATCGTGTAGCCATCGGGCTGGGCGCGAGCGATCGCCTCGTGCCCGGTGATGCCTCCGCCGCCTGCGCGGTTCACGACGTTGATGGTGGCGCGCAGCTCGCGCTCCATCAGCGGCGCCAGCGTGCGGGCCACGATGTCCGTGCCGCCGCCTGCGGGGTAGGGGACGATCAGCGTGATCGGCCGGTCGGGCCAGGCGGCGAGTGCCTTGCCGCCGATCATGAAACTGCCAATGCCGGCGCCAATGGCAGCGCGGCGCGTCATGCGCATGGACATTTGTTTACTTCCTCCCTCGTGCACTGCGACGAGCTTAGGCACCGTGCGTGCCGTCTGTCACCAGCCTCTCGGGCTCATGTCATCCCAGTCCGGCAGCCACCGCAGTGCCGATTGGCGCGACCGCGCGGGTGACCGCGAGTTGGCGCGCGTGATGTCGGCCAGCCTGAGCAAGCGCGGGCCCCCGCTTGCCGTGCGTGCGTTCCGCCGACAGCATAGGTGCTTCGATCGGACGGCGACGGCGAGAAGTTGCCGAGCCGCCGCCACATCCTGGCACTGCACCGAGGCACGGCATGAAGCTGCACTGGTCACCTCGATCGCCCTTCGTGCGGAAGGTGATGGTCGCCGCGCATGAGTTGGGTTTGGCCGGGGAGCTCCAGACGGTTCGGACGGTGGCCGGCATGGCGCAGACACCGCCCGGCCTTCTGGCGGACAACCCGCTCGGCAAGATTCCGGCGCTGATGCTGGCGGATGGGACGGTGCTCTACGACAGCTTCGTCATCATCGATCACCTCGACACGCTCGCCGGCGGCGGGCGGATGATCCCGCGCGATGCTGTCGCTCGACAGCTTGAATTGCGCCGCCACGCGCTGGCCAACGGCTTCCTCGATCTGCTGGTCCTGTGGCGGAACGAGCGCGACAAGCCGCACCCGATGCCGGCCTGGCTCGACGGCTTCGCGCGGAAGACAGAGGCCGTGCTGGCGGCGCTCGAAGGGGAGATCGGGGCCATCGCGGCAACCCCGGTCGGTGTCGCGCAGATCACCATCGCGATCGCCTGTGCCTATATGGATTTCCGCTTCCCGCAGCTTGGCTGGCGTGCAGCCTGCCCGCAGCTTGCCGCCTGGGAGCGCAGCTTTGCCGCGCGCCCTTCCATGCGCGCCACCGCCTTCGAGGAGGGCTGAGCCATGGCCGTTCCACCCGACCGCCAGGTTGCGGGCGTCCATCACCGCCGCGTTGGCGCGATCGGCGTCACGGCGCTGAATGACGGGCATCAGGATGCACCGCTGGCAACGGTGGTGGGCATCGCGGAGGTGGAGGCAGCCGCCATGCTGCACGCCGCCTTCCGCCCCGTGCCGCGCCGCACCGCCGTGCACGGCTTCCTCATCCGCGCCGGGGGACGCACCGCGCTGGTGGATAGTGGTTGCGGCCCGATCAAGCCCACCACCGGCCTGCTACCGGCCAACCTGATCGCGGCCGGCGTCGCGGCGGAGGAGGTGGAGACGCTGCTGATGACCCATCTGCATCCCGACCATGCCGGTGGGCTGGTGGATGCCGACGGTCGCCCGCGCTTCCCCAACGCGACGCTCCGCGTGCATGAAGCCGAGATCGCCTATTGGAACGATGACGCCGCCCTCGCACGCGCCGCCGATCCGGCGCGGGCGCGCGCGATGGCGGCGACAGCGCGTGCTGGCCTCGCGGCCTATCGCGGTCGCATCGAACCCTTCACCGGTGGTCTGCTTTTCCCCGGCGTCACGGCGCTGCATCTGCCGGGCCACACGCCCGGTCACACCGGCATGATGATCGCCGATGGCGATAACAGCCTGCTGATCTGGGCCGATGTGGTGCATGTGCCGGAGCTCCAGGTGCCGCGGCCCGAGGTCGGCATGCTGGTGGATGTGGATCGCAGTGCAGCCGAGGCCACGCGCCGGCGCATCTTCGATCAGGTGGCGACCGACCGGCTCGCCATTGCGGGCATGCATCTGCATTTCCCGGCCTTTGCCCATCTCGCGCGCGACGGCATGGGATACCGGCTGGTGCCGGATGCCTGGTCGCTCGACCTGCGCGGCGACGCGAGCGCCTGATGCCCTGGCTCGACACTGGCGAGGTCGCGCTGCGCTATGAGCTGAGCGGGGCAGGGGCGACAGCCCTCGTGCTGCTGCATGAGATGGGCGGTTCGCTCGAGAGCTGGGATGCGCTGCTGCCGCTGCTACAGCCGAAGTTTCGCGTGCTGCGCTACGACCAGCGCGGCGCGGGCCTGTCGGAACGCCCGCCAGCTCCCCTGACCATCGATGCCGCCGGCCGTGACGCGATAGCGCTACTGGATGCACTCGGGATTGCCGGGCCTGTCGTGCCGATCGGGACGGCGGTGGGTGGCGCGGTGGCATTGCATCTCGCGGCGTGCTGGCCGCAGCGCGTGCGCGCCGTTGTCGCGACCTCGCCCGCCACGGGTGTGCCCGATGCGGCGCGCCAGGCGCTGCTCGACAAGGCCGACGACCTGGCCCGGGCGGGCACACGCAGCGTGGTGGATGCCGGGCTCGAGACCGGCTGGCCGCCCGTGCTGCGGGCCGATGCGGCGCGCTTCGCGGCAACCCGCGCGCAGCGCCTCGGCGCCAGCGCGGAAGGCTGGGCGGCGACGATGCGCATGCTGGCAGGCCTCGACATGCCCGCGCAGCTCGGTCGCATTCGCTGCCCCGCGCTCGTGCTGGCCGGCGAGCATGACCTGACGCGACCGCCGGAGCGCGTCGCGCCGGTCGCCGCTGCGATCCCCGGTGCGGTCTTCCGCACCATCGCAAGCGGCCACTTCATGGCGCTCCAGACGCCGGAGCTGCTGGCCGAGGAACTCCTGCGTTTCCTCGGCCAGGGCTGAGGGCGCCCCTTAATCAGCGGTGATGTTGTTCCGCCGGATGACCTCGCCCCATTTGGCGATCTCGGACTGGATGAAGGCGCCGAATTCCTCGGCGCTGTTGCCGCCGGGGATCGCGCCCTGCTCATGCAGCAGGCGCCGCACCTCGGCATCCTGCAGCGCGCCGATGGCGGCGCGGCGGATCGCGGCGAGCGGGCCGGGCGCCATGCGCGACGGCGCGATAAGGCCATGCCAGTTGCTGGCATCCACCTGCGGCAGGCCGAGCTCGCGGAAGGTCGGGACATCGGGGATCCAGGGCAGGCGCTGCTCCGTGCCCACGGCCAGCGCGCGCATGCTGCCGGCCTGGATGTTGCCGAGCAGCACCGGCAGGTCGGCGAAGCCAAGCTGCACCTCGTTGCGCAGGATCGCGGTCGCAAGCTGCCCGCCGCTGTTGTAGCTGATGTGCACCATCTGCAGGCCCGCCGCGGCGGCGAATTGCGCGGCCGCCAGATGCGGCATGCTGCCATTGCCGGTGGAACCGTAGTTCAGCGATCCCGGCCGCGCCCGCGCGCCGGCAATCAGCTCCTGCAGGTTGCGGAAGGGGGAGGCGGCAGGGACCACCACCGGCTCCGGCACCAATGCCGCGATGGTCACCGGCGCCAGGT
>JBJOMW010000053.1:0-8730 GCA_046052145.1 Pseudomonadota bacterium
AGCTGCGCGGATCGGCCTTCTTGCCGGTGCTGAACTCGGGCTCGTGCTGCGACCAGTTCGAGAAGCGGCAGGCGCTGAGGCAGCCCATGCAGTCGATCTGATCCTTCAGGATCTCCCGGCTCTTCTCAGGCGTCACGAAGATCAGCGTATTCTCCGGCGTGCGCATCGCCTCGATGAAGCCGGCGGCTTCCCACTGGCGCACGCGCGCGAGGTCATGCGGGGTGAGGTACACCAGCCGCTTGCGCGGCCCGACGCCGTATTCCGCCGTGTGATCGCCCACGGGCTCGCCCAGGAAGGCGACCTGCCGGTCATTGCGCGCCTCGAGCTCGCTCAGGAACTCGTTGCGCACGGCGCTGCTGTAGAAGCCGGTCGGTGAGAAGGGCTGCAGCAGCACATCGCCTTCCTTCAGCGTCAGCAGCCGCTGCTTCCACGCATCCGAGATCGGGCTTTCCTGCGTCAGCAGCGGGCGCGTGCCGAACTGGAAGGCCACAGGGCCTAGATCGGGGTTGCCGATCCAGTCGGCCCATTCCTCCAGCCACCAGACGCCGCCGGCCATGATGATCGGCACTTCGTTCAGGCCGAACTCGTTCATGGTCTGGCGCAGCTTCAGCACGCGGGGGAAGGGGGCTTCCGGCTTGCGCGGATCCTCGGAATTCGACAGGCCGTTATGCCCGCCAGCGAGCCACGGATCCTCATAGACCACGCCGCCCAGCCATTCGCGCGTCTTGCTGTAGGAGCGCTTCCACAGCGCGCTGAAGGCGCGGCCGGAGGAAACGATCGGGTAGTAATGCACGCCATAGTCGCGGGCGATGTCGGCCAGGCGATAGGGCATGCCGGCGCCGCAGGTGACGCCATGCACCAGCCCCTTGGCGCCTTCCAGGATGCCGCGCGCCACACGCTCCGCGCCGCCCATCTCCCAGAGGATATTCATGTGGATGCGGCCCCGGCCGCCGGCGCGCTCATGCGCCTCGCGCGCCTGGGCAATGCCGCCGCGAATGCCGTAGGCGACCAGCTCCTCGTGGCGCTCGCGCCGGGTGCGGCCGTGATAGACCTGCCGGATCACATTGCCATCGGCGTCGTAGCTGTCGGCGTTGACGGCGGAGAAGGTGCCAACACCGCCCCCCGTCGCCCAGCCGCCACAGGTCGCGCCGTTGGACACGGCGACACCCTTGCCGCCCTCGACCACGGGCATGACCTCGACGCCGCCCATGCGGATCGGGTTGATCGGCTTCAAGGCTCTTTGCTCCGGTGACTGTCAGTCATCGCGCCGCCAGGCCGGTGAGGCCCGGCGGCGCGTGGGATGCCTATATGGCGCGAACCGTCTCTCTTTGGGAGAGTGCGGCGCGCGCCATGGGCGGGCTGGTTACTCGCCCGCGTCGCGGTCGTTGCCGCCCTCGCGGCGCGGCCCGCGGTCGCGGAAGCCCCGGTCGCCACGGTCGCGGCGCGGGCCGCGATCGCCACGATCACCGCCCTCGCCCTCTTCGCGCGGGCGGCGGGCGCCGACCTGCTCGGTGATGTCGGCACCGGTCGCCTGGTCCACGACGCGCATGGACAGCTTCACCTTGCCACGGTCGTCGAAGCCGATGACCTTCACCTTCACCTGGTCGCCGTCCTTGACCACATCCGTCGTCTTCTGGACGCGCTCATTGGCGAGTTCGGAGATGTGGACGAGGCCGTCCTTGGCGCCGAGGAAGTTCACGAAGGCGCCGAATTCGGCTGTCTTCACGACCTTGCCGTTATAGATCTTGCCGATCTCGGCTTCCGCGGTGATCCCCTGGATCCAGTCGATCGCCTTCTGCGCCGCCTCGATCGAGGTCGCCGCCACCTTGATGGTGCCGTCGTCGTCGATGTCGATCTTCGTGCCGGTCTGCTCGGTGATCTCGCGGATCACCTTGCCGCCCGAGCCGATGACGTCGCGGATCTTGTCCTTGTTGATGTTGATGACCGTGATCCGCGGCGCGGTCGCGGCGACATCGCCGCGTGCCCCGGAAATCCCCTTGGCCATCTCACCGAGGATGTGCAGCCGCCCATCCTTCGCCTGGCCGAGCGCGATCTTCATGATCTCGAAGGTGATGGACGTGATCTTGATGTCCATCTGCAGCGCGGTGATGCCCTGCTCCGAGCCCGCCACCTTGAAGTCCATGTCGCCGAGGTGATCCTCGTCGCCGAGGATGTCGGACAGCACGGCGAAGGCGCGGTCTTCCTTGATCAGGCCCATCGCGATGCCCGCGCAGGGGCGCTTCAGCGGCGCGCCCGCATCCATCAGCGACAGCGACGTGCCGCAGACGGTGGCCATCGACGAGCTGCCGTTGCTCTCCGTGATCTCGGAGACGACGCGCATCGTGTAGGGGAACTTCTCCTTCTCCGGCAGCAGCGGGCGGATGGCGCGCCAGGCGAGCTTGCCATGGCCGATCTCACGCCGCCCCGGCGAGCCCATGCGGCCCGTCTCGTTCACCGAGTAGGGAGGGAAGTTGTAGTGCAGCATGAACGCCTCGCGGTACTCGCCCGCCAGCGCGTCGATGATCTGCTCATCCTGGCCGGTGCCGAGCGTCGCGACGCAAAGCGCCTGCGTCTCACCACGCGTGAACAGCGCCGAGCCGTGGGAGCGCGGCAGCACGCCGACCTCGGCCACGATCGGGCGCACGGTCTTGGTGTCGCGGCCGTCGATGCGCAGACCCGTGTCGAGGATGTTGTTGCGGACAACGTCCGCCTCCAGCTCCTTCAGCAGGCCCTTCGCCGCGCCGGCGTCCAGGCCCTCGGCCTCGAGCTGCGCGACGACCGCCTTCTTCACCGCGCCAACGGCGTTCTGCCGCTCGAGCTTCGGGATGATCTTGTAGGCCTCGGCCATCTGGCCGCGGCCGAGCGCGCTGATGCGGGCCTTGAGCGTCTTGGTCGCCTCGCTCTCCTCAGCGACGGCCCAGGGCTCCTTCGCGGCCACTTCGGCCAGCTCGATGATGCCCTGGATCACGGCCTGGAAGCTCTTGTGGCCGAACTCGACGGCGCCGAGCATGACGTCTTCCGAAAGCTCCTGCGCTTCGGATTCCACCATCAGCACGCCTTCGGCGGTGCCGGCGACGACGAGGTCGAGCTGGCTCTGCTTGCGCTGCGCCAGCGTCGGGTTCAGCACGTAGCCGCCATCCACATAGCCCACGCGCGCGCCGGCGATCGGGCCGAAGAAGGGGATGCCCGAGAGCGTCAGCGCCGCCGAGCAGCCGATCATCGCGACGATGTCGGGATCATTCTCAAGGTCATGCGACAGCACGGTCGCGACCACCTGCACCTCGTTGCGGAATCCATCCGGGAACAGTGGGCGGATCGGGCGGTCGATGAGGCGGGAGACGAGGGTCTCGTTCTCAGAAGGCCGCCCTTCGCGCTTGAAGAAGCCGCCCGGGATCTTGCCCGCGGCGAAGGCCTTCTCCTGGTAGTTCACGGTCAGCGGGAAGAAGTCCTGGCCGGGCTTCACGCTGCGGGCGCCGACCGCCGTGCAGAGCACGATGGTGTCGCCGAGGCGGGCCATCACCGCGCCATCGGCCTGGCGCGCAACCTTGCCGGTCTCGAGGACCAGGAGCTGGCCGCCCCAGGAAATTTCCTTACGGAAGTACTTGTCGAACATGCGTCGTCCTTCTCGGCCCGGCGCCCTTGCGCCGCGGCCATGACATGACGCCACCCGCACGGGCCCCGTGCAGGCGGCAAAGGATGCGACGAAGCGGGGAATCGAGGGACCGGCCGTCCCGCCCCCATATCGGGGGATGCTCGGCGTCTCGGGCGGCATGGGAAGGCAGCGCCGGGGAACCCGGATCGCCACCCCAGGGGGGGAACCCCAAGGGCTGAAGCCCCATGTGGCCGGAAACGCCGCCATCGTCCCGGTCGGACACGGCGGACATCTCGTACCCGCTGCCATCGCAGCGCGGACATGACTCGTCACGAGCCATACCCTGCGGGGGCTTCTAGGGCTTCCGGCCCCGGATGACCAGCGCAAAAGGCCTCGGGCGCTTGATCCACGGCAAACCGGTGGGGCCCGGGGCGCGTCAGGGTGGGTGATGCGCCGTTTCCTGCTGCTGGCTTGGGTGTTGACGGGGCTCGCGCTCGGCGCGGGGCTGGCGCTGGCTGGCCGCCACGAGGCCGCCGCACTCGCCTGGTCCGCCGCCGCCCTGCCGGTGGCCGCCCATGTCGCGCTCGGCCTGCTGCGCTCGCTGCTCGGGGGGCGGGTCGGGGTGGATGCGGTCGCACTTGCCGCCATCCTCGGCGCCGTCGCGCTGGGGGAGGCGGCGGCCGCCGCCGTCATCGGCCTCATGGTCGCGGGCGGGGAGGCGCTGGAAGCCTGGGCCGAGGGCCGCGCCCGCCGGGCGCTGACCGAGCTGGTGGCCCGCACCCCCCGCCGCGCCGCGCGGATCGAGGACGGCACCGTCACCGAGATTGCCGCGGCCGAGATCCGCGCGGGCGACAGGCTGCTGGTCCGCCCCGGTGAGACCATCCCCGCCGACGGCACGGCGGAGGAGGCCGCGAGCCTCGATGAAAGCGCGCTGACCGGCGAAGCCCTGCCGGTCGCGGCGCTGGTCGGTGCGGCGCTGCGGAGCGGCGCGGTGAATGCCGGCCCCGCCTTTCGCATGCGCGCGGCGCGGGAGGCCGGGGCCAGCACCTATGCCGCCATCGTCCGTCTGGCGGAGGCGGCGGCGGCCAGCCGGGCGCCGCTGGCGCGGTTGGCGGATCGCTGGGCGGTTGGCTTGATCGTCGCGACCGCGCTGGTCGCCGGCGGCGCCTATGCCGCGACGGGCGATCCGTTGCGGGCGCTGGCGGTGCTGGTGGTGGCGACACCCTGCCCGCTGATCCTGGCCGCGCCGGTGGCGCTGGTGGCCGGGATCGGCCGCGCGGCGCGGCGGGGCATTGTGGTGAAGGGCGCGGCCGCGCTGGAGCGGCTGGCGCGCGTGCAGACCGTGCTGTTCGACAAGACCGGCACGCTGACGCCGGGCAAGCCGCAATTGGCTGTCGTGGAGACCGCGCCGCCGCTGAGCGAGGAGGCGGCGCTGCGGCTGGCGGCGGGTTTGGCGCAGGGCTCGACGCATCCGGTCTCGGCGGCGCTGGTCGCGGCCGCCGCCGCGCGGGGCATCGCCCCACCGCTGCCCGACCGCGTGGTGGAGGTGGCGGGCGGGGGCATCGCCGGGGCGGTGGAGGGGGAGGCGCTGCTGCTCGGCGCCGAGGGGTTTCTGCAGGCGGAGGGTGTCGCGGTCTGGGACGGGCGGGGGGAGGAGGCGGCCTCCGTCGCCTGGCTGGCGCAGGGCGGGCGGGCGGTGGCGGCCTTTGTCATGGCCGATGGGCTGCGGCCGGAGGCGCTGCGGACGGTGGGCTGGCTGCGGGCGCTCGGGGTGCGGCGGCTGGTGCTGGTGAGCGGGGACCGCGCGGCGGCGGCGGCCCCGGTGGGGCGGGCGCTCGGGCTCGATGCCGTGCTGGCCGGCCAGTCCCCGGCCGACAAGATCGCGACGGTGCGGGCGGAGGCCGCGGCGGCGCCGACGGCGATGGTGGGCGATGGGGTGAATGATGCGCCGGCGCTGGCGGCGGCCGATGTCGGGATTGCCATGGGCGCGCATGGCACGGCGGCGGCGGCGGAGGCGGGGGATGTGGTGCTGCTGGTGGACCGGGTGGACCGGGTGCCGGAGGCGATCGCGATCGCGCGCCGGGCGCGGGGGGTGGCGCTCAGGGCGATCTGGCTGGGGATGGGGTTGTCGGGGCTGGCGATGGGGGTGGCCGCGGCCGGGTATCTGGCGCCGCTGGCGGGGGCACTGGTGCAGGAAGCCATTGATGTGGCTGCGATTCTATACGCGCTGACCGCGCTGCGGCCGGGGCGCGGGGAGGTGGCGGAGGGCGGCGTGGGGGAGGGGTAGCGGTTGGGTGTTTTTCGACGGATCGGGGTTTCGGACAAACTTTTGTCTGTTCGGCTTTCGGACAAATTCCCCAGTTCGGCTTTCGGACAAATTCGCCGGCTTCGGGCGGGGGGTGGGGGATGGAGGCGGATTTGCGGGGTCAAAGAGCGCGGGGAGATAGGAACGTTCGCCTAGCCTGCGCTCGCTGGGCGCGAGAAGTCTAGGCCGGATTGGGTGGCGCGTCGGACTTAGGGCGGGCGGGGCTATGGACCGCCGTGGTTGGCTGCGGAGATCCCGTGCGATCTTGCCAGCCTATTGTCCGTGCAGACCCGAGCTCATGCAAAGTGTGGCGAAACAAGCGCATGATCGTTACGATATCGCGCGAATCGGCCAGCTAGACCGCGTCTGTCGATCTCGGACCAGAGGGCAAGCTTTCGAATGACAGAGTGGCGGCTGAGGCCGGGAGCTTCTTTGTCCAAGGTAAGGGCACTGCCGGGGATCTGACCGCACAATGACAGCGCCTCAGTATAGCTCGAGTCATCCCGACATCGTCTCTGCGGTCGAGTTACTTCTCGCGGCGACATTCCCGACCCGACAGGACGGGTGGGGTTCGCAATTTCTCTTCGGCCGCTGGCCCGGTGCGCCGATGTGGGAGCGCAACGTTGGTGCAGCGGTATTCTATACCAGGGTAGGCCTACTTGAGGCTGCCCTTCACGTCCGGAGTGTTGGGCCGAATTTCCTCCGGTCCCTTTCGATGCAGGAGTTGCAATCGAATCTTACCGACTTCCTTGCCGAACACTATAGCCTCATCGCTGATGAAGCTTGGCTGCGTCGAGACAACGTCCCGTACGCGCAATTTCTTTCCCCGAGAGCCAAGGCCTCGCTAGCAACTGCGCTGGCACAATCGGCTATATTCAAGCCTGACGACCAGACGGCACTGTTCCCGCTTGTTCCTGTGCGTGTAGCTGCGGATTTCAAAGCTGACCCTTTTTTCCTGATTGAGCCCAGGTCGCTGGGCCCCGACGTACTTCAGGCTGAGCCCCCCTGGGGGGATGGCCTACATTCCGACCGCTTTCCGCCATGGCCCGATTGGGTGGGAAGGACTTGGCAACCCGGTGCGTGGCTTGGCACGCATTCTCCAACGATCTCGCGGGCGCTCAGAATGAGAAGCGCTGTGCTCGGCGCCTTGGCTTTGCTGCCACATCCTCGCCAGCGATACCTCTTCTCGGGGCGCGAAATGTTTGGGGGTTGGGCGGTAGCCGGAGTGAGCTGGATCAGCTCAATCTCCACCGAAGGCCACACACCACCATTGATGCACAACCTCGTTGTTGATGCTGAGGACCACGCGTGGCTGGCGCTCCTTGCCGACAAGCTGGAAAGCCCGGCGAATGAAGCGCGGAAGCATATAAATGCGCTGGAGTATTTTTATCGCGCGTGGCCGCTCCCCGAGGTCGAGCGCTTTCCTGTGCTGTTCATGGCTTTGGATGCGATCTTCGGAGATGCCTCGCGAGCCACGGCTGCTATCGTGGATGCGGTCAGCCCTTTGGTGGGGCCAAGCTACGACGCAACTCGGCTTAGGCGCCTCCTCGGTTTGCGAGCTGCCGTCATCCACGGGGGCGCACCCGAGGTTTACGATTCACGCAGCTATGCCGCCTACTTTCGTGAGTTCATGGAAGACCCGGTCCGCGACTTAGAAGCCATCACAGCGCGGTGTCTGTCGCAGGTCATATTTGGTCGTGCGCAGCGCACCAAACCAGAGCCGCAACATTTGCCGCCGTAAGCTGGTCCTAAGCGGCACCAACTCCAGTCTCTGCAGCCATCGCATCAACGGTGCCGGCGAGACATGCGAGTTCATGGCCGAGCTCATTTGCGCGCTTCAGGTCGTACTATGCGATAGTCATGTCACTTCTTGGGCTACTGCGGGATTGGGCAGGGAGGAAACGTCGAAGATAGTCCACCCCGGGAAAGGACCGGCGCGACAGCAGGGACGCGAGCTAGCGCAGGAGCGGCAGCGATAGTCCAGAGGTAAGTGCCTTGTAGTGCCCTATGGGACCTACCCAGGCGCGCCTTTCTGGCCGGTTCCTGATCGTTAAACATAGCGTATTCGATACGAAATTCAGCTATGATTAGCCGTCTGGCTTTCGATTCGCCCGTGCCCGCCCTGCGTTCGCGCCGCGTGTTGGATGGAGGCTATTGTCGCCACGATGGTTACAGAAGGAATGGATGCGTACGGCGCGGCGGATACAAGAGCTGATACGAATTTGGCTGAAGTTATGGGTATTCAGGCCGTTGGTGCTTGCTTCCCCGGGCACACTACGGTGAAAACTGGCCGGAGTTAGCAGAAAATGTCGCTCTCCTCCGACAAAATTGCCGATCTTCGAATGAAGCAACTCGAGATGCTGCAGAGTATCATCGGTCGGATGGCCGGCTATGGATCGGCCCACAAAAATTATTGCATTACCATCACAACTGCAATCTGCGGTGCAGCGGTTACGCTGCAGCGGCCATTTCTCACGCTATTGAGCCTGATTCCGATCCTTGTATTTTGGCTCCTCGATACTCAATATTTGCGGGTCGAGCGACGGTTCCGGCAGATTTTCGGGGCCGCTGCACAGGAAAGTTGGGAGACGGCGCCAAGTTTCAATTTCAACCTAAATAGCGTCAGCGGCGTGTCCTTTTGGGACTGCGCGATTAGCTGGTCGGTCCTGGTGTTCTACTTTCCAACGACGATAGGCGTGGTGGGCTGTGACGTGCTCCCCTGAATGTATCCACTCAGACGGAGAGTCCTCTGGTTTGATGGCTGATGGTTGAGGTGATGGCAACGGGGTTGGGGGCATGCCCCCAACCCCGTTGGCCGGCGATCTCGGCGGGG
>JBJOMW010000054.1:0-7723 GCA_046052145.1 Pseudomonadota bacterium
GAGCTGCAGGCGACCATCGCCGCCGACATCCGGCATTTCGGCGACCTGATCCGCGCGGCCAACATCACGCGGGAATAGCGCGCAGGCGGGGCAGGGCACGAACGGCGCCCTTGCCCCGATCCGCCGCGCGGCGGCTGAGGCCCTGGACAGCCCGGCCCGGCCCGCTTCAGGATGATGTCGCAATGATCCTGGGCCGCCCCATGCGCCTTTCAGCCCTCCTGCTCCTGGTCCTTGCCGCCTGGCCGGCGGCAGCCCAGCCGCGCAACCCGCTGCTGGAGATGCCGGCCAGCCCCGGCCTGTCGGAGGCCGACCGCGCCAGCGTCGGGCGTTTCCTCAACTACCCGGTGCCGCGGGTCCTGGCGCTGGGCCCGAACGGGGCGTTCGGCTGGCAGTCACGCGCCGGCACGTTGGAAGAGACGGAGCGCCGTGCGCTGGAGAGCTGCCAGCGGCGGACCAATGGAGCGCCCTGCCAGGTGGCGGTGCGGGACCTGTCGGTTGTGCTGCCCGGCCGCGCCTGGGCGCCGCCGGAGCCACCGGCCGACATGCGCCTGTCGTCCTTCAGCCATGAAACGGTGCCGGATGCGCGCTTCCTGTGGTGGGGGCCGGCGCAGGCGCGCGGCGTGCGGTCTTCGCCCATGGCCGCGGCCCGGGCGGCACGGACAGCCGCGGCGGGCAGCCGCAGGGCTGGACGCGACATTTCAACAATGCGGGCTACGATGTCTGGCGCTTCGACCGCCATCCCAACGCGGACGACACCGTGCGTGCCGCCGGCTGGTTGCGCGCGGACCTCGCGGAGCTGCGGCGGCGTGGCTACCGCCACATCGTCATGGCGGGCCAGTCACGCGGCGGGTGGAACACGCTGATGATGCTCGATACGGCCGGGCTGGCGGATGTGCACATCGCCATCGCGCCAGCGGCGCATGGCGAGCTGGGCAGCGGCAGCCGTGGCCGCCAGCTGGACGACCTGCGCAGCATCATCGCAGCGGCCGCCGGCGTGGGCAGCGCGCGACTGGCGATCGCCAATTTCCGCGACGACAATTACGACGTCGACCCGGAGCAACGCGGCGTGCTGTTCCGGGAGCTGGGCGCACGGGCCCGCACCTTCCTGTTCCTCGACCGGCCCGAGCAGCCGACCGGGCATGGTGCCGGCGGGAGCAGCACCTTCAATGACCGCTTCGGGCCCTGCCTGCTGCGCTTCGCCACCGCGCCGCAGCCACCGACGAGTTGCTGAAGCTCACGGCACGAAGGCCAGGCCTTCGTGCCGTCGCATCAGTTCAGCGTCTTGCGTGCTGCCCGCCTCAGTTCACAGTGATGCGTGCTTCGCGCACGACGCGGCCCCACTTCTCCGTCTCGCTCCGCATCGTCGCGGCGAGCTCGGCAGGCGTCGAGACCACTGCATCGGCGCCCGCTGCCGCTAGGCGCTGCTGCACGCCAGCCTCCGCGAGCGATTCACGGATCACGGCATTCAGCCGCTCCACCACCGGGCCGGGCAGGCCAGCCGGGCCCATCACCGCGCCCCAGCTCGTCGCCTCGGCCTGCGGAAGCCCGATCTCGGCCATGGTCGGCAGATCAGGCAGCAGGCGCGACCGGCGCGGGCCCGTCACCGCCAGGGCGCGCACGCGCCCGGCCTGGATCATCGGCAGCGCGGAGGGCAGCTGGTCCAGCATCACCTGCACATTGCCCGCCACCGTGTCGTTCAGCGCCGGCGCGCTGCCGCGATAGGGCACATGCTGCATCTCGACGCGCGCGACCAGCTTGAACAGCTCCGGCACCAGATGCGTCGAGCTGCCATTGCCGCCCGAACCATAGGATAGCCGCCCCGGCTGCGCGCGCAGCAGCGCGATGAACTCCTGCGCCGTCTGCGCCGCGACGGACGGGTGCACGATCAGCACATGGTCCGTCGCGAAGGCCATGGAGATACCGGTGAGGTCGCTCGCCGGGTTGAAGCCCATATTGGTGTAGAGATGCGGGTTGATGGTTAGCGTGCCGGTCGTGCCCATCAGGATGGACAGCCCATCCGGCGCGCTGCGCACCACATTCTCCACGCCCACATTGCCACCCGCACCGGTGCGGTTTTCCACCGTCACGGGCTGGCCCAGCTTCTCCTGCATGCGTTCGCCGAGCACGCGCGCGACGACATCGGTCGCGCCCCCCGGGGGGAAGGGGACCACGAAGCGGATCGGCCGGCTCGGCGACCAGGCTTGCGCGCGCGCAGCGGTGGGCAGCAGGGGGGCGGCCAGCGCGGCCGCAACCAGGCTTCGGCGTGTCGTACGGATCATTCTTGGTTCCTCCCTGTCGGTTTGGCGCCTTACACGGCGCTCTGGTGTCGTCGCTTGATCTCTTGCAGGACCTCATCCGGGTCTTCGGCCCACCAGCGCTTCGAGAGGATCTCGACCTCGGCGAAGCCCCCGGCATAGCCGGCGCGCTCCACCATCGCACGGATGGCGGGGATGTCGATCACGCCTTCGCCGGGCAGGCCGCGGTCGAAGACGGTGTCCGTGGTCGGCACCTTCCAGTCGCAGACATGGAAGGCCGCGATGCGGCTGCCCGCGCGCGCCACCTGCCGCGCGAGATCCGGGTCCCACCAGACGTGATAGACGTCGAGCGCGACACCCGTCCCCGTGCCCAGTTCGTCGCAAAGGTCCAGCGCCTGGCCGAGCGTGGACAGCACGGACCGGTCCGCGCAGGTCATCGGGTGCAGCGGCTCGAGCGCAATGGTGACACCAGCGGCGCGCGCCTCGTCCATGATGGCGTGCAGCCCGTCGCGGACCATGGCGCGCGCGCCGGGCAGGTCCTTCGATCCCGGCGGCAGCCCGCCGCAGACCATCACCAGGCAGCGCGCGCCGATGGCATGCGCTTCGGCGATGGCGCGGCGGTTGTCCTCGATCGCAGCCGCGCGGCCGGCGGCATCGGCGGCGGGGAACATGCCGCCGCGGCAGAGCCCTGTGACGGTGAGGCCAGCATCGCGGATGTGCTTCGCCGCCTGCGCCACGCCCATCGCCTGCAGCACGTCGCGCCAGGGCGAGATGCCGGGGATGCCGTGGCGCACCGCGCCCTCAATGCACTGCGCAAGGCCCCAGCGTTCTTTGACGGTGACGGTGTTGAGCGAAATCTGCATCACGCGACGCCATGCAGCGCCAGCAGTTGGCGCATGCGAGACGCCGCCATCTCCGGATCCCTCAGCAGGCCCGCGCGGTCCGCCAGGCGGAACAACTCGGAAAAGTGCTGGATGGAGCGCGTGCTCTGCTGGCCGCCGACCATGACGAAATGGTCCTGGTGGCCATTCAGCCAGGCCATGAACACCACGCCCGTCTTGTAGAAGCGCGTCGGCGCCCGAAAAATATGGCGCGACAGCGGGACCGTCGGCGCCAGGATGTCGTGGAAGGTCGCGAGGTCGTTCCGCTGCAACGAGGCCAGCGCCCCGCCCACTGCCGGCGCGATCGGGTCGAAGATGCCGAGCAGCGCGTCGGAATAGCCCTGCTCATCGCCCGCGATCAGCTCGGCGTAGTTGAAGTCGTCGCCGGTGTACATGCGCACGCCTTTCGGCAGGCGCCGGCGCATCCGGATCTCCTTCTGGTCGTCCAGAAGGCTGATCTTCACGCCATCCACCTTGGCGGCATTCGCATGGATGACCGCGAGCGCGGTTTCCATCGCCGCGAGGTGATCGTGGTTGCCCCAATAGCCTTCCAGCGCCGGGTCGAACATCTCGCCCAGCCAGTGGATGATCACCGGCTGCGCCACGCCCGAGAGGATGCGGTTGTAGACGCGCTCGTAATCCGCGGGGCTCCGCGCGGCCTTCGCCAGCGCGCGCGACGCCATCAGGATGATGCGCCCGCCCATCTTCTCGACGGCTTCGCACTGTTCCTCATAGGCGCGGATGACGTCATCCACGGTGACATCCGGACCGGGCGTCAGATGGTCGGTGCCAGCGCCGCTCGCCATCACCGCGCCGGGCACGTCCTTCATGGCATCGAGTGAGCGGCGGATCAGCTCCTGCGCCGCGGTCCAATCCAGGCCCATGCCGCGCTGCGCGGTGTCCATCGCCTCCGCCACGCCAAGGCCTAGCGACCAGAGGTATTTGCGGAAGGCGATGGTGCGGTCCCAATCCACCTTCGCATCCAGCCAGGGATCCTGCTCCGCCAGCGGATCGGCCACAACATGCGCGGCCGCGAGTGCCACGCGCGGAAAGGGCGGCGTCGCCTTCGGGAAGTCCCGCGGTGCGCCCAGCGTGTAGCTCTCCAGCTTGCCGTCGCCATTCGGCAGCGTGATCTTTGGCATGGCCTCAGACCTCCAGCTTCGGCAGGTCGATCCAGCGGCGCTCCGCCCAGGATTGCAGGCCAGCCTCCGCCAGCTGCACGCCCTTCGCACCCGCCAGCAGGTCCCAGGGATAGCTTTGGATCTCGCCGGCGAGGTAGCGGAAGAACATTTCCCACTGCACACGGAAGCCGTTCGGATAGGGCTGGGTGTCGGGCACTTCCTGCCAGCCTTCGAAGAAGTCGATCGGCTGCGGGATGTCCGGGTTCCAGACCGGCTTCGGCGTGTTCACGCGGCTCTGGGTCCAGCATTTCTGCAAGCCCGCCACAGCCGAGCCATGCGTGCCATCCACCTGGAAGGTCACGAGGTCGTCGCGGCGGACGCGCGTCACCCAGCTGGAATTGATATGCGCGATGACGCCACCTTCCAGCTGGAAGGTCGCATAGGCCGCATCATCGGTATCCGCATTGTAGGCCTTGCCCTGCTCATCATAGCGCACCGGAATATGCGTCGCGCCAAGGCAGGAGACGCTTTCGACATTGCCGAACAGGTTGTCGAGCACGTAGCGCCAGTGGCAGAGCATATCGAGGATGATGCCGCCGCCTTCGGCCTTCTTGTAGTTCCAGCTCGGGCGCTGCGTCGGCTGCAGATCGCCTTCGAAGACCCAGTAGCCGAACTCGCCCTTCACCGAGCAGATGCGGCCCAGAAAGCCGCTATCGATCACCATCTTCAGCTTGCGCAGCCCGGGCAGGAACAGCTTGTCCTGCACCACGCCCGCCTTGATGCCCGCGCGCTTCGCAAGCCGCGCAACCTCCATCGCGTCCTCGAGGTTCTCGGCCGTCGGCTTCTCGCAATAGATGTGCTTGCCCGCCGCGATCGCCTTGCGCAGCAAGGCCGCGCGCATCTGCGTCGTCGCGGCGTCGAAAAACACCTCGTCCTTCGGATCGGCGAGGCAGGCGTCGAGGTCGGTGCTAACGCGCGCAATGCCATGCGCCTTGGCCAGCTGTTCCAGCTTGTCGCGATTGCGGCCGACCAGGATCGGGTCGGGCATCACGCGGTCGCCATTGGCGAGCGGCACGCCGCCATCCTTCCGGATCGCGGCGATGGAGCGGATGAGATGCTGGTTCATCCCCATCCGGCCCGTGACGCCGTTCATGATGAGGCCGATGCGGCGTTCCGCCATGGATGCTTCCCCCGTTAGGTAACCAGACAGTTACCTATCGGATCCGGCGGGTCAACTCCCTCGACTGGTTCGCTTGATCAGATCATAGCGCACTACCCAGATACCTGCGGCGTCCTGTTGCAGGTCCGCGAAATCCCATTCGTGTTCAAGCGTTTGCCCACCACTCAAAACAGCCTGGATAACGGCCGACTGTGCGGAAACCGTCTGAACACTTCCGGGCACCCGGAACAACATTGTCTGGCCAGCGACAACGTAAAACTCGATCCAAACAGAAGCGCCAAGGCTCGGCAGCATTGGGAACTCCATCAGTACGAGACGCCACCAAGAACTGGAGGCCAAACCCTATCGTTTCAAGGTCGCAAATAGCCCAGCACGACCTCGATGATGTGCGCCTCGCGCGCGGCGATCGCGGCCTCGGTGTCGAGAGGCGCGCCGAAGATGGTGGACAGCGTGTGCCGGTTCGCCACGTAGAAATGCCCGAGCGCCAGGATGTCGATATAGAGCTGCATCGCATCCACCCCGGCGCGGAAAACGCCCCCCGCCGCCCCGCGCAGCAGCACGCCGCGCAGCGCCTCGAGCAACGGCGAGTAGAGCGCGGGCACATCCTCCGACCGGCGCAGATAGGCAGCGCGGTGCAGATTCTCCTGGTTCAGCAGCGCCACGAATTCCGGGTGCCGCGCCGTGTAGCGCAGGTTGAAGGCAATGAGCCGCGCCATCGCCTCGGCCGGCGCCAGGCCTTCCACCTCCACCGCGCGTTCCTCCGCGCGCTTGGCGGCATAGGCGCCTTCCAGCACCACCAGCCACAGCTCCTCCTTGGAGCCGAAATGGGCGTAGAGCATGCGCTTGTTGGCGCCGGCACGTGCCGCGATCTCGTCCACCCGCGCGCCAGCGAGGCCCTTTTCCGCGAATTCGGCCAGCGCCGCATCCAGGATGCGCTGGCGCGTCGCCGTGGCGCGCGCGGAGAGTGCCCTCGGGGCAGGCGCAGGAAGGATGGGGGCCACGGGCTCTGCCTTGGCGGCGCGCGCTCTGGCCTGCCCCATGTTCCCCTCTCCTTCGACGTGGGGCAGCATGCGGCGCCATTGCCGCTTCGCCAAGATTGGGAGGGACCTGTCATGACCTGGACCGAGAGCCTTCGCTACCCGGACCCCTCGATCCGCGCCCTCGACCCCTCCTTCCGGCGCTATCATCTGCCGCTGTCCTCGGTCGAACGGCTCTGGACGGGCGGGCGCTGGGGCGAGGGGCCGGTCTGGATCGGCGAACATCGCGTGCTGCTCTGGTCCGACATCCCGAACAACCGCGTCCTGCGCTGGGAGGAGGAGACGGGCAATGTCTCCGTCTTCCGCAAGCCGTCCAACAACGCCAATGGCCACACCCGCGACCGGCAGGGCCGCATCATCGCCTGCGAGCATTTGGGCCGCCGCGTGATCCGCCATGAATATGACGGCTCCATCACCGTCATCGCCGACAGTTTCGAGGGCAAGCGGCTCAACAGCCCGAACGATGTGGTGGTGAAGTCCGACGGCTCCATCTGGTTCACCGACCCGCCCTTCGGCGTGCTCGGCTGGTATGAGGGCGAGAAGCACACCCCCGAGCTGCCGCACACCAATGTCTATCGCGTGGATGGCCAGACCGGCGCGATCACGCTGGTTGCCGATGATGTGGACCACCCGAACGGGCTCGCCTTCAGCCCGGATGAGAGCATCCTCTACGTGGTGGAAAGCCGCAGCGAGCCGAGGAACATCCTGGCCTTCGATGTGGATGGCACAAAGCTGCGCAACCGCCGCGTCTTCATCCGCGGCGAGCCCGGCGAGACGCCGGACGGCTTCCGCGTGGATGTGGATGGCAATCTCTGGTGCGGCTGGGGCATGGGCGGCCCCGGGATGGATGGGGTGAAGGTGTTCAACGCCGCGGGCACGCCCATCGGCTTCATCGACCTGCCGGAACGCTGCGCCAATCTCTGCTTCGGCGGGCGGCACCGGAACCGGCTGTTCATGACCGCGGCGCATTCGCTCTATGCGCTCTACGTCAACACCCAGGGCGCGCCTGGGGGCTGAGAATTCCCCGACAAGACCGCGACGTCCCCCCTCACCCAGCCCTCTCCCCCCCTGCGGGGGGCGAGGGTCGCGCGGGCCGAGCGCCGGAGACTAATTTCCTAGCTCGCAACCCATGCGTAGCCCGCCATGCAGATCATGCCGGGGGACCGCGTTGACGCTCTGCCGCAGGGCACCATAAAGGTATCCGCGAGGAAGGTGCGCGGCAGCGATTCAGGCAAGAAGCTGCCGACGC
>JBJOMW010000055.1:0-7699 GCA_046052145.1 Pseudomonadota bacterium
AAGCCGCCAAGGACAAGGTGATGATGGGTGCGGAACGCCGCAGCCTCGTCATGTCCGAGGATGAGAAGCGCATGACCGCCTATCACGAGGCCGGCCACGCGCTGGTCGCGATGCATGAGCCGGAATGTGACCCCGTGCACAAGGCGACGATCATCCCGCGTGGTCGCGCGCTCGGCCTCGTGATGTCGCTGCCGGCCGGTGATCGCTATTCGAAGCACAAGTCGAAGATGAAGGCCGAACTTGCGATGGCCATGGGTGGCCGCGTCGCGGAGGAGCTGATCTTCGGCTCGGACAAGGTCTCGAACGGCGCCTCGGGCGACATCAAGATGGCGACCGACCAGGCGCGCCGGATGGTGACCGAATGGGGCATGTCCGAAAATCTCGGCATGATCGCCTATGGGTCGAACGACCAGGAAGTGTTCCTCGGCCACAGCGTGACGCAGTCGAAGAACATCTCCGAGAGCACGGCGCAGAAGATCGACGGCGAGATCCGCGCGATCATCGACGGCGCCTATGCGCGCGCGACGAAGGTGCTGTCGGAGAACATCGACGAGCTGCACCTGCTGGCCAAGGGCCTGCTGGAGCATGAGACGCTGTCGGGCGATGAGATCCGCCAGGTGATCAAGGGCGAGCCGGTGGTGCGCAACCGCCCCGACGAGCCCCCGCCGACGCGCGGCTCCGTGCCGAGCTCCGGCCGTGGCGCGAGCCCCCGCCCGAGCACCGGCCCCTGGAGCGGCCAGCCCGCGCCCGGAACCTGATCGCCGGCACCGGCTTTCGATCTTTCCCGCAGGGCGGGGACGAGGCATCGTCCCCGCCCTGATCCTATCGGCAGGGTCCTTCGCATGCCCCGCAACTGGGTGGAGCCTCTCGGGCTGCTGCATGGGCGCGCCGCAGCGCTCGCCATCGCGGCGGATGTCGCGCTGCCGCTGGCCGGCGGTCCTGCCGCCTTCACGATGGTCCGCCTGATCGGGCCGGCCGCGCCGGTGTCGCCGTTGCCGCTGCCGCTCGCCGACGTGCCGCAGGACTGGCAGGCGCAGGTCATCGCGCTGACCCAGCCCGCGCCGGGCTTTGCCGGCCTGCCAAGGCTCGCGGAGTTGGGCCGCCCGCTGGTGATGGGCATCGTCAATGTGACGCCCGACAGCTTCTCCGATGGCGGGCGGCATTTCGACCCGCGCGCGGCGATCGCCGCCGGCCACGCGATGCTGGAAGCCGGCGCCGACATCCTCGACATCGGCGGCGAAAGCACGCGCCCCGGTGCGGCGCCCGTCAGCGTCGAGGACGAGATCGCCCGCGTCCTGCCTGTGCTGCGCGAATTGGCGAAAGCCGCGCCCGTCAGCATCGACACGCGCAATGCCGCGACGATGCGCGCGGCTCTGGAAGCGGGGGCGGAGATCGTCAACGACGTCACCGCGCTCCGCCACGACCCCGAAGCCGCGCGCCTGGTGGCAGAGGCCGAGTGCGGCGTTGTGCTGATGCACATGAAGGGCACCGACCCGCGCACCATGCAGCAGGACATTGCCTATGAGGATGTCGTGCTGGAGGTCGCTTCGTTCCTGGCCGAGCGCATCGCCTTCGCCGAGGCCGCCGGCATTGCCCGCAGCCGCATCGCGGTCGATCCCGGCATCGGCTTCGGCAAGCGCATGCCCCAGAACCTGGCCCTGATCGAGCGCCTGCCGCTGCTGGCGACCCTCGGCTGCCCGGTGCTGTTCGGCGCATCCCGCAAGCGCTTCATCGGGGAGCTGTCGGGGGTGGAGCGGGCCGAGGATCGCGTGGCCGGCAGCATCGCCGCGGCGATCGCGGCGGCGCAGCGGGGAGCAGCGATCCTCCGTGTGCATGATGTGGCCGAGACGGTGCAGGCCCTGGCCGTCCTGGCTGCCTGCGAGGCCGGGGAGTCGCCGCCGGTGGACGCCGCGGCGGCAGAGGAATAATCACGCCCCATGGGTACGCACCGAAAGCTCTTCGGCACGGATGGCATCCGCGGCACGGCGAACAAGCCGCCGATGGATGCCGGCACGGCGCTGCGCCTCGGCCAGGCGGCGGGGCGTTTCTTCAACCGTGGCAACCACCGCCACCGTGTGGTGATCGGCAAGGACACGCGCCTGTCGGGCTACATGCTGGAACCCGCACTCACCGCGGGCTTCGTCGGCGCGGGGATGGATGTGGTGCTGGTCGGGCCGCTGCCGACGCCGGCCATCGCGCTGCTGACGCGCAGCCTTCGCGCCGATCTCGGCGTGATGATCAGCGCCAGCCATAACCCCTATGAGGATAACGGCATCAAGCTGTTCGGCCCCGATGGGCTGAAGCTCACGGACGAGCAGGAAGCCGAGATCGAGGCGCTCATGGCCGGCGATCTGGCCGAGGCGATGGTCCCCGCCGCGAAGCTCGGCCGCGCCAGCCGGCTTGAAGACGCGCCGGGCCGCTACATCGAAGCGGCGAAGCAATCCTTCCCACGCGGGCTGCGCCTGGATGGCATGCGCATCGTCGTCGATTGCGCGCATGGCGCGGGCTACAAGGTGGCGCCGACCGTGCTGTGGGAACTCGGCGCCGAAGTCGTGCGGATCGGCGTCGAGCCGGACGGCTTCAACATCAACCGCCGCGTCGGCTCCACCGCGCCGGCGCAACTCGCGGAGATTGTGCGCGAACGCCGCGCCGATCTTGGCATCGCGCTGGATGGCGATGCGGACCGGCTGGTGCTGGTGGACAATGAAGGCAATGTGGTGGACGGGGACCAGATCCTCGCCCTTATCGCGCGCTCCTGGCACCAGCAGGGCCGGCTGCGCGGCGAGGCCGTCGTCGCGACCGTCATGTCCAATATGGGTCTCGAGCGCTTCCTTGCCGCGCGCGGCCTCACGCTGCTGCGCACGCCCGTTGGCGATCGCTATGTGGGCGAGAAGATGCGCGAGATCGGCGGCAACCTTGGCGGCGAGCAGTCGGGGCATGTGATCATGTCCGACTTCGCCACCACCGGCGATGGCCTGATTGCCGCGCTGCAGGTGCTGGCCGTGCTGGTGGAGGAGCAGAAGCCCGCGAGCGAGCTGCTCAGCTGCTTCGCGCCGCTGCCGCAGCGGCTGGTGAATATCCGCTACGCCGGCGCTTCGCCGCTGGCCGATGCCGGCGTGAAGGAAGCGATCGCCGCGGAGCAGTCCGCTCTAGGCGCGCGCGGCCGCGTGCTGATCCGCGCCAGCGGCACCGAGCCCGTGATCCGCGTCATGGCGGAAGCGGAAGACGAGGCGATGGTCGAGGACACCGTCGCGCGGCTCGCGGATCTGATCCGCGCCAAGGCCCGCGCCGGCTGAGGACAAATACCATGAAGGGACGCGTGCTGATCTGCGCCGGGTCGGATTCCGGCGGCGGGGCGGGCATCCAGGCCGACATCAAGGCGGTGACCGCGCTCGGCGGCTTCGCGATGACGGCGATCACCGCGCTGACGGCGCAGGATACGCGCGGCGTGCATGGCGTGCTGGGCGTGCCGGCCGCCTTCATCCGCCAGCAGATCCAGGTGGTGCTGCAGGATCTCGGCGCGGATGCGATCAAGACCGGCATGCTGGCCGATGCCACGACCATCGCCGCCGTCTGCGATGCGCTCACCGAATTCGGCTCGGGCATCCCCGTGGTCGCCGATCCCGTGATGATCGCCAAGGGCGGCCACCCGCTGCTTGTGCCGGAGGCCGTCGCCACGCTGAAGGAGCGCGTGCTGCCGCTCGCGGCCGTCATCACGCCCAACATCCCGGAAGCCGAGGCGCTGTCGGGCCTTGCGATCACCGACGTCGCCGGCATGCACCGCGCGGCGGAGGCGCTGCTGCGATCGGGCGTCCGCGCCGTGCTGCTGAAGGGCGGCCATGGCAGCGGCGAGGTGCTGACCGACCTGCTGGCGACGCCTTCGGGCACTGAGGTGTTCGAAAGCACGCGCCTGGCCACGCGCCACACGCACGGCACGGGCTGCACGCTGGCCTCCGCACTCGCCTGCGGCCTCGCGCAGGGGATGACGCTGCGCGATGCGGTGATCCGCGCGCGCGCCTATGTGCGCGCGGCGATGCTCGCCGCGCCGGGCTTCGGCAGCGGCCATGGTCCCCTCGATCATGGCGTCACGGTGGATCCCGCCAGGCTGGAGGCGCTGCGATGAGGGCCTATCGCTTCGTCACGCTCGATGTCTTCACCGGCACGCGCTTCGGCGGCAATCCGCTCGCGGTCTTCACCGATGCGCGCGGGCTTTCGGATGCCGAGATGCAGGCGCTCGCGCGGGAGATGAACCTCTCCGAGACCACCTTCGTCCTGCCGCCCGACAGCCCCTCCAACACTGCGCGCGTGCGCATCTTCACCCCGGCGACCGAGATGCCCTTCGCCGGCCATCCCAATGTCGGCACGGGCTATGTCGTCGCCACCGAACGCGGCAGCGATGTGCTGCGCTTCGAGGAGATTGCGGGCCTCGTTGAGGTGCGCATCGCGCGCGGTGCGGATGGCGCGGTCGGCGATGTCACCATCGCCGCGCCGCAGACGCTGACGCTCGGCACCGAATTCACGCCGGTGCAGATCGCGGGTGTGGCCGGGATCGAGCCATGGGAGGTGGTGACCGAGAACCACCGCCCTATCGTCGCCTCTGTCGGCAATCCCTTCGCGGTGATGGAGGTGACGCCAGCAGCGCTGACCCGCGCGGCACCCGACACGGCGGGCATGGCGCGCGCGAATGGGATCGCGCCCGAGCTCGATGGCCGCTTCCGCGTCTATCTCTATGCCCGCGATGGCGGTGCGATCCGCGCGCGGATGTTCGGCGGCGGCCTCGGCGTGAAGGAGGATGCCGCGACGGGCAGCGCCGCCGCGCCGCTCGCGGCGCTGCTGCTGCATCTCTCGGGGGCGGATCACGCCGCTTATGACATCGTCCAGGGCGTCGAGATGGGCCGGCCGAGCCTGCTGCGCACCACCGCGACGCGCGGGGCGGATGGCATCCGCGCCACGGTCGGCGGCGGCTGCGTGAAGGTGATGGAAGGCCAGGCCTTCCTGTGACCGCGCCCGCGCCCCGCCCGACGCTGGAACATCTGCCGCTGCCACTGCTGGCCATGCCCATGGGCACCGGCGGCGTCGGCCTCGCCTGGCGCGCGGCGCAGGAGCATCTCGGCGCGCCGGCCGCGGTGGGAGAGGCGCTGCTGGCCTTCACGGCGGCCCTCTGGTGCGCGGTCGTCGCCTTGCAGGTGCTGCGCGTGGTGCGCCATCCGCAGGCGGTGCTGGCGGAACTGCGCCACCCGGTGCGCGTCGCCTTCGCCGCGGCGCCGACGATCGGGCTGATGATCGTCTCCGCCTTCCTGCACCCCTACGCGCCGGCGCTCGGCGCCGCACTCTGGGCCGTCGCGGTCGCGCTGCATCTGCTGGTCGCGATGCTGCTGCTGCGCCGCATCCTGGCCGGGCGCGGGGAGGTGGCGATGCTCGCGCCGCCGCTGATGATCCCGCTGGTCGGCAACATCCTCGCCCCCGCGCTCGGCGCGGGGATGGGCTTCGTGGACCTGTCCTGGATGATGTTCGGGATCGGCATGCTCCTCTGGCTCGCGGTGCAGCCGCTGCTGCTGCATCGGTTGGTGGCCGGCCCGGCCCTGCCGCCGCCGTTGCGGCCGAGCCTGGTGATCCTGCTCGCGCCGCCCGCGGTCGGTGCCTTGGCGCTGATCGCGCTGATGGGGCAGGGGGCTGCGCCGGCGCTCGCCTTCATCGGCCTCGCGCTGCTGGTGGCGGCGGTGCTGCTCTCGCTCGCCGGCGAATTGGCGCGCATTCCCTTCGCCCTGCCCTGGTGGGGCGTCACCTTCCCCTCCGCGGCCTTCGCCGCGATGCTTTGCGCGGCGGGCTTCCCGGCCTGGCTCTGCTGGCCCGCCGTGCTGGGCGCGACCGCGCTGACGCCCTGGGTCGCCTGGCGCACGCTGCTGGCCGCGCGCGCCGGCGCCTTCTTCCGCCCGGAACACTGAAAGGCGCCCCTCCCGCCCCAATGCTTGCGCCCCTGGCGCGTCGCGGATAATCCTCGCGGCGGGCCACGCCCCCCCACCGGGGCGCATCAGCTTCTGGAAGGGAGCGCATCCATGGCGATCGCCACCAAGTCGGGACTCCGTCCCGCGAACCCCCGTTTTTCCTCCGGTCCCTGCGCCAAGCGTCCCGGTTGGACGCTGGAGGCGCTGGCGGGCGCCATGCTCGGCCGCAGCCACCGCGCCAAGGACCCGAAGGCCAAGCTCGCCGAGGTCATCGAGCGCTCCAAGGCCATCCTCGGCATGCCGGCCGATTGGCGGCTCGGCATCGTGCCGGCCTCCGACACCGGCGCGGTCGAAATGGCACTCTGGTCGATGCTGGGGCCGAAGGGCGTCGACATCCTGGCCTGGGAGAGCTTTTCCAAGGATTGGGCGACGGATGTCACGAAGCAACTGAAGCTCGCCGATGCGCGCGTGATCTCGGCCGGCTACGGCAAGCTGCCCGACCTCGCGCAGGTGGACCCCGCTCGCGATGTCGTCTTCGTCTGGAACGGCACGACCAGCGGCGTGCGGCTGAAGAACGCCGATTTCATCAGCGCGAACCGCGAGGGGCTGGCGATCTGCGACGCCACTAGCGCAGCGTTTGCGATGGAACTGCCCTACGACAAACTCGATGTCGTCACCTGGTCCTGGCAGAAGGTGCTGGGCGGCGAGGCAGCGCACGGGATGCTCGCGCTGTCGCCGCGCGCGGTCGCGCGCCTTGAATCCCACAAGCCCGCCTGGCCCATGCCGAAGATTTTCCGGATGACCAAGGACGGCAAGCTCAATGAGGGCATCTTCAAGGGCGAGACGATCAACACGCCCTCTATGCTCTGCGTCGAGGACGCGCTCGATGGCCTGCGCTGGGCCGAAGGTGTGGGCGGGCTGAAGGGCCTCGTCGCGCGGTCGGAAGCGAACCTCGCCGCAGTGGCGGGCTGGGTCGCCAACAGCGACTGGGCGGCCTTCCTGGCGGAGGATGCCGCGACGCGCTCCTGCACCTCGATCTGCCTCAAGATCGTGGCCCCGTGGTTCGTCGCGCTGGACGCCGAGGGCCAGGCGGCGGCGGCGAAGAAGCTGTCCTCGATCCTGGAAAAGGAGGGTGTCGCGCTCGATGCCGCCGCCTATCGCGACGCGCCGCCGGGCCTGCGCATCTGGGGTGGTGCGACGGTCGAGACGTCGGACATCGCGGCGCTGCTGCCCTGGCTCGACTGGGCCTTTGCCCAGGTCGCGGCCGAGCATGCGGGGAAGGGGGCCTGACCCATGCCGAAGGTCCTCATCTCCGACAAGCTGTCCCCCGCCGCCGTCCAGATCTTCCGGGACCGCGGCATCGAGGTGGATTTCAAGCCGGGCCTGAAGCCCGCGGAAATCCGCGAGATCATCGCGGACTATGACGGCCTCGCCGTGCGCAGCGCGACCAAGGTCACGCGCGAATTGCTGGACGCCGCGCCGCGCCTCAAGGTCGTCGGCCGCGCCGGCATTGGCGTGGACAATGTGGACGTCACCACCGCGACCGCGCGCGGCGTCGTGGTGATGAACACGCCCTTCGGCAACGCCATCACCACCGCCGAGCATGCGATCGCGATGATGTTCGCGCTGGCCCGCCAGATCCCCGAAGCCTCCGCCTCCACCAAGGCCGGCAAGTGGGAGAAGAACCGCTTCATGGGCGTCGAGCTGACCGGCAAGACGCTCGGCCTGATCGGGGCGGGCAATATCGGCTCCAT
>JBJOMW010000056.1:0-7603 GCA_046052145.1 Pseudomonadota bacterium
GCTTCACCACCCAGATCAGCGCCCGCTACGTCACCCAATTGCCGCGCAGCGAGGAGTTCGGCCAGGAGCTCCGCCTCGGCTACGACTTCAAGCGCACCAACAACAACCTGGCCTTCGGCGGCAGCTCTGTCTTCGACAACGCCACCGAAATCCACCAGATGGTGGTGGACTACAGCGCCACCCTTCTCGACGAGCGCGGCAGCACCTCCGCGACGCTCACCGGTGTGATCAGCCCGGGCTTCCTGAGCAGCGCCAATGACCGCGACGCCTTTGAGGCGAGCCGCGCCGGCGCGAGCCCGCGCTACGCCTACAGCCTGCTCCAGGCGGAGCGCAGCACGCGCCTGCGGGAGGAATTCACGCTGGTGCTGCGCGCCACCGGCCAGCTTGCCTCCGGCCCGCTGCTGGCCTCCGAGCAGATCGGCCTTGGTGGGGCCACCACCATCCGCGGCTTCGAGAATTTCGCGGTCTCCGGCGATCAGGGCTACATCATCGGCGCCGAGCTGCGCGCGCCGCCCTCTGGCCTGCTGCATCAGCTGGGCTATGCCGACACCGACCGCTTCCAGCCACTGCTGTTTGTGGAGAGCGGCCGCGTCTGGTCGCGCACCGAGCAGACCAATGGCCGCACCAGCACCCCGCTCTCCTCCGTCGGGGCAGGTATTCGCTACACGATCGACCGCTATCTCTCGCTGCGCTTCGATGTCGGCGTGCAACTCAACGATCCGCCCGACGGCTCCCCCCGCGGCACGCGCAGCCACATCTCGCTCATCGCCAGCTGGTGAAGGCGCGGCGTTGGGCCCCTCAGCCCAGCTGCCGCTCGATCTCCTCGCAGAGCGCTGCGGCGAAAACCTGGGTGCCGAGGGTGCCGCCCAAATCCGGCGTGCGGCGCGCCGGATCGGCCAACAGCACGTCGATACCTCGCTCGGTCACTTCGGCGGCGCGACCGAAGTTCTCCCGCCCCGGTGCACGACGCGCGAGCCAGTCCAGCAGCATCGCCGCCGAGAGAATCAACGAGACCGGGTTCGCCCGGTCCTGCCCGGCAATGTCGGGCGCCGAGCCATGCTGCGCCTGCGCCATGCCATGCGTGTCGGACACATTCACCGAACCCGCGAGGCCAAGGCTGCCCGACAGTTCCGATGCCTCGTCGGACAGGATGTCGCCGAACATATTGGTGGTGACCACCACGTCGAAGCGCTGCGCATCGCGGACCAGCAGCGCCGCCATGCTGTCGATCAGCTGCTCCTCATAGGCGAAGTCGGGGAAGTCCTGCGCGACCTTGCGGACCTCACGCAGGAACAGCGCCTCGGACACCTTGAGCACATTCTGTTTGTGGACGGCCGTCACCTTCCCCCGCCGCCGCGCCGCCAACTCGAAGGCCGCGCGCGCGATGCGGCTGGATCCTTGCGCGGTGATCTTGCGCATGGATAGCGCGAGATCGGGGGTGGGCATGAACTCGCCGACGCCGAGATGCATGTTCCGGTCAGCGTAGAAGCCTTCCGTGTTCTCCCGCACGATCACCAGGTCCATCGGCGTGCGCCCGTAATGCGGCAGGCCATCGCGCGAACGGGCCGGACGGATGTTGGCGTAGAGATCGAGCGAGAGGCGCAGCTCGCCCGAGATGTTGATCCCGCCCTCCGCGCGCGGCGGATAATCGGCATGGGAGACGGGGCCGAGGATGATGCCATCGGCCGCGCGGCACGCCTCCATAACGCCCTCAGGCATTGTCGTGCCGACGCGCTTCAGCGCGGCAAGGCCGCTCTCATGCTGCGTATAGCTCAGCCCGAGACCGAGATGACGGTCGAGGCAGCCGAGCACCTGCAACGTGGCGGCGGTGATCTCGGGGCCGATCCCGTCACCGGGCAGGACGACGAAGCGCATGGGCGCCGCTCTAGCCGCAGCGGACGGACATGCCGCCATCCACGACAAGCTCGGTCCCCGTGACGAAGCGCGCCTCATCCGAGGCCAGGAACAGCACGGCCGCCGCCGTGTCGCGCCCATCGCCAGCGAAGCCCATGGGGATACGGGACAGGCGTTGCTTCACCAGCGCCTCCACATCGCCGCCGGCGCGCTGGCCGGCCAGACGCACCTCGACCATCGGCGTGTGCATCTGCCCCGGCACCACCGTGTTCACGCGGATGCCCTTGGCCGCGTATTGCACGGCGACGACGCGCGACATCTGGATCACGCCCGCCTTGGACGCCGCGTAGCCGACCTGCGCTGCGCCAGTCCAACGAATGCCAGAGGTGGAGGCGAGGTTCACCACAGCCCCCCCGCCCTGCCCTTCCATCACCGGCAGGACGTGCTTCAGCATCAGGAAGACACTCTTGAGGTTGGTGTCGATCTGGAGGTCCCAGACCTCTTCCGCCATCTCCACTGGGCCGCCGGCGGCCGAGCCGCCGACATTGTTCACCAGCACGTCGATCCGCCCATGCCGCGCGGCGATGTCGGCCACACACCGCGCGATCGCGGCGTGGTCGGTGACGTCGAGGATACCGGACTCGAAGCGACCGCCTTCCGCGGCGATGCGCTCGGCCGTCTCCGTCATCGCATCCTGGTTGCGGTCGAGGCCGATGACGGTCGCCCCCTCCCGCGCCAGGCCGACCGCGATGGCACGGCCATTGCCCCAGCCAGGGCCGACGCAGCCCGCACCGGTGACGACCGCGACTTTGCCTTCGAAGCGGCGGGACATGCTTTCACTCCACACGGATGTTCGCCGCCTGCGCCACCTCGCGCCACCGCGCGATATCGGCCAGGACAAAGCGGTCGCCGCCTTCGGGCGGCAGGTTGCCGGGGGTCGCCCCTTCCTGCGCCAACGTCTGCGCGAAGCGGCCTTCGGTGATGGCAGCGTTCGCGGCAACGTTGAGCCGGGTGCGGATCGCCTCCGGCAGGCCGCGCCGCGCGATCAGCCCCCACCAGATGCCGGCTTCGTAGTCGAGGCCGGAGCTGCGCGGCGTTGGCGCGACGGGGCCCGAGGCAGGCACGGCTTCCGTCGTCCACCCCAACAGCTTGAGCCGCCCCGCGGCAACCAGACCGGCCGCGGCGGGCATGGAGGTGAAGGTCAACTCGATCGTGCCCGCGACCATGTCGTTCAGTACCGGCCCCGTGCCGCGATAGGGCACATGCACCATGTCGAGCCGCCCCGCGCGCAGCGCGAACAGCGCGCCGGCCATGTGGCCGATACTACCCGGCCCGGCCGAACCGTAATGCACCCGGCCCGGATTGGCACGAATGAAGGTGACGGCTTCCGCCATGGTGTTCGGCGCGAAGCTGGGCGCGGCGAGCATCACCAGCGGTGCGGAGGCCAGCAGCGCCATCGTCTCGAGGTCGCGCGTGGCGTCATAGGGCGTGGCCTGCACCGCCGCGCTCGTCGCGAAGGTGGAGGAGGTGACGAGCAGCGTGTGGCCATCGGCGGGCGCGCGCGCGACCTCTGCCGTGCCGATCGTGCTGCCCGCGCCACCGCGATTATCCACAACGAAGGATTGGCCGAAGGTGCGCGCCAGCGCCTCGGCCAGCGGCCGCGCGATGGCGTCGTTGCTGCCGCCCGGCGGGAAGGGAACGATCACGCGCACCGGCCGCGTGGGCCAGTCGGTCTGAGCCAACGCAGGCCGCGCCAGCAGCAGCGGCGCGGCGGCGAGAAGGGTGCGGCGACGCATGGCGAGAGTCCTCAGTCCAGCACGATGTTCGCGGCCTGCGCCACGCGCCGCCAGCGCGCGATCTCGGCACGCTGGAAGGCGGCGTAGGCCGCGGGCGTGCCGCCGGCGACAGTGTAGCCGCCCTGCTCCAAGGTCTGCGCCACCGCAGGCTCGCGCAGGATCGCGGTGATCTCGGCGGCAATGCGCTCGCAAAGCGGCGCGGGGGTCCCGGCCGGCGCCATCACCGCCTGCCAGGAGCTGACGTCGAAATCCGGCAGGCCGGCCTCGGCCGCCGTGGGCACGCCCGGCAGGAGCGGGCTGCGCTCGGCAGCGGTGACCAGCAGCGCCCGCAGCCGGCCCTCACGCACCGCGCTGATGATGGAGCCGAGCCCCTGGAAGGAGATCTGCACCGTGCCCGACAGCTGGTCCATCACCGCCGTGGCGCCACCGCGGGAGGGCACATGCGTCGCCTCCGTTCCCGTCATCTGGGTGAACAGCTCCATCGTCAGATGCGGGGAGGAGCCGATGCCGCTGGTGGCGTGGAAGACCTGGCCGGGCCGCGCCTTCATCCAGGCGACGAGTTCGGCCAGCGTCGCAACAGGCGCGACCTGCGGGTTCACCACCAGCACATTCGGCGTGGTCACCGCGAGCGCCACCGGCGCGAAATCCGTCAGCGGATCATAGCCCGGATTGCGATACAGCACGGTGTTGAGCGCGAAGACACCGATCGAGCCGACCATCATCGTGTGCCCGTCCGGCGCCGCCCGCGCCAGCATCCGCGCGGCCAGTTGGCCATTGGCGCCGGGGCGGTTCTCGACGACGACGGATTGACCGAGCCGCTCCGCCAGCCTTGTGTTGAAGGCGCGCGCAGCAATGTCGGAGGCGCCGCCCGGCGCGAAGGGCACCAGCAGCGTCACCGGCCGCGTCGGCCAGGCCGGCTGCGCAGAGGCGGCACCGCCAAGGCCCAAGCCGGCCGCCAGACCCAAGGCGTGCCGGCGCGTCAGGCGCTGCATGAGCATCCGTCCCGTTTCCTTCCCTCCCCGGCAGCTAAGGACGGATTTTCGCCACACGCAACCGGCTTCCGGCACGCGAAACTCTGGCATAGGCTGATCGCGTGAGGGAACCCAGGACCAGCAGCGCCCCGGCACGGACGCCGCGCCCGCATCGCGCGGCCGCGGAGCCAGACGGCAATGTGCGCGCGGTGGACCGCGCACTGGCACTGCTGCTCGCCTTCCGCGACGACGAGGCCGCGCTGCCGCTGGTCGAACTGGCGCGCCGCGCCGGGCTGCATCTGACCACCGCGCTCCGGCTGATCGGCACGCTGGAGGCGCAGGGCTTCGTCCAGCGTCTGCCCTCGGGCGGCTATGCGCTCGGCGCGCAATTGCTGGTACTCGGCGAGCGGTTCCGGCGCGGCCTGCGGATCGAGGACCAGGTGATGCCCGCGCTCGATCGGCTGCGCGCGGAAAGCCGGGAAAGCGCCGCCTTCTTCGTGCGCGAGGGCACCGCCCGTCGCTGTCTGTTCCGCCTCGACAGCCCGCAGCCGGTGCGCACCATCGCCCGCGTCGGCGAGGTCGCGCCGCTCGGCATCGGCGCGCATGGTCGCGCATTGGTGGCGTTGGACGCGCCGGCGGCGCCGCGCCTGCCCATCATCAGCCGCGGCGAGCGCCTGGCCGAGGTCGCGGCCATCGCGGCGCCCGTGCTGGATGCACGCGGCGCCATCGCCGGCTCCATCGGCATCACCATGCCGCTCTATCGCTTCGACGCGGCGGCGGAGGCACTCTGCCTGCCGCTGGTCTTGCGCGAGGCCATCGCCCTCACCCGCGCGCTGGGCGGCGATCCGTCACCGATTGCCGCACGCGGCTGACAGCCAGGAGAACCATCATGCCACGCCTCGACCTGCCGCCCGAGGACGCGATGACGCCGGAGCAGAAGGAAGCCTGCGCCGAGGCCGTCGCCGGCATCCGCGGCCGCGTGCCGGCGCCAATGGTCGCCTGGCTGCAGAGCCCGGAATTCGCGCGACGCGGCCAGAAGCTCGGCGAGTTCCTGCGCTACCAGACGACGCTGGAGCCGCGCCTGTCGGAGCTCGCGATCCTGGTCTGCGCGCGGCATTGGACCTCGCACCACGAATGGGTGGCGCATAAGCGCGAGGGGCTGAAGGCCGGCATGGATCCTGAGGTGATCGCGGCCATCGCCGCCCGCCGCGCGCCAAGCCTGGCGAATGAGCGGGAGGAGGCGGTCTATGAGATCGCGCGCACCCTGCTTGCCACGGCCCGCGTGCCGAAGCCGCTCTATGACCGCGGCGTCGCCGTGCTCGGCGAGCGCGGGATGGTCGAGCTGGTCGGCATCCTCGGCTACTACTGCATGGTCGCGCTGACGCTGAACACCTTCGAGCTCGGCCTGCCCGGCAGCATCTCGCCGGAGCTCGAGGATCCGGACTTCGCCGCGTGAGCACCGCCGCCCATCAGCACCAGATCCCGGTGCGTGCGGCGTGGCTGGCCACGACGCGGGAGGAAGCGCTCGATCCCGGCCAGCCCATCATCGACCCGCATCACCACCTGTGGGACCAGCCGGGCTGGCGCTACCTGCTGGATGAGTTGCTGGCCGATCTCCGCACCGGGCACGACGTGCGCGCGACGGTCTATGTGCAATCGGCGCGGTCCCTGCTGCGCGCCGACGGGCCGGCAGAGATGCGCGCGGTGAACGAGACCGAATTCGCCAATGGTGTGGCCGCGATGTGCGCCTCCGGCACCTATGGCCGGCTGCGCGCCTGCGCCGGGATCGTGGGCGCGGCGGATCTGCGCCTCGGCGATGCCGTGCGCCCGGTGCTGGAAGCGCATCAGCGCGCCGGCGGCGAGCGCTTCTGCGGTATCCGCCACATCGCCGCCTGGGATCCCGACCCGACGATGCTGAACCCGGCCTATGCCCCGGCCGAGGACATGCTCGATAGCCCCGGCTTCCGCGCCGGCTTCGCGCATCTTGGCGCGCTGGGGCTCAGCTTCGACGCCTGGCTCTATTTCCACCAGTTGCCGCGGCTTGTGGCGCTGGCGCGGGCCTTCCCAGCGACGCCGATCGTGCTCGACCATTGCGGCGGAATCCTTGGCATCGGGCGTTATGCCGGGCAGCGGGAGGCTGTCTTCGCCACCTGGTCCGGACATATGCGCGACCTGGCCGCCTGCCCGAATGTGATGGTCAAACTCGGCGGCCTCGGCATGCGCCTGCCCGGCTTCGGCTTCGAGCAGCAGGCGCAGGCCCCGTCCTCCGCCCTCCTCGCTGAGGCCTGGCGGCCCTGGATGGAACGCTGCATCGAGCTGTTCGGCGCCGCCCGCTGCATGTTCGAAAGCAACTTCCCGGTGGATAAGGGCAGCTACGCCTATGCCATCGGCTGGAACGCGATGAAGCGCATCGCAGCCGGTGCCAGCGCCGAGGAGAAGGCCGATCTCTTCTGGCGCAGCGCCGCCCGCTTCTACCGACTGCCCGATATCGGCTGACACGCGAAAGGGAGAAACGACCATGAAGCTTGGCAAGATCCTGGGCGCCGCGCTGGGGGCACTGGTTGCCCTGCCGGCCGCCGCGCAGGAGGCCTTCCCGACACGCCCAATCCGCCTGGTCGTACCCTTCGCGGCCGGCGGGCCGAGCGACATCATCGCCCGCATCGTGGCACCGCGCATGGCCACCACGCTCGGCCAGCCGGTGGTGGTCGAGAACCGCGCCGGCGCCGGCGGCGTGACCGGCGTTGACGTGATCGCGAAGGCGGTTGGCGATGGCTACACCTTCGGCATCGGCAGCGCGGGCGCCATTGCGATCTCGCCGAGCCTCGGCCGCGGCACGCCCTATGACCCGATGCGCGACCTGGCGCCGGTGACCATCGCGGCATTGGTGCCGGAGCCGGTGGTGGTCCCTGCCGCCTCCCCCTTCCGCAACCTGCAGGAGCTGATTGCCGGCGCGCGGGCGCGGCCGGGATCGCTGAACTACGG
>JBJOMW010000057.1:0-7308 GCA_046052145.1 Pseudomonadota bacterium
CGGTCATCTGCGTGCTGACGCGGCGCAGGCCGGCCATGAACTCGGCCGTCGGCGGGATCACCTGCATGCCGCGCTGCGCCAGGGTGCGTTCCGAATTCACCTGGGATTCGCCGGCCAGCTCATAGCCACGCACTTCGGCGCGCGCGGCTGCGGCGCGGATATCCTGCTGCAGGCCGGCCGGCAGCGCTTCCATCGCGCGGCGGGAGACCATCACGGCGTTCTTCGTCATGGTGAAGCCAAGCGGCGTGAAGACGCGCGCGTAATCCCAGGAGGAGGTGTCCACGCCGGTCTGGGCGGAGGTGATCTGCGCCTGCACGACGCCCGTCGCAAAGGCCTGGGCGAGCTCGGCCGCCTGCACCAGCGTGGGCTGGGCGCCGACGATGGTGGCGAAGCGGTTGGTGGCCGGCGAGAAGGTGCGGAAGCGCAGGCCGCGGAGCGCCTCGATGCTGTTGACCGGCTGCTGCGCATAGAGCCCGGCCGGCGGCCAGGGCACCATATACAGCAGGCTCAGCCCCTGGCGGGCCAGCCGCGCCTCGATGAAGGGGCGCTGCAGGTCGGAGAGGCGCTTCGCCTCGGCCAGGTTGCTGACCAGCTGCGGGATGCTGTCGGCGTCGAAGAAGACGTCTTCGTTCGAATAGGCGGCGAGCAGAATCTCGCCCATCTGCACCTGGCCGCGCTGCACGCCATTCTTGATCTGCGGCATCGGCAGGAGCGAGGCATTGGAATGCAGCTGCACCTGCAGGCGCCCGCCGGAGACGGTCTGGATCTCCTCGACGAAGCTGCGGATGTTGCGGGTGTGGAAGTTCCCGTCCGGATAGGGGGTGGCCATCTGCCAGCGGGTGGCGGCGCCCCCGGCTGCTCCCTGCGCGGCGGCGCCGCGGGCGAAGGCGGGTGCCGCAAGGGCAGCGCCGGCGGCGGTCAGAAGGTGGCGGCGGTTCAACATGTCTCGTTCCCCCTTTGCGGAAGCCTCTGGCCGTAAGCTTCGCCGCGCGCCGCCGGCTCGGCAAGGGGGGGCCTACAGGGGGAAGTCTCGGGCGGGGTCCACACCCGCCTGTTCCAGGAAGCGGCGCATCGCCACCACCTCCTCCTTGGACAGGCTGTGGCGGGTGTCGTGGAAGGCGTGGGCATGGCCGCGGAGCGCGACCTTGATCTGGCCATGGCCGCCATGGCTGACCTCGGCGCCCAGATCCTCGAACAGGGCCAGGACGTGCTTCGGGTCGAGATTGGCACTGACCGGATGCGCAAACAGCGCGTGCAGCAGCTTGCGATGACGATGGTTCATCCGGCCTTCCCCCGCCAGTTGCGGCACGGCCATCCTGGCAGGATGCCCCGCGGCGTCCTTGACGCGGATCAAGGCCGAAGGCGGGAAGGTTTCAGCCCGCGCTTTCGACGTAGTGGCGCAGTTCCTCCGCTTCGTGCAGCGCCTCGTCGATGCGGGCCTTCACCAGGTCGCCGATGGAGACCATGCCCGCGAGGCCGCCATCCTCGGCGATCACCGGCAGGTGGCGCACGCGGCGGTCGGTCATCAGCTCCAGCGCCTCCGTGATCTTGGTGGCCGGTGTCACGGTATGGAGCGCGCGGGTCATCAGCAGGGCGGCCGGCATCGCCACCGCAGCGGTGCCATGGGCAGCGATGCAGCGGACGATGTCGCGCTCGCTGACGATGCCGAGCACATCGCCGCCATCGTCGCGCACCAGCACGGCGCCGATGCGCGCTTCGGCCAGAATGCGGGCGATCGCGCCGACCTCGTCCTGCACACCGACCGCGACGACCTCACCGCCCTTGCGGCGAAGGATGCTGGCAATGGTCATGGCCGATGCCTCCGTGGCTAGAGGCGATAGCCTGCCAAACGGCCGCGCAACGGTGCAAGGAAAGACCGTGCTGCGCTGCAGCGCGGCGTGCGTTTTGCGGGAGTGATGCCGGCCAGTGGGGCGATGCCGGCCCTAGCCGAGCCAAGCCCCCCTCACCCAACCCTCTCCCCCCGTTGGGGGGAGAGGGCTTTGCGGGTTGGGTAGGGCTCAGGCGGGAGCGGGTTCCGGGCTGGCCAGCTGCGTGCGGACCAGCTCGGCGAAGCGGCCGCCCTGGCGGACCAGCGTTTCGAAATCGCCGCGCTCCACCACCTTGCCGCCGTCGAAGACCAGGATCTCATCGGCATCCCGCACGGTGGACAGGCGATGCGCGATGATGAAGGTGGTCCGCCCCGCCATCAGCGCCTTCAGCGCCTTCTGCACCCGCGCCTCGGTTGCGGCGTCGAGCGCGCTGGTGGCCTCATCCAGGATCAGCACCGGCGGGTCCTTCAGCAGCGCGCGCGCGATCGCCAGCCGCTGACGCTGACCGCCCGACAGCGCGCTGCCGCGCTCGCCCACCATCGTGTCGTAGCCCTGCGGCTTGCGGGCGATGAACTCCTGCGCCTCCGCCATGCGGCAGGCACGTTCGATCTCCTCCTGCGTCGCATCGGGACGGCCGACGAGGAGGTTGTCGCGGATGGAGCGGTTGAACAGCAGCGCTTCCTGGAAGACCACGCCGATATTGCGCCGCAGGCTGTCGAGGCTGAGGTCGCGCAGATCATGGCCGTCGAGCGTGATGCGCCCCTCCACCGGGTCCCACAGCCGCTGCAGCAGCGACATGGCGGTGGATTTGCCCGCTCCCGTCTGGCCGACGAGGGCGATGGTGCGGCCGGGCGGCGCCTCGAACTCGATGCCGTCCAGGATGCGCGGGCCGCCCGGATAGGCGAAGGCCACCTGTTCGAAGCGGACCGCGCCCTCGACGCGGTTGAGGGAGGTGGCGTTCGGCTTCTCCGGCACGGAGCTCCGCGCATCCATCACGTTGAAGAACTGCTCGAGTGCCGGCGCCTGCATCACCATGTGGGAGACGAAGCCGACCGCGCCTTCGAGGCGGGCGATCAGCAGCGTCGCGAAGCCCATGAAGGCGACGATCTCCCCCACGCTCGCCTGGCCGCGCAGATGCAGCACGGTGCCGAGGATGAAGATGGCGATGACGGTCAGCGTCGCCGCCGCACGCGTCAGCACCGCGACCACGGCCCACCAATTCAGCACCGGGAACTGGTGGTCGAGCACCTGGCGGACAATATCGCCGAACAGCCGCGCCTCGGACCCGAGGCGCGAGAAGGATTGCACGACCACGACGTTGGAGAGCGCATCCTGCGCATTGCCGGCCAGCTGGGTGTGCAGCGCCTCCACCTGGCCCTGCGCGGCGTGGGTCTTGCGGATCACCCAGGCCGAGACGGCGGCAAAGAGAAACACCAAGGCGATCAGCAGCAGGCCGAGCCGCCAATTGAGGAACAGCGTCAGCGGCAGCAGCACGAGGGCTGCGATGAAGGTGATCAGGTGGTCGCGGAAGAAGGACAGCCACAGGCCGAAGAGATTGTCCGATCCCATGAGCATGATCTTCATCAGCCGCCCGGACTGGGTGTCGCCGTGGAAGGACAGCGGCAGGGACAGGACGTGCTGGAAATAGCGCCCCATCACGACCAGGCGGTTGCGGTGCGCCATGCGGTCCGACAGCAGAGCGACGGCGACATTCGCGCCGATTCCCGAAAGCCCCACCGCCCCCCAGAGTGCGAGCAGCGCGAAGGCCTCGGTCCACAGCGCCTCGGCCGGCAGGCGCTCGGAGCGCGCCAGCAGGTCCACGACGCGGCCGAACAGCACGGGCTCCAGGAAAGACAGGCCCGCCAGCGCCAGCGCCGCAAAGGCCAGGCCAATCGCCACCGAGCGATCGGCGGCGAGCATCGCCAGCACCCGTCCGTACAGCCTGATGAATTGCATCCGCCGGTCCCTTCCGACCGCCGCGCCCCCGCTCGGGCGGGGGGTCCGCGATCCTGAGCAAGGTCAAGCGCAAGACCCCATGACTTGCAAGCCGCAGCCGGTTTGCGGCAGGAACGGCAGGCAAGCGCGGCAGTGGGACGCCAGTTCCCGCGCCCCCTGGAGGAGACGAAGCATGAGACTGACCCGCCGTGGCGCCCTGGGCGCCGCCCTCGCCACCCCTCTGCTGCTCCCCGCCGGCGCGCGCGCCCAAGGCTGGGCGCCCAGCCGGACGGTGCGGCTCGTCGTGGGCTTTACCCCGGCCGGCACCACCGACATCGCCGCCCGGCTGCTGGCCGAGCCGCTCGGCCGGCGCCTGGGTCAGCAGGTGGTGGTGGAAAACCGCCCCGGCGCGGGCGGCAATATCGGCAACCAGGTGGTCGCCCAGGCCGATGCGGACGGGCACACGCTGCTGATGCAGACGATCAGCGGTGGCGCGATCAACTACTCGCTCTATGGCCCGCGCATGCCGATCCGGCCGGAGGAGCTGGCCGCCGTCGGGCTGATGCTACGCGTGCCGAATGCGATCTTCGTCACCCCGTCGCTGCCCGTGCGCACGCTGCGCGAACTGGTGGATTACGCAAAGGCGCGGCCGGGGCGGCTCAATATCGGCTCCTCCGGCGCTGGCACCTCGCTGCACATGACGGGCGAGCTGCTGAAGCTGGAAGCGGGCATCGACATGACCCATGTGCCCTTCCGCGGCGCCGGCCCGATGATGCAGGAGGCGATTGCCGGCCGGGTCGAGGTGGGCGTGGACAATTTGCCCTCCGTCATCGGGCATCTGCGCGAAGGCCGGCTGCGGCCGCTGGCAGTGACGACACGGGAGCGTACGCCGGCGATGCCGGACGTGCCGACCACCGCCGAAGCCGGCTTCCCCGGCGTGGAGGCGACCGCCTGGTTCGGCCTGCAGGCACCGGCGCGCACGCCCCGCCCGATCCTGCAGCGCTATTCGGACGAGCTGAACCAGATCATCCGCGAACCCGACATGCAGCGCCGTATCGCCGACCTCGGCGGCATGGCGCCGGCGCTGACGCCGGATGGCGGCACCAGCCCCGACACCTTCGAGACCTTCATCCGGGCCGAGATCACGAAGTGGGGCGAGGTGGTCCGCCGCTCCGGCGCCACCGCGGATTGATCGGCCGGCCGCGGCGCTGGCGGGCGCCGCGGCCTTCCCATATCAGGGCGCACAGAAACAACCGGGAGACACCCGCATGAGTCTTCGCCGCCGCGCCCTGCTGGGCACCGCCCTTGCCCTGCCCGCCCTGTCGCAGGCGCGGGCGCAATCCTGGAACCCGACGCGTCCCGTGCGGCTGGTCGTGCCCTTCGTCGGCGGCGGCGCCACCGACCTGACGGCGCGGCTGATCGCCGAACGGCTGACGCCGATGCTTGGCCAGCCTGTGGTGGTGGATAACCGCCCCGGCGCGGGCGGCAATCTCGGCGCGGATATCGTCGCGAAGTCCGACCCGGATGGGCACACGCTGCTGATGTGCACGATCGGCACGGCCAGCATCAACCAGTTCCTCTACAGCCGCATGCCCTTCCGGCCGGAGGACCTCGCCGCCGTCGCGCTGGTGAACCTGGTGGCCAATGCGATCGTGGTGAACCCGAACGTGCCGGCGCGGAATTTCGCCGAATTCGTCGCCTATGCGAAGCAGAACCCGGGGCGGCTGAACTACGGCACGCCGGGGAATGGCACGTCGGGGCACATGTCCGGCGAATATCTGAAGGTGCGCGCGGGGATCGACATCACGCATGTGCCCTATCGCGGCACGGGCGCGGTTATCCCCGATTTGCTGTCGGGCACGCTGCAGGTCGCGGTGGACAATATCCCCGCCTACATCCCGCATATCCGCGAAGGCCGCATGCGGCTTCTGGCCGTGACCTCGCGCGAGCGCTGGTTCTCCTTCCCCGAAACGCCGACGGTGATCGAAAGCGGCATCCCGGGCTTCGAGGCGACCGCCTGGTTCGGCCTGCAGGCGCCCGCGCGCATGCCCGCGCCGATCCTGCAGCGCTATGCGGACGCGGTGCGCGAAATCTCCCGCGATCCAGCGGTCGTCGCGCGGCAGCGGGAGATCGGCGCGGAGCCGAACTTCCTCGGCCCCAACGAGTTCGAAGCCTTCATCCGCGCCGAGAACGAGAAGTGGCGCGAAGTGGTGCGCATCTCCGGCGCGAAGCTGGATTGAGGCGGCAGCGGGGCGCGGCGGTGCCGCGCCCCCTTCGCTTCGCGCTGAGCGTCAGAAGCTCAGCAGCACGGCGCGCGTGACCAGCGGCAGTGCGCGGACCTTGGCCAGCACGGCCTCCGGCAGCGGGCCATCGAGGCCGACCAGGCAGATCGCATCCCCACCCGGCACGTCGCGGCCGAGATGGAAGGTGGCGATGTTCACCCCCGCTTCCGACAGCGTCGTGCCGAAGCGGCCGATGAAGCCCGGCTTGTCGAGGTTGGTGACGTAGAGCATGTGCGGGGCGAATTCGGCCTCCACCGCGATGCCCTTGATCTCCACGAGCCGCGGCTTGCCGGTGCCGACCAGCGTGCCGGCGACGCTGCGCGTCCAGGCGGCGGTCGCGATGGTGACGCGCACCAGCGTCGCGTAGTCGCCGCTGCGCTCCAGCACCGTCTCTGCCACCTCGATCCCGCGTTCCTTCGCAAGCGCGGGCGCGTTGACCATGTTCACCGCGCCCATCATCGGCGCGAGCACACCGGCAAGGGCTGCCGCGGTCAGCGGCTTGCGGTTCAGCTCCGCGGCGTGGCCTTCATACTCCACGCGGATCGCGCGGATCTCGTCACCGACCGAGGCGGTGAGCTGCCCCGCCAGCGCGCCGAGCAGGCGTGCGAGTTCCATATAGGGCTTGAGGCGCGGTGCTTCTTCCGCACTCACCGACGGCATGTTGATCGCGTTGGAGACGGCGCCCGACAGCAGGAAGTCGGACATCTGCTCGGCAACCTGCAGCGCCACATTCTCCTGCGCCTCGGTCGTCGCGGCGCCGAGATGCGGCGTGCAGACCACATTCTCGAGGCCGAAGAGTGGGCTGTCGGTGGCGGGCTCGACTTCGAAGACATCGAGTGCCGCGCCGGCCAGATGGCCGGATTGCAGCGCTTCGAACAGCGCGGCCTCATCCACCAGGCCGCCACGGGCGCAGTTGATGAGGCGGGCGCCCTTCTTCATGGCGAAGAGGCGCTCGCGGTTCAGGATGTTCTTCGTCTGCTCGGTATAGGGCGCGTGCAGCGTGATGAAATCGGCGCGCGCGACCAGCGCATCCAGCTCCACCTTCTCCACGCCGAGCTCGAGCGCGCGCTTCTCCGACAGGAAGGGATCGAAGGCGATGACCTTCATCCGCAGGCCGTTGGCGCGGTCGGCGACAATGGAGCCGATATTGCCCGCCCCGATCAGGCCGAGCGTCTTGCCGGTCAGCTCGACGCCCATGAAGCGGTTCTTCTCCCACTTGCCGGCCTTGGTGGAGGCGGAGGCTTCGGGGATCTGGCGGGCCA
>JBJOMW010000058.1:0-7157 GCA_046052145.1 Pseudomonadota bacterium
GGCGGCGACATTCTGCCTCCTCGCCACGCCGGCCCTGGCGCAGACTGGCCTGGCCCCGCAGGCGGCGCCCGCTGTGGGCGCGCCTGGCTTCGATCGCTGGCGCGTTGGGCTGGGTGTCGGGACGCTGTTCACCCCAGACTATCTCGGCTCCAACGATTGGCAGCTGGAGCCGCTGATCGCGCCCGAGATTCGCGCGCCCTTCGACAGCTTCTTCCTGTCCTTTCGCGACGGGCTCGGCGCGACGCTGCTGCGCGACGGGCCGGCTTCCGCCGGCCTGGTCCTGCGGCCGCGCTTCGCCCGCGACCAGGACGCCAACGAGGCGCTGCGCGGCATGGGCGATGTCCGGCTGGCCGGCGAAGGTGGCGCCTTCGTCAGCTACTCGGACGGCACCTATCTGGCGCGAGCAGAGATCCGGCAGGGCTTTGGCGGTCATTCGGGCGTGCTCGTGGACGGGCGGCTCGACCGCGTGTTCCGCGCCAGCCCGGAGCTCATCCTCTCGACGGGTCCGCGGCTCAGCTGGGGCAGCCGAGACTTCGCCGAGACCTATTTCGGCGTGGACTCGGATCAGGCGAAACGCACGGGCTATGCGCCCTTCCGCCCGGCCGATTACTGGTTCGCGGGCGTCGCCGCGGGCGCGACCTGGCTCATTGCCGAACGCTGGAGCGTGATCGCCTTCGGCGAGGTGGGCCGCATCTTCGGCGGGGCCGGGGACAGCCCGCTTGTCGAACGCGGCGCGGCCGCGCAGGGCGTGGTCGGCCTCAGCCTCGCCTATCGGTTCGCGCCGTGACAGCCCGCGGTTGTGCGCTACGTCCCAAGCCGGGGGCGTAGGCTTGCGACGACCGATCCCGCGCCCTGCAATCCCGATCGCATGATCGAGACCTTCGGCTTCACGCTTGTCGCGCTGCTCGTGATCGTGGATCCGGTCGGCACCGCCGTGATCTTCGCTGCTATGAGCGCGAACAACACCGAGGCCGAGAGGCGCCGGCAGGCGATCCGCGCCACGGTGATCGCGACCATCGTCCTGCTGTCCTTCGCGCTGCTCGGCGGCTGGCTGTTGAGCGCGCTCGGGATCGGCTTGCCAGCCATGAAGGTGGCGGGCGGTTTGCTGCTGTTTCTGCTCGCGGCCGACATGGTGATGGGCCAGACCTTCCTGCGGGCCTCTCCGGCCGAGCAGCAGGCCGGCGCGGAAGAGCACGACATCTCGGTCTTCCCCCTGGCCATCCCGCTGCTCGCCGGCCCGGGCGGCATGACCAGCATGGTGCTGGCGACGCAGCAGGCGGGGGGTGACCTCGTGCAACTTGCTGCGGTCTTCGCCGCGCTGGTCGTGGTGCTGGTGCTGACGCTGGTCTGCCTGCTCTCCGCCGGCACGGTGGCGCGGCTGCTGGGCCGGACGGGCGGCCATGTGATCGGCCGGGTCCTGGGCGTGCTGCTGGCCGCCCTCGCCGCCCAGATCACGCTCGAAGGCGTGCGGCAGAGCCTCGCGGGATAAGGGCGGTCTTGGGTCAGGTAGCCAAGCCGCGGGACGCCCTGCCCGTGCCGGGGACATAGCGCACCGCCTAACTTCCAACGCCGCGTGGACCGGAGGCCGGATGCCCGATGTCATAGCCGCCGCGCCGGGGCGCGAGGCGCGCCTCGAACTCGAGCTGAGGGATGCCGACCGTCTCGTTGACCTTGAGGCAGAGTGGCCATCGCTACCCGGCTGCCTGCGGCCGGCGGCCGAGGCGGCGATCATCGACTGGGCCCGCCGGCAGCCGAAGGATGTCCCGTTGGCCATCCTGGTCCGGCTGCCGCCCTCGGCCGTGGACGAGGCCGGGCGCGCCGAGCTGGCCGAGCGCGTCAGCGCCCATTTCAGTCGCATGGCCGAGGAACAAGCCTACACGACCCGGGAGTTCCTGGCCGATGCCAGGGTCAGCGCGGCGGTCGGCTTTGGCATCGCCGCGGCCTGCCTCCTCACCGTTTGGACCCTCTATTCCAGCTACCAGGGCTCGATGATCGCACGCGCGATCCGCGACACGCTGAGCATCCTCGGCTGGATCGCAGCGTGGAAGCCGCTTGAGATGCTGGTGCATGAGCGTCGACCGATCCTGCGGCGCCTTCGCCTGCTGCGCCGGCTTGCGGCGGCCAGCGTGCGCGTCGTTCCAGCCGACGCGCGGTGACCCTGTCTGCATGGGAGGTGCTGATGCCACGCCGTGATCCCGTTCTGGTGGACCTCGCCCTGCAAGGCGGCGGTGCGCATGGCGCCTTCACCTGGGGCGTGCTCGACCGCTTGCTGGAGGAAGCGTGGCTGGAGGTGGAGGGCATCTCCGGCACCTCCGCGGGCGCGATGAACGCCGCCGTGATGGCCAGCGGCATGGCGCGGGGCGACAGGCCCGGAGCGCGCGAGGCGATGGAGACGTTCTGGCGCCGCGTCTCCCGCGCCGCGACCTTTAGCCCTTTCCAGCGCGGCCCTGTTGACCGCCTGCTGGGGCGCTGGACGCTCGACAACTCCCCGGCCTTCCTGGCGATGGATCTGCTCGCCCGGGTCGTCTCGCCCTACGATTTGCCTTCGGTCGGCGGCAACCCGCTGGCCGACGTGCTGGCGGAGAGCGTGGATTTCGGCGCGCTGCGTGACGGCCCCATCAAGGTCTTCGTCACCGCGACCAGCGTGCGCACCGGCCGCGCGCGGATTTTCCGCAACGCCGATCTCGGCGTGGAGGCGCTGCTCGCCTCCGCCTGTCTGCCGCAGCTGTTCCAGGCCGTCGAGATCGAGGGCGAGCCCTATTGGGATGGCGGCTTCGCCGGCAACCCGACCCTGGTGCCGCTGATCACGGAGTTGCAATCGGACGACACGATCCTGGTGCCGATCAACCCGATCGAGCGGCCCGGTACGCCGCGCAGCGCGCGCGACATCCTCGACCGTGTCAACGAGATCTCCTTCAACGCGGTGGCGCTGAAGGAGCTCAAGATGATGGCCATGCTGCGCAAGGTCGCCGACCCCGGCAACACCGAGGGCGCGGCCTGGGCGCGGATGCGGCTGCATATGGTGCGCAACGAGGTGATGGTCGGGCTTGGCTATTCCTCCAAGCTGAATGCCGAATGGGCCTTCCTGCAATGGCTGCGCGATGCCGGGCGCGAGGCCACGGAGCGCTTCCTGCAAACGCATGCGGAGGCGATCGGCAGGCGATCTTCCCTCGACCTCGATGCGATGCTGGTCGGCGTCTAGCTCAGTGTCGCGCCTCGCGTCCCGACAGCAGCGCGGCGAAGGGCCGCGCAGCCGTGAACTCCTCGCACAGCGTCAGCGCGACGATCAGCGCCGGCGGGCCGATGAAGGCGCCCGGCACGCCCCAGAGAAAGCCACCCGCGAAGACCGAGGCGAGCACCAGGAAGGGCGAGACGGCGAGGCTGCGGCCCGCCAGACGCGGCTCGATGGTGCTGCCGCCCAGGAATTGCAGCAGCTGGAGCCCCGCGAAGACCGCCAGCGCCGCCCCCCAACTGCCGAATTGCAGCGCGGCGAACAGTGTCGGGAAGAGCGTTGCCACCAGCGGGCCGAGGAAGGGGATGTAGTTCAGCACCAGCGCGATCGCGCCCCATTCCGCCGCCAGCTCCAGCCCCATCGCCGCTGCGAAGGCCCAGACGACCAGGCCGGTCGCCACCGACATCAGCGTGCGCACCAGCATATAGGCGCGCAGCTTGGCCGCGATCCTCTCCCCCGCGCGGAGCAGCGCCGCCGGCGTGCCCGGGCCGAGGCCGAGCATCTGCGAGCGCACCGCGCCGACCTCCAACAGGCCGAGCAGCACGAAGACCAGCGTCAGCAGGATGAAGCTGAGCGTGCCCTGCAGCTGCGCCAGCACGGCCTGCGCGACGCGCACCAGCCAACGCACATCGAATTGCGCGGCGAGCGTGGGCGCGACCTCGATCCCCCGGGATTCGAACCAGGCCAGCTGCGCGGCATAGAAGGCCTGCAACTGCGCGGCATTGGCCACGACCCACATGCCGACCCGCCCGAAGGCCCAGGCGACCAGCAGCGCGAGCCCAAGCAGCGTCACCAGCGTGACCAGCATGGCGACCAGCATCGCCGCGACCGCGCCGATACGCCGCTGCAGCGCGCCCTGCACCGGCCAGACCAGTGCGATGGCGAAGATGGCAAACACCAGCGGCGCGACCACAGCCTGCGCCGCCGACAGGCCAGCGGCCAGCACGACGATGCAGGCAAGCGCGAGCAGCACGGACAGCGACCGGGGCAGAACGCTCATGGGCCGCTTCTCCAGAACGAGGTGGGTTGATGCGCTGGCTGGGCCGCTTCGGTCGGAGGGCCTTGATCGGGCTGCTCGCGCTGCTCGCCATCGGGATCGCCATCCGCGCCTGGGACGTGCATCACGGCCCCGAGCTGCGGCCCTGGCACACCGAGGTGCCGCCGGAACTCGACGCCGCGGCGCTCGATGCCGCCGACTGGCCCGCCTTCCTGGCCGCAGAGGCGCGCGCCTTCGACTTCGTGCAGCGCGAGGTCTCGGCGCGGCTCGCACCGGCCGATCGCAGCCTCGCCAAGCGCTACGATCCGGCGAGCCCGCTCGATCCGGCGCGCTTCGCCACCGACTGGAACCGGTCCTTCGTGCTGGAGCCCGAAGGCGCCGCGCGCGGTGTCGCCGTTCTGGTGCACGGGCTGACGGATGCGCCCTTCAGCATGCGCCACCTTGCGCGCCTCTATGCCGAGGCCGGCTTCATCGCGATCGTGCCGCGCATGCCCGGCCACGGCACCGTCCCTGCCGGCCTCACCGCGGCGGACTGGCCGGATTGGGCCGCGGCGACACGGCTTGCCGTGCGGGAGGCGCGCCGGCGCGTTCCCGGCGGGCCGCTGCATCTCGTCGGCTATTCCAATGGCGGCGCGCTGGCGCTGCTGCATGCGTTGGCGGCGGCCGAGGCCGGCACGCCCGCGCCTGAACAGCTGGTGCTGCTCTCGCCCATGGTCGGCGTCACGCCCTTCGCGCGTTTCGCGGGGCTGGCGGGCCTGCCGGCCTTGCTGCCTGCTTTCGCCGGCGCCGCCTGGCTTTCCGTGCTGCCGGAATTCAACCCCTTCAAGTTCAACTCCTTCCCCGTCAACGCCGCGCGGCAATCGCATCTGCTGACGGCCGAGATCCAGGCGCGGATGGCCCGGCTGGGCGCCGCCGGGCTCGCGCGGCTGCCACCCGTGCTGACCTTCCAGTCGGTGGCGGATGCGACCGTCAGCACGCGCGCCGTGATCACGGCGCTGCATACCCGGCTGCCTGCCGGACGCAGTGAGCTCGTGCTGTTCGACCTGAACCGGGAGGCGCGGCTTGGCCCGCTGCTCGACCCGCGCGCCGATGCTGCGCTGTCCGCCATCCCGCCTGCGCCGCGCGGCTTCGGCTTGGTGCTGGTCACCAATGCCGCGCGCGACACCGCTGCGGTGGAGGAGCGCAGCATGCCGGCTGGCGCGACGGAGGAAGCGCGCAGGGCACTCGGCCTTGCCTGGCCGCGGGGGCTGTTCTCGCTCTCCCATGTCGCGCTGCCTTTCCCGGTTGAGGACGGGCTCTATGGCCTGGCGCCAGCGCCCGACGATGATTTCGGCCTGCAACTCGGCGCCCTGGCACCGCGCGGGGAGAGCGGCGTGCTGGTCATGAGCCTCGATAGCCTTCTGCGCGCATCGTCGAACCCGTTCTTCCCATACCTGCGTGAGAGGCTGGAGGGGATGCTTCGCGCTGGTGCCGGGACGCCCGGCTTAGCGCCGGGACGCGCCGCCGATCCCGTCGTCGTGCCGGCGCGCTAGCTTCGCCGCGCATACCGGAGCCAGGGGATACCGAGCATGCCCAGACATCCGGGCGGCGCCGCGCTGCCCTGCCTGATCCTGGTTGCCGCGCTCGGCGCCTGCAGCGAGCCGCCCGCCCCACCGCCGGCGGAGCCGCGGCCGGTGCGCGTTGCCACCGTGGAGCCGCGTGGCGAGGGCACGGTGGTCAGCCTGACCGGCACGATCCAGGCCGAGACCGAGGTGAACCTCGGCTTCCGCATCGACGGGCGCATGGTGGAGCGCCTGGTCAATGTCGGCGACCGCGTCACCGCGGGGCAGGTCGTCGCACGGCTGGATCGTACCAATGAGGAGAACTCGCTGCGCGCCGCCCGTGCTGCGCTGGCCGCGGCGCAGGCACAGCTTGTGGAGGCCCGGGCGAATTACGGCCGGGCGCGCGAATTGCTCCGCACCGGCTTCGGCACGCGCCAGCGCTACGATCAGGCGGCGCAGCAGCTGCAGACCGCGACCAGCGCCGAGGATTCCGCCCAGGCCCAGGTCAACATCGCCGAGAACCGGCTGGGCTATACCGTGCTGCTGGCCGACGCGCCCGGCACCGTCACCGCCCGCGGCGCCGAACCCGGGGAGGTCGTCGCGCCAGGGCGGATGATCATTCGCCTGGCCCGCCAGGACGGGCTCGACGCGGTCTTCGACGTGCCGCCCGTGGTCAAGGACCTCGCCCCGCCCGACGTGGTGGTGACCGTCGCGCTGACGCTCGACCCCGCCATCCGTGCGAGCGGCCGCGTGCGCGAGGTCGCGCCGAGCGCCGACCCGGTGACGGGCACTTTCCGCGTGCGCATCGGCCTCACCGACCCGCCGCCGGCGCTCCGCCTGGGCTCGACGGTCACCGGGCGGATGGAGGTGGCGGGCGGGGCTGGCTACGCCATCCCGGCCAGTGCGCTGACCCGCCAGGGCGCCACGCCGGCCGTCTGGGTGGTGGACACGGCCAACCGCACCGTCGCGCTGCGCGCGGTCGAGGTGCTGCGCCATGACCCGGCGCGCGCTGTCATCTCCTCCGGTCTCACCCGCGGGGAGGTGATCGTGACCGCGGGCGTGCAGGCCCTCCGGCCCGGGCAGAAGGTGAACCTGCTGGGCGCTACGCCGTGATCGGACCCAACCTCTCTGAGTGGTCGATCCGGCGGCCGCAGCTTGTCCTGTATTTCATGCTGGTGGCGGTCATCGCTGGCGCGCTGGTCTTCCTGCGGCTCGGCCGGAACGAGGACCCAGAATTCACCTTCCGCACCATGATCGTCTCCGCCGCCTGGCCCGGTGCGACCATCGAGGAGACGCTGCTGCAGGTGACCGAGCGCCTGGAGCGCACCCTGCAGGAGACGCCGAACCTCAACCGGCTGCGCAGCTACACCATCGCGGGCCAGACCAC
>JBJOMW010000059.1:0-6986 GCA_046052145.1 Pseudomonadota bacterium
GGTCGGGGACGAAGCCATCCTCGGCGCGGGTCGGCACGGGGATGGCACGCACGCCCTGCATGGTCATCGCCATGTGGTGGTTGAAGTACCAGGGCGTGGGCAGCAGCACGGCCTCACCCTCCGCGGCCAGCACCTGCATCGCCATGGCGAAGGCGAGGTTGCAGCCGGCGGTGATGGCGACCTGCGCGGGCGCGATCGGAGCTCCGTAGAACCCCGCCATGTCGACTGCGAGCGCCGCCCTGAGCACCGGATCGCCGGCGATGGGCCCGTAGCCAGCTGTGGCCGAGCTCCCCGCGGCCTCGGCGAGCTTGGCCAGAAGCTCGGGCGGCGGGGGATAGCCGGGCACGGCCTGGGTCAGGTCGAGCGCCGGCCCCGCGCGCCCGTCATAGCGCGCGGCCCAGGCGCGGGCGGCGGGGATGGGCGGGGCGTCGGTGGCCCGGATTCGCGCTGAGAACATCATGCAGGGTCCACCGTGGCCCGTTTCGTGTGGTGCAGCCAATGGTGCCATAGCAGCCGCGCCGCGACCGCCCGGTGCGGCGCGAAGGTCGCTGCGAGAACTGCCGTCGCCTTCGCATCGGGCCGGGCCGGCAGGCCCATCAGCTGCCCGAGTGCGGCCTGCAGCGCCAGATCGCCCGAGGGGAAGATATCCGGCCGCTCATGCGCGAACAGCAGATGCACCTCCGCCGTCCAGCGGCCAATGCCCTTCACGGTGCAGAGATGCGCGATGGCGTCCTCATCCGGCATCGCCTCCAGCGCATCGAGGCGCAGCGCGCCGCTCAGGATCGCTTCGGCCAGCGCGCGCGCATGGCGCACCTTCTGCCGCGTCAGCCCGCCCTCAATCCCGGCGCGCTCCGGATCGAGGGCGAGGAACCCCTCGGGCATCGTCGCCCCCGGCAGCGCGCTGACGCGCCGCCAGATCGCGAAGGCCGCTTCGTTGGAGACGAGCTGCGCGCAGATCGCGCGCAGAAGCCCGGGAAACCCCTTGGGCCGCACCGGCCAGGGCAGCGCCCCGGCGCGCGCCTCGATCCCGGCCAGCACGGCATGGCGCGCCGCCAGCTGGTCGGCGGCCCGGCGGGCCCATGCAGGCGGATGGGGAAAAGGTGGCGGCGGGGACGCCAGGATCTGCGACATCCCCGCCGCCACTACACGAGGCCGCCCCAGGACAGGAGGGGGTGGGTCCACACGGCACGGGAGAATCTGCCGTGGCCCAGGGCTCGCCTTCGATGGCGCGGAGGATGGGGGCCGCATGTAACCGCCGGAAGGCCGGGCGGGTGAGCAATTGCAACAACATGTTGCTGCGCCGCCGCCCGTCACGCGCCGCAACATACTCGCCCCGGAATGCCCTTCGGCGGCGCGCGCGGCGCGCTATGTTACAGCCATGGACACTGCCCAGCCGCACATCCTGGTCGTGGATGACGACCGCGAGATCCGGGACCTGCTCGGCAGGTTCCTGGAAAAGCAGTCTTTCCGCGTCACCCCTGCCCGCGACGCGCGGGAGGCGCGCAAGCTCTGGCCGCTCGGCCGCTACCACCTGGTGGTGCTGGACCTGATGATGCCCGGCGAATCGGGCCTGGATTTCGCCCGCTGGCTGCGCAGCCAGTCCGAGGTGCCGATCGTCATGCTGACTGCCATGGGCGAGGAGACGGACCGCATCGTCGGCCTCGAACTCGGCGCCGACGACTATGTCGCCAAACCCTTCAACCCGCGCGAGCTGCTGGCGCGCATCCGCGCCGTGCTGCGCCGCGCGACCGCCGACAGCTCCTCCGGCGCGCCGAATGGGGAGCCGCCGGCGAAGGTGATCCGCTTCTCCGGCTGGGTGCTGGAGCCGGCGCGGCGGCGCTTGGTGAACCCCCAGGAGGTCGAGGTGCCGCTCACGGGCGGCGAGTACGAGCTGCTGCTGGCGCTGATCGAGCGCCCCAACCGGGTTCTGACGCGCGACATGCTGATGGACCTGCTGCGCGGCCGGCAGGCCGGGCCCTTCGACCGCGCGATCGACGTCGCTGTCTCTCGCCTCCGCCGGAAGCTTGAGGATGACGGGCGCAACCCGCAGCTGATCAAGACCGTCCGTGGCGGCGGCTATGTGCTGGCGACCACGGTAGAACGCGGGTGAGCGCGCCCGCGCCCACCGAGGCCACCACCGCGCGGCGCCGCTGGCTACCGCGCCTGCCGCTGCCGCGCTCGCTGGCCGGCCGTACGGCGCTGCTGTTGATCGTCGGGCTGGTGATCGTGCAGGTGGCGGGGCTGACCATCCACGCGCTCGACCGCGTGGATCTGCAGCGCTTCCAGCAGGCGCGGGAGCTGTCCTCGCGCAGCTTCGCGGTCTGGCGCACCCTGCTGTTCACGGCGCCCGAGCGGCGCCACGGCGTACTCGCCGACCTCGACCTGCCGCCCGGGCTGCGCGCGGCCTATGAAGACGAGCCTGCGGCGCGGCACGGCTACCCGCCGCCCCCCCCGCCCCTGATGCGGCTGATGCGGCTGGAGGCGATCATGTCCGCCCCGCCGCGGCAGCGCCCGCGGGAGGTGATCGTCTCCGGCACCAACCGCCAGGGCGTGATGCTGGTCAGCTTCCGCTTCCCCGATACGGGCTGGCTGAACCTGCGCGTCGAGCTGCTGCCGCCGCGGCCATGGCATTCCGAGACCTTCCTGATCGCCTTCGCGCTGATGACGCTGACGGCGGCGGCACTCACGCTCTGGGCGGTGCGGCGGCTGACGCGGCCGGTGCGGGATTTGGCGGCGGCGGCCGACCGGCTGGGGCGCGATGTCAACGCGGCCCCGCTGCCGGAGAACGGCCCGACCGAGGTCGCCACCGCCGCGCGCGCCTTCAACACCATGGCCGAGCGCATCCGCCGCTTCGTCGGCGACCGCACGCAGATGGTCGCGGCCATCGGCCACGATCTGAAAACGCCGATCACCCGCCTGAAGCTCCGGGCCGAGCTGCTGGATGACGACGAACAGCGCCGCAAGATCCTCGCCGACCTCGAGGAGATGGAGGCGATGATCGGCGCGACGCTCACCTTCGCGCGCGACGACGCGGCGGCCGAGCCCTCGGTCGCGGTGGACCTCGCGGCGCTGTGCCGCACCGTGCTGGACGAGGCCGCGGATGCCGCGCCGGAGCTGGCGGAGGCGATCGCCTATGCCGGGCCGGAGCACCTGACCGTGCGCGCCCGGTCGGTGGCGATGAAGCGCGCGCTGGCCAATCTGGTGGGCAATGCGCTGGCCTATGGCGGCGCGGCGCGGCTGACGCTGGCCTCGGCGGCGGCGGGCCAGATCCGCATCACCATCGAGGATGACGGGCCCGGCGTGCCCGAACATGAGCTGGAGGGGGTCTTCCAGCCCTTCCGCCGGCTGGAGGGCAGCCGGAACCGGGAGACGGGCGGCACCGGGCTCGGCCTGCCGATCGCGCGCAATATCCTGCGCGCGCATGGCGGCGACGTGGTGCTGCGCAACCGCCCGGCGGGCGGGCTGGCCGCGGTGGCGACGCTGCCGGTTTGAAACCGGCGCCTAATGACCGAACAGGCTGGCGACGGCATAGGCGACGGCCGCCGCCGCGCCACCGATCGCGAGCGTCTGCGTCGCCACGCGGAGCGGCGGCAGACCCGTCGCACGGGCCTTCAGCCAGCCGAAGCCAAACAGCGCCATCGCCGTCAGGCCAGAGGAAACAAGCAGCGCGGGCGTGGTCGTGGCGAAGATCATGTAGGGCGCCAGCGGGATCAGCCCGCCGACCACATAGGCGCCGCCGATCGTCGCCGCCGATTTCGCCGCGCGGCTCGGGTCGGGCTCCGAGAGGTCCAGCTCGAAGCGCATCATGAAATCCACCCATTTCCGCCGGTCGGAGGCGATCGCCTCCACCGCCTGGCGCAGCACCTCCCCGCGCACGCCGTAGCGATGGAGGATCGCCGCGACCTCCCACCGCTCGCGGTCGGGATAGGTGTGGGTCTCTTCCTCCTCCCGCCGGCGTTCGCTGGCGTAGTGCTCGGCATCGGTGCGCGCGGCGAGGTAGCCGCCAAGGCCCATCGCGACGCAGCCGGCGGCGATCTCCGCCAGGCCCGCGGTCACGATCAGCGGATTGGCGGCAACCGCGCCCGAGAGCGCCGCGGCGAGCGCGAAGGGCACCGTCAGCCCATCGGCGGTGCCGATGACAAGATCGCGCACCGTCGCATTCTGGGTGAAGTGCCGCTCCTCATGCGGCGGGCCGGGCGGCATGGGCGGAAGGCCGTCGCGCGTCGGTTCCGGGGTCGGGACGTCGTGCATGCCAGCACAGTAGCGGCGCGACTCGCGCCGCGCCAATGCCGCAAGCGCGCGAAGCGGGTTGCGATTCGCTCGCAGATGACGGCCTCGACAGGGGGCACCGGCCACGCAGGCGGGACCATCCGCCCAAGGGCGGTGGAGGGGGCCGGAACGGCCCGGCGGGTTGTCCGGGGGGCGGGGCACCTCTATAGCGGCGGCGCCCGACGCCCCCCGCCCAGGACACCGCCTTTGGCCAGCATCGCCCCCGAGACCAAGCCCGGCGCGGAGCCCAGCCCCGCCCAGGCGCTCCAGGCCACCCTCCTCGCCCGGCCGGCCACCGAAGCCCGCCGCATGGCTGATGCGATCCGCGCTCTGGCGATCGACGCGGTGGAGCAGGCGAAGTCCGGCCATCCCGGCATGCCGATGGGCATGGCCGATGCGGCGACCGTGCTGTTCACCCGCTTCCTGAAATTCGACGCCGCCGATCCGCGCTGGCCCGACCGCGACCGCTTCGTGCTGTCGGCCGGCCATGGCTCGATGCTGCTCTATGCGCTGCTGCACCTGACCGGCCATGCCGGGATGGAGATCGCGGACCTCCGCAACTTCCGCCAGTTGCATTCGCCGGCCGCCGGGCACCCGGAATTCGGCGAGCATCCGGGCATCGAGACGACGACCGGCCCGCTCGGCCAGGGCATCTCGACCGCAGTCGGCATGGCGCTGGCCGAACGGCATCTCGCGGCGCGCTTCGGCAAGTCCCTGGTGGATCACCGCACCTGGGTCATCGCATCTGACGGCGACCTGCAGGAGGGTATCAGCCACGAGGCCGCGTCGCTCGCCGGCCATCTGAAGCTCGATCGGCTTTGCGTGCTGTGGGACGACAATTCCATCAGCATCGACGGCGACACGTCGCTGTCCTTCACCGACGACACGCTAAAGCGTTTCCAGGCCTATGGCTGGGCGGTGCGCCGCGTGGACGGGCATGACCATGAGCAGGTCGCGGCCGCGCTCTCCTGGGCGATGCGCAACCGCAAGCCGACGCTGATCGCCTGCCGCACCATCATCGGCTTCGGATCGCCCGCGAAGGCCGGCACCGCGGCGAGCCACGGCGCGCCGCTCGGCGCAGCCGAAGCCGCGGCGACGAAGTCCCTGCTCGGCTGGAACCACCCGCCCTTCGAGGTGCCCGAGGGGCTGAAGTCCCGCTGGGAGGAAGCCGGCCGCCGCGGCGGCGGCCCGCGCCGGTCCTGGCTGAAGCGGCTCACCAAGCACCCGATGCGCGAGGAGTTCGACCGCGCCATCGCCGGCAAGCTGCCCGATGGCTGGCATGAGAAGCTGGCCGCGCTGCGCGCTTCCCAGGTTGAGGACAAGCCGAAGATCGCCACCCGCATCGCCTCCCAGCGCGCGCTGGAGGTGCTGGTGCCGGCAGTGCCGGAGATGATCGGCGGCTCGGCGGACCTGACCGGGTCCAACAACACCAACGTCAAGGGCATCCCCGCCATCAGCCCCGGCAACTATGCCGGGCGCTATGTCCATTACGGCGTGCGCGAGCACGGCATGGCGGCGGCAATGAACGGCATGGCGCTGCATGGCGGCGTCATCCCCTATTCCGGCACCTTCCTGGTCTTCGCCGACTACATGCGGCCTGCCATTCGCCTCGCGGCGCTGATGCGCCAGCGTGTGATCCATGTGCTGACGCATGACAGCATTGGGCTTGGCGAAGACGGGCCGACGCACCAGCCGGTGGAGACGCTCGCCTCGCTCCGCGCCATCCCCAACCTCTTCGTCTTCCGCCCCGGCGATGCGCTGGAGACGGCGGAGTGCTGGGAGTTGGCGGTGAAGCGCGCCGACGGCCCGAGCGTGCTGGCGCTGACCCGCCAGAACCTGCCGCTGCTGCGGACCGAGGCAGGCGAGAACCGCAGCGCCCGCGGCGGCTATGTGCTGGCCGAGGCCTCCGCCGCGCGGAAGGCCACTATCATCGCCACCGGTTCCGAACTGCACCTCGCCGTCGCGGCGCGCGAGACGCTGGAGGCCGAGGGCATCCCGACGGCGGTGGTCTCCCTGCCCTGCTGGGAACTCTTCGCCCTCCAGGACGAAGGATACCGCGCCCAGGTACTGGGCAGCGCGCTCCGCGTCGGCATCGAGGCCGCGATCCCGATGGGTTGGGAACGCTGGCTTGGACAGGACGGCGTCTTCATCGGCATGCAGGGCTTCGGCGCCAGCGCGCCGGCCGAGGTGCTGTTCCGCCATTTCGGCATCACCGCAGAGGCGACGGTCGCCGCGGTGAAGAAGCGTTTGGCTTGAGCTTTATCCGGGGAAGGGATCGAGAAAAATGGCCGTGAAGGTTGCGATCAACGGGTTCGGGCGCATCGGTCGCCTGGTGCTGCGCGCGATGATCGAAAGCGGGCGCGACGATGTGGAATGCGTCGCCATCAACGACCTCGGCAGCGTCGAGGCGAATGCGCATCTCTTCCGCTATGACAGCGTGCATGGCCGCTTCCCCGGCGAGGTCGGCGTGGATGGCAACAAGATCCTGATCAAGGCGCATGGCCGCACCTACGCGCCGATCGTGGTCAGCGCCGAGCGCGACCCGACCAAGGTCCCCTTCCAGGGCGTCGATGTCGCCATGGAGTGCACCGGCATCTTCACCAGCAAGGAGAAGGCGTCTGCGCTGCTCGCCGCCGGCGCGCGCAAGGTCATCATCTCCGCGCCTGGCGACAATGCGGATGCGACCATCGTCTATGGCGTGAACCACAAGACGCTGA
>JBJOMW010000060.1:0-6985 GCA_046052145.1 Pseudomonadota bacterium
CCACCCGGGCGCGTGGCACATCACGCGGCGATGCTCTCGATCCCCGCCAGCCGCCCCAACGCCTATACCGGCAGCCCGCTCGACCGGGCCGGCCACCTCCGGGAGGATGGGGACTGGATCCACCAGGCGCTGGCCGACCCGGAGACGCTGTTTGCTCCCGTCTGGCGCGCCAAGTCCCTGATGAAGGGCGTCGAGGCGGGGCGGCCCGAAGCCGTGCTGCTGACGGCCGCGGCCGCCGAGGCGGTGCGGATGCAGGACGGCCCCTGGGCTTTTCTTGGCCTGTGGGAGCAGCGCCCGGTCTTCGCCGTGGATTGCTCAGCCGCCGAGGATCCCCTGCCCCTGCTGCCCGACGGCATGGGCAGCTTCACCGATCTGCGCCAGGTCGCGGGCCTGCTGCCGGCGGGCGAGGCCAGCGTGCTGGCCCATGCGCGCGGGATCATGCATTGGCGCACCAAGCACCGCTTCTGCGGCGTGTGCGGCGCGCCCTGCACGCCGCGCAGCGCCGGCCACGCCATGGTCTGCACCGCCTGCAACGCGCAGCATTTCCCGCGCACCGACCCGGCAGTGATCATGCTGGTGGTCCGCGGCGACAGCTGCCTGCTGGGCCATTCGCACCGCTTCCCGAATGTGGCGATGTACTCGACGCTCGCCGGCTTCGTGGAACCGGGCGAGAGCTTCGAGGAAGCAGTCCGGCGCGAGGTGAAGGAGGAAGCCGGCATCGAGGTCGGCGCGGTCGCCTATCATTCCTCCCAGCCCTGGCCCTTCCCCTCCTCCATCATGATTGGCTTCCATGCCGAGGGGCTGTCGGACGCGATCACGATCGACCCCGAGGAGCTGAAGGACGCGCGCTGGTTCACGCGCGACCAGGTGCGCAACCACGCCGCGCATGGGTTTTCGCTGCCGCGCGTCGATTCCATCGCGCGCCGCCTGATCGAGGACTGGCTGGAGGCCGCCCCCTGATGCGCCCGATCCCGCTGCGCCGATCCCTGGTGCTGGCCGCACTGCTGCTCGGCGCCTGCACCCCCAGCTACCGCGCCGACGAGGCCGCCTTCCGCGGCCCGGACGACCCCGCCCACCGCGAATGCCGCGCCGAGGCGGAGAATGCCCCCGCGGTGGTGGACATCGGTCGGCGGGTACTGATCGGGAATGTGGCGCAGCAGGAGCGCCTGTCGGCGGAGCGGCAGGATGCCGTGGCACGCGCCTATCAGGATTGCCTCCGCCGGCGCGGCCTGATCCGCGGCGGCGGGGTGGAACCGGTGCGCCGGCCGGGGATGTTCTGACGCGCCGAACCCGGCGGGCCTGGCGCGGCAAGGCCCGCGGAAGCGACGCCCTCGCCCAACGGATGGTCTCGGGCGGCTGGCCCATCTGCGGCGTAACGACCCCGTCTTGCAGCCCCGCGAGGCAGGCTGCATCGTTCCTGTCTCAGCTGGTGGGTGGGGTCCAGGTCATGCGTCGTCGGGTTTTGGGTAAGTGCGTTCTCGCGCTGGCGATGATCCTGGCGTCGCTGCCGTCGGTTGCACAGACAAGACCAGAGGTCGGCGCGCTCACCGCTCCACCGGCCTCGGTGCTGTATGTCGGGAATTCGTTCTTCTATTATAACAACTCGATGCATGGGCATGTGAACCAGCTCTTGCGCGGCGCCGGGATCACCACGCCCTTCAGGTCCACCTCGATCACCATCAGCGGCTCGGGCCTGGCCTGGCACGATATCGGCTCGTATTTCCGTCCCGGCGCGGTGGCGTCCTACTCATTCAACGCCGCCAACGACATCGTCATGAACCCGCCGGGCGCGCGGCTCTTCGACATTGCGATCATGATGGATTGCAGCGTCTGCCCGATCCATGCGCAGCTCGGCGCGGAGTTCCCCGCGACTGCCCGCCGCGCCGCGGACACTGTCCGCGCGCAGGGCGCGGAGCCGGTCTTCTTCATGTCCTGGGCCAACAAGAACCGGCCGGAGATGCTGCAAGGCTTGGCGGAGGCCTATACCCGCGCCGGCAATGACAACCGGGCGCTGGTCATCCCGGCGGGCCTCGCCTTTGCGCGCGCCATGGCGGAGCGCCCTAGCCTCGACCTCTACGTCCCCGATCTGCGCCATCCCTCTCTGCCCGGCACCTACCTGGCCGCAGCGACGACCTTTGCCGCGCTCTTCGGACGCTCGCCGGAAGGCAATCGCTACACGGCGGAGCTGGAGCCAGAGACGGCGGCTTTCCTGCAGCGCATCGCCTGGCAGACCGTCCAGGACTACCTCGGGGCATCGCCTCGCCGGAACTGATGCCGCGCGAATGCTGCCGGCCGAGATCATCGGCTTCGGGGCGCAACTGACGGGGTAATTCGCCCAGCGGGCGGCCGCTGCACGACTGAAAGCCGCGCCCCCTCGCGGGTGGGAACGCGGTGCCTAGTTCCCCTCGCGCTGCGCCAGGCGATACGGGTGGGCGCGATAGGTGCCGAGCACGCGGAGATCGGCGGAGAAGAACGCCAGCTCCTCCAGCGCGCGCGCCAAGCCCGGCTCCCCGGGATGGCCATCCACATCGGCCAGGAACTGCGTCGCGCTGAACGATCCGCCGACCATGTAGCTCTCGAGCTTGGTCATGTTCACGCCATTGGTCGCGAAGCCCCCCAGCGCCTTGTAGAGCGCAGCAGGGATGTTGCGGACGCGGAAGACGAAGCTCGTCACCCAATGCCCCTCGCCATAGGGCGGGGAGAGCGGGGCGCGGGACATGACATAGAAGCGGGTGGTGTTGTGCGCCTCGTCCTCGACATTCCGGCGCAGGATCTCAAGGCCATAGACCTCGGCGGCCAGCTCGCTGGCGATGGCCGCGTCCTCCACCCCGCCGCGCTCGGCGATCAGGCTGGCCGCACCCGCGGTGTCGGCCTCGATCACCGGCTGCAGCTTGAGGTCGCGGATCAGGTTCAGCACCTGACCGAGCGCCATCGGGTGGCTATGGGCGCGCTTGAGGGTCGCGATGCTCGCCCCCTTCGGCGCCAACAGGCAGTGCTCGACCCGCTCGAAATGCTCGCCGACCACATGCAGGCCGGATTCCGGCAGCAGGCGATGGATGTCGGGCACGCGGCCCGCCAGGCTGTTCTCGCAGGGCAGCATGGCCAGCGCCGCGCGCCCGTCCCGCACCGCCTCCATCGCGGCTTCGAAGGACGGGCAGGGCAGCGTCGCCCAGCCCGGATAGGCGTGCCGGCAGGACAGGTCGGAATAGGCGCCCAGCAGGCCCTGGAAGGCGATGGTGCGGGCGGCCTCGGCGCCGAGGGGCGCGGCGGAGGCGGGCTTCTGGGCGGCGGCGGTCATCGCGGCGTCCTGCGGATCGTCCCGGACGCGGCAGAAAGCGCCGGCCCGGAAGGTGACGGCGGGTTGTCGAGTTGGACCACCGCCTCTATGTTCCGCCCGCTTTTACGGCAGGGCGACGTGGGCGCAAGCCTGCGCCAGGACTGGGTCCAAGCGATGCGGCGACGCGTCGCAGACCCAGGGGCTTGGCGGGCACGCAGGGTCGCGGTTTGGAAGGGTCCATTCCGGGATGAGTCTGGAATTCAACAAGGCAGCCGCCGCGGTCCTGACCGCCGGGATCACCTTCATGATCGCCGGGCTGGTGGGCGACGCCCTGGTCTCCCCCCCGCGGCAGTATCAGGCCGCCATCGCCACTGGCGCGCCGCCCCCGGCGCAGGCCGCCGCCGCCGCCCCGGCAGCGCCGACGATCGAACCGATCGCGCCTCTGCTGGCCGCCGCCAATGCCGATAATGGCCGCCAGGTGGCGCAGCGCGCCTGCGCGTCCTGCCATTCCTTCACCCAGGGCGGCAACAACGGCGTGGGCCCCAATCTGTGGGGCATCGTGGGCGCGAATCATGCGCGCGTGGCTGGCTTCAACTACTCCGCCGCCAACCGGGCGCTCGCCGACAAGCCCTGGGGCTATGAGGAGCTGAACGCCTTCCTGCTGCGTCCCGCCGCCGCCATGCCGGGCACGCGCATGGCCTTCGCCGGCCTTGCCAGTGCGCAGCAGCGCGCCGACGTGATCGCCTTCCTGCGCACGCTCGACACCAGCCCGAAGCCGCTACCCTGATCCCCACGACGTTGCTGCGCAACGCCGCGGGGGCCCCGCGTTGGTGCTGATCCTTTAAGGGGGGCTCATCCTCCCGCGGCAAAGCCGCGGGAGGGCATCGGGGGGCCACCCACATGCCGCAAGCGGCAGATTTCCTCGCGGTTGCCGAAGAGGCGGCGGATCTTGCGGATCGGGTCATCCGGCCGCTGTTCCGCTCTGCCCTGCTGGTGGAAGCGAAGGGCGATGCCAGCCCGGTCACCGAGGCTGACCGCGCCGCGGAACGCGCCATCCGCGACCTGCTCGCCGCCCGCCTGCCGACGCATGGCGTCATCGGCGAGGAATACGGCAACGAACGCGCCGAGGCCGAATGGGTCTGGGTGCTCGACCCCATCGATGGCACGCGCGCCTTCGTCACCGGGCGGCCGCTTTTCGGCACGCTGATCGGGCTTCTGCACCGGGGCACGCCTGTGCTCGGCATCATCGACCAGCCGGTCACCGGGGAACGCTGGATTGGCGTCGCGGGCCAGCGCACGACGCTGCGCTCGCCCATCGGTGGCACGCCCGGCTGCCGGCCCTGCGCGACGCTGGCCGAGGCGGAACTCTCCTGCACCTCGCCCGACATGTTCGACGCCGCGACCGCCCCGCGCTTCGCCGCGGTCAAGGCCGCAGCACGGCGCACCACCTGGGGCGGCGACTGCATCGCCTACGGCCTGCTCGCGATCGGGCTGGTGGATGTGGTCGTGGACGCGACGATGAAACCCTGGGACTGGGCCGCCCTCGTCCCCGTGATCGAGGGCGCGGGCGGGCGCTGCACGGATTGGGCCGGGCGGAAGCTGACGCTCGATGGCGATGGCTCGGTGCTGGCCGTCGGCGACCCGGCGCTGCTGCCCGCCGTCACACGGCACCTGGCCGGGTGACGCGCGCGGTTGTCCCGGAGAGGGGGAACCCCCAAACTGTGGTGATGCGCCGTCGCGACCTGCTCTCGCTCTCCGCCGCCCTCGGCCTGCCCCTCGGGCTGGCCGCCTGGGCCACGCCCGGCCGCGCCGCCGTGCCGGCGCCGGGCACTGCCCTGCCCGGCGGAGGCTTGCGCACCCACGCCCTGTCGCTGCTCGGCCCGCCCTCCCTGCCGCGCGACTTCACCCATTTCCCCTGGGCGAACCCCGACGCGCCCAAGGGCGGGGAGGTGGTGCGCGCCGCGCTCGGCTCCTTCGATAGCTTCAACCCCTTCATCATCCGCGGCACGCCCGCCGTCGGCGCCGGGCTGCTCTTCGAGACGCTGCTGAAGACCAACGCCGATGAGGCCAGCACCGCCTACCCCGCCGTCGCGCAATGGATCGACCTGCCGGCCGATGGCCTCTCGGTCAGCTTCGAGCTGAACCCGGCCGCGCGCTGGCATGACGGGCGGCCGATCACGGCGGGCGATATCGTCTGGACCTTCAACGCGCTCCGCCAGCATGGGCGGCCACATTACCGCGCCTATTACGGCGACGTGTCGGAGGCCGTGGCGGAGAGCGAGCGCCGCGTCACCTTCCGCTTCCGCTCCAACGAGAACCGCGAGCTGCCGCTGATCTGCGGCGAGCTGCCGATCCTGCCGCAGCATTGGTGGGCCAGCCGCGACTTCACCCGGCCGCTGCTGGAAGCCCCGCTCGGCTCCGGCCCCTATCGCGTGGAGCGCTTCGACGCCAGCCGCAGCGTCACCTATCGCCGGGTGGAGGATTGGTGGGCGCGCGACCTGCCCTCTTCCCGCGGGCAGCATAACTTCGCCGTGCAGCGCTTCGAGTATTTCCGCGACGACACGGTGGTGGTGGAGGCCTTCAAGGCCGGGCAGCTCGACCTCCGGCAGGAGAATGTCGCGCGCAACTGGGCAACAGCCTACGACTTCCCCGCCCGCCGCCGCGGCCTGGTGCGATTGGAGGAAATCCCACACGAGCTGCCGACGGGCATGCAGGCCTTCGCCATGAACCTCAGGCGGCCGCTGTTCCAGGACGCCCGCGTGCGCCGCGCGCTGATCGAGGTCTTCGACTTCGAATTCCTCAACGCCAATATCTTCTTCGGGTCCTGGACGCGGACGCAGTCCTACTTCTCGAACTCCGAGCTCGCCTCCTCCGGCCTGCCGCAAGGTCGCGAGATGGAAATCCTGGAACGCTTCCGCGGCCGCGTGCCGGCGGAGGTCTTCACCCAGGAATACCGCCTGCCAGTCACCGACGGCTCGGGCAACAACCGCGAGGGCGTGCGCCGCGCGCTGACACTGCTCCAACAGGCTGGCTGGCAGGTGCGCGACCGGCGCCTGGTCAACGCCCAAGGCCAGCGCTTCGAATTCGAGATCCTGCTGAGCTCGCCGACCTTCGAGCGCGTCGCCGTGCCCTTCACGCAATGGCTCGACCGCATCGGCATCACCGCGCGCGTGCGCACCGTGGACCCGGCGCAGTACCAGACACGCATCGACGCCTTCGACTTCGACATGACGGTGGACGTCATCGGCCAGTCGCTCTCACCCGGCAACGAGCAGCGCGGCTACTTCACCTGCGCCAAGGCACGAGAGAATGGCAGCAACAATGTCGCCGGCATCTGCGACCCGGCGATCGACGAGCTGGTGGAGCTGGTGGTCAACGCGCCGGACCGCGCCGAGCTGGTCGCACGCACCCGCGCGCTGGACCGCGTGCTGCTGCACCACAACTTCATGATCCCGAACTGGCACGGCCGCGTCTTCCGCATGGCCTTCTGGGACAAGTTCGGCCGCCCCGAACGCGCCCCGCGCTTCGGCCTCGGCCTCGAAGCCTGGTGGGTGGACCCACAACGCGACCGCGCCCTCGCCGACGCGCGGCGGACGCTGTAGGCGCGGCATGGTGTGCTCGTTGCCGCAGGGGGGCTTTGCCCCCCTGCACCCCCCACCAGGAGGCACTGGCCTCCTGGACCTCGATCAGTTTTCGGGTGGGCAGGGA
>JBJOMW010000061.1:0-5809 GCA_046052145.1 Pseudomonadota bacterium
GGTCGGTTTGGCCGAAGGCACGGCCGCGTTCGTAGAACAGCTCGACCCGGCGGAAGGGGTTGGTGTTGAGCAAAGCGAGGTCCTCGGCGACCGCGCTGGCGCGCACAATGTCACCGGGCTGGAGGCGAAGATAGGAGCGCAGGAGCTGGTCGTTGAACCAGCTGTTCTGCTCGGTGCGGATCTCGCCGACGGTGAATTCGATGACGGCGACCTGGACCACGCCACTGCTGACATCCTGTTCGGGAATGATGGCATCGACCAGCGGTCGGTCGGCACGGCGATAGGCGCGGACCACCGCCTGGGTGATGGCGTTGAGGCGGGCTTCGGTGAGTGGCTGTCCGATCAGGTCGTCCATCTCGGCGCGGAAGGTCGCATCGAGCGGCGGCAGGTCGAGGATGGTGAGGCCTGGCGTGTTGGTTCCGGCCGGCTGGATGCGCGCGATCTCGGGTACGAAGATGAGGCCACGGAGGATGGGCAGCAGCACTGTGGCCCCATCGGGGGCAACGGCGGGCGCTGCTGGGAGAGACGCGGGCGCGGCCGGGTCGGCGCCGGGCTGGCGCTGGAGCTGAGGCGGCAGCACATCGCGGAGGTTCTGCGCGACGGCACCGGCCGGCAGCAGCAGGCCCGTCAGCAGGGTGAGGGCAAGGGGGCGACGTCGCGGGATCATTGAATGCACGGTGGTCTTCAGTTCTGCAGCGCCGGGAAACCGCTGGTGCAGCGGACAATCCCGACCGAGGCGCCAGCGCCGCACTCATTGCTGGCGGCGCGCAGCGGCACCGCCGCAACCGGACGGATGCTGCCCTCCGGCGGTCCGAGTTGCGCCGCAGGCGGGGGGGCGTTGCTGGTGCCGATGATCGGGCCGCCCTCCACGCCCTCCGCCAAGGGCTCGATCGTGAGAATGCCGTCCACGCGCACCAGCGTGTAGTTGGCCGCACTGCCGCCGACTGGCGTGATCGGATAGGTCCCAGGCCGGCTGTTCAGCGTGGCCGGGCTGACCAGTTCAAGCCCGCGGATAACCGCCGTCGTGTCGCCGGCGACGAGGCCGCTGGTGCGGAAGGTGAAGACCAGGTTCGGCTGCCACTGCCGACGCCGCGCATCCTCCGCCGTCACGACCAGCGTTGCGGGGGTGATGGTCAGCCAATTTTCGACGAAGGTGAGCGCGTAATTGTCGCTGGCGGCCAGGTTGCCCCGGGTGATGCGGTAGTCGCCGATATTGCTGCTCGGCCCCGCCGTCGTCGCCAGCTGGCCGCTGAGCTCGTCGTTATTCACCAGCCCGATCCCACCACCGGTGCGTACCACGCTGAAGGTCAGCGGCGGGTTCGGCGCGCCATAAGGGCGGCGCTGCGCATCCGCTGTCACCGTGATCGGCCGCGGCGTCACGCTGAGCGTGCCAGGGACGTGGACGATGCGGTAGACGTTTCCGGCCGGGCTGGCGATGGCGGTCCCACTACCGTCCAACGCATAGGTGCCGATCGGGCTTGCCATGGTGGCCGGGCTGGTGAGCGTGGTGGGCGTGCGAACATTGTCACCGGCGCGCAGCCCGGCGATACGCGTGCCGCTGGTCGGGTTCGCATCGCCATAGACGCGGGCCTGGTCATTGACGAAGACCGCCGCCACGGTGGAGGCCGCATAGAGTTGCGGATAATTGGCGCCCCCGCTGCCCGGGCCGCTCCCGTTCCCCTGCCCGACCTGGTTGGGCGGCGCCCAGACCGCGTTGAAGTCCCAGCCGGCGTAGGTCGTGCGGAACGTCGTGATGTCCTGCATCTCCGCCGTGGTGCGGCCTGTGACGTTGGAGATGGTGCCAGAATTCGAGCCGATGCCGGGCCTTGAACCGTTGACGGTGGTGTTCCACACGGAGGCGGCGATGTTCCCCGTGCTCGCGTTCGTCCCGGCAAGCGCGCCCAGGTTGGTTGCGCCAGTTACAAGGCCGGTCGCGTAGGTCCGTTCGATGACACCACTGTTGCTGCCGACCAGCCCGCCCACATCGGTGCCGTCGGTGGCGCCGGTCACGGAGCCCAGCGCGTAGGAATCCCTGATTGCCCCGCCTGCTTCAGCTACGATCCCGACGAGCCCGCCCACTTTTTCCGTTCCCGAAACGGCCCCTGTGGCGTAGGTCCGCTCAATGATACCTCTGTTGCTGCCAGCCAGCGCGCCGACGTTGGTGGCGCCCGTGACAGATCCGCCGAGCAGGCCGATGTTGCTGATCGTGCTGCCGGTGGCGGTGGCACCAAACAGGCCCACATCGTTCAGCCTGGGCCGGTTGATGGTCAGCCCGCTGATGACCCGCCCCGCGCCATCGAGGCTGCCGGTGAAGCGCGCGGCATCGGTCCCGATCGGCACGAAGCCGCCCGTGCCCCAGATGCCGGCCGGGTTGGTGGCGGCGGTGCCCGTGGCGGTGGCGTTGATGTCGTTGCCGAGGCGATAGCTGCCGCCGAGGTTGGTGGACACCAGCTGCAACTGGTTGACGTTGCGGATCGTCGTGACGCCGTTGACCGCCGCCGGCAATTCGCTGCGCAGGATCGGCCGCATGTCGCCAGCCTGGAACCAGACATTCGTGAAGTCCCAGTTCGCAGGCGAACTCGCGTAGGGTGTCTGGCTGCGCGGGTTCAGGCTGGCCTGGGTGCTGGTCAACCCAGTGAGGCCCGAAACGGGGAGAGTTATGTTGCCTTGAGCGCGACTCTGCCCTGTCGTGTCGATATCCCAGAATGACGCGTTGAAGGTCGCCCGCTGGAAAGAGCCCTGGCCGACAAGGCCACCCTGCATAAGTAGGCCAGTGGTGTCTGTTATGCTCACCTGGCCGGATGCGTAGGCCCGTGTGACCGTCAGACGTTGGCCTCCGCTGGGCGCAACATAGCCGATCAGTCCGCCTGCACGGTTACCGGCAGTCACAGCACCGGTGGCGTAGACGTCCTCAATAAGGCCGGTTGGTGCGTCCCCGACCAGGCCGCCAGCCCAACTGCTGGCCGAGACGCCGCCAGTGGCATAGGCCCGCCTGATGGTGCCGGCATGGCCCCCGACCAAACCGCCCACGAACGCCGAGCCATTGACACTGCCTGTCGCGTGAACCTGTTCGGCGCGTCCCCACAGATAACCGATCAGACCGCCAACCCACCGCCCCCCCCTGTCGTTAGGTTGAAGCACACCCGTGACGTCGGTGGTTGAGAAGGCTCTTTCGATGACGCCTCGGCTTGAGCCCGCGAGCGCTCCCACAAATAGATTGCCCGTGACCGATCCACCGACCAAGCCGATGTTGCTGATGGTGCTGCCGGTGCCGGTAACACCGAACAGACCGACATGTTCTTGCGTAGGTCTGTTGATGGTAAGCCCATTAATGACGCGTCCGTCTCCGTCGAGGCTGCCGGTGAAGCGCGTCGTATCCGTATCGGTCCCGATCGGCCGGAAGCCCTGGCCGCCGTTCCAACTCGCGGTACCGGCGGCGGCGATGTCGCTAGTCAGTCGGTAGTGTTCGGTGAGCCGGGTTGCCATGCCCTGCACGCCGTAGATGTCGGTGAGCAGCCAGGGATTGAGGCTGCTGGCCCCTGCCCCATTGGGGCCCACCGCGCCGCCGGTCGTGCGCAGGAAGGTGCCGCCGGTCAGGAGGAAATCGGTGGCGGCGAAGCTCGGCAGGTTGGCGCTGTTCTGCACCCACGCGCCTCGGACCAACTCGAACCGCCCGACCGAGATCGGAGCGTTGGCGCTGATCGTCCCGCCCGCGTCCAGCGTCAGCCCGCCCGCACCGGCGGTGATCGCCTCATTCAGATTGATTGCCCCCGCGGCTTGCAGCGTTAGGATGGAGCCCGAGGTCCACGCCAGAGGCGCGGTGACGGTGATGTTGCCCGCCTGTGTCCCGCCCGTACCGGTCGAGACGATGACATTCGCCATCCCCAGCGCACCCAGCAGCACATCCACGTTGATGACGCTGTCATCGGCATTCGCCGTGAAGCCGCCGCCGGTCGTCTGCGTCCCGTCCGAGATGGTGATGTTGTAGGGATCGAGCAGCAGCGTGCCCCAGGCACCGAGTGGTGCGCGCAGATCCGTCGTGCCGGTGTAGGCCAGCACCCCGCGCGAGGAGACCTCCGCCTGGCCGCCATCGCCGCCCTCGGCGCCGCCGCGTGCGTTGATCCGCCCGGCAAAATCGGTGCGGTTGTCCGACCACACCACCACATCGCCGCCATTGCCTCGCCGCGTCGCATCCGCCCGGATCGTCGTCGCCGCATCGGCCACAACCGTGCTCGCTCGCGGCAGCCCCTCGCCGCCCCGATAACCGCCGCCGATGCGCACCCGCCCGCCGCCCGTCGCGCCGGAGACGTCGATCTCCGCAGCCGTCAGCGCGACGTGGTCGCCAAGCAGATGCACCGTGCCACCCGTGCCACTCTCGCCCGTGGCGCTGATCCGGCCGGCGAAGTGAAGGCTCGCCCGCGGCTCGCCCTCGATCCGCACCGCGCCGCCATTGGTCGCGCCATCGGCCGTGGTCACCGCACGAGCGGTGTCGGTGTAGCTGGCGGTGACGCGTTGGGTGATGGTGCCGCCCGCGCCGCTGGTGCCGCGCGCGCTGATGGTGCCCTGTTGCACCACCCGTGCCGCGCGCACCTGCACCGCGCCGCCGCTGCTGCCATCGGCCGCGATCGTGCCGGTGTTGAGCACCGCATTCCCTGCCCGCACCGCAACCTTGCCGCCCGTGCCATCGGCGTTGCGCGCGTCGATCCGGCCCTCATGCAAGACAGTGCCGCCGCCGGTCCCCGCCCCGGCCGAAAGCCAGACGCGGCCGTTCCGCGTCTCGGTGCCGGTCGCGCGGATCACGCCCGCCGTGTTGCCCGCCAGCGCGTAGATATTGCCGCCCGCCGCGCGGAGTTCCGCCTGCGCAGCCTCGATCCGGCCGGTGTTGGTGACATCGCCGGACGCGCCGCTCACGCGCACCATCCCGCGATGCCCCTCCGGCCCCTCGCGCAGCAGCACCTCGGTGCCGGCGGTGAGTGCGGCGGTGCCGCGCGGCGCGGTGATCGTGCCCTCGTTGCGCACGCTGCGCGAGATCAGGATCACATCGCCGCCGGTCGAGGAAATGCTGCCGAGGTTGCGCACCTCCGCGTTCTCGGTGCTGCCACGAAAGACCAGCGTCCCGCCGGCCATGAAGGCGTCATTGGCGATGTCGAGCGAGGATGCGACGAAGCGCCCGCCGGTGACGACGACGCCGGACGATCCGATCACCACGCCCTGCGGGTTGACCAGGTAGAGGCTGCCAGTGGCCCGCAGCGAGCCGAGGATCTGGGAGAGGTCGCCGCCGGTGACGCGGTTCAGCGTGGCGCCGGCGCCGTTCTGGACGGTAACGCTGGCGCCCTGACTGATGTTGAAGCTGCGCCAGTCGATGATACCGCGAGCGGAGGTCTGGGTGATGGTGAGCGCGTTGCCGGACGCAGCCCCGATGCTGCCCTGCCCGGCCACGAACTGCCCGCCCTGCGGCAGCGCCGGCGCGTTGGCCAGCGCGAAGCCCGGCGCAACCAGCGCCGTGCAGGCGAGCAGCGCCGCAAGCCGGCGGGCGCGCCGGGGCCTCAGGGGCAGCGCGCCGGGTCGGCCCTGCGGGCGGTGGTCCGCCGGCGGAGGGACAGGCGAGGCCAAATCAACCGATCCTCAACCAAGCCGCCCAATGCTGACGGCGTTGCAAAGACAGGACGCCAAGCCCCTTCTGGGCGATCGGCCGGCATGACACTGAGACAGGCGGCCCGTGGAGCCGTGGGCGAGAGGCAATGCGGTTACCGCGGAAGCGGGCGCGAGCCTTGTGTCCTGCCGGTCTTTCCTTATTCGTACCAAACCT
>JBJOMW010000062.1:0-5585 GCA_046052145.1 Pseudomonadota bacterium
CCCGGCCCCGATGGCGCGGGCGATGTGCGCCGCGCGCGGCTGGCCCAGCATGCGGGCGGGGAGGCTGCGCTGCGTGCCGCGCTGGCGCTCGATGCCGCTGCGATGCTGGGCGCGCAGCAATCGGCGGCGGAGCTTGCGCCGCGCATCGCCGAGGCTGCGAAGCGCGCCGGCCTGCCGGCCGCGACCATCGCGCCGATGCTGCGTGCCGCGGCGCTTGATTTCCGCACTGATGACGCCGCGGCACGCATCGCCGCCTCCACCCTCGCCGCCCAGCTCTGCGCGCTGCTTGCGCAGGGCGACTAGCGGTGCCTCAGACGCCGGCGCCTGCAGCCGCAGGCTTGGCTTTCGCGCAGGCCACGGGCGCGCCGGTGGCGCGGTTGGTTGGTGCGCGGCGCCCTTCGGGCGCTCGGCCGGCGTGAAGAACGCCGGCCGCCTGTTCAGACTGGGAGTGTGACATGGGTTTCAACTGCGGCATCGTGGGCCTGCCGAATGTCGGCAAATCCACCCTGTTCAACGCGCTGACGCAGACCGCGGCCGCGCAGGCCGCGAATTATCCCTTCTGCACGATCGAGCCGAATGTCGGCCGTGTCGCCGTGCCCGACAAGCGGCTGGATACGCTGGCGAAGATCGGCAAGTCGGCGAAGATCGTGCCGACCAGCCTGGAATTCGTGGACATCGCCGGCCTCGTGCGCGGTGCCTCGAAGGGCGAGGGACTCGGCAACCAGTTCCTGGCCAACATCCGCGAGGTGGACGCCATCGTCCATGTGCTGCGCTGCTTCGAGGATGGCGACATCACCCATGTCGAGGGCAGCGTCGATCCGGTGCGCGATGCCGAGACGGTCGAGACGGAGCTGATGCTCGCGGACCTCGACAGCCTCGAGAAGCGGGCACAGGGCCTGGTGAAGCGCGCGCGCGGCGGGGACAAGGAAGCCGTCGCGCAGATGGCGCTGATCGAGCCGCTGAAGGCCGCGCTCGAAGCCGGCAAGGCCGCGCGCACCGCCGTGCCGAAGGGCGAGGAAGCGGCGGCCGCGCGGCTGCAGCTGATGACCACGAAGCCCGTGCTCTATGTCTGCAATGTCGAGGAAGGCAGTGCCGCCACCGGCAACGCCCATTCCGCGCGCGTCTTCGAGATGGCGAAGGCCCAAGGCGCGAAGGCGGTGATCGTCTCGGCCGCGATCGAGGCCGAGATCAGCCAGATGCCCGATGCCGATCGCGCCGAGTTCCTCGCCTCGCTCGGGCTTGAGGATAGCGGCCTCGATCGCATCATCCGCGCTGGTCATGAGCTGCTCGGCCTGTTCACCTATTTCACGGTGGGGCCGAAGGAGGCGCGGGCCTGGACGATCACGCGCGGCACCAAGGCGCCGGGCGCGGCGGGTGTCATCCATGGCGATTTCGAGCGCGGCTTCATCGCCGCCGAGACCATCGCCTTCGATGACTATGTCGCGCTGAATGGCGAGCAGGGTGCCAAGGAAGCCGGCAAGATGCGCGTCGAGGGCAAGGAATACGTGGTGAAGGACGGCGACGTCCTGCTGTTCAGGTTTAATGTGTGACGCGCTTCTCCCTCCCCCGCTTTCTTCTCCCTCTCCCGCAGGGCGGGAGAGGGTCGGGGTGAGGGTGGGTCAGCCCGCGCTGACCTGACCGGGCGGCTCGCCGCATGACGCAGCCCCCCCACCCCAGCCCTCCCCCGCAGGCGGGGGAGGGAGCGAGCGTTACGCCGCCTCGCCCGCGACCCAGCCGCTCGACCAGGCCCATTGGAAATTGTAGCCGCCGAGCCAGCCGGTGACGTCCACCGCCTCGCCGATCACGAATAGCCCGGGGATGGTCTTCGCCATCATCGTCTTCTGGTCGAGCGCCGCGGTGTCTACGCCGCCCAGCGTGACCTCGGCCTTCGCATAGCCCTCCGTGCCGGAAGGCATGAGGCGCCAGGCCTTCAGCAGCGCGCCAAGCCGTGAGAGATCCTTGTCGCCGACCTCGCCGATCACCCGCGGTGGCAGGTGAATCGCCGCGAGCGATTGCGCCAGCCGCTGCGGCAGCAGCTCCGACAGCACCGTCTTCGGCTCGGCCCTGGGCCGCGCTCGCTTGCCGGCGAGCAGCAGCGCAGTCGCATCGCGCTCCGGCAGCAGGTCGAGCGTGATCGGCTCGCCCGCGTGCCAATAGGAACTCGCCTGCAGGATCGCCGGGCCCGACAGGCCGCGATGGGTGAAGAGCATCGCTTCCCGGAAGCTCGCGCGGCCGCAGCGCGCGATGCTGTCGAGCGCCACACCCGAGAGCGGGCGCATCAGCTCGAGCGCATCCTCGGCGAAGGTCAGCGGCACCAGGCCGGGGCGGGGTTCCGCCAGCGCCAGGCCGAAGCGGCGCGCGACGTCGTGGGCGAAGCCGGTGGCGCCCATCTTCGGGATGGAGAGCCCGCCGGTCGCCAGCACCACGCTCTCGGCGCCGAAGCCACCGCGATCGGTGGTGACGCAGAAGGCCGTGTCGCGCGTGATCTCCGTCACGCGGTGGTTGAGGCGCAGCTCGACGCCGGCGGCTGCGCATTCGGCCAGCAGCATCGCCACGATCTCCCGCGCCGAACCATCGCAGAAGAGCTGCCCGAGCGTTTTCTCATGGAAGGGGATGCGGTGCTTGCGCACCAGCGCGATGAAGTCGTGCTGCGTGTAGCGCGCGAGCGCGGAGCGCGCGAAATGCGGATTGGCCGAGAGGAAACGGTCCGGCACGCAGCCGGTATTGGTGAAGTTGCAGCGCCCGCCACCGCTGATGAGGATCTTCTTCCCCGGCGCCTCGGCATGGTCCAGCACCAGCACGCGCCGGCCGCGCTGGCCGGCGCGCAGCGCACACATCAGCCCGGCCGCACCGGCCCCGAGCACGACGACATCAAAGTGCTGCATCACGCCGCCGCCGCCAGCCCGGCCATGTCGCGCCCGACGGCTTCCGCCACGCGGATGCCATCCACACCGGCTGAGAAGATGCCGCCCGCATAGCCAGCCCCTTCGCCGGCCGGATAGAGGCCGCGCGTGTTGAGGCTCTGGAAGGAGGCATCGCGCCGGATGCGGATGGGCGAGGAGGTGCGCGTTTCCACCCCCGTCATCACCGCATCCTCCATGTCGAAGCCGCGGATCTGCCGGCCGAAGGCGGGCAGCGCTTCCCGGATGGCAGACACCGCGAAATCCGGCAGGCAGAGCGAAAGGTCCGTCGGCGTGACGCCCGGCTTGTAGGAGGGCACGACTGCGCCGAGCGTGGTGGAGGGACGGCCGGCGAGGAAATCGCCAACGCGCTGCGCCGGCGCGCGATAATCGCTACCACCGGCAACGAAGGCGGCTTCTTCCCACTTCCGCTGGAAGTCGATGCCGGCCAGCGGATCGCCGGGGTAGTCCACCTCCGGCGTGATGCCGACAACGATGCCCGCATTCGCGTTCCGCTCGGCGCGCGAATACTGGCTCATGCCGTTGGTGACGAGGCGGCCCGGCTCGCTGGCCGCGGCCACCACCGTGCCGCCCGGGCACATGCAGAAGGAGTAGACGCCGCGGCCATTCGCGGCGTGGTGCACGATCTTGTAGTCCGCCGCGCCCAGGATCGGGTGCTTGGCGAAATCGCCGAAGCGCGCTCGGTCGATCAGCGATTGCGGATGCTCGATGCGCACGCCGATGGAGAAGGGCTTCGCCTCGACGAAGACGCCACGCTCATGCAGCACGGCGAAAGTGTCGCGGGAGGAATGGCCGATCGCCAGCACGACATGGTCGGTCTCGATCGTCTCGCGCGCACCGCCGTCGGTCGGTTCCGTCACCACGCCGCGCAGGCTCCGCTGGCCGTCGCGCCCGGTCTCGATCACGAAATCCACGGCGCGCGTGCCGAAGCGGTACTCGCCGCCCATCGCCTCGATTTTGGCGCGCATGCTTTCCACCATCTGCACCAGGCGGAAGGTGCCGATATGGGGCTTGGCGACGAACAGGATCTCCTCCGGCGCGCCGGCCTCGACGAATTCGGTCAGCACCTTGCGGCCCAGATGCTGCGGATCCTTGATGCCGGAATAGAGCTTGCCGTCGGAGAAGGTGCCCGCCCCGCCCTCGCCGAACTGCACATTGCTTTCGGGCGTCAGCACGTTGCGGCGCCACAGCGCCCATGTGTCCTTGGTGCGCTCCCGCACTACCTTGCCGCGTTCGAGGATAATGGGCCGGAAGCCCATCTCCGCCAGGATCAGCGCGGCGAAGATGCCGCAGGGGCCAGTGCCGATGACGACCGGGCGCTTGCCACTACCCGCCGGTGCGCGGGCAACCTGCCGGTAGCCGATGTCGGGTGCGACCATCAGCGTGCGCCCCAGCACCTTGTCGCCCGCATGCCGGCGGAGCAGCGCGGCCTCGTCCGCCACGGTGAAGTCCACCGAATAGACCAGCTCAATGGCGCTGCGCCGGCGCGCATCCCAGCCCCGCCGGGCGATGGCGAAGGACAGCACCTGGTCAGGCTTCAGCCCAAGCCGCGCGCAGAGCGCGGCCTGGACCGCACCCTCCGGGTGGTCGAGCGGCAGCTTGAGTTCGGTGAGGCGGAGCATGAGCCGGGTTCTACTCCAGGCCGGGCCTCTGCTGCATCAGCCTTCCGCCAGGACCGCCGGCGCGATGCCCCATTCGCGGCCGCCATCCTGCGGCGGCGTGACATGCAGGGGTAGCGCGTTCGGCGTGCGCACATTGGGCTCATGCCCGAGCGCGAGCCGCAGCGCGCGGAACAGCGCGCCATGCGCCACCACCAGCACCGGCGCGGGCTGGGCCAAGGCGCGGTTCACCGCGCGGACGGCGCGGTCGAGCAGCTGCTGGAAGGTCTCGCCCCTGGCCGGCGTGTAGCGGCCCTCGATCCAGTCATCGTACCAGTCGCCCATCGGCTGGCCTTCCTGCTCGCCGAAATTCACCTCCGCCAGGTCGGGATCGAGCGCGACCGGCAGGCCGAGCGGCGCCGCCACGATCTCCGCCGTGCGGCGCGCGCGCACCAGCGGCGAGGCGATGATGGTGGCGATGCCGCTGTCGCGCAGTGTCAGCGCCGCACGCTCGGCCTGCATCACGCCGACCCAGTTGAGCGGGATGTCGGTGCGGCCCTGGCTGAGGCCCTGGGCATTCCAGTCAGTCTCTCCATGGCGGAGGAACCAGAAGGGGGTCGTCGTCAGCATCAGCCTTGCGCCTTCTCACGCGCCATCGCGGCGGCGACCGCGGGCATGTCCATCACTCGCCGCGTCAGCGCGCCGAGCGCCGCGAGGTGCGAAATGTCGAGCTTGAGGAAGCCCGCGAAACTGCCAAGCGCCACCACGAACAGGTCGGGCGCGGATGGCGTGGGCGTGCCGAGCAGCGTGCCGCCCTGGGCGCCCCCTTGGCGGGCCAGCGCGGCCTCGGCGAATTCGAGCGCCGCGCGCGCGCGCTTGAGTGCCGCTGCGCGCACGGCGGTCGCGGCTTCCTCATTCCCGTCCACGAAGCGCGTGGGTGCGAAGCAGGGGTTGAAGTGGCGCCCCATGCTCCAGTGGCACCAGGCGAGCCATTCGATGCCCTTGATGCGCTGCGCCGGATTGCGCGGCAGCAGGCCGCTCTCCGGCGCGGCTTCGGCGAACCATT
>JBJOMW010000063.1:0-5045 GCA_046052145.1 Pseudomonadota bacterium
CACGCATAAGCGCCACCCGAAGCAGCCCCTGCTGCGCATCCCACACACGCTGACCGAAACCGCCGCCCCGCGCTTCGATCCCGCGCGCTATCCGGTCCAGGCCGATATGAGCCAGGTGAACGGCAAGAGCGCGCTGGGCGAGCGCATCATCGTCGCCGGCACCGTGACGGATGAGGATGGCCGCCCGCAGCGCGGCGTGATGCTGGAGGTCTGGCAGGCCAATGCCTCGGGCCGCTACCACCATCCGCGCGACCAGCATGACGCGCCGCTCGACCCGAATTTCGAAGGCCGCGCGCGCATCTTCACTGACGAGGAAGGGCGCTACAGCTTCGTCAGCATCAAGCCCGGCGCCTATCCCTGGCGGAACCACTGGAACGCCTGGCGGCCGATCCACATCCATTTCGGCCTGCACGGCGCGGGCTTCGCCCAGCGCATGATCACGCAGATGTACTTCCCCGGCGACCCGCTGCTCGACCTCGACCCGGTCTTCCAATCCACGCCCGACAAGGCGGCGCGGGAGAGGCTGGTGTCGAAGTTCGACCTGCACGTGACCAAGCCCGAATGGGCGCTGGGCTACCGCTTCGACATGGTGCTGCGCGGGCGCGAGGCGACGCCCTTCGAGAAGAGCTGAGGAGGGGTAGGCGTCATGACCGCAGCGACCGCATCCCAGACCGCCGGCCCCTACTGGCACATGATCGACTTCCCCGAATGGGCGGACCTGCTGCGTCCGGGCTCGGGCAACGAAGGCGTGGCGGGGGAGCTCATCACGCTCACCGGCCGCATCACCGATGGCGAGGGCGCGCCCGTCGGCGACGCGCTGGTCGAGATCTGGCAGGCCGGCCCCGATGGACGCTACGACGGCGCCTTCCAGGGCTTCGGCCGCTGCGCCAGCGGCCCGGATGGCGAATACCGCTTCGTGACGCTGAAGCCCGGCCAGGTGCCCGGCCGCGGCAATGCGATGCAGGCGCCGCATATCCAGATCGCGATCTTCGCCCGCGGCCTGATGCAGCATGTCATCACTCGCTTCTATTTCGCCGGCGAAGCCGCGAATGAAGCCGATCCGGTGTTGAACCTGATCGAGGATCCGGCCCGCCGTGCGACGCTGGTGGCCACAGCTGCCGGTGCGGGCACGTGGCGCCTCGACATCCGGCTGCAGGGCGAAGGCGAGACCGTCTTCCTGGATGTCTGAGCCATGTCGGTGAACCCCGCCGACGGCACCGTGCTGGGCGCCGTCTTCGGCACCGCCGAGATGCGCACCATCATGGACGAGCGCGCGGCACTGGCCCGCATGCTGGAGGTGGAAGCTGCACTCGCCCGCGCCCAGGCGCGGCTCGGCCTCATCCCCGCCGAGGCTGCCGCGGCCATCAGCGCCGCGGCCGATGTGGACCGGCTCGATATGGCCGCACTCGCCGCGGCAACGCGCAACATGGGCTTCCCGACAGTCGGGCTGGTGAAGCAACTGGGCGCGCTGGCTGGCCCCGAGGCCGCGCGCTGGACGCATTACGGCGCGACGACGCAGGACATCCTCGATACCGCGCTGGTGTTGCAGCTGCGCGAGGCGATCGCGCTGCTCGGCGCCGATCTCGACCGGCTGATCGCCGCGCTGGCGGCGCTCGCGCGGGCGCATCGCTCGACAGTGATGGCCGGCCGCACCCATGCCCAGCAGGCGCTGCCGATCACCTTCGGCTACAAGGTCGCGCTCTGGCTCGATCCCTTGCTGACGATGCGCGAGCGGCTCGCGCAGCTGCGTCCGCGGCTGCTGCGCGTGCAGTTCGCCGGCGCGGTCGGCACGCTCGCCTCGCTCGGCGCCGACGGCCCGCATGTTGCCGCCGAACTGGCGAAGGAACTCGACCTCGCTCTGCCCGCCGCCCCCTGGCATGTCGCGCGCGATTCCATTGCGGAGCTCGGCTGCTGGTGCGGGCTGCTCGGCGGCACGCTCGCCAAGGCGGCCACCGACATCCTGCTGCTGATGCAATCCGAGGTGGGCGAGGCGAGCGAGCCCGCCGCCCCCGGCAAGGGTGGCAGCTCCACCATGCCGCAGAAGCGCAACCCGATCGGCTGCGAATACGTGGCTGTTCAGGCCCGCGCGGCGCAGCAGCTGGTGCCGCAACTGCTCGGCGCGATGGTGCATGAGCATGAACGCGGCGCCGGCGCGATGCAGGCCGAGCAGCTCGCGCTCGGGCAGGTGCTGTTGCTGACGCATGGCGCGCTGGCGACCTTGCTCCCGATCGCCGAAGGGCTCGAGGTGGATGCCGCGCGCATGCGCCGCAACCTCGATGCCGGCGGCGGGCTGATCATGAGCGAGGCGGTGATGATGGGCCTCGCCCCGCATCTTGGCCGCGGCACGGCGCATGAGATCGTTCATCACGCGGTCGAGACCGCGATCGCCGAGGGTGTGCATCTGCGCAGCGTGCTGGCGCGCGATCCGCGCATCGGCGCGATCCTGGACGAGGCCGGCCTCGCGCGGCTCACCGATCCGGCGAATTACCTCGGCGCCGCGGAGAGCGTGGTCGAAGCGGTGCTGGCGCGGCTGTAATGCCAAGCGCACGAAGGTTTCACCTTTGTGCCCCTCAGACGCCGGGCGGGCCGCATCCGCGGCCCTTGGCTTCGCCGCATAAGCGGCGGGCGCCGTTCGGGGCCTCGGCCCTTCGGGCCGCAGGTCGGAACTTCATGCCCTTGGTATCAGCCGCGCCCCATCGCCCCGTTCAGCGCATTCAGTGCGGCGGCGACGCTGAAGGGCTTGGCCAGGAAGGGCGCATCCGGCAAGGCGCGGCGCGGATCGGGCTCGGTCACCCGACCGGATGCGTAGACGATCGGCAGCCCCGGCCGCAGCCGCCGCGCGGCGCGCGCCAACGCGAAGCCATCCGCGCCCGGCAGGTTGATGTCGGTCAGCAGCAGCGCCAGATCGTCATGGGCCGCCAACAGGTCGAGCGCGCTTTCCGCATCCTCCGCCTCCAGCACCGCGTAGCCGGCCTCGCCGAGCACCTCGGCGAGCGTCATGCGCAGCAGCGGATCGTCCTCGACGAGCAGCAGCCTGCGGGACTGGGACATTACCCGGGCGGGCCTTGCCTGTTGCCGCTCCACCCTTGCCTTGCGCGCGACCGGCGCGGCGTGACAGCTGCGTGAAGCGGCGCGCGCGGCGCGCACAGCGCCGTCAGCACCGCCACGGTGCGCGCGGCGTTGCTCAGCCGAGATCGACCACCACCTCGCCCAAGCCCTCGAAGCCGCCCGTCACGCGCTGGCCGCCGGGGATGAACAGCAGGCCCGTCCAGCTGCCGGTCGTCACCACCTGCCCTGCTTCCAGCATCAGGCCGAAGCCGTGCAGGTGATTGGCCAGTCGGGTCAGCGACAGCAGCGGGTCGCCAGCCGGGTTGCTGCCGCGCCGCGCCACCTGCTCCTGCCCGCCCGCCGTCTGGCGCACCGCCAAATCGTTCAGGTCACGCGCCCGCCAATCCGCCACCGGCTCGCCGCAGACCAGCCCGGCATGGGCGACATTGTCGGCCATCGCCTCGAGCAAGGAGACGGAGGTCATGTCCGCGTAGCGGCTCTCGACCAGCTCGATCGCCGGGAAGCAGGCCTCGACGGCGGCCATCACCTCCTCCCGCGTCCAGGGGGTGCCGCGGGCCGGCAGGTCTCGGCCAAGGCGGAAGGCGATCTCGGTCTCGATGCCAATCTGCCCAGCCGCCGGCATGCCCCAGCGCGCCGGGCCAGGCAGGATGCCGCGGGCGTCGAGCAGCGCCTGGGAGACGGGCTTGCCCGGCGGGGTGGCGCATTTCCAGCCGCCAATGCGACCGCCACGGCGCTGCAGCACCTCCCGCTGGATGCCCAGCGCCTCGGCCTCCCCGGCCGGCGCGGCCGCCTCGAGGCCGGGCAGCTTCGCGCCGCCCTGGCGCACGCCGAGCAGCAGCGCCGCGGCATCGGCAATGCGGGTGGTGTTGGGGTCTGCGTCGGCCATATCTGTCCTGCCTTCTGGTCCCCCGCATCATGACCGCATGCGGGCGGGCGATGAAGCCACCCCCCGAAGACGGCGGAAGCTGGGCGCAACCGCCTTGAAAGAAACCGATTTTCCGGTCACTTTGGAAGGATGGCTGGCGTGGGTCTCGGGATGAGGCAATGAACAGGCTGCCCGACATCGTCACCCTGGTCCCGCAGAGCGGCATCCAGTTCGTCGATCTGCGCTTCGATCCTGCGAAGCTCGGCAATGAGACGCGCTATTTCTGGGAACAGCCCCTGCCCCCGGGCGCGGCCGGCACCGATGCCGCGCTGGTGAATCTGCGCGCCCTGGTGATGGACGAGGCCGGGCTGCTGATCGACCCGGAGACGAAGCTCGCGCCGCCGGAGGACGAGACCTATCCCGTCGCCCGCCAGCGCGCGCTGGAGCCCTTTCTCGGCCAGTGGGTGCCGCTGCCCTATCTGCGCGTGGACGACCCGCGCGCAGCTGCCGAGGATGTGCGCGTCTTCGGCCCGACCAACTGGGCGCGGATGCGCATTGCCGAGCTGCCGCAGCCGGATGAGGACGGCAACACCCATGCGCTGGTGCTGGCCTTCGACACCGCGCTGCGGGACACGAAGCAATCCCCCTTCCCCAGCCCCTCGCCCGAGGATTCCCGCCGCGGCGCCACCTTCGCCCTGCAGCACCGGCGCGACACCATCGCTTGGTGGCTGAACCAGGCTTGGCTGTCGCGCTGGCTGCAGGATTGCCTGCAGGAACAACTCGCCCGCGGCCGCCGCGGCAAGGGCCCGGCCCCCACGGGGCGCCCCTGCGAACATTGGGCGCGCTATGTCGCGCTGCTCGAGCTGATCGGCCGCGCGGAGCTGCTGCCGGCGGTGAAGCTGGTGGACGTCGTCTCCGAGACCGTGCCCTACCAGCCCATCCCGGTGGACCTCGTGCTCGACATCGGCAATTCGCGTACCTGCGGGCTGCTGGTGGAGCACCGCACCGGCGAGCGCCCGACGCTGAACAACAGCTTTCCCCTGAAGCTGCGCGACCTCGGCCAGCCCGAGCTGGTCTATGAGCGCCCCTTCGAAAGCCGCGTCGAATTCGC
>JBJOMW010000064.1:0-4987 GCA_046052145.1 Pseudomonadota bacterium
CGCTGCCCCTTGGCGGGAGGGGTGCGGGGAGGGCAGCGCCCTCCCCGCCCGCAACTAGCGCACCCATGGCCGCCTACATCCTCCGCCGCTTGCTCCTCGTGGTGCCGACGTTGTTCGGCATCATCCTGATCAATTTTGCCGTTGTGCAGTTCGCCCCCGGCGGTCCGGTGGAGCAGATGTTGGCGGAGTTGCGCGGAGAGGGTGCGACGCTGGGTCGCCTCACGGGCGAGGGCGGTGGGGAGACGCGCCAGCCAGGTGGCAATGGCACTGGCTTCAGTTCGGGCGGCGAGCAGGGTGGTGGACCGGTCGGCAGTTATCGTGGGGCGCGCGGGTTGGATCCCGCGATCGTCGCCGACATCGAGCGCATGTTCGGCTTCGACAAGCCTGCTCATCTGCGCTTCCAGGAGATGCTGGTCGGCTATCTGACTTTCGATTTCGGCCGGTCCCTGTTCCGCGATCGGCCGGTGGTGGACCTCATCCTTGAGAAGATGCCGGTCTCCATCAGCCTCGGTCTGTGGTCCACGCTGATCATCTACCTGGTCAGCATTCCGCTCGGCATTCGGAAGGCGGTGAAGGACGGGTCGCGCTTCGATGTCGCGACCAGCGGTGTTGTGCTGGTGGGCTATGCGATCCCAGGCTTCCTGTTTGCGATCCTGCTGGTGGTGGTGTTTGCGGGCGGGTCTTTCCTGCAATGGTTCCCGCTGCGCGGGCTGTCATCGCCAGGGTCGGAGCTGTGGCCGTTCTGGGATCGCGTGGTGGATTACTTCTGGCACATGGCGTTGCCGACGCTCGCGCTGGTCATTGGCGGCTTCGCTGGGCTGACGATGCTGACGAAGAACAGCTTTCTCGATGAGATCGGCAAGCAATACGTCGTCACCGCGCGGGCCAAGGGCAACACCGAGACGCGCGTGCTGTACGGGCATGTGTTCCGCAATGCGATGCTGCTGATCATCGCGGGATTTCCGGCCGCCTTCATCGGCATTCTCTTCACCGGCGCGCTGCTGGTGGAGATCGTGTTTTCCCTCGACGGGCTCGGGCTGCTCGGCTTCGAGGCGGCGATCCGCCGCGACTACCCGATCATGTTCGCTACCCTCTACATCTTCACCCTGCTCGGGCTGCTCATGCAGATCGTGGGCGACCTGATGTACACGGTGGTGGATCCGCGCATAGATTTTGAAGCGCGCCGATGACGCCGATCAACCGCAGGCGGATCGAGAATTTCCGTGCGAACCGCCGCGGCTGGTGGTCCATGTGGATTTTCGCCGCGCTGTTCGTGCTGACGCTCTTCGCCGAGTTCATCGCCAATGACCGGCCGCTGATCGCCAAGGTGGATGGGCGCTGGCTATTCCCCGTCGTGATGGACTACGCCGAGGAAGAGGTGATCCCCGGCGGCCTGCCGTTTGTCATGGACTGGAAGGACTCCGAGGCGATGGAGGAGTTCCAGACGAATGGCGGTTGGGCCGTCTGGCCGGTGATCCGCTACAACCATCGCACCGTGGTGCGCGACCTCGGCCGGCCTTCGCCGTCGCCGCCCACGGCGCGCAACTGGCTCGGCACTGATGACCAAAGCCGCGATGTGCTGGCGCGCGTCATCTACGGCTTCCGCATCTCCGTGCTGTTCGGCTTCGCGCTGACCATCATCAGTTCGGTCATCGGCGTCGCGGCCGGTGCGGTGCAGGGCTATTATGGCGGCTGGGTGGACCTCGGCTTTCAGCGCTTCATCGAGGTCTGGTCGGGCATGCCGCAGCTCTATCTGCTGATCATCCTGGCCAGCGTGATCGAGCCCGGCTTCTGGACGCTGCTGGTCTTCCTTCTGCTGTTCTCCTGGATGGGGCTCACGGGCGTAGTGCGCGCGGAATTCCTGCGCGGCCGCAACTTCGACTATGTGCGCGCCGCGAAGGCGATGGGCGTGTCGGACACCGTCGTGATGTGGCGCCACATCCTGCCGAACGCGATGGTGGCCACGCTGACCTTCCTGCCCTTCGTGCTGTCGGGTTCGGTGACGGTGCTGGCTTCGCTCGACTTCCTGGGCTTCGGCCTGCCGCCCGGCTCGCCTTCGCTCGGTGAGTTGGTGGCGCAGGGGAAGAATAATCTGCAGGCCCCCTGGCTTGGCATCACCGCCTTCGTTGTGTTGGGCGGCGTGCTGACGCTGCTGATCTTCGTCGGCGAGGCGGTGCGCGACGCCTTCGACCCGCGCAAGCTTCCCGGAGGATCGCGATGAACGACACGATCCTCGACGTCGAGAACCTCTCCGTCGCCTTCCGCGGCAAGCGCGTCGTCGAAGGCATTTCGTTTCACGTAAATCGCGGCGAGACGGTGGCGCTGGTGGGCGAAAGCGGCAGCGGCAAATCCGTCACCGCGCTGTCCTGCCTGCGGCTGCTGCCGGGCGCCGGCGCCAACCCCGAAGGCCGCATCACGCTGGATGGCACCGATGTGCTGGCGGCAGAGGGCGAGGCGCTGCGGCGGCTGCGCGGCGGTGTCGCCGGCATGGTCTTCCAGGAACCGATGACCAGCCTCAACCCGCTGCACACGGTCGGCCGCCAGGTGAGCGAGGCGATCACCCTGCACCGTCCCATGGGGGGCGAAGCGCTGCAGGCGCGCGTGGTGGAGCTGCTGCGCCGCGCCGGCTTCCCGCAGGCGGAAGCGCGGCTCGGTGCCTATCCGCACCAGCTTTCCGGCGGCCAGCGCCAGCGCGTGATGATCGCGGCCGCGCTCGCCAACGACCCCGCCTTGCTGATCGCGGACGAACCGACCACCGCGCTCGATGTCACGATCCAGGCGCAGATCCTGGAGCTGCTGGCCGACCTCAAGCGCAGGCTGAACATGGCGATGCTGCTGATCACACACGATCTGCAGATCGTGCGCCGCCATGCCGATCGCGTCGTTGTCATGCGCCATGGCCATGCGGTGGAGCAGGGCCCGGTCGCGGAGGTCTTCGCAAAGCCGCAGCACGACTACACGAAGATGCTGCTGGCCACCGAACCCCGCGGTCGCCCCGCACCGGTGCAGCCGACGGCACCGGTGGTGCTGGAAGGCGAGCAGACGAAGGTCCACTTCCCGATCCGCCGCGGCTTCCTCCGCCGCGTCGTCGGCGTGGTGAAGGCGGTGGACGGCGTCAGCATCGCGATCCGCGAAGGCGAGACAGTGGGGCTGGTGGGCGAAAGCGGCAGCGGCAAGACGACGCTCGGCCTCGCCATGCTGCGCCTTGAAGGCAGCGAGGGCGCGATCCGCTTCGAGGGCCGCGACATCCAGCGCCTGGACCGCACAGCGCTCCGCCCACTCCGCGCACGGATGCAGATCGTCTTCCAGGATCCCTATGGCGCGCTCAGCCCACGCATGACGGTGGGCGAGATCGTTGGCGAAGGGCTTGCGGTGCACGAACACCTGTCGCCCGCCGAGCGCGATGCCCGCGTGGCGGAGGCGCTGCGCGAGGTCGGCCTCGCGCCCGAGATGACGGAGCGCTACCCGCATGAATTCAGCGGCGGCCAGCGCCAGCGCATCGCCATCGCCCGCGCCCTGGTGCTGAAGCCGCGGCTGGTGGTGCTCGATGAACCCACCAGCGCGCTCGATGTCAGCGTGCAGGCTCAGGTGGTGGAGCTGCTGCGGGACCTGCAGGCCAAGCATCGCCTGGCCTATCTGTTCATCTCCCACGATCTGCGCGTGGTGCGCGCCATGGCGCACCGCGTCGTCGTGCTGAAGGACGGGCGGGTGGTGGAGGAAGGCGAGACGGAGGCGGTTGTCGGCGCGCCGCAACAGCCCTACACGCGCGCCCTGATGGCGGCCGCCTTCGACCTCGCCGCCGCGGAGGCGACTCACGTCCGCACATGACCGACGATGAACCCATCCCGCCGATCGAGATGATGAAGGCGCTGCTCGATACGCAGCAGCTGAAGCTCGGCGTACACATCCGCAGGATGAATTCCCCCGGCAGCCCGGTCTATCGCGCGGGCGAGAACATCTGGCCGGCGGCGGTGATCCTGGTCTCCTCCTTCGCCGGCACGGCGCTGGTGCACTGGTATCTCGGCGCCGCGCTGCTCGGCGCTGGATGCTGGTGGTGGCTGGTGAAGGTGCAGCCGAAGGTGAAGGACGGCGTCTTCGATCGTAGCTCCGCCTTCGCGCTGGCGTCGGAGGATCACTTCGACGCGCTCTGGGCCAAGGGCGTGCTCAGCCTCTATGCGAAGCTGCCGGACGGGCGGGAATTCGCTGCCACGCGCCGCGACGATTGGCGCAGCTTCGTGCGCCTCGTTGCGCATGAGACCAACCTGCTTGTGACGAAGGACGCCGCCTGATGGCCGTGCTGCTCTCCACCAAGGCGGCCACGATGGAGATGTGGCGCGACGCGCTGCTCGCCGTGGACCCCAGCCTCGAGATCCGGATGTTCCCCGAAGCCGGCGATCCCGCCGACATCGAGGCCGCGGTGGTCTGGACCGCGCACGACATGGCGGAGCTGCGCCGCTATCCGAAGCTGAAGCTGATCGTCTCCATGGGCGCCGGCGTGGATCACCTGCTGCGCCCGCCCGGCCCCCCGCCCGGCATTCCCGTCGCGCGTCTGGTGGACCGGATGCTGACGACGCAGATGGGCGAATGGGTGCTGCTGAACGTGCTGCGCTTCCACCGCCAGGACCTGGAATACCGCCAGTTGCAGACCGAGCGGAACTGGCTCGAGCTGTCGGCGCCGGTCACGGCGGAGCGCCGCATTGGCATCCTCGGCCTCGGGGAGCTGGGTACGCATGCGGCGGGCCTGCTGCGCGGGATCGGCTTCCCGGTGATGGGCTGGACGCGGCGGCCACGGCAGGTCGAGGGCATCGAGGCCTTCCACGGCACAGACGGGCTGATGGCGATGGCCGCGCGCAGCGACATCCTGGTCTGCCTGCTGCCGCTGACGCCCGAAACCCGCGGCATCGTGGATGCGAAGCTGCTCGGCGCTCTGCCGCGCGGCGCCTTCCTGATCAACGGCGCGCGCGGGTCGCATGTGGTGGATGCGGAT
>JBJOMW010000065.1:0-4833 GCA_046052145.1 Pseudomonadota bacterium
GTGGGTGTCGGCGCAGGAGTGGGCGCCGGCGTGGGCGTCGGGGGCGGAGATGGCTCCGGCGTCGGCGTCGGCTCTGGGGTGGGTGTCGGCGTGGGCGTTGGCGTCGGGGGCGGCGTTGGTGTGGGTTCCGGCTCGGGCGTCGGCTGCGGCGTCGGCGCAGGCGCACCGCCCTCCAGCGGCGCAACGCTGGTCCCGACCCTCAGGCCGCTCGCCTGCACCCAAACGGGCAGGCCCTGGTCGTCATAGACGGCATTGCCGCGGCCGCTGCCATCGCCGCCGGAAAGACGCCCATAGCCCCAGCCATAATGCAGCATCCCATCGGCCGGCACCGCACCGTCGAAGGTCACCAGCAGCGTGTCGGCATCCACCACCTGGACGCGGTTGGCCTCCACCACGCCGCTTGCGCTGCGCACGGACCAACCGACGCCGGCCGCCGCATCGCCATCGAGCCCCGCGAAACCCGCCGCACCGTCATGCGCCACGTCCAGCCGCAGCTGGCTGCCGCCCGCCAGCGCCGCGCGGACCACCTGCGGCCCGGCATCGGCCAGGTTTCCGCCGGCCAGCGCCACCGGCGAGCCGGGCTTCGCATACTCTGCAAAGCTCTCGGCGATCGCGCGGGCGGAGCGCAGCAGGGTCTGCATCCCGTCCTCGGGGTCCATATGCGGACCGCCATAGTCCCGCGTCGCCTGGTTGCCGTCGAAATCGTCATTGTCCACATCGGTGTCGAGCGTCCGCGCGGCGATCGCCGCGTTGAAGCCGCCATCGGCCGCCAACCGCTCCATCCCTTCGCGGATCGCGTTGTGGCCGGAATCGCTGCCCCAATAGGGCATGGCGGAGACAAAGAGGTATGGCGTGGTCCCCGCCCCCTGCCCCAGCGCGGCGCGGACCTCCCCGGCGTCGTGCCGCACGGCAGACACCCACTCATCGGCGGTCAGGCTGCGATTAGCGCTGTCATATTCGCTGTGGAACCAGAGCGTCGCGGTCGGGTCGTCCTTCTGGCCCGCGGGCAGCCCGCCGACCTTGGTCAGCAGCGACTGCTCCAGCCCGTTGGTCCAGCCCTGGCGCCAATCGCCATTCACCGGCTTCAGCCAGTCGCCGATCAGCGCCGTGCCGCCGAAGGCGGTCGCCTTGCTTTGGTCAAAGCGGTCATAGACCAGGGACACGGTGTCGGTCCGGCCGTCGAAGCCGAGCAGGCGCTGGACTTCCTCCACCAGCGCGCCGGCGCCGGCCCAGCCATTGCTCTCCATCGCCAGGATCGCATTCGACTGGCCGCGCACGAGAAGATTGAGGTTCATGAGGGGGCTCCCTGGCCTCTGGGTGGTCAGGGACGCCGTGCCGGGGCGGGCACGCGCGGAGGCTTCCGGCAGCCGAAGGGCCGCAGGTCAGGACTCCACGCGCATCTGCTTGCGGCTCAGGCCCGTCCCATGCTGTGCATGGGGGGCCGCGGCGCCAGCCCCGACGCGTCGCGCCCTGCGCGATCGGGTGGGGCTGACGTCACGTCTATGTGTATACGATATTCACGTCAAGGTGAATCATCGCCCGGCGGTTGCATCGCCCCCAGCAACCGATCCGCCTGCTGCGCGAGGCCATGCAGCGGCACCGCCAGCCAGGCCGGGCGGTTCTTCGCCTCATAGGCGAGCTCATAGGCCGCCTTTTCCAGCAGGAAGAGGTCGAGCGCCGCGGCCGAGCCGGTCGGCGGCCCCCCCGCCTCAGCCTGCCAGGTGGCGCGATAGGCGTGCAGGAAGGCGCGGCCCGCGGCCTGGCGCCACAGCGCGATCAGTTCCGCCCGGCGGCCGGTGGGCGCGGCGGTGGCGGTGCCGCTCTCCTCCGTCGCCGCTGCCACGGCGGCCGCGTAGTCGAGGCTCCGCAGCAGCCCCGCCACATCGCGCCAGGCGCTCACCTTCGCCCGGCGGGCCGTTAGCGGACGGCCGGGCTCGCCCTCGAAGTCGAGGATGACCGCGTCACCCGTCGCGACCAGCACCTGGCCCAGGTGGAAATCGCCATGGATGCGCGTGGCGCCGAGCCCGACAAGCGCCGGCGCCGCGGCCGTGATCGCAGCCTCTAGCGCGGCGCGGCGCTGGAGCAGCTTCTCCGCCAGCGCTGCCTCTGGCCCCGGCGGGAACAGGCCGGGCCGGGCCAGGAGGTCGAGGGCGCGGGCAAGCTCCGCCGCCACCTGCGCGGCCCAATCACGCGCCATCGCCGGGTCCGCGATCTCCGGCGCGAAGGCCGGGTCGGCGGAGGGCCGCGTGAGCACAAGGTGCAACTGCGCGAGCCGTCGCCCCATCGCCTCGGCCAGCGGGCGATAGCCTTCGAGCGGTGCATCCGGCGCGGCCTCGGTCAGCGCGGCCTCGTCCACTGTTCGCGCCAGCCAGTCGAGCGTCCAGCCCCAGGCATCGCCCTGGTTGGGCGCATAGGCATGCAGCAGCATCAGCATGTGCGGCGTGCCATCCGCCGCGCAGCGCACGACCTCGCCCAGCAGCGCCGGCGTGCCGGCATAGCCCGCAGCCGTCAGGTGGCGCGCCATCTCGGCCTCCGGGTGCGTGCCGGGCTGGATGCGGCGCAGCAGTTTCAGCACCACCGCCTCTCCGATGATGAGGGAGGTGTTCGACTGTTCCGCTCCCATCCGGCGGATCTCCGGCGCGGCCGGCAGGGCCAGTGCGCCGAGCGCGGCCGTCGGCTGGAAGCGGATCTCGCCGGCGGCGGTCATGATCCGCCGCCCTTCCTGCAGGGCGGCCAGCACGGCGCGCGGAAAGGCCTCGGTCGCGGCGGCATCCGTCAGCAGCCCGACCCGCGGCCCCTGCCGCAACCGCGCCAGCGCCAACTGGCCGGCCGGCTTCAGCGCGTCTTCCTCGGGCAATTGCGCCAACGGCAGCGACCAGCATGTGCCGGGCGTCGTCTCCACCTCAGCCAGCAGCAGGCGCTCGGCCCTGTTGAGCGGCTCGGCGTAGAGCAGGCGGGCCGCGCGCGGCGTCTCGGTCTTCGCCGCGAACCAGCGCCGACGTGGCAGCCAGGCGGGCAGGATTTCACGCTCCAGCACATGCGCCGCCTCGGGCGAGAGCCATGCGGCGCCAGCGCGCGCCACCAGTGTGCGCAACTCGGGCAGCGGCTCGGGCGGCGCGACGTGCCAGCTGGGCAAGGCCGCGCCATGCGGGGCTAGCAGGAACCAGTGGAAGCCATAGGGCGGCAGCGTCAGCACATAGGGCAGCGGCCCAATCGGCGGGAATGGCGTGCCGCCCAGCATCTCCACCGGCACGCGGGCGGCGAGTTCGGCCAGATCCAGCTCCACCGCCTGCGCTGCGCGCGAGAGGTTGTAGACGCAGAGAACGACGTCCTCCTCCCACTGCCGCAGGAAGGCCAGCACCTTGCGGTTGCCGGGGTAGAGCAGGCGCATCGTGCCGCGCCCGAAGGCGCGCGTGCGCTTCCTGACCGCCAGCATCCGCCGCATCCAGTTCAGCAGCGAGGACGGGTCGCGCAGCTGGCTTTCGACATTCACCGCCTGGAAGCCATAGAGTGGGTCCTGGATCGGCGGCAGCACCAGCGCCGCCGGATCGGCGCGCGAAAAACCGCCATTGCGGTCAGGCGACCATTGCATCGGCGTGCGCACCCCGTCGCGATCGCGGAGATACACATTGTCGCCCATGCCGATCTCGTCGCCGTAGTAGATGACCGGCGTCCCCGGCATGGACAGCAGCAGCGCCTTCATCAGCTCGATCCGCCGCCGGTCGCGCTCCATCAGTGGCGCCAGGCGCCGGCGGATGCCGAGATTGATCCGCGCCCGCTTGTCGGCGGCATAGACCTGCCAGAGCGCGTCGCGCTCGGCATCGGTGACCATCTCGAGCGTCAGCTCGTCATGGTTGCGCAGGAACACCGCCCATTGGCAGCCCGCGGGGATCTCCGGCGTCTGGCGCAATATGTCGGTGATGGGGAAGCGGTCTTCCTGCGCGACGGCCATGTACATCCGCGGCATCAGCGGGAAGTGAAAGCACATGTGGCATTCGTCGCCCTGCCCGAAATACTGCTGCACATCCTCGGGCCACATATTCGCCTCGGCCAGCAGCAGGCGGTTCGGGAATTGCGCATCGAGTTCCGCACGGATGCGGCGGATGATGGCGTGCGTCTCGGGCAGGTTCTCGTTGGAGGTGCCCTCGCGCTCGATCAGATAGGGCACGGCATCGAGGCGGAGCCCATCCACGCCCATGTTGAGCCAGAAGCGCATCACCCGCAGCACGGCCGCCAGCACGCGCGGATTGTCGAAGTTGAGGTCGGGCTGGTGGCTGTAGAAGCGATGCCAGTAATAGGCCTTCGCCACCGGATCCCAGCTCCAGTTCGCGGCCTCAGTGTCGCAGAAGATAACGCGCGTGCCGGCATAGCGGCGGTCGTCATCCGACCAGACATACATCTCCCGCGCCAGGGAGCCGGGCGGGGCGCGGCGGGCGCGCTGGAACCAGGGGTGCTCGCTGCTGGTGTGGTTGATGACGAGCTCGGTGATGACTTTCAGCCCGCGCGCATGCGCCGCATCCAGGAAGCGGCGGAGATCGGAGAGTTTCCCATAGTTTGGATGCACGCCGGTATAGTCGGCGATGTCGTAGCCATCATCCCTCAGCGGCGAGGGATAGAAGGGCAGCAGCCAGATCGCGTCCACGCCGAGCCCGGCGATGTGGTCGATCCGCGCCGTCAGCCCGGCGAAATCGCCGATGCCGTCATCATTCGCATCCATGAAGGACTTCGGATGCAGCTGGTAGATGACGGCGTCGCGCCACCAGAGCGGCTCGCGCGCCAGCCCTGCCCTGCCCTGCCGGTCCCTGCGCGCCATGCCCGCCCCTCGCCCTGCCC
>JBJOMW010000066.1:0-4753 GCA_046052145.1 Pseudomonadota bacterium
TGGACCATGGTGGCCACACGATCGAGCGCCTCCGGCCTGATCTCGCGCTCCAGGAAGGCGTCGTGCAGCTTCTTCCGCTGCGCCTTGGACGCTTCCTCCAGCTCCCGCTGCTCCGCCTCCAGCTTCTGCTTCTTCGATGCGATGAGGTTGCGCACGGAGTCCGCGCTGAAGCTGTTGCCGGACATGCTCATGGCCGAAACCCCCATCCGCTGTTGCTCGCCGTCAGGCGAGAATGTGGAAGCCCCCATCGATGTAGAGCGTTTCCCCTGTCATCGCGGCGCCGTAGGGTGAGGCGAGGAAGACGCAGGCCGCGCCCACTTCCTCGATCGTGACCAGCCGCCGCACCGGCGCGCGGGTGGAGACGCGCTCCATCAGCTCGTCGAAATCCCGGATGCCGGACGCGGCGCGCGTCGCCAGCGGCCCGGGGCTCACCGCATGCACGCGGATGCCCTTCGGGCCGAGTTCGGTGGCCACATAGCGCACGCAGGATTCCAGCGCGGCCTTCACCGGCCCCATGATGCCGTAATTCTCGACCACCTCGTTGGCGCCGAGATAGGACATGGTCAGCATCGTGCCGCCATCCTGCATCAGCCTCTCGCTGCGTCGCGCCAGATCCAGGAAGGACCAGCAAGAGACCTCCATCGCCGTCAGGAATCCGTCGCGCGGGCAATCCGTCACCCGGCCCTGCAGTGCCTCCTTCGGCGCGAAGGCAACCGAGTGGACCAGAACGTCGAGCCCGCCCCAGCGTTTCCCGATGGCGTCGAAGAGCGCATCCACCTGCGCGGGATCGCGGACCTCAAGCGGCAGGAAGATCTCCGCACCGAGCTGCTGTGCCAGTGGCTCGACATGCGGCTTGGCGCGGTCATTCGCATAGGTCATCGCGATCTCCGCCCCGGCCTTGCGCATCGCCTGCGCGCAGCCCCAGGCGATGGAGCGGTCGTTGGCGACGCCGACGATAAGCGCCTTGCGCCCGGCCAGAACTGGTGGAAAGCGGTCGGCGGTGGCTGGGTCGGACATGCGCGCGTTCCTCAGGCGGCGATGGCCGCCCGGCTGTGCCGGGCGATCATCAGGTTCTCGTCGGTCGGGATCACATGCGCGGCGACGCAGCTGCCGGGCCGGGTGATGCAAGACGCCGCCGCCTGATTCGCGTCAGGGTCGAAATCCAGCCCGAGCCAGGCGCAGCCCTGGCAGATGGCGGCCCGGATCGGCGCCGCGTTCTCCCCGACGCCGGCCGTGAAGACGAGCCCGTCGAGGCCACCGAGTGCGGCGGCCAGCGAGGCGATGTGACGCACGACGCGATAGACGAAGACCTCCAGAGCGAAGCGGGCGCGCGGCTCGTCGCTCGCCAGCAGGTCGCGGAAATCGGAGGAGACACCCGACAGGCCCAGCATGCCGGAGCGCCGATAGAGCATCGCCTCGACCTCGGTGGGCGACATGCCGTCCTCCCGCATCAGGTGCAGGACGATGGCGGGGTCCAGCTCGCCGCAGCGTGTGCCCATCGGCAGCCCGTCCAGCGCGGAGAAGCCCATGGTGGTGGCCACGCTCCGCCCTGCACGGAGCGCGCATAGCGATGCCCCATTGCCGAGATGCGCGACAACGACGCGCCCGCCGGCAATCCCTGGCGCCAGCGCAGGCAGGCGCGCGGCGATGTATTCATAGGACAGGCCATGGAAGCCGTAGCGGCGGATGCCACGCTCCGCGAATTCATGCGGGATGGCGAAGGCCTGCTCGACGGTTGGGATGCTGCGATGAAATGCGGTGTCGAAGCAGGCGACCTGCGGCAGCTCGGGATTGCGGTCCAGCGTGGCGCGGATCGGGGCCAGATTATGCGGCTGGTGCAGCGGCGCGAGCGGCTCCAGCTTCGTCAGTTCCTCGAGCAAAGCGGGCGTCACGCGCTCCGGCCGGCTGTGGTTCGGCCCGCCATGCACGACGCGGTGCCCGAGCACCGCAATCTGCCGCCCGCCCAGTCGGTCGCGCAGCCAGGGCATGACCAGCAGCAGCGCATCTGCCGGCGTGGCGGGCGGCGTGCGCGCAAGGTCGAGCCCGGGCAGCGCCTTCCCGGCCCCATCCTTTGCCGACATGGCAGGGCGCACGCCGATGCCCTCCACCTGGCCGGAGAGCAGCCGCGCATCGCCCTCATACAGCGCGAATTTCACGGAGGAGGAGCCGGCATTGACCACGCCGACCAGGGGTTGGAGTCCGCTCATGCCTGTCCTGTGCTCCCGCGGCGCGCTGCGGCGAGCAACTGCGCGATGGCGACCGAGGCGAGGCGGGATGCGACGCTGTCGGCGCGGCTGGTCAAGATCACCGGCACGCGCGCACCAAGAACGATGCCGGCACTGTCAGCGCCAGCGAGGTAGCTCAGCTGCTTCGCCAGCATGTTGCCGGCCTCGAGGTCGGGCGCGACCAGCAGGTCGGCGTCGCCAGCGACCGGCGATTGGATCTTCTTGATCGTGGCGGCCGCGCGGCTGATGGCATTGTCGAAGGCGAGCGGACCGTCGAGGACCGCCCCGGTGATCTGCCCGCGGTCGGCCATCTTGCAGAGCACCGCGGCATCGAGCGTGCTCGGGATCTTCGGATTGATCGTCTCGACGGCCGATAGGATCGCGACCTTCGGCTGCGCCAGCCCGAGCGCCCGCAGCATATCCACCGCGTTCTGGATGATATCCGCCTTGGTGGCGAGGTCTGGCGCGATATTGATGGCGGCATCGGTCACGAAGAGCGGCTTCGGATAGGACGGCACGTCCATCGCGAAGACATGGCTGATGCGCCGCGTGCCGCGCAGCCCGCCATCCTTCGCGACCACCGCGGCCATCAGCTCGTCCGTGTGAAGGCTGCCCTTCATCAGCGCCTCCGCGCGGCCTTCCCGGCACAGCCGGACGGCGGCGGCGGCCGCGGCGACAGGTGTTTCCGCCTCGACCAACTCGCAACCAGCGAGCGTGGCATCGGCCGCGCGCGCCGTGGCCTCCATCATCGCGCGCGGACCGACAAGGATCGGCCGCAACGCGCCATGGCGCATGGCTTCCAGCGCGCCGAGCAGGCTGTCGCGATCGCAGGGCCAGGCGACCGCGACATCGAGCGGCGGCGCGGCGGCGCTGCGCGCCATCAATTGCTCCAGGTGCTTGTGGCGATGCAGGAGGATGTCGGGCCGTGCCTCGGCCCGCAGCGTCACGCGTTGGGCGGGCAATCGCAGCGTGGCCTTGCCCTCCGCAAGCGGGCCGCGCGGGCATGTGACGGTGATGCCGATCTCGGCGGTGTCCTCTGTTGGGCGCGCGGTCACGGTTCCGGTGATGGCGACGACATCGCCGACCGCAGGGTCGTCTAGGAAACGCAGCTCTTCGGACAGAATCTCCGCACCCGGCCCTGGCAGGTGTCGGGCCAACAGGTCGAGGATGAGGCTGTGCACGATGAGCGCGTAGGCGGCATCCGGCAGCTGCGACCTGTCGGTCTCTGGCGCGCCAAACATCGCGGCGGCAACGCTGAAGGCGCGTTCCTGCAGCATCTGCTCGGTGGTGGCGGTGAGCCCGATGGCGACCTCGTCGCGCAAACGGCCGACCAGCATCGCAGATGTTCCGGGACCAGTGTTCACGGCGCGGCTGCCTCTCCCCAAAGGTGACCGGTGACGCCTGGCCCGCAGGTGGCAGCATCGCGTTGCAGCCTGCCACGGAAAAGCGGGAACGCTGTCAGAATTCGACCGCCTCTGACGCGCATGCGCGGCTGGGTATGCTCTGCCTTCCCAATATGTCGCACCACGGAAGAGGTGCCGACGGGACACCGCGCAGATGTGGCAGTTTTCGATAACGTTCTTGCACGACAGGCCCTGTGGCACCGCCATACGCTTCGCAGCGACGATGGCGCCTGCGGGTCGGGCGCCGCGTTGGAGGCCAGGAGGGTGATGGTGAACGGCACGCCAGCCTCGAGCGGACAGGACCGGCCCGCAGCGGCCCCACCCCAGGGCGAGCGGGCGGACGCCATGGCGGTCTTTGCGCAGGCGCCGTTTCTGGTCTGGGCCGTGGAGACCACGCAGACGATGCTGGGGATGCAACGTGAGCTGATAGATCTCAGCCGCGACGTCATCCGGCAGCAGCAGGACGCCATGATCGCGGCGATGCTGCGGCGGGGCGGCCGCGCGGCTGCGGCAGAGTCTGCGCCGTCGCAGGATGGTTTCGCGGGCCTCGCGCGATTGAGCCTTGAGGCGTTCGACCGGATGGCGGCGGTGCTCCGCGCATCGAATGATGCGGGCCGTGGCGCTGCGACCCCTGGCACCGAAGCTGGTCGCTCGGGCGCGGCGCGGTAGAGCCGCTTCCGATCTGGCGGAGGCAGTCGGGGCGGGCGCTGCGCCTTGTGGCTGAAGGGAGAGGGCATGCCGAGACATCGCCAGCCTGACGTGCCCTCGGTCGAAATCAGCGACATGGTGAAGACGAGCGGATGAGTGAGGACCGGGGCTCCCGCCGGACCAGCTGGCAAGGCGTGGCGCCGATGGGGCGCTCGCTGACCGGCACGCTCCTGCCGGATGCCGGGCCTGGCGGATACGGCACGGACAGCGAAGCGCCAACGGAGGCGGCCGCACAGGCTACGCGCGCGCTGATCGAACACGCCTTCGTGCTGATGCTATTGGGTGGCCTTGTCCTGGGTGTGCTGATGGTACTGCAGCCGCTGGCCACTGCCATCCTGTTCGGGGCCGTCCTGGCGATTGCGACCTGGCCCCTGCGGTCTGCGTTGCTGCGTCTCGGGCTCGGCCATGGCGCGGCGG
>JBJOMW010000067.1:0-4656 GCA_046052145.1 Pseudomonadota bacterium
CGGTTCCTGGCGCTTGAGGTGCAAGCGGCAGCAAATTTCGGCGCCTATGTCTCCACCGTGAACCCGTCCATCCCAACGAGCGGCATGGCGAAGGTGCTGACCGGGCTCTACGACATCCCGGCCGCGTCCATCGCCATGCGCTGCGCCTTCACCAACACCGTCCCCGTGGATGCCGTGCGCGGCGCCGGCAAGCCCGAGGCGCTGGTGCTGCTGGAACGCGTGGTGGACCTCGCCGCGCATGAGACCGGGCGCGATCCCGTCGCGCTGCGGCGGCTCAACCTGGTGCCGTCCGCGGCCTTTCCCTATCGCACCGCGCTCGGCTTCAACTATGACAGCGGCGACTATCCCCGGCTGCTGGATGCGGCGCTGGCGGCCGCCGACGATGCCGGCTTTGCCGCGCGTCGGGCAGCCTCGGCGGCGCGCGGTATGCGGCGCGGGCGGGGCTTGTCTTGCCACCTGCATGGCTCGGGCGGCTGGGGCGACGAGACCTCGATCGTCGAGGTGTTTCGGGACGGCACCATCACCGCGCGGACCGGCACGCAGAGCCAGGGCCAAGGCCATGCCACCGCCTATGCGCAAGTCATCGCCGCGGCCTTCGGCGTAGCAGCGGACCGCGTGCGCATCATCCAGGGCGACACCGCGACCATCCCGCGCGGCGGCGGCACGGGCGGGTCCTCCTCCACCATCGTCTCCACCACGACGCTCGCCCGCGCGGCGGAGGCCGCCATCGAGGCCGGGAAAGAGGCGGCGGCGCAGCTGCTCGAAGCCGCCGCTGCCGACATCGAATGGCAGGCGGGCCATTACGCCGTCGCCGGCACGGATCGTCGCATCGGCCTGTTTGAGGTCGCCGCACAGGCCGGCGGCCTGGAAGGCCGGGCCGACTTCGCCGCAACCGTCGCCAGTTGGCCCGCCGGCGTCGCCATCGCCGAGGTGGAGGTGGACCCCGAGACCGGCGCCGTCACGCTCGAAAGCTTCACCGCCGCCGTGGATGCCGGGACGGTGGTGAACCCGCTGCTGCTGGCCGGTCAGTTGCATGGCGGCTTCGCCGCCGGCATCGGCCAGGCGCTGATGGAAGAAGCGCGCTACGACGCGGAAGGGCAGCTGCTGAGCGCGACGCTGATGGACTACGCCATGCCGCGCGCCGAGGACCTGCCCGCCTTCGCCCATGCACTCGAGGGCGTGCCGAGCCCGAACAACCCGCTCGGCATCAAGGGCGTCGGGGAATTGCCAACGAATGGCGCGCCGGCGGCGCTGGCCAATGCGGTCGCGGATGCGCTGGCCGGGGACGGGGTGCGCCATGTCGAGCTGCCGATGACCCCAGCGCGGGTTTTCGCGGCGCTCCAGGCAGCCGCGGCGCCCAGGATGGAGCCGGCGGCGCAGCCCGGCTAAACATCGCCCTTCGTTATGCGCAAAGGGAGAAGGCGCCCATGAAGCTCACCTGGTTCGGCCATTCCGCCTATCGGCTGGAATTCGGCAGCTCCGTCGTGATGATCGACCCCTTCCTGACCGGCAATCCGGTGTTCAAGGGCGATCCCGTCGCGGCCTCGGCCGGGGCGACGCATGTGCTGGTCACCCATGGCCATGCCGACCATGTCGGCGATGCGCTGGCGATCTGCCAGCGCAACGGCGCCAAGCTCGTCGCCAATTACGAGATCTGCATGTGGCTGGCGAAGAAGGGCCTGACGGCGATGGACCCGATGAATTCGGGCGGCACGACGGACCAGGGCGAGTTCAGCGTCACGCTGACCATCGCCTTCCACTCCTCCGCCAGCATGGATGAGAACGGCATCACCCACGACCTCGGCCTGCCGCACGGGCTGGTGGTGACGCCGAAGCTGGCCGGGGAGCCGACCATCTACCACATGGGCGACACGGATATCTTTTCCGACATGGCGCTGATCGATGAGCTGCATAAGCCCGATGTCGCCATCGTGCCGGTCGGCGACCGCTTCACCATGGATGGCCGGCGCGGCGCGCTGGCGGTGCGGCGCTTCCTGCCGAGCGTGAAGACGGCGATCCCCTGCCATTTCGGCACCTTCGGCCTGCTGGCGCCGACGCCGGACGCCTTCCTGGCCGGCATGCAAGGCGCGAGCGCGACGGTTCTGGTGCCGCAGATCGGCGTGACCGTCACGCTCTGACCCTGCGGGGCCCGGCGCACGTCGCCGGGCCCCGCCCTACAGCCACTAACGCGCGACCGGGCGGCATGGCGCGGCGAGGCGCTGGATCAGCCGACGATCCCGGGCCGGGCGCTGGCATGGTGTTCGCGGAGGAGCGCGGCTGACGTCGCATCAACCTCCCGCAGCAGCACGCCATAACCCCAGAGGTCGGCCAGGTGCTGCAACGTGGCGCGGGCTTCCTCCGGGTCCAGCATCCGCTGGTCCAGCACGCGGTGCTGCAGCACCAGGCGCCGGTCGCCGGCCAAGTCCACATCTTCCACCTGGATGTCGGGATCGATCCGGCCGATGTCGTAGTGCCGCGCGAGCGCCAGGCGCAGCCGGCGATAGCCGCGTTCGTCATGGATCGCATCCACGCGCAGCTCCTCCTCCGCCTCATCATCCACCAGCTGGAACAGACGCAGGCGCCGCATCAGCCGCGGCGAGAGGTATTGCGCAATGAAACTGTCGTCGCGGTGGTTCGCCCAGGCCTCACGCAGCACCGCGCAGGCATCGCCCACGCCCGCGATCTCGGGGAACCAGTCGCGATCCTCGGCCTCCGGCGCGGTCGCGATGCGGGCAATATCCTCCATCATGGCGAAGCCCAGCGCATAGGGGTTGATGCCGCCATAGCGCGGATCGTCGAAGCCGGGCTGGAAGACGACATTCGTATGGCTGTGGAGGAACTCCAGATACTGCCCATCGGTCAGCCGCCCCTGCTCGTGCAGGCGGGTGAGGATGCGATGGTGGACCCAGGTGGCGCAGCCCTCATTCATCACCTTGGTCTGCCGCTGCGGATAGAAATACTGCTCCACATGGCGGACGATCCGCAGGATCTCCCGCTGCCAGGGCTTCAGCCGCGGCGCCGTCTTCTCGAGGAAATAGAGGATGTTCTCCTGCGGCAGCTGCAGCAGGGCACGGCGGCGCGCTTCCTCGGCCTTCGCGGCCGGTGCGTTGCGGGGCCCTGGGATGGTACGCCAGAGATCGTCGTAGATACGCTCCTCATGCTGACGGCGCTCGCGCTCCCGCCGTTCCTCGCTGGCCAGGTCCGGTACGCGGCGGCGCGGCACGCGGAAGATGCCCTGGGCCGAGAGCGCGTGCGCCGCGTCCAGCACGCGCTCCACCGCCGCATCGCCGTAGCGGTCCTCGCAGCGCAGGATGTAGCCGCGGGCGAATTCCAGATAATCGAGGATACCCTGCGCATCCGTCCATTCGCGGAACAGGTGGTTGTTGCGGAAGAAGTGGTTATGGCCGAAGGCGGCGTGCGCGATCACCAGCGCCTGCATCGTCGCCGTATTCTCCTCCATCACGTAGCAGAGGCAGGGGTCGGAGTTGATGACGATCTCATAGGCCAGCCCCTGCATGCCGCGGCGGTAGAGCATCTCGTTCCGGGCGAAGCGCTTGCCGAAGGACCAGTGGCGATAGAGCACGGGCATGCCATGGGCGGCATAGGCGTCCAGCATCTGCTCGGCGGAGATCACCTCAATCCGCGTCGGATAGAGGCTGAGGCCAAGCTCGCCGGTGGCGATCTCCGCACAAGCGTCATGGATGCGGGCGAGCGTGTCGAAGTCCCAATCGGCCCCTTCGAACAGCAGGCGCGGCCGGGTTGCGGACATCTCGCTCACCCCTTCGCGGCCTCCACCGCGCCCTTGCGGAACAGGTCACGGAAGACGGGGTAGATGTCCTTCCGGTGGCGCACCTTCCGCATGGCGAGCCGCGGCTCCTCGGCGCGGAGGCGCCCATAGGTGCGCCACAGCTCCGTCTCCCGCGGCATGAAACCGATCGGGCCGCCATCATCCTCCCGCCCGACTTCGAGATAGGCGAAATACTGGCAGGCCGGCAGGACGCGCCCGGCCAGCAGCGCCGCCGTGCGGTCATTATCGGCGCTGGTGTTGTCGCCATCCGAGGCCTGCGCGACGTAGATGTTCCAATCCGTAGGGCTGTAGCGCGCCTCCATCACCTTCAACATCTCCTCGAAGGCGGTGGAGACGACGGTCCCGCCCGTCTCGAGGCTGCGGAAGAAGGTGTCCTCATCCACCTCCTTGGCCTCGTGGGTGTGGCGGATGAAGACCACATCCACATGCCGGTAGCGCCGCCGCAGGAACAGGTGCAGCAGCAGGTAGAAGCGCTTGGCGAGGTCCTTCATCCCTTCGGTCATCGAGCCCGAGACATCCATCAGGCAGAACATCACCGCCCGCGCGATCGGCGTGGGGGCCGGTTCGAACTGGCGGTAGCGGACGTCGATCGGGTCGATATAGGGGATGCGGATCGCCTTCGCGCGCAGCGCCGCGATGCGGGTGCGCAGCGCCTCCGCCTCCTCCGGGTCGCGCGCTTCAACCTCTGGCAGCGCCTGCTCAAGCGCCTCGATGTCGGAGGCCCCCGGTCGGCGCAGCGCCAGGCGGCGCGAGAGCGCGTTGCGCATGGTGCGCGACAGGGCGAGGTTGGCCGGCGAGCCCTGCGTCGCATAGCCCGCGCGCCGGACGCCGGAGGCATCGCCCTCCAC
>JBJOMW010000068.1:0-4298 GCA_046052145.1 Pseudomonadota bacterium
TCGTTCAGCAGCGTCGCGCGCTCCGTCGCGCTGCCGGTGAACTTCGCCGGATCGGGCAGCGGCCAGGCGGCGGTGATCGTCGTCGCGCCGAAATCGGGGCAGGTCTGGCCGGTCAGCGTGTCGCAGAGCGCGATGACGAAATCCACGCGCGGCGCGCCCGGCCCGCTAAACGCGTCCCAGCGCTTCGAGCGCAGCCCCGACACGTCATGGCCGAGCGCCTTCAATTGGCTGAGCACCTCCGGCAGTGGCCCGGTATCGGAGGGTGCGGAGCCCGCCGAGAAGGCGCGGAAGCGCCCCTCACCGATGCGGTTCAGGATGGCCTCGCCCATGATCGAGCGCGCCGAATTGCGCGTGCAGAGAAACAGCACGTTGAAGGATGTCTCCTCCATCCCCTCGCTCTCCTCCTCCGTTGCGAAAAGCCGATGCAGATCGCCGCAGCGCGTCGGCTGGCCGTTGCAGCACGCCTCTGCCAGGACGCCGACAAGGTCGCGCAGCCGCGCGACCTGCGCGGCGTAGACAAGGCTCCGGCCATGCCGCGTCGGCGCGACGAGCCCCGCTTCCTCCAGCGTGCGGAGATGGAAGGAGAGGGTTGAGGCCGGCACACCGAGCCGCAGCGCGATCTCCCCCGCCGCCAGGCCAGCAGGAGCGGCGCCCAGCAAGGCGCGCATCAGCTCAAGCCGGGTGCCCTGACCCAGCGCCATGAAGCCTGCCGCAGCCTGCTCTGTATCCATAATTCCAATATAATCGAATGAAAGCGCCGACGGCATGACTCTTTGGTGACGTTTCACCCCGCCGCCGCCAGGGCACCGCCGAGGGCTGCCGCTCGGATCGCACCGTTGCGATGGCCGCCGGCGCAGCGCCGGGCCGTGCTGCGCGTTCCGACCCTGCCGCCAGGGGCAGAGCCGGAGGCTGGGCGCGGCGAGGGAGGACCTAACGATGCCGACCACAATGGAATGGGCGCTCGTGGCCGATGGGGGCCGCGCGCGGCTGTTTGAGCGCCGCCTGCCCGCCGGCCCCTGGCATGAGCGGATCGCGGACGCGATCGAGGCCGCCAACCCGCCATCGCGCGAGCTCGGCACCGACCGGCCCGGCCGCGTGCAGGAGAGCGCGACCACGGCGCGCCACGCCGTGGAGCCGCGCACCGACCCGCATCGGGCGGCGAAAGCGGCCTTTGCCGGCCGTCTGGCCGCACGGCTTGAGGCAACGGCGAGCGCTTTTGAGCGGCTGCTGCTGGTGGCCCCGCCGCCTTTTCTTGGCGATCTCCGCGCCTCGCTCGGCAAGGCCACGCGCGGGAAGCTGCACGGGACGCTCGACAAGGACCTGACCCATGCGCCGCTGGCCGAGGTCGCGGCCCAGCTCGACGCCATCCGCCCGGCCTGATGGCCGCCCGGGCGCCCTTAGGGCGCGCCACCGAAGACCAGCCGGCCGGGCTGACCGAGGCTGAGGCACGGGCCCGGCTCCGCCGTGATGGCCCCAACGAATTGCCGCGCGGCGGGCGGCGATCCCTGGCGCGCATCCTGCTCGACACGCTGCGGGAGCCGATGTTCGCGCTGCTGCTCGGCGCGGGTGGTCTCTACTTCGCCTTGGGCGACCCGGCGGAGGCCGCCCTGCTGGCCGCCTTCGCCTGTCTTTCGGTCGGCATCGCCGTCGTCCAGGAAGCACGGACCGAGCGCGCGCTCGAGGCGCTGCGCGATTTGTCGAGCCCGCGCGCGCTGGTGATCCGCGATGGCCAGCGCCGCCGGATTCCGGGCCGCGAGGTCGTCATCGGCGATCTGCTGGTGCTGGCCGAAGGCGATCGCCTGGCCGCGGACGGGATCCTGCTGGAGGCCGCGTCGCTGGAAGCCGACGAAGCCCTGCTGACCGGCGAAAGCGTCCCGGTCCGCAAATCGGTCGCCGCGTCCAGCCACGCAGCCGCGGAGGCGCGGCGGCCGGGCGGCGATGACCTTCCTTTCGTCTATTCCGGCACGGTGCTGGTCCGCGGGCAGGGGCTGGCCCGTGTGACCGCGACCGGCAGCGCGACGGAGCTTGGCCGCATCGGCCATGCGCTTGGCGCCATCGAACGCGAGCCGCCGCGGCTTCGCGCAGAAACCGCACGGCTCGCGCGCCGCGTCGCGGCGCTGGGCATCGGGGCCAGCGTGCTCGCGGCCGTTCTCTATGGGCTGCTGCAGGGCAATTGGGTGGAGGCCGCGCTTGGCGGCATCGCGCTGGCCATGGCGATGCTGCCCGAGGAACTCCCCCTGGTGCTGACGGTGTTCACCGTCATGGGCGCCTGGCGCATCGCCCGGGTCGGGGTGCTGACCCGCCGCGCTGCTGCCATCGAGGCGCTGGGCGCAGCCACGGTGCTCTGCACCGACAAGACAGGCACGCTGACCCAGAACCGCATGGCGGTCGCGGAGTTGCGCGATGCCAATGGCGCCGTGCTGCGGCTGGACGCGGATGGCGCAGCTGACCTCGCCCCTTGGGCGAGGTCGCTGGCCGGGCTCGCGGCGCGGGCGAGCGCGGACGCTGCCTTCGACCCGATGGAACGCGCGCTCCATGCCCTTGCGGCGGAGGCCGGCGAAGCCGACGGGGCGGGGAGTTCCGTGCGGGACTACCCGCTCGATGACGGCCTGCCCGCCATGGGCCGCGCCTGGTCGCTGCCGGGCGGCGATACGATGATCGCGGTGAAGGGCGCGCCGGAGGCCGTGGTCCGCCTCTGCCGCCTGCCGCCGCCCGCGGCCGAGGCGGCGCTTGCTGCGGCGGCGGAGATGGCCGGGCGCGGGCTGCGTGTGCTGGGGCTGGCCGAGGCGCGCTGCGGCCCCGGCGTGTCCCTCGACAGGGGGCTCGCGGATACGGCGCTTGTCTTCCGCGGCCTGGTCGCCCTGGCGGATCCGCTCCGCCCCTCCGTGCCAGAGGCCGTGCGGCTTTGCCGCAGCGCGGGCATCCGTATCGCCATGATCACCGGCGACCACCCGGCCACGGCGGCGGCCATCGCCCGCAAGGCTGGGCTGGCCGATGCGCCGGTGGCGACCGGCGCGGAACTCGCGGCACTCGACGATGCCAGCTTCCGCGCGCGCGTGCAGGAGATCGCTGTCTTCGCCCGCGTCCTGCCGGAGCAGAAGCTCCGCATCGTCGAAGCGCTGAAGGCGGCGGGCGAGGTGGTGGCGATGACGGGCGATGGCGTGAACGACGCGCCGGCGCTGAAGGCGGCGCATATCGGCATCGCCATGGGCCAGCGCGGCACCGATGTCGCGCGGGAAGCCGCGGCGGTGGTGCTGCTGGAGGATGATTTCGGCGACATCGTCGCCACGATCCGCACGGGCCGCCGGGTCTTCGACAACCTCCGCAAGGCGATGGGCTTCGTCCTGGCGATCCATATTCCTATCGCAGGCCTCGCCTTCCTGCCGCTCGCGCTGGGCCTGCCGCCCTTGCTGGGCCCCGTCCACATCGCCTTCCTCGAGATGGTCGTGGATCCGGTCTGCTCCATCGCCTTCGAGGCGGAGCCGGAAGAGGCGGATGTGATGTCCCGCCCGCCCCGTGCGCCGACGGCGCCTTTGCTGTCGGCGCGCCTCGTCACCTGGAGCGTTCTGCAGGGCGCAGTGGGTTTCGCAGCCCCCGCCGGCGCCTATCTGCTCGGGCTTTGGCGCGACCTGCCGGAGGATGAGCTGCGATCCTTCGTCTTCGCTGCCCTGGTGCTGACGGCCGTGGCGCTGACGCTGGTGAACCGGAGCTTCGCGGCCTCACCGCTCGCGGCGCTGCGGCGCCCCAATGCGACCCTGGCGGCGGTGCTGGCGGGGGCGGGGCTGATCCTTGTGCTGGTGCTTCTTGTGCCGCCCTTGGCAGACCTCTTCCGCTTCGGGCCGTTGCACGCGGATGACCTGGTGCTGGCGGTGGTGGCGGCGTTTGGCGTGCTGATTGTGCTGGAGACTGTGAAGCCCCTCTTCGCCGCGCCAGCGCACCCGCGGGGCAGTGCAAGATAACAGTGACCTGCGCGCGCCTCGGCGACGCTGACCTTTAGTGCGCGCCGCCCAGCACCAGCGTCTTGAAGGGCATCAGCAGAACCTGGATGCGCAGCAGGATCGCGTGCACGAAGCCAACGGCGTCGATGACATGCAGCGCCAGCCACCGCCCCATGCTGATCCCGGGCTCGCGCAGCGCCTCGTGGTTCGACGTATAGGCGTTGGCGATGCAGCTGCTGCCCGGCAGCACCGCGTCCACGCCACCCGGAAACAGCGGCTCGAGCGTCACCAGGATGGTGCCGGGTTGGCGGAACTGCTGGAGGTCCACCAGCTGCTCCGTGTTGCGCAGCTGGCCGGATG
>JBJOMW010000069.1:0-4120 GCA_046052145.1 Pseudomonadota bacterium
CTGCTGCCCGGCAGCACCGCGTCCACGCCACCCGGAAACAGCGGCTCGAGCGTCACCAGGATGGTGCCGGGTTGGCGGAACTGCTGGAGGTCCACCAGCTGCTCCGTGTTGCGCAGCTGGCCGGATGCGATGAAGCCCTGAACGTTCGTCACCACCATCGGGATCACGGTCCAGGGCAGGGATGCGCAGGCCACTTCGGCCAGCATGCCGGGCCGCATCACCCGCGCCTCGATCTGGCCGAAGCCGGCGACTAGGCCAATCTGCCGCGTGCCGCGATCCTCGGGCACCAGCACGCCAGCGGGCCGCATGAGGGGATTCACCAGATCCCCGACTTGCAGCAGAAATTGTTCGACACGGCCGGTCACGCCGGCGCGGATCACGATCTTGTCCAGCTCGGCCTGCGCCTGAGCGAGGGCGGCCTCGGTGCTCGCACGTTCGGCCGGGAGTTGCTCGGCAATCCGCGCCTCGACCGCCTGCTTCGCTGCCTCGGCAGCCTCGACCCCGGCTTCGCGCGTCCGCACCTGCACGGCCAGGCGTTCGATCTCCCGCCGAGCGACAATGTCGGGGGAGCGACGGTTCAGTTCGGACCGCGTCGCGAACTCGTCCTGCGCCTGCTGCAGCATGCCTTGCGCTTCCAGGATGCGCGCCTCTGCGGCCGCGAGGTCGGCGCGCGCCAGCACTGTGGCGGCGTCCACCTCCGCGATCGCACGGCGCGCCGTCTCGACGGCGGTGCGTTGCGTGTCGCCGGCCAGGCGGAACAGTGGGGCGCCGGCCTCCACCCTCTCGCTGCCGCGCACATAGATCTCCGCCACGCGGCCATTGGTCTCCGGCACGATCGGCACGGTGCGGAAGACCGCGCTGACATAGGTGGTGGCGGGGTGGAAATAGAAGACGAGCGTGATCAGGCTGATCGTCAGCAGCAGACAGGTGACGAGACCCCAGCGTAGCTCGAACCAGACGGAGTAGAGCGTGATCTCCTGCCCCAGTCGCTTGCCCTGGACGAAGCGGCGATAGAGGAAATCCGGGACGATCGTGAGGAGGGAGCAGATGATCAGCTCAAGCATGGCTCAGCCCTCAGGCTTACCATGTGCCAATTCGGGAGTGCGCGGTCTGTCCGCCGCAACCGGAAGCCGCGCCTCGCCCGGGGCATCGCCGCCGCCCGGCGGCAAGCCGGCCAACCGTTCCGCCGACCCCGCAATGCGCCGCATCGGGCCTGTGATGTCGGGCAGGTCAATCAGCGCCAGCAGCAATCCGATGATCCAGAAGATATGCATATGGGTGAACAGGGCGATGAGGCCGAGCACGGCCACGATCTCGAACTGGAACTTCTTGCCGCGATGCGCGAGGCGTTCCGGCAGCGTGTGCAGGCGCAGGAACAGCAGGCCGAAGGCCAGGACCGCCACGATCAGGAAGATGCCCGTGCCCACAAGCACCGGATCCGAGCCGTCCGGCCCGGGCAGGAAAAATGGCAGGGCGTGCGGCGCGGCCGGGTGCTGCGATGTGCTCACGGGGTGATCCTCGGCAGGCGGTTCGAATGCGCCGCGCGGCCATCGGTTGCGGCCGCGAATGTCACCCCGCTGCGGTTTGCGGCGCGGTCGCGCTGCTGTGGTCCAGCAGAACGGCCACCGGGCCGCTCGGCGTCATGTCGATCCGCGCGCCCACGGCGTCTGCCGCCTTGCGGATCGCCGCCTCCGCACTTGCGCGGTCCTGGGGCGAGGCGAAGATGGTCCGCAGGCCGCGCAGCGCAGCCTCGCGGTCGCTGCGCAGCAGCAAGGCTTCGCGGCGAATGGTCTCCCGCATCTCCGCCTGCGTGCCGCGGAACCGGGCGGGCAGGTCGGCACGGGCGGCGCGCAAGGCGCGATAGGTGCGCTCATCGAGCGTCCCGTCCTTGCCGAGCAGCATCAGCACCAGCCGCACAATGCCGTCGCGGACCGTGCCGTTGGCGGCCTGCGCCAGCAGCTCCTCTGCCTCGCGCCGCGCGAGCTCGCGCCGCACCGGGTCGGCGCCGAGCGGCAGAGGCGGTGGCGCTGCCTGCAGGCCGGTTGCGGCGCGGGCGACCGGCGTCGCGTAAAGTGCGCGGAAGGTCTGCTCGGCCAGCGCATCGCGCGCCTTGGCCACGGCCTCGAGACCCTTCTCGACCGAAGCGGCCGCGCTGCGCTCCAGCGTGCGGAAGGGATTGTCCTCCCCGCAAGGGCGCCGGTCGGCCGCCACCATGCCGGCCATGGCGGCGATGGGCCACATCAGCGGGTTGAGGTCAGACAGCGCCCAGCGCTGCATGCGCAGCGGATGCAGGCTGCGCGCGGCCTGCGCCGCAGGTTCGCTCGCCATGCTGCGCATGATCGGCGACGCCAGTTCCTGGTACAGCCCGGCATTCACCTCCGAAACTCGGCGCACCACTTCGAAGGGGCGCTCGCCCTCGCGCTCGCCGCAGAGCGCCTCCAACGCCGCGATGCTGCGGCGCTCGAAGCGGGTGATGTAGCGGTCCGGGATAAGCTCGGCGGCGCGCATCCCCGGCGTCTTGTCCTCGATCAGCATCTCATAGAGGCCGGGCGGCAATGTCTCGATCAGGTCCAGCAATTCGACGAAGCCGGCATGCTCCTTCTGCGCCACAGCGCCGGAGACAAAGATGCCGAGATGCCCGACCCGGGGATGCACGCAATAGACGATGGTCTGGCCCTGCGCGATCAGATCGTCGTCGGATGCATAGAGATCCAGGATCCAGTTCAGCGCCTGCTGCGGCGGCGTGATGTCATCGCCCCAGGAACAGAGGACGCAGATCGGCGAGCGGATGTTGCGGAGGTCGATGCGGACCCGGCCATCGGCGGAGGTCACCTCCCCGCGCGCGAGCTTATTGCCGATGAAGAGCTGGTCGACGATGGCGGTGATCTCCTCCCCGTTCATCAGGAAGTAGCCACCCCACCAGCGCTCGAATTCCAGAAAGCGCGCTGGCTCGGTGTCGGCCTTGTCGAGCAGGTTGTAGTATTTGGACCACCAGGTATTGCCGGGGTTGAGGCCTTCGAAATTCAGCACGAGGTTGGCGCCGTCGAAGCGGCCATTGCCGAGGTCGCTGACCATATGCGTCAGCCAGCTGCCGCCCAGAAGCCCGCCCGTATAGCGCATCGGGTTCAGCCCTGGCGCGCCTGCCCAGTAGGACAGCGGCGAGCCGGCGACGAGGATCGGGCCCGGCAGGTCCGGCCGCAGCGCGGCCAGCGCCATGATCGCCCAGCCGGCCTGGCAATTGCCGATCACGCAGGGGCCGCCCGGCGCGTCGGGATGGCGTTCGCGTACCAGTTCGAGGAAACGCGCCTCGGCGTGCGCGACATCCACAAGCCGCTGGCCGGGCACGGGGTCCGGGAAGAAGGTGACGAAGTAGACCGGATGGCCGACCTTCAGCGCATTGCCGACCTCGCTGTCTTCCTTGAAGCCGCCAATGCCTGGGCCATGGCCGGCGCGGGGATCCACCACCACGAAGGGCCGCAACGCCGGATCCGTGGGCGCGTCGCCCGGCCGGGGCAAGATGCGGAGCAGCGCGTAGTTGCAGGGATGTTCGAGGCTGCGGCCATCCAGCAGCATCTCATGCTCGAACTTTAGCAGCGCGGGGTTGCCTTCCATGTTGTGCTGCAGGAACGCATTGCCCCGCTGGCGCAGCGTGTCCCAGAACAGGATGCTGCGCTGCGTTGCATCCAGCGCGTAGTCGAGCAGGTCGGACGTCCAGGGAAGGCGGCTCATCCGATCTCCTCCGGCCGCTTCCAGGTCAGCACGAAGCCCACATCGCCCGGCATGCCACCGGGCCAGTCGAGGATCTCGGCACGAAGCTGAAAGCCGCGCGGCGCCAGTTCCTGAGCATAAAAATCGTAGGCCCGCTTCGCGAAGCCATCGAGCTGCGCGTGCCATTGCGGGTCGCGGTTGGTCACGGCGCGGCCCTTGTCGGGCAGCCATTCCGACGGGAACTGGAACAGCAGCGCCTGCTTGTCGCCGCGCTCCACCGCTTTCTGGACCATGGTGGCCACACGATCGAGCGCCTCCGGCCTGATCTCGCGCTCCAGGAAGGCGTCGTGCAGCTTCTTCCGCTGCGCCTTGGACGCTTCCTCCAGCTCCCGCTGCTCCGCCTCCAGCTTCT
>JBJOMW010000070.1:0-4073 GCA_046052145.1 Pseudomonadota bacterium
GGCTATGAGCTGGCCGGCGAATCCCAGGTGAATTCGGAACGCACCCTGGCGCAGCGCGGCATGCAGGTGATCCCGCCGACGGCCGAGTTCATGGCCGGCCTGCGCCGCGTCAGCACGCAGATGACCGATGAATGGGTCGCCCGCGCCGGCGATGACGGCCGCGCGCTGATCGAGGCCTATCGCCGCGCCTCGGCTTGAGGCCGGGCGGCCTTGGGGCCGCCTTGCCGAACCGCGCGGCAGGCCTTGCCTGCCGCGCGGGCAATTCCGTCAGGCTGCCCCCAGCCATGCGCGCCCGGCGTCTTTCCCGCCCCGCGCCCCGCGCGCTTGAATGGCTGCGCCGCGACCCCGCCGGAGGCCTGACGACCCATGCCACGCCCTGCCGCCTGTCCCGCCTGCCAGGATGCGTGAGATGACGCTGCTGCGCCGCACCCTCGACCTGCTCTATGCCGCCGCCGCTGGCCTCGCGGCGCTGTCGCTGCTCGGCATTTTCCTGCTGATGATGGCCCAGATGGCTGCGCGCGAGCTGGGCCTGCAGGTGCCCGGCACCGATGACCTCGCCGCCTATCTCTGCGTCGCCACCACCTTCTTCGCGCTGGCCGCCACCTTCAAGCGCGGCGAGCTGATCCGGGTTGGCATGGGCATCGAGAAGCTCGGCCCCGCCGCGCGCCGCGTGGCGGAGATTCTCGCCCTCGGGCTCGCCACCGTGATCGTGGGCACCATCGTCTATTGGACCGCGCAGGAGGCACTGTTCAGCTGGGAGATCGAGGAGGTGGCGCAGGGCACCGTGCCCTTCCTGGTCTGGATCCCGAAGCTGGCGATGCCGCTCGGCGCGGGGCTGCTGCTGGTCGCGATCCTGGATGAGCTGGCGCGCGTGATCGCCGGCCTCAAGCCCAGCTATGTCGCTGCCGCCGAGGACCGGGCGGCGCGCGGTGATTTCTCGGCGGAGGTCTGAGCCATGGATCTCCTCACCTTCTCCCTGCTGCTGCTGGTCCTGCTCTGCATGCTGCTCGGCATGGGGCTCTGGATCTCCATGAGCCTCGCGGCCGTCGGCTGGGTGGCGATGGCCTGGGCGTCCGACACGCCTGGCCTGTTCCTGGCGGGCGCGATGTGGGAGGCGACGGGCAGCTGGACGCTGGCGGCGCTGCCCATGTTCATCTGGATGGGCGAGATCCTGTTCCGCACCCGATTGTCGGAGGAGCTGTTCAACGGCCTCGCCCCTTGGGTGCGGCGCGTGCCCGGTCGGCTGCTGCATGTGAATATCCTGGCTTGCGGCATCTTCGGCAGTGTCTCCGGCTCCTCGGCTGCGACCTGCGCCACCGTCTCCAAGATCGCGCTGCCGGAGCTGCGCCGGCGCGGCTATGACGAGCGGGTGGCGATCGGCAGTCTCGCCACCGCCGGCACGCTCGGCATCATGATCCCGCCTTCTATCATCATGGTGGTTTATGCGGTCGCGGCAGAAGTCTCGATCGTGCGCGTCTTCATCGCGGGCATGATCCCGGGCCTGATCGTGATGGGGCTGTTCAGCCTCTACATCATCGTCTGGGCGATGCTGAACCCGCGCAAGCAGCCACCCGCCGACCCGCCGATGAGCTTCGTGGCGAAGCTGCGCCAATCCGCGCAGCTGATCCCTTGCGCGCTGCTGATCATCGCCGTCATCGGCTCCATGTTCGCCGGCTGGGCGACCGCGACGGAGGCTGCGGCGTTTGGCGTCTTCGGCAGCCTGGTGCTGGCGGCGGTGACGCGCACCCTGTCGTGGCGCAGCTTCGTTGACAGCTTGCAGGGGGCGACGCGCCTCAGCTGCATGATCATGTTCATCCTGGCGGGCGCCGCCTTCCTGACCAAGGCGATGGCGCTGACCGGCATCCCTGGCGCGCTGGCCCAGGGCGTCGCCGCACTGGAACTCGGGCCCTATGGCATCATCGCCATTCTGGTGGTCGTCTATGTCGTGCTCGGCACCGCGCTCGATGGCGTCTCGATGATCGTGCTCACCACCTCCATCGTGGTGCCGATGGTGCAGCAGGCCGGCTTCGACCTGATCTGGTTCGGTATCTTCATCGTCCTGCTGGTCGAGATCGCGGAGATCACGCCGCCTGTCGGCTTCAACCTGTTCGTGATGCAGACCATGACCGGCAAGGATCAGGGCGAGGTCGCGCTGGCCTCCTTGCCCTTCTTCCTGATGCTGGTGCTGACGGTGGTGCTGATCACGCTGTTTCCCGTGACGCTCGTCACCGGCCTGCCGGAGTGGCTGCTGGCGCGATAGCGGCGGCTCAGCCCCGCAGCGTGACGCGCCCGGCGCCGACCAGCGCCGCGACGCGCGCGGCGATCGCCGGCCCGGCCTGCGCTTCGAGCCCGAGCAGGCGCACGACGCCCGCCGCGAGTTCTTCCTCGGTTGTCACCGCCGCCGCGCCGAGCAGCACCTGGCAGGCGGCCTCGATCTCGGCGGGTGCGACCATCGCCGCGCGCCGCAGATGCGGCGCCGTGGTGCGGCGGTCGCGCGGGACGGGTGCGGGCGCATCCTCCGCACGCCAGAAGCCGCCCTGTTCCGCGACACCCTGCAACTGCCCCGCAAGGCGCAGCGCCTGCTGCAGCGCGGCGCGGTCCGCGGCGTCGAGCTTTGAGGCACCCCACAGGATGCGTGCGCGCTCAAACACCGCATCGGTATGCACGGGCTGCTCCGCGCGGATGATCGCGGCCAGGATTTCGGAGAGTTTCGCGAAGGGCACGGCGGGAATAGCGCTGTCCTTCGGCACCTCCAGCACCGCTTCGGCATAGGGCAGGGCGAGCCCCGGATCAAAGCCAGCCACGGTGACCTCGGCCGCTTCTGGCGTGGCAACGCCAAGGGCGGCGCGCAGCCGCGCGCGTTCCGCTTCCGGCCGCTGCAGCCAGGCGAGCGACCAGGCGCGGTGCAGCTTCCAGCCCATCATCGTGAGCGCCGCCGGCCGCCCGCGCTCGCGGTCGCGCGCGGCGCGGACGCTCGCCCAATCCCCCGCATCGGCCTCGACGCCGAGCACGAAATCCGCACCCTCCCGCGCAGCCACATCCAGATAGAGGCCCGCGATGCCGATGCGCGCGGCCGCGTCCTTGCCCGTCGCGCGGATCTCCTCAGCCAGCACGCGCGCGAGCGGTGCTGCGGCCTGCTCGCCCTCGCTGCGGCGCGCCTCGCCCGGCTGCGCCGCAAACCGAAGAAACGTCTTGAGCGCGGCAACGCCGCGCCCCGCCGCGCGCTCGAGGTCGATGTCGTCGGCGGTGAGGCCGCTGAAGACGATGCAGCGCTTCTTCGCGCGCGTGATCAGCACGTTCAGCCGCCGCTCGCCGCCATCGGCCGAGAGCGGCCCGAAGCGCATCGCCACCTTGCCCGAGGCGTCGCGCGCATAGCCGACGCTGATCAGGATGGAATCGCGCTCGTCGCCCTGCACGTTCTCGAGGTTCTTCACGAAGAAGGGCTCGTGCTCATGCGCGCCGAAGAAGGCTTCAGTGTCGGGGTTCGCGCGCCGGAGCGTCTCGACCGCATCGAGGATCGCGTCGCGCTGCTTGATGCTGAAGGCCGCCACACCCAGGCTGTCGCCCGGCGCTTCCTGCGCGTGGCGCATCACGGCCTGCGCCACCGCCTCCGCCTCGATGCGGTTGATGCCCGCACCCTGTTCCCATTGCCCGTCCACGCGCTTGAGGCTGAGGCCGAGCTTGTCAGAGCGCGCCTTCGGCGAGGGCAGCACCATCAGCCGCCCATCGTAGAATTCGGCGTTGGAGGTCGCGATCAGGCTTTCGTGCCGGCTGCGGTAGTGCCAGCGCAGCATGACATTCGGCACGCCGCGCGCATTGGCCAGCCCGAGGATGCTCTCGACCTCCCGCGCCGCGACCGGCCCTTCGGCGAAGTCGTCCTCGCCTTCCTCCTCGCTCGTCATGCGCTGGAAGAAGCGGGTGGGCGGCATCTGCCGATCATCGCCGACCACCACCACCTGCTGGCAGCGCGCGATGGCGCCGAGCGCATCCACCGGCTCGATCTGCGACGCCTCGTCGATCACCAGCAGGTCGAAGGTGATGCCAGGCCTCAACCCATGCGGCGGCGCCAGGAA
>JBJOMW010000071.1:0-3938 GCA_046052145.1 Pseudomonadota bacterium
CATTCCGGCTCATGCATCGCGACCAGCGCGTGGCCGGCCTCGTGATAGGCGGTCATGCGCTTCTCATCCTCGGACATGACGAGGCTGCGGCGTTCCGCACCCATCATCACCTTGTCCTTGGCGGCTTCGAGTTCGGCCATGCCGACGGTGCGCCGGCCCGTGCGCGCGGCGAGCAGCGCGGCCTCGTTCACGAGATTCGCGAGATCGGCGCCCGAGAAGCCCGGCGTGCCGCGCGCGATCGTCTTCGGATCGACGTCGGAGGCCAGCGGCACCTTGCGCATATGCACGCGGAGGATCTTCTCGCGCCCATTCACATCCGGGTTCGGCACCACGACCTGGCGGTCGAAGCGGCCCGGGCGCAGCAGCGCGGGGTCGAGCACGTCGGGGCGGTTCGTCGCCGCGATGATGATCACGCCTTCGTTGGATTCGAAGCCGTCCATCTCGACGAGCATCTGGTTCAGCGTCTGCTCGCGCTCGTCATTGCCGCCGCCCAAGCCAGCGCCGCGATGGCGGCCCACCGCATCGATTTCGTCGATGAAGATGATGCAGGGCGCGTTCTTCTTGCCCTGTTCGAACATGTCGCGCACGCGGGATGCGCCGACGCCGACGAACATCTCGACGAAGTCGGAGCCGGAGATGGTGAAGAAGGGCACATTCGCCTCACCCGCGATCGATCGCGCGAGCAGCGTCTTGCCGGTGCCGGGCGGGCCGACGAGCAGCACGCCCTTCGGGATCTTGCCGCCGAGGCGCTGGAACTTCTGGGGATCGCGGAGGAATTCCACGATCTCCTCAAGCTCGCCCTTGGCTTCCTCGATGCCGGCGACATCCTCGAACGTCACGCGGCCCTGCTTCTCGGTCAGCAGCTTGGCCTTGGACTTGCCGAAGCCCATCGCACGCCCGCCGCCGCCCTGCATCTGGCGCATGAAGAACACCCAGACGCCGATCAGCAGCAGCATCGGGAACCAGCTGAGCAGGTAGTGGAAGAGCGGGTTGACGTCGCTCTCCTCCGGCCGCGCGACAACGCGCACGCCGCGCTCGGTCAGGCGCGAGACGAGGGTGGGATCCTCGGGCGTGAAGGTCTGGAAGCTGCGGCCATCCGAAAGCTGGCCGCTGACGGTCCGGCCCTGGATGGTGACGTCGCGGACATGGCCCGCATTCACCTCATTCAGGAAGTCGGAATAGGCCACCTGCTGCGTGGTCCGCCCCGGCCCGGATGAGGGCTGGAACAGGTTGAACAACGCCACGAGCAGCAGCGCCACGATGACCCAGAGTGCCAGATTCCGGCCGAAATTGTTCACTTCGGGATCCCTATGCCTCGCAGCCCGATGGACCGCGCTTCACCACACATAGTGCGCCTTCGCCAAGCTTCCATCCGCCGCGGCGAGGTGATCCGCGACGTGGCGTCCCCGGCGGTGTGCGGAACGCTCAAGCCACCGCCCCGGCACCCGGCGCGAAGACCAGGGCGTGCCGGCGGGCGGCTTCGTTGGAAGGATAGGACAGTGCCGGCACCACCGCCAGCGTTCCATCGCGGTAGAGCGCGGGCAGGGTCGGCGCCACCGCCGCCGGGATGTCGGCCGGGCGGGGCAGGCGGCGCGCGGCCTCCCCGGCTGCGCCGATTTCAAACCCCTCCCCGCCCGACCCGGCCAGGCGGAAGCGCCGGTCCCAGGCGGCGCCGGGACGGGCGGGCATGGGGGGTGCGAGGGAGGCTGCCTCTCGCAGCAACAGCCCGTCCCGCCGCAGCACCGCCCCCCCGAGCGTCCCCTGCCCGGCCGCGAGCAGCCGCGCCACGCCGGCCTCGGGCGGGGCGAAGCGGCCGGCACCCACCAGGCGGATCAGCGCGCCGAGCGCCGCGACCGCCACCGCATCGGCGCCGAGCGCCGCGCGGTCGAGCCGGGCGAAGCCGGCCTCATGCAGGCGCGCGGCGGCGGCAAGCCGGGCGGCGACGGCCGCGGTGGCAACCGCGCGGCGGGCGGCGAAGTGCCCGGCGGCTGCGGCCAGGGCGCGGGTCGCCTCACCCTCCCCGCCCGGATCGGCCAGCGCCGCGCGCAGCCGCGCACGGGTGAAGCGCGGATCGGTGTTGGAAGGATCGCGGATGGGCACCAACCCGGCCGCCGCGAGCGTCGCTTCCAGCCGCGCCGGCGCCACGCCGAGCAGCGGGCGAAGCAGTAGGGCGGGCGCTTCGGCTCGGGTGGGCGCCATCCCGGCCAGCCCCGCCGCGCCGCTGCCTGCGAGGGCACGCAGGAGGAGCGTCTCCGCCTGGTCGGCGCGATGATGGCCAAGCAGCATCCAGGGGGCCCCGGCCTCCGCCGAAAGCCGCAGCAGCGCCGCGAGCCGGGCCCCGCGCGCACGCTCCTGCAGCGCCGGGCCGGGCGGCAGGCCAAGGGACAGAAGCCGCGCCGGAATGCCCTGGCCGGCCAGCAGCGCGACCACATGAGCGGCCTCTGCGGCGCTTTCGGGCCGGAGGCCATGGTCGCAGACAGCCGCCAGCAGCCGCCCGCCGCGCGCAGCCGCCCAGCGCGCCGCGAGCCAGCCAAGGGCCAGGCTGTGCGGCCCGCCGGAGACGGCGGCCACCAGGCTCGGGGCCGGGCCGAAGGGCCCGAGCGGGGCCATCAGCGCGGCGAAGTCCGCATCCGTGACGGGTGCGGCGGGGCCGGTCAGGGCAAGGCCCGCATCAAGGGGCAGTGCAGCCAGCCGTCAGCGGCACTGGGCGCGGCGGCGCGCATCGGCCGCGCGCTCCGCCACCGGGCCCGTGAGATCCGGGCGGGCGCTGCGCAGATTGTTCAGCACCGAGCAGGCATCGCCATTGTTGTTGAGCCCGATGAAGGCATTGGCAACGCCGACCGCGGCGTCCGCCGAACGCGGCCCGGTCGGGCTGCGGCGGCGGGCATCGTCATAGGCGACCGCCGCGCCGGCAAAGTCGCGCCGGCCGATCAGCGCATCGCCGAGCAGCATCTGCGCATTCACCTGCTGCGTCGGCTCGCGGGAGGCGATGACCTCCCGTGCGGCGGCCTCAGCAGCGGGGAAGTCGCGGCGGGCGAGCGCGGCCTGGCCGTCGGCGATGGCGCGCTGGGGCGGGCGCGGGCCGGTGGCCGCGGGTGCGGCGGGCTGGGCCGGCGTGGTCCCAGGCGTGGCGGCTGGGGTCGCCGGACGGGCAGGCTGCGCCGGCGCCGCACCCTGGCGCTGGCCTTCGATCTGCTGGAGGCGGAAATCGAGGTCGCCCTGCAGCTTCTCAACCCGTTCGCGCAGTTGGCGCTCATTGAACTCAGCCTGCTCGGCCCGGCCGCGGACGCTGCGGAGGTCGTCTTCAAGCCGCTGGACGCGTTCGAGCAGGGTCTGGACGATGTCGCCCTGCGCCGCGGGACGGGCGGGCGCAGCGGCGCCGCCGCCGAGCAGGCTGCTGCCGGCCTGGGGCGGGGCCATGCCACCGCCTGGGGCTGCGCGGCGCAGCGCATCAAGCTCCTGGCGGAGCTGCAGGATCTGGTTCTGGAGCGCGATGCCCTCGCGCGTCTCGACCTGGGCGCGGGCAAGGCCCGGCAAAGCGAGCAGCAGAAGGCCGAACAGGAGGCCGAGACGGCGCATGGGAACCCCCCGGAAAAGACAACGCCCGGACCGGCGGGATGCCGGCCCGGGCGCCTATCTCATAGCGCGATTCGGCCAGTCCTGACGCCCCCCTTGCGGCGGGCGCCGGGGCGCGGCCGTGTCGTCTTAGCGGACGACGGTGACCGCGCGGCGGTTCTGCGACCAGGCCTGCTCGTTGGAGCCGAGCGCGGCCGGGCGGTCCTTGCCGTAGGAGATGGTGGAGATGCGGGCAGGGGCGACGCCGCCGGCAACCAGCACGTCGCGGGCGGCGTTGGCGCGGCGCTGGCCGAGCGCCAGGTTGTACTCGCGCGTGCCGCGCTCGTCGGCATGGCCCTCAACCGCCACCTGCACCTGCGGGA
>JBJOMW010000072.1:0-3510 GCA_046052145.1 Pseudomonadota bacterium
GGCTGGCAATGGACGCTCTGGGTCATGGCGGGCGCGGCGCTGCTGATGCTGCTGCTGGCCCAGCCGCTGGCCGACAAGCCCGCCCCCAAGGCGCCCGGCGCGACGGAGGAAACGGCGCGGCAGGTGCTGGCGCGTGGCTTCCGCACGCCGAGCTTCTGGTTCCTGTTCTTCGGCTTCTTCGTCTGCGGGCTGCATGTCTCCTTCCTGACCGTCCACCTGCCGGGCTTCGTGCATAGCTGCGGCCTGCCGGTGGCGGTGGGCGCGGGGGCGATCGGGCTGATCGGGCTGTTCAACATTGCCGGATCGCTGGCCGCCGGCGAGCTCAGCCAGCGCTGGAAGCGGCGGGAGCTGCTGGTGGCGATCTATGCCGCGCGCGGGGTCGTGATGGGCGGCTTCATGCTGCTGCCCAAGACGACGGAGACGGTGCTGGTCTTCTCCGCGCTGATGGGCATCCTGTGGCTGTCCACCGTGCCGCCGACGGTCGCCCTCGTCGCGCGCAATTTCGGCACGCGCTGGCTCGCGACCATGTTCGGTCTGGTCTTCCTCGGCCATCAGATTGGCGGCTTCACGGGCGCCTGGCTCGGCGGGCTGATCTTCGACCGGACCGGCAGCTACGACCTGATGTGGATCATCGGCATCCTGGCCGCCGTCTTCGCCGCGCTGATCCACATGCCGGTGAAGGACCCCGCCCCGGCCCCGAAGCCGGCCACCGCCTGACCGGACGCGGGCGGATAGGCGATCCGACGCCGGGCCGCTAAACTCCGGCCCACCGGGAACAGGGGGTCTGCATGCGACGCGGAATGCTCGTGGCGGCAATGACGCTGGCGCTCGCCGGCAGCGGGGCGGCCCAACAGGCCGATCCGCCGCATGCCTGGGTGTTCGGCTCCTGGACCGGCGGCGTCTTCCCGCCCGGCGAGACCGGGGGGCCGCGCTGCACCGGCCAGCCCACCGTGATCTTCACCCGCGATATCGTGCTCCGTGCCTCGCCGCTCGAGGTCTCCTACCGCCAGCGATTGGTCGAGACGGTGGCGGCCTCCCCGGACGCGCTGGAATTCCGCCTGGTGCCGGTGCCGCCGCAGGCCACGCCCTTCGGCGCGCGCATCCCGGCCGATGCCGGCTTCGGCTGCCCGGGCGGGCCGAACCAGCTCCGCGTTGAGCGCCGCGGACCGGACGAGATCGTCTTCCCCAACTGCGCCGAATTCCCCTCCCCCCTCCGGCGCTGCACGGGAAACTGATTCGAACGCTGCGGATCGTGGCCGATCCGCCCTCAATCGCCGGCGCGCGCCTTCGCGCGCTTGGCTTCGCGGCATAAGCCGCGGCGGCCATTCGGCCGCTCGCCCGCCTCCGGCGGGCGCAGGTCACAATTCATGGGATTTGGCATGAGCATGCGGATCGCGATCATCCACGCACTGCGGCACTCCCCGCCGCCGATCGAGGCCGCCTTCGCCGCTGCCTGGCCCGAAGCGCGGTTGATGAACCTGCTTGATGACAGCCTCTCGGCCGACCTGGCCCGCGAGGGCGCACTGACGCCGGCGATGACGGACCGCTTCCTAACGCTCGCGCGCTATGCCGCGGGCACGGGCGCGCAGGGCATCCTCTTCTCCTGCTCGGCCTTCGGGCCCTGCATCGAGGCCTGCGCGCAGGACCTCGCCCCGCTGCCGGTGCTGAAGCCGAATGAGGCGGCGATCGAGGAAGCGGTGACAATCGGCCGCAAGATCGGCCTGCTGGCGACCTTCCCCGGCACGCTCTCCTCCATGCCCCCCGAATTCCCGCCGGGCGTGGAGGTGGTGCCCTGCCTCGCGCCCGGGGCGCTGGCCGCGCTCGATGCGGGCGATGCCGCAACCCATGACCGGCTGGCGGCAGAGGCCGCGGTCGCGCTCCGCGATTGCGACGTGGTGCTGCTCGGCCAGTTCAGCCTGGCGCGCGCCGCATCGCTGGTCGCCGCGGCGACGGGCAAGCCGGTGGTGACCACGCCGGACAGCGCGGTCGCCAAGCTGAAGCGCCTGCTGCGCGCCTAAGCTTTCGTCTCCCTCGCGGAGAGGATGGCATCGGCCTGCCGAAAAGCCTCCGCCATGCGGGGGCCTGGCATGGCGCCGCTGAACAGCAGGTGGCGGTCCATGAGGAAGGACGGCACGCCCGAAATGCCGCCGCGCCGTGCCGCCATGTCCTCGGCCAGCACGGCGTCGCGATGGTCGTCACCGGCCAGCATCGCGGCCATGCCGGGCAGGCCGGCGCCAGCGGCGATCTCGTCCAGCACCGCCGCATCGCCGATGTCGCGGCCCTGCTGGAAATAGGCGCGGAACAGCGCATCCACGACGGCCTCCTGCACCTCCGCCTGTTCCGCAGCGCGGATCACGCGATGCGCGGCGATGGTGTTCGGCGTGCGCCGCATCAGGTCGTGGCGGAAGGCGAGCCCCGCCGCGCGCCCGGCATCGGCGACCTGCGCATCCAACTCGCGCGAGCGTTCCAGCGACCCGAATTTTCCCGCGCGATAGGCGTCACGTTCGACGCCCGCCTCCGGCATATCGGGGTTGAGCTGGAAGGGGCGCCAGCGGATGCGGAATTCCAGTCCGTCCTGCCGCAGCTCCTCGAGCGCGGCGTCGAGATGCGCCTTGCCGATCCAGCACCAGGGGCAGATGGCGTCGGAGATTACGTCGATCGTGCGCATGGGGCGCTCCGTCAGGAAAAGGCTGCGAGGCGGCCGGGCACCTCGGCCAGCACCGCCTCGGCGGCATTGGCGAAGGCAAGGCGCAGATGGCGGTCCTGGCCGGGGCCGAAGAAGGGGCCGGGCAGTGTCATCAGCCCCCGCTCGGCGGCGAGAATTTCGGCCGCGCGCAGCGCATCGGGCGCGGCCTCGGGCAGCCGGAGATAGGCGAAATAGGTCCCGATCGCATCCAGCCGCCAGCCGGGCAGTTGCGACACCGCATCGCGGAAAAAGCCCGCGCGGCTGGCCATCAGCGCGCGGTTACCGGCGCGCCAGTCAGCGAGTGCGGGGATCGCCCAGGCCAACGCAGTCTGCGCCGGGCGCGCGGGGCAGATCTGATAGGTGTCGCAGGCCTTGTCGAGTTCGGCCATGAACGCCGCGCCCGCCGCGATGGCGCCGACGCGATGCCCTGGCACGCAATAGGCCTTGGAGAAGGAGTAGAGGTGGATGAGGACATCGCCCCAGGCTGGGTCGTCGAACAGCGCGTGCGGTGCAGGGCCCTCTGGCAAAAAGTCCCGATAGGTCTCGTCCAGCACCAGCATCGCGCCATGCCGCCGGCACTGCGCCGCGACGGCGTGGATGACGGCGGGCGGGTAGATCGCGCCGGTCGGGTTGTTCGGCGTCACCAGCACCACCGCCCGCGCCTTGTGCTGGGCCAGCAGCGCGCCGATGCGCTCGGGGTCGGGGACGAAGCCATCCTCGGCGCGGGTCGGCACGGGGATGGCACGCACGCCCTGCATGGTCATCGCCATGTGGTGGTTGAAGTACCAGGGCGTGGGCAGCAGCACGGCCTCACCCTCCGCGGC
>JBJOMW010000073.1:0-3117 GCA_046052145.1 Pseudomonadota bacterium
CCGCCGCCTGGCCCGGTGCGACCATCGAGGAGACGCTGCTGCAGGTGACCGAGCGCCTGGAGCGCACCCTGCAGGAGACGCCGAACCTCAACCGGCTGCGCAGCTACACCATCGCGGGCCAGACCACGATCTTCGTGGAGCTGAAGGGCTCGACCCCGGCCGAGGTGGTGCCCGACATGTGGTACGAGGTGAGGAAGCGTGTCGGCGACATGCGTCACACCTTGCCCCAGGGCGTCGTCGGCCCCGGCTTCAACGACGATTTCGGCGACACCTTCGGGATGATCTTCGGCTTCACCGCCGACGGCTTCACCCGCCGCGAATTGCGCGATTACGTGGAATCCGCACGTTCGCGCCTGCTGCGCGTGCCGGATGTGACGAAGGTCGAGATACTGGGCGCACAGGATGAGGTGATCTTCGTCGAATTCTCGCTCGAACGCCTGGCCGGGCTTGGCCTGAACTATCCTTCGCTGATCGCCGCGCTTCAGGCACAGAACGCAGTCAGCCCCGCGGGGCTGGTACAGACCGGGCAGGAGCGGCTGGCGCTGCGCGTCTCCGGCGCCTTCCAGAACGAGGCTGACCTCGCCGCCGTCTCCTTCCTGGCCGGCGACCGGCTGGTACGACTGACCGACATCGCCGAGATCCGCCGCGGCTTTGCCGATCCGCCGCAGCCGATGTTCCGCGTCAACGGCCAGCCTGCCATCGGGTTGGCGGTGGCCATGCGCCAGGGCGGCGACATCCTCGCCCTTGGTGACAATCTGCGGCGCGAGATGCGCCTGATCGAGCGCGACCTGCCGATCGGCATCGAGCCCTTCCTGGTCGCCGACCAGGCGCAGACGGTGGACACCGCGATCGGCGATTTCACTGAAAGCCTGTGGCAGGCGATCGTCATCATCATGGTGGTGAGCTTCATCGCGCTCGGCATCCGCGCCGGGGCGGTGGTGGCGCTCTCCATCCCGCTCACGCTCGCGATCGTCTTCCCGCTGATGCTGCTCGCGGGGCTCGACCTGCAGCGCATCTCGCTCGGCGCGCTGATCATCGCGCTGACGCTGCTGGTGGACGATGCGATGACCACCATCGACGCGATGATCCGCCGGCTCCAGGCCGGCGATACCAAGGATCAGGCCGCGACCTTCGCCTATCGGACGCTCGCCGCGCCGATGCTGACGGGGACGCTGGTCACCATCGCCGGCTTCATCCCGATCGGCTTCGCGGCGAGTTCCGCCGGCGAATACACCTTCTCGATCTTTGCGGTCGTCGGCATCGCGCTGGTGGTGTCCTGGTTCGTAGCCGTGCTGTTCGCGCCGCTGATGGGCCTGGCGATCCTGAAGGCGCCGAAGGCCGCTGTCGCCGGCGCGCCCCCGCCGGCGCCGGGCGCGGTGCTGCGCGCCTATGCGGGCTTCCTCCGCCTTGCGATCCGGCTGCGCTGGGTGACGGTCGCGGTCGCGGTCGGGGCCTTCGTTGTCTCGCTCTACGCGATGCGCTTCGTGCCGCAGCAGTTCTTTCCCTCCTCCGACCGGCCGGAGCTGCTGGTGGATATCACGCTGCCGCAGAACGCCTCGATCTTCGCCAGCCAGGAAGCGGTGGAGCGGCTCGACGCTGCGCTCGCCGCCGACCCGGATGTCGCGCATTGGAGCACCTATGTCGGCCGCGGCGCGATCCGCTTCTACTTGCCGCTCAACGCCCAGCTCGCGAACCCCTTCTTCGCGCAGGCCGTGGTGGTGGCGAAGGACTTGGATGCGCGGCTCCGTCTGCAGCCGCGGCTGGAGGCACTGCTGGCCGAGCAGTTCCCCGCCGCCGTCGCCCGCGTTTCCCCCCTCGAGCTCGGCCCGCCCGTGGGCTGGCCGCTGCAATGGCGCGTGGTGGGCCCGGAGACCGAGACGATCCGAGCCATCGCCTTCGATGTGGCGCAGGTGCTGGCGGCCAGCGCCGGGGCGCGCAACCTGAACTTCGACTGGATGGAGCCCGCGCGGCAGCTGCGCGTCGTGGTGGACCAGGAACAGGCGCGGCAGCTCGGCCTCTCCTCGGCCGCTGTCTCGGCGACGCTGAATGCGGTGATCACCGGCAGCGTGGTGACGCAGATCCGCGACGACATCTACCTGATCAACGTCCTGGCCCGCGCCACTGCGGCCGAGCGTCTCTCGCTCGATACGCTGCTGACGATGCAGGTGCCGATACCGGGCGGGCGGACGGTCGCGCTCGGCCAGTTCGCCACCTTCGAATATGGCCAGGAATACCCGCTGGTCTGGCGCCGCGACCGCGTGCCGTCCTTGACCGTCCAGGCTGATGTCCGCCCGGGCGTGCTGCCCGATACGGTGGTGGCCGAGGTCGAGCCGCGCCTCGCGGAGCTGCGCGCGCGTCTGCCCGCGGGCTACGCGATCGAGCTCGGCGGCATCGCGGAGGAGAGCGCGGACAGCCAGGCCTCGGTCATCGCGGTGGTGCCGATGATGATCGTGGTGATGCTGACCGCGCTGATGTTCCAGCTGCAGAGCTTCGCGCGGCTTGGTCTGGTGGTGGCAATCCTGCCGCTCGGGCTGATCGGCGTGGTGATGGCGCTGCTGGTCTTCGACCGGCCGCTGGGGTTTGTGGCCATCCTCGGTATCCTGGCGCTGCTCGGGATGATCGCGAAGAATGCGGTGATCCTGATCGTGCAGATCGACCAGGACCGCGCCGACGGGCTGCCGCTGCGCGACGCGGTGGTGGCAGCGGCGACATCCCGCCTTCGGCCCATGCTGCTGACGGCCTTGTCCACCGTTCTGGGGCTGATCCCGATCGCGCCGACGGTGTTCTGGGGGCCGATGGCATTCGCGATCATGGGCGGGCTGTTGGTGGCCACCCTACTGACGCTGATCGTGCTGCCCGCGCTCTATGTCATCGTGATGGAGCGCCGTGCCGACCGCGCGGCGGCAGGGCCGGCCGGCCCCGCGCGCGCAAGCTGAGTGGGGCGAGGGGACACGGCACGGCGCGCGCCGAATGTCACTGCTGAATGGGTCCGGCCAGGGCGCTGCCCCATCTCGGGACACGCTGCGCAGGCCGGGGACGCGCCGCTCATCCCTTGCCCGGCACGGCTGGCTATGCCGTTGCTGGCGCCCACCGAACGCGGCGCCAGGATCAACCGGA